>NZ_CP180549.1:2528651-3792977 GCF_047778075.1 Neptuniibacter sp. QD57_21 | reverse complement strand
TTGCGCAGGAACAGATTCCTGCATCGCTGGCTGAAATACCTCTTCACGAACAGGTTCAGTCATCGGCGCTGCCGCAACCGCAGGCTCAGGCGCCGAAATAGGCGCAGCTGCAGGAGCAGGCTCAGGTACAAATGCAGGTTCTGCAGCAAATGCAGGCTGAGGAGCCGGAGCTGCAGGCATTGGACGACGGGTAAAGTTAGCAGCAGGACGTGGTCTTGGTGGTGCGCCACGGTTATTCGCTACTTCGAGAAGAACTTCTACAGAGATATCGCCAGTTACATCGCTAACGACCTGACGAATACGCGATAGGAACTTATCGTTTACCCAATCACGGACAAAACGGTTTGGCGCTACCAATACCAGCTGTTCAGCACTCTCAGGCGCAACCTGCAGTGGTCGAATCCAAGTGTTGTATTGCTGAGCCGGAAACTCTTCCTGAAGGCTGTGTAAACAACGCGCCCAAAGTTCCGTCGACATAGAGGGGAGACCCTTCTTCTATCCTGTAGTTATGATTATTAGTTCCGAATATAGGGACAAAGTAAAAATAGCACCTATATGAAGCACTAATTCTAACGATTAATTACCAACTTATCCACACAGCAAAGTGCTTTTTTTGGAACAATTTCAAAAAAAATCTAATCAAGGAAAGCTAGTAAATACGAGGGATACAAAAGAGTTACCCAACACATCCTCTCAGGTAAGCCACAACTAGCCAACTTATTATCCCCATAGTTACACACTGCCGGAAGGCCTATAAACAGGGTTAATAACTTAGTTATCCACAGAAAAGTGCTTTTTCTGACAAATTCCTTCATGAAAGCATTTAGCAAGCTACCTATACAAGCTGTTAACAGTTATAGAAGGCTTACCTACAAATGTGGCCTTTATTAAAGGTTTCCAATTTGGAAATACACTACCTATATAAGTCGATATTAAATGGAACCACCTGCTAGATAGGGTCCATGCACCGAAAAAAAGCAGAAATTAATGAAATAATTCCAATAAAGTTGAATAAATCCTAAAAAGAGATTGATCCAACCCCACAAATTCAATAGAATTCGCCCTCTATTTTTTGGCGTGGCACATTTCTGCCATGTTTTCATTCATCAAACGCGTTGGCAGGATTGACCGATGAAAAGAACATTTCAACCAAGCGTACTAAAGCGTAAGCGTACTCACGGCTTCCGTGCACGCATGGCTACTAAAGCTGGACGTCAGGTTATTAACCGTCGTCGCGCTAAAGGCCGTAAGCGCCTGTCTGCTTAATGACTGGCAAAACGGTCTGGTTTATTTGAATGACCGAATTCAGATTCCCCCGTCGGTTACGTTTGCTAACCGGCAGGGACTTTCAAAGTGTGTTTGACGACGTACAACTG
Organism: Neptuniibacter sp. QD57_21; assembly: GCF_047778075.1. GTDB lineage: Bacteria > Pseudomonadota > Gammaproteobacteria > Pseudomonadales > Balneatricaceae > Neptuniibacter. Next base: position 3,791,601 of record NZ_CP180549.1, on the reverse strand, counting down.
AAAGTACCAGACCAGCCTATCCTTATACTTTCCCGCCCTAATGACCTCGGCCATCCTCGGCTAGGTTTTGTTATTTCCAAAAAAAATATCCGTCAGGCGGTGAAACGTAACCGTGTTCGTCGTATCATTCGCGAATCCTTTCGTTTGAACCAACATAATTTACCTGCAGTGGACATGATTATCCTTGCTCGTCAGGGCTTAGGAGAACTCGAAAACGAGGAAGTTCACAAGCTGATGAAGAAGTGCTGGTCCAGACTGAAAAATAAATCAAAAAAGTTAAAGTAAACTCGATTGGTCCTTAACCCATGGATTTTAAGCGTATAAGTATCATTGGCGCACTTTGCATGATCAGCTACTTAGTTGTCCTGCAATGGAACCAAGACTACGGTCAGCCAGCTGAAGCACAGCAGGCTACAACTTCTGTTTCTGCATACGATTCTCAGCCAGCCAACACAGATCTTCCTGCTGCTGAAGCTTCTAGCGATGTTCCAGGTGCAGCAACTCAAGCTGCCGGTACAGCGAAGCTAGTGACTGTAGCAACAGATGTTCTGAACGTAACTCTAGACACTAAAGGCGGCGACATTATTCAGGTCTCTCTACCTGAACATAAAGCAAGCCTAGGTTCTGAACTGCCATTCGTTCTACTAGAGCAGACAACTAGCCGCGTCTATGTATCTCAAAGTGGTTTGATCGGCAGAAACGGTCCTGATGCTTCTGGCAACCGCCCGACTTACACAGTTTCTCAGAATGAATTTACTCTAGGTGATCAAGAGAAGATCAATGTTGATTTGAGCTTCACTGATGCGAGCGGCGTACAGATCACTAAGCGTTATACCTTCACTAAAGGTTCTTATGAGATTGAGCTTAGCTTTATCGTAAATAACCAGTCATCTGATATTTGGTCTTCTCAGCTATTTGGCCAGATCAAACGTGACGGTAGCTCAGATCCGACAGAATCTACTGATATGGGTATGCAGTCTTACCTAGGTACAGTTTTCTCTACTGAAGAGAACACTTACGAAAAGTATGACTTCGATGATATTGACGAAGAAAGCGCGACTCGTAAGAGTAAAGATGGCTGGATCGCAATGTCTCAGCACTACTTCCTAAGTGCTTGGATCCCTGCTAAAGGTGCTGAATACACTTACCAAGCGCGTAAGTCTAACGGCAACTACATTGTTGGTTTCCTATCTCCAGACTTCACAGTTTCTCCGAGCGAGAACAAAACAGTAACTGCGACGTTCTACGCAGGTCCTAAAGATCAAGAGATCATGGAAATTGCTGATGAGAACCTACCACTGACTGTAGACTACGGTGTTTTATGGTGGGTAGCGTCTCCGCTATACATGTTGCTGAAATGGGTTTACGACCTAGTAGGTAACTGGGGTCTAGCGATCATCGGTGTAACTGTTATCGTAAAAGCACTACTGTTCCATCTGAACGCTAAAGCATTTAAGTCTATGGCTAAAATGCGTAAGTTCGGTCCAGAGATGGCACGCCTGAAAGATCTTTACGGTGATGACCGCCAGAAGATGTCTCAGGAGATGATGAAGCTTTACCAGAAGGAAAAAATTAATCCTCTGGGTGGCTGTCTGCCAATCTTGGCTCAGATGCCGATCTTCATCGCACTTTACTGGGTACTAATGGAATCTGTAGACCTACGACACGCTGAGTTCCTATACCTAGCTGACCTTTCGGTTAAAGATCCTTACTTTATCCTGCCGATCATCATGGGCGCGAGTATGTTCATTCAGCAGATGCTGAACCCAACACCTCCAGACCCAATGCAGGCTAAGATCATGAAGATGCTACCGATCCTGTTCACATTCTTCTTCCTGTGGTTCCCTGCAGGTCTGACCCTATACTGGGTTGTGAACAACATCCTATCGATTGCACAGCAGTACGTGATCAATAAGCAGATCGAAAACGGTACGGATAAGTAACTCCGGACCTAACAAAAAAAAGCCGCTACTGAGTTAGCGGCTTTTTTGTATCTAGGCTTTATGCTCCCATCCCAGCAAAGTGGTAAACTTGCACTAAATTTATATTCGCTCGAGATTCATTATGACCCTGGCTAACAACGACACCATTACTGCTCAAGCAACTCCACCCGGTCGAGGTGGTGTAGGTATAGTGCGTATTTCAGGTCCATTGGCTAAAACGATTTCTGAAACTGTTTTAAAAACCGAGCTTAAACCTCGTTACGCCTACTACGGCCCGTTTTTTGATCAAAACAATCAAGAGATTGATCAAGGCATCGCGTTGTATTTCCCAGGCCCAAATTCATTTACCGGTGAAGATGTCCTTGAACTACAAGGTCACGGCGGCCCAGTTATTGTCGATCTGCTACTAAAACGCGCAATTGAGCTAGGTGCAAGGCTAGCAAAACCGGGCGAATTCTCTGAGCGAGCATTCCTGAACGATAAACTCGATCTGGCTCAAGCCGAAGCAATTGCCGATCTGATTGATAGTTCCTCCGAACAAGCAGCACGCTGTGCGATTCGATCCCTACAAGGTGAATTCTCCAGCCGTATCCATGAGCTAGTTGAAGCACTCGTACAGCTACGAATCTACGTGGAAGCAGCAATCGACTTTCCAGAAGAAGAGATCGACTTCCTTGCCGATGGCAAAGTACTTGGTGACTTAAAAGAGGTATTAGGCAAAGTCGTCGCAGTACAGGCAGAAGCAAAGCAGGGCAGTCTTTTACGTGAAGGCATGAACGTAGTGATCGCAGGCCGCCCTAATGCAGGTAAATCGAGTCTACTCAACGCGTTAGCTGGTCGTGAAACTGCGATTGTTACCGATATTGCTGGGACTACGCGAGACGTTCTGCGCGAACATATCCATATTGATGGTATGCCACTGCATATTATTGATACAGCAGGCCTACGTGATGCCCCTGATGAAGTGGAACGTATAGGTATCAACCGTGCTTGGGAAGAGATCAACAAAGCCGATCGTGTTCTGCTGATGGTTGATAGTCAAAGTACAGAGACCGATGATCCAGAACAGATCTGGCCAGAGTTCGTCCACCAGCTACCAGAATCGAGCCGTATCACAGTTATCCGCAACAAAGCAGACCTCAGTGGCGAAACTATCAGCATCCGAGAAGCGCACGATCACACCACAATTACCTTGTCGGCAAAATCACAAACTGGTGTCGACCTGCTGCGAGATCATCTAAAAGAATCTATGGGCTTTAGCTCAACTACTGAAGGTGGCTTTATGGCACGCCGCCGCCATCTGGATGCGTTGGAACGTGCCCATGAGTTACTGGAAACCGGTTTAGATCAGCTAGAGATGAATGGAGCAGGTGAACTGCTCGCGGAAGATCTACGCCAAGCGCAACAAGCACTCAATGAGATCACAGGTGAGTTCACACCTGATGATCTGCTTGGCCGCATCTTTAGCTCATTCTGTATTGGTAAGTAAGACACCAATACATTTTTGAACAGGGACGTTCAGCCATGCTTATTTCACCACCTCTTTATCGTTCCTCTTTTCCTATCAGCTGTAGCGAGCGCTACAAACGGCAGCTACTTGAAACAGGTCTCAAGCTTCCACCTTCAATCAGTGATTCGAGCTTAACACGCCAGTGTGAATACCTTGCCGGCCGGTTCTGCGCCATCGAAAGTTTAACCAGTGCAGGCTTCTCGGCTCCTATAGAAATAACCATTGGCACCCATGGTAGCCCCATCTGGCCGCAAGGTTTTATCGGCTCAATTTCGCACTGCGAAGATCTAGCTGCAGCTGTAGTCATGCCTAAAACATCTAATAATTCAGCTATTGGGCTGGATATAGAAAAGGTAATGGCAGCAGAATTGGCGCAAGGGGTAGAGGGCAGAATCTTATTTGGCAAAGACAGAAACTACCAAAGCGCTTTTGATAGCTTTGAACAGTTTTTAACAATCCTATTTTCGGCCAAAGAAGCGCTGTATAAAGCTATTTATCCACAGGCAAAAAAAGTGCTGGGGTTCGAGAGTGCCCAACTAGAAGCCGTTTACCCTGAAGAAAACAGAATCACCTTAAGCCTGACTACCAGCATTAATAAACACTTGCCCCAAGATCACCTCTTTTCAGTCGAATATCGCTATATAAACCACGACACAGTGGAAACGCTGGTGATAGTGGAATAAGCATTAACTTTGTAAGCGTGTTTTTCGTAACTCGGTCGGAGTGATATCAAACAACTGCTTAAATTTATCAGTAAAGCGTGACTGGGACTGATAGCCACAACGCTCTGCTATTAAACCAATCGGATCCATCGTGGTTTGCACAAGATGAAGGCCATAACCCAATTTAGTCCGATCCTTTAGATCTTGCAGACAGGTGCCTTCGGCTTTTAACTTGCGACGTAAGGTAGATTCACTCACGGCTAAACGCTCGGTCAGCATGCTGACTCCACAATCACCGGAGATATTTTCACCTATGATCTCCTGCAATTGATGACTAAAACTTGGCGGCTCAATCAAGCCCAAAACATCATTGTGACCTAGAGATAACATAACTTGCAGCAGCTCTTTTTTACGAAAGTGCCAGGCCTCTTCAGGAGCCATTAGAGACCATTCCATATATTGCTGTAACGTAGTCTCAAGAACACCATCTATCTCACCTAAAAAATGTTTCTTAGTATGATTTCTCTGGTGCCTGAAGTGGTCAAAATCACCATGCTCAAATTCAATCAGTACCGCTAAATATTCACCTTTTCCAGGAATATTTCTCATATCAATGGTTGGACTGTTAGAGAGAAAAACAAAGTTTCCAGTAGGACACAGCATCTCCTCATCCTTCCCTAGCTTTTTGACTCCACTTAGTACAAAGATAAGTAAAGGCTTGAGTATGGGTACATTTAGGATATGTTGTTCCTCTACCGAGGAATAAACAGAAAAGGGCAAAGACCGTTTTTGCTCTAATGCGTGCTTAGCAGATTCGAGTAGTGTTTGCGTAGGCATAAGAATAACCAGTCAATTGATGTTACTTATACAAAGTTGTAGTAAACAGCAATATCACACAAGTTAATCTGTTAATAAATCCTAGAAGGCAAAGCGACTGAAAAAACTGGTTAAAAAAGGGCTATAGATCAAGAATCAGCAATTCAGGCATTAAAAATCACCTGAATTGCTATGGTTTGGTTAGACGAAATGTTGGTTAAGCGGGAATAGCTTCAGCATTTTGCGAGCTATTACCCTCATTCGCATTTGTTCGGCAACGATCAACAATAGCAGCAATACTATGAATGTCAGCAGCCTCCATTATCTCCGTCACAGCAATACTAACTTTGCTCTTTGGTGTTGTGAATTGAGCTTCCAAGGTATTTGCGAACTGAACAATACCTAATGAAGCCAAACCGCATTGCTCTAAACTCCATTCCGCTTTTGCCTCCATACCAGTTGTGCGCTGTACGATTTGCAATATAACCTGAGTAGTATCCCTTTCAACGTTTTCTTTATGATCACTGGAGTGAATCCAATTCAGGCAACGATTAAAGCCTTTGCGAATTAATGGATCGAGCGGTTGTACCAACTTACCAAACAGAACCACCAAGCCGACAACATAGAAGAACTCATACCATTCAACAGCAACCGGCTGCGGACTAAACCAATAATACGCTTTTTGATCGCTCCACCAGTTCCACCATTCGCCATTACGCGTCGCAGCGAAATACCACTGACCGACCATTTGATGGAAAAGAAAACATGCATAAGCAGTTGGAGCTAACGTTTGCGAGATTGGGTTAAACCTTAAGACTCGAGCTGTAACACCATGACCCGTACTGAGCGCAAAGATCCACAGTAGGGTAATTGGTGCAAACAAACGGCCATAAATGTTATCCCAAATACGGTTAACGGTAGCTGGATCAGCAAAGGTATTGGCTGCCTCTGGGCGCATAAAGAACGGTTCGAGGGACACTTTCATCACATCTGCACCATGCGGGAAATAACCTTGCGCCACATGAGCAATGCTGACAAGAATCATAAACAGGGTAATAGCATCAGCAACGTAGCCCCATAAATAAGCTCGACGCTGCTCCGTTGGGCGAATAGCATCGTAAAGGAACGCGGCACACATACCCGCAACAAAGTAGACCATCCAGAATGGTGCAAAGAGATAGAAGCCAAGAATAACGGCATTATCTTGCGCGGCAGAATCTAACTGAGCCACACTTGGGATAGTGCGTTCACCTGTAAGCGCATCATAGAAACCATAGCCAGTTGCATCGACGGCGTAGCCATACCAGAAGGACATAATGATCAGGAAATTAACGCCTAAACCAGCCAAGGTTAAGAAGAATAATTTCTTTGTGTTACCTCGGTTGCGGTAAAGCGCATTGTATAGATACGGGAACACAATCAAGCACTGCAGATACATCGATATAAACCACATATAGAAGCCAAGGAACCATATTCCTCCCCACAGTGGCGTAGCTTGTAGCCCTGTTAGATGTATACCTAAAGTTAACAAGACATTGGCAAACCATGAATCCTGGACCCAAGGAGTTCCCTGACAGAACAGTTGATCGCCACCAGCATGCTGACCTCCCCATTGGAAATCAGTAATAAAGGTTGATGGCTGACAACCTACAGCCAAGTTTCCTAATGCTAACAGCACAGCAAACCCATAAAGAGGGTACATACCAGCGACACGGGCAGAAACAAAGGAGAGTTTTTTCTGGATTAACGCGGGCATCACCGCCGCTAATGTGAAACCAGCTAGAGTAAAGAAAGCATGCACGTGCCAAGGGAACTGGCGTAGATTAGAGAACGCATCCCACGAAGCATCCGAACCTATATGCATAAACATCACATAACAGGCGAGTAGGAAGCGAAAACCAGCCAATACTGCCCAGTCGATTTTAGGCTTATTCAGATCGATTGGGCCTGATGTCGAAATAGCAGAGGCAGAAGCAACAGGAGCCACACCAAAATCTGCAATATCTTCGGCTCTGTCAGGTGTGGCAGAGTTTGCCGATTGGGTCAACTCAATCTCTTTTGGCTTAGTGATATCTAAAACTTCAGCTAAACCATTCCTAATGATTTTTTTACTGCCAGTTCTCGGCAGGTCATCCTCGTCTACCACTTTCCAATAAGACGGGTATTTAAAACTGGCGAGTTTTTCTTTAATCAAAATTTCTCTGATCTCTTGAATCAGATCCTGCTCACTCGGCTGATTACTCCCTTTAAGGATAAGAGCACAACCAACTTCCTCACCATAATCATCTGATGGCACAGAGAAACAAACAGATGAAGATACATGCGGGTGCAAACTGATCACATTCTCAACTTCAACCGGAGCGATCTGCTCTCCACCTTTTTTAATCAGTTCTTTAATTCGACCACGCAGGGATAACACCCCTTCATTATCAATCTGCCCTAAATCACCGGTCATAAACCAAGTATGCAGGGTTTGATCAACATCTGAACGCATCAGAAAACGGGAATTACTATTTGCTTCAGGGTTATTTAAATAGCCAGAAAAAACAGTTGGACCAGAAATAACAATTTCACCTTCTTCGCCGTAAGGAAGAGGACGTAAGGTGATGGGATCAACTATCGCTAATGATGCCGCAACAGGCACACCAACGGCACCCGGCTGTTGCTGCCAACCCTCTTCAGTAATAGGAGGCTGAGATATGGGCATCATCTCGGACATGCTGTAAGTCGTAGCAACATCACAACCTAGCGTACGTTTTAGCAGCTCCCGATCATCCTCTTTTAGAGCAGCGGCACCGGATCTAACCATACGAAGATTATGAGCATGCCACTCGCCATCTGGCCCTAGATAGCTATCAGAGCGATCATTCAGAAAACGTATTGTCGCATTATGGATAGTGGGTACAGCGGAATACCATGTCGGCCGAGGGTTTGATTCAGCAAGCGCTGCAACCATCCCCTGTGGGGTATAGAAACCATCACAAGTAATCGATGCGCCCACAGAAAGGCTACAAAGAATAGACGCACTAATCCCTCCAATATGGTCCAAAGGCATGATGCTATAAGTCACATCTTCAGAGGTAATGCCAATACCATCAGCTAATACAGTTGCATTGATAACAAGTTCTTTCTGACGGAGAGGCACCACTTTTGGAATAGAGGTCGTACCTGATGTTCTAAGCAGTAAACTATTGTCATCAGGCCCGCAAATTAAAGCCGATTCATTCTGAAAATCTGCGATTGGTTTCTGGTAGCGGAATAGACCGGGAGAAGCATTTGAATCAACTACAGCGTGATGTAGCTTAGCATTGCCACTTTCTGCATATTTTTCGAAAGCGCTCTGGACCCCTTGCGAAGAAACACCAGCAAATAAAACCATATGCTTTACACCATATTGTTTTAACGCAAGTAGGGCATCCGCCTCGTTCATATGGATAGAGAAAGGCACTGCACAGGTTTGTGCTGCAATCGATAGAAAAGCCGCCGCTGCTACAGCAGACCCACCCGCCGGAGCTAGATAAGCAACAACTTCATCCTGTTTTACACCAAGTTGTCTTAAATCACCTGCACCACCCGCTTGAGCAAAATTGAGCATATCACCATAAGTAGTGATTAAATCTGCATTCCGTTCACGTGCATTACGAAACAGTGCAGCATGCCCAGGTTGCTGAGCTAATAAGTCAAAAATCGTTGTAGGCTTATCTTCGACAGCTAGATTAACCGACGCTATCTGATTATCTTGATGAACTAAACGAGTACTTATAGGAGAAGAATGATAATGATCTACAAAACCTAAACTATCAGCCATGATGTTATGCAGCGTTTTATAGATAACCTCTGCTAGTTGCTCATCATTACGTTGCAAACGACCTATTTCATGACCGCCGGGCAAATATAAGACTTCACTATGCTCCATCTGCAAGTGATCAACAAATGATTCCGACCACTTTTTATGACTATCACGACGACCAATAAGGTGAACAGTTTGTGTGTGAATAGCTGGAGAGGGCTCTTGTCCCAAACCAGTACGAGCTCTTAGTTCCTTAAGAGTGAGAGGAGCAGCGGCACAAGCAAATATAGCAATGTTGAATTGATGCTTGATTGGTTCTTGAATCCAATCATCACCGATATGCTGCTCTAGTGCTTTAATTAATGCAGAATCTGTAGCTAAACCAGTCACTAAACTCGCAATGACAGCACCTTGGCTAAATCCATAAATTCCATCAAATGGGCCTTTGTTCTTAATAACAGAAAGAACAGAACCCACTGATTTGCATACAGCTCTTAAAAGCACATCATTTTCAACATCATCGCACTCAGGTAACCACGAGTACCATGGAGCAGCGACTAAATTATCTTTCGCCAACTCATCAACACCAGTTCCTGGACAACCGACAAGCGTTGGTGCATCTAAATAAACAATCTCATATTCAGAATCAGTTACACCCAAATTTTCCAACTGCATTGCAGTAACTTTGCTGTTGCTACCTTTGCCGTGCAACGCTAATAGCCGAGGCTTTGAAGCTGGTCCATTAAAAATACTCACTCCGTGTCCCTCACAATTTATCAATCACTTCAATTCAAATTGCGCTAATAGCTTCATTCTTAGTAACTAAAACCATCAGCTTAGATAATGAGAGGACTAGTTATTGTTATTCACCATCTCACATTGAACTTGGATTAAAGCCAAGTTCCCTTTAAATAATTGAGTGCCTCGAAACTGCTGATCCAGAGCAAGCTCTAAGGCACCTTCTCATTAATTTATTTTCGTTCGTATAGCGCTTCGATCGTGCTGGAAGCCAATGAATTAGCATTAACCATGTAGCCCGTTAGTGCTGAAGAAGCCCCTTCAGGGAGCTGCAGTTTTTTAGATAACGCATGAACTGTAAATTGGTAACGATGTACTCCGTGGCCTTTAGGAGGGCAAGCACCACCAAAACCTTTAGAGCCATAGTCATTGTTGATGTGGGTTACAGAAGTAGGGATTAAATTTTTGCTTAGATCACCCGCGCCAGCTTCTAAGCTAGTCACTTCTTTAGGAATATTTACGACCTGCCAATGCCACCAGCCACTACCCGTTGGTGCATCTGGATCGTAAACCTGAATAGCAAATGCTGCTGTACCTTCAGGAGCACCTTCCCAAGAAAGCTGTGGAGATAAATTGCCACCTTCACAACCAAAGCCTTGAAACTCTTGAGTATTACTCATCGTTTCACCCGCTTTGATATCGGTACTTTTAAGTGTGAATTGCTGTGCTACCGCAGTGCCTGAAAGACCTGCTAATAATATAGAAATAGGTAATGCTAATTTGAAAGTAGGGCGCATTTTCTTACCTCCTTAATCTGGTTTCCAAAGAAGGAGAATTTTAATGCGTACAAATCGAGCAAATTAGTCTAAAAACGCGCAAGTTTTTGCCCGATTCCGTCATTTTCCTCTATTCATTGAGCGGTGTGAGTAGTCAGAGCGCTAAGAACATCTAAGATGAGGACTTTTTTTGCAGGATATTTGGGGAGAACACAATCTAACCAGCGCCAACCCCTAACACTTTGCTTTTATTCATAATCCTCAATATCTCAACAATTAAATCCAATGTTATTATCAGGTTTTCCACAAAAGCCTGTTAGTACATAAAAAGCCAATTTTTTGGATATCTTGTTTATATCATCGATATAACTTAAATTTATCCTTTATAATCATATAGATAAATATTCAACAAGAAATAAAAAGATTGATTAATATTTTTACAGCCATTGTCTAAAAAAACTTACTCACACATCGTGTGTATAACCTGTATAACTAACCTAAGTTATCCTAAGGGTAAAGTTGTGAATAATTCCATCTGTGGAAAAGACGCCTAGATATACACAACTTACACGCCCCTTTTGCAGACAGTATATGCACGATAAACCAAGGTTTATCATTCCTACAATCTACTGATTTATAAGGAAAATAATTGGTTATCACCAGAAAAAAGGCTAGCTATATATAATCATTAAAATAAAAAACATATATTCTTTCTCTTTTTTAATACTTATATATAAAGAAAAACAGAGCTGTATAAAAAACGATCATTTCTAAGTTGGTCAGGTAAGGGTATAATCAGCGCCCATTTCAAATCGATCTCAACACACTGATCGAAACTTATTTCATAGAGGTAATACAACGGTGGATTTTCCTACCCACTTTGACGTCATTGTTATCGGTGGTGGTCATGCAGGTACTGAAGCTGCGCTCGCGTCAGCAAGAACTGGAGCACAGACCTTATTACTAACCCATAACATCGAAACCTTAGGTCAAATGTCATGTAACCCTGCTATTGGGGGTATAGGGAAAAGCCATCTTGTAAAAGAGATTGATGCGCTAGATGGAGCTATGGCTCGTGCTACTGATAAAGGCGGTATTCAATTTCGAACGCTTAACTCACGTAAAGGCCCTGCAGTAAGAGCAACACGTGCACAAGCTGACCGTGTTCTTTACAAAGCAGCAGTTCGCTCAATTCTTGAAAACCAAGAAAACTTACAGATTTTCCAACAATCTGCTGATGATCTGATTATCGAAGGCGAGACAGTTGTCGGTGTAGTGACACAAACAGGTATCCGCTTTAAAGCAAAATCTGTTGTGTTAACCGCAGGTACTTTCCTTGGTGGTGTTATCCATATTGGCTTAGAAAACCACTCTGGTGGTCGAGCAGGGGATCCGCCATCTATCGCACTTGCTCATCGTTTACGTGAACTTCCTTTCCGTGTTGACCGTTTAAAAACGGGGACACCGCCTCGTATCGATGCACGTAGTGTTGATTTTAGTGTGATGCAGGAACAACCAGGTGATACACCTACGCCGGTTATGTCCTATATGGGTAAATTGAGTGATCATCCTGAGCAGATCAGTTGCTATATCACCCATACTAATGAACGCACTCATGAAATTTTAAGAAACGGTCTTGATCGTTCGCCTATGTATACAGGTGTAATTGAGGGTGTGGGCCCACGTTACTGCCCATCTATCGAAGATAAGATCATGCGCTTTGCTGATAAAGATCAGCATCAGGTATTTGTGGAACCAGAAGGTCTGACAACCCATGAGTTATATCCAAATGGCATCTCTACTTCGCTGCCGTTTGATATTCAGCTAGCAGCTGTGCAATCGATCCGTGGTTTTGAAAATGCGCATATTGTTCGTCCTGGTTATGCGATTGAATACGATTACTTTAACCCGCAAGATCTAAAACATACCCTTGAAACCAAATACATGAACGGCCTGTACTTTGCCGGTCAGATTAATGGCACAACAGGTTATGAAGAGGCGGGTGCTCAAGGCTTGTTGGCCGGTGCCAATGCAGCACTGCGAGCATTAGATAAAGAGCAGTGGTATCCACGTCGTGATGAAGCCTATATCGGCGTATTGGTGGATGATCTGATTACCCTAGGTACATCTGAACCATATCGTATGTTCACAAGCCGAGCTGAATATCGCCTAATTCTGCGTGAAGACAACGCCGACCTACGTTTGACCGAAAAAGGTCGTGAACTTGGGCTGGTGGGTGATGAACGTTGGCAGGCATTCTGTGAAAAACGTGAAGCGATTGAGTTAGAGCAACAGCGCCTAAAATCTACCTGGATTCAGCCTAATACACCTGAAGCCGATGAGTTAGCACCAAAACTTAAAACGCCGCTGACACGTGAATACAATTTGGCGGATCTGTTAAAACGTCCTGAACTGGTTTACAACGATATCGCTCATCTTAAAGGTGAAGCTGTGTCTGATAATCAAGTGGCGGAACAGGTTGAGATTCATAACAAATATGCTGGTTATATTGAGCGTCAGAAAGATGAGATAGCGCAGATGCGCCGTCAGGAAAATACGCCTCTACCAGAAAACTTTGATTATGACCAAGTAGGCGGTCTTTCCAACGAACTTAAAGCGAAACTAGAAGAGATTCGTCCAGAAACGATCTCGCAAGCGTCTCGTATACAAGGTATGACTCCAGCTGCGATTTCGTTGTTATTGGTTTATCTAAAAAAACATCAATTGAGCAAAGCTAAAATTAAGGCCGATAACGCATGAATCAGGTAAGCCAAGATATCTTGGAAGCAAAGCTAAACAAAGGTATCCAGCAGTTAGGTCTGGATATCAACGATCAGCAAAAAGATCAGTTACTCCGTTACCTGAATTTGTTGATCAAATGGAACAAAGCTTACAACCTGACTGCTGTGCGCGATCCGTTAGAGATGATCGATCGTCATCTTATCGATAGTTTGAGCGTAGTGCCTTACATCAAAGCCAATCGCATTATCGATGTTGGCAGTGGCCCAGGTTTACCAGGTATCCCATTGGCGATCTGCCATCCTGAGCTTGATGTCACTACCTTGGACAGCAACGGCAAGAAAACCCGTTTCCAATTGCAGGCTAAAACGGAGTTAGGTCTAAATAATCTAACAGTGATCAACGAGCGTGTTGAAAACTGTAACTTTGAGCCTTTCGATCAGGTGATATCGCGCGCATTCGCCTCTTTGCAAGACATGATTAACTGGACACACCAACTTTGTCATCAAGAGGGTGTTTTTCTTGCAATGAAAGGTCTGTATCCTGAGGAAGAGTTATCAGCATTGCCTGATGGCTATGAACTTAAGACCTGTTACCCACTTGATGTACCGGGAACAGAAGGGGAAAGGCATCTGCTAGTTTTAGGGAGACGCTAGGCGTGGCAAAGATCCTAACGATCACAAACCAGAAAGGAGGCGTAGGTAAAACAACAACCTGCGTAAATCTGGCTGCTTCATTGGCTGCAACCAAAAAGCGCGTATTGCTGGTGGATCTGGATCCGCAAGGCAATGCCAGCATGGGCAGCGGCGTTGATAAACACACTTTGGAAAATACGGTCTACGAAGTTCTGACCGACAAAGTGAATATCAAAGAGGCGATCCTTAAAGACACAGCGGCAGGTTTCGATATCATTGGCTCAAATGGTGATCTAACCGCTGCTGAAGTTGAGCTATTGCAGATTCCTCGTCGAGAATTTCGTCTTAAAATGGCGTTGATGGAAGTTGATGAGGATTATGACTACGTCTTGATCGATAATCCGCCATCTCTAAACCTACTAACAGTTAACGCATTAGCAGCATCAGCAGGCGTTATTATTCCAATGCAGTGCGAATATTACGCATTGGAAGGTATCTCGGCATTGATCGGCACGATCGATAAAATCAATGCCCGTCTAAACCCTAGTTTGAAAATTGAAGGTATCTTGCGGACCATGTTCGATCCGCGAATGAGCCTGACCAAAGACGTTTCTACGCATCTTGTAGAGTATTTTGGTGATAAAGTTTATCGCACCGTAATCCCGAGAAACGTCCGTTTAGCTGAGGCACCAAGCCATGGATTGCCGGCACTACTTTACGATAAAAACTCCCGAGGAGCCGTAGCTTACTTAGCTTTGGCGGGTGAGTTGATTCGTCGTACCAAACTTGAAGAAAAAGAACAGTCACAGGAAGCATAATCAATGGCTAAAAAGCGTGGGCTTGGCAAAGGTCTGGATGCTCTATTGTCCAGCGTTACTGATGTAGAAGAACAGGTATCCGTTCAAAGCGCTGAATCTATAGATGGTTATCAGTTGCTTCCTGTCAGTGTGATTCAACGTGGACGTTATCAACCACGTCGCGATATTGAGCCTCAAGCTTTGGAAGAACTATCCAACTCGATTCGTGCCCAAGGTGTTATGCAGCCGATCGTGGTACGTCCGGTTGATTCTGATCGCTATGAAATTATCGCAGGTGAACGCCGTTGGCGTGCCACTCAGATGGCTGACCTATCTGAGATCCCTGCAATCGTGAAAGATGTTCCGGATGAAGCGGCCATTGCTATGGCACTTATCGAGAATATCCAGCGTGAAAACCTAAATCCGATCGAAGAAGCGATCTCTCTTCAGCGACTGCAAGACGAATTTGAACTGACTCAGCAGGAAGTGGCTGATGCAGTAGGTAAATCGCGTTCTGCGGTAACCAATTTACTTCGCCTGATGAAGCTGACCGATGAAGTGAAGAAGATGCTTGAGTACGGCGACTTAGAAATGGGTCATGCGCGGGCATTGTTGGCACTAGAACCTGAGCAACAGCTAATTGCAGCACAGGAAGTATCAGGCCAAGGTCTATCTGTTCGCCAAGCGGAAGCGTTAGTGAAAAAGCTTCAAGACGTTGGTTCTAAAACGGAAGAAAAACCAAAAGCAGAACCTAACCCTCGCCTAGGTGAATTGGCTGGTGAGTTGTCTATGCGCTTCGCAACTAAGGTGGCGATTAGTGAAAATGCCAAAGGAAAAGGCAAAATCACCATCAGTTACGATGATGCTGAATCTTTAGACAGTATTTTGAAATTATTGAAATAAGTAGCGTTGAATTACTACTTTGGCACTGAAGTTAAGGTGACTCAGAGCAAGGGTTGCTACGACATTAGTGCAAATGGGTAAACTGCCTGTTGTTTCGGAGGCCCTAAGCTCATATAATCGGCTCGCATTTTAGGGTGCGTGCGCTTAAATGGGGCGTAGAGTCAGAACAGAATTTAAGTAAGGTTGCGTTGGAATGTCAGTGGGCAAGGGGAACCTCAAGCAGGGAACCCATAGTCGTAAAACACGCGGTCGTATATTTAGAATTTTTCTGATTCAAGCAGTCATATGTTTGTTACTTTGCGCTGGTTTACTACTAGTGAACTTAGAAACTGCATATTCGGCACTGCTAGGTGGAGTTTTATACCTTCTACCTACCCTCTATTTCGCTGATCGAGCATTGAGATTTAGTGCAGGTCAGAGTGCTAAGCAAGCGTTAGCCGAAATGTATGTGAGCCAAATATGGAAAATGGCTTTAAGTGCGGTAGGTTTTGCTGCCGTATTTATCCTGATTCAGCCCCTGAATCCATTTTCCTTATTTGGCACGTTCATTCTGATGCAGATCTTAGGTTGGATTGGTCAGATGAACCTGAATACAAGATTCCTGAAACTTTGAACGAGAGAAACTGAGAATGGCTAGTAGCGACACAGTAACATCCTCAGAGTATATATCCCACCACTTGACGAATCTGACGTTCGGCTATCATGAAGCTTCGGATAGCTGGCGCTTCGTAGATACTGCAAACGGTATCATGCCTGGCGATTTCGGATTTTGGGCAATCCACGTGGATACTATGCTTTGGTCTGTTGGCTTGGGTATTTTCTTCCTTTGGTTGTTCCGTAGCGTAGCGAAAAAAGTTACGTCCGGCGTACCTGGAAGCACCCAGAACTTTATCGAAACAATTATTGAGTTTGTTGACGATAACGTTAAAGGTATTTTCCACCATAAGAACCCTGTTATTGCGCCTCTGTCGCTAACAATTTTCGTCTGGATCTTCCTGATGAACCTTATGGACCTTGTTCCAATCGATTGGGTTCCTTATATCGCTGCACAAATGGGCGTTGGCTACATGAAGATCGTACCAACTACAGACCCTAACGCTACTCTTGGTATGGCGTTCAGCGTATTCTTCTTGATCATTTACTACAGCATTAAGCAGAAAGGTGTTTCTGGCTTCCTTGCTGAGCTGTCTCTACAGCCAATGGGTAAATGGATGATTCCTTTCAACTTGTTCCTAGAAGTTGTAGGCCTACTGGCTAAGCCAATCTCTCTGGCGCTACGACTATTCGGTAACATGTATGCGGGTGAAATGATCTTTATCTTGATTGCTCTGCTTCCTTTCTGGGCGCAGTGGGTACTATCTGTGCCATGGGCAATCTTCCATATTCTAGTAATTACTTTGCAGGCGTTTATCTTCATGGTGCTAACTATCGTTTATCTTGCGATGGCACATGACGATCACTAATAAGTAATTCATGAACTGAAGTACTGTTTTAACCTGTTTTAACAAATTTTAAACTTTAACTTTTAAACTTAAATGTGGAGAAAAACTGATGGAAATGGCTAACGCTTTAGTATTCCTGGCTGCTGCGGTTCTAATGGGCCTTGCTGCTATTGGTGCTGCTGTAGGTATCGGTAACCTAGGTGGTAAATTCTTGGAAGGTGCTGCACGTCAACCTGAACTAGTACCACTACTACGTTCTCAGTTCTTCATCGTAATGGGTCTTGTTGATGCGGTACCTATGATCGGTGTAGGTCTTGGCATGTACCTAATGTTCGCAGTTGCATAAGTAGTCACTCGTAAAAGCAACGACTATCGAGTTCTACTTAATTAACAACCGCGAGAGGTAATGGCGTGAATATCAATATCACCATCATTGGCCAGGCAATCGCATTCTTTATCTTTGTTGTTTTCTGCATGAAGTACGTGTGGCCGCCAATTACGGCTGCACTTGCAGAGCGCAAAAAGAAGATTGCTGAAGGTCTGGACGCTGCTGAACGCGCTGCGCGTGACTTGCAGTTGGCTCAAGAAAAAGCCACTGAAAATATGCGTAAGGGCAAAGAAGAAGCAGCCGCCATCATTGAACAGGCCAACAAGCGGGCTAACCAGATTATCGAAGAAGCTAAAGACAAGGCTCTAGACGAAGCTAACCGTGTTAAAGCGGCTAAAGAAGCTGAACTAGAGCAAGAAGTTAACCAAGCACGCGAAGCATTGCGCGCTCAGGTAGCTACACTTGCATTGGCTGGTGCTGAGAAAGTACTAGAAGCTTCTATTGATGAGAAGGCACACGCGCAGCTTGTTGAAAAACTGGCCGCTGAGCTTTAAAGCGAGGTTTAACGATGGCTGAAGTCAACACTGTCGCTCGGCCTTATACCAAAGCTGCTTTCGAGTACGCGATGGATAAGGGTAACCTCGATCAGTGGTCCGCTACGCTAGCTCTGGCTGCTGCTGCAGCATCAGAAGAGAACGTAGTGCGTGTACTGGGTAACCCTGCACTGACAGATACGCAGAAAGCTGATCTGATGATCAATATCTGCGAAGAAGCAGATGACGCGGGTAAGAATTTTCTTAAGCTTCTAGCTGAGAACAAACGCCTAGAGATACTGCCTGAGATCAGCGCTCAGTTTAATAAACTGAAAGCAGATCAGGAAAAGTCACTGGATATCGAAGTGACTACGGCGTTTGAACTACAGGACGAGCAGCAAGAAAAACTTGCTCAGGCACTGAAAACTAAACTAGGTCGCGATGTAGCACTGACCTCACAAGTAGATAAGTCTATCTTGGGTGGTGTAGTAGTTCGCACTGACGACTTGGTGATCGACGGCTCTGTTCGCGCGCGACTCGCGAAGTTGGCCGAAGCGATGAATTCCTAGGGGAATAAAAGCATGCAGCAACTGAATCCTTCTGAGATCAGTGAGATTCTCAAGAAGCGCATCGAAACTCTTGATGTGACTTCAGAAGCCCGTAATGAGGGCACTGTAGTGAGCGTTTCCGATGGTATCATTACGATCCACGGTCTTGCTGACGTTATGTACGGGGAAATGATTGAATTCCCTGGCGGTATCTACGGTATGGCGCTTAACCTTGAGCGCGACTCCGTTGGTGCTGTAGTACTGGGTGACTACCAGGATCTAGTAGAAGGTGCTACTGCACGTTGTACTGGCCGTATCTTGGAAGTACCAATTGGTCCGGAACTGCAGGGTCGTGTAGTAGACGCTCTGGGTAACCCGATCGATGGTAAAGGCCCTGTAGAAACTAAATTAACTGACGCTGTTGAAAAGGTTGCACCTGGTGTAATCGAGCGTCAAGGCGTAGATCAGCCTGTACAGACTGGTCTTAAAGCAATCGACTCAATGGTTCCAATCGGTCGTGGTCAGCGTGAGCTAATCATCGGTGACCGTCAGATTGGTAAATCTGCGATTGCTATCGACGCTATCATCAACCAGAAAGGTACAGGCGTTAAATGTATCTACGTTGCAGTAGGCCAGAAACAGTCTACTATCGCTAACGTTGTACGTAAGCTTGAAGAGCACGGCGCAATGGATCACACGATCGTTGTAGCTGCTGGTGCCGCTGACCCTGCAGCAATGCAGTTCTTGGCTCCATACTCTGGTTGTACAATGGGTGAATACTTCCGTGACCGCGGTGAAGACGCTCTGATCATCTATGATGATCTAACTAAGCAAGCTTGGGCTTATCGTCAGATTTCCCTATTGCTACGTCGTCCGCCAGGTCGTGAAGCATACCCTGGTGACGTATTCTACTTGCACTCTCGTCTACTTGAGCGTGCTGCGCGTGTAAACGCTGACTACGTTGAGAAGTTTACAAACGGTGAAGTTAAGGGCCAGACTGGTTCCCTAACATCTCTGCCTGTAATCGAAACTCAAGGTGGTGACGTATCCGCATTCGTACCAACAAACGTAATCTCCATCACTGACGGTCAGATCTTCCTAGAAACTGACTTGTTCAACTCTGGTGTACGTCCAGCAATCAACGCTGGTCTATCCGTATCCCGTGTAGGTGGTGCAGCTCAAACTAAGATCATCAAGAAACTAGGTGGCGGTGTTCGTCTAGCACTTGCACAGTACCGTGAACTTGCGGCATTCGCACAGTTCGCTTCTGACCTTGATGACGCTACTCGTGCACAACTTGAGCACGGTCAGTCTGTAACTGAGCTGATGAAGCAGAAACAGTACTCTCCAATGTCTATCGCTGACATGGGTCTTAGCCTGTACGCTGCTAACGAAGGTTACTTACAAGGTGTAGCACTTGATAAAGTACTGGACTTCGAAGCAGCTTTGATTGCGTTCTTCAACAGCGAATACGCTGATCTTATGAACGACATCAACGCAACTGGCAACTACTCTGATGAGATTGCTGCTCAGTTCAAGGCTGGTATCGAGAAGTTCAAGTCTACACAAGCTTGGTAAGAACTCGTTTTGAGTGATCGATCTGCATGCTAGTCATGCAGATCTAACACAAAGCTATATAGGCGGAACTATGGCAGTCGGAAAAGAGATTAAGACAAAAATTGCGAGTGTGCAGAGCACTAAGAAGATTACCAGCGCTATGGAAATGGTTGCTGCTTCTAAGATGCGTAAAGCACAGGATCGCATGGAGTCTTCTCGCCCGTACGCGCGGAGTATCCGTGGTGTAATCCAGCACCTAGCCAAGTCCAACCCTGAGTACAGACACTTGTACATGCAGGAGCGTGAGACTAAGCGAGTTGGTTTTGTAATTGTTGCAACCGACCGTGGCTTGTGTGGTGGTTTGAACGTGAATGCGTTCAAAGCAGCTGTTAAAAGCATGAAAGAGTTCCATGACCAAGGCATCGACATCGATGTCTGTGCGCTAGGTAGCAAAGCCTCATCTTTCTTTAAGAACTATGGCGGCAATGTAGTAGCAGCAAAAACTCACCTAGGTGATGCGCCAGAAGTGGCGGATCTAATCGGGTCAGTTAAGGTCATGCTAGATGCTTACGACGAAGGCAAGCTGGACAAACTGTTCATCGTATCTAACGATTTCGTTAACACGATGACACAGCAGCCTGTAGTCAATCAGGTGCTTCCACTGAAGGCGGAAGACGACGAAGAAAAGCTTAACCATCATTGGGATTACCTATATGAGCCAGATGCTAAAGAGCTGTTAAACAGCTTGCTGGTTCGTTACGTTGAGTCCTTGGTCTACCAGGCCGTGGTTGAGAACAATGCCTGTGAACAGGCAGCACGTATGTTGGCGATGAAGAACGCAACAGACAATGCTGGCGACATGATTGACGAGCTAGAGATGATTTACAATAAAGCTCGTCAAGCAGCGATTACTCAGGAAATCTCTGAGATCGTTAGTGGTGCTGCAGCTGTTTAATAACAGGTCACAGGTTAAATTTTAAGAGGATCCGAACATGAGTAGCGGAACTATTGTTCAGATTATCGGCGCGGTAGTAGACGTGGAATTCCCACGTGACTCTGTACCGAAGGTTTACGATGCATTAACTGTATCTAAAACCGGCCTGACACTTGAAGTTCAGCAACAGCTGGGTGATGGTGTTGTACGTGCGATTGCAATGGGCCAAACAGAAGGCGTAAGCCGTGGTTTGGAAGTTGCAAACACTGGTGCTCCAGTATCTGTACCTGTTGGTACAGCAACACTGGGTCGTATCATGGACGTATTGGGTAACCCAATTGATGAATGTGGCGAAATCGGTGAAGAAGAGCGTATGCCTATTCACCGTAAAGCGCCTTCTTACGATGAGCAGTCTGCATCTAACGAACTACTAGAAACTGGTATCAAGGTAATCGACCTTGTATGTCCGTTCGCTAAGGGTGGTAAAGTTGGTCTGTTCGGTGGTGCGGGTGTAGGTAAAACCGTAAACATGATGGAGCTGATCCGTAACATCGCGATCGAGCACTCAGGTTTCTCCGTATTTGCCGGTGTAGGTGAGCGTACTCGTGAGGGTAACGACTTCTACTACGAGATGAAAGAATCCAACGTATTGGATAAAGTATCTCTAGTATACGGTCAGATGAATGAGCCTCCAGGTAACCGTCTACGTGTAGCGTTGACTGGCCTGACTATGGCTGAGAAATTCCGTGACGAAGGTCGTGACGTATTGTTGTTCGTAGACAACATCTACCGTTACACACTAGCGGGTACTGAGGTATCAGCACTTCTAGGTCGTATGCCTTCAGCGGTAGGTTACCAGCCAACTCTAGCAGAAGAGATGGGCGTTCTTCAGGAGCGTATCACTTCTACTAAGACTGGTTCCATCACGTCTATCCAGGCGGTATACGTACCAGCCGATGACTTGACTGACCCGTCTCCAGCGACAACCTTCTCTCACCTTGACGCAACAGTAGTATTGTCTCGTCAAATCGCAGAGCTAGGTATCTACCCAGCGGTAGATCCACTGGACTCTACATCTCGTCAGCTAGACCCACTAGTAATCGGTCAAGAACACTACGAGATCGCTCGTAACGTTCAGGGTGTACTACAGCGCTATAAAGAGCTGAAAGACATCATCGCGATTCTAGGTATGGACGAACTGTCTGAAGAAGATAAAGCTCTGGTAGCACGTGCTCGTAAGATGCAACGTTTCCTATCTCAGCCGTTCTTCGTAGCTGAAGTATTCACCGGTGCTCCTGGTAAATACGTGCCACTGAAAGAAACTATCAGCGGCTTTAAAGGCATCCTGGAAGGCCAGTACGACGATCTGCCAGAGCAGGCGTTCTACATGGTCGGTGGTATCGACGAAGCGATCGAGAAAGCTAAAGGCATGTAATTGCCTTTAGCTAACCTTTACGAGGTATAAATATGGCTATGACTGTTCATTGCGACATCGTAAGTGCTGAAGAAGAACTATTCTCTGGCCTTATTGAATTCGTATCCGTAACAGGTAGCCTGGGTGATCTGGGTGTATATCCAGGTCACGCTCCGCTTCTGACGGAACTAAAACCAGGCCCTGTCGAGCTACGCAAACAGGGTGGCGAACAGGATATCTTCTACGTATCCGGTGGCTTCATTGAAGTTCAGCCTCATAAGGTAACTGTACTTGCAGACACTGCTCTACATGCTGCAGACCTTAATGAAGCGAAAGCTCAAGAAGCACAGAAACATGCTGAACAGGCGATGTCTGATAAAACTGCAGAGTTCGAATACTCTAAAGCAGCGAGTCAGCTGGCTGAAGCTGCGGCTCAGCTTCGTACCCTACAGCAGATTCGTAAGAAGCTTGGTCGTTAAGACTGACTCTTACAAATCATTAGTTCTAAAAGGCAACCTTCGGGTTGCCTTTTTTGTTTCTGCTTGGGGCAGACACAAAAAATTCTCAATGTTTGTTATTTGCAAGGGTACAACTATGGAGTTAACCCGTTTTATAGGACACCTTTTAACATTACGCATTTGAAAAAACGCACAGCTTACAGGTGCCAGCCTTAACCAGATGCCAATTTTTTTAAATTAAGTGTTGACGCCTTTTTATATATCTGTAGAATTCGCCGTCCTTGCTTAGGGAGGCCGCTTTTTAAGGGGCTGCAGAGTTGAGTGAGGTGCTTAGTAAGTGATTGAAAACATTGGTTTTTAAGATTGCTTGCGGAGCAGGATTCAAAGTCCGGTTGCTGAGTAAAAACTTTTTACGAAATTGCAAAATAAACGGTTGACTTTGAATGAGCGCAAAGTAAAATATGCGCCTCGCTTGAGACGAAACGCTGATTCAGCGGAGAGTCAAGAAAGCAACGCTCTTTAACAATTTGATCAGATAATTCGTGTGGGCGCTTGTTGAGAAGAAGCAAACTTTTTCTAGACAAGCAACCAAGTGAATTCATTTAAAGCGATTTACAAAGGTTTAACGTTCTTAAGAATGTTATCCGGTTGTTTAGTACTAGAGCCCGTTACCACATTCCTGGTAACACAAATGATTTAAACTGAAGAGTTTGATCATGGCTCAGATTGAACGCTGGCGGCAGGCCTAACACATGCAAGTCGAACGGTAACATGACTAGCTTGCTAGTTGATGACGAGTGGCGGACGGGTGAGTAACGCGTAGGAATCTACCCAGTAGCGGGGGATAAGCCAGAGAAATTTGGTCTAATACCGCATACGCCCTAAGGGGGAAAGCAGGGGATCTTCGGACCTTGCACTATTGGATGAGCCTGCGTGAGATTAGCTAGTTGGTGAGGTAATGGCTCACCAAGGCGACGATCTCTAGCTGGTCTGAGAGGATGATCAGCCACACTGGAACTGAGACACGGTCCAGACTCCTACGGGAGGCAGCAGTGGGGAATATTGCACAATGGGCGCAAGCCTGATGCAGCCATGCCGCGTGTGTGAAGAAGGCCCTAGGGTTGTAAAGCACTTTCAGCAGTGAGGAAAGGTTAGTAGTTAATACCTGCTAGCTGTGACGTTAACTGCAGAAGAAGCACCGGCTAACTCCGTGCCAGCAGCCGCGGTAATACGGAGGGTGCGAGCGTTAATCGGAATTACTGGGCGTAAAGCGCGCGTAGGTGGATTGGTCAGTCAGATGTGAAAGCCCAGGGCTCAACCTTGGAACTGCACCTGATACTGCCAATCTAGAATACGGTAGAGGGTAGTGGAATTTCCTGTGTAGCGGTGAAATGCGTAGATATAGGAAGGAACACCAGTGGCGAAGGCGACTACCTGGACCGATATTGACACTGAGGTGCGAAAGCGTGGGGAGCAAACAGGATTAGATACCCTGGTAGTCCACGCCGTAAACGATGTCTACTAGCCGTTGGGAGACTTGATCTTTTAGTGGCGCAGCTAACGCGATAAGTAGACCGCCTGGGGAGTACGGCCGCAAGGTTAAAACTCAAATGAATTGACGGGGGCCCGCACAAGCGGTGGAGCATGTGGTTTAATTCGACGCAACGCGAAGAACCTTACCAACTCTTGACATCCAGAGAAGTTACTAGAGATAGTTTCGTGCCTTCGGGAACTCTGAGACAGGTGCTGCATGGCTGTCGTCAGCTCGTGTTGTGAAATGTTGGGTTAAGTCCCGTAACGAGCGCAACCCTTGTCCTTATTTGCCAGCACTTCGGGTGGGAACTCTAAGGAGACTGCCGGTGACAAACCGGAGGAAGGTGGGGACGACGTCAAGTCATCATGGCCCTTACGAGTTGGGCTACACACGTGCTACAATGGCCGGTACAGAGGGCCGCGAACCTGCGAGGGTAAGCTAATCTCAGAAAACCGGTCGTAGTCCGGATTGGAGTCTGCAACTCGACTCCATGAAGTCGGAATCGCTAGTAATCGCGAATCAGAATGTCGCGGTGAATACGTTCCCGGGCCTTGTACACACCGCCCGTCACACCATGGGAGTGGATTGCACCAGAAGTAGCTAGCTTAACCTTCGGGAGGGCGGTTACCACGGTGTGGTTCATGACTGGGGTGAAGTCGTAACAAGGTAGCCCTAGGGGAACCTGGGGCTGGATCACCTCCTTAAACGAAAGCCGATTCTCGGCAAGCGTTCACACGAATTATCTGATCAGAGAAGTTAAGAGCAACGGTGTAGGCTTGTAGCTCAGCTGGTTAGAGCGCACCCCTGATAAGGGTGAGGTCGGTGGTTCAAGTCCACTCAGGCCTACCAATCAATAGCCTTACTGTTTTTCTTGGGGCTATAGCTCAGCTGGGAGAGCGCCTGCTTTGCACGCAGGAGGTCTGCGGTTCGATCCCGCATAGCTCCACCATCATCCTCTGGATGAGAAGGAAGAGTTTTAAAACATATTGTCGTTTAAGACATTATCTTTTAAAGCTTTTTTGCTTTAAACGCTCTTTAACAATTTGGATTTGATTCATTTGATTTAGATTTAAGACATGTAGTTTTACTGCATGCGCCAATTCGGCGAAATCTATCGTTACTAGCAATACAAGTTACTGTGATTCCAGACGCCTTCGGGTTATATGGTCAAGTGACTAAGCGTGCACGGTGGATGCCTTGGCAGTCAGAGGCGATGAAGGACGTTGTAACCTGCGATAAGGTTCGGGGAGGTGGTAAACAACCTTTGATCCGGACATTTCCGAATGGGGAAACCCACCTATTTATAGGTATCTTTTAACTGAATACATAGGTTATTAGAGGCGAACCTGGGGAACTGAAACATCTAAGTACCCAGAGGAAAAGAAATCAACCGAGATTCCCTAAGTAGCGGCGAGCGAACGGGGACTAGCCCTTAAGCTTTATTAGATTTAACAGAACACTCTGGAAAGTGTGGCCATAGTGGGTGATAGCCCCGTATGTGAAAGGTCTTTTAAAGTGAAATCGAGTAGGACGGCACACGTGAAACGCTGTCTGAATATGGGGGGACCATCCTCCAAGGCTAAATACTCCTGACTGACCGATAGTGAACCAGTACCGTGAGGGAAAGGCGAAAAGAACCCCTGTGAGGGGAGTGAAATAGACCCTGAAACCGTGTACGTACAAGCAGTGGGAGCCGTTTTCGGACGGTGACTGCGTACCTTTTGTATAATGGGTCAGCGACTTACTTTTAGTGGCAAGGTTAAGCATTTGCGGAGCCGTAGGGAAACCGAGTCTTAATAGGGCGTCCAGTCGCTAGGAGTAGACCCGAAACCGAGTGATCTATCCATGGGCAGGTTGAAGATGCAGTAACATGCATTGGAGGACCGAACCGACTGTCGTTGAAAAGCCAGCGGATGACTTGTGGATAGGAGTGAAAGGCTAATCAAACTCGGAGATAGCTGGTTCTCCTCGAAAACTATTTAGGTAGTGCCTCGTGTCTAACCATGGGGGGTAGAGCACTGTTTCGGCTAGGGGGTCATCCCGACTTACCAACCCGATGCAAACTCCGAATACCCATGAGTTCAATCACGGGAGACACACGGCGGGTGCTAACGTCCGTCGTGGAAAGGGAAACAACCCAGACCGTCAGCTAAGGTCCCAAAGTTTATGCTAAGTGGGAAACGATGTGGGAAGGCTTAGACAGCTAGGAGGTTGGCTTAGAAGCAGCCACCCTTTAAAGAAAGCGTAATAGCTCACTAGTCGAGTCGGCCCGCGCGGAAGATATAACGGGGCTAAGCATAACACCGAAGCTACGGATGCACTTTGTGCATGGTAGAGGAGCGTTCTGTAAGCTGTTGAAGCGGAAGCTGTAAGGCACCGTGGAGGTATCAGAAGTGCGAATGCTGACATGAGTAACGATAAGGGAGGTGAAAACCCTCCCCGCCGGAAGACCAAGGGTTCCTATCCAACGCTATTCGAGGTAGGGTGAGTCGGCCCCTAAGGAGAGGCTGAAGAGCGTATCCGATGGGAAACAGGTTAATATTCCTGTACTGCTCATAACTGCGATGGGGGGACGGAGAAGGCTAGGCTAGCGCGGCGTTGGTTGTCCGCGTTTAAGATAGTAGGTTTAGAGCTTAGGTAAATCCGGGCTCTTTTAAGACCGAGAATCGATGACGAGGTCCTTTATGGACTGAAGTAGTTGATGCCATGCTTCCAGGAAAATCCTCTAAGCTTCAGGTTATGACTAACCGTACCCTAAACCGACACAGGTGGTCAGGTAGAGAATACTAAGGCGTATGAGAAAACTCGGGTGAAGGAACTAGGCAAAATGGCACCGTAACTTCGGGAGAAGGTGCGCCGGTTTTGGTGATGGGACTTGCTCCCTAAGCTGAGGCCGGTCGAAGATACCAGGTGGCTGCGACTGTTTATTAAAAACATAGCACTCTGCAAACTCGAAAGAGGACGTATAGGGTGTGACGCCTGCCCGGTGCCGGAAGGTTAATTGATGGGGTTAGCGCTTGCGCGAAGCTCTTGATCGAAGCCCCGGTAAACGGCGGCCGTAACTATAACGGTCCTAAGGTAGCGAAATTCCTTGTCGGGTAAGTTCCGACCTGCACGAATGGCGTAACGATGGCCACACTGTCTCCACCCGAGACTCAGTGAAATTGAAATAGCTGTTAAGATGCAGTTTACCCGCGGCTAGACGGAAAGACCCCGTGAACCTTTACTACAGCTTCACAGTGGACTTTGACATTACTTGTGTAGAATAGCTGGGAGGCTTTGAAACCCTGTCGCCAGATAGGGTGGAGCCACCTTTGAAATACCAGCCTGGTAATGTTGAGGTTCTAACCCAGTTCCCTAAGCGGGATCGGGGACATTGTGTGGTGGGTAGTTTGACTGGGGCGGTCTCCTCCCAAAGAGTAACGGAGGAGCACGAAGGTACCCTCAGCATGGTCGGAAATCATGCAATGAGCGCAAGAGTAGAAGGGTGCTTGACTGCGAGACAGACACGTCGAGCAGGTACGAAAGTAGGTTCTAGTGATCCGGTGGTTCTGTATGGAAGGGCCATCGCTCAACGGATAAAAGGTACTCCGGGGATAACAGGCTGATACCGCCCAAGAGTTCACATCGACGGCGGTGTTTGGCACCTCGATGTCGGCTCATCACATCCTGGGGCTGAAGCCGGTCCCAAGGGTATGGCTGTTCGCCATTTAAAGTGGTACGCGAGCTGGGTTTAGAACGTCGTGAGACAGTTCGGTCCCTATCTGCCGTGGGCGTTTGAGATTTGAGAAGAGTTGCTCCTAGTACGAGAGGACCGGAGTGAACGAACCTCTGGTGTACCGGTTGTGATGCCAATTGCATTGCCGGGTAGCTACGTTCGGACGGGATAACCGCTGAAAGCATCTAAGCGGGAAGCCTCCTTCAAGATGAGATCTCACTGGGAACTTGATTCCCCTAAAGGGCCGTTGAAGACTACGACGTTGATAGGTTGGGTGTGGAAGCGCTGTGAGGCGTTGAGCTAACCAATACTAATTGCCCGTGAGGCTTGACCATATAACGCCCAAGGCGTTTGGCAAGTGACTTGTAAGATACGTAAGACGATAGAGAGTAACGAATTAGCGCGTAGTTAAGCTACAGTCGATAAACTATCTAGATCAAATAAAAGAAGAATCAGATCTAAGTTGTAACAGTTTTGCTTGGCGACCATAGAGTTGTGGAACCACCTGAATCCATCCCGAACTCAGACGTGAAACGCAACATCGCCGATGGTAGTGTGGGGCTTCCCCATGTGAGAGTAGGTCATCGCCAAGCATTTAATTAAGAGAAAACCCCGGTCACGATGTGATCGGGGTTTTTTCGTTGTGGAGCTAAAACAATACTGAACGAAGTGGTTATACTAGGCTTAACCCACATACACTCACTAGCAACTAACATCCTAATAAAAAGACAACCCAAGGGTGCCTGATTTGATGGAGCTAAAAGAAAAGATTGAAGGCTGTTAGAGCTCGTCGCCTAGCTCTTTATAGCCTTCGACTAGTACATGGTTGGCTGAGACGACGGATTCTGAGAACGAAGAGAATTCAGGCGATACCTTTTCGACCGACGCTAGATCAGATTCATGCGCTATGGCCGTCATAGGAGGCACGTGAGAGCGTTCTGGTAGATCGACCCCTTCGACTACGGCATTGTGTCTAATCACGCTACCGTCGCCTATATGGCAGCGGAAGACGACACTGTTAAAGCCGATAAAGACATCGTCACCGACTGTACATGGGCCATGTACAATCGAGCGATGGGCGATAGAGGTACGCTCACCTACTATAACTTCTGCACCGGCCTTTGAGTGAATCACTACGCCATCTTGAAGATTAGAGCCTTGTTTGATCAGTACGGGCTGCATATCACCTGATGCATCAACCTCATCGGCTCTGATTACAGCGTAAGGGCCAACAAAAACATTATCTTCGATAATCACACGGCCACAAACGATGGCTGTAGGGTCAATAAAGGCCTTGCCTGACACTTCTGGGTAGTAACCCGCCGGACACTTTCTAAGCATTGTTGCTCCTAATTGTTGCCTCTAACAGGTGATAGAGGCTTTGTTATTTTTTATTAGAAGTTAAGCGTATCTTTAGACTGTTATAGACCAGAAAAGGCTAATGGTTTAGCAACGCCTTCCTGAACTAGTGTCTGTGTACCATCATATACCAGGTGTCCATTTACCCAAGTCGATTTTATCTGACCCGAGAATTCTAGGCCGTCAAACGGAGTCCATTCACAGTGGTATAGGCTATTCGCATGGCTTACCAATGTCGATTTTTTCGGATCAACCAGAACTAGATCGGCAAAGTAACCCTCGCGAATAAATCCACGTTCTAAAACACCATAACGGATAGCAGGGTTATGGCATACTTTCTCGACAACTTGTTCGATCGACATACGGCCTAAATTAACGTGCTCTAATAAGGTTAGTAGAGCGTGTTGGACAAGGGGAAGGCCTGCTGGTGCATCTGAATAATCAACCAGCTTCTCGGTCAGTGTGTGCGGAGCGTGATCGGTTGCGATGATATCGATCTGCCCAGTTTTAAGTGCATTTAGCAGTGCATTGCGATCCTGTAGGGATTTAATTGCTGGGTTGCATTTAATTAAGTTACCGCGCGTTTCGTAATCTTCAGCACTAAACCATAGATGATGTACGCAAGCTTCTGCTGTGATCTTCTTGCCTTGGACAGGGCCTGATTGAAATAAGCTCAGCTCTTTTTCTGTAGTGATATGCAGAACATGAAGATTGCTTTGGTATTTCTTTGCTAGTTCTACTGCGTAAGATGAGGAAGCAAGGCAGGCTTCATCATCACGAATAATAGGATGGTCGTGTATCGTAATCTTACGTCCGGTGTCTTGAACACGTTTTAGGTTGTTGGCGATGACCGGGCCGCTTTCGCAATGTGTAACGATCAAGACAGGGCTTTCACGGAAGATCCCTTCTAAAGCGGTTGGGTTCTCGACGAGTAGGTTACCGGTAGAGGCACCCATAAACACTTTTACGCCACAGGTTTTGGTCGGATCTAAGGCTTTTATATCGTCTAAGTTATCTTCTGTTGCTCCTAGATAGAATGCATAGTTTGCTGCTGAGTTTTGCGCCGCAATATTGTATTTATTCTCTAGTGCAGCTGCATTGGTTGTTGAAGGGTTAACATTTGGCATCTCCATATAGCTAGTGATGCCTCCGGCAACTGCCGCGCGCGATTCGGTTGCGATACTGCCTTTATGTGTTAAGCCTGGTTCACGGAAATGCACCTGATCGTCGATCATTCCTGGAAGCAGCCAGCACCCCTTAGCATCGATAACTGTGTCGGTAGCTTTAGCGTCTATATCAGCAGCAATTAGATCGATTCTTTGGTCTTTAATTCTTAGATCGACTTCTCTTTGTTCGCCTTCATTGATAATGATCGCGTTCTTAATCAATGTGTCTTTCATTGCTGCAATACCTTTGTGTCTCGTACTTCGGGTGAGTGGCTATAACCCCGGCCAATTATGACATGAAGTGTAATGTTATAATATAACTCAATTAAAAGGAGGCAATTGAGATCGTTATAGCTGTTAAGGAGAGTGTGATATTTTTAGGTGAGCTACAGCAGTCGCCATAGCGTATCAAAGATGATTTTCTGAGCACCGGCTACTTCCGGCGAATCAATCACTACCGCTGTTGGGTAGTTTTCTGAAGCGAGTGAGATGATTGCACATTTAGGTGGGTAGATCGCGATATAAGCTGCATCTACTTTACCTTCCGTTTTGATCCACTTACGTTCTGATAGCAGAGCGTCTTCACCTCCATCACCGATTGCAATGGCGCGTACGTTAATACCACGTTGTATGCGCTGGTTAGTGAAGTTAGGGAAGGGTCGATAGAGGTGCTTCCTGATCGGCTTGGAGGAGAAGACTGAGTAGCTATCAGCATCTGAGCTAGACACCGTAACCAGAATGTCTTTCAGTACGTGCTCTATACCGTCATCGCCTTCATAGAAGCTGACATTGGCAGTATTAAAGTCAGGTTTAAGGTGCTGCAGCTCAGGAATAATGCTTTGTTTCAGCTCGTCGATCGCTTTATCTAAGTTCTGTCGACGATCTTCAGCCAGCTGTAAAAGAATATCTGGATCTACAGGGGCGAATAAACGTCGCTTGCCTTTAGGTTGATAGGTCACAATCCCTTTTTGCTGCATCTCTTTGAGACTTTCATAGGCACTACCGCGATTAACCCCTGATTTGTCAGCAATTGTTCGTATAGAACTTGCCCCTAAGGTCAATAAGGCTTTATAGATCTCAATTTCTCTAGGGTTTAAGCCCAATATTTTAAAAACGTCGTTATTCATAATTGTCATAAAATTTGTGACAAAAGGGATTGTATGGTTTTAGTTTTACTTTAAAGTGCGATTAAAATAAAGCGTAAACCTACAAAGGAAAGGTAAGACTATGTCTGTAGACGTTGTCATTTTGGCTGCTGGTCAGGGTAGCCGTATGAAATCCAAACTCCCTAAAGTACTGCACAAGGTTGGCGGTAAAGCGATGGTGCAACATGTAATCGACACTGCATCGTCACTACAGGGGGTAAACACGCACGTTGTAATCGGTCACGGCGCGGATAAATTACGTGAAGAGCTGCAGGGGCAAGCGCTTAATTTTGCTCTGCAGGCGGAACAAAAAGGTACAGGTCATGCAGTGGCTCAGGCGATGCCTGAGGTGGCTGATGACAGTGTTGTGCTTGTGCTTTATGGCGATGTGCCGCTAACACAAGCTGCCACTATGCAAGAGATGGTGGATATCGCTGCTACAGGGGATTTGGCACTACTGACAGTGAATCTAAAAGATCCTACCGGTTACGGCCGCATCGTACGTAATAGCGAAGACAAAGTTGTGGCGATTGTTGAGCATAAAGATGCTTCGCCAGAGCAGCACCTAATCAATGAAGTAAATACCGGAATTTTAGCGGTTAAGAGCCAGTATCTTGCTGATTGGTTACCGCAGCTATCCTCTGAAAATGCGCAAGGCGAATATTATCTGACTGATATCATCGCGATGGCTGCCAATGGTGGCGTGAAGATCAGCGCGATTCAGCCTGAAGCTGAAGAGGAAGTCCAAGGGGTTAACAACCGCGTTCAGTTGGCTGAACTAGAACGCTGGTATCAGTTGCAACGTGCTGAATGGTTGATGGTGAACGGTGCAACGTTGGCTGATCCGGCGCGTGTTGATGTGCGCGGTAATGTCTCTATTGGTCAGGACCTTCTGATCGATGTAAACGTTGTTTTAGAGGGTGATGTTGTTCTGGGTGATGATGTTGTAATCGAACCAAACTGTTACCTGAAAAACTGTACTGTTGCAGCGGGTACTCGTATCAAGGCAAATACAGTGATTGAAGATGCTGTGATTGCGGAATCTTGTGATATCGGCCCGTTTGCACGTTTACGTCCAGGCACTCAGCTTGCTGCTAAAGCTAAGGTTGGAAACTTTGTTGAAACCAAAAAAGCGATTGTAGGTGAGGGAAGCAAGATCAATCACCTTTCTTATGTGGGTGATGCTGTACTGGGTAAAGATGTAAACATCGGCGCCGGTACTATTACTTGTAACTACGACGGCGTAAATAAGTCGCTTACAGAAATCGGTGACAACGCATTTATTGGTTCTAATACTGCGCTGGTTGCACCGGTTAAAGTGGGCGCTATGGCGACTGTCGGCGCAGGTTCAACGATTGCTAAACCTGTATCCGATGATGCGCTTGCGATTACTCGTGCAAAACAAACTGAATTGAAAAACTGGCCGCGTCCTAAGAAGAAAGGAAACTAATCATGTGTGGAATTGTAGGCGCTGTTGCAGCTAGGCCTGTTCAGGAAATCCTGCTAGAAGGTTTGCGTCGTTTGGAATATCGCGGCTATGACTCTGCTGGCGTCGCATTGCAGACCGAAGCGGGTATTCAACGTTGTCGCCGTAATGGCAAGGTTCAAGCGCTCTCTGATGCCTTACAAGAGCAGCCTCTAGTGGGTACAACAGGTATCGCACATACCCGTTGGGCGACTCACGGTGTACCTTGTGAAGCGAATGCTCATCCGCATATGTCCGGTGACCAACTGGCAGTCGTACACAACGGTATTATCGAGAATTTTGAAGAGCTAAAAGCCGATCTGCAAAACGATGGTTATAAATTTAGCTCAGAAACTGATACTGAAGTAATTGCACACTTACTTGCTAGAGAGCTTAAATCAACCAGCTCTTTGCACACTGCCGTTTCCAATATTATTGGCCAGCTTGAAGGTGCTTATGCGTTGGGCGTGATCGAAAAAGCAGATCCTTCCCAGTTGGTAACCGCGCGTAAAGGTAGCCCGTTGGTGATCGGTGTTGGTATTGGCGAGAACTTTATCGCCTCCGATCAACTAGCGTTATTACAAGTAACAGACCGTTTTATGTTCTTGGAGGATGGTGATGTTGCGACCCTGACGGCGGCAGATATCACGGTAACGGATATCTCCGGTAAAAAAGTAGAGCGTGAAGTTAGCCAGTTTGAACACGGTGTAAGCTCTGCCGATAAAGGTGAATTTAAGCACTATATGCTTAAAGAGACCTATGAGCAGCCAGAAGTGATCAAAGCGTGTTTAGAAGGGCGTATCAGTGAAGATAAACTGCTGGAACAATGCTTCGGCGTTAAAGCAGCAGAAGTGTTTGATCAGGTTAAGCAGGTACAGATCATTGCTTGTGGTACGAGTTACCATGCGGGTTTGATTGCTAAGTACTGGATAGAAGATCTCGTCGGTATCCCATGTATGGTCGAGGTTGCCAGTGAGTACCGTTACCGTTCAGTTGTGATTCCTGAAGGTACGCTATTCCTGACCATTTCACAGTCTGGTGAAACAGCAGATACGTTAGCTGCGCTACGTGAAATTCAGGATCGTGTTTTGGCGTCCCTGGTTATCTGCAACGTTCCGGGCAGCTCTTTGGTGCGTGAATCAGATCTGACCTTGATGACTAACGCGGGTCCAGAGATTGGTGTGGCGTCGACTAAAGCGTTTACGACACAATTAGTGGCGTTGATGCTAACGACAATCGCACTTGGCCGTCGTAATGGCTTAACCGAAGAAACTGAAGCAGCCATCATCACCGCGCTTAAAAAGCTTCCTGAACAGGTTCAGCAAGCTCTAGCAATGGATAGTGATATAGAGCAGATGGCGCAATCTTTTGCTGAAAAGAATCATTCACTGTTCCTAGGCCGCGGCACTTTGTACCCTGTGGCAAAAGAGGGTGCGCTTAAGCTGAAAGAGATCTCTTATATCCATGCGGAGTCTTACCCAGCAGGTGAGCTAAAACATGGCCCATTGGCGTTGGTCGATAAAGAGATGCCAGTCGTCGCAGTAGCCCCGCAGAACGATATGTTGGATAAGCTAAAAGCAAATCTACAGGAAGTCCGCGCTCGTGGTGGTGAACTGTTTGTCTTTGCAGGTTCTGACAAAGTGCAACCGGAAGAGGGCACTTATGTTCTGAATATGCCTGTATGTGATGAAGTTATGCAGCCTGTTCTTTATACGATCCCGCTGCAGTTACTTTCATATCATGTGGCGATTTTGAAAGGCACGGACGTGGATCAGCCACGAAATTTGGCTAAGTCGGTAACGGTTGAGTAACGGCTTTAGCTAATAAGACTTCTATAACAGGCTCACTGATCAGTGGGCCTGTACTTTTTCCAGAATCCACTCCCTAAATGCCTTGATAATAGGCTGCTCCTTCCTGTCTTCGTGGGTGACCAGAAAATAGCCTTGTTGAGATTGGATCGGCTGTAATACTCCAAATGGGTTTATCAGTTCTCCACTGTTCAGTGCTTTTTCGATTAGCTGCTTACGCCCCATAGCAACGCCTAAACCTGATTTAGCTGCATTCACTGCATATTCTGACTTATCAAAGCAGTGCCCCTGTTTTAGAACTAGGTTCAATGTTTGTTGATCGGCCCAGTAGGACCATTCTGAATAAGGGCCAGCTTCAGGCCATGCTTGAGCATCATGTAATAGAGGGCAGTGTTTTAGTTTTTCTGGCCTATCCAATAAGTCATGTTTATCTGCGAAGTCTTTGGTACAAACGGGAATGAGCTGTTCATCCATGAGTGGCCAACTAACCAACCCCGGGTACTCGCCCTGACCATAATAGATCGCTAGATCGATCTGTTCGGCGTAAAAGTCGATCAGACGACTATGGGTTTCCATACGAATAAAAATTTGTGGGTAGAGCTGAGAGAAGTCAGCCAGCTTTTCCAGCAACCACTGTGAAGCAAAAGAGGGGGGAACGGAAAGTGAGAGTTCACCGGCAAGCCCTTGGGTATGGATATCCCGAATCAGATTATTGAGCTCGGTTAGGCTGTTATTGGTTTGTATCAGGAGCCTTTCACCCTCAGCTGTGAGCTGTAGACGACGGTTGTAGCGTAAGAACAGGGCAAAACCGAGTTGTTCTTCCAGTTTACGTATCCGTTGGCTAATGGCTCCTTGAGTAAGACTTAACTCTTCTGCCGCTAGGGTAAAGCTGAGGTGCTTGGCTGCGCTGCTGAAGCATTGCAGGTTAGCGAGCACGGCGCTATTCAAGTGAGAGAGGTTCAGATTAGCCATTTTAATCCAAGGATGTTTTTTTATGGTTTGTTGTAAATTATAAGCACTGGTTTAATGGTTTTATCCTAATTTCATTAATTGGAATTAACAAAATTTATTCGATCGGAGCTGGATTCATGGGGTTAAACAGACAGGAAATAAATGATCTGATACATAAGTTTCCCTTATTGGAGCGGCTTCAGAAAACTCAGCCGTTGCTTTGGATAAACCCTAAAATTACGGACTTTGCTGCAGTATCAGCGCACCTGCCATTGACGCAAACTGATGTTAAAGATTCCTCGGCAAGATTGAATCGCTTTGCTCCCTATCTGGCGGAAGTGTTTCCAGAAACCGCTGCCAAAAAAGGCATGATTGAATCGCCGTTGTGTGAGGTGCCTCAATTTCATCACCAGTTAGAGAAAAGAGCTAATCAAAGTCTCCCCGGCCGTTTGCTGTTGAAGTGTGACAGCCATCTACCTATATCTGGTTCGATAAAAGCACGTGGTGGTATCTATGAGGTGCTCAAGTATGCTGAGACCGTTGCTATAGAGGCCGGTCTGATCAGCAAAGATAGCTGTTACAGCAAGCTAAATAGTGATGTCTGCCGCGAACTCTTTAGTCAGTATAAAATTGTGGTGGGATCAACCGGCAACCTTGGGCTTAGTATCGGAATTATGGGGGCTGAGTTAGGCTTTTCGGTGACGGTTCATATGTCTGCAGATGCTCGGCAGTGGAAGAAAGACCTACTACGTAGCAAAGGCGTGCAGGTCATTGAATATGAAGACGATTACAGTAAAGCGGTAGAAGAGGGGCGCAAACAAGCGCTCAGCCAGCAGCGTTGTCACTTTGTTGATGATGAGAACTCAAATGACCTGTTTTTAGGCTATGCGGTTGCTGCAGAACGTCTAGCTAAACAGCTATCTGAGCAAAACATTCAGGTCGACGCTGAACATCCGTTGTTTATCTATCTGCCTTGTGGTGTCGGTGGCGGCCCTGGTGGTGTTGCTTTTGGTTTGAAGCTGCTCTTTGGCGATCATGTTCATTGCTTCTTTGCTGAGCCAACTCAATCTCCCTGTATGTTGGTGGGTATGTATACTGGCTTACATGATCAGATCAGTGTTCAGGAGTTAGGTATCGACAACCAAACTTGTGCTGATGGCCTAGCAGTAGGTCGTGCTTCCGGTTTTGTTGGTAAGGTGATGGAGCCACTGTTAAGTGGGGTTTATACCGTAGAGGACAAAACACTTTATCAGTTATTGGCCGAAATTTATGAGAGTGAGCATATAGCGTTGGAGCCATCGGCTTTGGCGGGAGCGACAGGCATTATTAATCTGATCTCGCAGGGCGAAAGCTACCTTCAGAATCATGGCTTGCTGAATAAGTTGGATAACTCAACCCATATCATCTGGGCGACAGGTGGAAGTATGGTGCCAGAATCTGAGTGGCAGAGTTACTACAAGCTTGGTAAATCATAAACTACAAATAAAAAAGGCAGCTATTAAGCTGCCTTTTTTATTATCGAATTTAAAGCTTAGCTGTAATCAGCTGGGCTGTAACCGCCTGCAATACCTTTAGACGCAAGAGCTACTGCATCATGAGCGTGTAAGCTTTCGAAGTGCTCTACCTTCAACCAGAAATCCGCGTATTGCTCTTGGCTTAGTAGTGCTTGCTTAACGCGTCGTGCAGCGTCTTCGCAGAACATTAAGTTATGGCCATTCAAACGAGCAAACTCTTGTTCGTCAGCACGTTTTACAGCAGTTTGTACTGGTGTTTTTAATGCATCTTCAACAAGATCTATTAGATCTGTAAGTGGGAATGCACCCATATCTTTATCCAGTTTAACCCAAGCTGTTGCTTGGCTACGTTGGCTATGGGGCGTAGCGAATGAGCCCTTTTCAGACTTTAACCAGTTCTCTACGTCTTCAACGTTAATGCTGCCTTTGTTGGCAAAGTCATCAGTGAATGCCTGAGCTAATAGCTGACGTGATAATGCTGCTGAACACGGACAAGTGGATGAGTACGGAACGCGTGTTGCTAGTTCCAGAACTACTTCGCCATCTTTCAGAGTTGCACGTAGCGTCGTGGAGTAGCTTTTCCAACCGCTGTTATCGCTTTTTAGAGCATCGCGCTTGATTAGGAAATCAAAATCAAAGTTTAGGAAAACCTGAGTTGAGATATCGTGATGGCTATCCAATAGGTGGGATAAGAAATCTGTTAACGCAGGAACATTCAGTGTTTGATTCTCAAAAAAGTTACTTAGCGCAAGGTAAAGGCGCGACATATGAATGCCTTTAACCTTTGGGTTTACCAGATTAACGTAGGTATTAACGCGTGCTTCGATGCTGTTTACACCTAGTTTACTATCGTCAAATTGCAGAGGGACGGTGATTCCATTCATGCCCACCCAGTCCAGAGAGCCGTGAATCTCAGGATTTTGATGGCTGGTAACGTCAGGCAAGTTGGTCATGAAGCAGGTCTTCCAATTCGGTAGTTATCAAAATCTGAATCCGTAAGCTCTTACGTAGAGAAAATAGGCTTACGTTAAACAATACCTAGTTAAATAGGGGCGTATAACGAAAAAACAAGCGCCTGTTCAAAAATGAATCAGGGTTAGGTTCAATTCGTAAATATGACCTATAAAAAAGTACTATTCCTTAGGCTGAAAGTCTAAAAAATAGAAGAGCGACGTACCATACCTCTTGATTAAGGGGGTTGGCAAATATCAGGCAAAAAAAGTCGCTTTTTAGCGCATAAAATCTGCCTTTGTCGTTTAAATACCTTGCTTTTGTATGCCTTTTAAAATGTTAGAAAGTTTTAATGTTACAGCGGGATTTTCGCTTATAAGGTTAATAATGGATGCTAGCCTATTAATAACTATAGGATATTTTGATTTATCTATTTACACAGAAGCCGATACAGCATACAAACAAAGAAAAAACCTCGTTAAGAGGCGGTGCTATGTCTATAGGAGGTCCATAGCATGAATGATTCAATGTCGAGCTTTGCTATAAATTTTATCGCGTTTGTTGGGATTGCGTTCTTGGTACTGTTTGTTGTCGCAATCGTTGTGGCGGTAGTTTTATACCAAATCGATAAACATCAAACAGCGCAAACTATCCGTCGTAACTACCCTCTGATTGGTCGCTTTCGCTACCTGTTTGAACATGCTGGTGAATTTTTCCGTCAGTACTTCTTTGCTATGGATCGCGAGGAGATGCCATTTAACCGTGCGCAACGCTCTTGGGTTTATCGCGCAGCCAAGAATGTAGATAGCACTATTGCCTTTGGTTCGTCACGTGATCTACGTATTCCTGGTACCTATTATTTTCTAAACTGTCCTTTCCCAACCTTAAAGGAAGATGCGGTAACAACGCAGAGTTTACGTATAGGTCCTTACTGTAAGACACCTTACGATGCAGCTTCTTTTTTTAATATTTCTGGCATGAGTTATGGTGCGCTATCCCGACCTGCAATCGAGGCCTTATCTCAGGGGGCTAAGAAAGCAGGTTGTTGGATGAACACAGGTGAAGGCGGGGTATCGCCTTTCCACCTGGAATCAGGCTGTGACATTGTTTATCAGATTGGCACTGCAAAATATGGTTTGCGTGATGAAAACGGAAAGTTCTCTGAGGAAAAGCTAAAAGAGAAAGGTGATCTTCCTCAAGTTAAGATGTTCGAGATCAAACTGAGTCAGGGTGCTAAACCGGGTAAAGGTGGTATCTTGCCGGGTGAGAAGGTAACACCAGAGATTGCAGCGGTACGTGGTATCCCTGTAGGCCAAGATTCTTTAAGCCCAAACCGTCATCCAGATATAGCTTCTATTGATGACCTGCTTGATATGATTGAAAAGGTACGTCGTATCACCGGTAAACCATGTGGTTTCAAAATGGTATTGGGCGATGCTGAGTGGTTGGATGAATTTTGTGAGTCGGTTAACAAGCGTGGCGTAGAGAGTGCTCCAGACTTTATTACGTTAGACAGTTGTGACGGTGGTACTGGTGCTGCACCAATGCCGTTAATGGACAGCGTAGGTCTGCCGCTGCGGGAGAGTTTGCCTATTTTGGTAAACAAACTTATGGCTCACAACCTGCGTGAGCGTGTACGTGTGATTGCCTCAGGTAAATTGATTAACCCTACCGATGTCGGTGCTGCACTTTGTATGGGGGCTGATTTCACCGTAACGGGACGTGGCTTTATGTTTGCTCTCGGTTGTATTCAGGCGTTGCAGTGTAATAAGAATACCTGCCCAACCGGCATCACTACCCATGATCCAGATCTGCAGCGTGGATTAGTGCCGATGGTTAAAGCGGATCGTGTCGCTAACTATCACAATCATTTGGTACATGAGGTGGAGATGATCGCCCACTCTTGTGGTGTAACCGAGCCGCGTCAGCTTAAGCGTAAGCATTGCGCAATCGTGGTGGAAGGTAGTCGGTCTATACCACTGAATATTCTCTATCCAGAGTATTAGTAAACAACCCAAGCAAAAACGCCAGTCATTAGGACTGGCGTTTTTATTTGTAAGTAATCATAGCGAGTGATTTTATATTACTCATCAAACCAACATTCGTCGATGTGAGAGGCGAGTTCTTTTTCTTCTTGGCGTTGTTCGATGGCTCGGCGAGCTCTAAGCGCGCGGCGCGTTGCGAGTTTTTTGCGGGAAAGTTTTTCTTCTTCTTCAAAACCCACTAGCAGATCGAATACTTCAACCTGGGTTTCGTTAAGCTCTTCAGTTTTATGCAGCATAGTAAGCTCCTGATCTTATCTTAACGGTCAGAAGGCCCATCGAGCGAAGCAGTAACTGATTATGCTTGTTAAGGCATAAACCCTTCGCTCCTCGATGAGGGGCTCTGGTGAAGTTGCTTAATAGAAAGATTTCTATCAAACACGCTTTTTAATACAGCCTTATCTCTGTTTTATAATAGCTCTGAACAAATATCAAACAGTTTTCGGCGAATTCCGAGAGGAATATTAAAAAGCCTATGTTGCAAAAGGGTGAAGGGAAGATGTCACAAATGTGACAGAAATAGCTTAATCTTCGTCCATTTCATCGGCAGGGCGAGCGCTTGGGCGTTTGTCGTTTTGACGCAAAGATCTGAGGCTACGTTTTATGGTTTTTAGGTGATCAACCAGCCCTGGACCTAGCTTCATCGCTACACCGACTGCGAGTACATCAATAACAACCAGATGGAGTACGCGGGATGACATCAGTGTGCTTAGATCTTTATCTTCTTCCAGATCGATATGGATTGGAATGCTCGCAAGATCAGCTAGGGGAGTATCACTTGGGCAGAGTGAGATAACGGTTGTGCCGGTTTCTTTTACCAGCTTGACTGTATGTAATAGATCTTTGGTACGACCTGTCTGAGAGATAGCCACAACGACATCGCGATCATCAAGCGATACAGCTGAAATAGCTTGCATGTGCGGATCCGAATAAGAGGTGCTGGATACTTTCAAACGGTGAAATTTATGCGCGGCGTCAGTACAAACTGGAGCTGATGCACCAAAGCCATAGAACTCGACACGGCGAGCTTTAGCTAGAGCAGCGATCGCACGTTCAACCGTAGTGGTATCTAGTTGCTCTTTGATATTGAGCAAGTTACCAATCATGGAATCGAAGATCTTTTCTTTAAACTCAGTAACAGTGTCTTTTGAGTTTAGGGAAAATTGCTCGAAGTGATTATTACTGGCTAAGCCTTGAGCTAAGGTGAGTTTGAAATCCTGGAAGCCATCGTAGCTTAGGGCACGACAGAAACGAACCACGGTTGGTTCGCTGACATTTGCTTCAGATGCTAGATCAACAATACGCATATGGATCACTTCATTAGCGTGAGCTAAAACATAATCCGCAACTTTTTGCTCTGACTTCCTTAAGTTTTCACGCGCTTGCGCAATCGACTTAAGCAGATTGAACGAGTTCAACCCTACACCTCACTTAGCACTTATAAATTAATACTACAGTTTTAAGTATAACAACCTTCTGACGCTCAGATCACCATTTGTCGTAAATTGCGGAGTGAAAAATCGCATGTTATTTTCATTAAAAATAAATAAGGTTTCCATTTGTGAAACGTCGTAAGTTTATTCAGCAAGCAGGTTCTCTGCCCATTGCCGCCGCTTTAGCGACGGCTCCTCAAGTTAGTAATGCTGCACTTATTCCTGAATTTCGTTGGAGTATGGTCACGACTTGGCCTAAAAACTTCCCGGGGTTTGGCATGGGGGCTAATTTTCTCGCCAACTTAATCAATGAGATGAGCGGCGGCCGTATCCAGATATCTGTTTATGGTGCCCATGAGAAAGTTGCGCCTTCAGAAGTCTTTGATACAGTCTCTCAAGGCAAAGCTGAAATGGGGCATGGCGCTGCATTTTATTGGCAAGATAAAGTCAGGGCGGCGCAGTTTTTTGCGGCGGTACCTTTTGGCATGACTGCGCAAGAGATGAATGCTTGGTTGTATCAAGGGCGTGGCCTCGAACTTTGGCAGGAACTCTACGCAGAATATGATTTGATTCCAGCTGCGTGTGGTAATACCGGCGTGCAAATGGGTGGCTGGTTTAACCGCGAAATTAACAGCATTGAGGATTTTAAAGGTCTAAAAATGCGTATTCCCGGCTTAGGCGGGGAGGTGGTGAAACGCCTAGGTGCGGAGCCGGTATTGTTATCGGGAGATGAAATCTTTCGAGCGCTTGAACAGGGGGAGATTGAGGCTGCTGAGTGGGCTGCTCCATACAACGATGTCGCGCTGGGCCTTTATAAAGTTGCTAAATATTACTACTACCCCGGTTGGCATGAGCCTGGTACAACCATTGAATGCATCGTCAATAAACAAGCGATGAACCAGTTGCCGAAAGATCTGCAATTGATCGTGACTAATGCCATGAAAGTGGCTAATCAAGAGATGTTAGCGGAGCTAACAGCGAAAAATCATCGTGCCTTAGAAATGTTGTTAAAAGTGCATAAAGTCGAGTTACGTCAGTTTCCTGATAAGGTGTTGGAGCAACTTCGTTTAGCGTCTCATGAAGTGATTCAGCTAGAGTTAGAAAAAGATCCCAGAGCGGTCAAAATCTACGAATCATTCGAGAACTTTAGACAACAAGCGATGGCTTGGCACGATGTCTCGGAGCGGGCTTATATGCTCGCGCGAGAATAGCTACAGATTTCACTGCAATTAGCCGTAAAACCGGTACAATAAACACTTTCCAATAGTTCAGGTGAATTAGATGTCTGATCAGCGCTTTGACAAAGAGTTCTACGATCTTAAAGATTGGCAGTTAGCGGCCTACTGCGCTGCAGTCTCAGAACGCATGTTCCCTAATTTTGCTCTGTTTGCACGTTTGATGGAGTTTGGTGATGTCAGCAAAATGCGTCAAATTTTGGATGCGGTTTGGGATCACCTGAATAATACCGGTGCAAAAATGAACTTCGAAGTTCAGCTGGATAAGGTGGAAGAAAATATGCCTGATCTAGATGATTTTGATATGTATGGTGCATCACCAGCTTTGGATGCTGTTGTCGCACTGTTCTCTACACTTAACACCGTAATCGCCGCAGATGCCAGCGAAGTTATTGCTGTAGCAAATATGTCTCGTGAGTCTGTGGCAGGGTTTATTGAGCTAAACGCGGATGATCAGATCTCTGATGATGAGCTGGTTAAATTCATCAATACACACGACTTGATGTTGCAAGAAGATGATTTCCAAGCGGATATCCTAGAGATCATTCAAGATGACTTACCACGTCGTGATGCCTTGCAAGAGCTACGTGAACTAGCGCATAACGACGGTTACAGTAACCTAGGCATTAGTGATAGCGAATAATTCATGCTACGAATTGGTTTAATACTTCTGATTTTGCCATCAGTCGCTTTGATGATCCTTTTCTATGTCGATCAAAGTGCAGTTGATGCATGCTTAGATCAGGGCGGTTCATATAACTATGATCTAGCTGAGTGCGATCTTGAGCAGGAACACCCTTTCAAGCCTTTATTAGTAAGGCATCCATTGGTGGTGAATGGTGGCATGTTGCTATCGGTTGTGGGTGTATTTATGTGTATGAAAGGACTGCTTTGGCGTCCACGTAAGGAAGCCTAATGGTTAAAAAAATTATTTGGGGAATTCTATTACTGCTCGTAGCGGGCATCTTTGTGGCGTGGTTAACACAGGATAAGTGGTTACCGGGTTGGAATCAGGAGCTTGCAGATCAGAATAACGAATTTCAGCAAAGAGGGCTGGCATTAGGTCAAAAGGCCGACCAACAAACCTGTTTAGAAGAAGCGTTGAGTAGCTTTAATCAATGCTCAGGGTTTAGTTGTACGATTAAGCACGGCAAATTTTTAAAGGCTTGCTTAAACAATGCATCGCCGAGCGAAAATTTCTGTAAGGATGTACCTGAATTCCGTGAAGAACGCACCGAAGATGATAAATCATGGGCGCGTCATGCCTGTTGGAGTCGGGATGTCAGAGGCGAAGGATGTCGCCTCCTGATGCGACAACAGCAGTTATTTTGCAGCGAAAAGTAATGAAACGGACCAAAAGGTCCGTTTTTTTTAGTTGCTATCTTAATTTAAATAGTTCTAACATAAGCTCCGTACACTGTTAATGCATAGAGGTTTTATTCGTCTAATAAAATCTGTAATGTATATAGATGGACGTTTTTTTAGACGTCACTAATAAAAATAATAAATTCAAGAGTAGAGATGGAGACTGG
The DNA here is from genome assembly GCF_047778075.1 of Neptuniibacter sp. QD57_21. Taxonomy (GTDB): domain Bacteria; phylum Pseudomonadota; class Gammaproteobacteria; order Pseudomonadales; family Balneatricaceae; genus Neptuniibacter. The sequence goes on along the minus strand of NZ_CP180549.1, from coordinate 3,747,225 downwards.
CAACTGCATTTTTTATGCTGTGAGTTGCTAGTACTAGCTTATGGAAGTCATGTGTTACTGCAATTATGGTTCACAGCGAGTTAGTTGTGATACTGCAGCATTAGTGAAACAAGCGCCGTGTATTATCCCGCATTCGTCTGGGATAGCTCAGGGCGGTTTTGATAATTTGGGTGATATTCATCATCCGACTCCCCCTCGACTTTTGGCATATCCCATTTCATCTGTAAGGGTATGGGACTGATATGCTGATAGGTTCAATAGGTTTTCCTAACGATCAGCGAGTTAAGCTGGAAAAAATTTTCAAGCTGTCTAAACAGACTCGTTATACGTTGGTAACTCCCGATTTTTCTGAGCTTCCTGACTTGTTGCTCGTATTTGGGTTTGACCTCTCTCTATACCCCGAATTAGCGGATATTCCTCAAAGTTACCATGCTCGCATCATTTTGGTCGGCCGTGGTAAACCTGAAACGAAGGAATATGCTCATCTTGGCTACCCGTTGGTATCCTCTCGTGTTTTACGTGCTTTGGATAAGATGACTCGTGAAAACGAAGAGATGGATCTTGAGACTGCTAAACAGGAACCGAAAGAAGATACTTTCAGTAAATACACTGCACCAGAGCCTACGGAAAGTGCCGCAGTTGAAAGTGGTCGAACCAGTTATCAAGTGCTGGTGGTGGATGATAACGATGTCATGCAACAGGCATTAAATGCTGAGCTACAGCAGTTACCCCTACCAGTTAATGTGCATTTTGCCGGTTCTGGTGAAGAAGCACTCGCGAACGTAACAGATCATAGTTATGACTTTATTTTTCTGGATGTGGTTATGCCTGGAATGGATGGGTTTGAAGCCTGTACAGAGATGCGTAAACGTCCAGAACTAAAGAAAACCCCAATTATCATGCTGACCTCTAAGACTTCTCCTATGGATGAGGTGAAGGGAATTATGTCTGGCTGTTCCACTTATCTGACTAAGCCAATTGTGCATGAAGAGTTTCAGAAGGTGATCGGCCGAGTATCCAATTGGGTTGATGAATTTCAGAAAGCGTAAGTTAATGGAGCTATCCAGTGAAAAAAGTATTGGTTGTTGAAGATGACCTGGTTCAGCAGAAGCATATTTGTACAGTATTGGCTTCTTGCGGTGTTGAAGTAGTCGCTGCTAACGATGGCAAGCAGGGGCTTGAAAAGGCAAAGACAGAAAATCCAGATCTAATTTTTATGGATATTGTCATGCCTGAAATGGATGGTTACTCAGCCTGTCGTCAGATTACGTCTGACGAAGCAACAAAACATATTCCAGTAGTGATTGTATCGAGTAAAAACGAAGAGGCCGATAAGGTTTGGGCACAGTTACAAGGTGCAACAGCCATGGTTTCAAAGCCATTTACTGATGCAGAACTAATGGCGCAAATTTCTGCTTTAACTTGAGAAATACGCGATGGATGCTCAGCTAACAACAAATATAAAAGCGGATGATCAGCCTAGCATTCACCAGATCCGGCATGGTTTTGAGATTGGTAGTTACCAACTACTTATCTCGGAACTGACCCGGGCAGAGGTAGCGAAAGCTCCCTCAATTTGTTCGATCCCATCTACACCAGACTGGTTCGCCGGATTTATGAATCACCGTGGCGAAACGGTGCCTGTTTACGATCTGAATAGGTACCTGCAAATCTTAGATGGCAACACAGCTCCACAATCGTGGGTATTGCTGATCGATGATCATCCGAAGACCGTTGGCGTCTTGTTGACCCAACCACCTCAGAGTATCACGGACCCAGTTTTACTGGATCAAGCATGTGGAGATCTGCCTGATGTTATCAGTCAGGCAGCAGGACAGGTATATGAGCATCAAGACCAGCACTGGGTCGAAATTGATCATCACCGATTGTTCCTAGCCTTGAAGAAACAGTTTTAAAAAGTACGGAGTGAGCGAGCTATGCAGTCTTTTTGGGAATTTAAGAACATACGGATACCGATTAAGTTCGCAATCGTTTTAGGATTGCTCTGTGCCGGTCTGTTCTTTATGAGTGCATCCTACTACCAGACGATCGTTCTGCAAGAGGAAGCAAAACAACGTTCTCAAAACCTAAATAGCTTCTTGCTACTGGTACGAGACATTCAGGAGAGTGTTGCTGAGGCGCGTTTTCAGGAGAAGAGCTTTCAGGTAGCAAAGGAGATGGATCGTCTATCTATCTATAACGATGTAATGGCTAAATTGGATCAAGATATCCTGAGCCTTAAAGCTTACCTACGGACCGATAAAGATAAACAGCTAGTTGAACAGTTCCAAGTCATTATGGATCAGTATCAGGACGTATTCTATGATGCTTCTGAAACAGCAATTCAGATTGGTGTAAACAAGAACGAAGGTTTAGCAGCGGAAATTCGTACCCTTATTTCACAAACAGAGCCTCTAGTTCTATGGATCAACCGTAACTGGGTTCGTGATCAATTGTCGGTTGTGCAAACCGATCTTGATAAATATATCGCTACTGATGGTCGGGAAGTTGACTTAGATATTATTCAAACAGACCTGTATACCATCAAGCGACAGATCCAAACGGCCCACTTGGATTCTAGTAAAGTTAAATCACTATCCGATAGCCGTGCGTCTGCTTCAGGCAATATCGAGCAGATTGAATTATTGGTTACCGAACTAGCAGAAGCGATCGAGCGTAAACAAACTCAGTTTGCCAGCCTACAAGAGATTATCGATAAACTGGCTCCAAAGATTGATGAAGTAACCGAGCTAGCAGCAAGCTACAAGGTACAAAACGATCTGTTGATTGCTGACGATACCACTGAGATGGCGACCTACTTCTTGATCTCTATCGGCTTGATGATCGTGGCGATGGCCATCTCTCTATCCATCATCAAATATGGCGTAATCGATCCACTGAAAACTATCCAGTCAGCGGTAGATAAAGTACGTGAAGGCGATGTCGAAGCACGAAGTGGCTTGGACACGCAAGACGAATTGGGTCAGCTATCGAGCGTATTGGATAACATGCTTGATGAGAAAGAGAACGCACTTCAAGTTAAGGAACAAGAGAACCAACGCCTTAACAGCTCGATCATTACTTTGATCCAGAACGTATTCCAGATTTCCCAGCGAGACCTAACAGTGCGCGTACCTGTAGCAGAAGATGTAACGGGTGCGGTATCTGATTCCATTAACCAGTTGGTAGAGTCGATCGAATCGGTATTGCAGGAAGTAAACAGCGTATCCACCCGTGTAAATGATGCATCGGTTCAGGTGAAATCTCAGTCCGAAACGGTATTGAGCTATGCGGAACGAGAGAAAGAGGAGATCAGTGAAACATTGAACGGTTTGGACTCCGCAATTCGTGCGATGGAATTGATCTCTAAACTGGCCGTACTGTCGAACAACGCATCTCAGAAAGCGATCAAAACATCTGAAACGGCGATGGACTCAGTATCTCAGACGATCGACAGTATCAACAAAATCCGCCAGACCATCCATGAGGCGGAAAAACGTATCAAACGCTTGGGTGAACGTTCTCAAGAGATCGGTGGTATCGTCAACCTAATCAACAACATCTCGGAACGTACCCACGTACTATCCCTTAACGCGAGTATGCACGCGGCGTCAGCTGGTGAAGCGGGTCGTGGTTTGATGGTGGTAGTAGATGAGGTACAACGTCTTGCGGAGAACTCCCGTGAAGCGACCTCTGAGATCGAATCTCTAGTAAATAATATCCAGCTTGAGACATCGGATACTATTAACGTAATCAACAACGTAATCACTGACGTAGTCGAGGGCACGCGCCTAGCGGAAGAAGCGGGTGAGCGTATGGATGAGACCCGTGCCACTACTCAGACTCTGGTAGATTCCGTAGTACGTATCGCACACAGCTCGGTGAAACAGGCGAAAGTAGCGGAAGAGCTACGTACCCGTGCAAACAGCATTAACGAAACCACTCAAGCGACCAACGCCGAAATGAAGCAGCAGGCTCAGCTATCCGATGAGCTGGTAGACGCGGCCGACGAGCTTCAGAAATCAGTTAGTGTATTTAAACTCGCTTCATCCTGAGAATAGGTGGGATAGAGATCAATGTTTGATCCTAAACTAGCCATCGAGTGGCTGACAGCGAAGCAGAAGCTTTGCCTGAAAATGGAGCTGCCTCTAACAGAACTGGTAGTCGAGCTGTATGAGTACGTAGACCAGTTTAGTGAGCATAACCTTACCGGGCTATCTGACTTTCTAGCGTTGTATGCTGAGCTGTTGGAGTCTTTAGATGAGACTCAACTAAAGCAAACCGAAACCGTTATGTCAGAGATTTCTGACAAACTGCAGGGCTTGTTTTCTCAGTCACCAGAGGAAGTCGCGCAAGGCTTAGTGACGTTATTGCAAAGTGACGATTGGCCAGAGCCCGTAGTTGCTGAAGATGCTGAATTCCTACTCGAACTTTTACAAGATGACGGTTGCCAGCTGCAATCACAATCACAATCACAGGTAAGTGATGTTGAACAGGTTGAACTGACTGCAGAAGTTGATGAGTCGAATGCTTCTGAGGCAGATTCAGAATCACCTAGCCATCCGATTGCGGTTGAGTTGGTTGAGCTTTTACAAGCTATCGCTGTTTCATTATCTACGCTCTCTGAAGAGCAATCTGATCACCTCTATGATCTGATTGATCGCTGCTCTGAAGATGATTTGACCGGTGTGGCGGATACGCTGGCGCTTTACGGTGAGCTACTTCAGCAAATAGATGAGCTGGAAGATGCCCAGATTGTGACGCAATTAAATACAGCACTCATCAACCTTCTACAGAACTTAAACCCTCAAGAGATTGAGCCGGCACTCGAATTGATGAAAGACTCAGCTTGGGTAGAACCGGTCGTTGATGAGGATGTTAGCTTCCTGATTGATCTACTGCGCAGCGATTTTAATACCTTAGCAGGCGATGTTGCGCTGAAGAGCTCTGATGATGTGGAAGAACTTGTAACAGAACCTGAACTATCTATTGATCCAATAGAGTCAGCTGCATCTGCTGAGCAATGTTGGCCTGAACTTGTGCCATTGTTGCGACAAATGGCAGTTGATATCGCCCTGTTTGAAGCTGAATATAGCGATCAATTCTATGATTTGATTGATCGCTATTCCGAAGAGGATTGGGCAGGTATTGCTGATATGTTGGCCCTGTATGGCGAGCTATTACAGCAACTCGGGGAGCTTGAAGGTTCTCACATAGCTACCAAGCTAAATAGTGCGATTATTCGTTTGTTAGAGCAACCAAGTGAACAGAATATTGATTCACTACTGGCCCTTATGAATGATTCCGCATGGATTGAACCTGTGCCTGAGGAAGACGCTAGTTTTCTTCGCGATCTGTTATTGGGTGATTGTCAGAAATTAGGTGTTGAATGTGATGACACCGCTCAAAGTGAATTGCTTGAGCCGTCGATCGAAGCTGATCTGCCACAATCTTCACAAAGTGACATATCGAATAAACTGCCAGCATTATTGCCATTGCTACGGCAGGTTGGCGAGGATCTAGATCGTTTTGAAGAACTCCACTCCGATCAATTCTACGAGTTAATTGATGATTATTCTGAGGATGATTGGACCGGTATTACTGACATGCTTGCGTTGTACGGAGAGCTACTACTGCAAGTACCTGAATTATCAGACCTAGCGGTAGTCGAACAGCTACATCGTGCGATAGAAAATCTATTAGAGTCTGCAGATGATCAACAGGTTGAGTCTGTATTGAATTTGATGGTTGAGTCCGGTTGGTCAGAGCCTGTTTTGGCTGAAGATACCGATTTCTTAAAGCCCCTTCTTGCGCAAGATTTAGAGCGATTACGTGAAGAGTTTAGTAGCAGCGATTCATGTGATGACGAAGCTGATGTTGTTGAAGAGTTAGTGGTTGAAGAGTTAGTGGTTGAAGCTGAAGCTAGTGTCGCAATTCTGCCTGAAGCACCGGCTTTCTGTGAGATTGATCAGGCTGTGTTGGAGCAGGGGAGTGCCCAAGTGGATCCTGCGGTTGTCACAATGCTGTCACAATCAATCCAGCAGCTATCTGATCAGTGGTTGCAGACTGAGATAGAGCCATCAACGGTAGAAGAGAGCATTGATGGTCTAGAAACCGTTATTCGTGCACTACAGACCATTAACCTTAATGGTGCAAAAGTGCTGGTTGAAGGCTTAATTGCGAACCTAAGTTATCTACAGCAACATCAGATTCCGCTTCTAGAAGACAAAATTAATGCAGTTTATAGCGCCCTTAACTGCTTACTGGATTACTTCTCCGATCTCGGTGCTGCAGAACATCAACAAGCACTGTTGACTGCTTTTAGTCATGAATCCCTGCCTTGCAGACCTACGGCTGAAGAAACTAAATATATTACTGATCTGTTTGCGCTGGCTTCGCTGCAGACCAGTGATGATCTGGTGCGGGAGGAAGCCAAACCTGAAGATGTTGAATTACATGAGTCGGGTGAAATCGATCCTCAGTTATCGGATATGCTGTACAACGAACTACCGACGCTGTCGGACGAATACTTAGACAGTATTCAGCAGTTGTTGGATCAGGAGCATAAGCCTGCATTACGTAGTGCTCAGCGTGCGGTACATACCTTGAAAGGCTTGGCCAATATGGCGGGTATCAAGGGCTTGGCTAACTTGGCTCACCGCCTAGAAGATGTATTGGAATTCTTAGCGGATCAGGATCAGCTGCCTACAGGTAGTTTGAAAGATGATCTGTTTGAAGCGTCTGATTGCTTAGCTGCAATGGCAGAGGCTATCACTGCAGGCGGGCGCGCGCCTGACAATGCTCTTTCGACGTTACAGTTGATCATGGATTGGGATTACCGCCTTAAAACAGAAGGTGTGGACGCCCTTGATAAAGAACAAGAACGTACAGTTGTAGAACCGGCGGTTGCAAGTGCTGATGATTCTGCTGATGTGACTGAAAAACCACAAGCAAGTGAAGCAGAGGCTCCTGCAGTAGACAGCGCTCGAGAAGAAAACCAGGTCTTCCGAGTACCGCGTACGGTATTGGACACCCTGTTCCGTTTGGCGGGTGAGTCAAATACGTTGAACGCCCAGCTTGATGAAGAGGTTACACAGTTACGCGGCTTTACTCGAACTAACCGTGAGCGTCATCGTAACTTGCAGCGTGTTCTCTTTGAATTGGAGCAACAGTTCAGCGAGCAGATGAATCTACAGCCTCACCTGGATGAAAACGCGGATGACTTCGACCCACTTGAGATGGACCGCTATAACGAAATGCACACGACCATCTCTCGTGTACAAGAGGCGGTAGCAGACGTGCGTGAGGTAACTCAGGAGATGGAAGGGCATATCCATAGCTTGAGTACCCTCCATATCGCGCAATCCAGCTTGCAGAAAGAGACCCTCGACAATGTTTTAAGTACACGACAAGTCGAAGTCAGTACGATCTCTTCACGTTTACAGCGTATCTTGCGACAAGTATGCCGTTCTACCGGTAAAGAGGCACGTTTGGTTATTCAGGGTGAAGATACGCTGGTGGATAGCAATATCTTGAATCAGCTAGCTGACCCTCTGATGCATATCATTCGAAATGCGGTCGATCATGGTCTAGAAAGTACAGGTTTAAGGCGTCAACGAGGTAAGCCTGAGCAGGGTACGATCACTTTAAGTTTCGGCCTCCACGATGGTCAGATCAAAGTAAGCTGTAAAGATGACGGTGATGGCATCAATACCCAGCGGGTATTAGCAGTGGCTCATGATAAGAAATTGATCGAGCCTGATCTGCCATTGAGTTCAGATGATGTATACCGACTCATACTTATTCCTGGTTTCTCAACTCGTGATGAAATTAGTCAATTGTCCGGTCGCGGCATTGGTATGGATGTGGTGTATCAGCAGATCTTGCGCCTACAAGGTACCTTGGATATCCAATCGACCTCAGGTGAAGGTACAGCCTTTACCTTGGCGATGCCTGCCAGCTCCTTGATGGTTAAAACTTTGCTAGTTCGCTGTGGTAAACAGGTATTTGCTTTATCTGGGCATGGTGTTGAGCAGAGCTTAATTTCGCTGGATGGCCAGTTCCAAGAAACCGAAGAGGAGCTTTCCTTTATCCACGAAGGTGAGAGCTATCCAGTATTTATGCTGGAAAACCTTCTGCATCAACGTAAGCATCTCTATCTTGAGCCGGGTGCCGTACACCCAGTATTGATTGTTAATATGGCACAAGGTGAACGAGTGGCTGTTTTGGTCAAAGAGATCATCGCTCACCGAGAACTGGCCTTTAAACAGATGGGCGAATATGTACCGGATCTTCCAGGTATTCCGGGCCTTACTATTCTTGCCAACGGTGAAGCGGCGCCAATCGTCGATTTACCAGCACGTATTCGACATCAACGTACAACATTGTCCGATCAGCCAGTGCTGATTGACAGTGATATAGATTTGGAGCTTCCACGCTTATTGGTTGTGGATGATTCATTGAGTGCGCGGAAATCTCTTGAGACCTTGTTGAAAGACACCGGTTATGAAGTGATGACGGCGATAGACGGTTTGGATGCGTTGAATCAGGTGCGTAAGCGCCAGCCTGATTTAATTCTGACTGATATGGAGATGCCTCGTATGGGGGGCGTTGAACTTTCCACCATATTGAAAAACCGTGAAGAAACGGCTCATATCCCAGTGATAATGATCACCTCGCGATCGACTGATAAACATAGATTAGAGGCAACGGATGCAGGAGTCGATGTGTATCTGACCAAACCATGGTCAGAAAACTATTTGTTAGATCAGGTGGAGAGCTTATTAGCTGAAGCTTGCGTCTAAAAAGGAGTATCTGATGCGTTTGATTCGTTATGTTTTGATGAGTTTTCTCTTTCTCAGCGGTCACAGTGCTGCTGAGATAACCTCTATTGAACATGCCATAAATACGGCTTCTCACCAGAGTATGCTGACTCAGCAGATGCTGAAGGATTACATGCTGATAGGTTTATCGGTGCGTGGGCGTAAGGCAGAGCAAGAGTTAGCTGAATCGATCAAAGATTACGAGAAAACCCAAAAACAGATTTTGGCTTATGCTAAGACAGATGCTGAGAAACAAGCGTTAAAGCGTGCAGCTGAGCAATGGAAAGTGGTTAAGCCGCTTTATCTTGCTCCTCCTTCTCGAGAAAAAGCGGCCGAAGTCAGACAAGCAACCGAACTGTTGCTGCAACAGTGGAGTGCGGTCACTATGGAGATCGTAGAGAATAACGATAGTCGCTTTGGCAAAGTGATTAGCAACGCAGGCTTTGTCCGCATGTTGGCACAACGTGTTACCAGCCACTACGCGCTACGTGCATGGGGTTTTCAGGATGAGTACAGCGAAGCCTTTATCAGCTCACTACAATTGTTTGAACAGAACCGAGCGGAATTAGAAGGCGACCCGCTTAATAACGATCAGATCAAATCTGAACTGAGCAAAATCCAACGTGACTTTAAGCGCTTTAAGGGACTATCAGATTCAGCGTCTGATAAAGGGCGTTTAGCCCTAGTGGTGAGATCTGCCGAAAAAATCACCACCAGTATGGATAAAGTCACTGCGATGTATGTTTATCAAGGTTTGAGCTTTTAATAGTTATTTATAGTTAGCCATCAGGGGGTAATAGCTAAGTTATTGCCCCTCGTTCAGATCATCCATACATGTTCAACTTTCTGTACATTACAGAATGCCTTTCCTATACTTGTACTATTAATTGTACAGGTAATGTTTTATGAAAATTGTTTCCTTCACCGAAGCGCGTAATGGCTTGAAGGCTGTTTTGGACGGTGTGGTTAATGATGCGGATACAACTGTTATTACTCGGAGGGATTCCGAAGATGCGGTGGTCATGTCATTAGATTACTACAACAGTTTAATGGAGACTGTTCACCTTCTGCGTTCCCCTAAAAATGCTGAACACTTAGATCGGTCAATTGCACAGTATCGAGCGGGTCAGACTAAGGAGCGTGAGTTGATTGATGAGTAATCCAAGACTTTTATCATGGACCGATGAAGCTTGGGGGGATTATCTCTATTGGCAAACCCAAGATAGAAAAACACTTAAACGTATCAATAAGCTCATCATAGATTCTAAGCGTTCGCCTTTTGAAGGCGTCGGTAAGCCTGAGCCCCTAAAGGAAAATCTTGCAGGTTTTTGGTCTCGTAGGATTGATGATACCAACAGGCTTGTTTACGCCGTAGATGATCAAGCTATCACGATCATCTCTTGTCGTTATCATTATTAGAATTTGACGATTAGTAAGCAGGGTGCAATAGGAACCTATTGCACCCTGCTAGGTGTCTTCAGATAGTCAAAACTAACTTGCCCTGAGTTCTACCAGATCTGCTGGCATCAAAAGCATCACCGACTTTTTCAATAGGATAAGTGTCAGCCAGTTGAAGCTCTAGCTTACGGTCGGCATAAAGACCTGCTAAGCGATCTAGTTGTTCGCTATTCGCTTCTACACGGATAGGCTCTACTTTCACCTTCATCGCTTTACCCGCTGCGATAACCTCATCTTTGGTCACTGATGGCAGTGTTACTAGCGTACCGCCAGGCTTCACACAGTTAAGCGCTTCGATACCGATCTCGCCGCCCATACCGTCAATAACCAGATCGACATTATCGATATGATCGGTGATTTTGTCGTTGTGGTAATCGATCACTAGGTCCGCACCGAGTGATTTCAAGAACTCATGGTTTTTAGCCGATGCAGTCGTTGCAACGCGCGCGCCCATCCATTTCGCTAGTTGAATCGCTAAGTGACCGACACCGCCAGCACCTGCCAGAATCACCACTTGCTGGGATGCCTGTAGATGGCCTTTATCAAACAGTGCCTGCCATGCGGTTAGACCTGCTAAACCTAAACCTGCTGCTGCTTCAACTGGTAGACCTTCAGGGCGAAGGCTAATCTGATCTGCTGGAGCTGCAATATACTCAGCAAAGCAGCCTGCTGCTTCAGGGAAGCGGATTAAACCGAATACTTCATCACCGACACTAAATTCAGTGACATCATCGGCAATGGCTTCAATCGTGCCTGCAAATTCCCAACCAGGAACAAAAGGTAACTCGCCAATAAACGGCGCTGCGCCGCCGCCCGAACAGGTTTTCCAATCGATCGGGTTTACGCCAGCGGCTTTGTTTTTGACAAGGACTTCACCTGAATTCAGTTCAGGTTTATCCAGTTCGGTATATTTTAAGACGTCGTTGGAACCAAACTGTGCAATTTGTATCGCTTTCATTTACTACTCCAGCAGCTGCGTAATACTAGCGTCGTTAATCTGCGCTATGGTCTGGTGGAAAAATAAGTCGCTCAACCAAGGCAGTGCAGCCGACTACATTGTTTTTTGGTACGCTAGGGAACCGTTTTTGGTTCAAAGGTCATCTGATCAATGAGCCGTAAGCATAAAACGGGTTACTTTCTACTGGCAATAAGTAAAGGCGAATGTGATGTATCTGGCAATATTAGAGCAATTTTTATTTTGGGGTGGTTTGCTAGTATTTTTGGTTTCTCTAGCGATGTACGCTGGACGCACCAAAGACTTTAAGTCGCTGGTGGAATTTTGGAAACCTACCATGGACATGACAAAGCGGGAATTTAACGTAAACCGCGTCGGTCTTATGATGATGATAGGTGCCGTGGCGATAAAATTAATTGTATTTTTAACTTACTAAAAGGTAATTATGAAAGGAAATCCAGTAAGAGGTGGAAGCTATGTTTTACGGGGCTTGCAGATGTTGCCAGACCCGGAGATTCGCCCCTTTGTACTTGTCCCACTACTAACCAATATTGTGCTGTTTGTAACCGCGATTTGGTTATTGTTTAGTAACTTTGGTGCGTGGGTCGATAGCTTAATTGCAACGTTTCTACCTGATTGGGAGTGGTTGCAGTTCCTGCACTACGTTTTATGGCCAGTGATGGCCTTGTTAGTAATTGTCTTTGTTTATTACGGCTTCTCTATAGTCGCCAATATCATTGCTGCGCCGTTTAATGGCTTCCTATCTGAAAAGGTGGAGAAGCGTTTACGCGGTGATATAGTCACTGACGATGGTTGGAAAGAGGTGATCGCGCTAATTCCAAGAGCGATTGGTCGCGAGCTTTCTAAGCTTGCCTATTACCTACCGCGCGTTCTGTTTCTGTTGGTGCTGTCATTTATTCCGGTGATCAACCTGATATCGCCTTTCTTGTGGATCTTGTTTGGTGCTTGGATGATGGCGATTCAGTACTGCGACTATCCGATGGATAACAACAAAGTTAGCTTCAAGAATATGAAGCTGATGTTGAAGTCTGATCGCCTAACGTCAATCGGTTTTGGTGGCTTGATTCAACTTGGCATGCTGGTGCCATTATTGAACTTGATTCTTATGCCTGCTGCGGTAGTTGGTGCAACCATCTACTGGGTTGAGGCCCACTCAACAACTGAGATCGATCTGGACCAAAAGCGTCTGGAATCGTAAATAAATAAACGGCCTGCTTTGAGCAGGCCGTTTTGTTTTATCTCTTCGAATAAGCTTAAGCGGAATGTTCATCTTCCACATGAGACGGTGCGATCATCTCTGTTGGGAAGTGACAGGCAAAGGTACTGCCTTTCCCTAGCTTACTCTTAATCGTTAGCTGACCACCGTGACGTGCCAGTACGTGCTTCACAATGGCTAAGCCAAGGCCGGTACCACCGCTAGCAGAAGAACGACTCTCATCCACTCGATAGAAACGCTCGGTTAGACGTGGTAGATGCATCGCTTCAATGCCCGGACCTGTGTCTTTTACCGAGAAGTGGCCGCCTTGCTCGTCAGTCCACCAACGTACTTCAATCTTGCCGTTAGCCGGGGTGTAACGCACAGCGTTAAATACCAGGTTTGAAAAGGCACTGTGCAGCTCAATCTCTTGGCCGTTAAGGTCAAAAGCGTTGTCGATATCGAGTGTGATCTGATGATCTTTATCCAGCGTTTTCGCCAGTTGCTCCGCATCTTCGACAATATGAGTTAGGACACTATGGATCTGGATCGGGTGTTCGTCTGATGCTTGATTACTGGCTTCTAAGCGCGATAGCAGCAACAGGTCTGAAACTAAGTTTTCCATTCGGCGCGCTTGGTTTTGCATAGAACTCAGACCGCGCAGCAACGGTTTTGGCAGGGCTTGGTCCAAGAAGGTCTCCAAGTACCCTCTAATCACTGTAAGCGGTGTACGCAGCTCGTGAGAAGCGTTAGCAACGAAGTCTTGTCGTGTTTGTTCCAGTCGTATTAATCGAGAGACATCTCGAGCAACGAGCAAGCGGTCTTCATCACCAAAGCGTGTGATATGAAACTGGATCTGCATATCATTGTGTGCCGGTGATGGCAGGGTAATAGAGTCGTTGTATTGACCGCGTTTGTAATAGCGTACAAAGCGTGGATCACGCAGCAGGTTCATGACCGGCATACCGCGGTCCGATTCCTGATTAAGTCCTAACAGATGGATGGCAGACTTATTCCACCACTCTAGGTTGTGGTGTCTATCGATGATAATAATGGCATCGGATAGGGCAGACGTTGAGTCCTGAAAGCGCGAAATAATGCTTTTTAAGCGATCTTCACGTTTTTGGCGGCCACGTTGCAGGCGCGATAGCTCATCAAAAAGCTCACCCCAGTGACCTGTGCACTCAGGTGGTTCCTCTTCCACTTCGGATTGGAACCACTGCATCAAGCGGTTGAATTGGCGTGCCTGAAAAACGGCCCATACAAACAGGCTTAACGCTAAAGCCCAACTTGGGTAACCAATTAATAGCCCCAAAGCAAAGGAGCATCCACTCACCAGCAATAAGCTGGTAAACATCGAGTGGCGGTTTTTGTGCATGGTTTTTCCTTGCTAACTAATCAGGCTACATCGGCAGAGAAGCGGTAACCCGTTCCTCTGACTGTTTGTACCAGATAGTCGTGACGCTCGCCAAGTGCTTTTCGTAAACGACGGATATGAACATCAACAGTACGTTCTTCAACGTAGACGTTACCACCCCACACCATATCCAGTAGTTGGCCGCGAGAGTATGCACGATCTTGGTGTGTCATAAAGAATTGCAGTAGGCGAAATTCAGTCGGGCCAAGTTCAATTGGTGTTTGATCAGACGTTACGCGATGTGAAATAGGGTCTAGGGTTAGACCGTCCACTGTGACAGGCTCTTCAATACCTTTAGGTGTCGTACGGCGCAGTACAGTCTTTAGACGAGCTACGAGTTCGCGTGGCGAAAAGGGTTTAGTGATGTAGTCGTCTACACCGGTTTCTAAGCCTTTAATTTTATTATCTTCATCGGTTTTAGCCGTGAGCATAATAATTGGGATATCGGCAGTGGTTTCATCTTTACGCAGACGGCGCGCAAATTCGATTCCACTCATGCCTGGCATCATCCAGTCCAACAAGACCATATCTGGCTTGTCATCCACGATCAGGCCGTGTGCTTCTGTGGCATTGCTTGCTTCAAAGCAGTCGTAGCCAGCCATTTCTAGCGCAACAGCGATCATTTCGCGAATTGGCGCCTCATCATCAACAATCAGGACGCGTTTGGATAGAGACATGCGTAATTGCCCTTTTCAACTCAATTTATCGACGCCAATATTAGAAGACAATAGTGTTACACAAATATGACAAGCGGTAACAATTCGCCATAAACAGTTAAAAAGTAGCTGATTTTAAGGTGTTTTACAGTAAATCTAAGGCTGCATAATGGCCTGCAAGGCCAATAAAAATCGCTAAACCCGCGTAATGATTGTTCAAGAAAGCCTTAAAACAGGCATCGCGCTCGCGATCTCTAATCAATAGTTGCTGATAAACAAATAGTCCGCCTGCCACAGCAAGACCCACATAGTAGATCCAGCCCAGTTGTAACTTCATTCCCAGTAGTACAAATGTAAGTAGGGTAGAAGCCTGAAGCACACCAATAATCACTTTATCAGCATCGCCAAACAGAATAGCGGTGGATTTCACCCCGATCTTAAGGTCGTCATCGCGATCCACCATGGCATACATAGTGTCGTAGGCTACAGTCCACAGCAGCGTAGCTATATAGATCAGCCACGCGTAGGAAGGGACGGTTTCATTTACAGCGGTAAAGGCCATAGGAACCGACCACGCAAATGCAGCGCCTAGCACCACCTGCGGTAGATGGGTGTAGCGCTTCATAAACGGATAGCAAGCTGCGAGTAAGAGGCCGCCACCGGATAACAGGATAGTGGTGAGATTGGTAAAGAGTACGGCGATAAACGCGATCAGCATCAATCCGGCAAACAGCACTAAGGCTTCTTTGGCGGTCACGATACCTGCTGGAATAGGGCGTTGTGCGGTACGTTTTACATGACCATCAATTTTACGGTCAGCAAAGTCATTGATTACACAACCGGCAGAGCGGGTTAGGAAAACCCCAAGGGTAAAGATAATAAGGATGTCATAGCTTGGAACACCTTCGGCAGCAATCCAAAGTGCCCAATAGGCCGGCCAAAGCAGGAGATAGATCCCGATTGGCTTGTCTACGCGCATAAGGCGGCTATAACCAATCAGTTTTTCTTTGGTCGAAATCGGTGTTGAGGTGCTCGGTGAAGCCATGATCAAGCTCTGCTTAACAAGGTTTCGGCCATTCTACCTCTCCAGCTGGTCGCTGGAAACGCTGAGTTAATCTTAACTCGCGATGAGAGCGGTTACCCTCTTGCTTTCTCCTCTGTAGAGAGGAAAAACTGACTTCCCTGTGCAACCGTTCCATCTTATATATATAGCTACCGGTTATTACAGCATGATTTGAACCTGATCATCGACAAAGCGAGCAGGCCACACAGGTACGCTGACATCGGGTTCTTCGATGCAGGCACCTGAGCTAAGTGAAAAGTGTTGTTTGTATAAAGGCGATGCCACCATCGGCTCGCCTTGAAGATCGCCGATTAAACCGCGCGATAGTACGTTAGAACCGCTAAATGGGTCGTTGTTACCTACGGCAAAGATCTCGTTCTCATACTCTGGGATATAGAACAGTGCGATCTGTTGGCCCTCATGCATAGCGGCTACGCCAGAATGAGGGATAAGGTCGTTTTTGCTGCACAGATCGATCCATTCAGCGTTGCTATCAATAGTCGTCATGATAAATATCTCCTAATCGCTAGTTATGCCGGACGGATCTGATCACGTTCCATGATATGAACGATCTGCGGATCAGCCTGTTTTTCAGTGTTCACGAAAGTACGGAAACGTTTTAGTTTCTCTTCGTCTTCTAGTGTCGACTTCCACTCACACTGATAGGTCTCTACTACATGGCTCATTTGTGATTCGAGTTCAGCGGCAATCTCTAGTTTGTCATCGATTACCACTTCGCGAAGGTAATCTAGACCACCTTCTAAGTTATCCATCCAAACCGACGTACGCTGTAGACGGTCTGCTGTTTTCACGTAGAACATAAGGACACGGTCGATGTAACGAATCAGTGTGTCGTCATCTAGGTCGGTCGCAAATAGATCGGCGTGACGAGGTTTCATACCACCGTTACCGCAAACATAGAGGTTCCAACCGTTTTCAGTCGCGATTACACCTATATCTTTACTCTGCGCTTCAGCACATTCACGCGTACAGCCAGAAACAGCAAATTTGATTTTGTGAGGTGAGCGCAGACCTTTGTAGCGATTCTCAAGTTTGATCGCCATGCCAGCACTGTCATTGACACCGTAGCGGCACCAGGTGCTACCTACACAAGATTTCACAGTACGTAGGGACTTACCGTAGGCGTGACCTGTTTCGAAACCAGCATCGACGAGTTCTTTCCAGATCAACGGTAGTTCGTGTAGCTGAGCGCCGAATAGGTCGACACGCTGACCACCGGTGATTTTGGTGTAAAGGTTATATTTCTTAGCAACCTGACCTAACACGATCAGTTTGTCTGGTGTGATCTCACCGCCGGCAACACGAGGAACGATGGAGTAAGTACCGTTCTTCTGCATGTTCGCCATAAAGGTATCGTTTGTATCCTGTAGAGATACCAATGGCTCTTCCATGATGTGCTCATTCCAGCAAGACGCCAAAATAGAACCTGCAGTTGGCTTACAGATCTCACAACCTAGGCCCTTACCGTGTTTCTCTAGTAGTTCAGAGAAAGAGCGGATGCCTTCAACACGGATGATGTGATAAAGCTCTTCACGGGTGTATGCAAAGTGCTCGCAAAGATCGGTATTTACTTCAACACCGCGTTTTTCTAATTCGCAATCCACAACGCTCTTCAGCATTGCTGCACAACCACCACAACCTGAAGCGGCTTTAGTGGCATCTTTTACGTCTGCAACAGAGGTAGCGCCTTCATCGATAGAGCAGCAGATCTGACCTTTAGTTACGTTTAGGCAAGAACAGATCGTTGCTTCGTCCGGTAGGGCATCTGGACCTAGTGCCGGTGCAGCCGAACCATCCAATGATGGCAGGATTAGACTTTGTGGTTTTTCTGGTAGATCGATACCGTTAAGCGCATATTGTAGCAAAGTGTCATATTTGCTGTTATCGCCAACAAGTACTGCACCTAGAAGTTTAGTGCGATCTTCAGAGACAACGATACGGTAGTAAACCTGCTCGTCTTCATCAGAGTATCGATAGCTGATGCTGCCCGGTGTCTGACCGTGAGCATCACCGATAGAGCCTACATCAACACCTAGAAGCTTCAGTTTGGTACTCATATCAGCACCGGTAAAGGCACTGTCATCGCCGGCAATCGCAGCTACAGCTGTTTTAGCCATAGTGTAACCCGGTGCTACCAAACCAAAGATCTGGTTGTTCCACAGCGCACATTCACCAATCGCGTAGATGTTTTCATCAGAAGTACGGCACTGATCGTTAACCATGATACCGCCACGTTCGCCAATCTCTAGGTCGCTTGAACGTGCTAGCGTATCTTGTGGACGGATACCCGCAGAGAACAGGATCAGGTCTGTTTCAAGGTGTGTACCGTCGCTGAAGTTCATGCGGTAGGTGTGTTCTTCACCGGCAACGATCTCAGTTGTCGCTTTGTTGCAGTGAACATCTACATCCAGATCTTCAATTTTGTTTTTCAGTAGCTCGCCGCCATCTTCATCTAACTGAACCGGCATTAGGCGTGGTGCAAATTCAACTACGTGAGCTTTAAGGCCTAGGGATTTCAAAGCATTTGCTGCTTCTAGGCCCAATAGACCACCACCAACTACAACACCAACTTTGGCAGACTCTGCACACGCTTGGATCTTATCTAGATCTTCCAAGGTGCGATAAACAAAGCAGGCATCACCATCATTACCCGGAATTGGAGGGACAAATGGGTAAGATCCGGTCGCCAAGACCAAGGTGTCGTAGGGATATGTACCTTGTTCTGTGATGACCTGCTTTGCATCGCGATCGATCTGCGTTGCACCTTCGCTCAAGTGAAGGTTTACGCTATGAGTTTCATAAAAGTTATCTTCTACCAGACACAGATCCTGATACGTGGAACCGCCGAAATATTCAGAAAGATGGACACGGTCATACGCTGCGCGATCTTCTTCAGCCAGGATGTGAACGTCATATTCATTCGCGCTCTCTCCCGTTACAAAGTTTTCGACAAAGTGGTGTCCTACCATGCCGTTACCAATAACGACTAACTGTTTTTTAGGGCTGCTTGTCATAGCGGAATTACCTATATTTTGTTCTTCGATAACCTCGTCGCAAAGAGGGCTGCCAAATAGCAGCTGCGATCTGCAGGCGCTCAAATCTGTGTTGTTCTTTAATTGGTCGAAATACCATTGGCCTTCACGTACATCGCCATACAAAACGGCACCTTTCAGGCGATTGTCTTGTAACCAAAGCTTGCGATAGTGGTTCAGCTTAAGATCGTGATAAACCAAGGTTTCAGTGTCTTCGTCGTCGCTTAAGTCACCGCAGGAGAACAGCTCTACTCCGCTGATTTTCAGCTGAGTAGCAACCGCTTCTTCAACATACTGCGCTGACTGCTCTAATAGGGTTGCGGTCAGAATTTCGGCTTGTTGCCAAATCGGTGCGACCAGACCGTAAGTAAATTGATCAAACTGGCAGCACTCACCCAGTGCAAAGATGTCGCTATCACTGGTGCGCATCTGGTTATTGACACAGATGCCACGCTCACAGGCTAAGCCGCTCTGTTCAGCGAGTGCTTTGTTAGGCGTTACGCCGATCGCAGTAATAACCAGATCAGCTTTTAGTTTCTCGCCGTCAGACATATGAACTGCTTGCACATGTCCGTCGCCAACGATGGCATCGGTAATCGCATCTAGGCGGAATTTAAGGCCGCGCTCTTCCAGAGAGTTCAATAGCATCGCGGCCGCTGTGCTATCTAACTGGTTGTTTAGTAGGTAAGGTGCACGTTGCAGTACAGTGACATCCATACCCAAAACTCGAAGACCTTCTGCAGCTTCTAGACCTAAGAAACCACCGCCGATCACAACCGCATGCTTATGGCTTTTCGCCATCTCTTTCATGCGATCTACATCTTTCAGGGTGCGGAAATTCATCACACCATCTAGATCTAGGCCCGGAAGAGGTATGCGAGTCGGGTAAGAGCCTGTAGCCATCACCAACTGGTCATACTCAACTTCGATGCCTGATTGGCTAATAACTTTTTTGTTCTCACGATCAATAACTTCTACTGGATCGCCACTGTGTAACTGGATCCCCTGTTCCGCATACCACTCCTGTGTCAGCGTAATAATATTTTCCAGTGGCGCTTCACCGCTTAGTAGGTGAGATAACAAAACGCGGTTATAGCTGCCGCCGGGTTCTTCACCAAAAACAGTAATATCAAACTGGCCTGCCGCCGATTCGCTCAGGCATTGCAGTAGTCGGCCTGTTGCCATGCCGTTGCCAATAATGATTAGTCGTTTTTTCATCTCAAACCCAACGTCAAAAAATAAAAAAAGGCGTTATCCATTCAGCACTTCAGGAAAGTGCTGATGGAGAACGCCTTTGTTCTCTTAGCCCGATTTTTGTAACTAATACTGCAGAATTATCACCCCAACAGATCTTTGTTACGCAGTAGATATAGCAGGGGGTGTGCCAATTTAAATAAAATCCTTATAAAACATATAGTTAATGTTTTTGGGACGTTTAATGTTAACTATAAGAGTTTGAATTTGAAGCACAAAACTGTTGCTGTGACCTGTTATGGTGCACTGCAATAGGGCGTGGATCATTCCAGCAGGCTTAATAGAACCAAATTGGAGATCAACAACACTCCGGCTAGTAGCTTCCAAACCAATACAGGGTTTTTCTCCAATAACGGCTGGTGTTGAATCTTGGCTTCCAGTGCATGGTTCGGACGGGTGAAATCTTTTTCAAACTCAGAGAACGCGTCATAACGGAAACGCGGATTAGGTTGCAGCGCTGTACGTAAGCAGCCTTCGACCCAAAGCGGTAGATCTTTGCGATGGTGCAGAGCCGGAATATATTCCAGCTCTGCGTAATTATTGATCTCTGCCGAAGAGGAGGACATCTCTTTATAGGGCAGCTTCCCGGTGATCATCTCATAAATAATGACAGCAAAAGAGAATAGATCTGATTTAAAACTGCCGGATTCTCCCATCAGATACTCAGGTGCGATGTAATTCACCGAACCTTGCGGAATCGCTTTATCCAGTGGTGAGCTCATCTCCTCGATACCGGCTATTTTCGCGGTACCGAAGTCGATAATTTTTACTCGTCCATCCTGATTGATCATGATGTTTTCGGGTTTCAGATCCTGATGTACCATATCCGCGCGTTGGAACGCTCTTAGCCCTTGAATGATCTGCTTAGCGAGTTTGCGCACCTCATCTAACGGCGGATTAGGATTGTCGTTCATCCACTCGCGCAGGTTCATCCCCTGAATGTGCTCACCGACATAATAGAGAAACAGCTTTTGCTGTCGGCACGGATAGGTTTTCATCACATGGTGATGATCGATCCGTTGCCCCACCCACTCTTCGCGGATAAAGCCATCCAGGTATAAGGAATCATCGGAGAAATTAGTCGATGGCGCTTTGAGTACGTATTGCTGGTGAGTTTCTCTGTCTTTCACCAGATACATATGACTGCGAGTCCCACTAAAAATCAGGTCGAGTACTTCATAGCCATCGATCTGATTGCCAACTTTCATCACTGGAGGAATAGGCAATTGAGTCAGTTGTTGGTGACTCTCTTCCAGCGATTTTACGGGCAGTTCATCGACACAGACGATCAGCGCTGTGAGGTTATCGTCACTGCCTTTAGCTAAAGCACTGCTAATCAGTGTATCCGCGGCTTTTTCGGGATCAGAAAAAGCATTCGCGAGAATCTTTTTCATCTCGGCGCGGGTTAAAAAGTCGTGCACCCCATCGGTGGTCATCAGCAAGAGGTCACCATCATTAAGTGGTCGAGTGGAATAATCGACTTCTAAATGGCGGTCGCCCCCTAAAGCCCTAGCTAAGTAGCTATGCCCACCCGATTTTCGCACATGATCCTGGCTCAACTGTTCCAGCTCTCCTTGCTGGAAGTGATAGATGCGTGAATCTCCCACATGGAACATGTGTAGGGTGTTGGACTTAATTACCAAGGCAGAGAAGGTACAAAGCATATTGTCCTGCTCGCGATGACTAAGGTTATTCTCTTTGTGTAACCAGCGGTTTAAGGCGGTCATTACGCGGGATACAGAGTTTCGTACACTCCAACTGTGGGGTGTACTGAAATAGTCCTGCATAAAACTGGTGACACTGGTTTGGCTGGCAATATGGGAATCTGCGCAGCTACTGACACCATCGGCGATAACTGCCGCAGCCCCTTTAAACTCCCGATCTGCATTGTCTGGAATATGAGCCGCAAACGCATCCTGATTGACGGGTTTTATCCCCGCAATTGATTTACCGCCAAAGCGTATAGATAACGTTTTATTACTCATATTCATGCCTATCGCAGAATCAGAAAAGCAGCCCAATCAGATTGGGCTGCGTAAGTTTTGCCTCTCTCTTAAAGGCAAAATTGCTACGAGCTCTTTTATTTAAGTCGCTTGCCTTTTCTATGGGCAATAAAGAGTACAGTTTATGAAACTTTAATTAGTTCCACTGTACCGTCTTCATTTACTTCCGCCATGTGACCTTTTGGCTCTTCTAGCAGTAGTAGTGCCAAGAAACCAAGTACAGCAGTTACTGCGATCACGGTGAAGAAAGTAGAGTAATCAACCATGGATAGCACAGTTAGATAGAACACTGCACCTACGTTACCGTAAGCCCCCGTCATACCTGCAATCTGACCTGTTAGACGACGCTTGATCAGTGGTACAACTGCGAATACAGCACCTTCACCCGCCTGTACAAAGAAAGAGCATGCCATCGCAGCAGCAACGGCTAGGAATAGTGGCCATGTGCTATCAATCATAGACATAGTTGCATAACCTGCAGCCAAACCCGCTGTTAGGATCAATAGTGTTTTCTTACGACCAAAACGGTCACTGATCCAACCACCACCTGGGCGGGACATTAAGTTCATGAAAGCGTAAGCAGAGGCTAGAAGACCTGCATAAACCATATCTAGTTCGAATACTTCAGAGAAGAACAGTGGCAGCATAGACACAACCGCTAGTTCAGAACCGAACGTCGCGAAGTAAAGAACGTTTAGTACCGCAACCTGTTTGAATTTGTACTGCTCAACTTCAGGAACCGGCTTCTCAAAGATCTCTTTGTTAACGTTGTAGGCACTTACGCAATCGTACACAAGGATCGCACCTAAGCTCACGTAGATTACAACGGCAGCCATATCAGAAAGGATTGATACGCCTGCTGGAGAAAGCTTCCACGTTAGCAGAGAAAGTGCAGCGTACATTGGCAGCTTCATGATTAGCATGAAGACGAAGTCACCTTTGCTGGTTACTTCCATGCCACCAATTTTCTTCGGCTTGAAGTAAGTAGAACCTTTTGGCGTATCAGATACGTTTTTGTACCAGATAAAGCTGAAGCCAAGGCTCATTAGGCCTGTTAGGCCAACAGCATAGCGCCAGCCGTCTTCACCGCCAAACATCAATGCCAGCGTTGGTAGCAACATTGCGCCTGCAGCAGAACCGAAGTTACCCCAGCCGCCGTAGATACCTTCTGCAGTGCCCAGCTCATTTGCAGGGAACCACTCACTGACCATACGGATACCGATTACGAAGCCCGCACCGATAAAGCCTAGTAGGAAACGTGAAATCGCTGCCTGAGCAAAGTCAGTGGATAGGGCAAAAAGGAAACACGGAATACTGGCGATAAACAGTAGCGCAGCGTAAGTGATACGAGGGCCGTATTTATCGGTCAGCATACCGATGATGATGCGCGCAGGAATGGTTAGCGCAACGTTAAGAATAAGGAGTGTTTTTACTTCAGCTGGTGTTAGGCTCAGTGATTGGGCAATTGCACCCAGTAGCGGAGCATGGTTGAACCAGACAAAAAACGTAATAAAGAATGCCATCCAGCTCATGTGCAAAATCTTCATTTTGCCGCTGAAAGCAAAAATATTTAGCTTTCCAGAGTCATTCATAATAGGGGCCTCGTAAGGTTTTAAAAGCAATAAAAAAGGCGTTCAGACCCCTGTCCTTAACCTTGGGTGGTAGGTTAGGGAGAGAGGTATGAACGCCTTTGTTCGATTCTATGCGAGGATTTTCGCCCCATCGTTGGAGCATTCAGACTAGCTAATAAGGTGCGCTTTGTTGGTGCGCTTTCTTAGCTATGCACTGCTTTAGTCTGACCAAATCCTATAATTCACCGTTGAAATGTAGGGTTTCAGGGCTTAAGCAGCTTTTTCCTCACTTTCTGGTTTATCTTCTTGCAGATCCTGTGCCAGATCTTGCTTTTCATCCTTTTTAGGTGAGGTTTCAGCACTGTCAGGTTTGCGCTGCTTCTCATATAGGAAGGTCAGCACTTCATGACGATAGTGGTTGTACTGTGGGTCATCCGCCAATGCGATACGGTCACGTGGACGCGGCAGGTCGATATCTAGAATCTCGCCGACAGTCGCAGCTGGGCCATTGGTCATCATCACAATACGGTCAGATAGCAGTACTGCTTCATCAACATCGTGGGTAATCATGATCACGGTGTTGTTGAGATCTTTTTGGATCTCCATCAGAGAGTCCTGCAGGTGAGCACGGGTTAGGGCATCCAATGCGCCAAATGGCTCATCCATCAGCATTACGGTCGGCTCCATTGCCAGTGCACGGGCGATACCGACACGCTGCTTCATACCACCGGAGATCTCATCAGGGCGTTTGTCCATCGCGTGATCCATGTGTACGAGCGATAGGTTGTGCTTGATCCACTCGCGCATCTCTGCTTTTGATTTCTGCTTACCGAAAACCTGTTTCACGGCTAGCTCCACGTTTTCGTAAGCGCTTAACCAAGGTAATAGGGAGTGGTTTTGGAAAACTACTGCACGTTCAGGGCCCGGTGCGTTGACCTCTTTACCATCAAGCAGACAGCCACCTTTAGTCGCTTGATAAAGGCCTGCAACGATATTCAATACGGTCGATTTACCACAACCGGAGTGACCGATTAGCGAGACAAACTCACCTTTATTAATGGTTAGATTCACATCTTGTAGCGCTTTAAATGGGCCGTTAGGGGTTGGGAAATCAATATCTACTTTTGTTAATTCTAAATGCTTTGGAGGCTGAGTCATGATAATTCTCCTACTGAGAGGCTTCGCCTCTCTGGCTTTAAATTCTGTTAACGTCCTATGTAACTTTTGCTTTAAACGCCTTATTTATCTAAGTACCGCAGTCTTATCCCAAGACACTTTCTTCTGTAGGAACAACATAACGCGGTCTAGCATGAAGCCGATTAGACCAATCACAAGCACGGCTACCATGATGCGGCCTAGGGAGCTGGAGCTACCGTTCTGGAACTCATCCCATACGAACTTACCTAGACCCGGGTTTTGCGCCAGCATCTCTGCGGCGATCAACACCATCCACGCGATACCCAGCGATAGACGCAAACCTGTGAAGATCATCGGGATAGAGGATGGCAGTACAATTTTGCTGACATGTGCGAACCAGCTCAGACGTAGTACCTGAGATACGTTCTGCAGATCTTTACTGATGCTAGATACACCTACCGCTGTGTTAAGCAGTGTTGGCCACAAACTACATAGAGATACAGTGATTAGAGATGTCACAAAGGACTTAGCAAACATTGGGTCCTTGCTGACATAAACCGCACTGACAACCATAGTAACCAGTGGCAACCATGCCAGTGGTGATACCGGTTTAAACAACTGAATCAACGGGTTCAGTGCAGAGTAAAGAGTATTGTTTAAGCCGATCACGATACCCGCAGGGATAGCGATCAGGGATGCCAGAATAAAGCCTGACAATACTGTTACTAGGCTCGTGCCGATCTGATCAAAGAACGTCGGGTTGCCTGTGTAAGGACGGATTTTTACTTTAGCGTTCGGATCTTTTTCTAGCTTCTTAGCGTTACGTTTCTCTTGGCGTTCGTAGAAAGCAGCCTCTTTATTACGTTCATTCTGGTGATCCTTTACCAGATTGATGGTTTGTTCATACACTGCCATAGGGCCAGGAAACGCACCCAAGGATGTATTAATGCTTTTCGCGCCGATCTCCCACACGAAAAGGAAAATTAGTAGACCAACCAGAGGTACCAGAAGAGTTTTGCTGAACTTCTGTAGATTGTCTTTCGGGTTTTCAAAAAAGGCACTGATGCCTGATAGTGCGGATGTATTACTCATAACTTGCTACTCCCTCGTTGACCTGAATTCCTCCCCCAAAACTGAGGGGGAGGAATATGCTTAACCAGTCAGATTAGATTTTCTGTTCTGGTTTCAGACCAATGTTGAACTTCTTCAGGTAGTCGTTTGGTTTCTTACCGTCGTAAGTGATGTTGTCGATAAAGTGAGTCTGCGGAGCACGGAAACCATCTTCAGTGTTGAAGTCTGGGAACATGTCCGGTGTCATCTTGCCTTCTTCGATCAACTCTTTAGCTGCTGTTGCGTAGATATCAGGACGGTAAACTTTCTTCGCGATATCCATGAACCACTGGTCAGACTTAGGTTCAGAGATCTGACCCCAACGACGCATCTGAGTTAGGTACCAGATCGCATCGGAGTAGTACGGGTAAGTCGCGTTGTAACGGAAGAATACGTTGAAGTCTGGCACTTCACGTTTATCACCTTTTTCGTACTCAAATGTACCTGTCATTGAGTTAGCAATAACGTCGTAGTCCGCACCTACATAGTTAGGCTGAGACAAGATTTTTACTGCTTCTGGGCGGTTAGCGTTGTTGTTATCGTCCAGCCATTTCGCTGCACGAATCATCGCTTTAACGACGCGAAGGTGAGTATTCGGGTTTTCGTCAGCCCATGCTTTAGATACACCAAATACTTTCTCTGGGTTGTTTTTCCAGATCTCGTAGTCAGTGACTACAGGTACACCAATACCTTTAAATACAGCCTGCTGGTTCCATGGTTCACCTACGCAGTAACCGTAGATCGTGCCTGCTTCCATTGTTGCTGGCATTTGTGGTGGAGGTGTTACAGACAGTAGGGCATCGGCATCGATCGTACCGGACGTATCACCGTTATGTGGTGCGTAGTAACCTGGGTGGATACCACCGGCTGCTAGCCAGTAGCGTAGCTCATAGTTGTGGGTAGATACTGGGAATACCATACCCATGTTAAATGGCTTACCTTCGTCTTTATATTTCTCAACAACAGGTTTTAGCGCATCGGCTTTGATCGGGTGTACTGGTTTGCCATCAGCTTGTTTAGGCACATACTCTTTCATCTGATCCCAGATATCGTTAGATACAGTGATCGCGTTACCGTTAAGGTCCATAGAGAATGCAGTGATGATGTGAGACTGCGTACCGAAACCGATAGTGGCACCTAACGGCTGACCTGCAAGCATGTGCGCGCCATCTAGCTGACCGTCAATGACACGGTCGAGAAGAACTTTCCAGTTTGCCTGCGCTTCTAGCGTTACGTAGAGGCCTTCATCTTCAAAGAAGCCTTTTTCGTATGCAACCGCTAGAGGAGCCATATCTGTCAGTTTGATAAAACCAAACTTCAGATCTTCTTTTTCAGGCTCACCAATTGCTGCCCATGCAGGGACGGTAATTAATGATGCAGCTAAAACTGCACCGCTGATAACTTTACTTAGTAGAGCCTTTTTCTTCTTAAGCATGGATCGTTCTCCCAATCTTAAAAACAAAAAGGCGCCGAACATGATCACATCAATGTGATCAGCCGAGGCGCCTTTGCCTAGTTTCAAATTTTGTGACCTTCTGGGTCGTTTCTAACTATTTGAGTGCACCGCCATTGGTGTCCTCATTTGCTATCTAATAGAGCAGGTGCTGTGCCAGAGTTTTTAAAATGCATTAAAAACAACAGGTTATGCTTGTTTTGTTTGTTTTTGGGAATTTTTGTTGTGATTTGTTGCGGTGCACAATGGGGCTTTGGTTCATTAAGTTGGTGCAAAAGTGCGAGGGCAAAAATGGGGCGAGTGAAGTTTATTTTGGGGCGAAAGGTTTAAAAGGGGGCTTTAAATGGAATAAAGATTTTCAATAGAAGGGCGTGTTTTAGTCTTGGAGCTTTGTAGAGAAAAAAGCTCAGTTCTTGTGAACTGAGCCAGTGCTTTTTAATTTAGATTTAAGCGCCGATCCAGTCTTGATATAGATCTTTGCGATAGACATTGTGAACGATCTCATCTTGATCAAATTCCTGCTCGCCGATCTGGCCACACTTACGCATCTGATCGATTAGGAAAAGCCCATGATCAGGATCTGGGCAGTTCACATTCTCACCGGAGAAATGCTGCTCCATCGAATAAGGTGGAGTGAACTTAGATAGTTGCTCCGCTGCTTGATCTAAATAAGGTGGCAGTGCGAGTAGTTTTAATATCTCAGCCTGATTGTTTGGATCTTCTGCCCATAGGCAGGCTTCGTGGAGTGCTTTAATTAAAGCGCGGTGGGTATTTGGGTGTTGATCAGCCCACTGTTGCGTGACGCCCAGCACTTTCTCCATGTGAGAGCCCCAAATCTTATGGCCGGTACTCACAAGACCACCAATCTGTTGCACTAAAGCTAAGCTATTCCAAGGTTCACCTACGCAGTAACCATCGATCAAACCGGTGGAAAGGTTATCGAGCATTTTGGTCGGTGGTACTGCGACCAGCTGAACATCCTCTTCGGTATTGATGTTGTTCTGGTTTAACCAGAAGCGTAGTTGGTAGTGATGGTTTGAGTAGGGGTAAACAGTTGCGATAACCGGTTTGCGTCCGCTTTGTTGGATCAGCTCTTTAAACTGTTGGCCGACCTGTTCACTATCGTCCCAATCAGAGATCTTATTGGACAGGGCCATATAAAGTTCTTGTGATAGGGTGATCGCCGTACCGTTCTGGCTTAGGGATAACGCCGTCATCATCGGTGTCGGGTTACCATTTAAGCCTAATGTTGCAGCCAGCGGCATCGGTGCCAGCATATGGGCTGCATCAAATAATCCAAAACTTACTTTGTCGCGAATAGAGGCCCATGAGGACTCTTTACTCAGGATGACATTCAAACCATGTTTCTTAAAAAAGCCTTTCTCGCGCGCAACAACCAAAGGGGTACAATCGAGCAGTGCCACAAAACCTAGTTTCAGGTCAGTTTTTTCTAGTGTCAGTGCATCTGACATATCAGCTCCTATCTCTTTTACTTACTCAGGCCGTTCGCCAGTTGTAAAACTTCAATCACATTTCGTGCCACATCGGGAATTTTCTGGCCTCGGTCCATCGCAAGCTTGCGCAGGGTTTGATATGCCTGTTCTTCATCGCAGCCTTGATGCTTCATCAACATGCCTTTGGCTTTCTCTATGGTTTTGCGCTCTGCCAGTTGGTTTCTGGTTTTCTCCAACTCTTCACGTAATAAACTGTGAGCATCGAAATGAGCAATCGCCGTATCCATAATCGCTTTTACGCGGTCTGGTTGTAGGCCGTCGGCTATATAAGCGCTGACACCGGCGTTGATTGCTTCGGCCATCGTCCTGCGGTCGTTCTGTTGTTCCGCAAAGAAGACGATAGGGCGTGGATTGTTCTGGCTCATCGTCGCCATACTTTCCAACGTGTCACGGTTGGGTGAATCCATATCTATAATGACTATGTCGGGGTGGTTCTCCTCGACATGCTTATTTAGATCAGTGGTGTTAGGTAGATGACAGACAACATGGTGCCCCAGCGTATTTAACGCCTTCTCAAGCGCATTCACACGAATAGGCTCGTCATCGATCAACAGCACGTTTAAACAGTTTACTTTACTCATTAATCCAGTTCCGGAATTGGATAGCCTGTCATAAAGCAATATTTGTTCCATGGTTATTCGAGCGCTTTATGGCACGCGCTTTGCTGTACTAGGAGCAATACATTTTGATGCGCAACGGTGCGTGCTTACTCTTTCTTCAGTTTAGGGTATGCAGGCGCCTGCATTCCAAAAAACTGACCAGTAAGCCAAATACTTACGTTGCTCTTGGATAGTTTTATTGGAGGTAAAGATGCAAACGACAACGACCTGTCCTTACTGCGGCGTGGGCTGCGGGGTAAAGGCCGAAATTGCTGACGATTGCGTAGTTGCAGTAAAGGGTAACGAAGAACACCCCGCTAATTTTGGCCGATTATGCGTAAAAGGCTCCTCTTTAAACGAGGTATTAGGGGCCGAAGGGCGCTTACTCAACCCAGTCGTCGATGGCGAAATTGTTGAGTGGGACAGTGCTCTTGAAACAGTCGCGGAAGGTTTTAAGCGCACTATTATGGAGCATGGGCCCGATTCTGTGGCCTTTTATCTATCCGGGCAGCTCCTTACCGAAGATTACTATATTGCCAACAAACTGATGAAAGGCTTTGTCGGTACGGCCAATGTCGATACCAACTCGCGCCTTTGTATGTCATCAGCCGTAGCAGGTTATAAGCGCGCTTTTGGTGCCGATGCTGTTCCTTGCTGCTATGAAGATCTAGAACTTGCCGAGCTGATCATCATCACCGGTTCAAATGCTGCGTGGAACCATCCAATTCTGTTCCAGCGTATGAAAGCAGCCAAAGCTAAGAATCCTAATCTGAAAATTGTAGTGGTAGACCCACGTCGCACAGCGACTTGTGATATCGCCGATCTGCATATTCAGCTCAAAGCCGAAACTGACAGCTCTCTGTTTACTGGTTTGCTTTCTTACTTAGCGCGTCATGATCATCTTGATTACGAATATATCGCCAACTTCACTGAAGGCTTCGCTGATGCCCGTGCTAATGCCGAGCTTACCTTCCCAGATGTTGATAGCGTGGCTAAAGCTTGCGATCTACCTATCATGCAATTGCGCACCTTCTTTGAGTGGTACGCCGAAACTGAAAAAATTGTGACTTTCTACTCGCAAGGGGTGAACCAGTCCGCCAGCGGAACCGACAACTCCAATGCCATTATTAACTGTCACCTTGCGACGGGCCGCCTAGGTAAGGAGGGCGCAGGACCGTTCTCTATTACTGGGCAGCCAAACGCAATGGGCGGCCGTGAAGTAGGAGGCTTAGCAAACCAGCTTGCAGCACATATGGAGCTAAACTCGCCCGAATCGGTCGACCGTGTAGGACGTTTCTGGGGTAGCGATAATGTTGCGACCAGCGCCGGTTATAAAGCGGTGGATCTGTTCGAAGCGATTGAACAGGGCAAAGTAAAAGCGATCTGGATTATGGGTACCAACCCTGCGGTAAGTCTGCCAAATGCCGATCAAGTGGTGCGTAGCCTGAAACAATGTCCGCTGGTGGTTGTATCTGATTGTATGGCGCATACAGATACGGTTGCCCTTGCGAATGTATGTTTACCAGCGACGGGCTGGAGTGAGAAAAACGGTACTGTAACTAACTCCGAGCGTCGTATCTCCCGTCAGCGCAGCTTACTGCCGCCATCAGGCGAAGCTAAACCGGACTGGTGGATTATCAGCGAAGTCGCAAAACGTATGGGCTATGAGCAGGCCTTCAACTACGACCACCCATACGAGATCTTTAAAGAGCATGCTGAGTTATCGGGTTTTGAAAACAACGGCAGCCGTGCTTTTGATATCAGCCAACTGCAAGATCTGGATCTGAAAAGCTACGATGCCCTGAAACCACAACAGTGGCCGGTAACCGATGCTGCGCCTTATGGCACCGCGCGACTATTTGCCGACGGTAAGTTCTTTACGCCATCGGGTAAGGCACAGTTTATTACGGTCGATCCACACGACCCGCTACAGCAGCCTTGCGACGAAATGCCTTTTGTTATGAATACTGGCCGTATTCGTGACCAGTGGCACACCATGACCCATACAGGGCGTACCAGCCGCCTTTTTCAACACCGCGAAGAACCTTTTGTTGAGCTCAACAGAGAGGACGCGGAAAAGCTGAAAATCAAAGAATCCGAGCTCGTTAAACTTAAAAACATACAGGCTGAATATATAGGCCGTGCCCGTATCGTCGATACCGATCAGCGCCGTGGCGAAATCTTTGTACCTATGCACTGGAACAAACAGTTCAGTGCCAAGGCGCGTATGGGTGCTCTTGTTCAACCGGCGGTCGATCCGTTCTCGGGTCAGCCAGAAGGTAAACACGCGGTAGTAAATGTCGAGCCGTATAACCCTGCTTGGGAAGGCTGGTTAATTACTCGCAAGCCCCTAGATGATGCGCTACCGGTTGAATACTGGTCTCGCGTGCCCAAAGAGAGTGCATCGCTCTACTATCTGGCAGATAGCAACAAAATCGAAGATATGCGCAGCTGGTGTCAGGAACAGTTTGGTGAAATCGATATCTGGTTGGAAGATGCCAACCAAAATAGCTTCCGCGCAGCGGGTCTCAATGGCGAGCAGCTTGAATGGGCCTTCTTCCGTATGCCTTACGGTCAGATCCCTTCAACACTATGGTTGGAGCAACTCTTTGCCGAAACCGAAGTGAATATGGATCAACGCCGCTTCCTACTCAGCGTAACCGGCTGCGAACTGGAAGATCCGGGTGAGATTATCTGTAGTTGTTACCAAGTAGGTAGCCACGCCATCGAAGATGCTATCCAACAGGGCTGTAACTCACTCGATGCGCTAGGAAACAAGTTGAAGTGCGGTACGAACTGTGGCTCCTGTATTCCTGAACTGAATGGGATGTTGGGGAAGTAGTGCGGTAAGAGGCAGGGTAAAAACGGGAAAAAGCAGCCATTGGCTGCTTTTTTATTTTTAGGACGCCGCTGCGCGGCTAGAGGAAAAGAAGGACGCTTCGCTAGAGGACGGCTTCGCCTAGAGGCAAAAAAGCTATTTAAGTTCTGTTTGTGCTCTATGCAGAGCTCTGTGTGATTGTTAATCAGATGCAATTAATAGATAGTTAGTTAAAGGATATTGGCTCAATGCACTCCAAGGAAAAAACTGTAGTTTATGAAGAATTATCTTTTACTAGCCTTTCTGCTTCTCACGTCATTGAATCTTGCTGCTGAATCCGAAGATAAGTCCCGATGCGATTTCTATGAAGACACGAAAAAGCATGGGGATCCAAGAACATACCTGTTACTTGGAGATTGTTATTACATTGGGAAAGGCAGGTCGAAGAATGTAGCTAAAGCAGAAGCTCTTTGGCTACAGGCTGTGGCTTTAGGTGAAAAGCAAGCTGCATTGAACCTAGGTAGCTATTACGCCTTTTTTAAAAAGGGACGTGAGTTAGAGGGGCTAGGTTACCTCAGCTTAGTGGAAGATAAATATCCCAAGGATGCAAACCTATTGCAGGGACTGTTTTACCTAAAATATCCAAATTTTAGAGGATTCAAAACTAACAACCTTGCTTACCACTTTTTAGATAAATCATTTTCAGCTGGTAGCTTTATTTCGGCATACACATTGTCTTATGCGATTAGTGAAGGATTAATTAAGGTTGATGAAACAGCTAATAGTTGGCTAGCAAAAGGCGATTTACTGTCGCCTAGTGGGGTTGATTTAAGTTTGGTGATAAATGAACTAAAACATGGTGGTTTTATTGATAACTAGAATTCAAAAGCATGATTTTCAGAATGCTAGCAAGTAGGGTGTAATAGCGGAGCGTATTACACCTTTATCTCTTCAACTAGCTGCTTTCTCGTTCCTTGGTGCAAACTCAAACACGTCTGAGTAGCAGTTCTCTTCCTTAAGCCCTTTTGCCTCCAACTGATCGATAGTGCCGTAAACTATATTGGGTGAGCCGCAGAGGTAGGTTTGAGTGCCTTCAAGTGCATCACAATCTTCGCTTACTACTTCGTAGATAAAGCCAGTGCGGCCGTTCCAGTTGGTGTTTGGCGATTCAAGAATCGGTGTGAAGCTGAGGTTCGTATTCTGATCCGCCCAAGCTTGGAACTGCTCTAGCAGATAGAACTCTTCGCTCTGTTTGTTAGACCAGTAAATATTCACCTCCGTATCGGGTTTACGTCTTAGTACCTCTTCGGTGATGCTTTTAATTTTGGATATGCCAGAGCCCGCCGCGATTAATAGGTGAGGCTGAGTAAGGTCAGTCTGTAAAAAGGCTTTCCCCATTGACAGCGTTACATTCAGGGACGTTTGGCTTTCTAAATGTTGAGATAGGCAGTTCAAAACCTTATCTGCAAACTCACTACCGTTTTGGATAAACAGTTGTAAGCGGTGAGGGTTTGTTAAATCTGGGCTGCTGGCAATGGTGTAGGAGAGCGTTTGTAGCTGACCATCGCCATTAACATCTAAATCGAGCTGCAGATACTGTCCTGCGTGATAGTTAAGCTCTTTACCTGCTGGCGATTGCAGCTCAATATCAAATGTATCTGTATCAAAAGAGCCATTACTCAAAGTGGCAAACTTAACAACCTGACAAGGGTAAGAAGCGACGGGGTAGGTTGTGGCAAGGTTACTCATAAACAAACCTAAATATTCTGTTTTCGTGACTGATTGCCAAGCAGCTTAAAGAGCTTATTGCATGAGTAGAAATGGTTAATTTTCACTGATCAATTAGTTTCCCTCATACATTGTCTATTCGCTGCGTTTGCCTAGCACTAGATCCTGAGCATCACCGATGCCGATGTGGCCTGCGTAAAATGGGCGCTCATCCAGCATAAACGTACCTCGTAGTGCCTATTCCAAATGTTGCCTTAATCAATTCATGAGCAAAGGTCATCAAACCATAAATTTTAATCAATTTTTTTCATAAAGCCGTCCCTGTAAAAAGTTCACTTAACGCTCACCAGAAGTACGACTGCTCCTAATATCGGCCCTTGGTTATTTAAGGCAGGTGAACAGTCCATAGAGCGATGAAAAGTCAGACTTAATTTCTACGGAATACAGATTATGAGCAACGGTTTCGAATACAGCATTGAGCGCATTAGTTTCGATGAAAACTATGAGCCATCAGGCAATACTCGCCTAACAACTAACTTTGCCAACTTGGCGCGTGGCGAACAGCGTAAAGAAAATTTGAGCCGTGCGATCAAGATGATTGATAACAGCTTTAATACGCTGGCGACTTGGGATAACCCAAACAATGATCGTTACTCGGTAGAGCTTGAGATCATCCATGTTGATATTGATGTCCAAGGGAATGGCAATAACTTCCCAACCATTGAGATCTTAAAAACATACATCCTAGATCACAAAACTGAGCGCCGTATCGAAGGGATTGTTGGTAACAACTTCTCCTCTTACGTGCGTGATTATGATTTCAGCGTGTTGCTGTTGAATCACAACAAAGATGCCGAGCAATTCAGCGTGCCGGATAACTACGGCGAGTTGCACGGCAACATGTTTAAAGACTTTGTGAACTCAGAGGCTTACAAGCAGAACTTCAATAAGCTGCCTGTAATCTGCCTGAGTGTATCGGATAACAAAACGTATTATAAAACGCCAAATACCCACCCGGTATTAGGTACGGAGTACGAGCCAAACGAGCCGTCATTGACCGAACAGTACTTCAAAAAGATGGGCATGGAAGTGCGTTACTTCATGCCGCCAAATAGCGTGGCGCCTTACGCGTTTTATTTCTACGGGGATCTACTCAACGATTACACCAACCTTGAGTTGATCAGCACCCTTAGCACGATGGAGACGTTCCAAAAGATCTATCGCCCAGAGATTTATAACGCCAATGCTTTTGCCGGTGAAGTGTTTAAACCAAGTTTGAAGCACCAAGATTTCTCACTAACGCAAGTTGTGTATGACCGAGAAGAGCGCAGCCGTTTAGCGGTTGAACAGGGCAAATGGGCGGAAGAGCACTTTATTAAGCCCTATGGGGAAATTCTTGAAAAATGGTCTGCTAACTACGCGTAAGCCAAGATATAGAGCTGTATAAATTATGAAAAACTTACTACCTACTTCAACTGCTGGCAGTTTACCTAAACCCTCTTGGCTAGCAGAACCAGAGCAACTTTGGTCACCTTGGAAACTTGAAGGTGATGAACTCCTATTCGGCAAACAGGATGCACTGCGAGTGACCCTGCAAGAGCAAGAAAACGCCGGTATCGATATCGTTAGCGATGGCGAGCAAACACGCCAGCACTTTGTGACTACGTTTATCGAGAACCTGAGCGGCGTTGATTTCGAAAAGCGCAAAACCGTTCGAATTCGTAACCGCTATGATGCCAGCGTACCGACGGTAGTTGGCCCAGTGAGCCGTCAAAAACCTGTGTTTGTCGAAGACGCTAAGTTCCTGCGTAAACAAACGGATCAGCCGATTAAATGGGCGCTACCAGGGCCGATGACCATGGTTGATACCCTGTACGATGATCACTATAAGAGCCGTAAAAATCTAGCTTGGGAGTTTGCCAAAGCGTTAAACGAAGAAGCGAAAGAGCTAGAAGCGGCTGGCGTGGACATTATCCAGTTTGATGAGCCGGCATTTAACGTCTTCTTTGAAGAAGTAAATGAATGGGGCATCGCTTGCCTAGAGCGCGCGATCGAAGGGCTTAAATGCGAAACAGCCGTGCATATCTGCTATGGCTACGGCATTAAAGCAAATACCGATTGGAAAAAAACGCTGGGCTCGGAATGGCGTCAATATGAGGAGACGTTCC
This sequence comes from Neptuniibacter sp. QD57_21, assembly GCF_047778075.1. GTDB lineage: Bacteria > Pseudomonadota > Gammaproteobacteria > Pseudomonadales > Balneatricaceae > Neptuniibacter. The sequence goes on along the minus strand of NZ_CP180549.1, from coordinate 3,711,230 downwards.
CGTCTCTGCAAAAATCCAATATCGACATCATCTCTTTGGAGTGCCACAACGGCCGTGTACCGCTTGAAGTGCTGGAACTGATTCGTGGTAAAAAAGTGATGGTGGGTGCGATTGATGTCGCGACCGAGACCATCGAGACGCCGGAAGAGGTCGCCGAAACACTGCGTGGTGCGCTCAAGTATGTTGATGCCGACAAACTTTATCCTTGCACTAACTGCGGTATGGCACCTCTGTCACGCGAGATCGCACGTGGCAAACTGAATGCTCTGCGCGCGGGTGCAGAACTGGTTAGAAAAGAGCTGGCAGCGTGAGAATTAAGGGGTAAGGACGCCGCTACGCGGATAGAGATCGCTTCGCTTTTAGGACGCAGATACGCTGCTAGAGGACGGCTGCGCCTAGAGAAAAGGATTTTAGTGGGGGAGTGGCTTCTGCTTTGTGCCAAAAGCGGAAATTCACTGATGGCTTATGCTAATCTGCTAGGCAGAGCTAAGCATTTCTATAGATCAAGTCCAATAGCGGCGAAGAGATTGCTGTCTACTAATCTTGTATCTATCGGGGGATATTAAGGATGATAAGAACAGAGTTAGAGCGGCTTCAAGCTGAAAACGAAGCCCTAAAGGAAAAAATCGCTCATCTCGAAAAGCATATATACCAACTAGAAACTCATCAAACTCTTTTTGCAGGAGCAAGAGGAGAATCTATTATTTCAAAATTGGTTGATGGTGAAGTTACTGCTTACGGTGAAAGTCATGATATAGAAATAGGGGGGGAGGAGGGCTTACGTCTTGAAGTTAAAATGGCTAGCCTTAATCGTCCTGTTAAGCACAGTAATACGTTAAGGTGGGCATGGAGTAAAATTCTGGGTGAAAGTGGTGATAAGGACTATGACTGGCTGATTCTTATTGGGAAAAAAGACGAAAGGTATCTTGCTTATTATCCCGATCTCGATTCAGCTTATGTGTTTTTTGCAGTACCTAAAACAGAGCTCACATCTTTACTAAGTAATTCTGGAAAGAAAAAAATGATCTACCTAACTACAAACCCAAGGACGACACGATCTAGGACTGCAATCCTGTTTAAAAAGTATATGTTGTCTCAAGACCAACTATCTAAACAGTTTGGCTTGTAGTAAAAGTGCTGAATGATACGTAATCCATTAAAGGATTATATTCTTTTAATTAGATTGCTCTAATGTAAGTCCGCTTTGTGTCGAAAGCAGTCGAGCAATTATCTAGCGTAGGGTGTAATAGCGAAGCGTATTACACCAATTCCAAACCTTAGTTGTGTTCAGCCAGTCAATTACTTGCCTAGAACTGGTAAGTCAGTTCTCCTAACACGCTTCGACCTTCAATAGGATAATCGTTAGGGATGATTGAAGACGCAGGGGTGGTGGCATTCTTATCCAGTACGTTTTTGATGATCAGAGCTGTACTGAGTCCAGCTAACTTGTGTTCTTTTGAGAGTTTTAGGTTCGCCCATGAATAACCGCTGTGTTTTGTGCGTGTGTCGTTTGGAGCCCTGTTACTCGAACCGATCCAATGGTTATTCAGGTTTAGCTTCCAATGATTGGGGAGACGGTAATCTACGGCTAGGTAGCCCGTGTGGTTTGGAATATCGGCGACACTGCCACCCGTAATCGAGTTTTTGGTGTTTAGGTAGTTGTATTGGGTTTTCAGTGTTAACGAATGATTGATATGCCAAGTTCCCTCTATCTCTATGCCGTAACCTTGCTGTTCCATCGAGTTCTGGAATTGATATACAGAACCGTTAAATTGGTTGGTGATCAAATCATCGGCTTGGTAGTAAAAGAGCGTATTTTGTAGATGCAGAGTTTCTTTGGGTTTGATGTCAGCAACCAGTTCCAGTGTTTCTATTTTTTCGGGTTTAAGCGGCGGCGAGCCTAGTCCACCGGGATTGTTCTTTAAATAAAGCTCGCTGAATGACGGTGCACGGAAGGCCCTGCCGTAGAGTAATTTGCCGGTAAGTTTTTGATTTGGCTCCCAAACCAAGCCCATTCTCGGATTAAATACTCGGCCAAAATCGGAATAATGATCTATACGCCCACCGACGGTGAGGGTCCAGTTTTTATTTAGCGCCCATTGGTCTTGAATCGCTAAAAATGCATTATGACGTTCATTATCTTCTGAATAGACGTAAGACTGATCGCTAACGTCGGTTAAGTTGCCATCAACAACCGTTTCGGTGCCGTCTAACACACCGGGACCAAAGTTCTTTCTTTCTTCACTGCGGAAATTACTAAATTGCCCCCCGACCTGAAAGCGCCAAATATGATCGGGTGAACCAACATAGTTTAAAATGAGATCAACGTAAGATTTATGCATTTTGGCGGAAGGAATGCCTATGACTCCATCTGTAAAACGGACTAAGTTGCCTCCTGGAGTATATGGGTTTCCATCGCTGCCAATCGGAATAATACTGTTGGCTGGAAACAGGGTTAAGGTGCTTTCACCTTCTTGATAGTGGTAGGAATAGTTGTTCTCCAGGGAATATTGAGAGTTGATAATGCCCCGGTATTGTAGATGCGACATGAGGGAGTAAGTGTCTTCATAACCCGAACTGTCTAGGGCACGAGCACCGCCTTGGCCGTTACCTGCTTTATGGTTATGCCAAAACCAGTTATTCCAGCTCCAGTCACCCCTATCGATATTTAACATCGCATTGGTAACTGAGTAATTTCTATTAAGCTGGCCGGGCGCTAATGATGCGTTTGAACCGAACCAAATGTCATTCAGCGACTGGAAGTCTTGAGTAATAATTCTGGAATCATCGCCGTCACTTTGCTGATGTTCTAGAGAAAAGAAATAGCCTTTGCCAAAGCCATCAAAGTCGCTGTGTTGTACCGTGAAATCACGACTGCCAAAGCTACCCGCTCGGGCTTGAAACATAGGTTCAGAATAATCCTGCGAGCGTTTTGGCACTATATTGATGACGCCTGAGTAGGCATTTGCACCATATAACGCAGAGCTAGCACCTTTGATCACTTCAATGCGTTCAATTGCGTTGAGGGGTAAGCGAAATGTTGTGGGAAGGCCACCACTGAATGGGTTTTTAAACTCTATCCCATTAAAGAGAACCAGAACTTGAGTGGAAAACCCATTTTGAATACCGCGAATACTGTAGACCGGGTCCAATCTGCTTAGATCTGAGCGCTGGACATGTAACCCTGCAACCGTTTCCAAAACCTCATCGAGATGCGTTGCGCCCATAGCTTCTATTTCTGCAGCGGTGATGACGCTAACCGTACCGGGTGATTTTCGGATCGCTTCTAGATGGCCAGAAGCGATCGTAGAGAAGTAGTCACCTTCATGGGGATAATTTCGTTCATCAAAGCTTCTTTCATCAAAGCTTCGTTCATCGAAGGATGAATTCGGGTCGGCAGAAATGCTCTTTGCGCTAAAAATTAATAATAAAACGAGTAAATATAAAGGCTGTTTTATCAATAAATTAAGTAAACGCATCTGGCTATTCTCCGCATTATCACTTGCCTAATAGCTCAGGCAAAAATGCTTCAGAAACCAGCAATGGTTTATTGGAAAGGAAGAACACTGAGCGGCGCGCCCAGATCTCGGTTTTATCTTGGAGTTGCAGACGACTGATCTCTATAGGATCGCGGCGCATGGTTGGGTCGGTAAATAGCAGGCTTCCCAAAGAACGGTTACCGAGCATTCGCAGCTGACGCTCACTACCGGTTAGAGTTTGTGCTGGGATAATGGAGCGGGCAAAGACCCAAGGTACGTCGTTACCGATCAGCTGAACCTCTCGGACTAGCGCACATTGGCGCTGATCTATACCTAGAGCATTGGCCTCAGAGCGAGTTGGGCGCATCCATCCTTGTCTTACCACCTCAACACGGAAATTGCCCTGACTGCGTTTTACCAAGCGCTGGGTTAGGGAGCCGCTATCGAGCAACCAGCTCTGCCATTCGTGAGGCACCACGGTTTTGAGTGGTCGACGCAGTTTCAACCAACGGTTATCAAAACTTTGGGTGGTAAGAGCAGACTTTATAGGCACTGTTTTGGCACTTAGGCTTCCGAATAACAAGTGGCGCTATCTTAGCAGAAAGGGAGGTCTGCATCATAGGCACCAAAAGGGAGCATTGACGGGGCAGCTGGGGTAAAATGGCGGCTATGACGACTGATAAATTCTCTTTTCCAGCAGCACAGGCAGAACAGTTAACTCAACAATGGGTTGAGGCGATTGTGGTTGGCCTAAATCTATGTCCTTTTGCTGCACCTGAAGTGCGCAATCAGAGCATTCGTTACGCGGTATCTCATGCCCGTGTGATGACCGATGCAGCGCAGGATTTCCTAGCTGAGCTGGCTAAAATTCAGGACTCGCCTGAAGAAGAGTTATCCACAACCTTAGTTGCGTTTACCGAGACAGCGGTGGATTTTGAGTCGTTTCTTGATCTGTTAGATCTTTGCCAAACTATGCTTGAGCGTGCGGGCCTAGCCGGTGTATTCCAATTGGCTAGCTTCCACCCTGATTACTGTTTCTCTGGGGTTGAAGCGGATGATATTACTAACTGGACCAACCGTGCGCCGTTCCCAACCATTCACATTATCCGTGAAGGGCAGATGAGCCGTGTGTTGGTGCACTATAAGAACCCTGATGAGATTCCTGAACGCAATATGGCGTTGATGGAAACTATGGGGCGTACTGGCTTAATCGAGCGCTTCCCACCCCTAGCTCAATACTGGCCTGTAGAGTCCTAATCGCTCTGTAAGCGTTGCTGTAATCGTGGTCGTGCCCACTCAATAAAGGCGCGGCTTCTAGACGATAAGCGGCGTGAGTGAGGATAGACCAGATTGACCGGTATCGATGGGCTTTCAAACTGCTCGAGTACTGGGGTCAGCTGACCTGTTTTGATATGCGGATTTACCTGATAACTTAAGAATTGACCGAAACCGCGACCTTCGCGACAAGCATCCACGGCTGTTTCGACATGATTGGTTTTAAAGCTACCCTGGACATTGATTCTGTATTGCTGACTACCCTCAGTAAATCCCCAAGTGGCGTGAGATCTAAGCGCGGTGAGATGAATACAGTCGAGCTGCTCTAAATCATCTGGGTGATTCGGTACCCCGTATTCTGCAATATGATCTGGACTCGCGCAGACTTTGTATTTGACCTCGCCGACTTGTTTCGCGATCAGAGTAGAGTCGGGTAGGGGGCCGATACGCAGGGCGATATCCATCCCTTCCTCGATCAGGTCCACTACGCGATCCAACAGCAGCAGTTCTACCTCCATTTCCGGATAAGTATCTAAAAACTCATTAATCACAGGGCTGAGATGTAGGCGGCCAAAGGTTTGCGGCGCCGTGATCCGAATCACCCCTTTGGGGATCGTTTGCTGCTGGCTAAGGGCATTTTCTGCATCTTCCACCTCCAACAATATCTGGCGGCAGCGCTGGCAGTAGTCATCGCCTTCCTCGGTTAGGCTGAGACTACGGGTGGTGCGATAGAGCAACTGAGCACCGAGCTCTTTCTCCAGTGCTGCTAGCGTTCGGACCACCGAGGATTGGGACATGGATAACTTTTCTGCTGCTGCACTGAGGCTGCCACAGTCGACGATTTTGACAAAAACCGCCATCGCTTTGAGTTTATTCATCTCTGCAGATTAATGCATAAATTGCATTATTGAAATCTAGTTTGCTCTATTTATTGCGTTATCTGTTTTCAACATAATCAATAGCATGATCAATGTTCAAGCAAGGTGTTTTCATGGCCCATCGTTTTAGCGACATAACCTTTACCGAGTCTGTACTGGCAATGCAGCAGCGTTTTGGCAGCTATGAGAAGTCAGCTGTAGTACGCCAGCGAATGCCTGATTTTGATCGTTTCACCGAGCGTGAAGCAGACTTTATTCAAGCACGGGATAGCTTTTATATGGCGTCAGTGGGGGAAGATAGCTGGCCCTATATTCAACACCGCGGTGGTGAGGCTGGCTTTCTAAAGGTGCTGGATGAAGAGACTTTAGCTTTTGGAAATCTCAGTGGTAATGGTCAGTATCAGAGCTTAGGCCATTTTTCCAAGAATGATAAAGTAGCGCTATTTTTAATGGATTATCCCCATCGTCGGCGCTTAAAAATCTTAGGCCGGGTCAAACTACTCTCGGTTGAAGAGCATTTAAAACTCTATGCAGATCAGATGGAAAGTTCGGCCAAAGCGGAATCGTTTATTCATATTAAACTGGAAGCGTTTGACTGGAATTGTTCCAAGCATATTACCCCTAGGTTCACCGAAACTGAGTGGGCGCGGGAATCAATTTAAGGAGAATAAGAATGAAACTGTATGATTTGGAACCTTCAGGTAACTGTTATAAAGCGCGACTGTTTGCATCACTAACCAACATTCCGCTAGAGCTGGTGGCAGTGGACTTCTTGGCGGGGATGCATAAGCAATCACCGGTGATCGACTTGAATCCATGGGGTGAGGTACCGGTACTAGAGGATGGCGAAACCGTACTACGCGATTCCCATGCAATTTTGGTGTATCTAGCGCAGAAGTACGCAACACCAGAGTGGTATGGCAATTCCCCTGAGGAACAAGCAGAGATTCAGCAGTGGTTATCGACTTCGGCAAATGAAGTGCAGAATGGCCCAGGTGCAGCGCGCTTAGTGGACAAATTTGGTTATGACCTGAATAAAGAAGCGACGCTAGTGGTGGCCGACAGAGTTTTGGGGCTGTTGGAGTCTCATCTAGCGAATCACGACTGGTTAGCACTAGATCGTCCGACGATTGCCGATTGCGCGGTAATGCCTTACGTGGCCTTAGCTTGGGAAGGTGGAATTAAGTTGGAAGATTATCCGCAGATTGGTCAGTGGATTGATCGCATTAAAGCGCTACCGGGTTTTATTCCAATGTCTGGCCTAGAATGATCTAGCTGAGAGTGTTTCTAGCTTAGAGTGACTTGGTTACGGCCATTCTCTTTGGATTTATAAAGTGCTTGGTCGGCCAGCTCGATCAGCTCATGCGGCGAGCCTCCTTTAGAAGGATTAATCGAGGCTACGCCCGCACTGACCGTGGCGGTATCGCCGGTACTGGAAAACTTATGTTCGATCTTAAGCTCGGCAACGGCAGAGCGAATTCTTTCTGCAATCAGCTGTGCACCTTCAATATCTGTTTCGGGCAGAATCACCGCAAACTCTTCACCGCCATAACGACAGACCATGTCCTGTGCTCGTTGAATGGAGGCTTTAATAGTTTGCGCGATGGTACGTAAGCAACCATCACCCGCTAAGTGACCATAACCATCATTAAACGGTTTAAAGTAGTCGATATCGAGCATAATCAGCGACAGATTGCGTTTAGAGCGTTGTGCACGTCGCCATTCCGTTTCAATATTGCGTTCAAACTCGCGGCGGTTATTGACCTGAGTTAGACCATCAACACGAGCCGAGCGAGCCAGTTGATCCTGAGACTGTTTTAGCTGCATCAGAATTTTAATGCGTGACTGAATAACGGCAGGCGCACGGTTTAGCACGAGGAAATCTGCGGCTCCTGCTTGATAAGCATCCAGCTCTAGCTGATCCTCAACCTGCTGGCTAAGGAACGCAATCGGCAGCGGGAACTCATCTTTGCTTTTGGTCACCTCTTGGCAAAGAGCAAACATATCCGACCATTGATTCTCTGTGCCTAAGAGTAAGAGGTCAGGCGCATCTTCATGCAGTAAATTTTTCAGCTCTTTCAAATTAGCGGGGAGCAGGATGTTGTAGTCGTTGCGCAAGATAGCGATCACCGGCCAGACGATTTCGATACTGTGATCGCAGTAGATTGCGATAGTTTGTTGCTCCGAGCGCGGACAGCTCTCTCGATGTTGATCTTGAGAGTCGATCTCTTTGCCTTTGAAGAAGGCTTTAAGGTCTTCTGGGCTTGGTAGACCTAGGGATGTACGGCCATCATCAGCGCAGATCACCGGAATACGCAAGTTAAAATCACCTTGTTCCCAAGCGGCTTGCCATGCGATCAGTTTGTTTTCTTGAGATTCTTCAATGTCCAGTTCGGTCGGTAGGCCAGCTGCCATTAAGCAGTCGTAGATTACTGAAACATCAGCGATATCTTTTCCTTCTACCCAAAGAGCGCGATAGAGTAATCGACGCAGATGGATCGACTTCTCAATATCATGCTCGGCTGCTTCTATGACACAAAGGCTGGCAAAGTGACTGTCGCTTCGTGCTTTAGGCAGTGCTACTTCGATGTTAGGTACACGGCTGCGAACAACGAATACTTCGCTGGCGAGTTCGGCCTGACTTTCGGCGGTTTTATTAAAAATCGCGATATCAGGCGCGTGCTCAACTAAGCGCCAATCCACTTGCTGCAAAAGACCAAACTGATGCAACTGCTCATGCAAGGCATAGCAGAAGGGGCAGTTGAGGTCGGCGTATACAGTGTATTGCAGCATGAGAGCCCTAGTTGATAGATGAGTCATATAAGTATCGACCAATATTCGAATAACTTTGGCGATAAATACAAAAAAAGCAGCCTAAAGAGGCTGCTTTTTCAATCGATAAGGCTTATTAAACAGAAGCTTAGATTAATCTTCGTTTTCTGGTTTAACGGCTTTTTTGATCTGCTTAAGGCTACCGTGACGTACATCGGTACCGCTCACTAGGTAGATTAGGTGAGCAGCCATCGCACGTGCATGTTCAGAGATACGTTCAAGGCTACGTAGAACCCAGATTACGTTCATTACACTAGAGATAGAGCGAGGATCTTCCATCATGAACGTTGCTAGAGAACGCATCGCAGAGCGGTATTCCTGGTCTACAGATTTGTCCATTTTCGCAACGCGGTAAGCAAGATCTGTATCGTTACGGGCAAACGCAGTTAATACGTCTTTAACCATTTGACGAACTAGGTTGCCGATATGACGGACTTCCTGATAACCGCGTGGTGATTCGCCTTCTTCAACCAATTCAATCGCATGGCGGCAGATACGCGCAGCTTCATCACCCATGCCTTCTAGGTCAGATACCGCTTTGGATACGGCGATAATTAGACGCAGGTCACTTGCAGCAGGTTGGCGTAGGGCAATGATCTTGGTGCATTGCTCATCGATCATCACTTCCATGTCGTTAGTCTGCTTATCAACCTTGCGGGACTGTTCAGCCAGTTCTGCATCGCTGTTTAGCAGGGCGTCGATACAGTCGTGTACCTGACGCTCTACAACACCACCCATGGTTAGCAAATGGGTTCTAATTTGCTCTAGTTCTTCATTAAACCGAGCCGAAATATGCGTGGAATAATTTTCAGTATTTAGTTCCATGATCTGATTCCTTCCCCATTAACCGTAACGGCCAGTAATGTAGTCTTCAGTTTGTTTCTTAGCCGGATTAGTGAACAACGTATCTGTTACACCAAACTCGATAAGATCACCCATATACATAAAGGCAGTGTAATCAGATACACGCGCAGCCTGTTGCATGTTGTGGGTTACGATCACGATCGTGAAGTCTTTCTTCAGTTCGTGGATCAGTTCTTCAATCTTCAATGTAGAGATTGGGTCAAGTGCAGATGCTGGTTCGTCCAACAGCAGAACTTCTGGTTTTACCGCAATCGTACGTGCGATAACCAAACGCTGCTGCTGACCACCGGACATGCCTAGTGCACTCTCGTGTAGACGGTCTTTAACTTCGTCCCAAAGTGCAGCAGATTTAAGTGCCCACTCAACTGTTTCGTCGATAACGCGCTTTTTAGTTACGCCCTGAATACGCAGGCCGTAAGCAACGTTTTCGTAGATAGATTTCGGGAATGGGTTTGGCTTCTGGAATACCATACCCACGCGACGACGTAGTTCTGCGATATCAACGCTGCGGTCGTAAATGTTGTTATCATCCAGCAGGATCTGACCTGTGATGCTGCAATCATCTACTAGATCGTTCATACGGTTGAAGCAGCGTAGTAGTGTTGATTTACCACAACCAGAAGGACCGATAAACGCAGTAACGCGGTTCTTAGGGATGAGCATATCGATACCGTGAAGCGCTTCGTTATCGCCATAGCTCAATTTAAGGTCTTTAACCTCAAGAGCCATTGTTTCTTCTTCAAGGTTCAAAATACGGTTATCTCGTTGCATTGTAGAGATATCAATTGCGTGTGTTTTAGCTTCGCTAGTCATTGTAGCAACCTTTAAAAATTCTATTACATTTCAAGCGCTTTGTATTTTTCACGTAGGTGGTTACGAATCGCGATTGCAGACAAGTTAAGTGCTGCGATTACTGCCACCAACAAAAACGCTGTTGCGTATACCAGCGGACGTGCCGCTTCAACGTTCGGGCTTTGGAAACCAACATCGTAGATGTGGAAGCCCAAGTGCATAAATTTCTGATCCAAGTGTAGGAACGGGTAGTTCATATCCAATGGCAGACTTGGTGCTAGCTTAACTACACCTACCAGCATCAGCGGTGCTACTTCACCTGCCGCACGGGCAATCGCAAGGATTACACCGGTCATAATCGCTGGACTAGCCATTGGGATTACAATCTTCATTAGGGTTTCGAACTTTGTCGCACCTAGCGCCAAAGAACCTTCACGAACCGCACGTGGGATACGTGTTAGGCCTTCCTCTGTCGCTACAATCACAACTGGAACTGTTAGCAGTGCAAGTGTGATAGAGGCCCACATTAGACCTGGCGTACCAAAGGTTGGTGCTGGTTTCGCTTCTGGGAAGAACGCGTCATCTATGTGACCACCCAAGAAGTAAACGAAGAAACCTAGACCGAATACACCGTATACGATTGACGGTACACCCGCCAAGTTGTTTACAGCGATACGGATAACGCGCGTTACAAAACCCTGTTTCGCGTATTCACGTAGGTAAACCGCAGCAACGACACCGAATGGCGTTACGATCACAGACATGATGATAACCATCAGTACTGTACCGAAGATTGCTGGGAATATACCGCCTTCAGTGTTCGCTTCACGTGGATCTGTACTTACGAATTCCCAGATCTTAGAGAAGTAGTGAAGGATCTTGCCGCCTAGGCCCATATCGTTTGGTAGGAAAGCACGCACAACGTGTGCAACTTTAAACTCTACGATTTTGCCGTTTGCGATCTCCGCAACCACAGTGTCACGGTTAAATTTCTCGTAAAGTGCGAGTAGATCACCTTGAAGACCTTCGTATTCTGCGTCTAGTGCCGCACGTTTCTCTTCAATCTCTTTGTACTGAGCTGGGTCAGTTACATTTTTAAGTTGTAGAGAACGCTCTTGCAGACGCAGACGCTCCAACTTGTAGTTGATCGAGCCAATACGGTCTTTCTCGATATCTTCGATGTCACTGTGGATATCTAGCGCACGCTCGATACGGCTTTCTAGAAGTGCCCAAAGTGCTAGATACTCGTCAGTTTTTTCGTAACCCTCATAGCTAGAAACCAGTTTGCCATCTTCTTTGATGCCACGTAGGTAACCGTAGAAGTTACCCCATTCACGACGCTCAGCAGTGAATAGCATTTCTGGTTTAGAAGGATCTTTAATGAAGTCTTCCAGAACCCAGATGAAGTCAGTACCACCGTGGTCACGGTTACCGACTTTCATCAGGTTACGCTTCATGCTCTCAACACCTTCTGGTACCGCTACGCCACTATCGCGTAGTTGAGCTGCGGGAACATCTTCAGTTTGGACTTTTTCACCGATCAGGGTAACGCTGTTGCCCTTATCAACGTAAGTCGCTTGGATAACATCTGCAGGCCAGAAGTGACCCAAACCGCGAATTGCGATAAGAGTCAGTAGACCTACAACCATGATCAAACAGATCGCTACGGCACCGGCATTAAGCCATACCCAAGGTGCGCCGGATTTTGACCATTCAGTAAAAGACTGTCGCATTACTATATTTCCTCAATCAGGCACAAATTACAGAGAGCCGTACTTCTTACGTAAACGCTGACGTACAACTTCCGCCACGGTGTTTACGAAGAAAGTGAACAAGAACAGTACGAATGCTGCCAGGAATAGAATACGGAAGTGGGTACTACCAACTTCAGATTCCGGCATCTCTACTGCAATGTTTGCAGCCAGAGTTCGCATACCCTCAAAGATATTCACGTCCATGATTGGCGTGTTACCTGTTGCCATCAGTACGATCATGGTTTCACCTACTGCACGACCCATACCGATCATAACTGCAGAGAAGATACCTGGGCTCGCTGTCGGCATTACTACGCGTACCAGTGTCTGCCATGGTGTAGCACCTAGTGCTAGAGAACCGTAAGACAGGTGTTTTGGTACAGCGAAGATCGCATCTTCAGTGATAGAGAAGATCGTTGGGATAACCGCAAAGCCCATCGCGATACCTACTACTAGCGCGTTACGCTGGTCGTAAGGAATGCCTAGCTCTTGAGTTACCCAGTAACGCATCTCAGTACCGAACAACGCTTGCTCTAATCCTGGAGCGACCCAGAAGCTGAACATTGTTGCGATGATTACAACAGGGATCAGTAGCGCTGCGTCCCAGCCATCTGGCACTAAGTAGCGTAGTGTTTTAGGTGCACATGCCCATGCATAAGCGAACGCGATAATAGCCGCAGGTACGACCAGTAGGGTGACAAAGATCCCCGCTAGGTTTACCTCCATAAATGGCGCTAACCATAGACCTGCTAGGAAGCCCAAAATTACCGTAGGCAGTGCTTCCATCAATTCGATGAAAGGTTTTACCTTACGGCGCATTGACGGCACCATGAAGTAAGCTGTGTAGATCGCACCACAGATCGCTAGCGGCGTACCTAGAAGCATGGCGTAGAACGCTGCTTTTAAGGTGCCGAATGCTAATGGCATTAAGCTGTATTTTGGCTCGAAGTCGTTGGTAGAAGCGGAAGACTGCCAAGTGAACTCAGGCTCTTGGTAACCTTCGTACCAAACTTTCTCCCACAGTGCGCTCCAAGAGATCTCTGGGTGTTCGTTGTGAACCGCCCAAAGCGCTAACTTACCATCCTGTTCAACCAATAGTGCGTTAGAACGAGGTGATAGAGCGATCATATCTACATTGCCTTGAGCAACGGCAGCTGTAAGTGAGTTACGTGATGCTGTTGTGCTGTAGAAATCGATAACGCCTTGGTCCGAAACCGTTACAAAACCTTTGCGGCGGTGCTCAATAGAGATGCTGCTGATTGGTGAAGTACCGTTTTCGAAGCTGCGAATCTGGCGCATTAGCCATTCGCCTTTCTCGTTACGAACCAAGAACCACTGTGAGGTCACGCCTTTATCGTCAGAGATAAGTAGGGAGTTACCACCAATCAGTAGCTCAAAAGAGGTGATCTTATTTTTGGTCGTCTCGATTAGCTGAGTAACTTTAGGGCCACCGTCTGCTTGCATATCAACGATGCCCAACTTGCCGCCTTCACCAGAGATCATCATCCAACGACGATCTGGCATCAGCAGTAGTTTCTCAGCTGGGATGTTCATATTTGGAAGCGTAATGCGGTTAGTGTCCGCTTCTACTTCCTCAGTAATCAGGTTCTCGGTTAGGGAAACTTCAGTCGCAGCGATGTTTGCTGCCTGACCACCGATTAGCGTCCATTCTTCCTCTTCACCATTGATTGCAAGTAGCTCAAGTGGTGAATCGCTTACCTGAATCAGTTCAGAACCTAGTGGGTATTCCACTTCTGGCGTGATAACACGTACGCCATCAGGGTAAGTAGAACGGTATTTGTGTTTGAAGACCTGCGCCTGACCGTTGCTGTAACCCAAAGCGAAAATACCGCTATATTCAGAAGCTAGAGCAAAGCTGCTAACTGTTGCACCTTCTGGAATATTGGCAGTTTCTGTTTTGATTACGTTACCGTTGCGGCTGTTAAAAAACACTAACTGACCAAGATCTGTAACACGCAGAGCGATCTCTGTTTGTTCTTCCATTGTCAGATAAAGTGTCTTGCCGTCACCTGGAACAGTGTAAGGGGCAATTTCCTGTCCATTTTTCTGCCAAGGTTCGATGCTGGCAGATTCGAACAGCGGTGCTACTTCATAAAGTAGATAAAAGAAGATCAGAAGGATTGCAACAATAACGCTGATACCACCAAATGCGATACCACCTGAAGCAAGTTTATCCTTCAACGCACGTATGTTTCTGTGTCGCTTGGCCGACGCGGTATTAAAATCCAGGTCGGACGTTGCAGTGTTTTCTGTACTCATGGCACATAGGTCTCGGAAGTTTACTAAGAAGACGGCGCATACAATATGAAAAGTTTGTTACATCTGTATTACAGTGACTGTCATAAACGAAAAAAGGGGGCCAAAATGGCCCCCTTTTTCCTAAGATCAGATGATCAAAATATATTACATGCCTAGCGCTTTCATCTGCTTCTCTACAACTGCCGCTGGTAGTGGGATGTAGCCGTCTTTAACTACTACTTCCTGACCTACTTTAGACATAACCATTTTCAGGAACTCTTTCTCTAGAGGAGCTAGAGGCTGACCTGGTTTCTTGTTTACGTATACGTATAGAGAACGAGCTAGTGGGTACTTGCCGTTTAGCGCGTTTTCAGGAGTTGCTTCTACGAATGCGCCGCCATCTTTCTTCGTAAGAGGTAGTGCACGTACAGATGCAGTTTTGTAACCGATACCAGAGTAACCTAGTGCATTAAGAGAAGTAGATACAGACTGTACTACAGATGCAGAACCTGGCTGCTCGTTTACGTTGTTCTTGAAGTCGCCTTTACATAGAGCTTTCTTCTTGAAGTAGCCGTAAGTACCAGATACTGAGTTACGACCGAACAACTGGATGCTCTTATCAGATAGGGAACCTGCTACACCAACATCACCCCAAGTTTTAGCGTCTGCAACAGCGCCACACTTCCGAGTAGAAGAGAAGATAGCGTCAACCTGGCTGATAGATAGACCTTCAACTGGGTTATCTTTGTGTACGAATACTGCTAGCGCATCGATTGCTACAGCAACAGGCGTTGGCTTGTAACCAAACTTCTTCTCGAATGCAGCGATCTCTTTGTCCTTCATCTTACGAGACATAGGACCGATGTTAGAAGTACCTTCAGTTAGCGCTGGTGGCGCAGTAGAAGAACCAGCCGCTTGAATCTGAATGTTAACGTTCGGGTAGTTACGCTTGAACTCTTCAGCCCAAAGCGTCATTAGGTTAGCTAGTGTGTCGGAACCTACAGAAGAAAGGTTACCAGAAACACCAGAAGCCTTAGAGTAAACTGGTAGGTTCTTGTCTAGCAGGTCAGATGCGTTTGCAGCTACACAAGTTGCAGAGATAGCAACAGCAGCAAGCAGCTTTTTCATAGGTTTCATGTATAGGCTCCAAAGAGTCTTAAAATTAGATATATGAGTTAAGATGCGAACACTATAATTTTCTTAAATGACAAAAGTGTGACACTTAGAAAAGAATTTTTACGTTGTACATATTCAGGGTATTAGCCTTTTGTATTAGAGTAAGCTGACTAATAAATACAAAATTCACAGTTTCTATCATTACCCTAAGGAGTGGGGATGGCAGTAAAGGAGGGGTAATCCCATGGAGCATGTCGAGGAAAATAGCCATCAGCCAGCAGGTGAATTAAGCCTACTTCTGCCGGCTTCAAGCGATGCTACCAACATGTTTGGCGATGTTTATGGTGGTTGGGTATCCGCTAAAATTGTACAGGCTGCCGAAATTTATGCGGCTAAATTATCTAAGGGCCGTGTCTCTACAGTATCGGTTGGCCAGATGGAGTTTTTATCTCCAGTACTAGAGGGAACTATTATGTCCTTCTACACTCAATTGATTGAAAGTGGCCGCAGCTCTTTGCGAATCCACGTTGAAGCTTGGGGTTGTTGCCCTGATGGCAGTGAACTAAGAAAAGTGACCGAAACCGAATGTGTGCAAGTTGCCATTGATGGCCATGGACATATCCGCGATCTGGCGGTTGCCATATAAGCGGCTATAGTTACTTCTAAGATCAACCATAACAACAAGGATGTTTAATATGGCTCATGCAGATCCGTTACCTATATACGAACAACTATCTGAAACTGACAGTGTGATTGTGCAGGCAAATGACTTTGCCTTTCGCCGATCTTGCTTAGACGCGTATGAAGCGGCGTTAAAATTCTGCTTAGCAGAGTTGCACTTACCCAACTTATTAGATGAGGACTCGATGCACGCAGTTGAGCGCTATATCGCTCGACACTTCGCGGAGTTTTCGTTGGGTACCCAGCAAGGTTTAAGTCAGGCGCCAGCCATTTGGCAGGCTTATTACAGCGCTTGGCCGCAACTGTCGGCCTCAGAAAAACAGGCCTTTGGCTTTACCGTTTTATCTTTAGTGTTTGGTGAAACAGTTGCTGCTGAAGCGGTCGGGTATGCAGGTACTTCTGCACCGGCAACCTTGCAAGCCTTTGATATTGATACCATGAGCCATGATGTCATTTATAACGGCATAGGTCAGACAGAACCGGATGGTAGCCTTTTAATAGACGAGAGCTAGCATTGTTTCCGACCTTTGCTTAAACCAAGTGGAGGCGAGTGCTATGCCGGTGTATCAAGGCAGTTGTCATTGCGGCAACGTTAGATTCAGTTTTCATGCCCCAGAGATTGTCGAAGGTGTGCGTTGTAACTGCTCTATCTGCCAGAAGAAAGGCGCAATGATGGGTAACTTTGTAGTCGACCCTAGCGATATCGATATTCAGGTATCGGATGATTCCTTGGCAACTTATGAGTTCGCGACCCATATCGCCAAACATCATTTCTGTAAGCAATGCGGTATCTATACTTTCCATCAAACCTTGCGTAAACCCGGTCATTACCGCGTGCATCTAGGCTGTGTCGATGGTGTGGATGTGTTGGCACTACCTTACGAACTGATTGATGATGCTTCTTTGTAGGTTGGTTTATTTATTAGCCAAAGAACCAGTAACCCACAGTGATTGCAGCGATGATTCCTGCCAAATCGGCGGTTAAGCCGCAAGCAATGGCATGGCGAGTGTTTATGCCCGAGGTATAGAGTCTATAAGTATTCAAACTTTGGTTTTCTTCTGTTCTAGAAGTATTAACCGAAAAACCAATAACCCACAGTAATTGCGGCAATAATTCCCGCTAGATCTGCAGTAAGGCCACAAGCGATAGCATGGCGGGTATGCCTGATGCCAACCGCACCAAAATATACTGCCAGTACATAGAAGGTGGTTTCAGTTGAGCCTTGGACAACCGAGGCTAGGTAAGCTGCGAAAGAATCGACACCATGGGTATTCATGGTTTCCAGCATCATTGCCCGGGCGCCAGAGCCGGAAAATGGCTTCATAATCGCAGTGGGCAGTGCATCAACAAAGCGGGTATCGGCGCCAAAGCTGGCAAAGCCTTCACGTAGTAACCAGATAAACCCCTCTAACGCGCCACTTTCCCTGAGTACGCCAATCGCCACCAGCATGGCGAGCAGATAAGGGATAATTTTAATCGCGACTTCAAATCCCTCTTTGGCGCCATCAATAAAGGTTTCGTAGATATTCACCCCTTTAAAGTGGGCGATACAGAGAAAGCCAATAATCGCTGAGAAAATCATTAAATTACCCACTAGCGATGATTGCCGTTGTAACTCGTCGATCGTTAGTGTCGTGAAATAGCCGATAAAAGCGAGTAATAGTGCAACAAATCCGCCGATATAGAGCAGAGTAACTCTTTCCCATAAACGGATTTTCTGTACAAAACTCACCGCTAATAAGCCAGCAAGTGTCGAGCAACAGGTTGCAATTAGAATAGGGATAAAGACCGACGTAGGGTCACTGGCACCTTGTTGCGCTCTATAGAGAAACACGGTGATCGGGAATAGCGTTACCGAGGAGGTGTTCAGTACCAGAAACAAAATCTGGGCATTAGTTGCGGTATCTTTATGTGGGTTTAAACTCTGTAGATCACGCATCGCCTTCAAACCTAAAGGCGTGGCGGCGTTATCTAAACCTAGAACATTGGCCGAGAGGTTCATTGTCATAGAGCCCATAGCTGGATGACCTTTTGGCACTTCTGGCATCAAACGGCTGAAAAGTGGACTTATTCCCCGTGCAAACTTATCCACAAGACCAGAGCTTTCTGCCAATTTCATTATGCCCAGCCAAAAAGCGAGGGTACCGATCAAGCCTATGGATAACTCCACCGAGAGCTTCGACATATCAAAGGTGGACTGCACCAAACGTTGAAATACTGCAGAATCATCTAGCCAAAGCCACTGATAGAGGGCCGCGCTAAAGGCGATTAGAAAAAAACTTAGCCAGATGCGATGAAGCATAAAAACCTTTTTAAATTTATCGCAATATCAGGGAGTTAAGTGGAGCCATTAAAAATAAGAATATTCTATTCACAGGCATAAAAACAGAAAAAGAAAATTTTGTTGTACGTTTTTTGATCTGCCTTTCAAAAACCTCCGTAGCACTGATTACGATGCACTTAAGCAAAATCTCATTGAGGCAGTAGAGGGCCTGCTTAAGGAATAAACGCGAGGAGAAGAACAATGAAAATTATAAAAACACTGGCCTGCTTTCTACTAGCTGTACCATTAATGGCGACCGCAGGTTCCTATTCAATGAAGAAAGATATTGTCGATGTCGCTGCGGGTAATGAGAGTTTCTCTACTTTAGTGACGGCGCTGAAAGCTGCTGACTTAGTCGGTGCCCTACAAGGCGATGGCCCCTATACGGTGTTTGCGCCAACCAATGACGCGTTCGCCAAGCTGCCAGAAGAAACTTTGGCTGACCTGTTAAAGCCTGAGAACAAAAAAGATCTACAAGCGGTACTTACCTACCATGTAGTAGCTGGAAAAGTGGATGCAAAAACTGCGATGGGGTTAACTGCAGCACCTTCTCTACAAGGTGAAAACATCGCGATCAGCTTAGCTGGTGGTAATGTGATGATTAATCAGGCGACTGTAGTCGCTGCTGATGTTGATGCAAGAAACGGTATTATCCATGTGATCGACACTGTGATTTTACCACCATCGCTTCAACAAGCGGCTGAAATCAATCGCATGACTGAGGATAACCCAACTGCTGCAGGTGCTAATCAGCAAACATTTAATATGAACTGGGAAAAGATTCAGAATCCGACTCTGAATTAAGTATTATCTTAGTTCTGCGAGATAATAAGCCCTGACTATTCAGGGCTTTAATCGCTTTCAGCAATTAGGTTTTTTACCAATCCAACCAACTGGCTGATTCTAGAGTTACTCAACTGACGGTAATCTAAGTAGGGGCAGACGATCAATTTTCTGCTTTTATCTATCGCAAAGTATGGATCTAACCAGAGCAAGTTTTCTAGCCCGAGTTCTTGGGCATAGGTTTTACCGGCAATTATATGGATACGATTTGGCTCTGCTAAATCTGGCTTTGAAAACAGCAGGGCCATTGGGCTTGCTGCCTGATACAGCGACTGATCGCGCAACATCTGCCAAGTCTTAAACTCTACGTTGCCTTGTAGCTCAAACAGAAATTTAGCGCTGACATTAAAAATCTTGCGCCAATGATTACCGGTTTGATCCGCAATATGCTTGATCTCACCCGAACTGAGTGGGCGAAGGTGATCGAGAGTAGGGTAAGGCTCGATCGATGGTCGATTGGCAATGTAGATCGCGATCTCAAACCCTTGAGCGCCGAATCCGACAGTCATAGAGGTTTAGTGACGCTTTTCGATTTCGTTACTTAAAATCGCATCAGCATCCAAAGAGCTGATCGCCACCGTTTCATTCGTTGGGATATCGCCCGACAGTTGCAACGCCAGGTAACGCATACAGCAAACTCTTAAGAATGAAGTGAAGTTACCTAAGTCGTGACCGGCATCGATCGATTCGTGGTAGAGGCGAGTTAGCATCTGCGGGATATTTAGATCATCCCGCTCTGCAATCGCTGTCAGGGTCGTCCAAAAATAGTTTTCCAGACGTACGCTGGTCACCATACCGTCAATACGGATTGAGCGGGTGCTGCTTTTCCAAAGTTCTGGTTCGGCATTAATAAACAGTTTGCACATAGCTCTCTCCACTGATTTGACTGTATAGGTAGCGACAAGCTGCTTTCGGGTTCAGGTTTGGGGAGAAAGCAGCTTGCGCTAATTCTATTACATAGTTAGCAAAACCATAAACTGTGCTAACCAAGCAGGGTGTGCTGGCCAAGCAGGGGCGGTGACTAGATTGCCATCAGTCACGGCAGCATCCAGTGGAATATCAGTGTAAGTACCGCCAGATTGATTAATCTCTGGGGCACACGCAGGGTATGCAGAGCAAGACTTACCTTCTAGAACGCCCGCAGCAGATAGCAGTTGCGCACCGTGGCAGATTGCAGCGACGGGTTTGTTCTCTTTAAAGAAGTGTTGCACCATCTCGATCACTTCTTGGTTTAAACGTAGATATTCTGGTGCTCGACCACCTGGTATTACCAGTGCGTCATAATCTTCAACATTAATATCTGCGAACGTCGCGTTTAGAGTGAAGTTGTGGCCACGCTTTTCGGTGTAGGTTTGATCACCTTCGAAGTCATGAATTGCTGTTGCAACTGTATCGCCGCTTACTTTCTCTGGGCATACCGCATCTACATGATGGCCAACCGTTAATAGGGTTTGAAACGGCACCATCGTTTCATAATCTTCGGTGAAATCACCGGTAATCATCAGAATCTTTTTGCTTTGCATTGTATTGGGCTCCCTTTTTTGGGCATTTTTATTTGAATGGCTGCTCAATACTTATCAAAGTAACAGGGCTTGGATTGGGGTAGGTATTAGCTGAATACTACATGGTAAAAAACTGACCAATACTTTTGTTGCATGGGAATTGCTAAGCTAGGCCCCTCCACTTAAATCCGATGGATGAAGGATGTTAAAGGCTGGTTTAGATGCAAAAGATTAAACACACCTTTTTTGAGAACAAACGCCTAGCGGCAATAGGGATTGAGCCGATCTCATTAGCCGATCTTTATCAGAAGCTGCCGGCCGTACCCGAACGGCTAGAGTTTTATATGCTGATTCTGGTGACCAAGGGGCAAGGGCAGCATTGCATCGATTTTATCGATTACGGCCTTAGGTCGGGCAATTTGTTGTTTGTACGACCGGGGCAGGTACAAGAGTGGAAGGATTACTGCGATTTGCAGGCGGAAGTCGTGCTGATTGATCCCGCAGCTTTACCGAATGATGAACGGGTGAAATCTAAAGGTGTGGATCTGTTGGCTCTGCAAGATTGGCAAAA
This sequence comes from Neptuniibacter sp. QD57_21, assembly GCF_047778075.1. Lineage (GTDB taxonomy): Bacteria > Pseudomonadota > Gammaproteobacteria > Pseudomonadales > Balneatricaceae > Neptuniibacter. Next base: position 3,690,060 of record NZ_CP180549.1, on the reverse strand, counting down.
TTGCACGCTACTAACCGAGCTTTTACAGCAGGACATTCTACAATCGATTTCACGCTTAAAGCGTGATTTTGAAGAGTTTGATGGCTCAGAGTTAGATATCTCACTTCTGCGAAATGAACTATTGAATCTGCTTCTCCGCTTAGCTCGTTGGCAAAAGAAGGTCAGAGTTACCGATCAGGTCACGAGCCGCTCTCGCAAAACTTATCAATTGTTTAGCGATCTATTGCAGCAAGAGTACCGGACTGAGCATAGCCTGCGTTATTACGCTGAAAAGCTCGGTTACGCTCAGAGTACGTTGAGCCGCGCCTGCATTCAGGTTGAAGGGAGCAGTGCTAAGGTTGTGATTGATCGCCGTGTCGCATTGGAAGCCAAACGTATGTTGGCGCATAGCTCAGCTTCTGTTGCAGAGGTTGGTTACTGGTTAGGCTTTAGTGAAGCTACTAACTTTGTAAAATTCTTTCGCCGCATCGTGGGCGTTACACCGCAACAGTTTAGGGAGCAGCGTTCGGAACAGCGGCACTAATAGCGTTATGTTGGTTTAAGTATTTCTTTACGATCTGATCGCGTCGGCCACTACTAATCAGATTATCAATCGATTTATTGATTGGTTCTACCAAGTCTATACGAGCACGATGTATACGGATGTGTAAACTCGCTTCATCATGTATTGGGCCTGCTTCTAAGTATTTTTTTTGCGCAGAGGCATTAAAAATATCCTCGTTAACTATGCCAACGTCAGCTCGGCCTAAAGCCAAGGCGCGCATCAAGGTTGCTTCATTTTGAAAGTTGACCCTTTCTCCAAAATGCTCAGATCCTCGATAATCGAAGCCTCGGACAGTGGCGATAAGTTTATCGGATAGCTGTGAAAGCTTATTGATTTCAAAGGCTTTGCCTTTAGGAAACACAAACATGTCTCTGGTCCAGTAAAACTGTTTACTAAAAACTTGGATCTCTTGTTCTCTGGGGCGTGCCCGCCAAGCGGGGTTTGCGCAGCAGGCTAAATGATAGAGCTGATTTTCAAAACCTATGCGGCGTCGCATCGGAGGTACTGGTAACAGCTGAGGTTTGAGGCCTGCCCCTATTAGTATTGCTCTGAATAGGTCAGGATATATTCCGTGAGCTTGGCCATTCTTGATGATTGCTAAGGGTGAACGATCCTGATCATAGGTAGGCACTGTGATTACTTCAGCTGCACTAGTAAGGGTGCAAGCCAAAATCAGGGCAGCGAAGACACTCCAGAGTTTATACATATCCCCTCCGTCACCTTAAAAACCTCAACCGTTTAAGTATAAGGTGACTTTGGGGAATTCGCCTTCTTCAAGGCTTGGATATCATTGCTAGTTATAGCGGCGTTAGATTGGCAAAGCCAACCACCAGCCATTTACTGCCTTCGTAATCGAAATTAACCTGTACTCGGGCCTTAGGCCCTGAACCTTCAAAGTTAAGTACAGTGCCATCACCAAATTTGCTATGCATAACACGTTGACCCAGGGCAAGGTTGGTCTCTGGTACATCACTGCTGCTAAGAGAGCTACTACCAAATAAGCTACTGCCTTGGCTATCGTTATGACGGCTGGTCATTGGACGGCTAACGCTAGCGTTGAGGCGAACCTCTTCCATCAAATCGTTTGGAATTTCACCAATAAAGCGGGATGGTCGGTTGTAGTTATCTTGTCCGTGTAAACGACGGGATTCAGCGTAAGTGATAAACAGCTTCTGCATCGCACGGGTGATACCTACATAGCAGAGGCGACGTTCTTCCTCTAAACGGCCCGGCTCTTCCACAGACATCTTATGCGGAAACAAGCCTTCTTCTACACCGGCTAGGAACACCTGAGGGAATTCCAGACCTTTTGCAGAGTGAAGGGTCATTAGCTGCACACTGTCTTGGTAATCATCTGCTTGCGCATCACCGGCATCCAGCGCTGCTTGGTCTAAGAATGCCGCAAGTGGGGAGTTAAATTCCTCATCCAGAAATTCATCCCACTGGCTGTTGAACTGCTTCGCCGCAGTTACCAGCTCTTCCAAGTTTTCGATACGAGATTGGGCTTTTTCGCCTTTCTCTTTCTTGTGGTGTTCGATCAGACCTGAGTGTTGGATAACGTGCTCAGTCTGCTCGTGAAGCAAGGTATCTTCGGTATCTTGCGCCATCTGATTGATCAGATCTAAGAAAGCCTGCAGGGCATTGGAGGCACGCGCTGGTAGCTTCTTCAGTTCCACAATTTCGTTGGACGCGCGCCACATAGAGATTACTTGGCTACGAGCATGTTCACGGATAATTTCGATGGTACGTGTGCCTATACCACGTGTTGGTACATTGATGACACGCTCCATCGAGGTGTCATCGTCGCGGTTGCTTAGAAGGCGCATATAAGAAAGTGCGTTTTTGATCTCAAGGCGTTCATAGAAACGTTGGCCACCGTATATACGGTATGGCACGCCACTACGAATCAAGGCTTCCTCTAGTACTCGGGACTGGGCATTAGAGCGGTACAGAATCGCACACTCTTTACGGAGGTTGCCCTCTTGTACCCATTTTCCGATTTGATCGACGATAAAACGCGCTTCGTCTTGCTCGTTAAAGGCGGCATAAAGTGAGATTGGCTCGCCTTCACCAGAATCAGTATGTAGTTCTTTACCTAAACGACCTTGGTTGTTGCGTATGACTTCGTTGGCTGCGCGCAGAATCGTCTCTGTAGAGCGATAGTTTTGCTCTAGTTTGATCGTTTCTGTACCGGGGAAGTGAACCGGTAGATTTTGGATATTCTCAATCTTAGCGCCACGCCAGCCGTAGATAGATTGGTCATCATCGCCCACCGCCATCAGCTTTTTCTGGCCGCCGCATAATAGCTGCAGCCAGCCGTACTGAATGGTGTTGGTATCTTGGAACTCGTCCACCAGAATGTAGCGGAAGCGCTCTTGATAGTGCTCCAGTAGAGCTGGGTTCTTATCACGGAACAATTCAAGGGAGCGTAGTAAAAGCTCGCCAAAATCGATCATGCCGCCGCGTTCACAGGCTTGCTCGTATGCCTCGTACACCGCCACCATCTGACGGTCATTTAGGTCATGGCGTGGTTCGATGTGTTTAGCGCGCAGGCCATTATCTTTCTTATCGTTGATGTACCACTGGAATTGGCGAGCAGGCCAACGCTTATCGTCCAGATTCATCTCTTTGGCTAAACGTTTAATCAGACGCAGCTGATCGTCGCTGTCCATAATCTGGAAGTTTTCAGGCAAGCCTGCATCCTGCCAATGAGCGCGAAGTATACGGTGGGCCAAACCGTGGAAGGTGCCGACCCACATGCCTTGAGGATTGATACCTAAAAGCTTCTCAATACGGCCACGCATCTCTTTCGCCGCTTTGTTGGTGAACGTAACCGCCATAATAGAGTAGGGCGACATTCCTTCTGTCTGAATCAACCAAGCAATTCGGTGTACCAATACGCGGGTTTTACCTGAGCCTGCGCCGGCTAAAACCAGTAAGTTTTGTACCGGTGCGGTTACAGCATTGCGTTGGGCATCGTTCAGAGAATCGATAATGTGAGTTACGTCCATAGCGGCTTTCTGTTCACTGTATAAATAATCAGTGGCTGATTATAGCGGGTGTTAGCAAAAGAGGGCAGTGTTGATTTACGAAGGAGCCTGAGAACAAGTCCTATATGACTTTGTTATCCCTTTGGGGGTAGTCTTCCTAAGACTCCTTAGGAGTCTTAGGAAGAGAAGTCAACTATTTGGGAAGTTGACTAGGATTGTTACGGCGATAGATCAGGATCTGTTTTAGCTCTTCCGGATCTTTCAGCTTCTGCTCGCTGTTTTCATCCAACCATGGAATTAAGCGTGATAGCCAGAAACGCATCGCGGCAGTACAAGTTAGGACTGGCCAAGCTTTGTATTCATCAGGAGTGAAAGGACGGGCTTTAGCGTAGGCTTTTAGCAGTGCTTGCTCTCGTTCATTATCAATCGAGCCATCAGGTCGGCAGCACCAATCATTAGCCACGATCGCCAGATCAAATAGAAGATAGGCAGTAGCGGCGTTATAAAGATCTAAAACGGCACTGACTTCAGTTCCTTGGAACAGGACATTATCGTGGAACAGATCGCCATGAATGGTGCCCGCTTTAATATCACCCGGCTGCTCGCGAAGTTGATCAAAACGAGCTACCTCTTCCTGCAGCATGGTTTGATCATCTGCAGGTAGCTTGCTTTTAATCAGCTTGCTCTCTCTACGCCACCAGAACACACCGCGGTGGGCTTGGCGCTCAAGATAGAAATCTTCTGCAGCTACATGGAACTCGCCTAAAACCTTGCCAATCGCTGCGCAGTGCTCAGGTGTGAGTTCTTGCTGGCCAACATGCTCACCAAAGAAACGAGGCTGTAGCGCAGCAGGTTTCTTTTTCAGCTGTTTAAGGCCAATACCGTTTCGATCCTGAATGGCAAAAGGTACCGCGATATTTCGCTGCGATAGCCATTGGCAAAGCTCGACAAAGTAAGGTAGTTCTTCGTAGCTAAGCTCTTCAAATAAAGTGAGTACATACTCCGTCTCGACCTCATTATTTACGAGGGTGACAAAGTAGTTGGTATTTTCGATACCGCCATCAATACCTTTGTAACTGACCAACTCTCCTAAATCGTAATCTTTGAGGAATGTGGTTAGGTCAGTGTCATTAAGTTGCGTATATACAGCCAAGCGCGTTACTCACTTCGTAAAATTTAATTAGTTAGATCCTGCTGACTTACCAGCGGAACAGTACCCATTTAGGGATCAGCATTTGTGATTCTTCATGGCGAATAAATGCGCCGTCACCTGGTGCCGGAACCAGATAGTATTCTTTGCCGTTTTTGGGCACGACCTTAATCTCCTGAAGCTGACCATTTACGCGGTACTCGTAATAGGTTTTATCTTGTTCGTGGAAGATTGTGATCTGTGGTTCGTCTTCATCAACCAGCGGTGGAACTTCGGCATAAGCTACAGGTGTCACTGCAAGTAGTGCTGCTAATAGTAGCTTTTTCATTATTCTTTCCTCTTTCATGGCAAGATTTCTTTTGGCAAATGAGCATATCGACTATGATCGGGTTTTTGAAGAATAACCAACCCGGATTTCCTGATGAGCGAACAGCAGCAAGCCAACTCCTCTCCTTTAATTTTAGTCGACGGTTCCTCTTATTTATACCGTGCTTTTTTTGCTTCACAACAGGCTGACCTGCGAAATTCTGCGGGAATCCCAACAGGGGCGATCCGAGTTGTTACTTCAATGCTGAAAAGCTTGATCAAACAGTATCCAGAAAGCCCTATTGCGGTGATCTTTGATGCTAAAGGTAAAACATTCCGTGATGAGATCTACAGCGATTATAAAGCCCAGCGTCCACCGATGCCGGACGATCTTCGAAGTCAGGTAGAGCCGATCCACAACATCGTTAAAGCGTTGGGTATGCCGCTTATCGTAGAACCGGGTGTAGAGGCAGATGATGTGATCGGTACGATGGCGCGCGAAGCCAGCGCTCAAGGTATCGATACCCTGATCTCTACAGGCGATAAGGATATGGCGCAGCTGGTGGATCAACACGTAACGCTGATCAACACTATGACTGACACCATCATGGATATTGACGGTGTTAAAGAGAAGTTTGGTATTCCGCCAGAGTTGATCATCGATTACTTGGCATTGATGGGCGATAAAGTCGATAACATCCCAGGTGTTCCGGGCGTGGGTGAAAAGACGGCTTTGGCTTTGCTGCAAGGTCTCGGCGGTATTAAAGATCTTTACCAAAATCTAGATAAAATTGCTGATCTCGGTTTCCGTGGCTCGAAAACCATGGCGAAGAAACTAGAAGATAACCGTGAAGAAGCGGATCTATCTTACCTGCTGGCGACGATCAAAACTGATGTTGAATTACACGAAAAAGTCGAAGAGATCGTTAAGCCCGAGCCAAACAAAGAGCAGTTAATCGAGTTATACAAAGAATTTGAATTCAAGACATGGGTGCGTGAGTTGGAATCTGGCGAGAGTGGTGCTGCAATTGCTGCTGATCCGTCAGAACCATCTACTCCAGAAGCACCTAAAGATGTTGAATACACAACCGTGCTTACAGAAGCCGATCTAGATAGCTGGATTGAAAAGTTATCCACAGCCGAGCTTTTTGCCTTCGATACAGAAACAACCAGCTTGAACTATATGGAAGCTGAGCTGGTGGGTGTTTCTTTTGCGGTAGAACCGGGAAAGGCCGCTTATGTACCGGTTGCACATGATTACATGGGCGCGCCAGAGCAGATTAGTCGTGATGTTCTTTTGACTAAGCTGAAACCACTATTAGAAAGTGAAGATCACAAAAAGATCGGTCAGCATATTAAATACGATATGAATGTGTTGGCTCGTTACAATATCGATCTAAAAGGTGTGGCGTTCGATACTATGCTGGAATCCTACGTGTTGAACTCCACGGCAACGCGTCACGATATGGACAGCTTGGCTGATCGTTATCTGGGTGTGAAAACGGTTAAGTTCGAAGAGATCGCCGGTAAAGGTAAAAAACAGCTGACGTTCAACCAGATCGAGTTAGAGCAAGCAGCGCCTTATGCTGCGGAAGATGCGGATATCACCCTGCGTCTACATCAAGCGATCGATAGTCAGCTAAGCCAAGATGAAACACTAAGCAAAGTATTCAATGAGATCGAAAAACCGCTGATTCCAGTACTTTCACGCATCGAGCGTAACGGTGCTTTGGTTGATGCTTCGATGCTCGGTGAGCAAAGTATCGAACTGGCTGCACGTATGGTGGAGCTAGAGCGTGAAGCTTACGATATCGCCGGTAAAGAGTTTAATCTGGCGTCACCAAAGCAGTTGCAGCAGATTCTATTTGAAGAGCTGAATATCCCGGTGATCAAGAAAACGCCAAAAGGCGCACCATCGACTGCTGAGGAAGTACTTCAGGAGTTAGCATTGGAATATCCTCTGCCTAAGTTGATTCTTGAACACCGTAGCTTGAGCAAGCTTAAGTCAACTTACACCGATAAGCTTCCGCTAATGATCAGTCCAAGTACTGGACGCATTCATACCTCTTACCATCAAGCGGTGACAGCGACAGGGCGTCTATCTTCGACGGATCCAAACCTGCAGAACATTCCGGTACGTACTCAGGAAGGCCGCCGTATTCGTCACGCCTTCATCCCTCCAGAAGGCTATAAGGTTGTAGCTGCCGATTACTCGCAGATCGAACTGCGTATTATGGCGCATCTGTCTCAGGATCAGGGCTTGCTGGATGCTTTCTCTAAAGGTGCCGATATTCACCGTGCAACTGCAGCGGAAGTATTCAAAGTTGAACTCGATCAGGTCTCTGATGATCAGCGCCGTAGTGCTAAAGCGATCAACTTCGGTTTGATCTACGGTATGTCGGCGTTTGGTTTAGCGAAACAATTAGGTATCGCCCGTAAAGATGCGGCGCAGTATATCGAACACTATTTTGAGACTTATCCAGGTGTGCAGCACTATATGGATGATATCCGCACCAAAGCGCAGGAGCAGGGTTACGTTGAAACTCTGTTTGGTCGCCGTTTGTACTTGCCAGAGATTAAAGCGAAAAACGCGATGCGCCGTCAGGCTGCTGAACGTACCGCGATCAATGCGCCAATGCAGGGTACTGCCGCAGATATCATTAAACGCGCGATGGTGACGGTAGATGCTTGGTTAGCCGAATCCGATTTTGATGTCCGCATGATCATGCAAGTACACGATGAATTGGTCTTTGAAGTACGTGAAGATCAGGTAGATGCCTTTGTTGCTGAAGTGAAAGATCAAATGGCAGGAGCAGCCGATCTAGATGTACCGTTGCTAGTTGAAGCCGGTGTAGGTGAGAACTGGGAGCAGGCTCACTAAATCGAAGGGTTTTAACTGTATAGCGTAGCCTGCACTTAGTTTTATCGACTAGGTTGCAGGCGTAATTCCTCATTTATGAGGGAGCGTATTTTATTTGTCCTAAGCTACTTGCTTAATAGGGAAGTTAATATCGTAAACCAGCCCTCTTTTATCGCATTGTAAGCTAAGAGTGCCGTGTAAAATCATAGTGACAATGCCATTGATGATTGAAGCGCTTAGGCCCAGATGGTTTGGGTCGCTGAGTTTGGTGGTATAAAAAGGTTTTAGCACCTGCTTTAGCACACTCTGGGTTACGCCGATCCCATTATCCCAATACATCAATCCAATATGCCCATCTTCTAAGTACACTTTCAAATTGATTTGCTTTGGTCCCGAAAAATCGTCGCTATAAGCGTGGGCGACGGTATTTGATACTAAGTTAGAAATAATGTGGAAGAGGTAACCAGGGTTCAAGTTGACCTCTAATGCTTCGCAGTCGAGGGATATTTGAAAACTCTCATCCATCAATGTTGAATGCAATAGTTTGATGCACTCTTGCACGTATTCAGCCAGATTAATCGTGCGGGGTTGGTTTTCAATTTGGTCGAGCGTAATTGTCTTAAAGTGATCTAACTTATGCACAATCGAGGCAAAATTACCTTCAATCAGTTTGAGTTGCTCTTCACTTTTACTTAAATACTCATCTAAGCCATTTTTAGTGAGTGCTTCATTCTCTACTTGGGTCCGAAGGCTATCTAAATCAGCTTTCATAGATGACGCAGATGTGACGCAAATACCCAATGGGGTATTAAGCTCGTGAGATACTCCAACTACCATTTGACCAATAGCTGACATGATTTCAGCATTTGCATAGCGTTGTTGGGTTTTGACTAAGTTGATATGTACTTCTGCTCTGGCAATAACTTCCTCATGCATAAAGGGCTTAGTGATGTAGTCCACGCCGCCAGAATGTAAGCCTTTGATAACCATCTCTAGCTCTGTGTTTGCAGTCACAAAAATGATGGGGATATTGGCTGTAATTGGATTCTCTTTAAGCTTGATACATGCCTCAATGCCATCCATTTTGGGCATGTTTATATCCATTAAAATCAGATCAGGAGGCAGGGTTGTTGCGCTTTTTATTGCCATCAGGCCATTTGTAGCGACTCTCACTCCATAGCCTTTCTCCACAAAAATATTGCGTAAGACTTTGAGGTTATCAGCTACGTCATCGACAACGAGAATATCTGCCATTTTTATCGAGCCGTCTTACTTAAGTTAACTGTTGAAAAATCAATCAAAAGCTAGTTGCAGCTTAGACTAATTTTGCCCCTGCGACATAGAAAACAGAGAGATCAGGAGGATTTGTAAATAGAGCATTACTAACTACCCTAAATAAATAAGCATTTGGGGGTGAGTTATGTTTATGAGAAAGCCCGTGGCAGCATTGCTATATTTATGGCTTATGATTGGGTTTGGGGTTAGTTTTGCTGATTCGACGAGCCTTGAACCATGGAAAAAAGCCAACATTGATTGGCAGCAATTCAAAGGGACACAGCTAACAGTATTAGCCGATGCTCAGCCTGCATTCGTAGCCCTAAAGCCTTACCTGCCGGTATTTGAGCGCCTCACTGGCATTAGGGTTGGTTATATCACCGTAGAGCAATCTGAAATGCGAAAACGTCGCGAAGTGGATCTTGTTTCTAGAGGTGGTGTTTACGATGTCGTGCCCATAGGTGTGACTTTTCTGGGCCAAGCTCATCAGAATAATTGGCTCACGCCCTTAAAGCCTTTTATTGATGACAAGCAACTGACTGACCCTGATTGGTACATGTTTGATGATTTGAGTTCAAACAGTTTGAAACTCTGTACTATCGACGGGACACTGTTATCTGTTCCATTTGATTTCTCTGCCCCTGTACTGTTTTACCGTAAAGATCTGTTTGCGCGTTACAACATACAGATCCCTGATACCTATGAAGAGATGGTTGAGGCGAAGCGTGAACTACAAAGAGGTTTGGATAAAGATGGCTTAGAAGGCGTCTATGCGTTTGCTAGTCGTACAAGAGCTGGTGCTGGTTTAAATACCTGGACAGTGATTCCTGCGATACGGTCTTACGGTGGATCAATTTTAGATCAGAACAACCAACCTGTTTTTAATTCTGCAGCATCGATTAAGGCGTTAGAAGTTTATCGGGATATGGTCACAGGCTATGGTAATCCTCCTAATAGTCAGCTGCTTCATTTCTATGAAATTCGACAACAGTTTAGAGAGGGTAGACTGGCAGCTGCTTTCTTAGCCTCGCACTTTTTCAACGAAATAGATAAGCCTGATAAATCACCTATTTGGGATCAATGGGATGCCGCTAAATTACCAAGAGGGCCTGTGAGTCGTGAAACTTCTCCTTGGGCTTGGGCATTTGCAATCAACAGTGCGTCTAAGAATAAAAAAGCCGCTTGGATGTTCCTACAGTGGGCAACCAGTGAGCCTACTGCCAAATTGTTAAATACGGGGGGCTCTCCTGCTCGCCGGAGGGTGTGGCAATCTGAATATTTTTCCAAACTAAATGCACCGGGACTATTGGATGCAGTGGATTGGATTTTTGAAGAGGGAACTAATGCCAGAATTCAATCAGGTATGTCCGAATTCCCTGTAGCGGGCGAGATCTTCTCAAGAGCATTCAATCAGATTTTTTATGGTGCAGAAGTAAAGGTTACTCTTGATAAAGCTGTTATCGAAGTTGATAAAGTAATGCAGTCAAAAGATGAATAGCTTTAATCTACTCGGCCGTCTCCTGTTTATCATTGCGGGTGTTATTGCGCTAGTTTTAGGTGGTAGTACCGCTGTATTTATTAAAGAAATTCGTAGTGAAAACCTCAATAACTTAAAAACGGCTTCGGAGAGTATTGTTGCTCCTTTGATAAAAGAAGTCTTTATGCTTGTCCAAAGTAGCGATAATTATGACTGGGCTTTAAAAGTACAGTCGATCAACGCTAATCGCTTATTTAAGGATCATAAACAGTTAGGTGTTATTGAGATTATTGTTCTTAATGAGCTGGATGAAGTTGTGGCTCATAACGATATCGCTAGGATCGGTCTTCCAATTGAGCCAACCATTAGCTTAGAAGATATTTATCAGGAAGGGGTGAGTCGAACTGAAGGTGTTTATTGGATAGGGAATCAAATTCTAATTGCTAATAGCAATAAGCCTGTAGGGCATGTGATTGTTGGTTTCGAAGCCACTGAACTGCAAAAACGTATTCAGAATGTTTTAAAAAACTCTGCTTTGCTTTTTTGCTTATTTTTCATCATAGGATTGGGGCTAGCCTACTATTTTGTGACACGGCAAATTACTCGGCCTATACGGGAGTTGGTTACTGCGTCTAATGCTATTACATCTGGTGATTATTATTACCCGGTGAATAAAACGTCGAGTGATGAAATTGGAGAATTAGCTTCTGGCTTAGAGATCATGCAAAAAGCTATTCGTAGCAAGATTGAAGATCTGGAAACGTATAAAGCGCACTTAGAAACGGAAGTTGAAAACAGAACCCAAGAATTTTTAGCGGCAAAGCTAGAAGCAGAGGAATCTAATCGAGCGAAAAGTCGCTTTTTAGCTAATATGTCACATGAGTTAAGAACCCCTTTGAATGCGGTGTTGGGTTTTTCGCAAATCCTTTATGGAAAAGAGTTTTCTTCAGAGAAACTTAGTTATCTTAGCTCTATCAACTCTGCTGGTAATACGCTACTTGGATTAATTAATGAGGTATTAGATTTCTCAAAAATAGAGTCTGGAAAGATGGAAATTCAGTATGCTCCATTCTCTCCTCGTTATTTGCTCGAAGAAATACATTCTATGTTTTTACAACGGGCAGCTGAAAAAGATCTCTATTTATCAACTCATTGTGACGAGAATGTTCCTGCATATCTGTTATGTGATGCTTTTCGTTTGAAACAGATATTAATGAATTTATGCTCGAACTCTATCAAGTTCACATCAGAAGGTCGTGTCTCAATTCAGTTAAGTGTTTCGAGAACCGATGTAAGAGCGCAGAAAGTTGGACTCAAATTAACAGTGACAGATACGGGTAAAGGTATTCCCAAAGAGGATCAGGAATCTATTTTTAGCGCATTTGAGCAAGTTAAAGGGCAGAAAACTTCAGAGTATGGAGGGACTGGACTGGGGTTGGCGATTACGCAAAAGTTAGTCAATCTAATGCAAGGCTCCATAGAAGTAATTAGTGAAGGAGAGGGTAAAGGAGCAACTTTTAAGGTCCTTATCCCAGAAATTGAGATTACGGATAGTAAGCCTGTAACGGATGCTATCAATATTAAACTGAATAATGCCTATCAGTTTTCACCAGCAACCATTCTAGTGATTGATGATATCTCTTATAACCGAGATTTATTGATCTCTTACTTGTCGGATCAACCCTTTGAATTTTTACAGGCTGAAGATGGAGAGGAAGGGTTAGCGCTTTTAGAAACTCATAAGCCAGATTTAATTTTAACGGATCTGAAAATGCCCAATATGGATGGGCATCATTTTCTAAAAAAGGTGCAGGATCTTTACCCTGAAAATGAATTCACGCTGATGTTAATTACGGCATCGGTACAGGACTCTGATGTAATAGAGAACAAAGACCTGTGCCATGAAATACTTTCTAAGCCTATTAGTAAGGATATGTTGCTGGCGTCATTGGCCAAATATTTGGACGCTAAAGTCTCTGCTCCCCCTGAGAGTGACATGGCTGATGTTGATGTGAATACAGCTTATTTGTTACTGGATATTGATGAAGCAAATTCAGTACTTGAGATGGCCGAGTTAGGTGAGTTATCTCTCCTTGAGGAGAAGGTTGAGGATATCCGAGAACAAAGTACTCAACATTGGCTTCAGAAAAAGCTGGATGACTTAGATTTGGACACGCTTATTGAAAAGTTAAGAGAAAGAATCAACCTTGAATCGGACGGGGGGACTAGCGCATTTCAGAGGTTGAAATTAGATGTAGCGCAGTCACAAAGGATTATAGATTTAGCTGAAGTGGGTGATCTTGGCGGCTTGGAGGGCATATTGAATAGTATTGACGACCCTGATACTAAGCAGTGGCTTGAGCACCATTTGGATGAAATAAATTTAGAAAGATTAATCACGGAAGTGACGGAATTGTTAAAAATTCGCGAAGTTTAGTACTGAGTTTCTAGCTGGAGCAAAATTTATTTCAGAATTTTGGAACTTTCTGATCAATTTGTACTCAATAGCTTTAAGAGTCACTTACACATTCATCGTGCCATGGCTGTGGCTCTTTACAACAAGCATGCGTTAAAGCCCTGAGAAATTGACAGTTCCCCTTCCTAAGTTTCCCAGGGCTTTCTTTTGTTATTCGGCTTCAAATTCTTCTTCGAAATCATCTTCCGGTAGTAACCATAGATCCAAGCGCTGTCTGAGCTGATCGACATTTTGTTTCTTCAATGCTGAGAATGTTTGCACTGTAACCAGATCACCTAGAACTGCAGTTAGTTCCTTGCGAATCTTCAACATAGTGGACTGAGCCGGGCCTTTTTTCAGCTTGTCGGACTTGGTCAGAAGCACGTGCAGCGGCATCTCAGTACTTAGACACCAATCAACCATCATCTGGTCAAACTCTTTCATTGGGTGGCGAATATCCATTACAAGCACAACACCACGAAGGCATTGGCGTTTTTGTAGATACTCTTCCAAGTGTTGCTGCCAATGCTGTTTCATCGCAACAGGTACTTTGGCGTAGCCATAGCCTGGTAGATCGACAATACGAACACCTTCGATATTGAGATCAAAGAAGTTAATCAATTGGGTACGGCCTGGTGTTTTCGAAGTACGTGCCAACTTGTTGTTATTGGTCAGCGTGTTAATCGCACTCGATTTACCTGCATTAGAGCGGCCTGCGAAAGCGACTTCTGCGCCTATATCCGCCGGACACTGGTGTAATTTTGCCGCACTTTTATTGAATTTCGCGGTGTTGTAGTGAACGGTTTTTTGATCTGAAGACATATTTTTAAGTCGCTTTTTAAGAAATCGCTACTAAAGGAACAGAGATTGCCGTTCCAGTTTGTGTGGATATTGGTTTATAATTGCGCCAATTTTACCTGCGAACAGGCCTAAGCTCTAGTCTGCAGGGAAGTGAGGATAACATCGGTCAACGCTTAATGACTCATCATTACGCCTATGGCCGTCTAATTTTAATAGCAAGAGTCTGGGTTCATCGATGAATAAACTACTGATTAGCTTGCTGGTGACCGTTGGTATCACTGGTGTAGCTCACGCAGCGGGTGATGCTGCTAAAGGTAAAGGAATGACTGCAATGTGTGCTGCTTGTCACGGTGCTGACGGTAACAGTGCAATCGCAAACTTCCCTAAGCTAGCAGGTCAGAACGAAAAATATCTGATCAAACAGCTTCAAGATATCAAATCTGGTAAGCGTACAGTTGTAGAAATGACTGGTCTTCTAAACTCTTACAGCGACCAGGACATTGCTGATATCTCTGCTTACTTTGCTAAGCAGACTGGTACTGTAGGCCACGCTGCTAAAGATCTTGTTGAACAGGGTCAGAAAATCTACCGCGCAGGTATCGCAGATAAAGGCGTTGCTGCTTGTACAGCTTGTCACGCACCAACAGGTGAAGGTAATAGCCAAGCAGGCTTCCCAGGTATCGGCGGCCAGCACGCTGCATACACTGAAAAGCAGCTAAAAGATTTTGCTAAAGGCGCACGTAACAACGATCCACAGCAGATGATGCAGGATATTGCGGCTAAGCTTAGCGATGACGAAATCAAAGCGGTTTCTAGCTACATTCAAGGTCTGGGCAAGTAAGTTCAGCTTGGATTCAATAAAGGCAGCTTAGGCTGCCTTTTTTGTACGTGGTAGGAACTTAGGTTTCATTTTATTGTCTACCACCCGGTCCTATTGTTTTCGGAGCAAAGAATAATGAAAAAGTTTGGGTTGATGTTAGTGGCGTTACTTCTGCCGTTTATGGCGCAAGCGGAAGCGTTTAAAGAAGGCGTACATTACGCAAAAGTACCTGAAGTGGGTTACAAAAAATATAAAAATAAAATCGAAGTGATTGAAATGTTTGGATACCCATGTCCGCATTGTAATAACTTTGAGCCATTGATTAAGCACTGGGAAAAGAATGTAGACGAAGATGTTAAATTTGTACGTACGCCAGTTGCGTGGAATCCGAGCTGGGAACTAATGGCACGTGCGTTCTATGCTTCTGAATTTATGAAAACTTTAGACAAAACTCACGAAGCGACATTCCATGCGATTCATGTAGAACGTCGTCGTTTTAGGGGTAAAGAAGACTTTGCTGATTATTATGGTAATCTGGGCGTTGATGTAGCCAAGTTTGAAAGCCTATTCAACTCTTTTGCTGTTGAAACAAAGCTTAATCAGGGGCGTCAGGAAGTCTATAAGTACGGAATTAAAGGTGTACCTGCAATGGTTGTGAATGGTAAATACCATGTGACTGCGGGTATGGCTGGTGGTCATAAGAAGATGTTGGAAGTCGTTGACTTCCTTGTTGAGAAAGAACGTTCGGCTGCCAAGTAAACAAAATTTCTATGAAAAACGCCCTCTAGAGGGCGTTTTTTTATATCTGATTGATATCAGACCTAGTGCGAAGAACAGAGTTCGACTAACATGAAGTCTGACTGAGGTTGATGTTGTGTACTCCGAGGAACTGGTGTGGCAGAAGAACAGGTAGACTGGAAGAAAAAATACCGGGAGCTGACTCTAGAATTTGAGCAGTTTGAGCGTAAAAGTGTTGATACTGAGCAGCAACTGCGCCAATTAGCCGGGTATATGTCTATCGGGTTGGAAGGTGATAATCCACAGTTTGATGCTGAACTCTCGGCATTGAAACCATTACTTCAAGAGCAGTGCACAGAGCATCTCGGCTTTTTACAAAAGATCAGTCGCCGCATCGAAAAACAAGTTCAACATCGTGAAGATCTTCGCGGTAAAACAGCTAAGCAAACTGTTGCTGCCCTTCTTAAGTGGATTCGCATGCTACGCACTCAAGTGCAAAATAGCGGATCACAAAACTTGCTGGATTCCCTCGAGCGCCGTAGTAATGCAGTCGAAGAGAAAGGTTATGAGTTACCGGCCGTTCTTGCTGACTTGATTGAGCTCCAAAGCCATATCGAGACGGGAACAGAAGAGAGTGCAGAGATCAGTGATAGCGACTTTTCTCTAGACACGACTGCTTCAACAGACGCGCTGGGCGATGAAGTTAAATTACTCTTAAAACGTATTGGCGCTGAGCTATTAGAGCTCATTAGCGGCTTATATGTACCTAAAGAGGAAAACCCGAATGCACGTCAACTGGTAAAACGAATTGAAGAGGGATTTGAGTTACCTCATCTACCAGAGATTGTGCATCAAGTAGTACAACTGGTTATCAAATCAACCAGCAACACCAGTGAAGACTTCGAAAATTATCTATTGGAACTCAGTACGCGTTTAACTGAAGTCCAAACTTTTGTGGTTGATAGCCGCCAAGAGCAGCAAGAAATTGGTCAGAACCAGCGTGATCTTGATATTCAAGTTCGACGTGATGTTAAGAAACTGCACAACACGGTTAAAAATACCAATGATATTACAGATCTGAAAAAAGCAGTTTCACTGCAGCTTTCGGGTCTTGTTCGCGCAATGGATAGTTTCAAAAAGAAAGAGGAAGAGCGCGAGCTGCGGTTACAAGGTCGTTATGAAGACCTGATTGATAAAGTTGAGTTGATGGAGCAGGAAACGCGCAAGGTTAAAGCTCACATGGAAGAGGAGCGTCTTCGTGCTCGCACAGACCCTCTTACCGGTTTGCCAAACCGTGCGGCTTATGACGAGCATATAGGGCAAGAATACGAACGTTGGTCACGTTACCGTACGTCATTTTCTGTTGTTGTCGGTGATCTTGATTACTTTAAGAAAATCAACGACACCTACGGTCATTTAGCGGGCGATAAAGTGCTGCGTTTGGTAGCCAAAGTTATCACTAAAAATATCCGTGTAACGGACTTTGTTGGTCGTTATGGCGGTGAAGAATTTATTATTATCCTTCCTTCTACTGGTGCAGATGAAGCCGCGCAGGCAATGGAAAAATTGCGGGAATCTTTAGCCAGCAGCCCATTTAATTTCCATGGCAAGCCCGTGGGGATTACAATGTCGTTCGGCGTAACAGAAATCAAAGAGGGTGATTCCCTTGATGATGTCTTTATCCGTGCTGATGAAGCATTGTATCAAGCAAAAGAAGATGGCCGTAACTTAGTCAGAACTAAGTAACGCCACTACTTATCTATTAATTTTTAGCAACAAGGTTTCCCTGCTGTGAAACGTCTATCGCGAATTCTGAAGATTGTTCAGGTTTTTGCTCGGTATCGATTGGATACTCTATTTTTGGGTTTAGCCCTTCCTTGGTATGTTCGATGCCTGTTTTGGTTATTGCCTTGGCGTTTCTTTATCCCAGCAAAACAACCGCAAGCGGTACGTGTCCGATTAGCGCTAGAGGCTTTAGGGCCTGTTTTTGTCAAGTTTGGACAGATGCTCTCTACCCGCCGAGATTTATTACCGGATGATCTGGCAGAGGAACTAAAAAAACTGCAAGATCGTGTACCGCCATTCTCTGGCCCACAAGCACAAGGGTTGATTGAAAAAGCCTTAGAAAAGCCCGTTTCAGAGCTGTTTGCTGAGTTCGAAGTAGAGCCAATGGCGTCCGCTTCGGTTGCTCAGGTCCACAAAGCAACCATGCTTGATGGTAGTGAAGTTGTAGTCAAAGTTATCCGTCCAGGAATTGGTAAAACCATTCGTAAAGACGTAGATCTTCTATTCAGCTTGGCTCGTCTTGTTCATGTGGTTTGGGAAGAAGGACGTCGCCTGCGCCCTGTAGAAGTGGTAGCTGAATATGAGCAAACCATCTTCGATGAGTTGGATCTTCGCAAAGAAGCGGCAAATGGCTCACAGCTAAGACGTAACTTTGAAAACAGCGATATTCTTTATATTCCTGAAATTTACTGGGATTACACACGTTCAAATGTATTGGTGATGGAACGCATTCACGGTATCCCTGTGGCTGAAGTTGATCAGTTAAACGAACAGAATACGGATATGAAGGCGTTGGCGGAGCGTGGAGTTGAGATCTTCTTTACTCAGGTGTTCCGAGACAGCTTTTTTCATGCGGATATGCACCCGGGTAATATCTTTGTTTCTCGCAATAATCCAAGTTCACCACAATATATCGCGGTAGATTTTGGGATCATTGGTTCGCTTACCCCAGAGGATCAAAGCTATTTAGCACGCAACTTCCTTGCTTTCTTTAAGCGTGACTACCGTATGGTGGCGCAACTACACGTTGATTCGGGTTGGGTTCCTGCGGACACTAATGTCGATGCATTTGAAACAGCAATCCGCAGTGTGTGTGAGCCGATCTTTGAAAAGCCGTTAAAAGATATCTCCTTCGGGCAAGTGCTTTTAGGTTTGTTCCAAACGGCACGTCGTTTCAATATGGAAGTGCAGCCGCAACTAGTGCTACTGCAGAAAACGCTTTTAAATATCGAAGGCTTAGGTCGACAGCTTTATCCTGATCTTGATCTATGGGAAACGGGTAAACCGTTTCTAGAGAATTGGATGAAAGAGCGAATGGGGCCAAAAGGTGTTTATCGCTCTATTAAACAGCAAGCGCCTGATTGGCTAGAGAAAATGCCACATATGCCACAGCTGATTTTTGATTCCCTGAGCCAGATTAGGAATTTAGATAGTGCGCGCCAGCGTGATATAAGAGCTTATCAGCAAGCGAAGGAAGCACTAGAAAGCAAAGCTTCAAGAAGACGTAATCTAGGGTTGATGCTAATTGCGGGTGCTGTAGCTGTTGCTAACCCAGATGTGATGGAATGGCTATGTGATTTGCCTCCTAGTAGTTGGATTTTAGCGGGGCTGGGTGTAGTACTATTGTTGAAACGTTCATGATCCTCCTTTAGGAGGGGATGGTGGAAGCAATATTGATCGGGTATGCTTCCGCACGTAAGTTAGTCTTAATTGAAAGTGAGTGAATAAATGAGTGACGTATTAACTCAGCTGGGTGAAGTTCTGGAACAGCGTAAATCAGCAGCCCCAGACAGTTCATATGTTTCTAGCTTACATGCTAAGGGCTTGAATAAGATCTTAGAAAAGGTCGGCGAAGAAGCAACAGAAACTATTCTGGCAGCTAAGGACGCACAGACCAGCGGTGACAATAAAGATGTCATTTATGAAACAGCCGATCTTTGGTTCCATAGTTTGGTTGCATTATCGCACCTAGGTGAAGAACCACAGGCAGTATTAGATGAATTAGCTCGCAGATTTGATCTGTCGGGCTTGGAAGAAAAAGCGTCACGCACTAAAAAATAAATATAGATCCTAAGGCGTTAATAAAAACGTGTAACGTGGGTCATTCCAACAGATTTCTATGATGGCAGTTAAAAGAGCTGCTATGTGATAGCGGAGAGTAAAAATGGGTTTAGGTGGTATCAGTATTTGGCAGCTATTGATTATTTTGGCCATTATTATTCTGATTTTCGGGACTAAAAAATTCAAAAATATCGGCAGCGATCTAGGTGGTGCTGTTAAGGGCTTCAAAAAAGCCATGACAGAAGAAGAAAAAGCCAAAGAAGAAGCTGAAAACAAGCAGATCAAACAGGAAGATGCTGATTTTACAGAGGCTAAAAAAGCTGACGACGTAAAAGCTGAGCAGAAGTCTGACAAGTAACAGGCTTTAACTATGTTTGATATCGGTTTTGCCGAGCTACTCATTGTTGCAGTGGTTGCGTTGGTTGTACTTGGGCCAGATAAATTACCAACGGCTGTAAGAACTGTCGGAATGTGGATGGGGCGTATAAAGCGCACTGTCTCTTCTATACAGACAGAAATTAGCGAAGAGCTAAGAGTGGAAGAATTAAAACGTACGACGGCTATTCAGAAACACGAGTTAGAAAAAGAACTTAATGAGATGCGTCAGCCATTTAATGATGCATTAAAAGAAGAAGTTCCAGTTAGCTCTAAGATTGTTCCGCCAGAAGCAACAGAAGAAAAGCCTCAATCTGCGAATGAGCCTACTAAGGCTGATGACAATAGCAGTACAGGAAAAGCATGAGCAATCCGCAGCCTGAACACGATCAGGAACAGCCATTAATTAGCCATCTGGTTGAATTACGCCAGAGGCTAATGTTTATCCTACTTATCATTTTAGGTTTCTTTCTTGGCTTGTTTTATTTTGCCAATGATCTGTATACCTATCTTTCATCGCCTTTAACTGCGCTGTTGCCATCAGGCACTAGCATGATTGCGACCGATGTTACCTCTCCGTTCTTTGCTCCTTTCAAGCTAACGCTTGTAGCTGCAATCTTTCTGGCGATGCCATTTGTATTGCACCAAATATGGGGATTTATAGCGCCTGGCTTATATAAGCACGAAAAACGTTTTGCGATACCCTTGTTAATATCGAGTATCTTTCTGTTTTATGCTGGTATCGCCTTTGCCTACTTCGTTGTATTTCCGCTTATATTCGGTTTCTTTACCAGTGTAGGGCCAGAAAATGTTGCGGTGATGACCGATATAAGCAGCTACCTGAATTTTGTACTTAAGCTGTTCTTCGCATTTGGTATTGTATTTGAAATACCGATAGCTACTCTGCTACTGATTTGGTCTGGTGCTGCAACTGTTGCTGGTCTAAGGCAAAAGCGTGCATATGTAATCGTTGGTTGTTTCGTCTTGGGTATGTTGTTAACACCGCCGGATGTCATTTCTCAAAGCTTATTAGCGCTTCCAATGTGGCTGCTATTTGAAACAGGCATCATCCTAGGGCTTATCTTTGTAAGAAAGAATACAGATGATGAAGAGCTTGCTGATGAATTCGCTGCGGCAGAAGACGAGCAAGAAGAGAATAATAAGTAGTCTTTGAAAGCTAATAGATGATTCTAAAAACGGTGTTTATTGAAAGATAGACACCGTTTTTTTATGTCCATAGAGTAGTTAATAACACAGCACTGTATAACTAATAAACAATATTGAATATTTATTCACTTTTTTCGCTTTTTTGTAGATTAAGTGTTGACCCTTTTTTAGATGTCTGTAGAATTCGCCGTCCTTGCTTAGGGAGGCCGCTTTTTAAGGGGCTGCAGAGTTGAGTAAGGTGCTTAGTAAGTGATTGAAAACATTGGTTTTTAAGATTGCTTGCGGAGTAGGATTCAAAGTCCGGTTGCTGAGTAAAAACTTTTTACGAAATTGCAAAATAAACGGTTGACTTTGAATGAGCGCAAAGTAGAATA
This sequence comes from Neptuniibacter sp. QD57_21, assembly GCF_047778075.1. Lineage (GTDB taxonomy): Bacteria > Pseudomonadota > Gammaproteobacteria > Pseudomonadales > Balneatricaceae > Neptuniibacter. The sequence continues at coordinate 3,668,882 of NZ_CP180549.1, read as the reverse complement.
TGCGCCTCGCTTGAGACGAAACGCTGGTTCAGCGGAGAGTCAAGAAAGCAACGCTCTTTAACAATTTGATCAGATAATTCGTGTGGGCGCTTGTTGAGAAGAAGCAAACTTTTTCTAGACAAGCAACCAAGTGAATTCATTTAAAGCGATTTACAAAGGTTTAACGTTCTTAAGAATGTTATCCGGTTGTTTAGTACTAGAGCCCGTTACCACATTCCTGGTAACACAAATGATTTAAACTGAAGAGTTTGATCATGGCTCAGATTGAACGCTGGCGGCAGGCCTAACACATGCAAGTCGAACGGTAACATGACTAGCTTGCTAGTTGATGACGAGTGGCGGACGGGTGAGTAACGCGTAGGAATCTACCCAGTAGCGGGGGATAAGCCAGAGAAATTTGGTCTAATACCGCATACGCCCTAAGGGGGAAAGCAGGGGATCTTCGGACCTTGCACTATTGGATGAGCCTGCGTGAGATTAGCTAGTTGGTGAGGTAATGGCTCACCAAGGCGACGATCTCTAGCTGGTCTGAGAGGATGATCAGCCACACTGGAACTGAGACACGGTCCAGACTCCTACGGGAGGCAGCAGTGGGGAATATTGCACAATGGGCGCAAGCCTGATGCAGCCATGCCGCGTGTGTGAAGAAGGCCCTAGGGTTGTAAAGCACTTTCAGCAGTGAGGAAAGGTTAGTAGTTAATACCTGCTAGCTGTGACGTTAACTGCAGAAGAAGCACCGGCTAACTCCGTGCCAGCAGCCGCGGTAATACGGAGGGTGCGAGCGTTAATCGGAATTACTGGGCGTAAAGCGCGCGTAGGTGGATTGGTCAGTCAGATGTGAAAGCCCAGGGCTCAACCTTGGAACTGCACCTGATACTGCCAATCTAGAATACGGTAGAGGGTAGTGGAATTTCCTGTGTAGCGGTGAAATGCGTAGATATAGGAAGGAACACCAGTGGCGAAGGCGACTACCTGGACCGATATTGACACTGAGGTGCGAAAGCGTGGGGAGCAAACAGGATTAGATACCCTGGTAGTCCACGCCGTAAACGATGTCTACTAGCCGTTGGGAGACTTGATCTTTTAGTGGCGCAGCTAACGCGATAAGTAGACCGCCTGGGGAGTACGGCCGCAAGGTTAAAACTCAAATGAATTGACGGGGGCCCGCACAAGCGGTGGAGCATGTGGTTTAATTCGACGCAACGCGAAGAACCTTACCAACTCTTGACATCCAGAGAAGTTACTAGAGATAGTTTCGTGCCTTCGGGAACTCTGAGACAGGTGCTGCATGGCTGTCGTCAGCTCGTGTTGTGAAATGTTGGGTTAAGTCCCGTAACGAGCGCAACCCTTGTCCTTATTTGCCAGCACTTCGGGTGGGAACTCTAAGGAGACTGCCGGTGACAAACCGGAGGAAGGTGGGGACGACGTCAAGTCATCATGGCCCTTACGAGTTGGGCTACACACGTGCTACAATGGCCGGTACAGAGGGCCGCGAACCTGCGAGGGTAAGCTAATCTCAGAAAACCGGTCGTAGTCCGGATTGGAGTCTGCAACTCGACTCCATGAAGTCGGAATCGCTAGTAATCGCGAATCAGAATGTCGCGGTGAATACGTTCCCGGGCCTTGTACACACCGCCCGTCACACCATGGGAGTGGATTGCACCAGAAGTAGCTAGCTTAACCTTCGGGAGGGCGGTTACCACGGTGTGGTTCATGACTGGGGTGAAGTCGTAACAAGGTAGCCCTAGGGGAACCTGGGGCTGGATCACCTCCTTAAACGAAAGCCGATTCTCGGCAAGCGTTCACACGAATTATCTGATCAGAGAAGTTAAGAGCAACGGTGTAGGCTTGTAGCTCAGCTGGTTAGAGCGCACCCCTGATAAGGGTGAGGTCGGTGGTTCAAGTCCACTCAGGCCTACCAATCAATAGCCTTACTGTTTTTCTTGGGGCTATAGCTCAGCTGGGAGAGCGCCTGCTTTGCACGCAGGAGGTCTGCGGTTCGATCCCGCATAGCTCCACCATCATCCTCTGGATGAGAAGGAAGAGTTTTAAAACATATTGTCGTTTAAGACATTATCTTTTAAAGCTTTTTTGCTTTAAACGCTCTTTAACAATTTGGATTTGATTCATTTGATTTAGATTTAAGACATGTAGTTTTACTGCATGCGCCAATTCGGCGAAATCTATCGTTACTAGCAATACAAGTTACTGTGATTCCAGACGCCTTCGGGTTATATGGTCAAGTGACTAAGCGTGCACGGTGGATGCCTTGGCAGTCAGAGGCGATGAAGGACGTTGTAACCTGCGATAAGGTTCGGGGAGGTGGTAAACAACCTTTGATCCGGACATTTCCGAATGGGGAAACCCACCTATTTATAGGTATCTTTTAACTGAATACATAGGTTATTAGAGGCGAACCTGGGGAACTGAAACATCTAAGTACCCAGAGGAAAAGAAATCAACCGAGATTCCCTAAGTAGCGGCGAGCGAACGGGGACTAGCCCTTAAGCTTTATTAGATTTAACAGAACACTCTGGAAAGTGTGGCCATAGTGGGTGATAGCCCCGTATGTGAAAGGTCTTTTAAAGTGAAATCGAGTAGGACGGCACACGTGAAACGCTGTCTGAATATGGGGGGACCATCCTCCAAGGCTAAATACTCCTGACTGACCGATAGTGAACCAGTACCGTGAGGGAAAGGCGAAAAGAACCCCTGTGAGGGGAGTGAAATAGACCCTGAAACCGTGTACGTACAAGCAGTGGGAGCCGTTTTCGGACGGTGACTGCGTACCTTTTGTATAATGGGTCAGCGACTTACTTTTAGTGGCAAGGTTAAGCATTTGCGGAGCCGTAGGGAAACCGAGTCTTAATAGGGCGTCCAGTCGCTAGGAGTAGACCCGAAACCGAGTGATCTATCCATGGGCAGGTTGAAGATGCAGTAACATGCATTGGAGGACCGAACCGACTGTCGTTGAAAAGCCAGCGGATGACTTGTGGATAGGAGTGAAAGGCTAATCAAACTCGGAGATAGCTGGTTCTCCTCGAAAACTATTTAGGTAGTGCCTCGTGTCTAACCATGGGGGGTAGAGCACTGTTTCGGCTAGGGGGTCATCCCGACTTACCAACCCGATGCAAACTCCGAATACCCATGAGTTCAATCACGGGAGACACACGGCGGGTGCTAACGTCCGTCGTGGAAAGGGAAACAACCCAGACCGTCAGCTAAGGTCCCAAAGTTTATGCTAAGTGGGAAACGATGTGGGAAGGCTTAGACAGCTAGGAGGTTGGCTTAGAAGCAGCCACCCTTTAAAGAAAGCGTAATAGCTCACTAGTCGAGTCGGCCCGCGCGGAAGATATAACGGGGCTAAGCATAACACCGAAGCTACGGATGCACTTTGTGCATGGTAGAGGAGCGTTCTGTAAGCTGTTGAAGCGGAAGCTGTAAGGCACCGTGGAGGTATCAGAAGTGCGAATGCTGACATGAGTAACGATAAGGGAGGTGAAAACCCTCCCCGCCGGAAGACCAAGGGTTCCTATCCAACGCTATTCGAGGTAGGGTGAGTCGGCCCCTAAGGAGAGGCTGAAGAGCGTATCCGATGGGAAACAGGTTAATATTCCTGTACTGCTCATAACTGCGATGGGGGGACGGAGAAGGCTAGGCTAGCGCGGCGTTGGTTGTCCGCGTTTAAGATAGTAGGTTTAGAGCTTAGGTAAATCCGGGCTCTTTTAAGACCGAGAATCGATGACGAGGTCCTTTATGGACTGAAGTAGTTGATGCCATGCTTCCAGGAAAATCCTCTAAGCTTCAGGTTATGACTAACCGTACCCTAAACCGACACAGGTGGTCAGGTAGAGAATACTAAGGCGTATGAGAAAACTCGGGTGAAGGAACTAGGCAAAATGGCACCGTAACTTCGGGAGAAGGTGCGCCGGTTTTGGTGATGGGACTTGCTCCCTAAGCTGAGGCCGGTCGAAGATACCAGGTGGCTGCGACTGTTTATTAAAAACATAGCACTCTGCAAACTCGAAAGAGGACGTATAGGGTGTGACGCCTGCCCGGTGCCGGAAGGTTAATTGATGGGGTTAGCGCTTGCGCGAAGCTCTTGATCGAAGCCCCGGTAAACGGCGGCCGTAACTATAACGGTCCTAAGGTAGCGAAATTCCTTGTCGGGTAAGTTCCGACCTGCACGAATGGCGTAACGATGGCCACACTGTCTCCACCCGAGACTCAGTGAAATTGAAATAGCTGTTAAGATGCAGTTTACCCGCGGCTAGACGGAAAGACCCCGTGAACCTTTACTACAGCTTCACAGTGGACTTTGACATTACTTGTGTAGAATAGCTGGGAGGCTTTGAAACCCTGTCGCCAGATAGGGTGGAGCCACCTTTGAAATACCAGCCTGGTAATGTTGAGGTTCTAACCCAGTTCCCTAAGCGGGATCGGGGACATTGTGTGGTGGGTAGTTTGACTGGGGCGGTCTCCTCCCAAAGAGTAACGGAGGAGCACGAAGGTACCCTCAGCATGGTCGGAAATCATGCAATGAGCGCAAGAGTAGAAGGGTGCTTGACTGCGAGACAGACACGTCGAGCAGGTACGAAAGTAGGTTCTAGTGATCCGGTGGTTCTGTATGGAAGGGCCATCGCTCAACGGATAAAAGGTACTCCGGGGATAACAGGCTGATACCGCCCAAGAGTTCACATCGACGGCGGTGTTTGGCACCTCGATGTCGGCTCATCACATCCTGGGGCTGAAGCCGGTCCCAAGGGTATGGCTGTTCGCCATTTAAAGTGGTACGCGAGCTGGGTTTAGAACGTCGTGAGACAGTTCGGTCCCTATCTGCCGTGGGCGTTTGAGATTTGAGAAGAGTTGCTCCTAGTACGAGAGGACCGGAGTGAACGAACCTCTGGTGTACCGGTTGTGATGCCAATTGCATTGCCGGGTAGCTACGTTCGGACGGGATAACCGCTGAAAGCATCTAAGCGGGAAGCCTCCTTCAAGATGAGATCTCACTGGGAACTTGATTCCCCTAAAGGGCCGTTGAAGACTACGACGTTGATAGGTTGGGTGTGGAAGCGCTGTGAGGCGTTGAGCTAACCAATACTAATTGCCCGTGAGGCTTGACCATATAACGCCCAAGGCGTTTGGCAAGTGACTTGTAAGATACGTAAGACGATAGAGAGTAACGAATTAGCGCGTAGTTAAGCTACAGTCGATAAACTATCTAGATCAAATAAAAGAAGAATCAGATCTAAGTTGTAACAGTTTTGCTTGGCGACCATAGAGTTGTGGAACCACCTGAATCCATCCCGAACTCAGACGTGAAACGCAACATCGCCGATGGTAGTGTGGGGCTTCCCCATGTGAGAGTAGGTCATCGCCAAGCATTTAATTAAGAGAAAACCCCGGTCACACTGTGATCGGGGTTTTTTCGTGTTGGGCTATAAAATACGGTTAAGAGTGGATAGTGCTTGCTTGAAGCAGATAAGCCCGTCAGGATGAGTTGTCTTAATTAAACTGAATGCTGTCCTTAGCTGTCCTTCATTGCCTCAGATCAACGAGTTATTTCTTACCGACCTGTTTACCGGTATCGTCATATATTTGTATTGTGCGTATGCGTAAAATAGGAATCAGTTTCGATTATTTGAAAGGATATATGAATGTCTAACTTGTTAATGGCGGGTAAGAAAATACTTGTTGTTGGTATCGCTAATGATAAAAGTATTGCGTATGGCTGTGCTAAAGCTCTAAAGGCACAAGGAGCAGAGTTAGCCATTACTTATTTAAACGATAAAGCAGAGCGCTTTGTAAGCCCGTTAGCTGAGGAGCTAGAAGCTGATATCTTTATGCCTCTGGATGTTTCTTCTCCTGAGCAGATGGATGCAGTGTTCTCTGAGATTGAATCTAAATGGGGTGAGTTAGATGGTGTGATTCACTCTTTAGCTTTCTGTCCTTTAGAAGATTTACATGCTCCTATATCTGAGTGTTCACGTACAGGATTCTTACAGGCGATGGATATATCGTGCTATTCCTTTATTGATATGGCTTCGCGTGCTAAAGGCTTAATGAAGAATGGCGGTTCTCTAGTGAACTTTTCTTATCTAGGAAGTGCATTGGCGACTGGTGATTACAATATCATGGGTTGCGCAAAAGCTGCTTTGGAAGCAGCTACACGCTATTTAGCCAGAGATCTTGGCCCTCAACAAATCCGTGTTAACTCTATTTCACCGGGTACAATCGCAACGCGTGCTGCCGGTGGTATTAAAGATTTTGATGCAATGCTTCAGCATAATGAAGAAATGGCTTGTGATGGTAAGCTGCCGACAATCGAAGAAGTTGGTAATTCTTGCCTTTACTTTATGTCGCCTCTCTCTGAAGGTGTTACAGGCCAGATACATTATGTTGATCACGGTGTTTGTATCGTCGGTTAAGTTTTGTCGGTCTAGTTGTGTTGCAAATCGCGACTAGACCGAATCTGGTTCAGTCCTTACGTCAATTGGTGAGTCATTGTTAAAAAATTCTTATGTTATTAAGTTACTATTTCTCATCTAAAATCTGATAAAACAACGTCATAGGGCAGCTTATTCATATAGATTCTGTTAAGTTATTCCTTGTATGGCCGACAGGATTACTGAATGTTTACTTAATCATTAATCTTGGGCTTTCCGATTGAAGCGATCGTTTCAGCTCGGTAGATTTATTGTTAGAGAATTAAGCGAATAGTGCAGGAGTTAACGCTTGCTTTCATTTCTTAAGAAAAAGTCTGCGGAAAACGGTTTAACTTCCCTAGTGATTAATAAGGGGGGGGTTTCTTTTGCACATGTTCGAGATGGTAATACTCAGCCAGAACTTACCTGCTGTGAGTACAGCGCATCGACTAACCCTTTAGTTGAGCCCAAACGTTTCAGGAATTTGATAGAAGCGAATAACCTTCTGGGTACGAAAACTTCCTTAGTTTTGCCGGAATCTAGCTATCAGATCCATCTTGTAGAGCGCCCTGAAGTGCCAGACGAAGAGCTTGCTGAAGCTTTGCGTTGGCGTATCAAAGATTTGATCACCTTCGATGTGGAACAAGCAGTAATTGATTATATCGAACTACCAGACGACGCCTACCGTAGCCGCAGTCGTATGGTTTATGCAGTAGCCGCCGAGCAGGCTAAGGTTGACCTTTGGGTTGAGTGGTCTAAAGAAATCGGTCTAGATGTTACAGCCGTTGATGTTCCTGAGTTAGCGTTACTTAATCTAACCGAAGATCTTGCAGATAGTGAATCTGGGTTAGCGGTATTTAATATTGGTGAAGAGGGCAGTTCGATTAATCTTCTCTCTGATGGCGCTTTATATTTCACCCGTAATCTTGGCTACTGTCATACGTCAGCCCCTGAAAATGCTTCAGCTGCTGTACTCGAACTTCAGCGCTCTCTTGATTACTACGAAAGCCAAGTAGGTAAACCGCCCTGCGTGCGCCTCCTTGTCATGCCTATGCAGGCAGATGAATCGCCGCTAATGAATGAGTTACGGTACAGTCTAGCGCTTGATATACACTCATTAGATCTCAATAATCTTATTTCATCCCAGATCGATCTTACAGAATCTCTCCAAACACAGGCTACTATAGCTATTGCGGCGGCACTAAGAACTGAGTTTGCTGAAGCTGAGGTGGTTAAGTGAAACAGCGAATTAACCTCTATAACCCTCACAAGTCGAAAAAGAAATTCGAACTCTTAAGCCTGCAAGGTAGTGTCACAGTTGCTATAGCAGTCATTACGGTTGTTCTGTTATGTGGGCTCGGATTGAACTGGTATGCATCTGAACAGGAAAGCACGTTCGCTAAGCTTCAGAACGACAAAGTTAAGATCGATGAAGCGGTTTCTGCGGAGCAAGCACGCTTTAGTAGTCTCCAAGTACAGCCAGAAATTTTGGCTGAACAGCAGCGTTTAAAAGATGAGATTGCTGCACGGAAAGCGTTACAAAGCTTATTGCATAAAGTGCAACCAGCTCAGAGTGTTAATTTCTCGTCTTATCTCTATGCCCTGGCTGATGCTTCATTAACGGAAAGTTGGTTAAGTCAGTTCGTACTTGATAATAATAACCGTAGTTTTACTTTGGGTGGTGGTGCTGTCGATGGCCCGTCAGTTGCTTCCATGATTGAATCGATTGCTAGTACTGAAGAATTCCAAGGTATGAATGTTAATAGGCTAACTGTAAACGCTGAAGGTAGTGGTGTGCGCTTTGATGCTTTAGCGGAGTTGCGCAGTTATGAATAAACGCTGGCAGGAGTGGGACAGCAAATGGAATGAGCTAACGGCACGTGAACGTATCATGTTGCTTGTAGTTGGCTTAGTAGCCCCTTTAGCATTGATCTTTGTGTTCTTAATCGAGCCTGCAATGATCGTATTGCAAAAGGTGCCAAGTAAAATTGAAGCTATGCAAACCAGCATCGATGCTCAAGATCGAGTTTTACAGTTGCTAAAGAGTCAGGAACCGAAAGATCCTAACGTCGAGGCAAGAGCTGAGCTAAAACGTTTGCGTACTCAGTTATCTGAGGCTAATCAGGATATTAAGCGTGCTGCAACTAACCTTGTTTCGCCTGATCAGATGCTGACTTTGTTGAGATCAGTATTAGCCAATGAACAAGGTATTGCGCTTGTTAGTGCAAAAAGCCTACCTGTCGAAGCTAAACAGTTAAATGAAACGCCAGTTGATGCGGACAAAGATACCAAGCCTGTGGGTCCGCAAGCTGTAATCTTTATTCATCCATTTGAATTAGAGCTGGAAGGGACTTATCAGGGTTTATATGACTATTTGCAGAAAATAGAACAGCTGGATGGTGTGTTCTTTTGGGATACATTGGAATACAAAGTTGATGAGTATCCGTCGGCAAAGGTGAAGATCAAAGTTCATACCTTAAGCTCTGAAGCGGGGTGGTTAGGTGCCTAAATTTGTCATTTTATTAATTACACTGCTTGGCAGTAGTTCGATTTATGCCGAGCGCTTACCTGCCGATCCAACTAGGCCTTTGGCTACTCATGTTGTTATCGGTGATATAAAAACACCTGAGCAGGGATATGTTCTCAGTTCTTTAATCGTTGGTAAGCGAACTCCTTCTGCAATTATTAATGGTCAGCGTGTACAGAAGGGTGATTTGGTTGATGGTGCCGAAGTGGTCGAAATCAACCGCAAAGGAGTTAAGTTGAACACTGGAAGTGAATATCAGATGATCTCTTTAGCTGAACGAAAAGGCTTCAGCAAAGTTAAGAGTGGGAAATAGGCTAGAAATAATGATGAAACGTATTTTCAATGCTCTTGCTATGGGCAGTGTTCTTGTCTTAAGCGGCTGCCAAACTCTTCCGCCTGTTGCAGGTACGACCACTAAACAAGTGGGTGAATCCGCGATTGAAGAAGCGATTGAAGAGAACCAAAAAGCGGTCACTGCAGCACCTCCGCCACCACCTCTTGTTCCTGCTCTTTTACCGCCGCTTGATTTACAAAACAGTCAGGCGGTTAATGAAGAGCGTTTTGATATTACGGCTGAAGCATTACCTGCAAAAGATTTCTTCATGGGGTTGGTACAAGGTACACCGTATAACATGATCGTTCATGAAGCGGTCGGTGGCAGTATCTCGCTTGAATTAAAAAATGTCAGTGTCGCTGAAGTTATGCAGGCGGTTCAGCGTGTATACGGTTATGAATTCGAACGCACAGGTAACCTATATCAAGTATTGCCAGCCTCACTACAAACAGAACTGTTCCAGATTAACTATTTAGACATTCAGCGTGATGGTACATCTGATACTCAAGTAAGTGCTGGTTCTGTCAGTACTTCAGGTGAAAACTCTAGTGCCGAGGAAGTGATTGGTACCCGCATTAGTACCAAAACCTCGACTAATTTCTGGGGTAATCTAAAAAGTACGCTAGAGACCATTGTTGCTGGTGAAGGCCGCAAAGTTGTTGTAACTCCACAGACAGGCGTTGTTGTAGTCCGTGCGCTACCAAGTGAACTTTCCACTGTGCGTGAATATTTGGCGCAAGCTGAACTGATCTTGCATCGTCAGGTAGTAATTGAAGCGAAAATATTAGAAGTAACGTTGAATAATGGTTTCCAAGCGGGTGTTAACTGGTCCGTTTTAGGTAAGCCGGGGCAAGGCAATACTGCTCTGTTTAGCCAGTCTTCTGTTGGTTTGAATAATGATGATGGAATCGGCGGTATCTTCAAAGCTGATCTGAGTATTGGTGATTTTACTGCTGTAATTGAGTTATTGGGTAGTCAGGGTGATGTACAGGTGCTGTCGAGCCCGCGAGTATCTACCGTGAATAACCAGAAAGCTGTGATCAAAGTGGGTACAGATGAGTTCTTTGTTACTGAAGTCGAAAATACGACAACGACCGGTACGAGTACAACATCGTCACCGAGTATTGAACTGACGCCTTTCTTCTCGGGTATTGCGTTAGATGTAACCCCGCAGATCAGTGCCAGTGGCGATATCGTTTTGCATATTCACCCAACCGTTTCGGAAGTGGTAGATCAGCAAAAACAGATCAGCGTGGGTACTGATGATTTCAATATCCCATTGGCTCTAAGCTCTATTCGCGAGTCGGACAGTATTGTCCGTGCAGAGAGTGGCCAGGTGATTGTGATTGGCGGTTTGATGAAGTCTACTGATAGTGATCTACGTGCTAAAACGCCAGGTTTAGGTGATCTTCCGGGTGTGGGTAACTTGTTTAAGCAAAAGCGCCAAGCGGGTAGTAAAACTGAACTTGTGATTATGTTGCGGCCTGTATTAGCTAACCATGATAATTTGCAGAATGAGCTAAAGCGCAGTTTGCGATCTTTCCAGAGCCTGCAATCTACACCAGCAATGTGATAGGAGTGCTGGATGTACACTGAACATTTTGGTCTAAGTGAACTGCCGTTCACTCTGACCCCAAACACGCATTTCTTTTTAAATATGCCAACGCATCACGAAGCGTTGAACTTAATTATGGTCGCCCTGGCAGGGGGTGATGGCTTTGTAAAAGTTGTTGGCGAAGTGGGTACAGGCAAAACCTTACTTTGCCGTAAACTCCTGAATGCGTTGGAAGGTGATGAATATGTCACCGCTTATATTCCAAACCCTTATCTAAGCCCTGATGAATTTCGTAAGAGTTTTGCGCAAGAGATTGGTTTAGATGTCTCGGGTGTCGAACACTTTGATCTATTGAATGCGATTAACCACAAATTGATCGAACTTGCTCAAGCGGGTCGAAAAGTCGTGTTATTGGTCGATGAAGCTCAAGCTATCCCAGAAGAGACTATTGAGGCCTTGCGCTTATTAACTAACTTAGAAACTGAGTCTGCAAAGCTGTTTCAGGTTGTGCTCTTTGGTCAGCCAGAATTAGATGAGCTACTTGGTAAAAAATCTTTACGGCAGCTCCTACAGCGTATCACTTTCAGTTATGAGCTTAGTCATCTGGATAGCGAAGCGGTTGAACATTATATCGATCAACGTGTTCAGAGAGCGGGCTTTCAGGGAATGTCACTGTTTAAACGTGATGCCGCTAAAAAAATTGCCCAAGCGTCTGGAGGTACTCCGCGCTTGATTAATATTCTGAGTCATAAATCGTTGATGGCAGCCTATGGTAAAGGCGACCTTAAAGTCGATGGCAGTCATGTTTCCAGAGCGATAGATGATACTCAAGGGATATCTATTCCAAAAAATCCGCAGCCGTTAATTTGGGGATTGGTCGGTTTATTGTTTGTAGCAACGGCTACCCTAGTTTATTTAGGTGTTAGCTCGTGAGCTTAGTTAACGATATGCTTCGTGATCTGGAGCAGCGAAATGAACGCCCTGCCAGTGTCCCTGGTAACCAGTCGAGTGTTAAGGCTGCTCAATTTGTTGAGGCGGATAAGCCCAATAACTTGCCGCGATTATTTTTATGGGTAATCGGGGTGAGTGCGTTGTTAATGACTGCTTGGCTGCTTTGGAAAGATCAGTCTTCGTCGCCTGAGGTTGTAAATAATGGCGTTCAATTAGCCTCATCTTCAGACAAAACAGCAGATCAGCCCGTTACAAAAGTAGCTGCGCCAACTCCGGCTGTGCCTGTTCTTGCAGAGCCTAAAGTAGAACCCGTTATACCAATTCAGGCTGTAATTACTGAAATTCAGTGGGCCGGAACAGAGCAGGGCGGCGATCTTGTGGTTCGTCTAGATGGTGCTGCTGATGTACAAGTGGTTAGCCAAAATGAAAATGTAATCGTAATCGCTTTTGATGATGCAATTTTGCAGTCAGCGTTGCCTAGTATCAGTAATGGTTTAGTAAAACGCGTCGACCTTAATACCGAGTCTGATCGTGCTTTACTGACAGTTACCACTGAAAGAGATAGCCAATTTGCCTTCCGTGTCCAACAAGCACCGACAACCCTTGTTTTAGGTGTGATGGCTAAAGAACCAAGTGTAAAACCTGTAGAAAGGATTGTTGTGACAGAAGTGGTTTCTGAAGACAATAATTCAGAAGAGCAGATTGAAGTACCTGAACAAGTAGAAGAGGTTGTTAAAAAGCCTAACGCGATTAAATCCGGAGAAGAGTTACAAGTTGCGCATCCAAATGATGCTATGGTTGAAAAGACCCGGCCAAGCAAACCTGTAACTAAAGCAACTGCTAAAATGTCGGATCAGCAGTCAGCTGATCGAGCTAGACGTCTGATTAATCAAGGTAAGTTGGCTGATGCTGAAACGTTGCTGCTGACAAGCATAGCGGAGCATATATCTAAATCTTTGGCTTCTCGACGTTTATTGTCGACGTTGTACCTGTCGACGGGTAAGCAATCGAAAGCCGAGCGCTTATTGTCTGATAGCTTGGTGCTGTTCCCATCGGATGCTGCTTTACGCAAGCTTCAGGCTCGTATTTGGCTGAGTTCAGGTCACCAGGCTCAAGCGGTTTCCTTACTGGAAAAAGATAAGCCTGTGATGAAGCAAGATACAGAGTTCTATGAGTTATTGGCGAGTGCGTATCAACAGAATGGTAACTATACAAATTCTGCTCAAAACTATTACCAGCTTTTGCAATTGAACAATCAAGTTCCTCGTTGGTGGGTCGGATTGGGTTATGCGTTTGAGCAGTCACAGCGTTTCCGCGATGCGCGTAATGCTTATCTAAGTGCAACGCAGATTCCGTCGATCGACAGTAGTTTGAAACAATATGCTCAGCAGCGTGTTCAAGCGCTGTCTGGGCGCTAGGAGGAAGGGGCTGCATGGCTGCACCTAAAATGAAAATCCGAATTGGTGACTTGCTAGTTCAGAATGGTGTTATTACCGAACCACAGTTGATGGAAGCTCTAGGCCGCCAAAAAGAAACGCGCCAAAAGCTGGGTAAAACGCTAGTTACCATGGGATATGTTCAGGAACAGCAGTTTCTCGAGTTCCTGTCGCAGCAGCTTAATATTCCTCTGGTTGATCTAACCCATTACTCCTTTAATCAAGAAGATGTGCTGCGTCTGCCTGAAACTCAAGCGCGTCGATTCCGTGCCCTAGTATTAAAAGAAGATGTTGATCACTTCTTGGTGGGTATGTCCGATCCTATGGACATCTTCGCGTTTGACGAGTTGCAAAGAGCTTTGCCAAAGCCTATTGAACAGGCGGTGGTATCAGAAGCTCAGTTACTGCAGTCCATGGATCTGCTTTATCGTAAAACCAGCGATATTGAAGACCTTGCCGATCAGCTAAACGAAGAGATCGCCGATGATGCCTTCGATCTTGCTGCGCTTACTGCAACCGATGAAGTAGATGTTCCGGTTGTTAAACTGCTGAAAAGTTTATTTGAAGACGCCGTACAGGTTGGTGCTTCCGATATTCATATCGAGCCAGATGAAACGGTGCTGCGTATTCGTCAGCGTGTTGATGGTGTGTTGCATGAACATGTAATGAAAGAGAAACGTATCTCTTCTGCATTGGTACTCCGATTAAAGCTAATGGCGTCTCTGAATATTTCGGAGAAGCGCCTACCGCAAGATGGCCGCTTTAACATCAATGTTTCTGGTCATAGTGTTGATGTTCGTATCTCGACGTTACCTATTCAGTTCGGTGAGTCGGTAGTAATGCGTCTACTTGACCAGTCGGGCGGAATTATCGGCTTAGATAAGGTTGGCTTGCCTGATCACATGTTGCCGCGTTTACGTAAGATGATTAATGAGCCTCACGGTATCTTATTGGTAACAGGCCCTACCGGTAGTGGTAAGACAACCACTTTGTATGGCGCATTGAATGAACTAAACAGTCATCAGAAAAAGATCATTACCGTAGAAGATCCGGTCGAGTACCGCTTGCCACGTATTAATCAGGTGCAGGTGCAGCCGAATATTGGTTTGGATTTCTCCACTGTATTACGTGCAACTTTGCGTCAGGACCCGGATATTCTTTTGGTTGGTGAGATTCGAGATAAAGAGACCGCAGAGATTGCATTGCGAGCCGCAATGACAGGTCACTTTGTACTTTCGACCTTACACACCAATGATGCCGTATCCAGTGCCATGCGTTTGACAGATATTGGTATTGAAGGCTATCTAGCCGCGTCTGCGCTAAATGGCATTCTAGCGCAGCGCTTGGTTCGTAAAATCTGTGAAAATTGTAGTCAGCACTACCATCCAACAGGTCAGGAACAGCTTTGGCTAAACGAGCGTCAGGAAGAGCTTGGTTTGGATGATATCGAACTTAAAAAAGGCCGCGGTTGTACCTATTGTAACAATACGGGTTACAAGGGCCGAACCGGTATTTTTGAGCTGTTAGAGATCAATGATGCCATGGCTGATGCATTAAGACGTGATGACAGTGCAGCTTTCACAATTGCAGCAAAAACAGATCCTCACTATAAACCACTCGTTTATAGTGCGTTAGATCTGGCGATAGCAGGTGTTACTTCCTTAGAAGAAGTATTCCGCGTTACCGAACAGCTAGATGAATCGATGTACCTTGATGCGCCATCTGCGGATGAAGCACCAGCACAACCTAGTTCCGGTTTTGAACTGGAATAAGCGAACGAGATAAACCTATGGCGATCTACAGTTATCGAGGGCGAAACCGTGATGGGGTTGAAGTGAATGGCCAGCTTGAAGCGGGCACATCGGCTTTGGCAGCATCGCAGTTAAGTGCTGATGGCATTATCCCAATAACGATTCAAGTTGCTGAAAAGGTCGTTGAGAAAAAGGGTAGTAAAGAGGTACAGATCAAACTGTTCCAGAAGATAACTCTGGATGAATTGATCATGTTTAGCCGGCAGATGTACAGCTTAACCAAAGCTGGTGTGCCGATTACTCGAGCTATGCGAGGTTTGGCTAATACTGTGACGAATCCTTTGCTTACTGAAACGCTGTCAACGTTAGCTGATGATCTTGAAAAGGGCCATGCACTGTCTTCGGCACTAGCAAAACACCCTAAGGTCTTTAACGAACTGTATATCAGCATGATCCACGTAGGTGAAAACACCGGTCAGTTGGATGATTCATTTAGGCAAATGGCTGCTTACCTCGAGTTAGAGAGGCAGACTGTTAAAAATATTAAACAAGCGACTCGTTATCCGTTGTTTGTATTGATTGCGATTTCTGCTGCTGTAGCCATTATTAATATCTTTGTTATCCCAGCTTTTAAATCAGTTTTTGAAAGTTTCGGCGGTGAGGTTCCTTGGCAAACACAAGCATTAATTACGCTGTCTGATTTCACTGTGGATTGGTGGTATGCCATTCTGATTGGCATCGTTTTGAGCGTATTTGTTTTCTATCGATGGAAGAAAACAGAAAAAGGCCGCATGACTTGGGATCGAAGAAAACTGAAGTTTCCTATTGTGGGGCCGATATTCTACAGAGTGATCTTAGGGCGCTTCTCTCGTACTTTCAGTATCGTATTGAAAGCGGGTGTGCCTATTGAACAAGGATTGTCGATCGTTGCTAATGCAGTTGGTAATCGTCATATAGGTAAAAAAGTTGCAGGTATGCGCCAAGGTATTGAGCGAGGCGAGTCCTTTACCCAAACTGCTCATCAGACTGAAATGTTCAGCCCCTTGGTGATGCAGATGTTAGCGGTCGGTGAAGAAACAGGTCGAGTAGATCAGATGTTGGAAGAAGCAGCTGGTTTTTACGAACAAGAAGTAGAGTACGACCTGAAAAACTTAACCAGTGCGATAGAACCTATTTTGATTATAGCTATAGGCGCTATGGTATTGGTACTAGCCTTAGGTGTGTTCCTGCCATTGTGGGAGTTAAGTACTACCATTAATGGCTAGGGAGGATAAAAATTGCAACGGAGATGTAGTGGTTTTTCACTATTGGAACTAACAGTTTCAATTTTTATCATAACAGTGCTGATGGCGTTTGCACTACAACGTTTGGAACTGCTGATTGAAGATGTTGAGCGTGTTTCCTTTGAAGGTAGTCGCGATAATATTCAGGCGCAGATCACGCTTAAAGTAGCTTACTGGTTTGCTGAGCAACAGATTGTGGTACCAGAAGATATTGCGCAGCAGAACCCGGTGGATTTGATACAGCATAAACCATCGAATTATGGCGGTGAGCTTACGTTTAGTGAATTGCCAAATGCGGCAGGTGAGCATTGGTATTTTGTGACCGATAAACGTTGGTTGGTCTACAAGGCTAAACGAACAGATAACTTAGAAAATGATTTTATGCAGGCTGATTTAATCCCGTTTAGGGTTGAGATTCGTTTGCAAAATGGCTCCTCTAAATCAGGGTTGGCCACAGCGGCAACTCTAAAGCCGCTATATAAATTTTATTGGCAAGCAGATTAACTATACAACTGAGTGCTAATTTGTTAAAAATCAAATAATTGCAAACATAATAAACCCAGGAGCAAAGAGTTCCATGAAAAAGCAAGCTGGTTTTACAATCATTGAATTAGTCGTAGTGATTGCTCTATTGGGCATTTTGGCTGCGGTTGCCTTACCACGATTTATCAATGTTACGGGCGATGCACACAATGCTGCGGTTAAAGGCACAGCAGGTGGTTTTGCAGCAGGTGTTGCGTTAGCAAAAGCTAAAGCTGTAGTAGAAAATGCTGCTTCAGGGGCATCTGTTCAGCTAGACGGTTCTGTGAGTGTTGTTGTTAACAGTACTGGCTACCCAGTTGCAGAAGACGGTTCTCCTCCTGCGAATTTAGCAGCCCTTCAAGCTGCTGACTGTGTGGAAGTTTGGGATAGTGTCTTACAAGGTAACCGTCCAGTAGCTTCTACAGGTGCTCCAGCTCCAGGTAATGGCATTGATTATCAAGCAGCGGGTGCTGGTGCTGAGTGTACTTATACTTATAGTGCTCAAAACACTGCTGTAGATCCTGCTGTAGATCGTGTAATCACTTATGACTCTAGTAATGGTAACGTTGATGTTACTGGTACTGATCAGTAAGTAGAAATCCCTTATGAGCAGTGTCAGTCCTGATCGATCTAGGCAATGCTGCTCTAAATCTCGCCAGCGTGGTTTTACGCTGGTCGAGATTATTGTTGTTATCATCCTGCTGGGTATTCTCTCAGCTGTTGCTATCCCTCGAATTGGTAATGTTGCTCGTTACGATGAGCTTGCGCTTCGTAGTGCCATCATGGGCTCGTTACGTTTAGCGCAAAAAGCCGCTTTAGCGCAGCATGCTTCCTCTGTGTACTGGGTGCTAGAACGCTCGTCTGATACACAATGGCAGATCTCTTTGTTGATTGACTCTGACACTTCAGATGCAACGCCACCAACCAGTATTACCCCTCCTCAGCTCAATGCTGAGATCACAGCGGATGCGTTATTATCCTACACCGCGTCCCTTGTATCGGGCTCAGAATCAGGCAGTTTGTCGTCTGGGGAAAACCTAGTGGTGATGTATAACCAACTGGGCGATATGATCCGTGTTGATAACAATGTTGTTCTAAATTCTGCTGCGAGCTTTCCAGACGACGGCCAAGAGGTTGATAGCAGTCTGCAATTTACCGATGACAATGGCGACTACTGCCTTTCACTGACAGGGTATACCTATGAAACGACCTGTCGCTGAACGAGGCTTCTCGCTAGTTGAAGTAGTCATCACCATTGTGATTATTGCTATCGCTCTTACAGCGGCGATAGCAGGTTGGGGCACCATTGCCCGCCATAGTTCCGATGTCATGTGGCAAACCAAAGTATCCTATCTTGGGCAGGCCTACCTCGAAGAAATTTTGTCACGCCGATACGATGAACTTACGCCTTTAGGCGGTAGCCCACCTTGTGATCCTTGTACGCCCGCAGCGCAATTTGGCGTGAATGCTGGTGCGCCAATTACCAGTAAAGATGGTGAATCCCGGGAAGAGTTTGATGATGTTGATGACTACCATGGCTTAACAGAGAGCGCGGTTGGTTTATTCAATGCGCTTGTGACGCCGGGTGGTATTCAGTCTTATGAAGGTTATGAAGTCTCTGTTCAGGTGACTTATGTCGGTAGCACCTATTTCTCAGGTGCTGACTCTGAATTAGTCAAACAAGTGATTGTTACCGTTACTCCTCCAGCCAATACGGGGCAGAGCCCTGTGGTGTTCAGTGCTTTGCGGGGTAACTACTGATGCGTCGTCAAAGCGGTTTTACACTGGTTGAATTAATTGTCGTGATTACCCTGTTGGGGATCATCTCTCTGGTAACCGTAGGCTTTATTACTTCAACCATGCAAGGCTATGCGGATCTAACGAGGCGTGATCAGCTTTCATCTTCGGCACGTGTGGCAGTTGAGCGTATGGCGCGCGAGATCAGAAACGCCCTGCCTAATAGTATCCGTGTTGGTGACTCAGGAAATTGCTTAGAGTTTATACCTGCCTTGGCGGCCTCTCGATATATCTCTGTACCGCTAACGGCTGTTTCGGCATCGTCAGCATTTAGCTCCGTGCCGTTTGCTACATCACCTGATCTTGGCCGTGTGGCTGTATACCCGATAGATACTAATACCGTGGATGAACCCGGCAGACCTGCAGGGCAAAACCCAATCTACGATCTGGATAGTTGGTCGATTATCTCCCCAATGATCAGTGCCAGCAGCGCATTGGATTCAGGATCAGGCACGGTGGATGTGTTATTAAACTCTACCCATCGTTTTCCCGCGGATTCCCCCTCAAAACGTTACTTTATTGTTGATGAACCGGTGAGCTTTTGTGTCGTAGGGAGTGATCTTTATCGTTTTCAGGGGGTAAGCGGTAGTGCGTACACTTATGCGATTACCCAGCCTACAGGCGCAACTTTATTTGCCAATCTAGCAGAGCCACAGGAAGCGCTGTTGGCAAGTGATGTCGTAAGCCCTGTGGATAACGATGCCTTTACATACAGTGAAGCGACATTACTTCGAAATGGCATTGTCCTGTTTGATCTGTTTGTAGAGGATCAGGTACTAACCAGCAGGGATACAACGCAGGAAAGTATCCGAGTTCAATTTGAGGTGCAGGTGAGAAATGTCCCATAAATTACCTGTAGTTGCGTTGAGATCTAAACAGCGAGGACTGGGTCTTATCTCGGCTATCTTCGTGATCACCGTATTAGCGGTCATCATTGCCGGTATGAGCCGTTTCTTTGCGCTTAGCCAAGATGTGACAGCTCAAGAGTTTCTTGGCGCTAGGGCGATTACAGCAGCGCAAACGGGGATAGAGCTAGAACTAACCTGTCTAGGCAATGGAGCATCTGGCTGTGTGGCTTCGGCTGCAGTTGGAAGCCCGCCTGCACAAGTTGATTATTGGCCAGGGCCTGCCGCCAGCGATACCTTTAATATCAATGGCCTGCAAGGGTGTCGATCGGAAGTTTTTTATCGGACGGTGACATCGCCAGAAGGTGATTTCTGGACCATCGATAGTACGGGCTACTGCGGTGGTAGTGGCTTGGATGGTGCTTCGAGGAAGGTTGTGATCAGAGCTGCCCAATAAAGAGCAGCTCCGGTAAAGCCTAACTTATATACCGTATTCGTCGCGGTATTTACGAATCGCTTCAAGTTCAGTCGCCATATCGCCTTTTTCAGTCAAGTAATCAATTAGATCACCTAGGCTAACGATGCTGATAACAGGCATGTTGTAGTCGCGCTCTACTTCCTGAATCGCAGATAGTTCGCCTTTACCTTTCTCTTGACGGTTAAGGGCAATCACAACACCAGCAGGTTTTGCGCCCGCTTGATCGATGATTTCCATTACTTCACGAATCGCTGTGCCTGCTGTGATTACATCATCGATGATCATCACGCCGCCTTCCAGAGGTGCACCTACAAGGCTACCGCCTTCACCGTGAGTTTTTGCTTCTTTACGGTTGAATACGTAAGGAACATCATCACCGTGCTGATCAGATAGGGCTACCGCTGTTGTCGCAGCTAGCGGGATACCTTTGTACGCAGGGCCAAGCAGTACATCGTAGTTAACGCCAGAATCTTTGATCGCCTGAGCGTAAAAGCGGCCAAGCTTAGCTAGCGCAGTACCTGTGTTGAAAAGACCTGCATTGAAAAAGTAAGGGCTAGTACGGCCAGATTTAAGCGTGAACTCGCCAAAACGTAGTACGTTCTGTTCGATAGCAAACTCAATAAACTCGCGCTGGTAATCCTGCATGGCAAACTCCGCTGGGAAAGGGGTAAAAATTTTGCGGCTATTCTACCAGCGGAAGCCTTGAGTCTCCATTGTTCAACGAACACTCAAAAAATTTCAATTTGCTTAACTTCCCTATACAATTCGAGCAATCGCTAAAAATAATAGATAAGTCTGATAACGGACAGGAACACCTTCTATGCGCGTCATCACATTCAATGCTCAAGGTATTGAACAAGCTACTGAAAACGGTTTTTTTGACTGGATGGTCCGTCAAGATGCTGATGTTGTTTGCTTGCAGGATCTGCGGGCGAAAGAATATCAACTTGATGACGAACGCTACCACCCCGAAGGTTATCACTCATACTTCTTCGATGCTTGGGAAGATGGTTACAGTGGCGTTGCTATATACAGCCGTACTATTCCTAAAGCGATCATGACCGGTTTGGGTTTCGAACTGTGTGATCAGCACGGCCGTTTTATCCAAGCGGACTTTGATGATGTCAGTGTTGGCTCATTCTGCCTCCCTTCTGGTTTGAAAGGTGAAGAGGCTCAAAAGCAGAAAGAAGACTTTATGGTCGACTTTATCGGTCACCTAAATAAAACCCTGCGTAAGCGTAGAGAGTTTATCTTCTGTGGCACGACTAACATTGCGCACAAGCCAGTCGATCTTAGTAACTGGTACGCTAACCAAACGGTTTCTGGCTTCTTGCCGCAAGAGCGTGAGTGGATGGCTGAGATCTTTGATGAGATGGGCTATATCGACGCTTTCCGTCAGATCAACAAAGCTGAACGTCAATTCAGCTGGTGGCCTGATTACAATCGTGCCCGCAAGCTGAACGAAGGTGCTCGCTTGGATTACCAGATTACTTCTGCAAGCCTGCGTAAGACGGTTAAAAATGCGCAGATCTATCGTGATCAGATGTTCAGTGAACACGCGCCAATCATCATCGATTACGATTTTGATTAAGACGATTTAGAAAACAAAAAAGGAGCCAATAGGCTCCTTTTTTAATGGGCTGAAGGTTTATTCAGCCAAAGCTTTTTGCTGCAGATCGATCAGCTCAGAGATACCTTTGCGTGCTAGATCCAACATCGCGTTCAGCTCTTCCTGAGTATAAGGCGCGCCTTCGGCAGTACCTTGCACTTCGATAAAGCCGCCGTCACCGGTCATGATCACGTTCATATCGGTTTCAGCTTTGCTGTCTTCGGCGTAATCCAAATCGAGAACAGGCTCACCTTCATAGATGCCTACAGACACTGCAGCGATCTTCTGTACCATAGGGTCGCCTTTCATCGCGCCGTTCTTATCTTGTTTAAGCACGTTAATTGCATCTTGAAGGGCAACATAAGCACCGGTGATAGATGCTGTGCGTGTACCACCATCCGCCTGAAGAACGTCACAGTCTAGGGTGATCGTGTTTTCACCTAGCTTTTTAAGGTTAAGCGCAGCACGAAGAGAGCGACCGATCAAACGTTGGATCTCTACAGTACGACCGCCTTGTTTGCCTTTCGCCGCTTCACGACCGTTACGAGACGTTGTAGAGCGAGGAAGCATGCCGTACTCAGCAGTAATCCAGCCTTGGCCAGAACCGCGCAAGAAACGAGGTACACCGCGTTCTACAGTTGCAGTACAAAGCACCTTTGTATTACCAAACTCAACTAAAACGGAGCCTTCAGCGTGCATAGTAAAGTTACGAGTGATCTTAACTTCACGCATCTGATCATTTTCACGTCCGCTTGGGCGGTGCTTCTTAATACCAAGAGTTTGCAGCTGTTCTGAAATAGATGAACTCATGCCTGTCCTTTATCAATATTCTGGTCTGCCATAGCGTGGCACTGCCGAGCTAGGCTGTTACAATGCGAATTAATGATGCATTTTAATCGAGAATGAACAATATGACACGTAGCATGACAGCTTTTGCTCGACAGGAAGCCGAGCACGAATGGGGATCTCTAAGTTGGGAGATCCGTTCCGTTAACCATCGTTATCTGGAACCTCACCTGCGTTTACCGGAAAACCTAAAAGAGCTAGAAGGTTTTCTACGTGAGCAGCTACGTAAAAATCTAAGTCGCGGTAAAGTTGAATGTACTCTGCGCTTCAACCCAGAAGCCAAAGTTCAACAGCTGGTGGTTAACCCTGCCTACGCACAAGAAGTTGTACAAGCCGCAGAACAGATTCAAGGCATGCTGAAAGAGCACCAAGCGCTTGATCCACTAGAACTACTGCGCTGGCCTGGCGTATTGCAAGACACCAAGCTAGATATGGATCTAGTCAAAAAATCCGCCAAAGATCTTTTCGGTACATCTCTTAAAGACCTGATCGAAGGCCGCGGCCGCGAAGGTGTTGAACTCGCAACACTGATCAACCAGCGCCTAGATGCGATCAGCGAAATAGTCAAAGAAGTTCGCGAAAAGATGCCGCAAATTCTGCAAAACCAACGCGATAACCTGAATCAGCGTTTAGCAGAACTAAAAGTAGAACTAGATGAAGGCCGCGTTGAACAAGAGATCGCTCTGCTAGCGCAAAAAGCTGACGTTGATGAAGAGATGGACCGCCTAGATACTCACGTTCAAGAAGTGCGTCGTGTCCTAAAACAAAAAGGCCCAATCGGCCGTCGCTTAGACTTCCTAATGCAGGAACTAAATCGCGAAGCGAATACGCTGTCTTCAAAATCGATTGTAGCGAGCACAACCCAGTGTGCGGTTGAGCTGAAAGTACTGATCGAACAGATGCGTGAGCAGATCCAGAATATTGAGTGATTCAATCTAGAATCACCAGAACCCTACTCGGATCCGAGTAGGGTATCTTCAAGTCTTATTTTAAAGCGTACTCTGTGCGCTTTTCTCGCCTTTATTACTTAAAGCCAGCTGTTGCTCATTCTTAGGCTGATCTAAGCGAGCAATATAGTCTTTAAGCTGGCGTTCGAATGCGTTTTTCTTCTTACCTGTGAGTGATACCGCAATTGGGATTTTGGCTTTCATTGCGTTCACCGGGCGGCCATTTTTATGTAGTTCGAAGTGTAGGTGAGCGCCGGTTGAGCGGCCTGAGTTGCCGGACAGGGCGATCTTTTGGCCGCGTTTCACGCGTTGGCCTTTAACTACATAAGATCTATGCAAGTGTAGGTAACGGGTTTTGTAGCTCTGACCGTGTTTGATCTCGAGATAGAGCCCCGCGTATTTATGGCGAACCACACGGGTTACGACACCATCACCGGTTGATACTACTGGTGTGCCGATGCGCATGGCGAAGTCGGTGCCGTTGTGTGGGCGAATCAGCCCGGTTACAGGGTGTTTACGGCGTGGATTAAAGTGTGAAGATAGACGGTATTTACCGTTAAACGGATAGCGCTGGAAGGCTTTCTCTAGATTACGGCCTTTCTCGTCGTAGTAGTTATCTTCAAACAGGAAAGCGCTGATATTGTGGCGGTTCTTGATTCGGATTGCCTCAACTTTAGTGTTGCCGGTTGCTTCGCCATCAACATATTGGCGAGAAACGAGCACTTCAAACTTATCACCACGCTGGATATCGCGACGGAAGTCCACGCGTTGTTTGAGCACTTGGGTAATCGATTGCGCCTCAGCTTGAGTTAGACCAGCTTTTTTGCCCGAACCAGTAAAACTATAGAGAATCTCGCCTTGGATTAGCTTCTCTTGCCAATCACCTTCGATACGAATCTCTTCAAACTCAAAACTATCTGCTTTTCGCGTATACACAACTTTGTGCGCAAGGCTAAATTGCAGTTCTAAACGCTGTAGTTTTTGATTTTGTTTTTCAAATACTAATGTATGCCCCGGCATTAGATTATCCAAAGCTAGAACGTTTACGTCAGTTTCGAGCAGCTGATACATGGTTTTTTGAGGCAGGTGTAAGCGCTCAAATATTTTACCTAAGGTATCGCCTTTACGAACGATGTATTGGTAACCATTAGTGCCTGTATCTGGAACTAACAGGGTTTCTGCGGCGGGTACGCTGTCAAAAGTCCAAGGGGCTTTTAGCTGGCGAATGCTAAATTTTGGTTGCTCAAAGATTGGCGCATCGGTGTCCACAAGGTGTTCTAAAGATAAAGGTGTGGACGAATGAGGGCGATCGCCAGAGGGTAGAAAAGCCGCCACTAGAAGCATTGCTGCTAAGGCTATAAGTGCGCGCTGGTGGCGCTTAGGTAAAGCTGTTACAAAACCTGCTGAGGCTGAAATCCAGCGCATCAAAGTAAACCGTCGTACAAAGTTTGAGTCATATGTACTTTCGATCATATAGTATTTATCGCTGAAAGGCCCGTATTTCCTCACGATTCGTGGTTTTAAATCGCTTATTTAGTCTGTTTTCATGGTGAAAAAGGGGAAAGATCTTATAATAGCCCTGCAGCAAGACGGTTTGCTGCTTCAATTTGAGTATGAGAAATCACATGGCTAAAGGCACGTTATATGTTGTTTCGGCTCCTTCGGGAGCGGGTAAAACCAGTCTCGTTAAGGCGATGCTAAAACAGGATAATGATATTGTCGTATCAGTATCCCACACCACGCGGGACATGCGTCCGGGCGAAACAAACGGTGTGGACTACAATTTCGTGTCTATGGATGAGTTCAATCAGATGATTGAAGCCTCTGATTTCCTAGAGTTTGCTGAAGTATTTACCAATAAATATGGCACCTCTCAGCGTTGGGTTGAGGATCAGCTAGAGCAGGGTAAAGATGTGATTCTGGAGATCGATTGGCAGGGGGCGCAGCAGATTCGTCGTCTGATGCCTGAATGCCTGTCTATTTTCATTCTGCCGCCGTCCCGTGAAGCACTACAGGAACGCCTGACTAACCGTGGTCAGGACACTGACGAGGTGATCAACCTACGTATGTCTGAAGCGGCGAGCGAAATGAGTCATTACGGCGAGTACGATTACCTTGTGATCAACGATGATTTTGATCAGGCACTGCGTGAACTACACGGCGTATTCCTGTCGCAGCGTATGCAGATCGCCCAGCAGCAAGAACGTTGCCGTGATCTGTTGAGTTCTCTATTGTCATAAGCAAAATATGCAGGTAAACTGCGCGGTCTTTTTAATGTACCGAATTCTGAGGTTACCCCCATGGCACGAGTTACCGTTGAAGATTGCCTAGAAAACGTAGATAACCGTTTTCAGTTGGTTATGGTTGCTGCTAAGCGCGCACGTCAGCTTGCTACTGGCGGTAAAGAAGCAAAAGTAGAGTGGGAAAACGACAAGCCAACCGTTGTTGCTCTACGTGAAATTGCAGAAGGTCACACTGACCGTACTGTTCTGGACGAAGTCGAGCAAGACTAAGCCCTAAGCACACTGCTTTATCAGACGCCTCGCTATCATGCGGGGCGTTTGTGTTTATACTTGTTGGTAAATTCGTTAGTAATTCCTTGTTTAGGTCTTTTCCTAGCAGAATGAATGCGGCATCATCAGATGTAATGTGCATTTATTTGTTTGTAGCACTGGAGGGGCAATGCCGACCATTGACGCACTTTCTCAACGCTTGAATGATTACCTGGATCTAGAACAGATTCAGCAGGTGCGTCGTTCCTATTTTTATGCCGAACAGGCCCACGATGGCCAGAAGCGTAAAAGTGGTGAACCTTATGTAACTCACCCCCTTGCCGCTGCAAATATTCTTGCAGAATTGCGTATGGACCATCAGAGCCTGATGGCAGCCATGTTGCACGATGTTATCGAAGATACCGAGATCGCCTACGAAGGGATTGAATCCCAGTTTGGTAAAGCCGTTGCCGACATCGTTGACGGTGTATCTAAACTGACACACCTAGAGTTTGAAACCAAAGCAGAAGCTCAAGCCAGCAACTTCCAGAAGATGGTGTTGGCGATGGCGGAAGATATCCGCGTGATTTTGGTGAAACTGGCGGACCGTCTTCATAATATGCGTACCTTGGGTGCGATGCCGGGGCATAAGCAGCGTCGTATTGCTCGTGAAACGCTGGATATTTACGCACCGATTGCCGCGCGATTAGGTATGCGTGATGTTCAGGTGGAGTTGGAAGATCTAGCATTTCAAGCGCATTACCCAATGCGTGCTAAGCATATCCGTCGAGCAGTAGTTCAAGCCCGTGGTCAGCGTAAAGACGTGATTAGCTCGATTCAGGAAACGATCGAAAAGCGCCTCCAGAAAGAGGGGTTGAGTGGCACGGTTACTGGTCGTGAAAAGCACCTTTACAGCATCTACTCCAAGATGAAGGCGCAGCGTAAGTCCTTCTCTGAGATCATGGACGTATTTGCTTTCCGTATCGTGACCGACTCAGTTGATGACTGTTACCGTACACTCGGTGCCGTGCATAATTTGTATAAACCGGTGCACGACCGTTTTAAAGACTATATCGCGATCCCTAAAGCCAATGGCTATCAGTCTCTACATACTGATCTGTTCGGCGCACGTGATATCACCATCGAGGTGCAGATTCGTACCCATGAGATGGATGCAGTGGCTAATCAGGGTATTGCTGAACATAGCCACTACAAGAACGAAGAAGAGTTAGATGCGTCTGATAGCGCATTAGGTAGCTATAAGCGTGCCCGTAAGTGGGTGCAGGGCCTATTAGAGATGCATCAGCGTGCTGGTAACTCGATGGAGTTTATCGACAGCGTTAAGACCGATCTGTTCCCAGACGAGGTTTACGTCTTTACGCCGCTGGGTAAAATTATGGAGCTACCAAGTGGTGCGACAGCGGTAGACTTTGCCTATGCCGTCCATACCGATGTGGGTAACTCTTGTGTATCTTGCCGTATTAACCGCCGATTGGCGCCGTTATCTCAGCCGTTAGAAAACGGCCAAACCGTTGAAATTATTACTACCCCAAGCGCTCAGCCAAATATGGCATGGCTCAACTTTGTTGTCACAGGTAAAGCGCGTACAGCGATTCGCCACTACTTGAAGAATCAACAGCGTCACGAGTCTGTGGAGCTTGGTCAGCGCTTGTTAAATCAGTTCCTCGCCAATTATGGTGCGACCTTAAACGATATCGATCCGTTTAAATTGCGCGAGCTGCTACAAGAAGCGGAATTGGGCAGCATGGAAGACTTGCTAGAAGATATCGGCTTGGGCAATCGTATGGCTTATGTGGTTGCGCGTAGGTTGCGTCCTGAAGAGGATCTACAGGCAGCCGATGATGACGAATCTAATCGTCGTCAGAAACCGATGTCGATTAAAGGTACCGAAGGTATGGTGCTGCAATATGCGAAATGCTGTTTACCTATCCCGGGTGACTCGATTATTGGTCATATCAGTACTGGCCGCGGTTTAGTTATCCATCAGACCGATTGCCGTAATATAGGCTACCTGCGTGATGATCCAGAGAAATGTATTTATCTGGAATGGTCAGACAACTTGGACGAAGAGTTCAGCGTTAATCTGACCGTCCAGGTTGAGTCCCATCGCGGCATTATTGCTGAGCTTGCTACGACCACTTCGAGCATAGGTGCGGATGTTGTTGCGATTGATATTAGTGAGCACGAAGGTCAGCTAGCGAATGTCCATATGGAAGTGACAGTGACTGACCGTATCCATTTGGCTCGCGTGATGAAAAAACTGCGTCGTTTGAAGAGTGTGAACCGTATTACCCGCGACTAATGTCGTTTTACGTAAAAAGTTAGCACTAGTTATTCCCCTAGTGCTAAACCTTCCCTTCGATTATCTACTGCACTTTCCCATTTGTTTGATGGCAGACGGCGGAATCCGTGTAGGCCACTATTCAGATCTCTTACCTTAATCTGATGCCCCATCGCCTCTAACGGCTGCTGCAACTGATCTATAGGTGTGCCAGCCTCAAGCTCGGTTAATCCATTGCGGTTGCTTATATGCGGCTGATTGACGATCTCCTGCATACTGAGGTCAGAGTTGAACATCAGCAGCAGGCTTTGCGCTACATAGTTGATGATTCGGCTTCCGCCAGGAGAACCAATGGCTGCATATAGATTGCCATCTGTGTCGAATACCATAAACGGCGACATCGAACTGCGTGGACGTTTACCCGGCTGAACGCGGTTGGCAACGATCTGTCCTTTGCTAATACCTTTAAAGGAGAAGTCCGTTAGCTGATTGTTCAGCAGAAAACCACCTGCCATCAGCGTTGAACCAAACGCCATCTCGATACTACTGGTCATCGACACCGCATTTCCCCAACGGTCGACCACCACAAAGTGAGTAGTGGAGGGGCGTTCTGGGGATTGCGCATCAACTAAGTTAGCCATCGCATGTGGAGGTTTGCCTGCCATGGCTTGGCCTAAGTCTTTATCTAGCGAGATTAGTTTGGAGCGCTCATTTAGGTAGTTAGGATCGAGTAAGCCTTGTACAGGCACATCGACAAAATCACTATCAGCTAGATAACGGCCACGATCCGCAAAAGCGAGACGGGATGCTTGGGTGAAGAGGTGGTTAAACTCCAAGCTCTCTGGGGCAAAGGTTGCTAGATCATGTTGCTCAAGCAGTTTTAGTATCTGCAGTACAGTGACACCGCCAGAGGTTGGCGGCGGGAAACCGCACACTCGATACTCTTTGTAGGGTAGGCAGATCGGATCGCGTTCTTTAGCTTGGTAGCTAGCTAGGTCACTTTTATCGAGTAAGCCTGGATTATCCTGAATGGACTGCACCTTATCCGCGATTGCGGTTGCAATAGGGCCTAGATAAAACGCTTGGGTGCCGTTATCAGCAATTAACTGCAGACTGTCAGCTAATTCGGGGTTAGTTCTGATAAAACCGACCGGCAGAGGGGAACCGTCAGGGTTATAAAAATAGTCTCTCGCTTCTTTATAACGGTTAAGCCCCGGGTTGATTCCACTGGCGATCAGTTTATGTAAGCGTGGGCCTATCGGAAAGCCTTCTCTAGATTGTTGAATGGCATCGTCAAACAGCTCTTGCCAAGCCAGTTTACCGTGCTTTTCCTGCGCGACCTCCAGCATTTTTAAAACACCGGGTGTGCCAACAGAACGCCCACCGACCATCGCTTCTACCCATGGCATCGGCTTTTTATTCTTTTGGAACAAGCGATAATCTGCTTTCGCCGGTGCTGTCTCGCGGCCATCATAAGCCTTCAGCGTTTGCTGCTCCTGATCCCAATAGAGCATAAACGCGCCGCCACCAATACCAGAGGATTGTGGCTCAACTAAGGTCAGCATAGCTTGAATGGCTACGGCAGCATCTGCGGCTGTACCGCCTTGTTGCAGAATGCTTAGGCCTGCCTGAGTAGCAAGAGGGTGTGCGGTTACGACTAAGGATTGTTGGGTGGCGATCGCTTCGTTTTGATAGAGCCCGGTAGATGATTCGGGAGCAAGGTCTTCTTCCACAGCGTGAGCGGAAAGACCGAGAAGTGAGAAGATGATCAGCAATGCTTGGCTAATTTGGAGAATTTTCGACATTTTTCTCATTTAAACTGATTTAAATCGTTAATTTTTGACCAAGAACTTTGCTTTCCCGAATTGTTGCTAATAATCTACCCTTTAGATTAAACCAAGACTAGGTTTGGAGAGAGTAAATTGTCAGTCGGTGTACGGGTTCTGGAAAACAGTGGCGAATTACCGCAGTTTCGCTTGGTGTTATTGCATGATGCTGAAGGTAAGGTACTGGCTCTGCTTCCTGCGGCGTCATTACTCAATTTAGTTTCTGTCTGGAAAGAGACAGGTCGACAGCTACAGCCTGTTCGTGGCGAAGATGCGAAACGCTATTTTAGCCAAGATGCCTTAAGGCACCCTGAAGGACAGAAAAAACTTTTATCTCTCAAGCTTTTGGTTTCGCCTGAAGTTTTACAGCACGATCGAGTCGAACTGATCGAGCCGCACGCTGAGCTTTGTTTTGGTGTGAGTGCTAAACAGATCGAAAAAGCGAGTAGCTGTAACTTAGCGCTTACCACAGAACAGATCGAAGCTGTGCAGCCGAAAGGTGATGACCGCGTTGTTATCACCCAGGCGGTTGAGCGCTTTACAGAGTTGCGAATTAAGCAGCGCCTTGAAGATACTTTAGGTCTTCCTTCTCTTTCTCCAACGATTAAGAAAATTATCGAGCTTCGCTCTGACCCAGAAGCAGGCGTGAGTGAACTTGTCCCGGTCGTGCGGGTTGATCCTAGCCTTTCTGCTCAAGTAATGAGCTGGGCGGCATCACCTTATTATGCGGCTCCAGGTAAAGTAAGCTCGATTGATGATGCGGTTATCCGTGTCCTTGGTTTTGATCTCGTGATCAATATGGCGCTAGGTACGGCGATGGGTGAGATGTTACGTGTACCAGAAGATGGTCCTCGTGGAGCGACGCCTTACTGGTTGCAGTCGGTCTATAACGCTGCGTTTGCTGAGCAGCTATGCCGTGCTATGCCAGAAAATGAAGATCAGCCTAAACCGGGTTTGATCTATCTGTCTTCTTTGCTACATAACTTTGGTTATCTAGTACTGGCACACCTGTTCCCACCACACTTCACTTTATTGTCCCGTTATATCGAGGCTAACCCACACTTTGCTTTAGATTCGGTAGAGCAACAGGTGTTGAGTGTTACCCGCGAACAGATTGGTAGCTGGTTGCTATCGAGTTGGGAATTGCCAGCTGAGGTAACGACAGCGATTCGTCATCAGAATGAACCTGATTATGCCGGCGAACATAGTAACTATGTCAAAGTGCTCTATATGGCAAACCGTCTGCTGCGTCAGCAGGGTTTAAGTGACGGTCCTTTGGAAGAAGTTCCAGAAGAGATGTATGTAGAGCTTGGCTTAAAAGAGCCTGATGTAGCGAAAATGCTCCGCCGTCTAATGCGTAATGACGAAGATATTAAAGAGTTAACAGC
Source organism: Neptuniibacter sp. QD57_21 (assembly GCF_047778075.1). Lineage (GTDB taxonomy): Bacteria > Pseudomonadota > Gammaproteobacteria > Pseudomonadales > Balneatricaceae > Neptuniibacter. Next base: position 3,637,568 of record NZ_CP180549.1, on the reverse strand, counting down.
GTTACTGGGTGACTAAATTTAACTAGTCTCGATCTAATCTGACAGCCACCCTTTTTTCTAGTGTAACTGTCAGATTAGAACTACAAACCTAAAGCTCGCCCAGTTCTTCCTCAAGGGCTTCCAGAGCTTCTTGCTGCTCCATCCACTCTTCTTCGGTTTGCTCTGCTTGCTGCTTCAACTCCGCTTGTAGCTGCAGCAAGGTTTTGAGCTGGTCCTTGTTTTGTTCTTCGTAGATCGAACTATCACTCAGGGCTGATTCGATCTCATCTAGCTGTTCGTGCTGCTTTTCCATCGCTTTTTCTAGCTTTTCCAACTGTTTCTTCAGTGGACGTAGCTGGTTACGACGTTCGGCTGCTAAACGTTTCTGTTCCTTACGTTCTGCTGCTGAGAGCGTCTTTTTCTCTTCTGTCGCTGCAGGGGCGAACGCTTCAGCTTCGGCTTTTTGTTCGAGGCGCTTCTGTTCTAACAACCAGTTTTGGTAGTCGTCTAGATCGCCTTTAAACTCTTCAACTTTGCCGTTTGCGACCAGAAGGAACTCATCTACAGTATTACGCAGCAGGTGACGGTCGTGGGATACTAGAATCAGTACGCCTTCGAACGATTGCAGTGCAAGAGTCAGTGCGTGACGTACTTCCAGGTCCAAGTGGTTGGTTGGTTCGTCCATTAATAGCAGATTTGGTTTCTGCCAAGCGATCATAGATAGCGCAACGCGGGCTTTTTCACCACCAGAAAAGTTATCCACAGGCTCTAATGCACGATCACCGATAAAACCGAAGGAACCAAGGAAATCACGGATCTCTTGCTCAGAGGCTTTCGGGCTGATGCGCTTTATATGTAACAGCGGTGATGCCGCCATATCGAGTGCTTCAAGCTGATGCTGGGCAAAATAACCGATCTGCAAGTTGTCACTTTCGTGGCGTTCGCCATTGCAGAGATCCAAATCGCCTACTAAGGATTTCACTAGGGTCGACTTACCAGCACCGTTCGGGCCGAGAAGGCCGATACGCGCACCCGGCGTCAGGGTCAAAGAGGTTTTATCCAGAATAACGCTGTCATCATAACCGCACTGTGCATCGTACAAAGTCAGCAATGGCGATGACATCTTGTCTGCAGAGCAAAATTTAAAGCTGAACGGACTATCAATGTGCGCAGGCGCAATTTTCTCCATGCGCTCCAGCTCTTTGATACGGCTTTGCGCTTGTTTTGCCTTAGTGGCTTTAGCACGGAAACGGCGGACAAAGTTTTCAATTTCACCAATACGCTGTTGCTGTTTCTCAAATGCAGATTGTTGCTGTGCCAGACGATCCGCCCGCTGTATTTCAAAGGCTGAGTAACCGCCCTTGTATAGATTCAGCTTGTTACGCTCGATATGAGTGATATGGCTTACCACGTTATCGAGGAAATCACGGTCATGGGAGATCAGAATCAACATGCCCGGGTATTGGCGCAGCCATTGTTCCAGCCAGATCGTTGCATCCAGATCCAAGTGGTTGGTTGGCTCATCCAGAAGTAACAGGTCAGATGGGCACATCAATGCTTGAGCTAGGTTAAGACGGATTCTCCAGCCGCCTGAGAACTCTTTGACTGAACGGGTGATATCGTTATGGCTAAAGCCTAAACCGGCGAGAAGCTGGGCTGCACGAGACTCAGCGCTATAACCGTTGTGGTTATCTAGCTCGGCATGCAGCTCGCCTAAGCGATTCATATCATGATCGGCTTCTGCTTTCGCAAGCTCTTGCTGGATAGAGCGGAGCTTGTAATCACCGTCTAAGACGTAGTCGAGTGCTGAGCGATCAGAGGTCGGAACCTCCTGCGCCATATGAGAGATACGCAGTCCCCCCGGTAGCTCGAGGTCTCCGTTATCACAGTGAAGCTCTCCGAGTAGCAATTTAAACAGAGAGGATTTACCCGCACCATTTGCACCAACTAAACCGACTTTCCACCCCGAATGTAGGGTCAGATCGGCTTGTTCTAGCAATATGTTGTGGCCGCGTTGTAAGCTAACTTGCTGAAATTGAATCATGGCGGCGGATTTTAACATAGAGATGCAATTGAAAAATGACCTTTGGGACTTTGCGCTCAACTTTTATCAACAGCCGGGCATAGAGCAGAGCTGTTTAGAGTTACAGAACGAGTTTGGGTTGAGCATTAACCGACTGATCTTCGCCTGCTGGGGCGGGATACAAGGCTATGTGCTCGACACGATTACTTGTGATGAGGCGGATCACTGGCAGCAGGAGATGACCCATCCACTGCGTGGTGTTCGTTATAAAGTGCGCGAACGTAAGCAGCAAGAATCGGAATATGATGCTTGTTATCAGAAGCTGCGTCAGGCTGAATTGGCTTGTGAGCAGATCGAGCTCGCTTTGCTCTATCAACAGGGCCAAAAGGCAAAGCAAACACGACCATCTTCAGAAATAATTGAAGAAAACCTGCATAGCTATTTGAAATCTAAAAAAGTGCCTATAGATAAAGAGATATTAGGCGCATTGAATCCCCTGTTACAGGCGGCTAACACCTACTTAAGCACGAATCATAAGGAATAGGTGGTGCCCCGCTGAACTTTGCTGTTTAATCAGGGACTAATAAGGCCTGTTGTAAATTGTAGGTTTATCTCAATTGATAGGATAGCTGCCGCAAAAGGCGCGCTGATTCCAAAGAATTACAAACAAGGATATTTAGCATGAAACAAACTTTGCTGGCGGTTGCTCTAGGTGCCGCGATGGTATCTCCAATGGTTTCTGCAGTGGAACTAAAAACTGAAGAGCAGAAAGTTAGCTACAGTGTTGGTCTGATGGTTGGTGAACAGCTTAAGACGATCCCTAATGTTGATTTTGATGCGTTCCTTGAAGCTGCTAAAACAACTTATGGCGATAAAGAGCCAAAGCTGTCACCTGATCAGGTACGCGAAGTGATGACTGCTTTCCAGAAGAAACAGATGGAAGAGCAGAAGAAAAAACACGATCAATTAAGTTCTGACAACCTTGAGGCAGGTAAGAAATACCTAGCTGAAAATGGTAAGAAGAAAGGCGTTACAACAACTGAATCTGGCCTTCAGTACGAAGAGCTAACAGCTGGTAAAGGTAAGTCTCCAACAGCTGCAGACACAGTAAAAGTACACTACCGTGGTACGCTTATTAACGGTGAAGAGTTTGATAGCTCGTTCTCTCGTAACGAACCTGTATCGTTCCCGTTGAACGGTGTAATTCCAGGTTGGACTGAAGGTCTACAGATGATCAAAGAAGGCGGTAAAGCGCGTTTGGTTATCCCTGCCGATCTAGCGTACGGTCCAGGTGGTATGGGCAATGCAATTGGTCCAAACGAAACTCTGATTTTTGAAGTAGAGCTTCTGGAAATTAACCCAGGTGCGGAAGAAGCTGCTGAAGCTGAGAAGAAGTAATCACTTCTTAGCGTGATGTGAATTAAAAAGGCCGATGCTGTGAAGCATCGGCCTTTTTGTTAGATTTTTTGTTGGATTTTTGTGGGAATAGTCCCGTCCTGAAATAGGCTTATTATGCTTATTTCAGCTCATTCATAATGCCGTTAGAGCCAATGGCATAATATTTACCTTGACCAAATGCTACAGCATATACACCGGCATGTACCGGACCGTATGGGTCGCGTTTATGAATTCGCCATGTGCGAAGTTCTGCACCGGTTTTCACATCCCAAAGCTGTACTAACCCCGCTGCGGTACCGGTTAATAGCTTAGAGTTATCTGGAGAAAAGCGTGCGCTTAGGTAGCTTACGCGTTTTTGCAGTAGATCTTTTATGTTGCTCAGAACGTGTAGCTCTTTACCGCTATTCACATCCCAAATTACGGCTTTATCTAAGCTGCCGGCACTGAAGGCATACTGAGTATTTGGCGAGAGAGCGACAGTATCAACGACATTACCAAACTCTAGCTCGCGTAGCATTTCACCGGTCTGCATGCTCCATAGTTTCGCTTTGTAGGCATCAGAACCTGTTAGCGCAAGGGTGCCATCATCACTGAGATCAACACTGCGAACGCGTGCATTATGACGTAGGGTGCGTTGGACGCCGCCGTTTTTGACATCAAAATACACAGCGGTGTGATCGGCTAGGCCAAGTAATGCAAAATCACCATTTGGCGAGAGATCCATCTGCATGATTTCAGCGGGTGAGCTCCAAAACCACTCAGGTTTGCCGGTTTTAACATCCCATAGAACGAGATCTTGCTGGTTTGCTGTCGCGGCATAAGTGCCTTCCGGAGAGAAGGCCGTCGCTGCGATGATAGAGAAGTCTTTGGCTTTATGATTCCAGTTGAACAGGCGCTCGTGATTGCTGCTCTGCCAAAGGCTTCCGCCGTGATTGAAAGAACCTATAACACTATGAGATCCATTTTCGGATAAGGTAGCGGAATATGCGCCGGTCAGTGCATATTCCTTCCACAAACTTGGGTCATCACCGCCACCACAGCCAGTTAATCCGAGGATACTGCCAGTCAGTAGCAGTTTGCAAAACCCATAGCGCATTAATTCTTATCCTTCTACCGCTTCTCTGTGGGAAGTATGAAGCACGGCAATCATTTTATCTTCGAGTTCGAAGCGTTCTTCCAGTGCTTCTCCAAGTTTAGATAAACGTTCGGAAAATTCACGGATCTGCTGCACTGTAGGATCAAGAAGATTATTAAAATCGTCGTTAAAATCTAGCGCAATATCGGTGCTTACCTGAATTTTAGGTAGTAATGACTGGCCTTCCTCAAGGCTGCCATCATTGAAATCGCTGCCTTCCAATAGCAGCTGCTCATAGACCTCAAAGTGTCCAGAGGAGAGATAATCCATCAACGTCTGGCAAAAGCCTTGAGCTTTATTGTTAAGCTCTTCGTTGATGTGGTGTTCAGGCAGATGGACAAATTGGCTGATCAGCATCTGACGTTCTTCAAGCCAAGAATCGATGATCTCGCTGACACCGCCCCAGCGCTCTTTAGCGTTTTTACATTTCTCTAACATCCTGCGCTCCTTTCCTACCATGTAGACAGGGGGTGGTAAATTCAGTGTGAAAGTGATTTACCATTTCTATTTATTAGTACCCTTTCGCTCATCATATTCCTAAGCTGATTCAGGGTGCAACCGTCCTTATAGTAAAAAATAGTTTTTTCGCCTGCTTTGATATAGAACAGGGTCAAACACAGTTAATTTTTTGTCCATCAGCCCCTGTTGGGGCCGGAAATAGCGCGCTATACTGCTGCTATTGAACACGAATGACTGAGGCGAACAATGCTTAAGCGACTGGTTTTATTTATTTTTTTGGCTTTTTCTGTACAACTGACTTGGGCAGAAGGTGATGAACAGAAAACCGCTGAAGACTATGTTAATTACATCGAATTAAAAGCGTTTGTAACCAATTTTGGTGGTGTAGGTAAAACGCGCTTCCTGAAATGCGAAGTGACGATTCAGGTATCAAGCGAAGCGGCGCACCATGCGGTAAACCACCATATGGCGCATATCCGTAATGATATTGTGTTTCTGCTAAGTGCTCAGACTGATGACACGGTTGGTACAGTTGAGCTACAGCAAGAGCTAGCGAAGAAAGCACTGAAGAAAGTACAAAACATCTTAGTAGAAGAAGAGGGTGAAGGTTTCGTATCTGACCTGTTCTTTACGAGTTTCGTAGTGCAGTAGCCACTATCCGAAAACAAAAAAAGCAGGCCACTTCGGTGTCCTGCTTTTTTTATGGGTGCAATATAGGGCGGTTAATTAGTTCGCCATATAGTCCGCTAAGTAGACATCAAAGTCTGGCTGCTCCGCCGCTTCAATTTGCTGTTGTTCCACAAGGGAGCTTTGGCTGAGTTCTTCCAACATCGCTGCCATCTCTGATGAAGGTGCTTCGGATAGCAGAGTTTCTTTATGGCGCTGTGCTTGTTGCATCACAAAGTCACCGTGGTCGAAATTCTTATCCTGCATCTCTTTAAGTACTTGCGCTGATGGCGTTAGCTCAGGATCTAGCAACTTAGCTTTTTGGGCTTTAATTGCTGCGCCAAATTGACTGCTATTGTGTGCTTGATCAAACAGCGCTGCCGTTTTCTCCATTTCTGCGAGAAGCTCGATGCCCCAATCCTTCAAAGTAACCGTCTGATCGTTGTTGATTAGTGTCAAACCTGGTTCACGGCCGCGAGTGACCACCTGCTGGTGGTTATCTTGAATCTGCTCACACTCAGCATTGCTAATTTCGCTATCGTCCATCAGCAAGCAGGTGACTAAGAACAGGTCTAAGAAATCAGCTTGGGTCTGATCGATACCCAAAGGTAGGAATGGATTTATATCGGTATTACGTACTTCGATATATTCCACGCCCTTTGACATCAACGCATGAATCGGTTTTTCACCGGATTCTGTGACGCGCTTAGGACGAATATCGCTGTAGTATTCGTTTTCAATCTGCAAAACATTCGTGTTTAGCTGTCGATATTCACCGTCTACTTTAACGCCGATCTCTTCGTATTGCTGGTAAGGCGTACGGATCGCGCTCTCTAGAGATTTTGCGTAGGTATCTAGATGGTTAAAGCAGATATTTAGGCTAGCTTGAGCTTTGTTGGAGTAGCCAAGGTCGCTCATTCGCAATGAAGTCGCATAAGGCAGATACAACGTGCCTTTGCCCATCTCTTTTAGGTTGTGCTTTTTACCTTTTAGGAAAGAGCTACATAAAGCCGGAGAGGCACCAAAGAGATAGATCAGTAACCAGGAATAACGACGGAAATTTCTGATCAGGCCGAAATACGCAGCGGATCGGAAATCTTGTAGTGATAGTTCACTGCCTGAAAAACTATGGTAAAGCGGCCAGAATGCTTCAGGGAGAGAGAAATTGTAATGAATGCCGGCAATGGTCTGCATCACTTTACCGTAGCGATGCTCTAAACCTACGCGGTAGATGTATTTCATCTGGCCGACGTTTGATGAGCCGTAACGAGCGATAGGAATCTCTTTCTCTGGCGGCAACAAGCATGGCATGCTGGCTGGCCAGATCTGCTCTTTATCGAGTTTCTGATAGGTATAGCGATGAAGATCTGCAAGGAAATTCAGGGCATCAGAGGACTTTTCGAAAACGGGCGTAATAAATTCCAGTAACGCTTCCGAATAATCAGTGGTGATATGAGCGTGAGTGAGCGCTGAACCTAGAGCTTGCGGATGAGAGGTTTGAGCTAATCTGCGTTGATCATCAACACGTAAGCCTTCCTTCTCTATACCGTGTTGTAGCTGGGTTAGCAGCCCAGAATGGCCTGCTTGGTTAAGCCAATCTAGCTTTTGTTCTAGTGCTGAAGACAAAAGTCGATCCTTTAAGTCACTCGTTGAGGGGCAACATTATAATTGAGGGAATATTAAATTGCTGCAACGAAACAGTTAGTTTGCGCTTTCGACCTAAACTGCCTCAATTAATTCAATCTGACGCGCTAATTTATCAGATAAAGGGCCGTGATTGGCCCCTCTGATTATGCGGCTTCTTCTGTTTTCTGCTTGCCAAAACGTTGTTGTAGTTGGAACCAGCAGATGAGTAGGCAGGGTAAGAAGCCAAGGGTGATGATCACAGAGAACAGGATTCCCATCATAACCACAATACCGACACCTCGATAAAGCTCGGTGCCTGCGCCCGGAATAAAGACCAATGGCGCCAATCCGAATACTGTTGTGACTGTGGACATCAGAATCGGTTTGAGTCGCTTGGCAACGGCTTGGTTTACCGCATCTACGATAGAGGTTTTGCCTAAGTGTAGGTTATCCCGTGCTTGGCAGACGATCAGGATTGGGTTGTTCACTACGGTCCCGAGTAAGATAACAAAGCCCAGCATAGTGATCATATCAAAAGCTTGGTAGAAACTCGGTAAGCCTGTTTGTTGTAACAATTCACCGAGCATATTAGCTGCGACTAAACCGACAACGCCACCTGCGATACCTAAAGGCACAGTGGTGAGAATGAGGCTTGGATAACTCCAGTGGGACAAAATTACGACTAGAAGTAGGTAGATCAGTAATGCTGCGACGATAAAGTTATTAAATAACGCGGTTTGAGTTGCATCCAGTTGGTCAGCAGCACCGGAAATACTGATGCTGACTTTAGGTAGAATTTCGCCCTCAGATTTCATCAACGGGATTAATTCGGTACGTACTTTCTCGACCGCCGTTTCTAGTGCCACGGTTGGTGGTGGCAGTATGTAAACAGATACAGTGCGACGACCTTCGATACGACGAATATCTTCACTTGCGACGGTCTCTTTAATCTCGGCTAGTGCCGATAGAGGCAGAACACCGCCACCCGGAACAGAAATCGGTGTTTGGCTGAGTAGCTCAATGCTTTTTGCTGTGTTTAATTGGCTGTAGAGCAGCATATCGACTTTCTTATCGCCATCGATAAATTCACCGACATAAGCGCCATCACTGAATGCGGCCACTGCGATACCGAAATCTTCCGCTTTGATCCCTAATTCAGCCAGTCTTTGCCACTTCGGCAAGATCTGTATCAGAGGTTGATCTAAAGAGAGGGATTTGGGTTCTGAATCCAAACGTGGGTTATCAAACATCTCTTTTGCGCGAGTCATCACATTTTGCGCTGTGGTGAAGAGGGCTTGTTGATCAGCACCAGAAACATTAAGCACTACAGTACGGGTACCGCCTTGGTTACTAGAGATAATTGAACCCCGCGATGAAAAGGCGCGCATACCCGGATAGCTGGTAAAGAACTGGGTGATCTCTTTCATCATCGGCTCTTGATGGTCATAGTCTTTAGGCTCACTCAGCAACCATACGGAACCTGAGCCGATATAGAGCAGGTAATAACGTAACGCCGGAATCATCCCTTGTTCGGGTATGTAGTCTTCCGGTTGCTGCTGCACGGCTAGATCGACTTTTTCTTTCACCTCTGCGCCAATCAGGGACATCTCTTTGTAGCTGTAACCGGCAGGGGCAAACATCATCGAAAATGATTTTGGCTCTTCACCTTCGGGTAGGTATTCCGCTGCTGGCATAAACGCAATAGCTAACCCTAAGGTTGCGAAGGTGCTCAGCGCGATGACCGTTATCCGGCGTTTGAAACCGTCATTTAGCCAAGTGATCAACTGCATGATTTTGCCCTGCTGATATTGCTTATCGTCCGATTTAGTCGATAAACCAAAGAAAGCGCAGGCAGAAGGCACGACAAACAGTGCAAACAGCATAGAAGCTAAAATTGAAGCGGAGACGGTAATTGCGATATCAGAATAAAGTTGCCCAGCTTCCTGCTCGACGAAAAAGATCGGCGTAAACACTAGAACGGTCGTGGCACTGGAGGCGATGACGGCAGTCCACACCTCTTTGACCCCTGCAATGGCTGATTCAATCCGATCCATGCCTTGGCGTAGTTTCTGCTCGATGCTTTCGAGCACTACGATACTGTTATCAAGAGTCATACCGATCGCAAAGGTAATCCCGGCTAAGGAGATCACATTGATACTGCGGCCAAACATCATTAAGCCGATAAACGCAGCGATGGTACAAACAGGGAGTCCAAGCAAGCAGAAGAGCGTTGCGCGGCCAGAGCGCATAAATACGTATAGAACAAGGCTCGCCAGTAACGCACCTAAGCAAAGGTTTAGCACCACGCTTTTGATAGAGGCTTCTACATAGCGAACATCATCTCCGATCAGCTCTATACGCATGCCGTTGGGTTTAAGAACATCGCGGTGCAGTTCTTCGACTGCTTGCAGCATGTCTTGTTTGATTTGAATAACGTTGGCACTGGGTTCTCTGCGAACCCCTAAAGTGATCGCTCGCTCACCGGCTACATAAGCAACGCCGTTAGTTTCATAATGATCGAGTTTGATGTCGGCAACATCTTTCAGATAGGTGCTAACGCCATTCTCGTGGCGAATAATGAGGTTGCTCAGTTCCTCTAAGTCATTGAAGCGACCTTGAGTACGCAGTAAATAGCGGCGTTTACCCTCTTCAATATCGCCAGCAGAAATATCTCTATTACGGGTTTGGATCGCACTTTTAACATCCGCCATGCTTAGCCCGCGTTGGGCAAGTTGGTCCGGTTCAATATGGATCTGGATCTGACGCTCGGTTTTTCCGCGCATAGAAACTTGAGATACCCCTGGAACCCTTTCCATCACTGGACGTACCTGACGATCAATAAAATCGCTGGTCATGTCCATATCGAGGTTAAATGGATTGCCAGCTTCAGGTACCACCGAAAAATAGAGGAAGGGGTTAGCAGAGAAGGAGCTGATTCTTACACTCGGCTGGTCGACATTATCAGGGTAGCCCGCCACTTGATTAAGTGCGTTGGTGACCTTGATCATCGCCTGATCAAGGTTGGTTTTTGGGGGGAACTCTAGAATGATCTCGGCTTTCCCAGTCGAAGCGATCGACTCCATAAAGGCTAGATTCGGCAGAGTGCGCAGATGACGTTCTTGCTCTAACAAGATCTCTTGTTCAATATCTCGTGGCGTTGCTCCTGACCAACGGGTCTCTATCTCAATAACCTGCGCATCTAGATCAGGGATCATTTGCACCGGCATCTTCAGGCTGGCTACCACGCCCAATAAACAGACCATCAATACCAGAACGGCTAGTAGGCGGCCTTGTTGAATAATTGCTCCTAGCATGGGCAACTTATTCCTCTTTAGAATCTTGTGAAAACCTTAAGGTTGCAGAGTAACTTCTGCACCTTCACGTAATAGCTCGTTACCGCGAATAACAACCTGCTCGTCAGCACTGATCCCATTAATGATCTGGATCTTATCGCCTTTGATCTTGCCCAATTCCACCGGCCTGCGTTCAGCTTTGCCTTCCACCACGATAAATACGCTGTTACCGTCATCGGCGTGATGCAAAATGGCATCGCGTGACACCATCACTACGTTTTGCTCTTTGGAAAAGTTCAATTCCAGCTTGGCCGATGTGCCCGGTAATAATAGAGGGTTCGCTTGAACGGGTTTAAAGCGGGTCAGGAATGTTCTGCTCTGCTGCGAGCCTACTGGCACTACTGTTTTGACCAAGCCTTCAATAGCGGTATTCGGGGCCGTATCGGGATAGATGGTGATGGTCGTGATCTCCTGCATGCGACCGAAATAGGCTTGAGGGATCTGCACATCCAATAGAATTTTGTCTAAAGAGACCAGAGTCACTGCTGGATTGCCGCTACTGAGCCATTCCCCTTTCTCTGTTTGCTTAGCGGTGATGATGCCAGCAAAAGGTGCGAGTAGTTGATGTTGACCCAGTTCATGTTGGAAACGCTCTTGTTCGGCTTGGGCAGCGGCAAGATCTGATCGAGCGACATCACGCGCTACACGCAGTGAGATCAACGCATTTTGTGCAATGTGCTTTTTCTTGCGTAGCAGTTCACCCTCTTTTAACTGGCGGCGGGCCTCATTTAACTGCGTTTGTGCGGATGTTGTTTGCGCTTTGGATTTGAGTAGGTTCTGACGGGTGATTTCATCATTGAGGCTCAGAATCAGATCATCTTTTTTGACCTGACTGCTAATATCGACACTTAGGTTTTTAACGATTCCTTCAGCGGCTAAGGATAGATTCGCCGATAGCTCGGCTTTCAACGTACCATGCAGTGTTAGCGTCTCTTCAAAAGGCTCTGCTATGGCGGTTTCAACACGAACGGGCATCGTTTTGGCATGCGCCAGCGTCGGGATTAAAAATAGAATAGTTAACAGGGCTGAAGCAGCCTTGTTTCTAGATAAAGTCCGCAGTGGGGTGGGGAACATGTGACAGTTACTCTCACTCAAAAAGTGTGCAACTGATAAATTAAAATCAATTGCTGGGTAACTGCAACTGTATATACACTTTTTTACATTCAAAATGTTTGAGGGGAAGCAAATGCTTCCCCTCATCATGGCTTATTGAACCGCTAAAACCTGCATAGAGTTGGTGCCGCCATCTTCACCTAGGGATGCCCCGCGGGTGAGGATAACAAGATCGCCAGTTTCTAAAAGGTTACGAGCTTTAAGGCCCGCCAGAATCTCTTCGTTTAGCTTCTCTTTTTCGATCTGCGTTGCATCGAAGAAGATCGGCTCAACACCACGGTAAAGTGCAGTACGGCGCATCGTACGCTCATTACGGGTTACTGCGAAAATAGGTAAGCCTGAACGGATACGTGACATCCACAGCGGAGTGGAGCCCGACTCGGTTAAGCAGATGATTGCTTTAACACCTAACAAGTTATTCGCCGTATACATTGCTGAACGTGCAATTGTTTCATCGAAACGTTCCAGCTTTTGCGTGATGTTGGTTGGAGCAGGACGAGACAACTGATGTTTCTCAGCACCTTGGCAGATAGAAGTCATCGACTTAACCACTTCCACAGGGTGCTTACCCGCCGCTGTTTCAGCAGATAACATCACTGCATCGGTACCATCTAAAATCGCATTAGCAACGTCGAAGACTTCAGCACGGGTCGGCATAGAGTTTTCGATCATGGTTTCCATCATCTGTGTTGCAGTGATTACAAAACGATTGAGTTCACGAGAGCGCTTGATCAGGTGTTTCTGCACGCCAATTAGCTCGGCATCGCCAATCTCTACGCCTAGGTCGCCACGAGCTACCATAATCCCATCGCAGGCTAAGATAATTTCATCCAGCGCTTCGTTGCTAGCTACAGTTTCGGCACGTTCTACCTTGGCGATAATCTCGGCACGGCTTCCAGCGTGATCTAGTAGTTCGCGTGCTTCTTGTAGATCAGCGGCGCTACGAGGGAAAGAGACCGCGATATAATCCATATCGATATCACCAGCGACTTTAATATCGCGACGGTCTTTCTCGGTCAGAGCGGCAGCTGATAGGCCGCCACCTTGACGGTTGATGCCTTTGTTGTTAGAAAGCGGGCCACCAATGATCACTTCAGTTTCGATACGAGAGCCGTTAACCGCAGTGACTTTCAACTGAACACGGCCATCATCGAGTAATAGAATATCGCCTGCTTGGCTATCTTCTGGCAAGGCTTTGTAATCGATACCGACTTGGGTTTGGTCGCCATCTTCATTACCGAGTTCTGAATCTAGAAAAAAAGTATCGCCTGTTTCTAGTTGAATCTTAGTGTCTTTAAATCGTGCGATACGAATTTTAGGACCCTGTAGGTCACCTAAAATTGCGATAGATAAACCCAGTTTACGTGCTGCTTTACGGACCTCACTGGCACGACGGCGGTGGTCATCCGCGCTGCCGTGGGAGAAATTTAGACGTACAGTGTTTACGCCGTTTCTTAAAATATCTTCCAAAACACCAGGTTCATCGGTGGATGGACCTAAGGTTGCTACAATTTTGGTTCGTTTCAGCATAAGAGTAATTAGTCCCTTCTTCAGATTACGCAAATAATATAGTTATGTATTTAGGAGTCTGCCTCTAAAGCCGAATAGGGCTTTAGAGACACGCCCCTTAATCCTTAATACCATGTTTGGTGTTCAAGAATATATACCTTAGTATAGAGCGACTATGTTAACGAAATTAAGTATTTCTTTTGCAGTTACGTTAATAAAAGCCCTTTTTACACAGACAGGCTAGGTTTTATGCCACAGACTCAATCACTTCGCTGGCGTCAGTATCGGCTGCTTTTCTTTGTCGTATTGGCTTTTGCATTCCTTTTGGTGGTTGGGCAAATTACATTTCTAAGTCAATCTCAAGGCTATCAAACCCTGCAACAGCGCTCCGGTGCCGATCTCAATCGTTACCTGTTGAGCCTGCAGCAGAAGTTGGATCGATATAAAGACCTGCCTGCGCTACTGTCATCACACTCCACATTGGTTGAAGCTTTAGCCAAGCCTGAAGATTCGTTCCTTTCAGGCCAGGCCAGTGTCTATTTAGAATCAGTAAATAATTCGATTAATGCGACTGATGTCTATCTGATGGACAAGGATGGGACGGCTATTGCCTCGAGTAACTGGGCGGAAGCGTACTCTTTTATGGGGAAAAATTACGCTTATCGTCCCTACTTTCAAGATGCGATTAAAGGCAAACCTGGCCGCTATTTCGCCTTGGGTTCAGTATCTAACCGACGAGGTTATTATTTCTCATACCCTGTTTATCTGCGCAGCCAGATCATTGGGGTTGTGGTTGTAAAAATTGATTTAAACGAAATTGAATCAGATTGGACCGATCCTGATCTAGACATTCTAGTGACCGATGAAGATGGTGTTATCTTTATCTCAACCCGAGAAGATTGGAAATTCAGAACCCTACACCCACTGAGCAAAGCTGATATCCAACGCATTTCTGAGAGTCTGCGCTATGGTGATCATACTTTAACGGCCCTCGAGATTATTTCGCGTGCACCACAGGAAAATGGTGCGACTTTGATTACGCTGGTGGACGGTAAGCGAATAAAAAACCAAGCCCTCGATGGCATCCGGCCACGTGAATTTCTTCTGCAAAGTAGAGAACTACCCGATAGCGGTTTAACTGTAGTTGTCTTAGCCAGTACTAAGGCGGTTAAAGTGCGGATGTTCTATACCGCTTTGACCGCAGGTTTTATCTTTCTCGCGTTAATCTTGTTGGTGTTAGTGTTACTGACACGACAGCGTATTACTCGAGAGCGCGCACGTTTTAAGCTGAAAGAAACCCAAGCTTTGGAAGCGAGCGAGCAGCGTGTACGTGCCATCATTGATAACACGCAAGCGGGTCTAATCACGTTGGATGATCAGGGACGGATTGAAAGCCTGAACTTGATGGCTGAAAAACTGTTTGGTTATGACGAACAGGAGGTGAGGAGTAAATATTTTAGTAAATTCCTCTCCCAGAACGATCGTGCGCTCTGTTGGCAGCATTTAACGGCGCCAGATAGTGACCGACAGCAGGAGTTGTATACAGAGGCGCTAGGATTGCGCAAAGATGGTTCTGAGTTCCCAATTGAATTGATTATCGGTCATATGGATTATGGCGTGGTGAAACGCTTTATCGTCACCATTCACGATATTACTCAGCGCAAGCAGTACGAAGAAGAGTTAAAACGTGCGCGAGAGTTGCTAGAGCATAGGGTTGCAGCACGTACCGAAGATCTTACCAATGCCAACCTTAAACTTCGTGACGAAGTCGCCAAGCACGAGAATACCCAAAATGAGCTGATTCAAACGGCAAAGTTGGCTGTGCTTGGTCAGATGTCTGCGGGTATCAACCACGAGTTGAATCAGCCGTTAACGGCCATCCGTACTTATGCGGATAATGCCAAAGCCTTTATGGAATTAGGTAAAACTGAACCGGTAGAGAAGAACCTCAGCGAAATTAGTGGCCTGACCGAGCGAATGGCGAAGATCATTCATCCGCTGAAAGAATTCTCGCGCAAAACAACAGGTGGCGTGGAGCCGGTCTGTCTTAAAAATGTGCATGATGGCGCGATGTCGATCATGTATGGCCGTTTAAGCAAGGCGGATGCAGAGGTAAATTGGCCCTCTGGTCTTGAACGGATCTATGTGCTCGGCGACACCGTGCGTTTGGAGCAGGTGTTGGTCAATCTGATCAGTAATGCTCTGCAAGCGATGGAAAATCAGACCAAACCAGTTGTGGATATCAGCTTGTCGGAACAAAATAAGCAGATCAGCCTTAATGTGCGAGACTTCGGCCCGGGTATACCGTCGCAGGAGTTGAATCGAGTATTCGAGCCCTTCTACACCACTAAAAAAGCGGGTCAGGGTTTAGGGCTGGGTTTGTCGATCTCTCACCGTATTATTGAAAGTATGGGTGGGGAATTGGCTGTCTCCAATCATGCTCAGGGTGGAGCGGTGTTCCGTATTTGCTTACCTAAAGCCGATCAGCCTGATAACCTTAATAACACGATTGGTTGATTAAGAAATGGAAAGCCGCATGAGTGAGAATAGGTTATTGCCCATTCTTTTAGTGGATGATGAAGAACATATTCGGTTAGCGGCTGGACAGGCCCTTGAATTAGCGGGCTATGAAGTGACCGCCGTTGAAACGGCTGAACAAGCTTTTGCGATTATCCAAGATGATTGGCCAGGTATTTTAATTACCGATATCAATCTGCCGGGCATGGATGGTCTTGAGTTGATGAAGCAGGTGGTTAATCTCGATGCCACTTTGCCTGTGATCCTGATTACCGGTCATGGTGATATTACTATGGCGGTGGGTGCTATGCGGGATGGTGCCTACGACTTTATCGAAAAACCTTTCTCTTCTGACTTGATGTTAGACGTGGTGCGCCGAGCGATTGAGAAGCGCAACCTCGTTATCGAAAACCGCCGTCTTAAGTTAGAGTTGGAAGCTCAGAGCGCGCCGGGCCCACGTATTATCGGTAATACCTCCATGATTGCCCAAGTACGTGGTTTAGTGCATGCAATTGCGGATACCCCCGCTGATATTCTGATCTTGGGTGAAACCGGTACAGGTAAAGACCTGATGGCCCGTTACATCCATGAGCACAGCCACCGCCGCGATCAGAATTTTGTCGCGATTAACTGCGGTGCTGTACCTGAAAATCTGATCGAATCTGAACTCTTTGGTCACGAAAAGGGCGCGTTTACCGATGCTAAAGCACGTCGTATCGGTAAGTTTGAGCATGCTAATGGCGGTACGCTGTTTTTAGATGAGATCGAAAGCATGCCGATGACCTTGCAGATTAAGTTACTGCGAGTCTTGGAAGAGCGGGCAATTGAACGCCTTGGCGCTAACGAAGTCATTCCGCTCGATCTTCGCGTGATTGCAGCAACTAAGGTAGATCTACGTGAGGCTGCCGAACAGGGAAATTTCCGAGAAGATCTCTATTATCGTCTGAATGTTGTGCGAGTGGATATCCCGCCGCTACGTGAGCGACGTGAAGATATAGGCTTGTTGTTCCAGCACTTCTCATTGATTGCTTCTTCGCAATATGGCCGAGAGGTGCCGCTGTTATCGGCTGAACGTATGCACAGTTTGATGACCCACGATTGGCCGGGCAATGTCCGCGAACTTCGCAATCTGGCCGAGCGCTATGTGCTTTTGGGTGAAAGTTGTACATTCGACTTTGAGAATAAACCGATCACCGACAATGATGGCTACAACAATATGAGCCTGCCGGATAAGGTCGAGCAGTTTGAAAGCATGTTGATTCAGGCTGAGCTTGCACGTTGCGCTGGCTCCATCAAAGAGACATTAACTAGCCTTGGTTTACCGCGAAAAACTCTTTACGACAAAATGAAGAAGTACGGGTTGGATAAGAAAGATTTTAAATAATTGGACTTAAAAATAGTAACGGAGCGCTACCTGAATCTGGCGTTCTAGCTGCTTCGGATCATCTTGGTTGTATGCTCTCGCGGCTCGGGTGCTATTTATCCAATTGAACTCATTCAACAGAAACCATTGGCGGTTAAGACGGTAACGGTAGCTAAGGGTAAAGGCTTTGCCGTACTCATCATTGTTGTCGCCAACCGTCTGATCTAGATCTGTAACCGAAAACTCTTCTAGGCGTGTTGATAGTCGATGAGGACCGTTACGCCAGCTTAAGGTTAGATAGGCGCTACGGTAATCATTATCGACCACATTGACTTTTTGCGGTGATTGCATCAGGGTTGAGCCCTGCATCACCTGGCCCATCAGGCTCCACTGTTTATCGATCTGCCAGCGGAAACCCGTGTAGGCAAATCGGGTTTCCCAACCATATTGCCCATCCTCAAGCATATAGGGGGTGGCATTGTTGTCGTAATAACCGGCTTGCAGGAGTAGTTTCTTTTTCAGCTTATACTCGGCATTTAAAAAGTAACCAAGGCGGTCATCGCCTTCATGAAAAGGGTCAGATTCTTTTGCTTGATCTGTAAGCAGGTTCGTTTGCGCAGGGGTTTGTGGCACAGGGAGGCCTTCGCCGATAACGGATTGGCGACCGCTAAGCGTCCAACCATGCCAAGACAGCATCGAACCAGCGGTATCGTTAAAACCAAATAAACCTGTGTTGAGCTTTAGGTCGTAATCGACCTCTCTAAACTTTCCCAACCACTCTGCCGTGTACTCTATGCCGGTGGTGCGCACCTCCTCACCAATCCAACTGTTCATCGTTGAAGGAGTCAGTGTATTAGCGGGTGACCAAGCAGTGGCTCTGTTCTCTAATGATATAGGTGGGTAAAAGGTACCGACGCGGGCGCTGTGTCTAACACCTATATCACTGGGAAGGCCTGAATATTTAAGGAAAACTTCCGTCAGCCCAACTTCGCTTTTCTCATCATCGACAAAGCTGTTCCCTACGACAACAAAACTGAGTTGGTCACTCAAACCTAGTTTTAAGTTCAGGCCTAGCTGCCCTAGAGATAGATCGCCGCCGGGCGAGTTTTGGAGCTTGCCGAATTGACCACTGACATAGCTCTGTTCACCGGAAGAGTGGCTAGCTCGGATATCAACGAGTCCTTTCAAATCTACATCAATTGCATGTACAGGCAGAGATAAAAGCGTCAATGCTGCAAACCAGCGACTATCCATGTAAAA
This sequence comes from Neptuniibacter sp. QD57_21, assembly GCF_047778075.1. Classification (GTDB taxonomy): domain Bacteria; phylum Pseudomonadota; class Gammaproteobacteria; order Pseudomonadales; family Balneatricaceae; genus Neptuniibacter. The sequence goes on along the minus strand of NZ_CP180549.1, from coordinate 3,619,167 downwards.
CCTTTGTGATCGAAGACGGGTTGTACTCCGATTCTAGCAGCCAACTACTTAGTTCGCTTGCGGGTTGAGGTCGGCTGATGAAATAGCCCTGTGCTAAATCACAGTCATGTTGTTCTAACCATGTCAGAGTTTCTTGATCTTCGATTCCTTCCGCGACAACCGTTAGCCCCATATCATGGGCCATACGGATGGTGGATCTAACAATGATCTGGTCGTCGCTGCTCATGTGAACTTTATCGATAAATGAACGGTCGATTTTTAGCTCGGAAACCGGCATCTGTTTCAGCTGAGCTAGTGATGAGTAACCTGTACCGTAGTCATCAATCGACAGTTTGATCCCTTGACCTTTTATTTCGCAGAGCATTTTAATTGCGCTCTCTGGGTCACTTACGACGGCACTTTCCGTTACTTCCAGGGAAAGTGAGTTTTGCGGCAGTTGATGTGTTTTCCAAATCCCTTTGAGGGTATTGATCAGCTGTTGGTTTTTTAGGTTTTCCGCAGAGATGTTCACCGCGATAGACAGATGTAGCCCTATTTCTGCCCAAGCTTGATATTGTCGAGCGGCTTCATTCATTACCCAATTGCTGAGGGCATCGATCTGGCCTGTTTGCTCAGCGATAGAGATAAAGGAATCGGGTGGGATCATGCCCTGAATCGGGTGCTGCCAGCGAACTAATGCTTCCAGTTGATGGATTTTTCCGGTTTTTAGATCGAGCTTAGGTTGATAGAACAAACATAACTGGTCTTCAGCTATAGCAACCTTAAGGTCATTTACTAAGCTTAAGCGGCGGTTGGCATCGGCATCCATTTCTGGGAGATATTGCTGGAAGCTCTGCTGTGCTTTCTTACCATGGCTAAGCGCTGTATCAGCTTTTTGCAGAAGAGTTTGTGGATCATCGGCATCTTCAGGCACACGGGCAAAGCCAACCTGTAGCTGTAAGTGGAGTAGGGTGTCTTCACCACACAGAGGGTCATCCATCACTTGCTCAATCTTTTGCTGCCATTGCACCAGCTCGCTCAGTGTCGAGCACTCGATCAACATGGCGAATTCGTCACCGTCTAAATGGAAGGTTTGGCTGGCACCGTTGAGCTTCAACAGGCGTTTACCTACTTCTTTAATCATCATATCGCCAATCTGGTAGCCAAGCGTGTCGTTGACGGTGCGTGTGCGACGAATATCCAGATGGAGAAGGCTAAAGAAAGTGTCTTTTTGCTGCAGCAGGGTGTCTAAAGTTTCGAGTAGGGAGAAACGGTTTGGGAGATTGGTCAGGCTGTTATGCTTTAGCTGGTGGCTGATCTTTTGCTCTCGTACCAAGACCGCTTGTTGCATCTGATTAAACTCTTTTGCAAGCTGCCCCATCTCGTTCTTTTCACTGATATCTACACTGCTGTCATAGTTTCCTCGCGCAATATATTGAGCTTGGCGTACCAGTTTTCTAACCGGTTGGGTAATACTGCCAGCGAGGAGATAGGCTGCCAGCATGGTGATTGTCACCATACCGCCTTCAAGTGCTAGTAGGTGCCACCAGTTCTCTTGTAGGGTTTCCAGTAGGTTAGAGCGAGAGCCAAAGATCGTTACTTGCAGAGGACTCTTGCTGACCATGCCCACTTCAATCTGGGTTGCGAAAAGGTGGCCTGGTACCCGATTTTCAATAACTGCTAAGCCTTGCTGGCTCGGTGCTTGAGGATGGCTTGTCGGGATCGCAGCAGCAATAGCGCGCCATTGGCTATCTTCCTGCTGCAACATGAATTCGATACTCAGCCCAGTAATATCGGCAAAGTTTTGTGCCAGGGTGGTATTAATCTGATAGCCATAGCCGATCCAGCCGACGACTTGTTGCCCACTTTTTAATGGAGCAAAACTGAGTTGGTATAACTCGTTTTCTTGCTGGTACAGTTTGGTAAACGTGCCATCTACGCCAAACCATTGTGGCGAAGGGAACGGTTGGCCTTGTTCGGGGCCTAAACGGATTTTTTCATTTGGATTGCGGCGAATAAGCTGACCGATAATCGAGAACTTTTGGTCTACAGCGATTGCTATATCGGCATCAATGCGCTTGCGGTGGTTATTCAATGCAATCAGAAAACTACGTTGGTCAGCGCCGAAGACCTCTTTCAAACCGAAGTCCTTTGCAGCTGTTTCGGCGAAGGCTTGGAGATAGTAGTTTCGTTGCTGATAAAGGGTGTCAAAAACGGAGACAGCGGCATTGAGCCGCGATTGGATCTGAACGTCCCCTTGTTTATTGTTGGCGTCGTAGACCATCCACAAAGATGCTGCTTGAACCACCATTAATAAGGCGACAAAGAATATAAATATTTTGGTTTTTAAACTGCCCATGGTCAGTCATCCAATAACTAGTATTCATCCAGGAATTCGAAGTCTTCTTCGTCAGCCTTTGGCTTCACTTCGTAGAAGGTTTCGCTCAATTGCCAGGTCAGTTTTTGGTCTTGGCTAATATCCACTATCTGGGTTAATCGATTGTTTTCCGCTTTTAACTGCGGATGCCATAAGGTTAGGCGATATTTGCCCAAGTGATGAAAATCGAACGAAACTGAGCCAGTTTTAGTGGTTTTGGCAAAATAAGGCGTATCGACGATAAGTATAAAGCCGCTCATCCAATCATGGATGTTACAGCCCATAGCGACTGTCTCAGTGGATGAATCGGGCTCAAACGTCTCTAGGGCCTTGGATTCGCCTGATTTCAGTTTAAAGGAAAAACGGTTTGGGCCGGAGATCGAGTAGATATGGTGGGTAAAGTCATCTTTATTACTGAACTGTACCTCATCTTGGCGTTGCATCACCGTAATGTGCGGCGCAAATGCGCGATCTTTTTGTGTGATCTCGATTTTCTGACGTTCTATCTTAGGAGCTGGCTGGTCTATAGGTTCAGCATAGAGGACGATGGAATTTACCCCTGATTTATCGGGGTTTAGAACAGTAACATCCAATGTTGCAGCCTTAGTTTGAGAGGTCAATAAGATCGTAAAGCTTGCTACGAATGCGCGTATATACAAGGCTATTCTCCAAAGAAGGGTTCCGTTTCCTTAAGAGTGACCTATTCGAGAAAAATAGGTTCATTAATTAATGATCAAATATTCAAAATATGTCTTGTGGGTAAGGTTGTAATAATTTTGTAGTAGATACCCTTTCAAAATATCGGATTAATTCTGGACGAGTCTGCACTAACTCGGTGTTGACTTAATCTGTTTTGCTGCACCGCAGAAAAGCAGGCGTTGCTTTAGCTGATTCAAAAATGTGCAATTTATGCATTTTTAATGTTTGCTGAGCTGATTTTCTTAAAAATACGCCTGTTGGCATAGGCGTTGCTCCAGTACTAGCAATCTTTTGTGAGTTAGGAGTAAACAATGAATCAACTACCCTCTAAGTTGTTGTTAGCCACGGCTATCGCAGCTATATCGACCCCATCAGCTTATGCCGCTGAGTCTATTGCTGAAGCGTTTCAGAACGGTGAAACCTCCGTTAGCTTCCGTCTACGTTATGAAGACGTTGAAGACGATTCTGCCGCTGAAGATGCGAATGCTTTGACGTTAAAGTCTCGATTAACCTTTAAAACAGATGAATTCAAATCTGTATCTGCATTGGTTGAAGTAGATGACGTAACTGAACTGGACGATGTCGAATACAACGATGGCGTTAACGGCATGGGAACGAAAACAAAAATCGTTGACCCTGAAGGCACAGAAGTAAACCAAGCGTATTTAGCATTTACAGGTTTGTCTGATACCACTGTAAAGGTTGGTCGCCAGCGTATCCTTTTAGACAACCAACGCTTTGTTGGTGGTGTAGGTTTCCGTCAGAATGAGCAGACTTACGATTCGCTATCGGTTAAGAACAGCTCTCTGGCTGATACGGAGGTGTTCTACGCTTATATCAATGATGTCCATGGTATTACGGGTTCGGACAGCAAGCACAAGACACACTTGTTCAACGTAAAATACAAAGGTCTGCCATTTGGCGTTTTAACCGGTTACTACTACAACTTTGAGGAAGATAAAGTTGGTGGTTATGACCTAGATACTTACGGCGTTCGTTTTAGTGGTTCTCAAGATGCAGGTGATACCAAGCTTCTATACACAGCTGAGTACGCTACACAGGATAACGGCTCGACTGATCCTGACTACTATCTATTAGAGGGTGGTGTGGCGTTCTCTGGTGTGACAACCAAGCTAGGTTATGAAGTTCTTGGCTCTGATGGTGGCGTAGGATTCAATACACCATTAGCCACTAAGCATAAATTTCAGGGTTGGGTTGACCAGTTTTTAGCAACACCTGCAGATGGCATTGAAGATATTTATATCAGCGTGGGCACTAAGTTGGCAGGTGTTAAATTGCTTGCGGTTTATCACGACTATGAAGTTGAAGAAACGGGCGCTGATTTAGGCTCGGAATGGGGTTTTGTTGCGGCCAAAAAGTTTGGCAAAAACTACGGTTTAAGCCTGAAGTATGCTGACTATGACGCAGGTGATACTGGCGCGGATAAGAGCAAACTGTGGTTAACAGCTACAGCAAATTTTTAAAGCGGTGTATCAGCTACCCGAGTAGTGACGGGTGCCATATGATAGAGCGATCCCCTCTCGTTCTATTAATAAAGAAGCCGCCATATTGGCGGCTTCTTTATTTTGTTTAGAAGGTTATAGTTTGAATTTCTGTACCATCATTTCTAGCTGTCCAGCTAGCGTATTCAGCTCATGAGCAACTTGGTTCAGTTGACCTGCACGAGATGAAGTATGCTCAGCTGTTTGAGCGATCTCATGTACGCTAGACTCAACGCTACTAGCCATCTCTGTTTGCTCTTTAACCGATGAAGAAACCATGTGATTCATATCGTTAATCGCACGAACTTCTTCGGCAATCTTGATTAGCGCATCAGATGTTTCCTGTACTTTAGCTACACCTGCTTCTGCACTCGAGTGTGCTTGATCCATTACAGATACCGCATCACGCGCATCGTTTTGAAGCTCTTCAATAATCGCGTTGATCTCTTCCGTAGAGTTGCGAGTTTTACTTGCTAGGGTGCGTACTTCGTCCGCTACCACGGCAAAGCCTCGGCCTTGCTCACCTGCACGGGCCGCCTCGATGGCAGCGTTAAGCGCCAGTAAGTTAGTTTGCTCAGCAATTTTCTGAATCACTTCTAGTACGGTTCCAACACTCTGACTTTGTTCATCTAGCTTGTTGATAACATTCAGAGCTCGGTCAATATTACTCTTCAGGGAGTCAATGGCATTGATCGCTTGTTGAGTAATTTGCGTACCTTCATTACTTTGCTCAAGGGCTAGGTCAGAAGCTGATACTGTATTTTCGGCGCTTGCTTCAACACTTTTAGTTGCAGCTTCCATCTGTTCCATCGCAGAAGCGACAGCACTGGTTTGTATCTGCTGATTGTTTACCGCGCTATTTGCCATATCAGCAATGTCATTGATAGATGTGCTCGACGAACTTAGCTGATGAACGGTAGAACTTACTTTGCTTAGACTGGAGTGGAAGTCTTCGAGCATAGTGTTCAGAGATGTTGACATCGTGCCGATTTCATCTTTGGAAGTTACATCTATGCGCAATTTAAGATCTGAGTTTTCATGAATGGTGTTGATCGTCTTACCCATACGTTTAACTGGGCGTACTACTAGGTGACCTAGTAACAGACTAATTAGGACTAAGCCGATAATAAATAGTACTAACTCGGTCAAAGCTACACTGATCAGGTTAGCGCGAATAGTGTTATCTAGATTTTCAAAAGAGTAGGTGACTCGAACGGCACCTAATACATCACCCTCAGCCGTCTGGTGGCAGAGTAAGCAGTTAGTACCTTTATAGTCCGGTAGGGCTTTCATTGGAGTGATAACGGTCAGGCGGTGGCCTTTAGCATCATCGATCTCTTCAATAATCTGTTCACCCTGCATTGCACGTTTATCGAGGTCATCCATTATTTTGGAGTCATCGGTGCCGGGCCCGTAAACTTTGGAAACACTATCGGCGCGGATAATACGTGCTTCTAAGACATCAGGATTGGCAAGAATCTTTTTCTGTAGGGTTTCACGGTTAGACATGGCACCGCTCAGCATCAGTATATTGATACTGTCAAAGTAGGAATCAGCCGTCTCGGTTGTTGTACGTTGTACAACTTCAGAAACTAACTGAGTTTCACTACGGTAAATCGCGGTTAGAGAGCTAACCAAGATAATCAGGAACACAACTGCTAGAGAAATGTTTACCTTTGTTTGAATTGATAGGCCATCCAATTTCACACTTCAGCTCCCGTCATAATTGCCGTCATTTTTATAATAGTGGTTAGCATAGTCAGTAACTCATCATAAGGCGAAGCTGATATTACACACAAGCCTTAGGTGCTTTGTTCTTTCGATGTAGATCAATGAAACGCCATTTTTGGATGCTGGTTCAATAAATAAAACACAGATGGATGGGAATTCACTGATTTTAAAATTGTAAATGGGTGAGTTTCCGCCATTTTTTCTAGCCGCTTAAATCCTTGCTTTAAACATACGTTTAACCTGTATCTCAATGTTTATAGGTGCTACAGAGGTTTGTGAAAATCATATTTCACAGTTGGCCCTATCTTTGCTCTCTTGTGTGATGAGTTCAGAAAGTTCTGTGACTGCTAAAAACAGAAAGCGCTGAATTTCAAACAAAACAAACATAATTAAATTCAATTAAACAGGAGATGCACAATGCGTTTACTGACCGCTGCGGTAACTTCCCTTGCACTAACTCTAGGAGCACAAGCTGCTGTTGCAGCCCCAGTAGAAATTAAGTTTTCTCACGTGGTTGCTGAAAACACACCAAAAGGCCAGATGGCTCTTAAATTTAAAGAGCTAGTAGATGAGCGTTTAGCTGGCAAAGTTGAAGTTAAGGTCTTCCCTAACTCTCAGCTATTCGGCGACAACAAAGTTTTGGAAGCGATGTTGCTAGGTGATGTGCAGATGGCTGCACCTTCTCTATCTAAATTCCAGAAGTTCACTAAAAAACTTCAGATTTTCGATCTGCCTTTCCTGTTTAAAGATATGGCTGCGGTAGAAAAATTCCAGAACAGCCCAGATGGTCAAAAACTATTAGGTTCTCTAGAGAGCAAAGGTTTAGTGGGTCTTGGTTACCTGCACAACGGTATGAAGCAGCTTTCTGCAAGCCAAGAGCTAAAAGTACCAGCTGATGCTTCTGGTAAGAAATTCCGTATCATGACATCTGACGTACTACAGGCTCAGTTCGAAGCTGTAGATGCAGTTCCACTGAAAAAACCTTTCTCTGAAGTATTCACACTTCTACAAACTAAAGCGATCGACGGTCAAGAGAACACTTGGTCAAACATTTACTCTAAAAAATTCTTCGAAGTTCAGCCTTTCATCACTGAATCTAACCACGGTGTACTGGACTACCTAGTAGTAACTTCTGCTGAGTTCTGGATGGGTCTTGATGCTGATCTGAAAGTTGAAGTTAAGAAAGCGCTAGATGAAGCAATCAAACACGGTAACGGCATTGCTGCTGAAAAAGCTGCGTCTGATAAGCAGAAAATTATCGATTCTAAGCGTTCTCAAGTTGTTAGCCTAACTGACGCAGAACGTGCTCAGTGGGTTGAAGCGATGAAGCCTGTATGGAAGCAGTTTGAAGATGAGATCGGTGCTGATCTAATCAAAGCTGCAGCTGCAAGCAACTAATATCACGCCTCTTAACCGGGTGGGCTTTGCCCGCTCGGTTATGTTCAGAGGAGAACGGTTAACGGCGCTAGCCGTGGGTTGTCCTGTGAATATCTCCTTATGAAAAACTATTAACGACGTGAGTCGCTAGGGGAGCTGTATATGGTTCGTAATCTAGTAACAAAATTGGAAGAGGGCTTTTTATCCCTGCTTCTAGTTTCAATGACATTACTGGTATTTGCTGAAGTGGTAGCGCGCTTTGGTTTTAACGCCGGTATCCATTGGGCACAGGAAGTGACCCTTTTACTCGCTGCATGGTTTGTACTTTTTGGTGCTTCTTATGGTGTCAAAGTAGGTGCCCATATCGGCGTGGATGTTTTTGTAAAACTGATGCCCGAAAATATGCATCGGTATGTCACTTTAGCTGCTGTTGGCTTGTGCTTGGTTTACTGCGGACTGTTTTTATACGGCTCTTGGATCTATATCAGCAAGATGAAGATGATCGGTATCGAGCTGGAAGATCTTCCAGTACCGAAATGGATCCCTATGAGCATCTTGGTGATTGGCTTTGTGCTTCTGATCATTCGCTTCTTAGAACTGGGTTGGAAAGTAATTACGCACAAGGCTGATGGTTTCCACTTCGCGGATGAAGCGGAAGAGTCTATGGAGATCGCTAACGAGCTGAAAGAAACAGCACTAGGCGATCCTAACGACAGCCAAAATCAAAAAAAGCAGGAGGATAAATAAATGACTATTGCTGTACTGTTTATCACTCTGTTTGGGTGCATGATCATCGGTATGCCGATTGCTATCGCATTGGGCCTATCTTCTGTAACCACTATTTTGTTGTTCTCAAATGATTCGCTTGCATCGATTGCATTGAAACTGTTTGAGGCGACTTCAGAACATTACACGCTACTAGCGATCCCGTTCTTCATTCTGTCCTCTGCGTTCTTGTCTACCGGGGGGGTAGCAAAACGTTTGATTAACTTCGCGGTTGATACCGTGGGTCATATCCGAGGCGGTCTGGCGATGGCATCGGTAATGGCGTGTATGCTATTTGCTGCGGTATCTGGTTCATCTCCAGCAACAGTAGCCGCGATCGGTACTATCTGTATCGCGGGTATGGTGCGCTCTGGTTACCCACAGTCTTTCGCTGCAGGTGTAATCGCGAATGCGGGTACTTTGGGTATCTTGATCCCACCGTCTATCGTAATGCTGGTATACGCTGCAGCGACAGAAGTTTCGGCTTCACGTATGTTTATGGCGGGTTTCATCCCGGGCCTAATGATGGGTCTGATCCTAATGATCGCTATCTACATCGTTGCGCGTGTTAAAGGTCTTCCATCTCAGCCGTTCCCAGGTTTCCGAGCGTTGGCCAAGTCTGGCCTAATCGCGATGGGTGGTTTGATGCTGATCTTCATCGTACTAGGTTCTATTTACGGTGGTGTTGCATCGCCAACGGAAGCGGCGGCAGTAGCTGCAGTATACGGCTATTTTATTGCGGTAATGGGTTATCGTGATATTGGTCCGATGAAAGGTATTCCGTGGCAGAAAGATGGCGAGAACTTTGTGACTGCAGCGGTGCGAAACGCACTGCAGATGCTTTGGGCTTTACCTAAGTCAATCAATGACCCAGAAGTACGTAAAGTACTGCTAGACGCATCTAAAGTATCCATGATGCTGCTATTCATCATTGCTAACGCAATGCTGTTTGCGCACGTTCTAACAACAGAACGTATTCCGCACACGATTGCTGAACAGATTTTAGCTTGGGGTCTACCAGCGTGGGGCTTCTTGATCGTAGTAAACATCTTACTACTGATCGCGGGTAACTTTATGGAGCCGTCAGCGATCCTATTGATCATGGCGCCGATCCTGTTCCCAATCGCAACGCAGCTAGGTATCGACCCAATTCACCTAGGTATCATCATGGTTGTAAACATGGAGATCGGGATGCTCACCCCGCCGGTAGGGCTTAACCTCTTTGTGACCGCCGGGATTACCGGGCAGAACATGATATGGGTTATCAAGGCCTGCTTGCCGTGGCTCTGCCTATTGTTAGGATTCCTAATCTTGATCACTTACGTGCCGCAGATCTCGCTATTCCTACCGGAATATATCGATAAGCTGAACGGCTACTAAGGAACTAACAAAACATTTCTTATCGAATCAACCTCACTCAAGGGGGGAGTGATCTCCCCCGTTTAAACTGTTGATTAGTGCTTTAACCACCGCTTGCGGTGGTTTTTTTGTCTTAAATTTGGGCTCTATCGCTGGCGAGGGTATAATCGCCGCTTCTAATGCATTGGTTACAAAAGAGACAGATAGAGTGATTGGTTATATTGCAGCGCTATGGGGTATCAGCGGTATTTTCCTGTTAATAGGCAGCGCGATCTATCGTCTTAGCGATATAGGTCTGCAGACCTTTAACTATGATCTTTCTTGGTACCACTGGGCAGCCTTAGCATTTAGCGTGATCTTTATGGGTTTTGCGGAAGGCTATCGTGGCTTTCAACAAGCGTGGTCACCGCGTGTGGCGGCTCGTATTCTGTATCTGTCGCAAAATGTCTCTCCGGTCCGCTTTGTCTTTGCGCCCCTGTTTTGCATGGGATTCTTCTCGATCGTTCGTAAACGTATGATCGTTACCTACTGCCTAACGCTAGGCATCATTTCAATGGTCTTACTTGTGCATCAACTAGAGCAGCCTTGGCGCGGCATTGTTGACCTTGGTGTAGTTACTGGGCTTATTTGGGGCCTAACTTCATTGCTACTTTTTTCTATCAAAGCGTTCTTTAGCGAAGGGTTTGAGCACTCGCCAGAGATGCCTTAAAGCGACTAGCCAGTTGCTAGAAGCTGCGCTTGTTAGTGGCTAGGAGGGAATCATGGCTGATGGCTTTGTTCTGTATTTCCCAGTTTATTCTGCAGCCCCAACCACCTATTGCTTCTTATCCACGCGCTTAGCCAGTCTTCATCAAGCACAATTGCCTCAGTTATTTGCTGAGGGTTTTATATCTGTCGATGGTCACATTGCTTCAGCAAACCAGGTCTTAGTAGTAGGGCAGCAAGTAGTTGTATCCCTGCCAGATCATTATGAAGAGCCTGTTGATACCCATTGGCAAAAGCTTTGGGAAAACGACGAAATTCTAGCTGTATTTAAGCCCCATCTGCTGCCTGTTAGCCGTACCACTCGAAATCTATATAACACGCTAATTTCTCTTGTGCGTCGTCAGACAGCCTATGAGGATGCGCACCTGTTGCATCGGCTGGATACCGAGACCGCAGGCATTATTCTGCTAGCCAAGAACAAAGCGGCGGATAAAAAGTGGAAGCCACGTCTAGATAAACTGATCAGCAAAAAGATCTATCATGCTTGGGTAGAGGGCATTCCTAAATGGAATGAACTCAGCTACGAATGTGAGCTATCGGAAAAAGTTGGTAGTCTGATTCGCAGTCAGATGTATGTAGTGGACCAAGCCGAATCAGACTTGTACCCCAAGCCTAAACAGAGCCAAACCTTGTTTCGGGTCTTGCGAAAGGAAGAGGGTAAAAGCTTGATTGAGTGCGAGCTAATGACTGGAAGGAAACACCAGATTCGGGCGCATTTAGCACATCTAGACCACCCGATTATTGGCGATAAGATCTATTCCAAAGGTGGTCAGTATTATTTGAAGCGCTTGGATAAGCCGCTAGATAAAGAAGATTACGAGGTGCTGGGTACTGAATATCAGCAGCTAACAGCTTATAAAGTATCTTTGCGGATAAATGAGAGGCTAATTGATATTAGCCTCTAAGCTTTAGTTTCTTTCCTTCCTGTTAGCTCTTTCCTTTAGATTTAGCAGAAAATACGTTTTCTTTGAGCAGCAGATGTTTGTTGTTTTCAGTATCTGTCCAGCGAATCGCCATGCTTACATCGCAATTTTTTACAGTTTCAACTTCTACAGAGACTTTAGGGCTTTCAGAATCTGGAGAGATCCACACTAATTGATTACCGGTTTGCTGTGCTGGCCCGTATTGAGCGTTTAAATTTGCTGGTTTGTAATCACCGCTTGCATGCTCTTTAAAAATGTCTTGAACATTTTTGGGGAGTGTTGATAAATCGATATTCTTTGGAGAAACACCATTCATTGAGTAATTAAACCGTTGGTGCTTTGCCGATTTAATTTGGCACTCTTCTGGTTTAGGCTTTTTGAATCCAGACCAACCAGTAGGCTCTATCATTTCTTGTATTACTGTTCTGCTGACTAATTTACCCTCAGGGTTTTTGAAAATCGTATAGAGCATTATGTCCGATAGGCATCCTTGATATTTCTTTACTTGAAGCGAGAAAGAACGCCCTTTATCTTCGTATTGCCATTTATACGTAGACATTAAGCCTCTTAAATCGGTATAGGACGTAGGTTTAGGTAAAGTCTGCTTGATAGTATTATCTGGCGCATTAATCGGTAATTCTTGTGCGGCCAAAAATAGTTTTTTAGCTTCTTCGGGAAATAAATCAGGAATCTGTGTGATTTCTTTGGCTTTTTTGAAATCTATACCAGGCATTAAGACCAACTCTTTTACTGCATATACATTCGAAGTGCATTGCGCAGCAATAGCGATCGAGGGTAGAAAGAAGCTAATAGACAATAAAGGGGCGAGACGTAAACTCATACGCATAAGATCATCCTTGGTCTGAAAAATTGCGTTTTAGTATGGAGAGGAGATCAGGCTTATACAAGATACAAGCCTGATCTATTGGTTTAACCCAAAAACAGCTTATAAGCTGTGTTATCAGTTTCTTCCCAGTAGTTGTAGCCGATCTCTTCCAAGAAAGTGCCTACTTGATCACGTTCAGCTTCAGGTACTTGCATGCCTACCAATACGCGGCCATAAGCTGCACCGTGGTTACGGTAGTGGAACATTGAGATGTTCCACTTTCCACCCAATTTCTTTAGGAAGTTCATCAGTGCGCCTGGACGCTCTGGGAATTCAAAACGGTAGATCACTTCGTTTTTCAGCGTTGCAGGCGCATGACCACCGACCATATAACGGACGTGGATCTTAGCGATCTCGTTTTCGCTTAGGTCTTCAACTTCGTATTCTTTTTCACGTAGTTCGCTGACCACTTCTTCGCGGCCATCACCACCGGCTTTTAGCTGAATGCCAGCAAAGACGATAGCATTGTTATCATCGCTATAGCGGTAGTTAAACTCAGTGATATTGCGGTTGCCTAGGGCTGAGCAGAACTTCTTAAAGCTACCCGGTTTCTCAGGGATACGTGCGGCGATAATCGCTTCACGTTGTTCACCTAGTTCGGAACGTTCGGCGATATGGCGTAAACGGTCGAAGTTTACGTTGGCGCCCGAATCGATTGCGATAAGCGTCTTATCGCTGATCTCTTCACGGGCTACATACTTCTTCATACCGGCAACACCTAGTGCACCTGCAGGCTCGCAGATAGAGCGAGTGTCGTCGTAGATATCTTTAATCGCAGCGCAGATCTCATCTGTCGATACAGTGATGACATCATCAACGTATTTCTTCGCTACTTCAAAAGTGTTTTCGCCGATGATTGCTACAGCAACACCGTCGGCAAAAATGCCCACTTGATCCAAAGTGACACGTTCGCCTGCATCCAACGCCGCTTTAAGGCATGCAGAATCTTCGGATTCTACGCCGATCACCTTAGTTTCTGGGCGAAGGTATTTAACGTAGGCTGCAATTCCAGCAACGAGGCCGCCACCGCCCACAGGGACAAAGATCGCTTCGATTGGACCGGATTCCTGACGTAGGATCTCCATCGCAACCGTGCCTTGACCCGCGATGACATCGGGATCATCAAAGGGGTGAACGTAAGTCATGCCCTTTTCTTCAACCAGCTTCTGAGCATGAGCTGCTGCATCGTCGTAAGCGTCGCCGTGAAGTACCACTTTGCCACCAAGGCGACGGACGTTATTCACTTTTACGTCCGGCGTAGTTTTTGGCATGACGATGGTCGCTTTAACACCTAAGTGTTTCGCGGACATTGCTAAGCCTTGAGCGTGGTTACCCGCGGAAGCTGCAACAACGCCACAAGCGCGTTCTTCCTCGGTGAGCTGCGATAGTTTGTTATAAGCGCCGCGCAGCTTGAAGGAGAACACAGGCTGTTCATCTTCACGCTTCAGCATAATTCGGTTATTCAGACGCTCAGAAAGACCTTTTGCTTCATCCAGTGGAGTTTCGATCGCCACGTCGTAAACGCGGGCCTCGAGGATTTTTTTGATATATCTATCTGGCATGATATTTCGCCTAATGTTTCGTCTGAATAAAAGTAAGCGGGAAATGGTAAAGGGAAACGCCCTGTTACGTCTACAATAGGTCACTAAAGCTGCGTATAATTTAGTGTAATTCTTACATATTTTAGTGAAAACCCCGGTTGTTTTCCGTCATGCATAAAACAGGTGCCTAACATGACCCAGGACGAGATGAAAAAAGCAGTTGCTGAAGCTGCTGTGGAGTACATCAAACCTAAACTAAACGAAGACAGTATTGTGGGTGTGGGCACAGGTTCTACTGCCAACTTCTTCATCGATGCCCTAGCTGAAATTAAGCACTTGTTCGAAGGTGCGGTAGCAAGCTCCGAAGCTACGGCTGAGCGCTTAAAAGGCCACGGTATCGAAGTGTACGACATGAACTCCGTTGCTGAGATGGAAGTGTATGTTGATGGTGCTGATGAGTTCGATTCTGGTCTGAACCTTGTGAAAGGTGGTGGCGGTGCCCTAACGCGCGAAAAGATTGTCGCTGCGGTAGCAAAAGAGTTTGTCTGCATTGTAGATAGCACTAAAAAAGTTGATATCCTTGGCGAATTTCCACTACCTGTAGAAGTGATCCCAATGGCTCGCTCTCAAGTAGCGCGTGAATTGGTAAAACTGGATGGTATGCCAGAATGGCGTGAAGGCTTCACGACCGATAACGGTAATGTGATCTTAGACGTTCACGATATGGAGATCATGAACCCTAAACAGCTAGAAACTCAACTAAACAACATCGTGGGTGTTGTAACTAACGGCTTGTTCGCCAACCGCGGCGCTGATGTTGTATTGATGGGCACACCTGAAGGTGTAGAAACTATCAAGCTTTAATGTGGTTGTTAGCGCCTAGTTGTTAGGCGCTGCGCTTGCTAGAAAAAACCTGCCTACGGCAGGTTTTTTTGTTTAAAGATCTTTTCGCGTCGAGTGCTGAATATGTTGATAGCGGAAGGATAGACTTTGACCAAAACGTACGCCTTCAAACTCCCTCGCACAGACATTCGAAAAACCAGAAACCTCGCCTTTCAGAGTACCATCTTCATTTAATTCAATATCACGAAGATGTACTTCCTGCCCTTTAAATAACAACGCGACTTCAATTGCTGTGCGCGCAATACGCTGTTCTGGGCTTTCTGTTTGTGCAGTATTGGTGGTTTGTGGCGTAGGCCCAACTAGATCAAAGCCTAGGGTATCTGCATCGGTGGTATTCATGGTGTTATATCTTGTTTATTTCTCTTGAGCGGCAAAGACTACCATTAGCCTGAGATACATGGAATTAAGCTGAGCGTTATTGGTCACAGGGCAAGAGCGCCCTTTTTATACAGGCTAGTTAATGAAGCTATTACCCCTCTCAGATATACACCTAGAAATTATTACTGACGGCGAAGAACTACATATTCCAAATACGATTGCAGATATGATCCTGTTTTTAGGTGATATAGGTATCGGGGAGCAGGGGATATGTTGGGCAATTGAGCAATGTGAGCGCTTAGGTATAAAGGGGCTCTATGTGCCAGGAAATCACGAGTATTACGGCCATGACATAAATCAGCTTGATAAGAGGCTACGAACAGTCGCTGCTGGTACTTCGGTGAGTCTGCTCAATTGTGATGAGTTAATCGTGGACAACTATCGTTTTTTAGGCTGCACTTTATGGAGTGATTTTTCTGCTTACGGAGCTCCTTCGAGTAACTTTGCGGTTGTGAAATCTCGTATTAAGGATTATCGAAAAATACACATATCGCCGAGCAATGCAGAAAAGCGCTTCTTTACCCCAGAAGATGCGCTAGCTGTTCATCAAGCACATAAAGCTTGGTTGCTTGGCAAATTAGCTGAACCTTTTCACGGTAAAACGGTACTACTGACTCATCACGGAATATCAAGAGAGTCTCAGCATCCGCAATTTGCCATAGATGAAGTTGCTGGAAGTTATTGGTCTGAACTTGAATCTCTGTTTAAAGGCAAAATTGAGTTGGCTTGCTTTGGACACACTCATGCCAACCTAGATCAACAGTCTAAGGCCGGATTTCGTATGGTTAGTAATCAGATGGGATATCGGCGGCGCTTATCTGATCCGCCTGAATGCTCTGATTTTACATTCCAGAAGGTCATAGATTTATAAAACGAAGGGTTAAATTATATGTAACCTGAAGGAGGCCTTATCGATGTTTATAAATCTTCAGAGGCTTACCGTTACGCTTGCCTAAATTCTCCACTACCCAGAGCTTTCCACAGTTCCCACATCTAAAGGTTGCAGAGTGATTTTCGATATCGGAAGATGCCATAGCTAGTTTTCCGTCTAGCTCCGAAATTTCGTGAATTGAGTTTACTGTATATAAGTCGTTTAGTTTGTCACAACAGTTCATAGGCAATGGATGCTGAGTGGTTTAGAAAAGCGGTGTAATACGCTCCGTTATTACACCCTACATAAACTGTTTCTGTTAGGCGAAGCCGTTCTAGCAAGCGCAGCGTCTAACCACTATCGACTAGCTGCTAAGATAGTTACTCCGCCAAAGCCCGGCATTTATACAAAACTGCACCTTGTCCCCAGTAAACGCCGTCCTCGTCGATCACGTTCCAGACAATCGCGTCTTCAACCATAAAGCGGTTACCTTTGGCTGAGATACGGACGCCTTGGTAATCATCAATAAAGCCATTATCGGTTACGGCTTTAAGCAAGCGGTTACGTTCTTCTTGGGTTTGTGGTTCAGCGGTATAGCGTGATGGTAGTTTGATTAGCTCTTCCCATTGGATTTCGAACTGCTCCATGCCTTTGGCGTTGGAGTAGTTAAGCAAGGGATCTTGCTTAGCATTGTGGGAAAGTACTGGATGAGCTGCGTTATATAGTGCTTGCGCGCGTTGATCACTGCTGGTGTCTGATGGAATCAGTGATTTTCCGGTAAGGCGTTCAAAGCTGCTTAATAGTCGCTCTGCTTGTTCTGCGGCGAAGTTGTTCTCGGAGCAAGGTTTGTTCATGGTGTTGGGGTCATCTGTGTCGTATAGATCTTCTTGAAGACCAATCTTGGGGATTTTTTGCCTTACTCGCAAGTCTCCGTTGTGATGACGATTTCTAGTGCTTCAAAAAGTCGATAATTGGACAGTCCGAGACAGTACCTTCCCCGCAGCAACTATTGGAGAGCTGCTCTAATGAGTGCTCGATCTTTTGCAGTTCGCTGATCTTGGTTTTGACTAACGCGATCTTATGTTCGACCTGCTGTTTTACCAGTGCAGAGCTGGTGGTTGGATCGGTCTGTAATGACAGGAGCTCGCTAATCTCTTGCAGTGAAAAGCCAAGGTCTTTGCAGCGATGGATAAAGTGCAGACGTTGTAGGATTGTTTCGGGGTAGACCCTATAACCGGAAGGAAGACGGTCGGGTTCTGGGATAAGGCCGCGCTGTTCGTAATACCGAACGGTTTCTACGCTAATGCCGGATTGTTTTGCGACTTGTCCAATTTTGAGCTGTTTCATAGTTCCTGTTTAACACAGCAACCGAAACAGCTCAAACAGGCTGAGGCGATTACAGAGTAACGCGGCTCAGTGCGATGCTAGCAGGCATAGTGATCCACGCCATAGCGATCAAGTTAATGATGATCCAGGAGAAACCTGAAGAATCGCGGAAGTTTTCGTCATGATCTGCCATCGAAGTCACCCTAATGTCAGGCATGCGGATTTCGATCGATCATTGAAGTCACAGCATTTGACTTCACCTGCTGATGAGCCCTTGAGAGCTTCTGGTTCCAGGTTTAGTGTAATCGATTTAAATCGCGCAAAAGTTTATGTGCATAGAACTGTCTTGTCGGAAGCGCTAAGGCTTCAAAAACGTGGGTGATTTTATCAAGAGTGGGACGTTTTTAATAGCCAGAATAAATCGTCCTTAGGGACTGTAATAGCGTCAAGGTATCATTACAAATTGTATGGACTTTTCGGTCGGTTTCAATTTTTCACGAATCTTATGCTGTTTTTTGAGTTTCTAGCGTAAAGATTCGCTTTCTATTCATGAAACTGGATTATGATAGAGAGGTTATTAGCTCTTCTGGCGAAAAGGGACTATGTTGCGTTTTCTTCTGGTTATTATCGTTTTAGTTGCTCTGTTACTGCATAACCTGCCTCTATTGGTGCGAGATCAGGTGGTGCTGTGGTTACTGAACAATGGTGCGGATAAAGCTCAGTTATCAGCTTTAGAGGTAGAGTGGTTTGAAGGCCGTATCAATATTAAAGGTCTTAAAGCGGAAGCTGCGGATAAGCCGCCTTTACAAGTAGATAGCCTTTCTGTTGATCTGGATTATGAGCAGCTTCAGCAAGAACGTATTCTAATTACCGATCTGAGCCTTTCTGGCATTAATGTAGGTATTCGTCAGAAAGAGCAGGCGCTGTGGCTAGGCCCAATCGATCTGAATCAATTTAAATCCGAAGAACCTGCGGTTGAGGAAAAGCCAGAAGAGCCCCCTTCAAATTGGAGTTTTGGTTTAGCGCAGTTAAATCTTCAAGCGATCAACTGGCAGGCTGAGTTAGATGGCCAGACGCATAAGCTGCAATTGAAAACTGGACGCATCGCCGACTTCTACCTGTGGGATCAGGATCAGCCGGTTGCTTTGGACCTTGATGGCTCTTTAAATGGTGCTCCGATTGTATTGCAGTCCCAGTCCAAGCCTCTTCCTGAAGAGAAGAGTTCTGAGATCAACGTTAAGTTAAATAACTTCCCTATCCACAGTGTTACCGCAGTATTTATGCCTGAACTTCGTGGTCATCTGGATATGGATCTCGATCTAAATGTACGCACAAACCTGACTAATCAGTTATTACAGGTAAAACAAAAAGGTAGCGTTAAGTTACGTGGTTTGAAGTTCCGCCAAGATAATATGGTGCTAAAACAAAACTCACTCGCTTGGAAAGGTGATGTTGATTTGGGCGTTTTAGCGGGCGAACTAAAACAGCTAAAAACTGCAGGCCAAATCAAAGTGGCAGGCTTACAGCTTGATCAAGGCGGGCAAACGGTCAATTTACAGGGGGCCGATTTGGTCTCTGTAGTCGAGATGGAAGGGCTGAAAAAACTGACCCTTAAGGATTTGGTTTTAAAAGCGGAAGGCATTGCGCTTAAACAAGCGGGACAGACTATCAATATCAATGGTGTACTGGCGCGCGGTGCTGTGCAGACTGCTGATATGAAAAAATGGCAGGCTAATATCCCTACCGTTGCTTTGCAAAACTTTGCTCTATCTAAAGGGCAGCAGGAACTGATTAGTCTTGCTACTTTGCGCTTAACTCAGGCGCAACTACGAGACGTTAACGATATCAGTCTAGATAAGCTGGAAACCGAGAAGCTCAAAGTTCAAGGTAATGGCGGAGTGTTTACCCAGTGGGGAGCAATCACTGCCGATGATATTAAGTTTAAACAGCAAAGCGAACTGAGTATTAACTCCGTGCAGTTGAGTGATAGTAAAACGCGGATGTTGTTGTCATCTAAGCGTCAGCTGACCGATCTGGATTGGTTATTAGCTCAGCTATCTAGCGGTGAGGAAAAAGCTGCCCCATCAGCGAAAGAAACCGAGAAACAAGCAAGCAAGCCAATCAGAGTTAAGCTTAACAAACTGCGTGTCAGTGGCAGTAATCCTATCCAGATTGTTGATGGCGGAGTTAAGCCTGCTTTTAAAACGAATCTTACTATTCAGAGCCTTGCTTTAAGTAATCTAGATACCGGTTCCAAAGGTGAAACCGCGTTTGATCTGAAGGCTAAAAACAAGCTATCTACCATTAATGCTAAGGGAGCTATTGAGCTATTCAGCGGTAATTTTGGCGGTCATTGGGATGCCAAAATTAAAGGCTTAGAACTTCCGCAAGTAAGTCCTTACTCGCTTGAATATACTGGTTATTACTTACAAAGTGGTCAGCTTAGCTTAACCACAAAAGGCACCATTAAAGGCCGAAAGCTCAAGGGTGATACTGATATACGTTTGAACAAGCTCGATGTTGAAGCGCGAAACAGTGAGCGTAGTGGCGAGTTTGATCAGAAGGTATCGATGCCTCTAGGAACGGCATTGATGATTCTACAGGATAACGATGACAATATTGATTTAGAGATCCCAATTGATGGCTCTTTGGATGACCCTCAATTTGGCTATCAGACCGTAATTAATAAGCTAGCGGGCAAAGGTTTGAAGAGCGCTGCCATGGGCTATCTAACCAAAGCACTACAGCCTTTCGGCACGTTGATTTCGATCGGCAAGATGGTGATGGATGCGCAAGAGAAAGGCTCGTTCATTACCCTACAACCGGTCTACTTCGATGTGGCCGGTGTCACGCTTAATTCTGAATCATCAGCTTATCTGTCGAAACTGACCCAGATGATGCAGGAACGTAAGGGGATGCGCATGAATATCTGTGGCCTTGCTGTTGCTGAAGACCAGTCTGCTATATGGCAACAGATTTTGGCTGGAAATGCTAAGCGCAAAAAGCCTCTACCAGAGGAACAACTTCAGGCAGAAGTGACACCAAAGCTGCAGCAGTTAGCGCAAGATCGTAGCGATGTTGTGAAAGCTGCGCTGTCGAAAGATGGTATCGATATTGAGCGCCTGTTTAGCTGCTATCCAAAAGTGGATCTGAAACAAAAACTTAAACCGCAGGTAAGTTTAGGCTTATAAAAAGCCAAAGGGATCTTTAGCTTTTGCACAAGCCGCCGACAGCTTAGGGTGAACAGGATCTGTTTTTTCGCGGGATTATCTCTCGAAAAGGCAAACCCCAAGCAATTGGGCGACGCAAAGTTACGGGTCCCTACGGGATGGCCGGACCGCCGACGATAAAAACTCTCGCTTCTGCTGAGGTTGTCGTTATGTTGTTTGCAAAACCACTTTTCGGCTGTGTCGCAGGGATCGCTCTGGCGCTAGCATCTCATTCAGTGAGTGCAACGGAGACCGCGCCAACACAACTTCCACTCTCTTTTCCTTCTTCAATTTTTACTCAATTAGCGGCTTTAGATGAATGGCATTTTGGGTTAAAACCGCCTGTCTTTTGCTTAAGTGGTCATTATTTTAGGGCCGAACGCTCTGCGGATGTAATTGATCAAAACAGGTCAGTTGCGAAGCCAAATCGTAAGAGTCGTTTGTATCTAGCCTTCTTGATGTTGGCTCGAAACAAGAAGTAGCAGTTTTAAAAACTCAATACTGGCTGACAGGCGTGCGTGCTTTTTGTGCGCTATTCCCCCTTTGTCGCAACGAAATGCCGTAGCTGAACTAAACTCATGCAAGGATCTTTTGATTGCGAGGCTCTGGATGAGGCGGCTTAAACAAGCGATATCAGGACGTCTGGGTAAACAGTTTGCGATACAGGTCATTTTATTTAGCTCCTGTTTTACTTTGATCACGACAAGCGTGCAGTTAGCGTTCGACTATCATGCAGATATCAGCCGCATTGAGCAGCAATTTGTTGATATAGAAAGGTCGCATGTCCCTCCTTTATCCCTTGGCTTGTGGTCAATGGATAGCGCTCAGATAGATGTTCATCTTGAAGGTTTACAGCAACTCCCCGATATAGAGCATGTAGTCATTAGTGATGAGCAGGGCGGTGTCTGGGAGTTTGGAGATAAGATCTCTGATAGTTCTCGTGAGCACGTTTACCCTTTAGAGTTTTTGCGGGTTAACCAAGCGGATCCCATTTATCTCGGCTCGTTGGTCGTGACGGCTAGTATCGATAATGTCTATGAAAGACTGATCAACCGAGCCAGCGTTATTCTTATCAGTAATGGTATAAAAACAGCGATAGTTGCAGGCTTTATTATCTTTTTGATGTGGCTTCGAGTGACTCGTCACCTTGGAAAAGTTACTGAGTATGTAACGCATTTGGAATTTAAAGGGGAAAACAAACCACTAATACTATCTAAAAGGTCTGATCCAAACTCGCCAGATGAATTTGATGTTGTTTCAGACGCAATTAACCGGATGCAACAAAGTCTGACTGAGCAGTTTCATGAGATTAACAAGGCTGAAGTGGAACTGAAATATTTGCTTCGTGAACGTAATCAATTGCTACAGAGTGAGCGGGAATATAAAGGGCAACTGGAGGAAAAAGTTACGGAAAGGACGAGGGAATTAACAATTAGTGAAGAAGCACTGAAGAAAAGCCATAACTACCTCCGTAATATTTTAGAAACGAGTCCTATTGCCGTAAGTGTTTATAACCCCAAAGAAAAACGTCTTA
Organism: Neptuniibacter sp. QD57_21; assembly: GCF_047778075.1. GTDB lineage: Bacteria > Pseudomonadota > Gammaproteobacteria > Pseudomonadales > Balneatricaceae > Neptuniibacter. The sequence continues at coordinate 3,597,042 of NZ_CP180549.1, read as the reverse complement.
CATACTCCAACCAAACATGTGCGAATATGTTCGGCTATAGCATTGAATCGTGGTTAGAACACAACCCCAATGATAGTTGGCTGCACTCTGAGGATAGAGAATATTTTGCTCGGGAATACCGCAAACATGGTCGAGTTGGCACGACTGAGGTTGAGTTGGTTCGTAAGGATGATTCGGTGTTTTGGGCCTTACTTACTTGGGACCGTATTTTCTTTCAGGATGAAAGGCAGATTTTATTCTGGGTAGTGGATATTAGTGGGCAGAAGAAAGCTCAGGATTTACTAGAAAGGGCGAAAGCTGAAGCCGAAGCCGCAACACAATCTAAGTCTGAATTCTTAGCGAATATGAGCCACGAAATTCGTACCCCAATGAATGCCGTGGTGGGATTTAGTCACCTTGCTCTGCAGACTGAATTAACTGAGCAGCAATATGATTATTTAAAAAAAATCCAAATGGCCGGTCATAATTTATTGCGTGTAATTAATGACATTCTCGATCTGTCTAAGATCGAAGCCGGCAGAATGAGTGTTGAGCAGATAGATTTCTCTTTAGATGATGTCCTCGAGCAGTTGTGTGATTTATTGCGCCTGAAAGCTGAAGAGAAAGGGTTGGAGATTCTACTATTCCATCCTTGGGAACTCCCACGAAATTTAAAAGGTGACCCTTTACGTTTAGGTCAGGTCCTGACCAATTTGGTCGGTAATGCCATTAAATTTACAGAACAGGGAGAGATCTCTATACAAGTAAATGAGGTTTGTCGTACTGACAATAAAGTGGTGCTTCGATTTAGTGTTACAGACAGCGGCATTGGCTTATCTGAGGAAGAACAAACACGAATTTTTAAGGCGTTTGGTCAAGCTGATACCTCAACAACTCGGAGATATGGTGGATCTGGGTTGGGATTGGTTATCTGTCAGCAGTTGATAGAACTGATGGGTGGGGAAATGACCCTTAAAAGTGAGAAGGGTAAGGGCTCTTGTTTCAGTTTTACCAGCGAATTTGAGTTGATAGAGGATGAAGCCAAGGTCGCGCATTCCATCGAAAAGCTACAAGGGGTAAGAGTATTGATCGTGGATGATAGCTCGGCGTCACGTGATGTATTGAATTCACTTATATGTAACTTTGGGATGTATGGTTATGCCCTAAGTTCAGGTGAAGAAGCGATAGCCGAGTTACAGAGGGTTAGTGAAAGTGATGAGCCTGATTATGATCTGTTGTTAATCGATTGGCATATGCCAGGTTTAGATGGTTTTACATGTGCGCAGAAAATAAAAGAGATGACAGTCAATTCCCCTTTACCTGCTGTAGTGATGGTTACAGCGCATCATCGAGAAGGAATTTTACATCAGGCTAACGCGGAAGATCTTGATGGTTTTCTACTTAAACCTGTTAGCCCTTCGCTTTTATTGAGTGCAATTGATAAAGCGCTTCATCAGGAAGTATCTTCAGAGCATTGCCATCATAAGCCGGTTCCAAATCAAGAGGATGCTCTTAAAGGACTTGTGGATTCACGAATTTTACTGGTGGAAGATAACCTAATTAATCAACAAATAGCGACTGAAATGCTTGTGGGGTTAGGGTTGGATGTAACCATTGCTGAAAATGGTTTAGATGCATTTAATCAGGCAAAAGATGTGCTATTTGATCTGATTTTAATGGATATTCAGATGCCCGTGATGGATGGTTTGGAAGCGACTGAAAAAATCAGAGAACTGGTGGCTTACCGTGATATTCCTATTATTGCTATGACCGCTAATGCAATGCAGGAGGACATTGAACGTAGCAAAGCTGCAGGGATGGATGCGCATATTACTAAGCCAATACAACCAGAGGTATTATTACAGACGTTAACTCATTGGGTAACTCCTTATTTACATCAACCTCAATTGTCAGCATCAGGCCTGGATCCTGTGATTGATGGACTTCATAGTGGGGAAGCACTATCTAGGTTGAATGGTAATATGGAATTGTATGAAAGGTTATTACTGCAATTTGTCGATGAGCATAATGATACTTTCAGTGAAGTAGCGGAGCTTATCTCCCTTAATGATTTGGAGAAAGCTGCAGATAAGGCACATGCATTTGCCGGGTTAGTTGGGAATCTAGGTAGTACTGAATTATTTCGTTTGTCTCAACAGCTTGAGCGCAGTTTAAGAGCATCTGAACTAACGGAAGTAGAAGGGCTGTTAACCCAGTGTAAACAGCGATCTGATCAGTTAATTATCGCGATTTCTGAATTTTTAAGTTCCGGCCGCAAAGAGGCAACTTCTCCACAACCGTCTATAACTAATAAATGTGGTCTGTCATTTATTGAGTTGTTAGATGTTGTAAATGAGTTGTTGCAAGAGGGTGATAGTCGATCACTTAACTATATTGCTGACTTAAGGGCTGCTAGTCCCGGAGGCCTAGAAGAAGAGTTATCAAAAGTTCAAATGGCGATAGAAGAGTTTGAATTTGAACAAGCCTTAGCGGAGGTCGAGCGGTTAAGGAAACGTTTTCTTAGCGAAGTATAAGGAGTCTCTTATGGATAACGTAAAGGGGCATGTACTGGTTGTAGATGATGAAGCAGTTAACTGTAATGTACTTGTTTCCCTACTGGATGATTATAAAGTTATCGTTGCTAAGAGTGGTGTAAAAGCGATCTCACGTGCCCGTGAAAACCCACCAGATATCATTCTCTTAGATGTGGTTATGCCAGAGATGAACGGCTATGAAGTCTGTTCAATCTTGAAAGCCGATGAAACCACATGTCACATCCCGATTATTTTTATCACTGTGAAATCAACTATTGAAGAGGAAACTCAAGGTCTTCAATTAGGTGCAGTGGATTATATATCTAAGCCCTTCAGCCCCGCGATCGTTCAGGCGAGAGTGCATAATCATATTCAACTTAAAAAACAGAGGGATATGTTGGAAGCTCTGAATGTCACAGATAGCTTGACTGGGATAGCTAATAGACGTCATTTTGATCTAGCTCTGAATCAGTATTGGCAAGCTGCTTGTCGCACGTCGAGTCCCGTAGCGTTATTAATGATCGATATTGATCATTTTAAACAATATAACGATCACTATGGGCATCAGTTGGGTGATGAGTGTTTGGCTCTGGTTGCACAAACTCTTGATAGGCAGTGTGATCGGGACTTGGATCAAGCTTGTCGATATGGTGGGGAGGAGTTCGCTGTTATTTTACCGTACACCGATAAATCAGGTGCGGTGAAAGTGGCAGAACGAATTTTAAGGGCTATCCGAGCATTAAAGATTCCGCATAAGGGGTCCGATACTGCTCAGATGGTGACGGTCAGTATTGGGCTATCAGTCAAAGAAGCGGTTCCATCATTGGAGTTGGAGAGCTTGATAGCAAGGGCTGATCAAGCTCTGTATGCTGCTAAAAACGGGGGTAGAAACTGCTGCCACCACTTGGATGCACCTGAGTTAACAGTACATCATCGCGAAGCTAGTGTTTGATAGCTTTGGCTTAAGCTCTGTTGACGATGGCTAAAGTGCCCAATCAGAATAAATAGACCGCTGCTCAGTATTGGTAATAGACACCAGAGTATCGGATGCAAAACCGGTGATAGATTCAACAATTGCTGGTGGATCGGCCACAAGCTAGCTTCGGAAATAATTACCGCCAGTACACCACTAATCCCGCCAATCAATCCCATTTCCAAACGATCAAGTTGCTTACACTGTTTTTGGCTCGCGCCTAAGGTAAGCAGAAGCGCGTTTTCATGACGACGTTGTTCAAGTTCTTGGGTCAGCGTTACATAGAGTAAAACTAAACCTGATGCTGTTGTCAGCAACATCAGTAAGCTTGAGAGTAGGGAGAGCTTACTGAGTAATGTTTGTAGCTGCGACAGAATTTGCCGAACATCGATCAGTGTTAGAGTCGGGAACTGTTGTAGCAGAGAGCGGCTAACCTCTGCGCTTTTATCACCTAGATAAAAACTGGTTAGGTAGCTAGGCGAGTAAGGCTCCAAAATGTCGGGGCTGAAGATATAGTAAAAGTTAGGTTGGAAAGAGTCCCATCTGACAGAACGAATACTGGTGATCTCAGCGCTGGCTTCGCGGCCCGCAATATCAAAAGTGACGCTATCGCCGAGTGTTAAGCCCAGTTCAGATGCGAGCTTTTGTTCGATAGATACACTTTGAGAGCTGTTCCACTGTCCAGATATAAGCTCATTATGCGCTGGGAACTGCTCCGTCGCTGTTAGGTTCAACTCACGTTTTAGCGAAGGCTGCTCTAACTGTTCAGGCGTGAGTGCCTCCGCTAATGGTTGGCCATTGACCTTGCTTAAGCGACCACGATAGATCGGCCAGAGCTGATTATCGATCTGCTGTGCTGTTAACAAGGTTTCAACTTCCGGTTTCTCCCAATCTTGAATGTTGATGAGGAAGTGGTCCGGCGTGTTTTCGGGTAACTGTTCTTGCCAGCGGCTAAGCAGATCATTTAGTGCAACTAAGTTAATACTCAACAATGCAAATAGCAGGCAGATCACCGGAATTTGGATTCGATACCAGCGCTGTTGTTGCTGCATGCGGCTGACCAACATCTGTCCTAGCGGATGATGCTTAGATAATCTCTTTGAGCTCCATTGCGCGATAAAAGCGCCGAGCCAGCCCAGAAGACTACCTAAGATAAGCAAACTCAGAGTAAGACTGAGGGTGAGCCACAAGCTGTTTAAGTAGCTGCTAGTAAATAGCAGTAAGACAATAAACGCGCAAAAATAAGGTAACTTGCCACCCCACTTCAGAGGCGAAGGCTGGTTTTGGAATAGCTGTGTCGGTGTGCTTTTCTGTAGTAACAGAAGGTTAGGCAACCCAAGGGTGACAATAATGGCAATGCCTAATGCAGGCCCTGTGAGGTAGGTTGTGTAAGCGGCTGTAGGTACTGGTTGAGGTAACAGTTCGTTTAGAAGTTGTAGGCCAGAGGCTTCCAATATAACTGCTAGAGCAATACCTACAAGGCTACATAGAAACCATGCGTATCCTAGTTGGGCAAGATACATTAGTAACAACTGACGATTACTGACCCCTAAGCTTTTTAGCAGAGCTGCGCGTTTACTTTGGCTCTGTGTGAAACGGCGTAAACTTAGGAAAATTGTCATGGCTGCAATCAGCAAAGCAAATAGCGCACCTAAACGCAGATAAGAAGAGGCTTTCATTAACGCACTATTTTGTTGGCCTTCTTCGCTTTTTAGTGACGTGATCTGCTCGCCGGTTTGTTTATTTTCTTGTAGATAGCTTTCTAATTGTGCGATTTGCTGGGCGTCGCCACTAAATAACTGACGATAATGCACACGTGAGCCGGGGCCCAAGAGTTCGGTACTTTGTAGGTCCGAGTGGTTGATAATAATTTGTGGGTTAAAGCTAATAAAACCGCGCCCACGATCGGGTGACGCAATTACAGTGCGAGTTAAAACAAACTCTTTTGAACCTAACGTCAGTTTATCGCCGGGCTCGAGTTTTAAGCGTTCAAATACGCCTTGCTCAGCCCAGGCTTCTCCCATACTGGGTAATTCTGTTTGTGCGGGCTGATCTAACGAAATTTGTCCGCGAGGGTAGGGAGCACTCAACGCTCTTACACTGACAAGAACAAAGTTATCACCTTGGTTCGCCATACTGGCGATCTGCGTGACCGAAGTGTGCTCCAGAGCCATCTCTTCAGCCAGCGAGAGCGTTTTTTCAGAAAGAGGGCGGCTGTTACTCAGAACTAAGTCAGCGCCTAAAAGCGCACTGCCTTGTCTCTCGAGTGTTTGTTCAATCCGTTCACCTAATACAGCCATCAGGCTAGCAATGGAAATCGCCAGTAAGAGAGCTAGTAGTAGTGATCGCCACTCACTTAACTTGATATTGCTTAAGCTATGTTGCCCAGCTATTTTCAACAGAGTGGTAAGGTTCATTCGGATAACTCTTGCAGTTCGCCATTATGCAAGCGCAATGCTCGACTGCAGCGTTCTGCTAAGAATGAGTCATGGGTAATCAGAATCAGCGTCGTGCCTTGCGCTTTGTTTAGATCAAAAAGCTGCTGGATGATCTGCTCACCGGTGTGTTCATCTAAGTTGCCGGTAGGCTCATCAGCAAACAGTAGGGTGGGATTTGTGGCAAAACTGCGGGCGATCGCAACCCTTTGTTGTTCGCCACCGGATAGCTCGGCAGGTTTGTGATTCAGTCGTTTACTCAGGCCTACTTTGCTTAGCCAAATTTCTGCTTCTTCAGCGGCTTCTTTATGATTGCGAATCTGCAGAGGCAGCATGACATTTTGTTGGGCGGTTAGGTCTGGTAGCAGGTGAAACGATTGAAATACGAAGCTGATATGCTGGTTACGAAAATCTGCCCGTTGTTGGTCGTTCAGCGTATTGAGGTCTGTATTATTCAGTAAAACATGACCAGAACTAGGGTGGTCTAATCCGGCTAGCAGCGATAGCAATGTCGATTTACCTGTGCCTGAAGGGCCGACGATAGCAACGCTCTCTCCCCGCTTAATCTCCAGATTGATATCACTGAATAGATCAACGGCTCCTGCTTGAGTCTGAAACTGTTTTGCGAGATGCTGAGCACTAACGACTGTGTCTGTATCAATTGCCATAGGTTCTTCCGTGCGTAAAACGATTGCCTTTCTATTATTCGTATTTCTGACCGTTCCGGTTCAAGCGCGTTCCCTAATTGTTTTAGGAGATAGCCTATCTGCTGCCTATCAGATGGACCTAGAACAAGGTTGGGTACATTTGTTACAGCAGCGTTTAGATCAACAAGGCTATGCGCTTGAAGTGATTAATGCCAGTGTTAGTGGCGATACAACGCAAAATGGCATCGCACGATTGAACTTGCTGCTAAAACAAACTGAACCAGAGATTGTGGTTATCGAATTAGGCGGGAATGATGGCTTACGCGGCACTCCGCCGGTTGCGATCCAAAGAAATTTAGGGCGTTTGATCGATATGGCTCAAAATAATGGAGCGAAGGTTCTGTTGCTTGGTATGCAGCTCCCTCCAAACTACGGTAAAGCCTACACCCAGCGCTTTAGCGAAATTTTTTCGACTGTGGCGTCTAACAAAGACGTAGCTTTAGTGCCTTTCTTTATGGAGCAGGTTGCCCTGTTTCCTAAGCGTATGCAGGATGATGGAATTCATCCTAGTGCGGCTGGTCAGCCTTATCTGTTAGATACGATGTGGCCTTATTTAGAGCCATTATTGTAGTAATCCGAGCTTAGCTGTCTTCCGTAGCGCTCGTTTAAGACTATCACGCACAAAAAAGGCCGATACGTTTCCGCATCAGCCTTTTAAAAGTTACGATAACTTATGCAAAGTTAGCGTTTACGAATTCCCAGTTAACTAGCGCCCAGAAACCTTTTAGGTAATCAGGACGAACGTTACGGTAATCGATGTAGTAAGCGTGTTCCCATAGGTCAACAGTTAGCAGTGGAGTCTGACCTTCAGTTAGAGGGCAACCAGCGTTGCTAGTGTTAACAATATCGATAGAGCCGTCAGCGTTTTTAACCAACCAAGTCCAGCTAGAACCGAAGTTGTTAACTGCTTTGTCGTTTAGAGCTTCTTGGAATGCTGCGAAAGAACCCCATTTAGCGTTGATAGCATCAGCAATCGCGCCAGTTGGCTCACCACCACCGTTTGGAGATAGGCAGTTCCAGTAGAACGTGTGGTTCCAGATCTGAGCAGCGTTGTTGAATACGCCGCCAGCAGGAGCGGAAGTGATGATCTCTTCTAGAGTTTTACCTTCGTACTCGGTACCAGGAACTAGACCATTTAGCTTAACAACGTAAGTGTTGTGGTGTTTGCCGTGGTGGAAGTCTAGCGTTTCAGCAGAGATGTGTGGTTCCAGAGCGTCCTTTGCATAAGGTAGCGGCGGAAGTTCAAAGCTCATAAGTGTCACCTTATTCGTGTGTCGTAAAGACTTATTGTCAGAGATTACCTGCGTATCCGTATGCTCACACGATTGGCAGGTAATTATTAATTATCCAAAGCACGGAAATAATAGCACCCAAGAGTGATTATTTCATGGTACAAAAAGTGTGCTTATTTAATGTTCTTTTGTTACGAACTACCTAGTTATATTGGTTCATAATTCATTTTTTAAAGGGCTGCGACTAAAGTTTGCTGAAACTGTCATGTTTTAACCCTAGAATGACAGGCCTGTATTTTTATAACTATAAAAAAGTGACTGTTAGAAGATGTATAAAGTTTTAATTTGGATCTCTGTGGTATCTCTGGCAATTCTGGTCGTTAAAACTCAGTTTTTAGCGTCTGATACGTTTGTGCCGTTTAAAGAAGACTGCATGAAGTTAGCGGGTGCTACAGAGGAGCGTTGTGACTGCTTCTCTAAATATGTACATAAGCACTTTAGCGATAATGAAGTAAAACTGATCCGTGCTAACCAACTGAGCAACCCTGACTTTAAATTTAAAGTGGAAGAAGTTCTGGCGCGCGCTAATCAGTCTTGTGCGGCTGAAAAATAAGTCCTATCTACTCAACTAGCTGGGATAGTTAAACTCTATCCCAGCTACTTTTGACCTCTATCCGTTTTGAGAGCTACTCGCTAGATGGTTTCTTAACACTTCTAACGGGAATTGCGGATCACCGCAGGCAAAGAAATACGGATTCTCTAAAGACTCGCGTAAGTTATAGGTGAGGCCCTCGAGCGTTTCGGCGTTGACTAAGCGCCCACCGGCTGCTTCTAGAATAGCTTGGGCTGCTGCCGTATCCCATTCACTGGTGGGATAAAGGCGTGGGTAAAAATCGGCTATACCTTCAGCGATTAGACACATCTTTAGAGAGCTCCCCATCCCTCGATGGCTAATCTGTGAAAACTGTTTGGCTATCGGCAACATCAGGTTTTCGTTGGCTTCTTGGCCATGCCTACGGCTGGATGCGACGATTAGGTCTTTGCCCAGAGGCCTGCTTCTGATTTGCGCTGGAGCTTGCCCATCTTCCTGTTTCCATGCGCCAATCTCGTTGCCTCCCCAATAGGCGACACCGCTAACGGGGACATATATAATGCCGAAGATCGGGCGGTTGTTTTCGATCAGAGCAATATTGATGGTGAATTCATCGTTGCGGTTAATAAACTCTTTGGTTCCGTCCAACGGATCGATACACCAAAATTGCTGCCAAACTTTGCGCTGTTGATAAGTTAATTCAGTGTCTTCTTCGCTCAGTTGCGGAATCTCGGGAGTTAGATCGCTGAGACCTGCCCGAATCACCTGATGTGCAGCGAGATCAGCTGCCGTAACTGGTGAGTGGTCTTCTTTAGCCGCAATCGAAAAATCATCGCGCTGATAAACTTTTAAGATCTCAGCGCTGGCTTGCTGACAAATACAGAGTAATGCTGAAGCTAAGTCGTGTTGGTTCATTATCTTACGGCCTTTTTGTTATTGGGTGTTGGCTGTATGAATGATGGTTCTAATTACGATTGAGGAAATCTCTGGCCATATAGAGCGCTGCAATTGCTCTACCTTCGGTAAAGTCATCGCTGGCTACCAGTTGTTCTATTTCGGCTAGCGGCCAACTGACAACTTCCATCTCCTCTGGTTCATCGCCTTGTAAACGACAAGGATAGAGATCTCTGGCAACGACCGCTGTAATGCTATGCCCCATATAGTTGGGTGCTGATGTCATTACTTTTAGCGTATCTAACTGGTTGCTACCAAATCCTGCTTCCTCTTTAAGCTCTCGATCTGCAGCGATATGAGCGTCTTCACCGGGATCAATCAGGCCTTTAGGTAGCGTCAGCGTGTAATCCTCAATACCTGCAGCGTACTCTTTGATCAGCAGTACTTCATTGTCTTCGGTCACAGGAATGATCATTACTGCACCGTTACCTCGATTGGCTAAGCGCTCATAAGTGCGTTCGGCACCATTAGAAAAGCGAAGTTCAACCTGCTCGACTTTAAATAAGCGTGTTTGTGCGGCAGTTGTAACCTTCAAAATTTCGGGTTTAACCGGCATACTGAGGTTTCCTCTTTACTTGGCCTGAAAAATGTTTGATTGGCAGAATATAGATACCGTCTTGCTGGATATGGACGGCACCCTTCTTGATCTACACTTTGATACCTATTTTTGGCTAGAACATCTACCCCTGCGATATGCGCAGATCCACAAAATGGATCAAGGTGAAGCTCGCAGTTGGTTGCATGAGCGTATCATAGAGCAGCAAGGAACCCTTAATTGGTATTGTTTGGATTATTGGACGCGTGAACTGAATGTGCCCATTACCGAGCTGAAATATGAGATTGCCGACAAGATCGCTTTTCGACCTCATGTGAAGGACTTTCTAGCTACCCTCAAAGGGCAGGGGGTTCGCACGGTTATTGTGACGAATGCTCATTGGGGAAGCTTGTCTCTTAAAATCGAGAAGACTGCGATCAATGATCTTGTGGATGAGGTGATTTGCTCTCATGACTTTGGATTGCCCAAAGAAGATCTCACTTTTTGGGACCGACTGCAGCAAGTAGAACCTTTTGATAAGTCCCGTACCTTGCTGGTGGATGATAGCTTTGCTGTACTTAAGAGTGCTCGGGAATATGGTATTAAGTATTTATTGTCGATCTACCAACCTGACAGCCAGCAACCTAAAAGAGAAATACATGACTATAGTGCTATAGAACACTTTGATGAGATTACCCCCAAGAAATGACAGATACAGAAGTAAAAGTTCGTCTTGATAAATGGCTTTGGGCCGCTCGTTTTTATAAAACCCGCGCTGTGGCAAAACAGATGATCGATGGTGGCAAGGTGCACTATAACGGTCAGCGTACCAAATGTAGCCGACACGTTGAGATCGGTGCTGTGTTAGAAATTCGTCAGGGTTTCGATGAGAAAGAGATCGTAGTGGTTGAACTCTCAGATAAACGTCGCGGTGCGCCTGAAGCACAAAAACTCTATAAAGAGACCGAAGCCAGCATTAAAAAGCGTGAAGAGCATGCGGCTCAGCGTAAGGCGATGGGTAGTAGTTTAAACCCTCGCAATCGACCTAATAAGAAAGAGCGTCGCCAAATTCGATCATTTAAAGATGGTGAACGCGGTATTTTTGATAAAGGTTAAGCTCTGACCGCATTGTTCAGGTGTATGCTGAACAATGCGGTTGATAAACCGGTTTAAGGTTTGAGAATCGGAAGCTGATTGAGTAGAGGGATCTTCGCTAGTAACCGTATTAAGGGTTGTAGTAATTTGTGAACTTTACTGGTCGCAATGTGCATAATTGGTGTACAGAAAGCCCAACTCAGGGTAATCATCGCTGAGAAAGCCCCGCCCACTAAATTGTCACTTGCCCAATGGGCTCCACCCACAACACGCGGAAGCATAAATAGCACGGCTAAAAATAGCGCGGACAACGAAAGCCAGCTGCGTGCATTAAGTATCATAAAGCCTGCCCAAGTTAGAACGACTGTGGCGTGATCTCCTGGGAAGGTCGAAGTTGCACTGTCTTTGGCAGGGATATCAGGAACAATCTGGCTAAAACGATAAGCTGGTTCTAGCAATAAGGTAGGGCTCTTACCACTTAACTCAGCAGCTTTGGTGAAATCAGCCACGCCTTCTCTGACAAAGAACATCAAGACAAGTAGTAGGATGAACCCAATGATTGCTTGCTGCAGGCGGTCGCGTTTTATACCAAAGCCCGGGAAGGTCAAACTCACCAGCATGATCGTTAGAGGGACCAAATCCATAATGCGGACATTCGCCCATGCCCAAAAACGGGTCCAGCCATTATCTTCAGACAGCGTGCCATTCAGAATAAAGAATAGGTTCTGGTCGATGCTGCGCCAGAAGGCGAAGCCTGTTTCTGTTACGAAAAAGCCAAACCAAGCAAACGCAAATAAATGCCCAAGGAAAAGGGCTTTAAAATTCCATGTCTGCCTGAAAACGGTGATATCGTTCATACTGCAAATACTGTCCCGAATTGTTAGACAGATATGATAAAATACCTGTATTGACTTGGGTACCTGTCTGGACCCTCTTATTTTCCACTTATAACTCGATAGAATCCTCTCATGAGTAATCCTGATCAGATTCAGCGTATCCTTTTCGATGAATTGGATATTCGCGGCGTTGTTTCCGGTGTACAGCAAACCTGTGCCGACTGTTTTGAAAACCATGACTATCCTGCTGTTATTCAGCAGGTGTTGGGTGAAATGTTAGCAGCAGTAAGCTTGCTTAGCTCGAACCTAAAATTTAAAGGTCGTTTAATTCTTCAAGCTCAAGGTCGAGGGAATGTTCGTGTGTTAATGGCGGAATGTAACCATGACCGCGATCTACGTGCGATTGCTCGTTACGAAGGCGAACTAGATGAACAAGCTAACTTTGTGGATCTATTACCGCAAGGTCAGGTTGTCCTGACCATCGAGCCGGAGCAAGGGCAGCCTTACCAAGGTATTGTGCCGCTAGATGGAAAAAATCTAGGCAAATGTTTAGAAAACTACTTCCTAAGCTCTGAGCAACTGCCAACCCAGATTCAGCTAGCTTCTGATGGTGAAAAAGCAGCAGGTATGATGCTGCAGGTATTGCCAGCGCAAGGTACCGGCGAAGAAGACTGGGATCGAGTCAGTCACTTAGCGTCCACGCTTAAAAGTGAAGAGTTATTAGAGTTGGATAACGAAACATTGTTGTACCGACTTTTCCACGAAGAACAATGTCGTCTATACGAACCGGATGAAGTTCGATTCAAATGTACCTGTTCTCGTCAACGCAGCGAAGCGTCTTTGAAGCTTGTCGAAAAAGCAGAACTTTTAGACGTATTGGAAGAACAGGGCAAAGTGGCTGTTAACTGCCAGTTCTGTAATGCGCAGTACGACTTTGATGCTGCAGATATTGAAGCATTGTTTGCTGAAAACGGCGCTTCAGGCGGCTCACAAGTACATTAAGCGAACTTATATTAGGTATTCTGGTGGTGAATTTGCTGTAAAATCAATCAAATAAGCCTGTTTTTGCGGCAGGTCAAATGCGAATTGATTTCAATAATGGCACAGCGTGCGATTTTTGTGCATAATACGCCTCCTTATAATTACGATACACCATAGCCTTACGCCTTATTAGGTAACGTTATTGGCGCCTATGCCAAGGGAACCCAGTAATGACCAAAGATTCTGTTAACATTGCACACCACAACTTAAGCCCAGCTAAGCTGGTTGAGAAAGCCATTGCCAACGGTGAAGGAACACTTGCTGACACTGGCGCATTGGTAGTGACAACAGGTAAACGTACCGGTCGTTCTCCGATGGATCGTTTCATCGTTGAAGAGCCAAGTACTGCTGATTCTATCGATTGGGGTAATATCAACCGCCCATTCGATTCAGACAAATTTGATGCGTTATGGACTCGCGTAGAAGAGTTCATCGCAGATAAAGAACACTTCGTGTCAAACGTACACGTTGGTTCTGATCCAAACCATTATCTTGCTGTAAACATGACTACTCAGACTGCATGGCAGAACCTGTTTGGTCAGAACCTTTTCATTCGTCCTGCGGAATACAATCCGAAGTCGAAAGAAGAGTGGCAGATCCTAAACGTTGCTGGTTTCGAATGTAATCCAGAGCGTGACGGCACTAACAGCGATGGTTGCGTAATCATCAACTTCGCTAAGCGTAAAGTTTTGCTAGCAGGCATGCGCTACGCTGGTGAAATGAAGAAAGCGATGTTCTCTGTACAGAACTTCCTGTTACCAGAGAAAGACGTATTGCCAATGCATTGTTCTGCAAACGTTGGTGATGACAACAGCACAACGCTATTCTTCGGTCTATCTGGCACAGGTAAAACAACTCTGTCTGCTGACCCTTCTCGTTACCTAATCGGTGATGATGAGCACGGTTGGGGCAAAGGCGTTGTATTTAACCTGGAAGGTGGTTGCTACGCTAAAACTATCAACCTAAGCCAGAAGAACGAACCAATTATCTGGGACGCTATCCGCTTTGGTGCGATCGTAGAGAACGTTGCTCTAAACGATGCACGTACAGCTGATTACGATGACACCTCTCTAACTGAGAACGGTCGTTGCGCATACCCGCTACAGCACGTTGAAAAACGTACTGTATCTAACATGGGTGAAGAGCCAGATTCTATTGTATTCCTAACATGTGACCTGACCGGCGTATTGCCACCAGTATCTATCCTGACTAAAGAAGCGGCTGCGTACCACTTCCTGTCTGGTTACACTGCACTTGTAGGTTCTACGGAAATGGGTTCAGGCGGTGGCATCAAGTCTACTTTCTCTACTTGTTTCGGTGCTCCTTTCTTCCCTCGTCCAGCGCACGTTTACGCTGAGCTTCTAATGAAGCGTATTGAAGAGTTCGGTTCTAAGGTTTACCTAGTAAACACTGGTTGGACTGGCGGTTCTTACGGTACTGGCGAGCGTTTCAGCATCCCAACTACCCGTGGCATCATCTCTGCAATCCAGAATGGTTCCCTAAACGGTGCTGAGACTGAGAAGCTAGAAGGTCTAAACCTAGAAGTACCAGTTTCGGTTGAAGGTGTAGACTCTACACTGCTTAACCCACGTAATACTTGGGCTGATAAGTCTGGTTATGATGCAACTGCTAACGACTTGATCGGTCAGTTCGTAGAGAACTTTAAGAAGTTCGACGGCGTATCTGAAGATATCATTGCAGCGGGCCCTAAACTATAAGCGGCTAGCTGGCATTTGAAAAAAACCTCGTATTTATACGAGGTTTTTTTTTGCTTAGAATCTCGAGTCAGTAGGAAACAACTAACCTACTGAGCTTAAAGGTGATAATAAATCAGGGAGTGATGATGAAAAATTTAAACAAAGTGGTTATGCATGTCTGTATAACGCTTATATCCTTTTGTTTTGCTCTTAACAATGCTTGGGCGGAAGCTAAGAAAATCACATATCAGGGGTATTCTCTTTATTCAGATGTGGAATATGGAGAAGATCCTTCTCAATCTTTTGATGTGTATACCCATGATGATTTTTCGAATGCGCCTGTTATTTTTATGGTGCATGGAGGGGCTTGGAGTTCAGGAGACAAAACATCAGTCAGCGTCGTTCACAATAAAGTGCTGCGTTGGCTGCCACAGGGTTTTGTATTTATCTCAGTTAACTATCGCTTGGTGCCTTCTGTTAGCCCGTTGGAGCAGGCCCAAGATCTTAAGAAGGCTATAGCTGTTGCCCAAGATAAGGCTCAGTATTGGGGAGCAGATTCTTCAAAATTTATACTGATGGGGCATTCAGCAGGTGCTCACCTTATGGCTTTGGTGTCATCTACCGTCTCTAATATCCAAACTTTGGGGGGAGTGCCTTGGCTAGGCACGGTTATATTAGATAGTGCAGCCTTAAATTTGCCAGAAATTATGCAGAGGGAACATTATAGGTTCTACGACAAAGCGTTCGGGTCAGAGGAATCATTCTGGTATCAAGCATCGCCTTTCCATCAATTGCAATCAGATGCCCAGCCTATATTGGCGGCGTGCTCTTCTCGAAGGGTTGATGCATGTATGCAGGCTGAGAGTTATATAGCTAGGGCTAATGAAGAAGGAATTCGTGCTTATGTTTTGAGTCGAAATTATTCCCATAAAAGCATGAATTCTAAACTAGGCGAAAACAATAGTTATACAAAGGATGTGGAGCTATTCATGTCTAGCCTAGATAAAGGTGTAAAAGATCTCTTATCAGGTATAGCTAATAAGAATGATGGGAAAGTGCGTCAGCTTCTTCAGATTATCATCGAAAGAAAAATGGGATGAATTCATTTTATTATGATCGAATGAGGCAGGAAGCGCCTATGAAGAAATTAATTAGTTTTGTTTTTTGTGTTTTTCTATCAAGCCTTGCCTTTGCCGAAGGTGGAAATAAGCAGGTTTTGCCGGCTTTAAATGCCTTGTCTGATCAAACCTCCATTTCAGGCTTATCATCAGGCGGCTTTATGGCTGCCCAGTATCATATTGCTTATTCAGAGAATCTAGTGGGTGCTGGGATCATTGCCGGAGGGCCGTGGAATTGTGTGGCGAGTATTCCCGGAAATGATCTGACGCCTAAGCTAGTGAGCGCCACCACAACCTGTATGGACCCCTGTAAATACAGTTGGTTTGGTTGTCCTGAATCTCAATACCCCAATAGCCGCTATTTATCTGAATTAGCTAAGACTGAAGCGGAGCGCGGCAGTATAGCTAGGTTGGAGAATCTTTCTGACGACAAAGTTTATATCTTCTCAGGTCTTAAAGATAAAACGGTGAAGCAGGTCGTGGTCGATCAGGCCGTGTCTTTCTATGAGTACTTAGAACTTGATGAAAGTGCTATTCGCTATGACAACAGAGTTGCTGCAGGACACGGATTTATTACCGATGATCTTGAAAACAGTCAATGCGGCTTGACAGAGAAACCATGGATTAATAATTGTGGTTTCTCTCAAGCGCGGCGCTTGTTAGAGCATATCTATGGCGAATTAGAGGTAGATGTTAAAGAGCTATCAGGTGGGCTGATTAAATTTGATCAAACACCATTTGATTCTGGTGATTACAGTAGTTTAGATGACATAGGTTATGTTTATATCCCTGAGGATTGTTGGACAGAATCTTGTCGAGTACATGTTGCGCTGCATGGCTGTCGTCAGGGGGCTGAATTCTTAGATGATAGGTTTGTAACGGGAACAGGGTATAACGAAACAGCGGATGCTAATCGGTTAATTATTCTTTACCCGCAAGTGAAACCATCTTCAATAATGCCCATGAACCCTCGTGGTTGTTGGGATTTTTGGGGATATAGTAGTAATAGCTTGCCGCCGTATCATTACTACAAAAGAAGTGCGCCACAGATGAAGGCGATCTATCAGATGGTTAAGCGCCTAACTTCGCAACCAGTCAATAAACATTAATGCTGTGTTAGCTGAATTTAAGCTTCATGTCGGCGTTTTCTAGATAGCTTGCTTCTTGCTCAAGCCCAGCTTCAGTCAATGGATGATGAGATAGCCACTCCTCTGGGAAGTTCATATGCAGTGTTTTGCCATCAAAGCTAAAAGTAATAGCCGGTAGGCGATCTGAAGAGCGACTGCGATGAAGTACTACTGCGAGCCTTAGAAGCACGCAAAGTCGACGATAAGGCTCTTGCAGGCGTTTCGGTAGTACCTTGAACTCATCTTTAGGAAATTTTCGGCGATGGCCGCGTACGAGAGTCGCTAGTTGTTGTTGTTCGCGGGTTGTAAAGCCGGGTAGATCAGAGTGACTAAGCAGATAAGCACTATGTTTATGGAACTGACTGTGCGCGATTGTTAAACCAATCTCATGGGTACGTGCTGCCCAACAAAGCATATCGTAGTGTTTCGACGAAAGGTGCCAGCTTTCCTTCAATTGCGCCCAAGCAAGCAGTGCGGTTTGTTCGACGCGTTCGGCTTGTTCTTGGTCAACATGGTAGCGCTGCATAAGTGCGGTAATGCTGCGATCACGCACATCTTCATGCTTTAAGCGACCTGCCATATCATAGAGAACACCTTCACGTAGTGCGCCTTCGGAGAAGCTTAGTTTCTCAAGATTTAGGGCTTCGAATATCCCGCATAAAATGGCTACGCCTGCAGTGAGGACGGTTTTACGTTCAGCTTTAATGCCGTTAATGTCGATATCGTTACTGTGTTTGAAGGTCAGCAGAAGATCTCTAAGTTGCTGCAGCCCTTCCCAGGTAATGGACTCTTGGCTGTAGCCATAATCCTGACAAATATTACGAACGGCTTTGATTGTGCCTGATGCACCTACTGCACTGTTCCAGCCTAGATTGCGATATTCTCGGACGATCGATTGCAGTTCTTGGCGAGCGGCTGTGCGAGCGCGTTTAAAGTTGGAGGCAGAGATAATGCCATCTTTAAAATAGCGTTTGGTATAGCTAACGCAGCCCATATGGAGGCTTTCCATTGTTCGGGGCTCAAAACGCTCGCCAATAATAAACTCGGTACTACCGCCACCAATATCAATGACTAAACGGGAGCCTTGATCATCTGCGAGCGTATGAGACACCCCTAAATAGATTAGGCGCGCTTCCTCACGACCTGCGATGATTTCAAGCGGAGTTTCTAGGATAGCTTCAGCTTCCTCAATAAACTCTCGACTATTCTTGGCTTCACGGAGAGCGTTGGTGCCAACGACTCTTACGGAATCTCTAGGGAGGTCTTTTACGCGCTGGGCAAAACGGCTGAGGCATTCAAGCCCACGTTGTTTTGCTTCATCTGTCAGGTAGCGCTTTTCATTGATGCCAGCGGCCAACTGAACTTTATCGGACATTAGGTCAATCGGGCGTATCTCGCCCTGATCAAGCTGCGCGACAACCATGTGGAAACTGTTAGATCCTAAATCAATGGCTGCTAAGCGTTGATCATCTTGTTTATCTGAAACAGTTGAAGGCTCTGTCATGCGTTATCGTCCTATGACCCGATATGTAAGGCTGAGCTAGATTACCAAAAGTACTGCGGTACTGCAGGTGCTTTTCATCTTTTGTTTTAAGGCTTTTAATTTATAAGGGTAGTCTACTGGAAATATGGCCTGACAGCCCCATGAAATGGGGTTTTATGGCGTTTGAGGTTTAAGCTTATAGCTAAATAATTGACCGCTATACTAGGGAATTACCCTTGTAGGCGTTACACAATAGGCGGCGAGGATGCTATTATCGGCAGTCTTATTGAAAAATAATGGGCGCAGCGGAGAAAAGTTCCCATGAGTGAAAACATTGTAAATGTTACAGATGCTTCCTTTGAGGAAGATGTTCTCAAAGCTGAAGGTGCAGTATTAGTTGATTACTGGGCTGAGTGGTGTGGTCCTTGTAAAATGATCGCCCCAGTTCTGGAAGAGATCGCTAAAGAATACGGTGACCAGCTGAAGATTTGTAAGCTGAATATCGATGAAAACAGCGAAACTCCACCAAAATTTGGTATTCGCGGTATCCCTACATTGATGCTTTTTAAAGGCGGAAATGTAGAAGCTACTAAGGTTGGCGCACTATCGAAATCGCAGCTTTCTGCGTTTATCGAAGCTAATCTTTAATAGATTGATACCTAGAAAGTGTAATGTAGCTCAAAACATTGCACTTTCTTACCTTCGCACTATAGACAGACCCTTACCTTCCTTCTATAGTGTTGCTTGTTTGGTCCTCCCGCTGAAATCTATTTCCTTCTTTTGTATTTTAAGCGAGAGCGTTTTGACCAACGTTCGACTTTCTTCTTAAATTCCATCCAAATATTAAAAATTAGCTTCGTGCTCATTTTCTTCAAACTATGAATCTTACCGAACTAAAAACAAAAAGCGTTCCCGAGTTACTTGAAATTGCCAAAGGCATGGGAATGGATAATCTGGCTCGTTCCCGTAAACAGGATGTTATTTTCGCTATCCTTAAGCGTCACGCGAAAGGCGGTGAAGACATTTACGGTAATGGCGTCTTAGAAATTCTGCAGGATGGTTTTGGTTTCCTGCGTTCCGCTGACTCCTCATACCTAGCTGGCCCGGATGATATCTACGTATCTCCAAGTCAGATTCGTCGTTTCAACCTGCGTACAGGTGACACGATTGCGGGTAAGATTCGTCCACCTAAAGATGGTGAGCGTTATTTTGCATTATTGAAAGTTAATGAAATTAACTACGATAAGCCTGATAACGCGAAGAATAAGATTCTTTTCGAAAACCTGACGCCTCTATTTGCGCAGGATCGTTTGCGGATGGAAATTGGTAACGGCAGTACAGAAGATCTGACTGCACGTGTTATCGATCTGGTTTGTCCAATGGGTAAAGGTCAGCGTGCTTTGGTTGTATCACCGCCTAAAGCCGGTAAGACCTTGATGCTGCAGAACATCGCTAACAGCATCACCCGTAACAACCCAGAAACTCACCTGATTGTATTGCTAATCGATGAGCGTCCTGAGGAAGTAACAGAGATGCAGCGTACCGTTCGCGGTGAAGTGGTTGCATCTACCTTCGATGAGCCACCATCACGTCACGTTCAAGTGGCAGAGATGGTTATCGAGAAAGCTAAGCGTCTAACTGAGCATAAAAAAGACGTTGTTATCCTTCTGGATTCCATTACGCGTTTGGCTCGTGCCTACAACACGGTTATCCCATCTTCCGGTAAAGTACTAACCGGTGGTGTTGATGCGCATGCTCTAGAGCGCCCTAAGCGCTTCTTTGGTGCTGCTCGTAACATTGAAGAGGGTGGTAGCTTAACAATCATCGCAACAGCATTGGTTGATACGGGTTCTAAGATGGACGAAGTTATCTTTGAGGAATTCAAAGGTACAGGTAACTCTGAAGTTCACTTGGATCGTAAAGTTGCTGAGAAACGTGTATTCCCAGCAATCAACATCCGTCGTTCTGGTACGCGTCGTGAAGATCTTCTTACATCCGAAGAAGAGCTACAGCGTATGTGGATCCTACGTAAGCTTCTAGATCCAATGGAAGATACTGCAGCGACAGAGTTTGTAATCGACAAACTGAAAGACTTTAAAACAAACGACGAATTCTTCCTTTCGATGAAACGGAAGTAAACCGGTTTGCGTATTAAAGGGTGAGCATCTGCTTGCCCTTTTTTATATCTACTAGGTCTGATTATGGCGACACCCAAATATAAAGATCTGCGTGACTTTATCCACATGCTTGAAGAGCGTGGCGAGTTAAAGCGCATTAAACAAGAGATTGATCCTAATCTGGAGATGACCGAGATTAGTGATCGTACTCTCAAAGCAGGCGGTCCAGCTCTGCTGTTTGAAAATCCTAAAGGTTCCTCTTATCCAGTGTTAGCTAACTTGTTTGGTACGCCTGAACGTGTAGCGATGGGTATGGGAGAGGAGTCTGTAGAAGCGCTGAGAGATGTAGGTAAACTCTTATCTCAATTAAAAGAGCCTGAACCACCTAAGGGTATGAAGGATGCTTGGGAAAAGCTGCCTATCTTTAAGCAAGTGCTCAATATGGGCCCCAAGCTGGTTAAGTCTGCGCCGTGCCAGAAACATGTGATTGAAGGGGATGATGTTGATCTAAATACCCTTCCTATTCAAACTTGCTGGCCGGGGGATGCAGCACCGTTGGTTACTTGGCCTTTGGTGATTACACGCGGCCCTAATAAAGAGCGACAGAATTTAGGGATCTACCGTCAGCAATTAATCGGTAAAAATAAACTGATTATGCGTTGGTTAGCACACCGTGGTGGTGCACTTGATTTTCGCGAGTGGAAACAGGAGCACCCGGGTGAAAAATTTCCGGTTGCCGTTGCTTTAGGTGCTGATCCAGCAACGATTCTAGGCGCAGTGACTCCAGTTCCTGATACCTTATCTGAGTATGCGTTTGCGGGCTTGCTGCGGGGTGGTAAGACTGAAATTACTCAATGTATTGGCAATGATCTTCATGTACCTGCTAGCGCTGAGTTCATCTTAGAGGGTTATATTGATCCGGCCGAAATGGCGGATGAAGGCCCATTTGGCGACCATACAGGTTACTACAACGAGGTTGATAGCTTCCCTGTATTTACGGTCGAGCGAATTACCCATCGCAGTAATCCGATCTATCACAGCACCTATACTGGACGTCCACCTGATGAGCCAGCGATCTTGGGTGTGGCGCTAAACGAAGTGTTCGTACCTATTCTGCAGAAGCAGTTCCCTGAGATCGTCGATTTTTATCTGCCGCCTGAAGGCTGTTCCTACCGTATGGCGGTAGTGACGATTAAGAAGCAGTATCCGGGCCATGCAAAGCGTGTGATGTTGGGTGTCTGGTCGTTCTTAAGACAGTTTATGTACACCAAATTCGTAATCGTTTGTGATGATGATGTGAATGCCCGCGATTGGAATGATGTGATCTGGGCGATCACTACGCGTATGGATCCTCAGCGGGATACCGTGATGATCGATAATACGCCGATCGATTATCTTGACTTTGCATCGCCAGTGTCAGGGCTCGGCTCTAAAATGGGCATGGACGCGACCAATAAATGGGAAGGTGAAACAACCCGTGAATGGGGGGAGCCTATTGTTATGGATCCCGAAGTTCAGAGTAAAGTAGACGATATCTGGGACGAATTGGGTATTTTAAAGTGATCTATGCCTAAGCATATTCTGATCGAAAATAACGGGGATGAAATTCCTTCCGAGTCAGATGAAACCCTGCTGGAAAGTCTGCATCGAGCAGGGTATAAAATGCGCGTCAGCTGTCGCAATGGTGTATGTGAAATTTGCGAAGTAAAGCTGCTTGAAGGCGAAATTAAACAACGCTATCCGGAACTGTATCTCTCTGTTGATAGCGTTCAAACTACTCGTAGTGCACCAAGTGTACTAGCATGTACATGTAAACCCTTAAGTGATGTAAGGGTCAGGATTGAAGGGTTAAAAAGCCCTGGAGAGTTATCTGTGAAAAAGCTCCTTTGTGATATTAAGGCATTTGAAAAGCTAAACCATGATGTGTACCGCATCCGCCTGCAAATGCCTGCAACGGCTTCTCTATCTGCCGAATTTTTTGCTGGTCAGTATTTAGATATCTTTTTGCCAGACGGTAAACAGGCTTCATTTTCTATTGGTTCTGCGCCAGATACGGGTCGTGATATCGAGTTACATATCCGTCATATGCCTGAGAGTGAAATGTCTAATGCGATTATCGGACATTTAAAAAGTGAAAAAACGGTAGAGATTGAACTGCCTAAAGGTGATTGCTACCTACAAGCTCATAAACTAAAACCTGATACGCGTTTGATTTTGGCTGCGGCGAGCACGGGCTTTGCGCAAGTGAAGAGTGTGGTAGAGCATCTATTGGCTAACCAATTTGGTAACCCAATTTATATCTATTGGGGCGCTTGTGTAGAGGAAGATATGTATTTGGAAAAGCTTCCAATGCAATGGGCTGCAGAGCATCCAAATGTTCACTTTGAGCCGATTGTGAGCGAACCTGAAAATAGCCCTGGTTGGACAGGTCGTACAGGTCTATTACCGGATGCTGTTCTAGAAGATTTTGCCGATTTTGAGAATGTAGAAATTTTCGCAAGTGGCTCCCCTGGTATGGTGTATGCGTTGCTAGATGCGTGTGAACCACGTGGTTTTGACGAAGCGAATATGCACTCTGATGTGTTTGCTTATGCGCCAAGACCTAAGAGCTAAATTAATCTATTTACTGAAAAAGGAGCCTCTGGCTCCTTTTTTATTGCTCAATCGTCCTTGAAGGCGTGTTTTACACTAGCTAGATGTAACAAAGCTTTCTTATAAATGCTTTTCTGATCATTTTTTATTAGAATCCACGGTTCGCGCTTACCCTAATCGCTTAGTTATGGATCTCTATCTGAACGGTTATCGATAAACACCGAGCCAGAATTGCACTAGCTAGACGTTTTACCTGTTTCTATCAACTTACTTGGATGTATTCAGATGCAATCATTCGCTGCCTTAATGATTCGTTCCCTTGTTTATCTGCTTTTTATGGCAGGTGTAGCAAATATCTTTGCAATGGAAGGTTATGCCCTGTTGGCAGAGAGTAAGTACGATGAAGGTTCGGCGACAGAGTTGATGCATGATACGTTTGCTTTCGTTACCTGTATGTTGTTTTTAATCGGTGCTTATTACAGTGACACGTTGCGTCCAGCTGCCGTGGTTGTTGCAACGCTGAGTGGCATGATGCTGATTCGTGAGTTTGATGCCTTTTTAGATGAGAATATGTTTGATGGCGCATGGCAGACGCTGGTTTGTATCTTAATTGCGACATCGACTTTATATTTGATTAGGCAACATCACCCGGTTAAACCTTCCTTAATTGAATTCTCGAAACTGTCCAGTGCTGGTATCTATCTGAGCGGTATCTTGGTTGTATTGGTATTTTCACGTCTGTTTGGCCGCGGTTCCTTCTGGGAAGCGGTGATGGGTGATGGCTATGTAAGGGTCGTGAAGAATATTGTAGAAGAAGGAACTGAGCTTATGGGCTATACGATACTGGTTATCGCTGCGGTTGAGTTTCTGTGGCAGATAGTCAGTCAACGAAGAGCGAGCAATGCGTCTCGATAGACTATAGGTTATCAAAAAGTTCGGTAGAGTAAATAAAAGAGGAGCAGAGAGCTCCTCTTTTGCTTTTGGCTGGCAATAACTTCAGTAGCGGGATAAGCTTTATTAAATCCATAACTACCTCAGGGGCTTTTGAGTTCTATGGAAGGGCAAGGCTCTGAAGTATTGATGGTTCGGCAGCCCATCTTTGATCGGAATCTCAAGATCATTTCTTACCAGCTGCGCTATCAATATTCTGAATACATTGAAGACTCGCTATTTGACCCTGAAACGGAAGGGTCGATGCTAGTTATGCACACCTTTACTAGTCTGTTTCAAGACGGGCATATCAATAAAGTACCGGTCTTTCTGCCTTTTCCTAGTTCGATGTTACAGGAGGGTAGCTCTCTAGCATTGCCAAGAAAAGAGATAGTTATTGAAGTCCATCCAGATATAACGGTGACTGAAGAGGTTGTCTCTCACCTTAGAATGCTGTCTAAACAAGGGTACCGAATTGCTTTGGATGGGTTCTCAATGCAACCTCATCTCATCCCCTTAATTAAATTGGTCAATATCATCAAAATCGATTTTAGTTTGATGCATCGGGCTAAAATTAAAAAGCTAGTAGCCACGCTGAATAAAGCGAAAAAGACCGCATTAGCGCAAAATGTAGATGACTTTGAAACCCTACAGTTCTGTAAAAAGGTCGGATTTAAGCTGTTTCAAGGTGGTTTTATTAGTCGTCCAGTTAAGGTACTAGGGAAAGATGTTCCGGGTAATAGCGCGGCTTTAATGCAGCTTTTGCAACAGTTGCAGCGTCCAGATATTACGCCTTCAGAAATTGAAGAGCTGATTATTATGGACCCTAAGCTTAGTTTTAAGATTCTAAAGGTGGTTAATTCCGCTGCTTACCAGCAGAACCGTTCAATTGACTCGATGCAGCAGGCGGTGGTGATATTGGGGCATGACCAAATACGGAAGTGGGCGACTCTGATTACATTAGCCAGTAACCCTGATAAGCCTGAAGAGCTTGCTAGAAACCTATTGGTCCGTGGTCGTATGTGTGAGTTACTAGCAGAATCATCTGAATCATTGCAGCAAGACAGTGCTTTTATGGTGGGGATGATCTCTCAGTTAGACCTCTTATTAGATGTGGAAATGGATGAAATTTTGCGTCAGATTCCCCTAGATGACAGCATTAAGCATGCAATATCTGATTTTGAAGGCGATTTAGGTGGATTGCTGAAAGTTGTGATTGCTTTCGAAAAAGCGGATTGGGAAGAGGTTGAAACTTCTCCTTTTGGCAAAGAATTTTTTGATGTGGCCTATCGACATAGCCTGCATTGGGCAGAACAGGCGATGGAGGCATTAGTGCAAACCGAATAAATAAAAAAGGATGCTATACAGCATCCTTTTTTATGGTCTTGTAAGGCTATTAAGCGCTAGCTTTTTGCTCTACTGGCATTGGTAGTTCAGGTAAGCCTGATGCCACAATGCTTAGGTTTTCTTGTAGTAAACCTTGGGCCTTTTCATCTTCGCCTAGGTGGCGAAGTAGGCGCGTTAGCTCACCTAAAGTCTCTGGTTTTGCATCTAGCTCAAGACTTTGTTCAAAATACTTAACTGCCTGCCCCCAGTGCTCATTGCGCAGGGATAGACGGCCTAGCGTCAATAATAGTTCAGGGCTTTCGGCGTGAGCTTTCTGCCAGCTACGTGCACTATCAAGCTGCTTCTTGGCATTCTCGCCATTGATGCGGCCATACAACGTAACCAGTTTTTCGTCCCAGTTTTTCTTAATCAAGGAACGAAGGTTTTGCTCTGCACGATCTTCGGCGCCAAGAGAAACAAGTAGTTCGGTGTAGCGCTGAACGATTTCACCATTCTTAGTTTGCTCTGTCGGCAGATCAGACCAAGCATCGCTTAATGCTTTTAGGCGGTCTTCTTCACTGGTTTCCACAGGAAGCTTGCTAACACTGTCTTCAAGAATATGAGTACAGCATTCTGCGCTTAGTTCATATAGCTCTTCCGTTTTCAGCGCTTGGTGTTTACGCAGTGCAGGAATTAGTTGAGAAAGTGCTTTCCAGTCATTCAGACGAAGGTAAACATCTTTCAGCAACTTCATTACGTATGTGTTTTTAGGCGCGAGTGTGCGCAAACGTAGAAGTGTTGCTAGGCAAGGCTCTAGCTGACCACGAGATAGTTGAATCTCAGCTTGAGAGATAGCAACAGTTACTTCGGCTTCAGGCGTTGTGTTACGTGCCTTTTGTAGAAGTTCGTCAGCTGCAGCTTCATTGTTTTGCTCATGTGCAGCTTTTGCTGCAGCTAGGTAGTTTACTAGCGGCAGGTCAGAGCGCTCAGCGGCTTGTGCCAGCTGCTTCTGTGCTTGAGCCCAGTTGCCTTCAGATAGAGAAGTTAGACCTTTCAGCGTCTTACGACGGCTGATTAGCTGGTTTCTGTTATCTTTCCAAGCTTTTAGCTTAGTGGTTGGCAACTGAGTATGAGTGATTAAGTTTAATAGCCAGTGACCAATGACAAAACCTACAGCCAAAACGATGAGAAGAACCCACAGGCTGGTTTCGATCGTTGTTTGGTTATAAGCGATCAAGACATAGCCTGAATCTTTGATCATCATCTCACCGACGAATGCACCGCCAGCAAGAATGATCAGCAGAAGTAGGACAAGTTTTTTCATTATGAAGCCCCTTGTTCCTTAAGTTTTGTCATATGAGCAAGGTAGTTCTTCAGGCTGCGAAGAGAACCAGAAATATCTGGCATCTCAGCCGTTACTTTAACGCTCTTCAGCTCAGAAATACCGCGCAGCAAGCTTTGTGTAGTGCCGTCGCTTTGCTCGAAGTAAGTAGAAACCCAATCGTGCGCTTTGTTTAGGCTGGCATCATAAGATGACTGCTTGCGCTGTAGTAGAGCAAGCTGAGCTTGTTCTAGCATTAGGTGAAGATTTTGCTGTAGGTAGTATGTTTGCTGTGGTGATAGTAATGGTTCAATTGGCTCGTCACGGTGCTGGATAACCACAAGCTTGTTAAGTTTGTCGGTTGCTTTGCTCCATGATTCTTCTAGACCGGCAGTCCAAGACTCTTCGACCACTTCTGGCGTAACTTCTTCTAATAGATCAGGTAGCTTGTGCTGTTTAGAAATTGGGATTAAACGTAGATTTTGTACCTGATTGTTCAATGCGCCAAGCTGCAGGAATACGCCTTCTGTATCCAATACTGGTACTGCTTCTAATGCTGCGATATCAGCAGCTAAAGCCTTACGTACATCGTAAATGGAAACGTCGTCAGTCTCTTTAAGGATCTTGTCAGCAGATTTCAGTAGTTTCAGTGCACCTGCAGATGTTTGTTCCATCAGTACGCGCTGATTAGCGAGACGTAATAGATATTCCACTTCAGCCAGAAGCCAGTCTTTACGATTGGTTTTCTGGTTAGCTGTCACCTGTTGGATGCTTTTAGTAAGACGTGCTTGCAGTTCATCAATGTTGTTTTTGTCTGCTTGGCTTTGAGATTTTAGTTGGCCCAATGTTTGGTTCATGCCAGCTAAAGCTTGATCTACAGAGCCGCGAGCGTCGCTTAGAGAGGAGCTAACCTGAGCTTCAATTGCAGCGTTGTTCTGAGCAACGCTATCGCTCTGTTGTAGAGATAGCCAGTAAAGGTAACCAGCAGCACCTAAAGCGATGATAGAGATAGGCAGTGCTAGTTTGCCAGGCCATGTTGCAGGCTTCTTCTTTTTTTCTGCTTTTGGTTCAGTAGCAGATGGTTCTGCTGCAGCGACATTGTCTGCTTCAGCCGTTGTATCTTCTGCTTCTTTTTTAGTCTCTTCTACAGCGGCTTCTTCCTGTTCAGCGACTGCTTCAGTAGTCTCTTCAACCACTTCTTCAACAACCTCAGTTGCAGGTAAATCTTGAGTGGTTTTCTTGTCTTCCTGCGATTGTTTCTTTTTGTTGCTCATCTGTCGATTTCCGCAAAAGTCAGTGACTGCTTCAGGGTGTCGATCATTGCTTGATCGTCTGGCCCCGAGGCCGTGGTTACTCTGTTGAATCCAGCTGCTTCGGCAGCTTTTTTAATACGTTCACTGGGCACAACAAGATGACAGCGTAATAGTGAATCAGTGCTGAATTTCCCATTAGGGCGCTGTATCAAGTCCAGTAAATTGTCGAGTCCTGCGCCGCTGCTGATAAATATGGCATCTAATGGCCGAATAAAAAGGGCATCGGCAATATCAGCGTCGGAATATGCAGGACATTCACGGCGGTAGAGTTCAGCATAGCTAACCTCTGCTCCCCGTGCACGAAGTTCAGTGGCTAATTTTTCCCGTCCACCCTGGCCTCGCATAATTAAAATCTTATCGCCAGTAATCTGTTGTAGCGCCGGTGATGCTAATAGCGCTTCTGAATCGTACCCCAGAGGGCTGTGATAGGCATCTATACCATAGTTGTTCAATACAGCCGCACTCTGCTTTCCGATGGCTAGCCACTGTACGCCAAGTGGCAGTTGCGGCCAGTATAAGTCGATCCACTCATAACCAAGCTCTACCGCATTAGGGCTGATAAAAATGACATGCTGAAATAGATCTAGATCTAAAATGTGTTGTTTCAGCGGATGAAAGTTTTCATCAGTTTCAGAGATAGGTTGGATTTTGAGTAGCGGAAAGGGGATTGGTTCCGCGCCAAGGGCGCGGAGTTGTTCGGTAAGCTTTTGGGCCTGATGCTCAGGACGTGTCACCAGAACCCTAAGGTTGGCTAAAGAGTTAGGCATCTGCTTTGTTATATACAGCGTCCAAAATCTCTTTAGCGCCTGCAGCTAATAAGCGATCAGCCAGTTCTACACCAATGGCTTCGGCATCAGCCGGAGCGCCGCGTTGTTCGTCGCGTAGAATCAACGTACCGTCTGGTTTTGCAACTAGGCCACGTAGATATAGTTCGGAGTTGTCATCGTTCAGTGTCGCGTAGCAGGCGATCGGTACCTGACAACCGCCTTCAAGGCGCTTGTTCATTGCGCGCTCTGCCGTTACACGCCAAGCCGTTTCGGTGTCGTGTAGAGGCTTAAGAAGTGCATGCAGTTCAGCATCATCTGTACGGCACTCAATGCCTACAGCGCCTTGGCCACCTGCCGGTAGGCTGAAATCTACAGAAATTTCTGAACGAATACGCTCAGGCATCTCTAGACGAATCAGACCTGCAGAGGCAAGGATGATCGCATCGTACTCGCCTTCATCTAATTTACGTAGACGTGTATTGACGTTACCGCGAAGCCATTTGATCTTTAAGTCAGGGCGTTTTTCACGAATTTGCGCTTCACGACGTAGAGAAGAGGTACCGACTACAGCGCCTTGAGGTAGTTCATCAATGCTGTTGTAAGTATTAGAAACAAAAGCATCGGTTGGTTGTTCGCGTGGGCAGATCACGGCCAAACCTAAGCCTTCTGGAAACTCCATCGGTACATCCTTCATGGAGTGAACCGCGATATCAGCTTCACCGGCTAGCATTGCTTCTTCTAGCTCTTTTACAAACAGACCTTTACCACCCACTTTGGCTAGCGGTGCATCTAGAATCTTGTCGCCTTTAGATACCATGCCGAGTAATTCGACCTTAATATCTGCGTGATGGCGTTCTAGCTCGGCTTTTACATATTCTGCCTGCCATAGGGCCAATGGGCTTTTACGGGTAGCAATGCGGATGGTTCTGCTCATAAAAGTAGTCTCAAATACGGCATATTTAATATTTGTTGCCGATTGTAGCAGATTGCAGGGCGCGATATAGACACCTCAAGCGAAAGGGCGTGATATAATGTCGCGCAAATTTTGTGATATCGGCTAAAAATAGCTGATTAAGTCTCCGAGTAATTTGAGGTTTTCCCATGAGTGATAAAACTAACCAGCAGTGGGGCGGTCGTTTTAATGAGCCAACGGATGCTTTCGTTGCGCGTTTTACGGCTTCCGTTGAATTTGATCAGCGTATGTATCTGCAGGATATTCGCGGTTCTATTGCTCATGCGAAGATGCTGACAAAAGCAGGCGTTCTTACAGAAGAAGAGCGTGACGATATTATCCGTGGTCTTGGCGAAATTCGTGTCGAAATTGAGCGTGGCGAATTTGAATGGTCAATTGAGCTAGAAGATGTACACATGAACATCGAAGCGGCTTTGACTAAGAAAATTGGTATCACAGGTAAGAAACTACACACGGGTCGCTCTCGTAATGACCAAGTGGCGACCGACATTCGTTTGTACCTACGTGATGAGATTGATCTAATCTTGGCTGAAATTACGCGCCTACAGCAGGGCCTATTAGGTATTGCTGAGCGTGAAGCTGATACGATCATGCCAGGTTTTACGCACCTTCAAACAGCTCAGCCTGTGACCTTTGGTCACCACCTGCTTGCGTGGTTTGAGATGCTAACGCGTGACTTCGGCCGTTTCGAAGATTGCCGTGAGCGCGCCAACATCATGCCACTAGGTGCTGCAGCACTTGCGGGTACGACTTACCCGATTCAGCGTGACCTAACTTGCGAGCTACTTGAGTTTAATGCTCCGGCTGAGAACTCTTTGGATGCTGTATCTGATCGTGATTTCGCGATCGAGTTCTGCTCCGCGTCTAGTATCTTGTTGATGCACCTAACGCGTATGTCTGAAGAGTTGGTTCTATGGACATCTGCTCAGTTTGATTTCATCAATCTGCCAGATCGCTTCTGCACAGGTTCTTCAATCATGCCGCAGAAAAAGAACCCAGATGTACCTGAATTAGTACGTGGTAAGTCCGGTCGTGTTTACGGTCACTTGATGAGCTTGCTAACGTTGATGAAGTCTCAGCCACTGGCATACAACAAAGATAACCAAGAAGATAAAGAGCCGCTGTTTGATGCAATCGACACAGTGAAAGGTTGTCTACGTGCATTTGCTGATATGGTGCCTGCGCTTGAGTCTAAGAAAGACAGTATGCGTGAAGCAGCGCTTCGCGGTTTCTCTACAGCGACTGACTTGGCGGATTACCTAGTGCGTAAAGGTATGCCTTTCCGTGATGCTCACGAAGTTGTAGGTAAATCTGTAGCCTACGGCATCGAGCAGAATAAAGATCTAGGTGAAATGACGTTGGAAGAGCTTGTTCAGTTCTCCGATACGATCGAGCAGGATGTATTTGAAGTGCTAACGCTTGAAGGTTCTGTAGCAGCACGTGACCACATTGGTGGTACAGCGCCAAATCAAGTACGTGCAGCAGTGAAGCGTGGTCAGGCTAAATTGGATGCGCGTGGTTAATAGCTCATCTTAGAAATAAAAAAACGCGCTGCCTTGAGAAAGGTAAGCGCGTTTTTTGTTTGTCTGCGGTATGGTTTATTTATCTAAGCTGATATCAACCATTAGATCGCTAGCAATATTTTCTAAATCCTGTTGCAGCTCATCTAAGTCTAGGTCGCTAGATGCGAGTAGCTCAGCTTCTGCTTTAAACAGCAATTCAGCCGACATAGAACCAGACACGAGTTCTGTGTTTAGGCGTTCAACGTTTACGTGGCGTTTAGCTAGTGCGCTAGAAATATCACGCACGATGCCAGGTTTGTCATGGCCAACCAACTCAAGTTTAAAGTGCTGAGATGCGCCAGTGACTTCTGGTGCTGAAGACTGTTCAACTGTTACCTTCAAGCCTTGAGCGTCTAGCGCTGTTAGCGCTGCAGTTAATGAGGCTGCTTTATCTTCAGGAACTTCGGTGATTAGAATGCCGGCAAACTTTCCAGCTAATCTGGACATACCGGATTCTAGCCAGTTGCCGCCATTTTCAGTAATGGTTTGCGCTAGCATTTCGACCAGACCTGGTTTATCAGGACCGATGACGGTTAAGACAAGAGATGTCATCATTGTAGGCTCCACTCTGTACATCATTATTAACTTTATAAGATCACTATAACACTATGATCGAAATTATCAGTGCTCTATGGCCGGTATTTGCACTTATTTTATTAGGTTATGCGGCGAGAAAGAGCGGATTTCTAACCGATGACTTTTGGGGGCAGGCGGAAAAGGCCACTTACTTTGTACTGTTTCCTATTTTGTTGGTGTCCCGTTTAGCCAGTACAGATATGACTGCTGTTCCTCTGGATCAGGTGGGGTTGGCTGTTGTGTTGCTGGTTTTGGGTGGTAGTGTGTTGGTCTTTTTGGCTAAACCGTTCTTGAAGGTCGATGCTGCCGGGATTACCTCCATTTATCAGGGTGGAATTCGCTTTAATGTCTATGTGGGCTTGGCTGCTTCGGCGACCTTGTTTGGTCCTCAAGGAGTAGTGGTAGGTGCAGTGGTAATGGCGCTAATGATCCCTTTGTTGAATTTCTGCTGTGTGCTGGTCTTTTCCTACTTTACTCGTAGAACTCAAGATTTTAAGAGCGTGTTGTTAGCGTTGTTAAAGAACCCCCTTATTGTCGGAAGCTTGTGTGGTCTGTTGTTAAATCAGACGGGGGTAGGTTTTCCGGATCTGCTGATGCCTATCGCTGAATTCCTCGGTCGTATGGCTCTGCCATTGGGGCTGTTATCTGTAGGAGCAGGACTGAGCTTTAAGGTCCTAATGAAAAGTGGCCAAGCGCTAAGTGTGACCTCGTTGATCAAGCTGTTATTAATGCCGTTATTGGCCTTTCTGATCTGTGTTGTATTGGGGCTGCCAAATGCTGAAATTATCTGGTTGTACGCGGCCTTACCAACGGCTGCATCCTCTTATATTCTGGCGCGTCAGCTTGGTGGGGATGTGCAAATGATGGCTGCCATTATCACCGGACAGACACTTTTCTCGATGTTAACCATACCTTTTATGATGATTTTTCTTAATTTTCTGCAAAAAAGTTTATAAATCAGTAGGTAATTGGCTCTTTTTACAATTCTGGATTAAAATAATTATGTAACTGGCCGATAGTTTTATTGCCCCATGATTTATAAGGGGTTGCAAAAAACTGTATTTATGAAAAACTACGGCCGGGCATTAAGTAAACGAGCGTTTGTTTAATGTGTGGTAAACCTTATAGGCAGAATAATGAAAAAAGGTCCTGATCTGGTTCTAATCTTGGTAGTCGTGTTTGTACTAGGGTCTGTAATGACCGGCGTATCGCATGCAGATTTCCAGTTTGCTTCCCTGTTTGAGCAAGTCTTTAACAGTTAAGCTTTCAATTGCGTTATAGATAGCTTCTGCTATCAGTAACAATCGATGTTAGAGGGATATCCCAGCTCTCTACAGGTAACTCTTCTACTCTCTGAATTTCATGCGCCAGCCCGATAAGGCTTGGTCCTTTTATGCTTTTCTTCAGATTTTTAAAGCCGAATGTGCGGTCATAGTATCCGCCGCCCATGCCCATACGATTGCCTTTTGCATCGAAGGCGACTAGAGGTAGCAAAACTAAATCTATCGCCCAAGCGGCTCTGCGTTTGTGCGGTTGCAGTTTAGGTTCACGGATACCGTAGATATTCTTAATCATCGGCGTTTGGTTTGTGTACGGCGTAAACCATAAGCGATTATGAAGAATAGGGTGCAATACCGGTAGGTAGACTTTCTTGCCTAATTTCCAGCAGTAGTGAATCAACGGTTCAGGGTTTATCTCACCATCGTTAGGTAAGTAGATAGCGATACTCTTAGCGCGTCTGAAATCTGCGCGGGTGCGTATATTCTTTAGCAAACCTTGTGCGGCTTGTTCCTGTTGTAGAGGAGTTAAAGAGCGTCTGAGTTGACGAATACGCTGGCGGAGTTGTTTGCGTTGTTGAGTCATTGTGAAATGAAGATCCCCAAGGTGCCGGTGTCGGATATGGCCCTGAACCCGAAGGTTCAAGGAGGTGGTTACTGAGTATCATTAGGCTTTCCGGTAAATCGGACATGCACACCAGAAACTACGAGCAACCCCCAAAAGTGTGATTATCGGCTCGAGGGACGTAACCAACGGTCGAACACCCCAGGGCATGTTTTTATTATACCCTTTATGATGCCGGTGTCAGGACTTGTAATAAAAATATTTTCTGCTAGGTGGTGCTGTAACTGGCTGTTAAATAAACACTTTTCTTAAGTTGAAAAGTTTTCAAGGACAGTGGTTAACTGTCCGAGTCAGCAGTTTGTGTTTCGTTGATTAACGCTTGATCAATTTTGTTGCCAAGGTGACGTAGGCGTTCTTCAATATTGCTGGTGTTTGCTTGCTTCGATTGTAATAACTCATGAGCCAAGTTGAGCGCTGCCATCACTGCTATCCGCTCAAGTCCTAATACTTTGCCTGTTTTTCTGATCTCTAGCATTTTCTCATTAAGAAAGTCTGCGGAAGCCAATAATTCAGCTTCTGCGTCAGCCGGACAGTTAAAATTAAACTCTTTGTCGAGCAGAGTAATAGTGACAGGTTGGGATTCTGGCTGGCTCATTTGTTTTGCTCCAACGCTTTAAGTCGCATGATCATCGCTTGAATTTTGGATTGCGTTTGTTCGTTGAGCTGTACTAGTTGAGCACGCTCCTCTTTAAGCTGTTGTTCACGGGCACGCAGCTGAATATTTTCCTGATTTAGTTGTTCGCAGCGTTCCAGAAGTTGATCGATTTTCTGTTCCAGCGCGTTAAAGTAATGCTCAGTCATGCAGAAAGAATGCCCCTAATGCTAAATTATTCTCAGCAGGACTATAATCAGCCCCTGTCTGTGGGTCAATGACGCTGCACAGGAAGTGTTGAAATGCTAGGATTAACAGCACGATATTATTGATGGATTCGATTCATGTCTTTAGAAAATGTACCTGTAGATCTACCCGATTTTGAACTTATCGCAAATATGTTTGTAGAGGAGGGGGTGAGAGCTGTTTCACCTTCAGAACTCCACGGAGTTATCTCGGGACATTTAGCTGCGGGTGCACGTTTAAAACCAGCGGCGTTGGAGAAAATTGTTAATGAATTGCTCGATATAGAATCGCTCTCTCAAGATAGCAGTAAGTCTGTGGTGACGAATCTTTACACCGCTACGCTTGGCTGTATGGAAAGTATGGATCTGGAGTTCGATATGGTGCTTCCAGATGATGAGGATGAGATCTCTATGCGTGCTGAATCGCTAGGGCGTTGGTGTCAGAGCTTCCTAAGTGGATTCGGTCTCTATGGCAAACATACAGATGCCAGCTTATCGCCTGAAGCGAAAGAGACGCTAAATGACCTTGGTCAAATCGCACAAATCTCTTCCGATCTGGAAGAGCTTGATGAAAACGAAGCTGATCTGATGGAAGTTCAAGAATATGTGCGTATGGCTGTTTTGATGCTGTTTACCGAGTGTAATAAAGCGTTAGAAAAGAAAGAAAAAGAGTTTGCTAAAGCTAAGCCAGAAAACAACAGGTTGCATTAATGAAGATCGGTCTTGATCAGTTTGTCGCACGTCGTGCTGCGTTGATGGCGCAGATGTCACCGGGCAGTATCGCGATTATTCCTTCTGCGCAGATGAAGCAGCGCAATAGCGATGTTGAATATCCATTTCGTCAGGATAGCAACTTTTACTATTTAACAGGTTTTAACGAGCCGGATGCTGTGTTGCTATTGATGCCGGGTCGTACAGATGGTGAATCGGTGCTGTTCTGTCGTAATCGTGACAAGCTGATGGAGATCTGGAATGGCTATCGTGCAGGGCCTGAAGGCGCTGTTAATGACTATGGCATGGATGAAGCCCATGCCATTGATGAAGTCGACGATATTCTACCGGGCCTATTAAATGGCGTTTCTCGAATTTACTACTCCATTGGTAAAGATGAAGAGCTTGATCAACGCGTTCGACACTGGCTTAACCTGATTAGGGCAAAAGTACGCCAAGGGGCAGTTGCGCCTTCTGAATTGGTGATGCTGGATTGCCTGTTACATGAAATGCGCTTGATCAAAGGCGATGCAGAAAAAGATATGATGCGTCGTGCCGGTGAGATCTCTGCGCAGGGGCATATCAAGGCGATGCAACTGTGTAAGCCCGGCGTGATGGAATATCAGTTAGAAGCGGAGATCTTGCACCACTTTGCGATGAATGGCGCACGCCAGCCAGCGTACTCGACGATCGTGGGTGGCGGAGCAAATGCTTGTGTGCTGCACTACATCGAAAACAGCGAACCGCTCAATGACGGTGATCTGGTGTTAATTGATGCCGGGTGTGAGCTAGATCATTATGCCGGCGATATTACACGTACTTTCCCTGTAAATGGTCGCTTTAGTCTAGAACAAGCGGCAATATACGAACTGGTTTTGAAAGCACAGAAAGCTTGTATTGAATTCGCGAAACCAGGTGTTTTGTGGGAAGCCGTACACGAAAAGTCGGTAGAAGTGTTAACCGCAGGACTGATTGAGCTAGGTTTGCTATCGGGTACCTTGAGTGAAGAGATCTCAGCGGGTCGCTACCGTGATTTTTATATGCACCGTATTGGTCATTGGTTAGGTATGGATGTTCATGATGTTGGCGATTACAAAGTCGATGGCGAATGGCGTCCGTTAGAGCCTGGTATGGTGATGACGGTGGAACCAGGGATCTATATCGCTGCGGACAACGAAAATGTTGAACCTCGTTGGCGCGGTATTGGTGTACGTATTGAAGACGATATCTTGATCACTGCAGAGGGGAACGAAAACCTTACTGCAGCTGTGCCGAAAGAAATTGCAGAAATTGAAGCGTTAATGGCAGCAAAATGAAACAGCACTATGACATTGTGGTGATCGGTGGCGGCATGGTGGGCGCGAGTTTAGCTTGTGCTCTTCTGCCAGCGAGTGAACAGCTTGATCTGAATATCGCCGTAATTGAAGCCTTTCCTATGCCTGAGAAAAGTGCTCTGGAGTATCAGCCAAGCTATGATTCCAGAGCGACGGCATTGGCTTATGGAAGCCGTTCTATCTACGAAGTCATGGGTATTTGGCCAACGCTAAAAACGCATTTAGCACCTATCAAACATATTCACGTTTCAGATAAAGGTCATTTTGGTGTAACGCGTCTGCATGCAGAGCAGGAAAGAGTGCCTGCGCTGGGTTATGTGGTCGAAAACCAATGGCTCGGACGCGTGTTGTTAGATCGTTTACAGCAGGATGATGCGAAGCGCATTGATTTTATCTGCCCTGCAGAAGTGACAGATGTTCAGTATGGCTCTGACCAGATGGGCGTCACCCTAGAAAAAGAGGGTGAGACGCATCAGTTAACGACTGAATTGGTTGTGATGGCTGATGGTGGCCGTTCCTCATTGCGTGAAGGGATGGGTATGAACTATAGCGAAACGACCTATGAACAACACGCTGTCATAGCCAACGTCAGCTTAGATCGCTCACATAATGATATTGCTTATGAGCGTTTTACCGATACGGGTCCTATGGCGCTATTACCGTTGGAAGAACAAAACGGTGAGCATCGTTGTGGTCTAGTTTGGACAGTGCCTAATGATCAAGTCGATGAAGTGATGGCGCTTGACGAAGCTGAGTTTATAGCGCGTCTACACGAACGTTTTGGTCATCGCGCAGGTAATTTTGTCAAAGTGGGTGAACGACATGCCTATCCTCTAAAACTGGTTTTAGCACAGGAGCAGGTGCGTCAGGGTTTAGTGGTCTTAGGTAACGCAGCGCATGCTTTGCATCCAATCGCTGGACAAGGATACAACTTGGCGTTACGTGGTGTTGTCGCTTTAGCTGATCACCTGATTCAAGCTCGTAAAGCGGGCGGTAATCTAGGTGACTTAAACGTACTTCAGGATTTCTACGAACAGCAACGACAAGATCAGCAGCGCACAATTGGGCTGAGCGATCAGACTATGAAGCTGTTTTCTAATAATAATATTCTGCTTGCTGCCGGCCGTAACCTAGGCCTGCAACTATTAGATATTTGTCCGCCTGCTAGAACCGTTTTTGCCCGTGGTGCCATGGGCTTAGATATGCCTGCTCCAGACCTGAAATAGAGATAGATCATGCCAGAAAATACACAGGCACAAGTGCTTAATTCAGATGTAGTTATTGTTGGAGCCGGCATGGTGGGAGTTACCCTTGCTGCGGCTTTGGCGGATGCCGATATTAAAGTCACGCTTTTAGAACAACGCGAAGGCGATATCAGTGGTTTCTCTGAGTTTGTTGAAGGCGCACAAGCCAAGGGCTATGACCCTCGTGTCAGCGCGCTTACCTGTGCCTCACAGCAGATCTTGACGTCTGTAGGTGCTTGGAAGTATATGCAAGATTATCGTCTAAGTCCTTACACTGAGATGGATGTTTGGGATGGCGAAGGGACTGGGCATATTCACTTTTCAGCGCGAGAACTGCATGAGCCGGCTCTAGGTCATATTGTAGAAAACCGTGTGACACTGGCGGGTTTGTATCAGGTTCTTCTAGAAAAACCTTCAGTAGAACTGATTACCGGTGTGACAGTGACGGAGTTATCTCCCCAGTCTGATCAAGGTCGTGCGGTGAAATTGAGTGATGGTCGTATCATTCAAGCGGATCTAGTGGTTGCTGCGGATGGCGCGTTATCGAAAACACGTCAACATGCGGGCTTACCGATGGTGGAATGGGATTATGGTCATCATGCCATTGTGACCACCGTTAAAACCGAACAGCCGCACCAAGCGACCGCTTGGCAGCGTTTTACCGAGGATGGACCGCTGGCATTGTTACCTTTGAGTAACGAAGAGGGCGACTACTACTGCTCGATTGTTTGGTCGACATCGCCAGAACATGCCAATGAATTGATGGCATTGCCAGATGAAGCGTTTTGCCAGCAATTAGGTCGTGCATTTGAGAACCGTCTAGGGGACATAGAATGGTGCGATCAGCGCAGTGTTTTCCCGTTACGACAGCGTCATGCTCAGCATTACATTCAGCCGGGTTTTGCAGCGATTGGGGATGCGGCACATACCATCCATCCTCTGGCAGGTCAGGGTGTGAACTTAGGTTTGTTAGATGCCGCTCAGTTAGCTGAAACATTGATGGACGCTTCGCGTCGAGGTGAGCCTTTAGGCGCTCAATCGGTGTTACGCAGATTCCAGCGCGAACGCCGTAATGACAATATTCAGATGTCCTTAGCTATGGAAAGCTTTAAACGTTTATTTAATACCAGACAGCCTTTAGCTTGCTTGGCGCGCAATATGGGCATGAACTTATTGGATAAACTATCGCCCGTTAAAAATCATATTGTGATGGATGCGATGGGGTTATCTGGTCGTTTGCCGCAATTGGCGCAGAGAAGCATTCAAGAATAATCGGCTTGGATAATCTGATCCGACCATAGTCGCAACCCTAGTTTGTCGTTCAAAGATTGAACTGTGAAGAGAATCCCTATAAATTGTCTTCCCTTTTTTTGTTTTTCAGGTCAATTGATTCGCTCTTGAGCTGAAAAGCAGTTGTTAAAGCCTAGCAAGACCTGTTTATGACGATAACAAGGCCTAAGCTAGCCCCTGATAAGAGTTAATAATATGGGTAGCAAAACTGCATTGTACGAAAAGCACCAAGAGATGGGTGCTAAGCTAGTCGACTTCGGTGGTTGGGATATGCCAATCCACTATGGTTCTCAGGTGGATGAGCATCACAAGGTTCGACAAGCTGCTGGTATGTTTGATGTCTCCCACATGACGGTTGTAGACGTTACCGGCACAGACGCTAAAGAGTATTTACGTTACCTGCTAGCAAACGATGTTGCTAAGTTGCAGGAAAAGGGTAAGGCGATGTACAGCGGCATGCTGAATGAAGATGCTGGTGTAATTGATGATCTTATTGTCTACCTAATGACAGAGCCAGGTGTTGCTGGCGAGTGGTTCCGTGTCGTTGTGAACTGTGCAACACGC
Source organism: Neptuniibacter sp. QD57_21 (assembly GCF_047778075.1). GTDB lineage: Bacteria > Pseudomonadota > Gammaproteobacteria > Pseudomonadales > Balneatricaceae > Neptuniibacter. Next base: position 3,557,345 of record NZ_CP180549.1, on the reverse strand, counting down.
GAAAAAGATTTACGTTGGATGTCTGACCAGACGGCTAGCTTTGATGACGTTGCGCTAACAGAACAGCCAGAATTGGCGATGGTAGCAGTGCAAGGCCCAGACGCATTAGCGTTGGCTAAACAAGCTGTAACAGAGTCCCGCGCTAACTTGATCGATCAGTTAAGTGTTTTCCAAGGTTTAGAGTCCGAAGGCTGGTTTATTGCGAGAACTGGCTATACTGGTGAAGACGGTTTAGAAGTGATGCTGCCTGAAGATGAGGTGGCAGATTTCTGGCAGGCACTCGCGGATGCTGGTGTTGCTCCGTGTGGACTTGGTGCGCGCGACACTTTGCGTTTAGAAGCGGGTATGAACCTATATGGCGCAGATATGGATGAAACTATTTCTCCGCTAGCAGCTAATATGGGTTGGACGATCGCTTGGGAACCGCAAGATCGTGTATTTATCGGCCGTGAAGCACTACAGCAGCAACGTGATGCAGGTGTGAGCCATAAGCTTGTAGGTCTAGTGATGGAAGCGCGTGGTGTATTGCGTGCACATCAGAAGGTTGTAGTAGACGGCATTGGCGAAGGCGAGATTACCAGTGGTACATTCTCTCCGACGTTGGGTTGTTCGATCGCTATGGCACGTGTGCCTGTGGGCACAACGGATACAGCTGAAGTGGATCTGCGTGGTAAAGGCAAGTTGGTGTCTGTACGTGTAATTCGTCCTTCTTTTGTCCGTAACGGCAAAAAAGTTTTTGACTAAGAATTCGATTTAAACAGGACCCATAGGGGTAGGAAATAAACATGAGTAACATTCCATCTGAACTGAAATACGTTGCTAGTCACGAGTGGATCCGCGTTGAAGGTGATGGCACCGTTGTCATCGGTGTAACAGATCACGCGCAAGACCTTTTGGGTGACGTAGTTTTCGTTGAGCTGCCAGAAGTCGGTGCTGAAGTAGAATCAGGTGATGAAACAGGTGTTGTTGAGTCTGTTAAAGCTGCATCTGACGTATACGCGCCGCTAAGTGGTGAAGTTGTAGCTGTTAACGAAGATCTGGAAGACTCTCCAGAGCTAGTTAACTCTGACCCATACGGTGATGGTTGGTTCTTCAAATTGAAGCTAAGCGACGCTGATGAGTTGAACGAACTACTAAGCGCAGAAGCTTACAACGATCTGTGCGAATCTGAAGCTTAAGTCAGATTTAGGGCCTCGGCCTGAGAAATAAATACCTTGTCCCGGCTATATGCCGGGACAGTTGTCTGTAAAACAGGAAAAACATGTCACTGCAAACTCTAAAACTAAACAGTGGGGCTGAACGCAGGCTGCGTGGTGGTCACCTTTGGATCTACAGTAACGAAGTGGATAACCGCGCGACACCGCTGAAGAGCTTTGAGCCGGGCCAGCAGGTTATTGTCGAAACTGACAAAGGCAAACCTTTAGGCGTTGCTTATGTAAACCCAAATACGTTGATTTGCGGTCGAATCGTCAGTCGTGATCTTAAATACACTTTGGATCGTTCCTTAATCATTCACCGTCTTAAAGTGGCGCTATCACTGCGTGAAAGCTGCTTTACTGATGATTGCTATCGTTTGGTGTTTGGTGACAGTGATGCTCTACCAGGTCTAGTGATTGATCGTTTCTACGATGTGTTTGTTGTACAGATCTCTACAGCCGGCATGGAAGCGGTGCTAGATGACATTATCGACGCATTGAACAAAGTGTTCACGCCGAAAGCGATTTTGCTGCGTAACGACGGCAAAATGCGCGATATGGAAGGCTTGGAAACCTACACAGAGATCATCCAAGGTGATATCCCAGAGCTGTGTCCGTTGATGGAAAACTCTGTACCACTGCTAGCGCCACTGCAGAAAGGCCAGAAAACTGGTTGGTTCTACGATCACCGTAATAACCGTGCTCAGATGCAAAAACATGTTGAAGGTAAGCGCGTACTGGATCTGTTTAGTTACGTAGGTGGCTGGGGCGCGCAGGCTTTGGCTGCTGGTGCTAATCAGGCGATCTGTGTCGATGCTTCCCACTTTGCTCTAGAAGTGGCTGCTGAGAACGCGCGTATCAACAATGCGTCTGATCGTTTCGAAGGCTTCCACGGCGATGCCTTTGATATTTGTAAGTCTCTGATTGCAGATAAAGAAAAATTTGATGTGGTTGTGTTGGATCCGCCTGCGTTTATTCAGAAGAAAAAGGATATTCGTAACGGTGAGCGTGCTTACTCCCGTATGAATAATTTCGCCATGCGTCTTCTGAAGAAAGACGGAATCTTGGTGTCTGCGTCATGCTCTATGCATCTTCAACGTGATCGCTTGATCGATATTATTCGTAGTAATAGCCGCGAATTGGATCGTAATGCTCAGATCTTTGATCAGGGGCATCAGGGTGCAGACCACCCGGTACATCCAGCGATTCCCGAAACGGATTACCTTAAATCATTCTTTGTCAGAGTTTTGCCATCGTCTTAACCTGACATCTGTTCCCAGATAGGAGCTTTACCATGCAATATCGTCAGCTAGGTAATACTGATCTCAATGTGAGTCTGATCTGTCTGGGAACTATGACCTTCGGTCGACAAAACACTGAGGTCGAAGCGTTTGAACAGCTGGATTATGCCTGAGCGCAAGGTGTCAATTTTCTTGATGCTGCTGAGATGTATCCAGTGCCTGTGGATGAGCGTTATCAGGGGCTAACAGAGACCTACATCGGTAACTGGATGAAGCAACGGAATAACCGCGATAAGGTGATCGTTGCAACAAAGGTTGCGGGGCCTGGAGATTTTGTCAGCTTTATCCGCCCTGATATGCATTTTGATCGCAAAAATATTCGTGAAGCGATCCAAGGCAGTTTAAAGCGTCTTCAAACCGATTATATCGACTTATACCAACTCCACTGGCCAGATCGCACCACTAATTTCTTTGGTAAGTTAGGCTATCAGCATGCTCCAGAAAACGATGGGGCAGCAATTTTGGAAACCCTAAACATTTTAAAAGAGCTGGTGGATGAAGGCTTGATTAGATATGTGGGTTTATCCAATGAAACGGCATGGGGAACCATGAAGTTTCTAGCTTATGCTGAGCAATTAGGCCTGCCGCGAGTTGTTTCCGTACAGAATCCCTACAATTTGTTAAACCGCTCCTCTGAGGTGGGTTTAACCGAGGTTTTGATGCGTGAGCAGGTGTCTCTACTGCCGTATTCACCAATGGCATTTGGTACCTTGAGTGGCAAGTACCTTAATGGCGCTCAGCCTGAGAAGGGCCGTTTAACCCTGTTTCCTGATTACACTCGATATCTGAATGAACAAGGTATAAAAGCGACTGAAGAGTATGTATCGCTAGCGCGAGCGCATAATTTGGATCCAGCTCAGATGGCGTTGGCTTTTGTTAATAGTCGTGATTTTGTCGCCAGTAATATTATTGGCGCAACGACCATGGGGCAGCTGACAGCCAATATAGACTCCGTAAACCTTAACCTTGATGAAGGTTTACTGGCGGAGATTGAAGCGATTCATGTCCGCTATCCGAATCCATGCCCATAGCTTTGGCGAATCGATCAAAAAGGGGAGCTTTAACAGCTCCCCTTTTTTGTTGTGAATTTGTCATTTTCGAGTTCTTTGCCAGACTGTAATCAGCAAGATAAAACAGGTGGGTAGGGTTATGTTACAAGTAAAAGATGCAATGTTTCCTGTGAATAAGCCGCTAAGTGCAGATATGCCCCTAGTTGAGGCGGTTTCTCATATTCTAGATTCTGGGTATTTAGGCTTACCGGTAGTAGATAAAAACTTGAAGGTGGTTGGCTTTTTATCAGAGTTTGATTGTTTGCCTTATTTAGTTACCGACAGTTATCACTGTGATAGCCACGAAATTGTTGGCGATATTATGCGTACCGATCCACTTACGGTTTCACCGGGATTGAGTATTGTCGATTTAGCTCAGCAGATGGGTTTGGATAAACCAAAAGTGTATGCAGTGGTTGAGCAGAATAAGCTAGTGGGTATCATCACGCGAAGCATGTTGATGCATGAGCTAAATGAGTCCTTGAAGCACTGTAAAGTGGTGGCTTAAGGGCTGTTATTCCGTGAAGGTTTAATCGGAAAGGGCGGGGATCATACCGAAGAATAATTATAGAGGGAACGTTAACTTTTAAAATACTAATGGTTGTTTGATCTATATCAGAAACTCCTGATGTAGTAGGCGCATAATCAGTAATACTGATTAACCGAACTAGAGAGGTAAGCCTATGAACCAGGAGTTACAGACCCCAGATGTTGATGTTCAAACTGCAGATGTGATCTTGCCACCGCAAGAAGAAATTTGCCCTACTGTACTGCTGGATCAGGAAGTTACTGATCTGTTTGAGTCCAGCGAATACCCTTACGATACAAAAATTTCCCGCAAAGAATACGAAAAGCGTAAAAAAGAGCTGCAGATAGAACTGTTGAAGATGCAGAACTGGGTGCGTGAGACCGGGCAGCGTGTTGTTATCCTCTTTGAAGGGCGTGACGCAGCCGGTAAAGGCGGAACCATCAAACGTATTATGGAGCACCTTAATCCCCGTGGTGCACGTGTGGTGGCGTTGGAAAAGCCGACCGAGCAAGAGAAAGGACAGTGGTATTTCCAGCGTTACATCAACCATCTTCCTACGGCTGGTGAGATAGTGCTGTTTGACCGTTCTTGGTACAACCGTGCTGGGGTTGAGAAAGTAATGAACTTCTGTTCGCCATCTGAGTATTTAGAGTTTATGCGTCAGACCCCTGATCTGGAGCGTATGCTGGCGCGAAGTGGCATCAAACTGTTTAAGTTCTGGTTCTCGGTAAGCCGTGACGAGCAGTTCCGACGTTTTCAGGCTCGCCGTGTAGATCCGTTGAAACAATGGAAGCTTTCTCCAATTGATTTGGCCTCTTTGGATAAGTGGGATTCATATACAGAAGCCAAAGAATCGATGTTTTTCTATACCGACACAGCAGATGCGCCTTGGACTGTGATTAAGTCTGACGATAAGAAGCGCGCAAGACTTAATGCAATGCGCCATCTACTTAGTCGTATGCCTTATCCGAATAAAAGTGAAGAGATTGATCTTCAGCCGGATCCGCAAATCGTCAGCAATGCCCAAGGGCAAATTGATCGTCACCCAGTGCATAAGTAAGAGTTAAGGAGTAAAACGATGACAATGAAACAAACTGCACATGCTCAACATGTTGTCTCGTCTTTTAAGGAGAGATTACCAACAGTAATGTGTAACGATATTGGTGAAGAGCATTTTGATGAGTTAGCACTGTTGATTGAGTCAGCGATCAGTGCGGCTGTTTTGGCAGAGATGGAAAAGGCTGCCGATAAGATTGATAAGTTAGCTCACGATGTTCGTCATTTTGCAGAACATTTTGATTGAGTTTTAACAGAAATAAAAAAGAGAGGCTATTGCCTCTCTTTTTTGTGCGGATGTTTACACCTGATCAACGTAGATCAAGCACAGGCCAAAGGTTGGCGTTGGCATGATCTTCCAGCGTTTCATCTGGGTTTACTGCGACTGGATGAGTTACTTTCTCCAGCAACGGTAAGTCATTGTGGGAATCACTATAGAAATAACTGCCTTCTAAATTGAAGTCATTATGTTTTAACCATTCATTCAGGCGCGTTACTTTGCCATCTTGGAAGCAAGGTATACCCGCAACTTTGCCTGTGTACTCGCCATCCACTTCTTCTGGGTCTGTTGCAATAATGTCGTCAACGCCCAGCTTGTCTGCGATAGGGCCTGTTACAAAGCGGTTAGTCGCTGTGATAATAAGCAAGTAATCACCTTGTTCGCGGTGGTTCTGTAGAAGCTCAGCCGCTTTAGGCAGCATAATTGGAATAATTTTAGATTCCATGAACTCTAAATGCAGTTTATCTAGTTCTGCACGTTGCATCTGAGCCAAAGGCTTTAGAGCAAAGGTAAGGAATTCGAAAATATCTAATCCGCCATTCTTATATTGCTCGTAAAAGTAGTCGTTTGCGCGACTATACTCATCGCTATCTACAATTCCTTTTTCGCACAGGAATTCGCCCCATGCGTGATCGCTGTCACCGGCAAGAAGAGTATTGTCCAGATCAAAAATTGCTAAGCTCAAAAGAGGTTCCTCAACGAATAAGATAGTGTCGCAAGGATAGGGAGGATATGCTTTGAATGCAATTGTCTGAAAAGGGATTTGCTGAGTATCAAAGAATTATGGAACAATAGCTGAAAAATAATTAGGAATAACTAAAGTGATTGATTCAGATGGGTTCAGGCCGAATGTCGGTATCATTCTGGCTAACTCGCTGGGTCAGGTCCTTTGGGCAAGACGAATTGGCCAAGATGCTTGGCAGTTTCCGCAGGGGGGAATCAATGAGGATGAAACCCCTGAAGAAGCAATGTATCGCGAATTAAGAGAAGAGATTGGACTTGCTGCAGAAGATGTAGAAATTGTTGCAGTAACCCGAGGTTGGTTGAGATACCGATTGCCCAAACGAATGATCCGGCGCAATTCGCATCCGGTATGTGTTGGCCAGAAGCAAAAATGGTTTTTGCTACGGATGTTAAGCGCAGATAGTGCGGTAAAAATTGATCACACTGAATCGCCAGAGTTTGATGGTTGGCGTTGGGTGAGCTATTGGTATCCGCTAGGACAGGTTGTGTCATTTAAACGAGAGGTGTATCGCAAGGCAATGCGAGAATTATCACCTAAACTATCGAGATTTAATGCCATAAATACCTAGAAGGAGAGACACTGAATGCTGGATGTGTTGAAGAAGATTGTACAGGAAGTCAGTATCGCGCCAGATTTGGACTCGGTACTGAATCTGATTGTGCGTCGCATCCAGCGTGCTATGTCCACAGAGGTTTGTTCTGTTTATCTATTTGATCCCGAGGATCAATGTTATGTTTTGATGGCGACCGAGGGTCTAAATCAAGAAGCGGTAGGTAGTGTTCGCTTATCTGCCGAAGAAGGCTTGGTTGGTATGGTGGTGGATCGTGCCGAACCGATTAACCTTGAAAACGCCTCTGAACATCCCGCCTACAAATATGTTGAGTCCACTGGTGAAGAGCGTTTTAACTCTTTCCTCGGTGTGCCGATTATCCATCACCGCGGTGTTTTAGGGGTCTTAGTTGTTCAGCAAAAAGCGCAGCGCCGTTTTGATGAGAGCGAAGAAGCTTTTCTGGTTACATTATCTGCGCAACTAGCAGGTGCGATTGCTCATGCTGAAGCCACAGGCTCTTTAGGTGCGATGGGTGAAGAGCCTAGTAGCGAGATTGTTAACTTACGCTTTGAAGGTGTACCGGGTTCTGCTGGCGTAGCTATTGGTTCGGCTACGGTTGTTGCGCCTCCTGCAGATCTGAATTCAGTTCCGGATAAAGTTGCCAAAGATGTAGAGCAGGAAATTGCGAACTTTGAAGCTGCGTTAAAGCTTGTTCGACGGGATATCAAAGTAGTTGGGCGCAGTTTAGCCCAGCGTTTACGTTCTGAAGAGCAGGCGCTGTTCGATGTTTATCTTCGAATGTTGGATGACAACGCTTTGGCTGGTGAAGTGGTTGCTCGAATTCGTCAAGGGAACTGGGCGCAAGGTGCGCTCCGTGAAGTTGTTACGGAACATGTGCGTCAGTTTTCGATGATGGATGATCCCTATCTGCGTGAACGTGCGACTGATATCAAAGATTTAGGGCGTCGAGTGCTCGCCTATCTGCAAGAAGACGCACCGGCGGTACTCGAATTTACCGATGAAACCATACTGGTTGCTGATGAATTAACTCCGGCGATGCTTGGTGAAGTGCCGAGCGAGAAGTTGGTCGGTTTAGTTTCTGTTCATGGCTCCAGTAATTCTCATGCTGCGATCCTTGCTCGTTCCATGGGTATTCCGACCATTATGGGAGCAGTGGATCTGCCCTTGACGCGTATTGATGGTCGAGAGCTGATTCTTGATGGCTACTCAGGTCGAATCTATGTTCAGCCGGGAGAAGATCTACTAACGGCCTACAGAGATATCTTGCGCGGTGAACAAGAGCAGGCTGCCGAACTTGAAGCGATTAAGGACCTTCCTGCGGAAACTACAGATGGTTTCCGTATGCCTCTTTGGGTAAATACAGGTTTGATCGCCGATGTGGCGCGTTCACTGGATCGTGGCGCAGAAGGTATCGGACTGTATCGAACCGAAGTGCCTTTCATGATTCGAGAGTTCTTCCCGAGTGAGCAGGATCAAGCACAGACGTATCGTAAACAGTTAGAAGCATTCCATCCTCGCCCAGTGACAATGCGTACCTTGGATATCGGTGGAGATAAGTCACTACCTTACTTTCCAATTGAAGAGGAAAACCCATTCTTGGGATGGCGTGGTATCCGAGTGACGCTGGATCATCCTGAGATCTTCCTTGTGCAAGTACGCGCAATGCTTAAAGCAGGTGAAGGTTACGGTAATCTACGTATCATGTTGCCGATGGTGACCAGCGTAGGCGAAGTAGAAGAAGCAAGTCGTCAGATTGATCGTGCAGTTAAAGAACTGCAAGATGAAGGGCATGATATAGAGCGTCCATTGGTGGGTGTGATGGTTGAGGTGCCGGCTGCTGTTTATCAGGTACGCCGATTTGCCCGTCGTGTCGATTTTATCTCAGTGGGTTCCAACGACCTTACTCAGTATCTGCTTGCCGTAGATCGTAATAACCCTCGTGTTGCTGATCTGTATGTTAGTTACCATCCCGCTGTTCTTAGGGCGCTGGTTTTCATTGCGCGAGAAGCCCATAAAGAAAACGTTACAGTGTCTATCTGTGGTGAATTAGCGTCTGAGCCAGGCGGTGCTTTGCTGTTGATGGCAATGGGCTATGACGTGCTATCAATGAACGCGACCAATCTGCCTAAAGTAAAAGCGGCAATCCGCCAAGTGAGTAAGGAAGATGCGGGTCAACTCCTGAAAGATGTGATGGCGATGGATGATGCTGATCGTATTCAGCAGTTTATCAATGAGCGTCTCACTGACTTGGGTATAGCGCTGCCAAAACAGCCGGTTGTTGTTTAGTCTGTTTTTTTCCTTGAGGTCGCTACCCTAAGGCTGGCAAAGTAAGTTGATACTCACTTCTTTTTAAGGGGCCATTATAGTCGTATCCTTGTTCGATAACTGTTGTGCAGCCATCGAGTTCTTGCAGAAGGAGCGTTATAGCCCGAGTGCCATAAGTCTCTGATCGAATAAAGCTAGAAGAGAGCTGTTTTTCCCATTCAAAAGGTACGCCGGTGTCCGGCAAGTTTTCGTCTGCAGCCTGTTGATCGTTAAGCATAATCTCAAACAAAGCCTGCTCAGAAATCATCTCATTTTCGATTTTATCTACTAGCGCCTGTTTTACTTGGGTAAGCTTTGGCCAAGGCGTGTCTAGAAGCGCATTACTCATTCCGTATACGCCGGGTTGTAATTGTTGCGTTTGGCCTCCGCGGTTAGAACTGTAGTACAGACCTGTTTTGTCCCCTGTAAGCAGATTAAAATCGCCGTATTGTGATTTTTCTTTCTCCAATTGCGCTAAATAGCTTTTCGCATCAGTAGAACCCGTTAAAAAATTGGCTGTAAGCTCACCGCGAGATTTTTTCGATTTGGCCATGTTGTTGCCATCACGAAAATTGGTAACGGCTGAGAACTTTCCTGCTTTATTGATGCCCAACCAAGTGCCCATCTGTTCTAGATCCCTTCCGGCAAGCACCTGAGTCTGATCGGGCCAAAAATGTATCGCTTGACTGGCTCTTTGATAAAACTCGTCGCGATTGGCGAGTAAAATCAGGGAGTACTTAGGGTGGGTCTTATACGCGAATGTTATTAAGCACATAGGTAATAGGCCATTAATTGGGTAATATAGCGATCGTTTTTATTGTAAGTGCAAATCGCACAAAGGCAGAGTAAAGGATAAAAGATGCTGATCACAATTCTTACCTACTTAATTCTAGGCGCAGCAGCAGGGGTTGTTGCAGGCTTATTTGGTATTGGTGGTGGTCTGTTGATCGTGCCGGTATTGGTCTTTTGCTTTGAATTGCAGGGGATGGCGCCTAGCGTGTTAACCCATGCAGCGGTTGCCACCTCTTTAGCGACCATAGTAGTGACTTCGATCAGCTCTACTATGGCACATAACAGCAAAGGTGCAGTCCGCTGGGATATTTTTAAGCCTTTAACAGCTGGTATTTTGTTGGGTGCATTTCTCGGCGTTAAAACTGCGGGGCAAATGACTGGTGAATGGCTACAAATTGCGTTGGGCGGCTTTGCTATTTTGGTTTCGATCCAAATGGCGTTGAACTTAAAGCCTGATGCGGGTGAAATATCGGCGAGTACCAAATCTTTTGTTATCTCAGGTGGTGTGATTGGTTGGCTTTCCAGTATTTTTGGTATTGGTGGTGGAACCCTGACAGTGCCTTATCTCACCTGGGGGCGAGTACAGATGCAACAAGCAGTGGCTACTTCAGCTGCCTGTGGTCTTCCGATTGCAGTAATGGCGGCGTTAACCAATGTTTGGGAAGGTTGGGGGAATGCTGATATGCCTGATTGGAGTGCAGGTTATGTCTACCTACCTGCATTTGCAGGTATTGTTTTGACCAGTTCTTATTTTGCTAAGTTTGGTGCTAAATGGGCGCACAGTCTGCCAGGACCAGTTTTAAAACGGATTTTTGCAGTCTTTTTATTCTGTGTAGGGCTGCGTTTCTTAATCAGTAATCTAGTTTAGGAGTAGTGCTGTGTGGGTTCATGATATCAACCCGATTGCATTAGATGTTGGGCCATTGCAGATTCATTGGTACGGCTTGATGTATTTGATCGGCTTTGCCGCAGCTTGGTGGCTAGGTGTAAGGCGAGCGCGTTTACCTGGTTCTGGCTGGACTGAAGAGCAGATATCAGATCTGATCTTCTGGGGTGCTATGGGCGTGGTATTGGGTGGTCGAATGGGGTATGTCCTGTTCTATCACCTTGATCGATTCCTGCAAGATCCGCTTTGGCTATTTGCTATCTGGGAAGGGGGGATGTCTTTCCACGGAGGTTTGCTCGGTGTTATCGCGGCCATGTATCTGTTTGGTCGTAAACACGGTAAATCCCTATTTACCATGACGGACTTTGTAGCGCCTTTGGTGCCGATTGGTTTAGGTGCAGGCCGTATTGGTAACTTTATTGGTGGTGAGCTTTGGGGGCGTGTTACCGATGGGCCTTGGGGTGTGGTATTTCCTCGCGGAGGTGATCTGCCTCGTCATCCTTCTCAGTTGTATGAATTTGCACTAGAAGGGCTTGTGCTATTCGTGGTGCTTTGGTGGTTCTCATCTAAACCGCGACCGAAAATGGCTGTTTCTGGATTATTCCTACTGCTCTATGGTTTGTTCCGATCTTTAGTAGAATTCGTGCGTGAACCGGACGCGCATCTTCAGTTTATCGCATTTGAGTGGCTAACCATGGGTCAGTTGCTTTCTTTGCCGATGATACTGCTGGGGATGTTGTTGGTTGGGCTCGCTTATAAGCGCGGATGAAATTGAGCTTAAAAAAGAGGCCAAATAGGCCTCTTTTTTTATTGTCTGATCTAAACCGAGAACGGATACTGAATTGGGTCATGGTGCTGATAACCATCAACTTCAAAGTCATCAACGGTTACCCATGTTTCTAAATCTTCCAGCGTTTTGATATCTGGATTGATTTTAAAGGTCGGTAACGGTAACGGCTCACGTTTAAGCTGCACATCACGCATTAGCTCGACTTGGTCTTCATAAATATGGGCGTTTACGATCTTGTGATACGCCTTACCCGGTTTATGACCGGTGATCTGCGCTACGATCGCTAGCAAGAAGTACACCTGCACCATATTAAACGTCAGACCTAATGGCACATCGCAGCTTCGCTGAGTGCTGTTTAGGTAAAGTGTATCGCCTAGCAGTGAGAAATGATGGCTATACATGCAAGGTCGTAAGCAGCCCATGTGGAAGGCGCCCGGGTGATAGAAGGTATAGATCTCACCACGGTCATCAATACCGTTTGATAGGTTATCCACAATTTTGCGCAATAGGTCGATACTGCCGCCATCGGGTTTTGGGAAGTTTCTGCCTACTTTTCCGTAGATGAAACCGCAATCATCTTCACCCTTTCGATATGGATTAGCTAGCCACTCAGCATTGTCGTTGGCATTGGCATCCCATGTTTTGGTGCCAATCTTGCGAAAATCTGCTGCGTTATCATAACCGCGGAGATAACCTAACATCTCTGCAATCGCTGATTTGTAAAAGCACTTGCGCGTAGTCACCATAGGGAACAGCCCTTGGCCGACGTCATAAGTTAAATCAGCATTAATGACGGTAAGGCAGCGTTTGCCTGTGCGTTTGTTTTCTACCCAAACGCCTTCATCGATAATTCTTTGGCACAGATCTAGGTATTGTCTCATTGGTTTGTGCTTAACCCTGTGTTTAAATTCAGTGAGATTATGTTACCGAATGTTAAGTATTTTTGGTAAGAATATAAAATGATGCTTAATATCTTAGCGATATAAGTCGATTAGGAGTTTCGATGAACTTAGCAATTATTGTTGCACAAGCTAAAAATCGAGTGATTGGCGTTAACAATAAGCTGCCATGGCACTTACCTGAAGATCTACGTTACTTTAAACAAGTGACTATGGGTAAGCCGATTATCATGGGGCGAAATACCTATGAGTCTATAGGCCGTCCACTACCTGGGCGCACCAATATCGTTATCTCTAGACAGGAATCTTATGCGCCTCAAGGTGTCAAAGTTGTTTCTAGCCTAGAAGCGGCTATTGATATGGCTGAAAGTGTAGCAATGATCGATGGTGCATCCGAGGCGATGGTCATTGGTGGCGGTCAGATTTATGCGCAAGCGTTAGAGAAGGCTGATCGTTTATATCTGACAGAAGTTGATGCAGAAATAGAAGGGGATGCTTGGTTCCCTGAGTTTGCGCGAGAAAATTGGAAAGAAGTGGGTAGAGAAGATTTCTCTGCAGAAGGACCTAACCCATACAACTATAGCTTTATTGTTTTAGATAAAATTTAAAGAAGGCAAAGTAGTATGACGCTCCGTTCGTTGTTGTCTATTCTAGCTGATGGCAAATTCCACTCCGGTCGAGAATTGGGAGAGGAAATTGGAATCAGCCGTAGTGCGATCTGGAAACATATACGCCGTATCGAAGAAAGCGGTCTTGAAGTCTACAGTGTTAAAGGGCGAGGTTATCGAGTCCCGGGTGGTGTAGAGCTACTGGATTATGAGCAGATTAAATCTGCTTTACGCCCAGAGGTTGCAGAACTAATTAAATGTCCAGAGATTCCGTTAACCATTGCCTCTACTAATGAGATGGCTATGAAGGAGTCTCAGAAGGGAGATTGTCATGGGCGTTTGTTTGTTGCTGAGCAGCAGACAGAAGGTCGTGGTCGACGAGGTCGCAGCTGGGTTAGCCCTTTTGCTCGCAATCTTTATTTCTCTTTAGTATGGCGATTTGAGCAGGGCGCTGCAGCACTTGAGGGTTTGAGTCTGCTGATCGGTCTATCTCTTGTTAAAGCATTGGAAGTACTCTCGGTTGATGGGGTTGAGCTGAAATGGCCAAACGACCTACTTTATCAAGGCAAAAAACTTGCAGGGATTTTGATTGAGTTAAATGGAGAAGCGTCCGGTCAATGCCAAGTGATTATTGGTGTTGGTATGAATGTGAATATGCCAAAAGAACAGGCTGAAGATATCGATCAGCCTTGGACCGATCTTAAAACTATTGCTGGCACTGATGTAAGCCGCAATCGACTATTAGCCGAAGTTATTAATCAGCTAGTAGTAAGGCTTGAAGAGTTTGAGCGCACAGGCTTTGCTGCATGGGTTGATGAGTGGCAGTCCTACCATGCTATGCAGAATAAAGAGATCGTATTGCAGGTTGGTGAGAAGATGGTAGAAGGTGTTTGCAACGGTATCGATACCTCCGGCGCACTGCTTCTACAAACGCCGTCTGGCGTGCAGGCTTTTCACGGTGGAGAAGTGAGTGTTCAGCGAAACTTATGATTCTTGAAATAGATGCTGGCAATACGTTTATAAAGTGGCGAGTGCTCGAACAGAATGGTGCTCGAGGTAAGCTGTTAACGCGAGAATTGAACGAGCAGTCAATTCCGGATAGCTGGCTACAAAAATTTTCAAAAATCAGAGTAACGTCAGTTGCAGGTAAAGAGATAAGCCTGCAACTGCAAGCAATTTTTCAAGCGCTAGAGCAAGTCGAGCCTTTATTTGCTAAAACAACAGCAGAGCAAGCTGGATTAAAAAATAGCTATGTCGATCCGGAGCGGATGGGGGTTGATCGTTGGTTGGCTATGTTAGCGGCCTTTAAAAAAGCGGGTGGCGCTTGTTGTGTGGTCGATTGTGGAAGTGCGATTACTGTCGATCACGTTGATCATAAAGGACAACATATAGGCGGTCATATCATTCCTGGTCTCAGGTTGATGCAAAAAGGCCTATTAGAAAACACATCTGAAATTCTTATCGATCATTCACTTAAGTCCTTTAATCCTCAGCCAGGCAAAGATACAAATTCAGCCGTGTCTAACGGAATTGATTTTGCGTTTGTTGCTTTGGCGGAAAAAATTGTAAAGGATCTAAAAATTGAGCATAGCGCGCTCTATATAACAGGCGGTGATGGCGAGCTGTTCTACAAGATGGCTGGATGCGGGCACCTAGAGCCTGATTTAGTCTTAGACGGTTTGGCTTGGGCGTTGGCTTAGTTATGTTTCGTTGGTTGTTTCTCTTTCTATTATTAGCCAATGCGGTATTACTGTTTTGGCATTCGATCCAGCTAGAGCCAGAGGCCAATAAAATCTCTGAGGCTCGCCAGCAGCTGAATATATTAAAGCTGGTTGCTGAGATGGATCAGGATGCTCTTGAAAGGCTGAAGGCTGAGAAGTCTAGCCGGCAAGAGTGTTTGTGGTTTACTGGTTTTGAAACCGATGTAAAAGCAGCTGCCGTGACGCAATTTATTGTCGGTTTAGGCGGTCAGGCTGAATATAAAGCGATAGAAGTAGCTGTTGCTAGCTATGTGGTAGTGATTTCCTTACCGGAAGATCTAAAGAAACGCTTGGCTTTAATGGATTACCTGGAAAACAAGGGGTTAAGTGAAGTTGGTGACGAATTACTGGACTTTGAATACAGCCTAGAAGGTTATAGTAATAAAGAATCGGCTGTAGAGCAGGTAAAGGTACTATCGTCACTAGCAATTGATAGTCGTGTAGAAAAGCGCGAATCTACTGGAACTCGCTATGTTGTTGTAATGGATGCCTCAGGTGATCGAAATTTATCCAGTAAAATCAAAGAAATAGTCAAAGAAAACTATTATTTTATAAAAATTGAAAAAAAGTTGTGTAAAGGGGTTGCAAAGCCCTGATTCGGTGGTAACATACGCGCCACTTCATTGAGACGCCGGTATAGCTCAGTTGGTAGAGCAACTGACTTGTAATCAGTAGGTCCCGAGTTCGACTCTTGGTGCCGGCACCATCTCATAGGTCAGTGAAGTTTTGAAATTGTTGGTGAGGTTCCCGAGTGGCCAAAGGGATCAGACTGTAAATCTGACGCGTAAGCTTCGGTGGTTCGAATCCACCCCTCACCACCATTCACAGTAAGGCGGGTATGGTATAGTGGCTATTACCTCAGCCTTCCAAGCTGAAGAGGCGGGTTCGATTCCCGCTACCCGCTCCAAGTGAGACTAAGCTCAAGTAGCTCAGGGGTAGAGCACACCCTTGGTAAGGGTGAGGTCGGCGGTTCAATTCCGCTCTTGAGCTCCAGAATTTATTTTTAGGGTAGATATAGTAATATATCTGCCCTTTGTTATATTTGGCACTTTGTAAATTAATTTGCACTGGACAGACTGATGGCTAAAGAACAATTTGAACGCTCAAAACCGCACGTTAACGTTGGTACAATCGGCCACGTTGACCACGGTAAAACTACTCTAACAGCAGCTCTAACTCGCGTATGTGCAGAAGTATGGGGCGGCGACGCTGTTGCATTTGACGGTATCGACAACGCTCCAGAAGAGCGTGAGCGTGGTATCACAATCGCAACTTCTCACGTTGAGTATGATTCTCCAGAACGTCACTACGCACACGTAGACTGTCCAGGCCACGCCGATTATGTTAAGAACATGATCACTGGTGCTGCACAGATGGATGGCGCGATCCTTGTATGTGGCGCGACTGATGGTCCAATGCCACAGACTCGTGAGCATATCCTACTATCTCGTCAGGTAGGTGTACCTTACATCGTAGTATTCCTAAACAAAGCAGACCTACTAGCAGAAGACTGTGGTGGTGCTGACTCTGAAGAATACGCTGAGATGCTAGAATTGGTTGAAATGGAGCTTCGTGAGCTTCTAGACCAGTACGAATTCCCAGGTGATGACACTCCAATCATCCCAGGTTCTGCTCTAATGGCCCTAAACGGCGAAGACGACAACGAACTTGGTACTACTGCTGTTAAGACTCTAGTTGAAACTCTAGACTCTTACATCCCAGAGCCAGAGCGTGCTATCGACGGTGCATTCATCATGCCTATCGAGGACGTATTCTCTATCCAGGGTCGTGGTACTGTAGTAACTGGTCGTGTTGAGCGCGGTATCATCAAGGTTGGTGAAGAAGTTGAAATCGTAGGTATCAAAGAAACTACGACTACTACTTGTACTGGTGTTGAGATGTTCCGTAAGCTTCTTGACGAAGGTCGTGCTGGTGAGAACGTTGGTGTTCTACTGCGCGGTACTAAACGTGAAGAGGTTGAGCGTGGTCAAGTACTAGCAGCTCCAGGTTCTATTACTCCTCACACTCGTTTCGAGGGTGAAGTATACGTACTATCCAAAGAAGAAGGCGGTCGTCACACTCCATTCTTCAAAGGTTACCGTCCACAGTTCTACTTCCGTACAACTGACATCACTGGTGCATGTGAGCTTCCAGAGGGTGTAGAAATGGTAATGCCTGGTGATAACGTTCAAATGGACGTTACACTAATCAACCCAGTAGCAATGGAAGAAGGTCTACGTTTCGCGATTCGTGAAGGTGGCCGTACTGTAGGTGCTGGTGTTGTATCTAAAATTGTTGAATAAAATCAACAATTAGGTATTGCCAACTGGTAGGGAGGCTTATACAATATGCCTCCCTATTATGCAGTAGGCCAGTGGCTCAATTGGCAGAGCAGCGGTCTCCAAAACCGCAGGTTGGGGGTTCGAGTCCCTCCTGGCCTGCCATCTCTTTTCTGAGATGGCATCAAGACACAAGCTATTTTTAAGTAATCCTGAGGCCCTAAGCGTGAATGCCAAAGTGAATTCCGAAGGTTCAAAGTTTGATGCCCTTAAGTGGGTCGCTGTAGTAGCAATTGTTACTGCGGGCGTTGTAGGTAACTCTGTATACGCAGATCAGTCTTTGTTCTACCGTGTGGTTGCACTGCTTGTGTTAGCGTTGATTGCAGGTTTTATCTCTCTGCAAACAGCAAAAGGGAAAGCGTTTTTTACTTTGTTTAAAGAAGCAAAGCAGGAAATTCGCAAAGTAGTATGGCCGACACGTCAAGAAACAGCGCAGACAACAGCGATTGTTGTGGTTGTGGTTCTGATTATGGGTTTGGCGTTGTGGGGGCTTGACTCATTGTTGAGCTGGTTAGTATCTGGAGCAATAGGTTAAGAGGCTGATAAGCATGTCTAAGCGTTGGTATGTTGTTCATGCGTACTCCGGGTACGAAAAGCGTGTAATGAATACGCTGAAAGAACGAATTGAGCTGCATTCTATGCAGGATCTTTTTGGTGAGGTGTTAGTGCCTACCGAAGAGGTTGTTGAAATCCGTGACGGTAAGAAACGTAAATCTGAGCGTAAGTTCTATCCAGGTTATGTGTTGGTGCACATGGATATGAATGATGAAAGCTGGCACTTGGTTAAGAATACGCCGCACGTTCTTGGATTTATCGGTGGTACTGCAGGTAATCCTGCGCCGATCACAGAAGCAGAAGCTAACGAGATCCTAAGTCGAGTTGAGAGCGGTGTTGATAAGCCGCGTCCGAAGACTGTATTCGAGCCGGGTGAAATGGTTCGAGTTATCGATGGGCCGTTTGCTGACTTTAACGGTGTGGTTGAAGAGATTAACTACGAGAAGAACAAGCTGCAGGTGGCAGTGTTGATTTTCGGTCGATCTACACCGGTTGAATTGGATTTCGGTCAGGTCGAAAAAGCCTGATTTAGAGTTTTAAGGAATAACCTCAGCGAGAGCTGGGGTTTTTCTGTCTTGAGAAAATGGGGAGCTGTAAGGCGTTTGAACCCACTAGGAGTTAAATAAAAATGGCTAAGAAGATTGAAGCTTATATCAAGCTGCAAGTTCCTGCCGGCGGCGCTAACCCGTCACCACCAGTAGGTCCTGCGCTAGGTCAGCATGGTGTTAACATCATGGAATTCTGTAAAGCGTTCAATGCTCAAACTCAGAGCATGGAAAACGGCTTGCCAGTTCCTGTTGTAATTACTGTTTATGCTGATCGTAGCTTTACTTTCATCACTAAAACACCTCCAGCAGCAGTTCTTCTGAAGAAAGCTGCAGGTCTTAAGAGCGGTTCTGGTCGTCCAAATACTGAGAAAGTGGGTAACGTTACTCGCGCTCAGATGGAAGAGATCGCAACTGTTAAAATGCCTGACCTAACTGCTGCAGATATGGATGCAGCTGTACGTACTATCGCAGGTACTGCGCGTAGCATGGGTCTGATTCCGGAGGGTGATGAGTAATGGCTAAGTTGACTAAGCGTCAGAAGCTAATCGCTGAGAAAGTTGAAGCGGGTAAAGCTTACTCTATTGAAGATGCAGTTTCTCTACTATCTGAACTTTCTACTGTTAAGTTCAAAGAGACTGTTGATGTTGCTGTAAACCTTGGTGTTGATCCGCGTAAATCTGATC
This sequence comes from Neptuniibacter sp. QD57_21, assembly GCF_047778075.1. Taxonomy (GTDB): domain Bacteria; phylum Pseudomonadota; class Gammaproteobacteria; order Pseudomonadales; family Balneatricaceae; genus Neptuniibacter. The sequence goes on along the minus strand of NZ_CP180549.1, from coordinate 3,538,454 downwards.
AGGTTGTTCGTGGTTCTACTGTACTGCCAAACGGTACTGGTAACGATGTTCGTGTAGCTGTATTTGCTCAAGGCGAAAACGCTGAGAAAGCAAAAGCTGCAGGTGCTGATGTTGTTGGTTTCGAAGACCTAGCAGAGCAGATGAAAGGTGGCGATCTGGACTTCGGTGTTGTTATCGCAACTCCAGACGCAATGCGTGTTGTTGGTCAGCTTGGTCAGGTTCTAGGTCCGCGTGGCCTAATGCCTAACCCTAAAGTTGGCACAGTAACTCCAGATGTTGTTACTGCTGTAAACAATGCTAAAGCTGGTCAGGTTCGTTTCCGTACTGACAAGAACGGCATCATCCACGCAGGTGTTGGTAAAGCTGACTTCGAAGCGGCTGCTATCAAGCAGAACATCGAAGCACTAGTTGCTGACCTTAAGAAGCTGAAACCAGCTTCTGCTAAAGGCGTGTATCTTAAGAAAGTAACCCTGTCGACTACTATGGGTCCAGGTTTGCTAGTTGATCAGGCTTCTCTAGAAGTTTAATCGACATGAAAGGTTTTTTGAGGGTCTTCTGTACCTGTTACACAGAGATGAAGGCCGTCAAAGACCGCAGGTGATAAGGGTTTCCTTATCTTAATGGGCTAAACCAGCCTGCGCAGACGGTGAGATTCTGTATTTGAATCAAACCACCGTACTCGGAAAGCCTCAGAAATGAGGCGGTTGGTAATAAGTCGAAAGACTACTCCAGGAGTAAATCGTGGCATTAGGACTCGAAGATAAAAAAGCGATCGTCGCTGAAGTCCAGGAAGCTGCATCTAGTGCTCTGTCTGCTGTTGTTGCGGATTCCCGCGGCGTTGAAGTAGGCGATATGACTGCACTGCGTAAAGAAGCTCGTGAAAACGGCGTATGGCTTAAAGTTGTACGTAACACGCTTGCTAAGCGCGCAGTTGAAGGCACTGACTATGCATGCCTACAGGACACTTTCAAAGGTCCAAGTATCATTGCTTTCTCTCAGGAACACCCGGGCGCTGGCGCTCGTATCCTGAAGAACTTTGCGAAAGACAATGAGAACTTTGAACTGAAAGCAGCAGCATTCGAAGGTGAAGTTGTAGACGTGGCTATGCTAGCAAGCTTGCCAACTTACGACGAAGCAATTGCGAAGCTGATGGCTTGCATGAAAGAAGCTGCAGCCGGCAAACTATGCCGTACTATTGCAGCAGTTCGCGACCAGAAAGAAGAAGCTGCGTAAGTTTATACGCACCTTTATTTATACAAGTTTTAATGAGCCTTCGGGCTTACAAATATCAGGAATATAGAAAATGTCTCTGACTAACGAAGATATCCTAAACGCAATTGCTGAAATGTCTGTTAAGGACGTTGTTGCTCTTATCGAAGCAATGGAAGAAAAATTCGGTGTAACTGCTGCTGCTGCTGTAGCTGCTGGTCCTGCTGGCGATGCTGGTGCGGCTGCTGAAGAGAAAACTGAATTTGACGTTATCCTAACTGCTGCTGGCGATAAGAAAGTTAACGTAATCAAAGCAGTACGTGGCGCTACAGGTCTTGGCCTGAAAGAAGCTAAAGGCATCGTTGACGGCGCTCCAGCTGCTGTTAAAGAAGGCGTTAGCAAAGAAGAAGCTGAAGAACTTCAGAAAGCACTGGAAGAAGCTGGCGCTTCTGTTGAAGTTAAGTAATAACTTCATGCTAATCCGAACAGATTTCTGTTCGAAGTGCTGACGGCTGGTGGCTATATGCCACCGGCCTTTTTCCGTTATTTATAGACAGCAAATAAATAGCGGTAACACAGTCCGAAACGGGTTTTCGGCCTGCTTATAAATTGGTGCACTTGCTGGGGAACACTGATGGCTTATTCATACACTGAAAAGAAACGCATCCGTAAGGACTTCGGTAAATTGCCGCAAGTAATGGATGTGCCTTACTTGCTGGCAATTCAGCTTGACTCCTATAAAAAGTTTTTGCAGACAGGGGTTGAAGCAGCAGATCGTTTAGATGCTGGTCTGCATGCAGCATTTAACTCCGTCTTCCCGATCGTGTCCTATTCTGGAAATGCATCTCTAGAATATGTTGGCTACCGTCTGGGTGAGCCTGTATTTGACGTAAAAGAGTGTCAAATACGCGGTATTACATACGCAGCGCCTTTGCGTGTGAAAGTTCGTCTGGTTATTTATGACCGTGAATCCAGCAACAAAGCCGTAAAAGATATCAAGGAACAAGAAGTCTACATGGGCGAAATGCCTTTGATGACTGAAAACGGAACTTTCGTAGTTAACGGTACTGAGCGTGTAATCGTATCTCAGCTACACCGTTCACCAGGTGTGTTCTTCGATCACGATAAAGGTAAAACACACTCTTCTGGTAAGCTACTTTACTCTGCGCGAGTGATTCCTTACCGTGGTTCTTGGTTAGACTTTGAATTTGATCCAAAAGATAGCCTATTCGTACGTATTGACCGTCGTCGTAAACTGCCAGCAACTATCTTGTTGCGGGCTTTGGGTTACCAGGCTGAAGAGATCCTAGATATCTTCTTCGATAACACGTCTTGGAACCTGACGTCTGAAACAATCAACATGAAGTTGGTTGCTGATCGTCTACGTGGTGAGACACTATCTTTTGAAGTGAAAGATCCTGAAGGTAATGTGATTGTTGAAGCGGGTCGTCGTATCACGCCTCGTCACATTCGTCAGATGGCAAAAGCCAATATGGAACAGCTTGAAGTACCAATGGAGTACTTGGCTGGTAAGGCGATTGCAAAAGATGTTATTGATCCATCTACAGGTGAGTTGATCTGTGGCTGTAACGCTGAGATTACAGAAGAACTGGTTGAACAGCTTCGCGCTGCAAATATCACTGAGTTCGAAACTCTGTACACGAATGATCTAGATTGTGGTCCATTCATCTCAGATACGCTACGTAATGATCCTACGCGTAACCAGTTAGAAGCATTGGTAGAAATCTACCGTATGATGCGTCCTGGTGAGCCACCAACAAAAGAATCTGCTGAAGCATTGTTCGAAAACCTTTTCTTCACTGAAGAGCGTTACGATCTTTCTGCTGTTGGTCGCATGAAGTTCAATCGCCGTCTAGGTCGCGAAGAAGTTACTGGATCTGGCGTACTAGACAAAGAAGATATTCTTGAGGTTATGAAGACCTTGATTGATATCCGTAACGGTAAAGGTACCGTGGACGATATTGATCACTTGGGTAACCGTCGTATCCGTTCTGTTGGTGAAATGGCAGAAAACCAGTTCCGTGTAGGTCTGGTTCGTGTTGAACGTGCTGTTCGTGAACGTCTAAGCATGGCGGAATCTGATAACCTGATGCCTCAGGATCTAATCAACGCTAAACCTGTTGCGGCTGCAATTAAAGAGTTCTTCGGTTCATCTCAGCTGTCTCAGTTTATGGACCAGAACAACCCGCTTTCAGAAGTAACTCACAAGCGTCGTGTTTCTGCATTAGGTCCAGGTGGTCTAACGCGTGAGCGTGCGGGCTTCGAGGTACGTGACGTACACCCAACTCACTACGGTCGTGTATGCCCAATCGAAACGCCGGAAGGTCCAAACATCGGTTTGATCAACTCTTTGGCAACATTTGCTCGTACAAATGACTATGGTTTCCTAGAGACTCCATACCGTCGTGTAGTCGATGGCAAAGTAACAGATGAGTTGGATTACCTATCTGCGATTGAAGAGAATACATTCGTAATCGCACAGGCGTCTGCAACAATGGATGACGAAGGTCGTCTATTGGATGAGCTTGTAACAGTTCGTCACCTAAACGAAACAACAGTAATGTCACCTGACAAAGTTCAGTACATGGACGTATCTCCACGTCAGGTTGTATCTGTTGCGGCATCATTGATTCCATTCCTAGAGCACGATGATGCGAACCGTGCATTGATGGGATCGAACATGCAGCGTCAGGCTGTACCAACACTACGTGCTGATAAGCCGCTAGTAGGTACTGGTATCGAACGTAACGTAGCTCAAGACTCCGGTGTATGTGTTGTGGCACGTCGCGGTGGTCTGATTGAGTCTGTAGATGCGAGCCGCATCGTTGTTCGTGTAAACGACGACGAAGTTACAGCGGGCGATGCAGGTGTAGATATCTACAACCTGACTAAATACACACGTTCCAACCAAAATACATGTATCAACCAGCGCTCTATCGTTAATCCTGGTGATACTGTAAAAGTTGGCGATGTTATGGCTGATGGTCCATCCGTTGATATGGGTGAACTAGCACTTGGTCAGAACATGCGTATCGCCTTCATGCCTTGGAATGGTTACAACTTTGAGGACTCCATCCTAATTTCTGAGCGTGTAGTTCAGGAAGATCGTTTCACAACTATCCACATTCAGGAACTAACCTGTGTGGCGCGTGATACGAAATTGGGTTCTGAAGAGATTACATCAGATATTCCAAACGTTGGTGAGTCTGCACTAGCGAAGCTTGATGAAGCAGGTATTGTTCACATCGGTGCTGAAGTAGGCCCAGGTGACATCCTTGTAGGTAAAGTAACGCCTAAAGGTGAAAGCCAGCTAACACCAGAAGAGAAGCTGCTGCGTGCGATCTTCGGTGAGAAAGCATCAGACGTTAAAGATACATCTCTACGTGTTAAAACAGGTACTGTTGGTAAAGTAATCGACGTACAAGTATTTACACGTGACGGCGTTCAGAAAGATGAGCGTGCGCTATCTATCGAGAAAGCAGAGCTTGACGCAATCCGTAAGGATTTGAACGAAGAGCTACGTATCGTAGAGCAAGCAACGTTCGAACGTCTAGGTCGTGTACTTGTTGGCTTGAAAGCTGACGGTGGTGCTGGCCTGAAGAAAGGCGAAGAGATTACAGCTGAATTCCTAGCTGGATTGTCTAAATCTGATTGGTTCAACATCCGCGTTTCTGATGAAAATGCAGTTGAACAGCTAGAGCTAGCTCAGAAGCAACTAGAAGATCGTAAAGAATCTCTAGATAAGCGTTTCGAAGATAAGAAGAGCAAGCTGCAGACAGGTGATGATCTTGCACCTGGCGTCCTTAAGATTGTTAAGGTTTACGTTGCTACTAAGCGTCGCGTACAGCCTGGTGACAAGATGGCGGGTCGTCACGGTAACAAGGGTGTTATCTCTGTAATCATGCCTGTAGAAGACATGCCTTACGATGAGAACGGTGAGCCAGTAGATATCGTACTGAACCCACTGGGTGTACCGTCTCGTATGAACGTAGGTCAGATCCTAGAGACACACATGGGTATGGCTGCGAAAGGCTTAGGTCGTCGTATCAATGAGATGCTGGATCAGGAGCGTGAGCGTACTGAAACAGTAACTGAGATTCGTAGCTTCCTAGATCAGATCTATAATGCAGATCTGGGTGCTGGCATGAACAGCCGCACAGAAGATCTAGATAGCTTCTCTGATGATGAGATCCTTGAGCTAGCTAAGAACCTATGTGGTGGTGTGCCTCTAGCTACACCTGCTTTTGACGGTGCGAAAGAGGTTGAATTGAAATCTCTACTACGTCTTGCAGGTTTGAGCGACACAGGTCAGTCAACGTTGTTTGACGGCCGTACCGGCAACAAGTTTGACCGTCCTGTAACTGTTGGTTACATGTACATGCTGAAACTGAACCACTTGGTAGACGACAAAATGCACGCTCGTTCTACTGGTTCTTATAGTCTTGTTACGCAGCAGCCGCTGGGTGGTAAGGCGCAGTTCGGTGGTCAGCGTTTCGGTGAGATGGAGGTATGGGCACTAGAAGCATACGGTGCTGCTTATACTCTACAAGAGATGCTTACAGTTAAGTCCGATGACGTGAATGGTCGTACGAAGATGTATAAGAACATCGTCGACGGCGATCACCGTATGGAGCCGGGTATGCCGGAATCCTTCAACGTACTTATTAAAGAGATCCGTTCTCTGGGTATCGACATCGAGCTCGAATCCGAATAAGCACAAAACTGTATACCAGGCGGGGGTCGCCTTCGGGCGGCCTCAAGCAAGAACTCCGTTAGGAGCTTGAAAGAATGAAAGATCTGCTGAATCTGCTGAAAACACAGGGCCAATCTGAAGAGTTCGACTCTATCAAGATCACTCTGGCCTCTCCGGAAATGATCCGTTCATGGTCGTACGGTGAAGTTAAAAAGCCGGAAACTATTAACTACCGTACGTTCAAGCCAGAACGTGAAGGTCTATTCTGTGCCAAAATATTTGGTCCAGTAAAAGACTACGAGTGCTTGTGCGGTAAATATAAGCGCATGAAACACCGCGGTGTTATCTGTGAGAAGTGTGGCGTTGAAGTAACGCTAGCTAAAGTTCGTCGTGAGCGTATGGCGCACATCGAACTTGCTTCTCCTGTAGCGCACATTTGGTTCCTTAAGTCTCTGCCATCCCGTATCGGTTTGATGCTGGATATGACGCTACGTGATATCGAACGTGTTCTTTACTTCGAATCTTTTGTAGTAATCGATCCAGGCATGACTACGCTTGAGCGCGGTCAGCTACTGAACGATGAGCAGTACTTTGAAGCGCTAGAAGAGTTCGGTGATGACTTCGACGCACGTATGGGTGCAGAAGCTGTTAAAGAGCTATTGTCTTCTATTGAGCTTGAAGAAGAAGTTAATCAACTGCGTGAAGAACTACCGCAGACTAACTCTGAAACTAAGATCAAGAAGCTTTCTAAGCGTCTTAAACTACTAGAAGCTTTCTACAAGTCAGGCAACAAGCCTGAGTGGATGATTCTTGAAGTACTACCAGTACTTCCACCAGATCTTCGTCCGCTAGTACCACTAGATGGTGGTCGTTTCGCGACATCTGATCTTAACGATCTTTACCGTCGTGTTATCAACCGTAACAACCGTCTTAAGCGTCTACTTGACCTTAATGCTCCAGATATCATCGTACGTAACGAAAAACGTATGTTGCAGGAATCTGTTGATGCATTGCTAGATAACGGCCGTCGCGGTCGTGCGATTACTGGCTCTAACAAGCGTCCTTTGAAATCTTTGGCTGATATGATCAAAGGTAAGCAGGGTCGTTTCCGTCAAAACCTTCTAGGTAAGCGTGTTGACTACTCTGGCCGTTCTGTAATCGTGGTAGGTCCGTACCTACGTCTACACCAGTGTGGTCTTCCTAAGAAGATGGCACTTGAGCTATTTAAGCCATTCATCTTCTCCAAGCTAGAGCTTCGTGGTCATGCGACTACAATCAAAGCTGCTAAGAAGATGGTTGAGCGAGAAGAAGCACTAGTTTGGGATATCCTAGACGAAGTAATCCGTGAGCACCCTGTACTACTTAACCGTGCTCCAACACTTCACCGTCTTGGTATCCAGGCATTTGAGCCGGTACTGATCGAAGGTAAAGCTATTCAGCTACACCCACTAGTTTGTGCGGCATACAACGCCGACTTCGACGGTGACCAAATGGCTGTACACGTTCCACTGACTATTGAAGCTCAGTTGGAAGCGCGTGCGTTGATGATGTCTACAAACAACGTACTATCACCTGCTAATGGTGAGCCGATCATCGTACCTTCTCAGGACGTTGTATTGGGTCTTTACTACATGACTCGTGAGCGTGTGAATGCGAAAGGTGAAGGCATGGTATTTGCCGACATCGAAGAGATTCAGCGTGCACAAGGCGCAGGTCAGCTAGATCTTCAAGCGAAGATTAAAGTACGTGTTACTGAAAGCATTCGTGACATCGAAGGTAACCTAGAAACGATTACTGAAATGAAAGAAACAACGGCCGGTCGTGCTTTGTTGTTCGCAATCGTTCCAGCAGGTCTACCTTACGAGCTTGTTAACCAGCCAATGAAGAAGAAAGCGATCTCTCGCCTTCTTAACGAAGCGTACCGTCGCTGTGGTCTGAAAGATACAGTTATCTTTGCTGACCAACTGATGTACATGGGCTTCCGTCAGGCAACTATGTCTGGTGTTTCTATCGGTGTTAACGACTTCGAAATTCCAGCTGAGAAAACAACTATTATCGATGAAGCAGAAGCTGAGGTAATGGATATCGAACGTCAGTTCGCTGATGGTTTGGTAACTCAGGGCGAGAAATACAACAAAGTTATCGATATCTGGTCTCGTGCTAACGAATTGTTGGCTAAGAAGATGATGGATAACTTGAAGACTGAGCCGGTTATTACAAAAGATGGTGAAGAGTCCGAGCAGGAATCTTTCAACTCTGTATACATGATGGCCGATTCCGGTGCCCGTGGTAGTGCTGCACAGATTCGTCAGTTGGCGGGTATGCGTGGTCTGATGGCTAAGCCGGATGGCTCAATCATCGAAACACCGATCACTGCGAACTTCCGTGAAGGTCTAAACGTACTTCAGTACTTTATCTCTACTCACGGTGCTCGTAAGGGTCTAGCCGATACGGCATTGAAGACAGCTAACTCCGGTTACCTAACGCGTCGTCTAGTAGACGTGGCACAAGACGTAGTTATCACAGAACATGATTGTGGTACTGAAGAAGGTCTTGTGATGGTACCTCTGATCGAAGGCGGTGACGTAGTAGTTGCGCTGGGTGATCGTGTACTAGGTCGTACAGTGGCTGTTGATGTTCTAGACCCGCAGGGTGTAGAAGTTCTAATCGAAGCGGGTACGCTTATCGATGAAGCGTGGAAGCATCGCCTAGAAAACGACGAGAAGTACTCTTCTATCGATGAGATTATCGTACGTAGTGCAATCACGTGTCGTACTCGTCATGGTATCTGTGCAAGCTGTTACGGTCGTGATCTAGGTCGTGGTCACTTGGTTAACCCAGGCGAAGCAGTAGGTGTTATCGCTGCTCAGTCAATTGGTGAGCCAGGTACACAGCTAACAATGCGTACGTTCCACATTGGTGGTGCGGCATCACGAGCAGCTGCTGTAGACAGCATTCAGGTTAAGAATGGCGGTGAAATTCGTCTTCACAACCTTAAGTTTGTAGAGCGTCCAGATGGTGCTTTGGTTGCAACTTCTCGTTCTGGTGAACTAGGTGTAACTGATGAGCACGGTCGTGAGCGTGAGCGTTACAAGCTTCCATACGGTTCTGTGATCAAAGTTAAAGACGGTAGCTCTGTTGAAGCAGGCGACATCGTAGCTAACTGGGATCCACATACTCACCCAATCATCTCTGAGGTGGCGGGTAAGGTTGAGCTTTCAGGCATGGAAGACGGTATTACCGTTAAGAGCCAGACTGATGAGCTAACAGGGCTATCTACAACTGAGGTATTGGACGTTAAAGATCGTCCAGCAGCAGGTAAAGATATCCGTCCTATGATCAAGCTATTGGATGCGAAAGGTAATGAAGTAATGCATCCAGGTACAGATTCTGCAGCGCAGTATCTACTACCAGCTAAAGCGATCATGAACCTTAGCGATGGCGCTGAAGTACAAGTAGGTGACGTTCTTGCACGTATTCCTCAAGAAGGTACTGTGAACAAGGATATCACCGGTGGTCTGCCGCGAGTTGCGGATCTATTCGAAGCACGTAAACCTAAAGAGTCTGCGATTCTTGCAGAAGTTTCTGGTCTAATCGGCTTCGGTAAAGAGACTAAAGGCAAGAAACGTCTTGTGATCTCTCCTAGTGATGCAGAGCCACATGAAACAATGATCCAGAAATGGCGTAACCTGAACGTGTTCGAAGGTGAACATGTAGAGAAGGGTGAGGTTGTTTCTGACGGTCCGTCTAACCCGCATGACATTCTACGCGTACTAGGTGTAGAAGAACTGGCGAAATACATCACTGGTGAAATCCAGGACGTATACCGTCTACAGGGTGTAGGCATCAACGATAAGCACATCGAAGTAATTGTTCGTCAGATGCTGCGTAAAGTTGAGATCGTATCTGCGGGTGATTCTACATTCATCCCAGGTGATCAGGTTGAATACCAGGCTGTATTGGCAGAGAACGAAGAGCTAGAGGCTGCTGGTAAGATCCCAGCTAAGTACGATCGCGTACTATTGGGTATCACTAAGGCATCTTTGGCTACTGAGTCCTTTATCTCAGCAGCATCCTTCCAGGAAACAACTCGAGTTCTAACGGAAGGTGCGGTAACAGGTAAGCAGGACTTCCTGCGCGGCCTGAAAGAAAACGTGGTAGTAGGTCGTCTGATCCCAGCGGGTTCAGGTCTTGCTTACCATGAAGAGCGTAAGCGCAAGCGTGCTCAACCTTCTGAAGGTGAGTCCGTGACAGTAAGTGCTGAAGAGGTTCAGCAGGCACTGACAGAAGCGCTAAATGCTTCAATGCCAGATGCTGAATAACAATTTATTCGAAAATATTGAATAAATAGTATCCAGTATTTGACGTTTAGGGCCGGAATTGATTAAAATTCCGGCCCCTTTGTGATTGGATTGTGTAAATCCAATTTTTTTATGGTGTTAAATCAAAACGTGGAGTTTGCTTAATGGCAACGATTAACCAGCTGGTACGTAAACCACGTAAACGCAAAGTTCAGCCAAGCGATGTTCGTGCATTGCAGGCTTGTCCTCAGCGTCGTGGCGTTTGTACCCGTGTATACACCACTACTCCGAAAAAACCGAACTCAGCACTACGTAAAGTATGTCGTGTTCGTTTGACCAACGGCTTCGAAGTTGCTTCCTACATTGGTGGTGAAGGTCACAACTTGCAGGAGCACAGCGTTGTTCTAATTCGTGGTGGTCGTGTTAAGGACCTTCCTGGTGTTCGCTATCACACAGTTCGTGGCGCACTAGATTGCTCAGGTGTTAATGAGCGTAAGCAAGGCCGTTCTAAGTACGGTGCTAAGCGTCCTAAGTCTTAATCGTCGTCCCAACATAGTGCTTTAGTTATCTAAACACTGTGTTGAATACACGGTAAGAGTAAGGCCTAGCATCAATTGCTTGGAATACCTGAAGACCTTTTAATTTATTGAGGGCTTATCAATGCCTAGAAGACGCGTCGCTGCAAAGCGCGAAATTTTACCGGATCCTAAATTCGGAAGCACAGTTCTTGCTAAGTTTATCAACCATGTAATGGTTCACGGTAAGAAGTCTGTAGCTGAGAAGATCGTTTACGGTGCTCTAGATAAAATCGAAGAGCGTTCTGAACAAGATCCAATCGAGCTATTCGAAAAAGCTCTAGAAGCTATCCAGCCAGCGGTTGAAGTTAAATCCCGCCGTGTTGGTGGTGCTACATACCAAGTACCAGTTGAAGTACGTCCCGCTCGTCGTATGGCTCTAGCTATGCGTTGGGCTGTAGACTCTGCTCGTGGTCGTGGTGAGAAGTCAATGGCTCTGCGTCTAGCAGGCGAGTTGATGGACGCTGCTGAAGGCCGTGGTGCTGCAGTTAAGAAGCGTGAAGACGTACACCGTATGGCTGAAGCGAACAAAGCATTCGCTCACTACCGCTTCTAAGATACTGAGGATTAAGTCGTGGCTCGTAAAACTCCTATCGCACGTTACCGTAACATCGGAATTTGTGCGCATGTAGATGCCGGTAAAACGACTACAACTGAGCGCGTCCTGTTCTACACCGGTCTTTCTCATAAGATCGGTGAAGTACATGATGGCGCTGCGACAATGGACTGGATGGAGCAAGAGCAGGAGCGTGGTATTACAATTACTTCTGCTGCAACTACTTGCTTCTGGAAGGGTATGAACCAGCAGTTCGATGATCATCGTATTAATATCATCGATACTCCTGGGCACGTTGACTTCACCATCGAAGTAGAGCGCTCACTGCGTGTGCTTGATGGTGCGGTTGTTGTGTTATGTGCATCTTCCGGTGTCCAGCCTCAGACAGAAACGGTTTGGCGTCAAGCTAACAAATATGAAGTTCCGCGCATGGTATTCGTCAATAAGATGGATCGCCTTGGTGCGGATTTCTTCATGGTTGTAGATCAGTTAAAAGATCGTCTTGGCGCTAATGCTGTACCAATCAATTTCCCGATTGGCGCAGAAGAAGATTTTGTTGGTGTTGTCGATCTGGTTCGCATGAAAGCCATTATGTGGAATGAAGCGGATCAGGGTATGACCTACGAGCTGGAAGATATTCCAGCTGATTTGCAAGATAAAGCTGATGAGCTTCGCGAGGAGCTAGTTGAAGCTGCTGCTGAAGCATCAGAAGAGCTGATGGAAAAATACCTTGAAGAAGGTGATCTATCAGAGGAAGAGATTAAACAGGGGCTTCGTGCTCGTACCTTGGATAACGATATCGTTCTTATGCAGGCTGGTTCTGCGTTTAAGAACAAAGGTGTTCAAGCTGTTTTGGATGCGGTTATCGAATACATGCCATCTCCGATCGAGGTTAAATCGATCGAAGGTACGCTAGATGATGAACAGGAAACTGTTGCACAGCGTGAGGCTGATGATGATGCGCCGTTCTCTGCGCTTGCATTTAAAATTGCTACAGACCCATTTGTGGGTACGCTTACGTTCGTACGTGTGTACTCGGGTGTTCTTAAATCGGGTGATGCGGTCTTTAACTCTGTTAAGGGTAAAAAAGAGCGTGTTGGTCGTATGGTGCAGATGCATTCTAACAACCGTGATGAGATTAAAGAGGTTCGCGCAGGCGATATCGCAGCTCTAATTGGTATGAAGGATGTAACTACGGGTGATACTTTATGTGATGGTGACAATAAAATTGTCCTTGAGCGTATGGAGTTCCCTGCACCAGTTATCTCTGTAGCGGTTGAGCCTAAGTCTCAAGCTGATCAAGAGAAAATGGGTATTGCGCTAGGTAAGCTTGCGCAAGAAGATCCATCTTTCCAAGTTGAAACAGATCAGGAGACGGGTCAGACAATTATTTCCGGTATGGGTGAATTGCACCTTGATATTCTCGTGGATCGTATGAAGCGTGAATTTAAGGTTGAAGCCAATATCGGTAAACCACAGGTAGCCTACCGTGAGAAGATCCGTCAGTCTGTTGACGCAAACCACAAGTTTGTACGTCAATCAGGTGGTCGTGGTCAATATGGTCATGTTGTCGTTGAATTTAGCCCTTCTGATGAAGAGGGTCTAGAGTTTATCAACGAGATTGTCGGTGGTGCTATTCCTAAGGAATACGTCCCAGCTGTACAGAAAGGTATTGAGGAACAGATGCATAACGGTGTCATTGCTGGCTACCCGTTAATCGGCCTTAAAGCACGTTTGTACGATGGGTCCTTCCATGATGTTGACTCCAACGAAATGGCGTTTAAAATCGCTGCATCTCAGGCGCTTAAAAAGTTCGCGCAAGAAGCAAATGCGTGCTTGTTAGAGCCGATGATGAAAGTTGAAGTTGTAACCCCAGAAGATTACATGGGTGACGTGATGGGTGACCTGAACCGTCGTCGTGGTCTTGTACAGGGGATGGAAGACAGTTCTTCGGGTAAGATTATCAACGCTCATGTTCCGCTGGGTGAGATGTTCGGTTATGCAACCGACCTACGCTCCGCGACACAGGGTCGTGCGACTTACTCGATGGAGTTTCTCGACTACGCTGAAGCGCCACAAAATGTCGCTGACGCTGTAATCAATCAGAACTAATATTTTTATTCGCCTAATTACTTGAGGTAATGAAAAGTGGCTAAAGAACAATTTGAACGCTCAAAACCGCACGTTAACGTTGGTACAATCGGCCACGTTGACCACGGTAAAACTACTCTAACAGCAGCTCTAACTCGCGTATGTGCAGAAGTATGGGGCGGCGACGCTGTTGCATTTGACGGTATCGACAACGCTCCAGAAGAGCGTGAGCGTGGTATCACAATCGCAACTTCTCACGTTGAGTATGATTCTCCAGAACGTCACTACGCACACGTAGACTGTCCAGGCCACGCCGATTATGTTAAGAACATGATCACTGGTGCTGCACAGATGGATGGCGCGATCCTTGTATGTGGCGCGACTGATGGTCCAATGCCACAGACTCGTGAGCACATCCTACTATCTCGTCAGGTAGGTGTACCTTACATCGTAGTATTCCTAAACAAAGCAGACCTACTAGCAGAAGACTGTGGTGGTGCTGACTCTGAAGAATACGCTGAGATGCTAGAATTGGTTGAAATGGAGCTTCGTGAGCTTCTAGACCAGTACGAATTCCCAGGTGATGACACTCCAATCATCCCAGGTTCTGCTCTAATGGCCCTAAACGGCGAAGACGACAACGAACTTGGTACTACTGCTGTTAAGACTCTAGTTGAAACTCTAGACTCTTACATCCCAGAGCCAGAGCGTGCTATCGACGGTGCATTCATCATGCCTATCGAGGACGTATTCTCTATCCAGGGTCGTGGTACTGTAGTAACTGGTCGTGTTGAGCGCGGTATCATCAAGGTTGGTGAAGAAGTTGAAATCGTAGGTATCAAAGAAACTACGACTACTACTTGTACTGGTGTTGAGATGTTCCGTAAGCTTCTTGACGAAGGTCGTGCTGGTGAGAACGTTGGTGTTCTACTGCGCGGTACTAAACGTGAAGAGGTTGAGCGTGGTCAAGTACTAGCAGCTCCAGGTTCTATTACTCCTCACACTCGTTTCGAGGGTGAAGTATACGTACTATCCAAAGAAGAAGGCGGTCGTCACACTCCATTCTTCAAAGGTTACCGTCCACAGTTCTACTTCCGTACAACTGACATCACTGGTGCATGTGAGCTTCCAGAGGGTGTAGAAATGGTAATGCCTGGTGATAACGTTCAAATGGACGTTACACTAATCAACCCAGTAGCAATGGAAGAAGGTCTACGTTTCGCGATTCGTGAAGGTGGCCGTACTGTAGGTGCTGGTGTTGTATCTAAAATCGTTGAGTAATTAAAACTCTTTGATTTGAAAAAGCCCTCCTTGTGAGGGCTTTTTTGTGCCGACTTATAAGCTTGTTCGGGGGTGTAAGTATAGATTGTTTGTTAATTGTACAAATTAATCCTGCTTACTGTTGACCTTCGCAAGTGACATAAGTAGAATTTGCGTCCCCCTCATAGTAGGGGGAGGTCGGCGTATGCCGTAAAATTATTTTTTGGAAATGTGTGATCGAAATGCAGAATCAGAAAATTCGTATTCGTCTGAAAGCCTTTGATCATCGCTTGATCGACTCTTCTGCGCAGGAAATCGTAGATACTGCAAAGAGAACTGGCGCTCAAGTACGAGGTCCGATCCCACTTCCTACTCGCAAAGAACGCTACACTGTTCTGATTTCACCTCACGTAAACAAAGATGCGCGTGATCAGTATGAAATCCGTACACATAAGCGTGTTCTAGACATCGTTGAGCCAACTGAAAAAACAGTTGACGCATTGATGAAGCTAGATCTTGCTGCGGGTGTTGAAGTGCAGATCAGCCTCGGCTAAAAGGCAACTGCGCAGAGTTAATTTTAATTAATGAAGCGCTTATTTAGTGTGGAATGCTCTGGAAAGGGCAGCCGTAGTGGGTAACAGCCCCGTACACAACTGGCAAGAGGTTTTAAAAGAAAATGTCTGTAGGTCTTATCGGACGTAAAGCGGGTATGACTCGCGTCTTCACAGAAGACGGCGTATCCGTGCCAGTCACCGTCATCGAAGTGGAACCGAACCGTGTTACTGCTGTGAAAACAGAAGAAACCGACGGCTACCAAGCAGTGCAGGTTACTACTGGTGCTAAGAAGGCTAATCGCCTTTCTAAGCCAGAAGCTGGTAACTTTGCTAAAGCTGGTGTTGAAGCTGGTCGTGGTTTGTGGGAGTTCCGCCTGTCGGGTGGCGACGAAGTCAACGTTGGCGACGAGCTAACAGTTGCGCGCTTCGAAGCTGGTCAGAAAGTTGACGTAACAGGTCAGTCTAAAGGTAAAGGTTTCCAGGGTGGCGTTAAGCGCTGGAACTTCTCCATGCAGGACGCGACTCACGGTAACTCTCTTTCTCACCGTGCTCCGGGTTCTATTGGTCAATGTCAGACTCCTGGTCGTGTTTGGAAAGGCAAGAAGATGGCAGGTCAAATGGGTAATGCTCAGGTTACTGTGCAGACCCTAGAAGTTGTTCGCGTAGACGCTGAACGCAACCTGTTGTTGATCAAAGGTGCTGTTCCAGGCGCAACTGGCGGTGACGTAATCGTTAAACCAGCTGTTAAAGCTGGCGCCTAAGGGGGTTTGAAATGAATCTGAATTTAGCTGGAGCTAATGGTTCGGTTGAAGTTTCCGACCTGGCTTTTGGTAAAGAATTCAACGAAACGCTAGTTCACCAAGTGGTTACAGCTTACTTGGCTGGCGGTCGTCAAGGCACTAAAGCTCAGAAAAATCGTTCTGCGGTTTCTGGTGGTGGTGCTAAACCATGGCGTCAAAAAGGTACAGGTCGTGCACGTGCGGGAACTAGTCGTTCTCCAATCTGGCGTGCCGGTGGTGTTACCTTCGCGGCTCAGCCGCGTGACTACGCTCAGAAAGTAAATAAGAAAATGTACCGCGCAGCAATGCGTTGCATCTTCTCTGAGCTTGTACGTCAAGAACGTCTGGTTGTTGTTGAAGATTTCGCTTTGGAATCTCCAAAGACAAAACAGTTTGTGGCTAAGCTGAACGAGCTTGAGCTGACTAACGCACTGCTGATTACTGAAGATGTAGAGCAGAACTTGTACTTGGCTGCACGCAACGTACCACACGTTGATGTTCGTGACGCTGCGGGTGTTGACCCGGTTGCCCTAGTTGGCTTCGATAAAGTACTAGTTACTGTTGCTGCTCTGAAGAAAATCGAGGAGAAGCTGGCATGAAACAGGAACGCATTTATCAAGTGCTGCTGGGTCCGCACATCTCCGAGAAAGCTACTATCGTAGCTGATGGTTCTCAGCAAGTGGTATTCCGTGTGGCTAAAGACGCTACCAAACCAGAAATCAAGCAAGCAGTAGAAGAACTGTTCAACGTTAAAGTTAAAGGCGTGAACGTTCTTAATGCTAAGGGCAAAACCAAGCGTACACAGCGTGGTTTAGGCAAGCGTAGCGATGTGCGTAAAGCATATGTTGCACTAGCTGACGGCTCTGAGATTGATTTTCTTGGTGGCGAGTAATAGAGGGTATATAAAATGGCAGTGACTAAAACTAAGCCGACCTCTGCTGGACGCCGTCATGTAGTTAAAGTGACTAATACTGAACTGCATAAAGGCAAGCCTCATGCAGCTCTTGTTGAGAAAAAGAGCAAGAGCGGTGGTCGTAACCACCACGGTCGCATCACTACTCGTCATATTGGCGGTGGTCACAAACAGCAGTACCGTATCATCGATTTCCGTCGTAACAAAGACGGTATTCCAGCGACAGTTGAGCGTTTGGAATACGATCCAAACCGTTCTGCGCATATCGCACTAGTTGTATATGCAGACGGTGAGCGTCGTTACATCATTGCACCAAAAGGTGTTTCTGCGGGCGCTAAGATCATGTCTGGCGATTCTGTAGATATTAAGCCTGGTAACACTATGCCTCTACGCAACATTCCAGTGGGTTCTGTAATCCACTGTGTTGAGTTGAAGCCTGGTAAAGGTGCACAGATTGCTCGTTCAGCGGGCACATCTGCGCAGTTGGTTGCACGTGAAGGTGCTTACGCAACTCTTCGTCTACGTTCTGGCGAAATGCGTAAAGTCCTAGTTGAATGTCGTGCAACTCTGGGTGAAGTGAGCAACAGTGAGCACTCCTTGCGTCAGCTTGGTAAAGCTGGTGCTACGCGCTGGCGTGGTGTTCGTCCTACTGTTCGTGGTGTTGCGATGAACCCAGTAGACCACCCACACGGTGGTGGTGAAGGTCGTACTTCCGGTGGTCGTCACCCAGTGTCGCCATGGGGTGTTCCGACTAAGGGTTATAAAACTCGCAAGAACAAGCGTACTGATAAGTTGATCGTACGCCGTCGTAACGCTAAGTAAGAGGATACAGCTGTGCCACGTTCACTGAAGAAAGGTCCATTTATCGACCTTCACCTGTTGAAAAAGGTAGAGTCTGCAATTGAAGCAAACGACCGTCGTCCAATCAAAACTTGGTCACGTCGTTCTACGATCTTCCCGAATTTCGTAGGTTTGACAATTGCAGTACACAACGGCCGTCAGCATGTTCCGGTATTTATTTCCGAGGACATGGTTGGTCATAAACTGGGCGAGTTTGCTGTGACACGTACTTACCGTGGTCACGTAGTAGACAAGAAAGCCAAGCGATAAGGAGTTAGATGATGGAAGTTGCCGCTAAGCACAAAGGCGCCCGCATCTCTGCACAGAAAGCACGTCTGGTCGCTGACCAGATCCGTGGTAAGTCTGTCGGTGAAGCTCTGGATATCCTGGCGTATAGTCCTAAAAAAGGTGCGGCGCTTGTTAAGAAAGTACTAGAGTCTGCTATTGCTAACGCAGAGCATAACGAAGGTGCTGATATTGACGAGCTACGTGTTTCTACAGTTTTTGTTGATGAAGCAATGACTATGAAACGC
Organism: Neptuniibacter sp. QD57_21; assembly: GCF_047778075.1. GTDB lineage: Bacteria > Pseudomonadota > Gammaproteobacteria > Pseudomonadales > Balneatricaceae > Neptuniibacter. The sequence goes on along the minus strand of NZ_CP180549.1, from coordinate 3,520,129 downwards.
ATCAAGCCGCGTGCGAAAGGTCGCGCTGATCGTATTTTGAAGCGCTCCTGTCACATCACTGTAAAAGTGGCCGACTGAGCTGACTGCTAGGAGATTCCGTTATGGGTCAGAAAGTACATCCTACGGGTATTCGTCTCGGTATTGTTAAAGATCACACTTCTGTGTGGTACGCAGACAAGAGCGAATACGCAAGCAAGCTGCAGAACGATCTGCAGGTGCGTGAGTACCTGGACAAGCAGCTTGAAAAAGCATCTGTTAGCCGCATCGAAATCGAGCGTCCTGCACAGAATGCAAAAATTACTATTCACACGGCTCGTCCGGGCATCGTGATTGGTAAGAAAGGCGAAGATGTTGAGAAACTACGTAACACTGTATCTGAAATGATGGGTGTTCCAGTTCACATCAATATCGAAGAAATTCGTAAACCAGAACTAGACGCGCGTCTTGTTGCACAAGGTGTTGCAAGCCAGCTTGAGCGCCGTGTTATGTTCCGTCGTGCCATGAAGCGCGCGGTACAGAACGCAATGCGTCTTGGTGCTAAAGGTATCAAGATTCAGCTAGGTGGTCGTCTTGGTGGTGCCGAAATCGCTCGTAGCGAATGGTATCGTGAAGGTCGTGTGCCATTGCACACACTTCGTGCTGATATCGATTACGCTACTTATGAAGCGCACACTACTTACGGTGTGATCGGCGTTAAAGTCTGGATCTTCAAGGGTGAAGTTCTTGGTGGCATCGAACAAGTTCGTGCTGAAAAGAATGCGCCTAAGAAGAAAGGTAAGTGAGGTAGACGTCGATGCTACAACCAAAACGTCTTAAGTTCCGCAAAATGATGAAAGGCCGCAACCGCGGTCTAGCACAGCGCGGTAGCACTGTAAGCTTTGGTGAATTTGCACTGAAAGCGACCGGTCGTGGTCGTATCACTGCACGTCAGATCGAAGCAGCGCGTCGTACCATGACACGTCACGTTAAGCGTGGTGGTAAAATCTGGATCCGTGTGTTCCCAGACAAGCCAATTTCTAAGAAACCGCTTGAAGTACGTATGGGTAAAGGTAAAGGTGCGGTTGAGTACTGGGTTGCTCAAATCAAGCCAGGTAAGATTCTGTTCGAAATGAGCGGAGTTGATGAACAGCTTGCATCTGAAGCGTTCACCCTAGCTGCTGCAAAATTGCCTGTTGCAACAACCATTGTTAAACGGACGGTGATGTAATGAAAGCAACTGAACTACGTGAAAAGTCCGTTGATGAACTACAGCAAGAGCTGCTAGGTCTTCTAAAAGAGCAGTTTAACCTGCGCATGCAGAAGACAACTGGTCAGCTTGCTCAGAATCATCTTCTAGGACAGGTTCGTCGCGATATCGCTCGTGTGAAGACAGTACTCAACGAAAAGGCAGGTAACTAAGTATGAGCGCCGAAAAACGTACTCGAACTGTTACTGGTCGCGTTGTTAGCGACAAGATGGATAAAACCATCACAGTTCTGGTTGAGCGCAAAGAGAAGCATCCGATTTACGGAAAATTCATGAAGCGCTCTTCTAAACTGCATGCTCACGATGAGAAAAATGAGTGTCAGCAAGGTGACCTAGTTACCATCGCAGAAACTCGTCCTTTGTCTAAGAATAAGTCTTGGGCGTTGGTTCGTATTGAAGAGCGTGCAGCAAAGGTGTAAACTATCGCACCTTTGCTCCATTAGACGGTCCGTCCGCATTGCGGGCGGCCTAAAAATGTTTGTGGAGTAAGACCATGATTCAAACTGAATCTATGCTTGACGTAGCTGATAACAGTGGCGCTAAGCGAGTGCAGTGTATTAAGGTCCTTGGTGGTTCTCACCGCCGCTACGCTTCTGTAGGTGACATTATTAAAGTCACTGTTAAAGAAGCGATTCCTCGCGGTAAAGTGAAGAAAGGCCAGGTTCTTAACGCCGTAGTGGTACGTACCCGTAAAGGTGTTCGTCGTCCAGACGGTTCAGTAATCCGCTTTGATACTAACTCTGCGGTTCTACTGAATGCGAGCGACGCTCCAATCGGTACTCGTATCTTCGGCCCAGTGACGCGTGAACTTCGTTCAGAGAAGTTCATGAAAATCATTTCCCTGGCGCCTGAAGTGCTATAAAGATCGAACAAAATACTGTTCGGTTTATGTGAAAACGCTAACACCGGAAGGTGTTGGCGTTTTTGAGCATGAGAGGGTAGCAGGAAGCGATATAGGTAAATTATGCGCAAAATTAAACGTGACGATGAAGTAATTGTCATCGCAGGAAAAGACAAGGGCAAGCGTGGCACAGTCATGCGTGTTCTGGACGATCGTTTGATCGTTTCTGGTATCAACATGGTGAAGAAGCACACTAAGCCGAACCCAATGTTGGGTAAAGCAGGTGGCATCGTTGAGAAAGAAGCTGCAATTGCAGTTTCTAACGTAGCGATCTTCAACCCGCAGACTGGTAAGGGCGATCGTGTAGGCTTCAAAGTTCTTGAAGACGGCACTAAGACTCGTATCTTCAAGTCTACCGGCGAAGTAATTGGCGGATAAGGGGAGATATCATGTCTAGATTAAAAGCGCTTTATAACGATTCCGTTAAGCAGCAGCTTAAAGATGAGCTGAATTGCCCTAACGTAATGGCAGTTCCACGTTTGACTAAAATCACTCTAAACATGGGTGTTGGTGAGGCGTTGGGCGATAAGAAAATGCTTGAGAACGCTGTTGCAGATATGACTGCAATTGCGGGCCAAAAGCCAGTTGTATGTTTGGCACGTAAATCTATCGCGGGCTTCAAAGTTCGTGAAGGTTGGCCAATCGGCTGTAAAGTAACACTACGTGGCGAGCGTATGTGGGAATTCTTGGATCGTTTGGTAGACATCTCTATCCCGCGTATCCGTGACTTCCGTGGCCTAAACCCGAAATCTTTCGACGGTCGTGGCAACTACAGCATGGGTGTTAAAGAGCAGATCATCTTCCCTGAAATCGAATTCGATAAGGTTGATAAGATGCGTGGTATGGACATTACGTTCACTACAACTGCTAAGAACAATGATGAGGGTCGTGCTCTATTGGCTGCCCTGAACTTCCCGTTCCGTAAGTGATAGGCATACATCATGGCTAAAGAATCAATGAAGGCACGTGAAGACAAGCGTGCGAAGCTAGTTGCACAGTATGCTGAGAAGCGTGCTGCACTAAAAGCAATTATCAACAACCCTAATTCATCTGAAGACGAAGTTTGGGATGCAGTGATCGCTCTACAGAAGCTACCACGCGACTCAAGCAAATCTCGTCAGCAGCGTCGTTGCCAGATTACTGGTCGTCCACACGCTGTATACCGTAAGTTCGGTATTAGCCGTATCAAACTGCGTGAAGCAGCGATGCGCGGTGATGTTCCAGGTTTGAAAAAGGCTAGCTGGTAATCTCCAGTTAGTATAACGGTAAGCGCAGTGGCTAGGCCCTTTGGGGTACCGCACTGTGCTGCACAAGAGGAAGTAAATGCATGAGCATGCAAGATACTCTAGCGGATATGTTTACTCGTATTCGTAACGGTCATATGGCTGAAAAGCAGGCCGTATCTATGCCGTCTTCCAAAGTAAAAGTATCAATTGCCAAAGTTCTTAAGGACGAAGGTTACATCGTTGACTACGCAGTAGAAGGCGACGTAAAACCGGTTCTGAACATTGAGCTTAAATACTTTGAAGGAAAGCCGGTAATTGAAGAGATCAAACGCGTTAGTCGTCCAGGTCTGCGTATCTACAAGAACGCAAGCGAACTACCAAAAGTATCTGGTGGTCTGGGTGTAGCGATTATCTCTACAAGCAAAGGCGTAATGGCTGACCGCGCTGCACGTAGTGCTGGCGTTGGTGGCGAAGTAATCTGCACGGTATTCTAAGAGGTATTTCAATATGTCACGTATTGCAAAAAGCCCTGTTATCGTACCTGCAGGTGTTGAAGTTAAGATTGACGGTCAAACTGTCAATGTTAAAGGTAAAAACGGCCAGCTTTCTCTAGACGTTCACCCATCTGTTGGTGTTGACCTAGAAGAAGGTTCTTTGAAGTTCACAGCTCGTGAAGCTTCTAAGCTGTCTCTTTCCTTGTCTGGTACTACTCGCTCTCTGGTTAACAACATGGTTGTTGGTGTAACTGAAGGCTTTAAGAAAACTCTTGAGCTTCAAGGTGTTGGTTACCGTGCTGCTGCTAAAGGCAACACACTTAACCTTAACCTAGGTTTCTCGCACCCGATCGATTACGACCTACCAGAAGGTATCAAAGCAGAAACTCCTAATGTAACTACTATCATCCTTTCTGGCTCTGATAAGCAAGTTCTAGGTCAAGTTGCTGCTGAGATTCGTGCGTTCCGTCCACCAGAGCCTTACAAAGGTAAAGGTGTTCGTTATGCTGATGAGTATGTTCGCCGTAAAGAAGCGAAGAAAAAGTAAATAGGGCAGGGTTATGAACGCTAAGAAACAATCTCGTATTCGTCGTGCTCGCCGCTCTCGCCTTAAAATGCGTGAGTTAGGTGCAACACGTCTGTGCGTTACACGCACACCGCGTCACATCTACGCTCAGGTTATCTCTGCTGATGGTGCAAAAGTTCTTGCAGCTGCATCAACTGTAGAAAAAGATCTGCGTGAAACTGCTGGCGGTAACGTTGCAGCAGCAGAAAAAGTAGGCGCATTGATCGCTCAGCGTGCTAAAGAAGCTGGCGTATCTGAAGTAGCATTTGACCGTTCTGGTTACCAGTATCACGGTCGTGTTAAAGCTTTGGCTGATGCAGCCCGCGAAGGCGGCCTGGAATTCTAAAGGGATCGAATATGTCAAATCATGAACAGAAAGACGGCGATCTGCAGGAAAAGCTGGTTCAGGTTAACCGCGTCGCTAAAGTAGTAAAAGGTGGTCGTATCTTCGGCTTTACAGCACTAACTGTAGTTGGTGATGGTAAAGGTCGCGTAGGTTTCGGTCGTGGTAAAGCTCGTGAAGTTCCTGCTGCTATTCAGAAAGCAATGGAGCAAGCTCGTCGTAACATGGTTTCAGTTGAACTGAACGGCGACACGTTGCAGTACCCAATTAAAGCACGTCACGGTGCTTCTAAAGTTTACATGCAGCCTGCATCTCAAGGTACTGGTGTAATCGCAGGTGGTGCGATGCGTGCAGTACTAGAATTGGCAGGTGTCCATAACGTACTGGCTAAGTGCTACGGCTCTACTAACCCGGTTAACGTTGTACGCGCGACTGTTAAAGGTCTTGCTGCAATGAAATCTCCGGAAGATGTAGCTGCTAAGCGCGGTAAGTCCGTAGAAGACATTCTGGGGTAATCGACAATGGCTAAGACTGTTAAAGTAACACTAGTACGTAGCCCTATCGGTACTCTTCCTAACCACAAATTGTGCGTTAAGGGTCTAGGTCTACGCCGTATTGGGCACACAGTTGAAGTAGAAGATACTCCATCTGTACGTGGCATGATCAACAAAGTTAACTATCTGGTTCAGGTAGAAGACTAATAAGGGAGTTACAGCATGCGTCTGAACACTCTAAGCCCTGCTGAAGGTTCCAAGAAAGCGGCGAAACGCGTTGGTCGTGGCATTGGTTCCGGTATGGGTAAGACATGTGGCCGTGGTCACAAAGGTCAAAAATCCCGCTCTGGCGGTTCTGTAAAACCAGGTTTCGAAGGCGGTCAGATGCCTTTGCAGCGTCGTCTACCGAAATTCGGTTTTACTTCTCGTATTGCTCGTTACGTTACAGAGATTCGTCTGAACGAACTTGCTAAGATCGAAGCTGAAGTAATTGATCTAGATGCTTTGAAAGCAGCAGACATCATCAAGCAGGAAATCAAAACTGCTAAAGTGATCTTGTCTGGTGAGATCAATAAGGCTGTCACTGTTAAAGGTCTTAAAGTGACCAAAGGTGCACAGGCTGCTATCGAAGCTGCTGGCGGTAAAGTCGAGGCGTAAATGGCTAAAAAAGGACCTATACCAGCGGGCAACCAAAGCGGACTAGGTGAGCTTAAGTCTCGTCTACTTTTCGTTTTGATGGCGATCGTTGTTTATCGTATCGGTGCACATATTCCTGTACCGGGTATCAACCCAGATCGTCTGGCCGCATTATTTGATCAGAACCAGGGCACAATCCTGAGTCTCTTTAACATGTTCTCCGGTGGTGCACTGGAGCGTATGAGTATCTTGGCATTGGGTATCATGCCGTACATTTCTGCATCGATTATTATGCAGTTGATGACGGTAGTTAGCCCTACCTTGGCTCAGTTAAAGAAAGAGGGTGAGGCTGGTCGTCGTAAGATTAACCAGTACACTCGCTACGGGACTGTAGCGCTTGCAACTGTACAAGCCTTTGGTATGGCCGTAGGCCTAGCCAATCAAGGTGTATCGTTTACCGCGGATGCCAGCTTCTATTTTGTAGCTGTTGTAACTTTGGTAGCGGGTGCAGTATTCCTAATGTGGTTAGGTGAGCAAGTGACAGAGCGTGGTATCGGTAACGGTATCTCCATTCTGATCTTTGCTGGTATTGTTGCCGGTCTGCCAAGTGCGATCGGACAGGCCTTTGAAGCAGCGCGTCAAGGTGATTTAAACATCCTTGCGCTGCTAGCTATTGCTGTACTAGCGATTGCTACAGTTGGTTTTGTTGTGTTTATGGAGCGCGGCCAACGCCGTATCACCATTAACTACGCTAAACGCCAACAAGGTAATCGTGTGTTCGCGGCACAATCTAGCCACCTTCCATTGAAGGTCAACATGGCTGGTGTGATTCCGCCGATTTTTGCATCCAGTATTTTGCTTTTCCCTGCCTCTATGGGCCAATGGTTTGGTCAGAGTGAAGGCATGGATTGGCTGCAAAATGTTGCATTAGCGCTTGGCCCAGGTCAGCCGCTTTACATTTTGCTATTCTCGGTCGCAATTATATTTTTCTGCTACTTCTACACAGCGATTGTTTTCAATCCTAAGGACGTAGCAGATAACCTGAAGAAATCAGGTGCTTTTATTCCGGGTATTCGTCCAGGTGATCAATCCGCGCGTTACATTGATACCGTGCTGGGCCGATTGACCTTATTCGGTGCGCTTTATATTACTGCTGTATCTTTGATGCCTCAGTTCCTTGTAGTCGCAGCGAATGTACCGTTCTATTTCGGTGGCACCTCACTCCTGATCGTCGTAGTTGTCGTGATGGACTTTATGGCGCAGGTTCAGTCTCATCTGATGTCACATCAGTACGAGTCCCTGATGAAGAAATCTAATCTCAAAGGTGGCGGCGCAGGACTTTCGCGCTAAGGCCACAACTGGAGTAGATCATGAAAGTACGTGCATCTGTTAAAAAGATCTGTCGTAACTGCAAAATCGTTCGTCGTAACGGTTCAGTACGTGTGATCTGTAAAGTAGAGCCGCGTCACAAGCAGCGTCAGGGTTAATTAATCCCTGATTTGGGCGCAGATGGTGTGCAACACTTGATTTAATTTTAATCAATGTGTATTATTGCGCGCCTTCTGCGAACAGAACAAATTTTTATTGGTGTTTGATAATTTCAACAAACACCTTTTATTAAACGGAGTAATAGAATGGCCCGTATAGCTGGAGTCAACATTCCTGACAATAAGCATGCGGTAATTTCTCTGACTTACATTTACGGTATTGGCCGCACGACATCGTCTGCGATCTTAGAAACTTGCGGTATTGCACCGACTACTAAGATCTCTGATTTGTCCGATGAGCAATTGGACATCGTTCGTGGAGAAGTTGCTAAATTTACTGTTGAAGGCGACCTACGTCGTGAAGTATCCATGAGCATCAAACGTTTGATGGACCTTGGTTGTTTCCGCGGCATTCGCCACCGTCGTAACCTTCCGGTTCGCGGTCAGCGTAGTAAAACTAACGCGCGCACTCGAAAAGGCCCGCGTAAGCCGATCCGTAAATAAGTGGTAAGCGATAGGAATTCCGAATATGGCAAAGCCAGGTAATCGCACACGCAAAAAAGCGAAGAAGCAAATAGCGGATGGGTTCGCCCACATCCACGCTTCTTTTAACAATACGATCATTACAATTACCGATCGTCAGGGTAACGCTCTATCTTGGGCAACTGCGGGTGGCTCCGGCTTCCGTGGTTCTCGTAAGAGTACCCCTTTCGCTGCTCAGGTTGCGGCTGAGCGCGCTGGACAGGCTGCATTAGAATATGGCCTGAAAAACTTAGACGTATTTGTAAAAGGCCCAGGGCCAGGTCGCGAATCAGCGGTTCGTGCTCTGAACTCTGTAGGCTACAAAATTGCAAATATCACTGACGTGACGCCAATCCCTCACAATGGTTGTCGTCCACCGAAGAAACGTCGCGTTTAATCTGGAGACGGTAATATGGCTCGTTATCTTGGACCAAAGTGCAAACTGTCTCGTAGGGAAGGTACAGACCTATTCCTAAAGAGCGGTGTTCGCGCACTGGACAGCAAGTGTAAAGCTGAGACTGTCCCTGGTGTTCACGGCGCTCGTCGCGGTCGTTTATCCGACTACGGCCTGCAGCTACGTGAAAAACAGAAAGTTCGTCGTATGTACGGCGTACTGGAACGTCAGTTCCGCAGTTATTATAAAGAAGCGGCTCGTCGTAGCGGTGCAACAGGTGAAAACCTTCTGCAACTGCTAGAAGGTCGTTTGGACAATGTTGTATATCGCATGGGTTTCGGTTCTACACGTGCCGAATCTCGTCAGATCGTATCTCACCGCTCAATCACTGTTAACGGTCAGGTTGTGAACATCGCTTCCTACCAAGTTAAAGCAGGTGATGTTGTAGCAGTACGTGAAAAAGCTAAATCTCAGTTGCGTATAAAAAACGCTCTAGAACTAGCTGGCCAACGTGCAGCAGTTGAGTGGGTTGATGTAGACGCTGCAAAAATGGAAGGCACATACAAAGCCACTCCAGAGCGTTCTGATCTGTCCGCAGATATCAACGAACAGCTAATTGTAGAGCTGTACTCGAAGTAATTTTAACTTTAATTTGGTGGAAATATGCAGCGTTCGGTAAATGAGTTTCTAAGTCCACGTCATATTGACGTACAAGAAATCAGCAAAACGCGCGCTAAAGTGACTCTAGAGCCACTTGAGCGTGGATTTGGCCATACGCTGGGCAATGCATTACGCCGCATTCTTTTATCTTCTATGCCGGGTTGTGCCGTAACAGAAGTTGAGATTGAAGGCGTTTTGCATGAGTACAGCACAATTGAAGGTGTTCAGGAAGATGTAATTGAGATCCTCCTGAACCTGAAAGGGGTTGCAGTGTTGTTGCACAACAACGACGAAGTAACCCTGACTCTGAGCAAATCTGAAGCAGGTCCTGTAACTGCTGGTGATATTCAACTGAATCAGGATGTTGAAATCGCTAACCCGGACCACGTTATTGCTCACCTTAATGAAGGTGCGAGTCTAAACATGCAGCTAACTGTTGGTCGTGGCCGTGGTTACGTTCCAGCTGATCTGCGTGTTTCTGATGAAGAAGAGACTCGTGCAATCGGTCGTCTACAGCTGGACGCTACTTTCAGCCCAGTGCGTCGCGTTTCTTACGTAGTAGAAAGCGCGCGTGTAGAGCAACGTACTGACTTGGATAAACTGGTTATTGATATCGAATCTAACGGTACCATTGATCCAGAAGAAGCTATCCGTCGTGCGGCTACTATCCTTCAGCAACAACTTATTGTGTTTGTTGACCTGGAAGATGGTGCTGATCAAGCTAAGGATGAACCAGAAGAGCCGGAAATTGATCCAATTCTTCTGCGTCCTGTAGATGATCTGGAGCTGACTGTACGTTCCGCCAACTGTCTGAAGGCAGAACAGATCTACTATATTGGTGATCTGATTCAGCGTACAGAGGTTGAACTGCTTAAGACTCCGAACTTGGGTAAGAAGTCGTTGACAGAGATCAAAGACGTACTTGCATCTAAGGGCTTGTCCCTAGGTATGCGTCTTGAGAACTGGCCACCGGCTAGCCTGAAGAACGACGATAAAGTCGCTTCCTGATTCGGCGATAACAACTGACTGGTTTGGTAGGGATTTATCATGCGTCATCGTAAATCTGGTCGTAAATTAAGCCGTACCAGTGCGCACCGCAAAGCTATGTTTAAAAACATGGCAGTATCTTTGTTTGAGCACGAGTTGATTCGTACAACTCTGCCTAAAGCTAAAGAACTGCGCGGCTATGCAGAGCCACTGATTACACTAGCTAAAAACGACACTGTAGCGAACCGCCGTTTGGCATTCGCACGTACTGGCAGCAAAGTTGCTGTTGGTAAACTGTTCAACGAACTAGGTCCGCGTTATAACGCGCGTCCTGGTGGCTATGTTCGTATCCTGAAGTGCGGTTTCCGCCCAGGTGACAACGCTCCAATGGCTTACGTTGAGCTAGTTGATCGTCCAGCTGTAGAGGCTGCTGACGAAGCAGAAGATTAAGATTTCTTGATCTAAAAAAAACCCGGCTTTATGCCGGGTTTTTTATTACCTGAAATTTGGTAAAAACATTACTATTACCCTTCACATTGATTGTTCGATCAAAGGTTTTAGCTGCAATGAATACTGATAAATTGGTTAAGTTTCTTCGCTACTTAGCTGCGATTCCAAAAAGTCTTTACGTCAACTTACGCTTATTACCTTTTGATCAAGCGATTAAGCTTCCTATTATTGTTTCAAATAGAACTAAACTCATTTCACTAAATGGTAAGGTTAAGTTAGATAAGGTTAAAACTGGCTTGGTTCGTATCGGCTTTACTGGTGCCGATATGATTGATTATCGCTACAGTCGAACAATGCTCCAAATTGATGGTCAGTTCACTGTTAAGGGCAAAGTTAAGATAGGTAAAGGAACACGATTAATTGTTGCCGGTGATTTGGATCTTGGCACCAATTTTATCGCCACAGGTGATAACACGATTATCTGCGAAAAACATATGTCTATCGGCAGCGACTGTATGTTCGCTTGGGAATCTGTGGTAATGGACACTGACCAGCATGCAATATTCGATCAATTAGGTGATCAGATCAATACCGAAGATAGAGTGATCATTGGTAACAATGTCTGGCTTGGTGCAAGAAGTTTTGTATTGAAGAACTCTGTGATTGAAGATGGCTGTATAGTTGCTGCAAATACTACGGTAACGCGATCAATTGCCGAGAAAGATGTGATCATTGCTGGAGCACCTTCTAAGAAAATCAAAGAAGGTGTTCACTGGCAACACTAAACTAGATCGTATTTAGTTCTACCCAATTGCTTAACCTGATTATTTCAGGTTAAGCATTGGCTTTAAAAACCTACCTGTATGCGAAGCTGGGTTCTCAGCAACTTCTTCAGGTGTACCTTCGGCAATGATCATTCCGCCTTTAACGCCACCCTCAGGTCCTAAATCTACAATCCAATCGGCTGTTTTGATCACATCCAAATTGTGCTCAATCACTACAATTGTGTTGCCGTGATCGCGTAAACGATAGAGTACGTTCAGTAATTGCTGAATATCGTAAAAATGCAGGCCTGTAGTTGGTTCATCAAGGATATACAGAGTTTTACCTGTATCACGCTTAGATAGCTCTTTAGCTAGTTTTACGCGCTGAGCTTCACCGCCAGATAGTGTTGTAGCAGCTTGACCCAAACGGATATAGGACAAACCAACATCCATTAAGGTCTGTAGGCGACGAGCCAGTGCTGGAATAGCATCGAAGAATTCTCGTGCATCTTCTACTGTAAGATCTAAGACTTCATGGATATTCTTGCCTTTGTATTTGATCTCCAGCGTTTCACGGTTGTAGCGTTTGCCTTTACAAACATCGCAAGGGACATATACATCAGGGAGGAAATGCATCTCTACCTTTATTACGCCATCACCCTGACAAGCTTCACAGCGACCACCTTTAACGTTAAAGCTAAAGCGACCCGGCTTATAGCCACGCGAGCGTGCCTCTTGAGTTCCAGCAAATAGTTCGCGTACGGGTGTAAAAATACCTGTATAAGTTGCTGGGTTTGAGCGCGGGGTACGGCCGATGGGGCTTTGATCAATATCGATAACCTTGTCGAAATGCTTAATGCCTTCGATAGATTTGTGCGGTGCAGGATCCAAGGTAGTCGCATTATTAAGTTCAGTTGCTGCGATTGGATAAAGCGTACCGTTGATCAGAGTGGATTTGCCCGACCCAGATACACCGGTAACGCAGGTTAGTAAGCCTACAGGGATCTTAAGATCGACATTGTTTAGGTTGTTACCGCTAGCACCGTTAAGACATAGCTGTTTCTTGCTATCAGCAGGATGACGCTGTTGAGGCACAGCGATTTCTTTAGTGCCTGTTAAATACTGACCTGTTATAGAGGCGGGGTTTGCCATGACTTCATTTGGCGTACCTTCAGCAATGACTTGTCCACCATGCACACCAGCGCCAGGACCTATATCAATGACATAATCCGCAAGACGAATAGCGTCTTCATCGTGTTCAACAACGATGACTGTATTACCTAAATCCCGCAAGTGGACCAGAGTTTTTAACAGGCGCTCGTTGTCTCGTTGGTGCAAGCCGATTGAAGGCTCATCCAGAATGTACATAACACCAACAAGGCCAGCGCCAATCTGACTTGCCAGACGAATTCGCTGTGCTTCACCACCTGATAGAGTATCGGCATTACGATCTAGAGAGAGGTACTCGAGGCCTACGTTGACGAGGAATCTCAGGCGTTCACGAATCTCTTTCAGAATCTTTTCAGCAATCTCACCTTGTTTACCCGTTAGATGAAGATTCTCAAAGTACTCTAAACTCTCTCCAATCGGTTTCTTAACGATATCAGGCAGTGCCTGCTGATCTATATATACGTGTCTCGCGTCGCGGCGCAAACGACTGCCATTGCAAGACGAGCATGGCTGCATATTTAAATATTTGGCCAAGTCTTCACGAACAGTATCTGATTCGGTTTCTTTATAGCGGCGTTGTAAGTTATTTAGCACTCCTTCGAATGGGTGTGCTTTATTAATGATGTCGCCGCGATCATTCAGGTAACGGAAAGTGACGGTTTCTTTGCCACTACCATTCAAAATAAGATCTTGTTCTGATTTTTTCAGGGACTTGAATGGTGTGTCCATATCAAATCCGTATTGCTCTGCTACTGCTTTAAGCTGCTGAAAATAATACAAGCTGCGACGGTCCCAACCTCTAATCGCGCCTTCGGATAGGGTTAGGTTTGCATCGTGAACTACTTTAGATGGATCAAAGTATTGCTTTACCCCTAAGCCGTCACAACTTGGGCAAGCGCCATGAGGATTGTTAAAAGAGAACAGTCTCGGTTCAAGCTCCTGAATACTATGTCCACATTCTGGACAGGCAAAGCGAGCAGAGAAGATTAATTCGTCAGCGTCACCATCCATATAAGCGACTTTGGCAATTCCGTCGCTGAGGTTAAGCGCGGTTTCGAATGACTCGGCTAAACGGGTCTGTAGATCATCGCGAACTTTGAAACGGTCAATAACCACTTCAATATCGTGCTTCTTGTTCTTATCTAGCTCTGGCGCACTATCGAGGTCAACGACAATTCCATCAATTCTTGCACGGATGAAGCCTTCAGCACGCAAGTTATTAATAGTGTGTAAGTGCTCACCTTTCCTGCCTTGTACTACAGGTGCTAGCAGCATTAGTTTACTGCCTTGCTTAAGCTCAAGTACTTGGTCCACCATCTGGCTGATTGTTTGCGCTGCAAGTGGTAGATCGTGATCAGGACAGCGTGGCTCGCCTGCACGGGCAAACAATAAGCGCAAGTAATCGTAAATTTCGGTGATCGTACCAACTGTCGAGCGAGGGTTGTGAGATGTTGATTTTTGTTCAATTGAAATCGCAGGGGATAAGCCTTCGATATGATCAACATCGGGTTTTTCCATCATCGATAGGAACTGACGAGCATAGGTCGAGAGAGACTCAACATAGCGGCGTTGACCTTCTGCATAGAGCGTATCAAATGCCAGTGAAGACTTACCTGAGCCGGATAACCCTGTAATAACAATGAGTTTGTCTCGGGGGATCTCAAGATCGATATCTTTAAGGTTGTGGGTACGCGCACCCCGGACCTGAATCTTATCCATAATGGCTCTCAGATGTGGAAAACAAAACATCCCATTATAGAGATTTTTCGTGGCCGCTGTAGCTTTTCTAAACGATAAAATCTCTATGGGATAAGAGTGGGCGAGAGGGTGATCGCATGTTAAGCTTGCTTGTTATACGCGCAGGTTTATCAATCTGACGTGAGAGAAGATTTTTGGAGAAAGAAAATGGCACGTGGTGTTAATAAAGTAATTTTGGTGGGCAATCTGGGTGGAGACCCAGAAGTACGTTATATGCCAAATGGCAATGCTGTAACTAATGTAACCATCGCAACGTCTGAATCATGGAAAGATAAGCAGACGGGCCAGCAGCAAGAGCGTACTGAATGGCACCGTGTGGTATTTTTTAACCGTCTAGCGGAGATCGCTGGCGAGTATATGCGTAAAGGCGGCAAGGTTTACGTTGAAGGCGCGTTGCGTACCCGTAAATGGCAGGATCAAAGTGGCCAGGATCGTTACACGACTGAGATCGTAGCAAGCGAAATGCAGTTGCTTGATAGTCGTGGCGGTAACGAAGGTGGCTATGCTCCTCAGCAACAACAGGGTGGTTATGCACAACAGCCACAACAGCAGCAAGCACCGGCGCCACAAATGGCACCGCAGATGGCTCCACAAGCTGCGCCTCAGCAAGCTCCTCAGCAGCGTCCTGCTCCAGCACCGCAACAGGCGCCTGCGCCTCAAGCTGCACCAGGTTTTGATGATTTTGATGATGACATTCCGTTCTAATCTATGTGGAGCTGGATAGATCGAAAAAGACCTCGCATTGCGAGGTTTTTTCGTTTTAGGGCTCTCACGGGGCTTGGCTGAGAGCGCAGATCTATTTTGGATGTTTGGACGGTTACTGTGGATGATTGGAGGCCTATGGCTGAAGTTTTACGGGTAAATTTAGTGACAGCATAAATGCACACAGAATGATTTTTAGGAGTAAAAAAAATGCCGTCAGTCGAAATTTATACCATGAGTTATTGCCCATACTGCATTGCAGCTAAGCGCTTGTTGAAAAAGTTGGGATGGCAATTTAACGAGATCGAAATTACAGGCAAACCTAAGGTTAAAACCACCATGGTTCAACGCACTCAGCGCAGAACTGTACCGCAGATCTTTGTAAATAATCAGCATATCGGTGGCTTTGATGATTTTTCGGCTTATGTTCAAGAACAGAAGTTACTGTGAGAGGTAGATTGCGGGCAGTTGTTACCCAGTTATCAGGGTGTTAGATCAAGCTTCGATTAAAAATAGCTACCCTGCTAAGGGTTTACTGGGCCTTGCCGGGAGATTGAGGTATATTTTTTAAGAAGTGAGGTAACTTTCTGCTGTTATGGAGGGTGAATAGTTTTATGAGTCAAAATGAGATGCCGGAGAGTTTGGTTTAATGGCACTGGATCTACTGTTAAAGCCTATCAAAATATTAATTACCGGAGCTCATGGACAGGTGGGGAGCGCGTTGACGCGTGCTGTAGAAGCGGATAGCTTTTTTGAAGTTATTGCTTTGGGAAAATCTCAATTAGATGTTACTGATCCAGAGCAGATCTCTGAGCAACTGGCTCATCATCTACCAGACTATGTTGTGAATTGCGCTGCGTTTGATGATGTCGATGAAGCAGAGTCACAATCAGAACTTTGTTATGCGGTTAACTCTGATGCAGTAGAGGCCTTAGCGTTTGCTTGTGGTGATCTGTCTATCCCAATGTTTCACTTATCCACCGACTACGTGTTTGATGGTCACTATGCCAGCGGCTACACCGAAGAGGATGAGGTCGCACCTTTAGGAATCTATGGTGATAGTAAGTGGCAAGGTGAAGATAGACTCCGTCAAGCTTTGCCGAAGCATATTATCTTGCGAGTTAGTTGGTTGTTTAGCGACCAAGGGAATAACTTTGTTTTGCGAACGCTTGAGGCGGCTAAGAAACAATCAGAGCTACAAGCTGTAACAGATCGTAAGGGCTGTCCTACCTCTGCATCTGATGTGGCTCGAGTTATTCTCGCTGTATTAAAGCAAATTCATAATGGTGCAGATGCTTGGGGTACTTACCATTACTGCGGCGCTGAGGTGATCAATCGCTATGATTTCTGTAAAGAAATCCTGATTGCTGCAGGTCAGTACGAAAACCTCGATGTGGAAAAGTTGGTCCCAGTATCGAGTAAAGATTACGTCACTGAGGCATTGCGTCCAAATACGTCTGTTTTAATGTGTAAAAAATTATTGAGTGTATTTGGGATAAGACAGAGACCTTGGCGACAGGAGTTGCAATGGTTGATGCGAGATATCTATCCATCATCCTAGCCGCCAAGAGCGCTACTTTTCTTAACCCCAAGGCAATGGGGATTTAGAAACTGCAACGGCTGCAATGTAAATGAAAGCAAACAGCGCGCCTGCTAGTGCTGTTGCTTTAATTGCCTTCGTTTTGCCGCGTTTGATAGCGATTGTTCCTAAACCAATATACACCACCAAAGCGATCACTTTAGCTGTTACCCAGTGATGAATAAATGGATATTGTTCAATCATTACTGCGAGCGTTAATGCGCTGATCAGCAGTGCGGTATCAATAATATGTGGTACGATCTTTAACCAGCGTTTTTCTAGTTTTTCTGGGCAAAATAGCGCTAAGCCACCGCGTAAAAGAAAGAGTACGAAGCTTAGGGCTATGCAGGTTAAATGGATGTGCTTAATGGCAAAGTACATTAGGTTTCCTATGAGAATTGGTCTAAATGCTGTTGAAAAGATTTTGTGCTATTTTAGAGCGTTCAAATTATAAGTGATAGCTGCATTGAAAATTCATGGCCAATAATAAAAAAGATTCTCAAGCGCTGGTAGATCGGTTTGGCAGAACGGTAGATTATATCCGTCTGTCAGTGACTGATCGATGTGATTTTCGCTGTGTTTATTGCATGGGGGAAGACATGACTTTCCTACCTCATGCTCAAGTACTTACCCTTGAAGAAATTAATCAGATCGCCCAAGCGTTTGTGAGCCTGGGCGTGAAGAAGATCCGTTTGACAGGTGGTGAGCCGCTGGTGCGTCGTGATGTGATGAAGCTGATGCGCAGTGTAGGTCAATTAGATGCTGAGCTAGCGATTACCACTAACGGCTCTCAACTTGTGCAGATGGCTCAA
Source organism: Neptuniibacter sp. QD57_21 (assembly GCF_047778075.1). Taxonomy (GTDB): domain Bacteria; phylum Pseudomonadota; class Gammaproteobacteria; order Pseudomonadales; family Balneatricaceae; genus Neptuniibacter. The sequence goes on along the minus strand of NZ_CP180549.1, from coordinate 3,502,940 downwards.
GATTTAAAGGATGCTGGGGTTAACCGGTTAAACATCAGTATTGATAGTTTGCGAGAGGATCGTTTTAAAGCGATGACGCGGACTGGTAAATTGGCCCAAGTACTTGCAGGCATAGATGCAGCTGTTGCAGCAGGATTTGATCGAATCAAGCTAAATGCGGTTGTAATGAAAGGCCGCAATGATGATGAAGTGCTCGATCTAGTTAACTTTGCGCGAGAAAAAGGTGTTGATGTTAGCTTTATCGAAGAGATGCCTTTAGGGCAGATTTCTGAGCATGATCGTGCTGAAGTCTATTGTTCCAGTGATGAAGTCCGCGAAATTATTGAGCAGCAGTATCGGCTGCAACCAACCACGGAACGCACTGCTGGTCCATCCCGTTATTATCGTATGGCAGATACTGAAAGCCGCGTTGGTTTTATCTCGCCACACAGTCATAACTTCTGCTCTGAATGTAACCGTGTCAGGGTAACCGTTGAAGGGCGCTTGTTGCTTTGTCTGGGTAACGAACACTCTGTTGATCTTCTACAAACATTGCGTGCTCACCCTAATGATCAGGAAAAACTGAAGCAGGTTATTATCGATGCTATGGATTTGAAGCCTGAGAAGCACGAATTTGATCTAGATGATGAGCCACAAATCATTCGTTTTATGAATATGACAGGGGGCTAAACGAGTTCATCGTTGTCCTTGCTCCCGTACTTTCTTATTAAGGAAAATACTCATGTCCCATACTCCTGCCAGAGCGGAATTTATTCCGCTAAATATTGCCGTATTAACTGTATCTGATACCCGTACTCTTGATTCGGATACCTCTGGGCAAGCTTTGGTTGATCGTTTAGAGGCAGCAGGCCACGTACTTGGTGCACGTGAAATAGTTAAAGATGATGTCTACCAGATGCGAGCGGTTGTATCGCGTTGGATTGCTGATTCAAATATCCATGTGATTATCTCCACGGGTGGTACAGGTTTTTCTGGTCGCGACTCTACGCCAGAAGCGATGGCTCCTTTGTTTGATAAATCTATTGAAGGGTTTGGTGAATTTTTCCGTCAAGTTTCTGCCGGTCAGATCGGTACTTCAACCATTCAGTCCAGAGCGTTAGGTGGCCTTGCAAATGGTACCGTGATTTTCTGTCTGCCAGGCTCTACGGGTGCTTGCCGTACTGGTTGGGACGATGTGATTGCGCAGCAGTTAGATCATCGTCATAAGCCTTGTAATTTTGCTTCGTTGATCATGAAGCATCAAGAAGATAACGCTTAAGGTAATAAAATGGGAAGCTGTGATTCTCAACCTGGTTTGATCCCTTTTGATGAAGCGCTACAGCGACTTTTAGCTGGAGCGCATGTTTCTGTAGTGACTGAAATTGTGCCTGTTGCAGAGGCCTTAGGGCGCGTATTAGCTGAAGCTCCAGTTGCTTCTGTTTCAGTCCCTCCAGCTGATAATAGCGGTATGGATGGTTACGCAATTAATACGGCTGATTTGGGTGCTAAGGCAAGCCTAAAAATGAGTCAGAGAATCCCTGCTGGTACGCCTCCACAGCCTTTAGTTGCAGGTACTTGTGCGCGTATTTTTACTGGAGCAGAGATTCCTCAAGGTGCCAATGCAGTTGTTATGCAGGAAGATGTTCACCTTGAGGGGGATAAGGTTGTTTTTCCTGCAGAAGTGCCGGTTGGTGATAATGTTCGCAGTGCTGGCCAAGATATTTTGGCTGGTAGTCAGGTACTCGCAATAGGTACACGTTTGCAAGCCGCTGATCTAGGGATATTAGCGTCGGTAGGCTTGTCTTCTGTCTCTGTATATAAGCGTCTCAAGGTTGCGATCTTATCCACAGGTGATGAGCTAGTGGAGCCAGGCCTTCCTCTTGGTGCAGGACAGATCTATAACTCTAATCGCTATATTCTGACTGGTCTATTACAGGGTCTAGGTATGGAGGTTGTTGATCTAGGTTGTGTAGCAGATACGCGTGAGGCAACGTTAGCAGCATTGGAAAAAGCGGCTGCATCGGCAGATGCCATCATCAGTACCGGTGGTGTGTCTGTGGGTGAAGAGGATCATGTCAAATCTTGCGTAGAGCATCTTGGTCAGTTGGATATGTGGAAGATCAAGATCAAACCAGGAAAACCTGTTGCCTATGGGCAGGTCAAAGGTACGCCATTTGTTGGTTTGCCGGGTAATCCAACGTCTACACTCATAACTTTTTGTCTGTTGGCGAGGGCCTTCTTGCTTAAGTTGCAGGGGGCTTCATTCGAACCGCCACTACAGCTTTCAGTACCGGCTGGTTTCCAGAGAAAACGAGCTATTCAGCGCCAAGAATATCTGCGAGTTCGGTTTGAGGATGGGCGTTTACAGCCGTTCGCAAATCAGAGTTCTGGTGTATTGATGTCTGCTAGTTGGGCGAATGGTATTGCTGTTATTCCTCCTCAGACGGTTGTAGATGAGGGCGATTTGGTCGGATTCATCCCGTTTTCTGAACTTCTCGGTTAATTACATTTAATTTCCCTGAAGTTTGCGTGAGAAAACGGTAAAATAACGGCCTTTTTAGTAGAGCTTTCGAGGAAAGAATGACAGATCAGCAGGATCCGTATAAAGAGATCAGACCGTTCAACGATAGTGAAGTGGCGGATGCACTCCTTAATATTCTTCACAATGATGAATTCCTGACCGCTGTTACGCGTTACCAGTTTCCTAAATTATCCTCGAGTATCGGATGGTTGTTAAAACCATTTGTTCGTATTGCCTTGGCTGCCAAGATTGGTGAGATCGACAGTGTCTATGAGTTTCAGATGCTGGTGGCTAACTATATGAAGAAGATGATTGGCCGTTCGACCACTAAGCTGACTTGTAGTGGTATAGATGAGCTTGATCCTGAAGAATCCTACCTGTTTATCTCAAACCACCGAGATATCGCAATGGACCCAGCATTCGTCAATTGGGTTCGCCATCAGTACGGCATGGATACAGTTCGGATTGCGATCGGTGATAACCTGCTTCGTAAGCCTTATGTTTCTGACATTATGCGTTTGAATAAGAGCTTTATTGTGAATCGTTCTGCAACAGGGCGTGAAATGATGAAAGCGCTAACGCAGCTTTCTTCTTATATCGATCACAGTATCTTAGGTGGTCATTCTATCTGGTTAGCGCAGCGAGAAGGTCGTGCAAAAGATGGTAATGATGCGACAGATCCAGCCATTTTGAAGATGCTTTATATGGCACATCGTAAATCGCGCAGTTTTGCTGAACAGGCTAAGCGTCTGAATATTGTGCCGGTTTCAATCTCTTATGAATACGATCCATGTGATGCCTTAAAAGCGAATGAGCTGCATGCTAAGGCAACTGATGGTGTTTATGAAAAGTCTCAGTACGAAGATATCGCAAGTATTGTGAAAGGTATTACCGGTGATAAAGGGCATGTGCATGTCGCTTTTGGTGATCCTATCGATGCTGACTTCGATACGCCTGAAGAGCTAGCGGCTGAGATCGATCGTCAAATTCATGAAAATTACTATTTGCACCCATCTAATCTGATTGCAGCAGGTCGTAGTGATGATGCTACTGCTGATCAGAAGGCTGGTTTAGAAGCGCGTATTAACAGTGTTGAAGGCGGTGCGCAGGATATTCTTCGTCAGATGTACGCTAACCCTGTTCTAAATCAGGCAACGCAAACACAGGAGTAGTTATGAGTCGTTTAACCCATCTGGATGACCAAGGGAACGCTAACATGGTGGATGTTTCCGAAAAGCAGGTGACTTTTCGTGAAGCCACTGCCTATGCGGAAGTTGAAATGCTGCCTGACACCATGAAGTTAATTACGGAAGGTGGTAACAAAAAGGGTGATGTTTTAGCGGTTGCACGAATCGCAGGTATTCAAGCTGCAAAACGCACCAGTGATCTTATTCCTCTTTGTCACCCATTGATGTTGAGTAAAGTTGCGGTAGATCTTCATCCTAATACCGAGCGTAACGTTGTTGAGATTACGGCAACCTGCAAGTTGGCAGGTCAGACGGGGGTGGAGATGGAAGCGCTAACGGCGGCATCTGTTGCGGGTTTGACGATTTACGATATGTGCAAGGCTGTGGATAAAGGCATGGTTATGAGCGCAGTTAAAGTATTGGAAAAGAAAGGTGGCAAAAGCGGTCACTGGAAGGTGGAGAAGTAATCATGGTTAAAGTGGTGTATTTCGCCAGCTTGCGCGAGCGTTTAGGTGTAGCTGAAGAATCTATCGAAGTGAGTCAGCCTGCTGATGTATCTGCAGTGCTAAATCAGCTAGTTGAGCTTCACGGAGAACAGTGGCAAAAGATTCTGGTTGATACGCCTATATTGATGGCTGTTAACCAAGAGATGTGTGACGAGAAGGCCGCTGTAGCTGCGGGTGATGAGGTTGCATTCTTCCCGCCGGTAACTGGGGGTTAAGCATGTCTAAAAAAGCGAATCCACTGCACTATCTACGTGCAGTGTTTTATTACTTAGGCTTTTACCCTCTAACCATTGTGCATGCCACACTGAGTTTAATCATCTCGCCGCTATTGAATTTCCAGCAGCGCTTTAAATTTGTCACTCTGATTAACTACTTTTATATCTTTTGGTTAAAACTGTGTTGTGGTGTGGGAGTAAAGATTACTGGGCGTGAAAATCTGCCTACTGATGGCGCTTATGTTGTTGTAGCTAACCACCAGAGTGAGTGGGAAACGCTGTTTTTACAAACCTTGGTCCGCCCGCAGTGTACAGTGCTTAAAAAGGAGCTTCTTAAGATTCCTTTCTTTGGATGGGCGCTAGGTCTGTTGAATCCTATAGCGATTGATCGTAGCCAAAGGCGTGGCGCACTTAAGCAGCTTTTAACAGAGGGCAAATCTCGTTTAGAAGATGATATCCCTGTGATTATCTTCCCTCAGGGTACGCGAGTGCCTGTGGGTAAAATGGGTAAGTTTAACAAAGGCGGAGCGATGCTGGCGTTAAGTGCGGGTGTGCCGGTGATCCCAATGATTCATGATGCTGGGCTCTATTGGCCAGGCAAAAGCTTTGCGAAGATCCCAGGTACTGTACAAGTCCATGTGGGCGAGCCAATTCCTGTAGAAGGCCGTACAGTGGATGAAATCCATGAAGATATGGTGGCTTGGTTAGAAGAACATATGAAAGCGCTAGAGATAGCCTAAGCCAAATTTCAGATATAAAAAAACCGCCGAATGGCGGTTTTTTTATATCTAGAAGACTGATTAGTCTTTTAGTTTTTCGAATACCAATGTGCAGTTAGTGCCGCCGAAGCCGAAGCTGTTGGACATAACGCGTTGTAGATCTACGTTTTCCTGCTTCTCGCTAGCGATTGGTAGGCCTTCTGCTTCTGGGTCTAGCTCATCGATGTTTGCAGATGCTGCGATGAAGTTGTTTTCCTGCATAAGCAGAGAGTAAACCGCTTCTTGTACGCCTGCTGCACCTAGAGAGTGACCAGATAGAGACTTAGTAGAAGTAACCGTTGGCATATCATCGCCAAAGGCTTCTTTCATCGCTTTCAGCTCTTGCATGTCACCCGCAGGTGTAGAGGTGCCGTGTGCGTTGATGTAATCGATCTTGCCGTCTACAGTTGCCATCGCTTGCTTCATGCAGCGAGCAGCGCCTTCGCCAGAAGGAGCAACCATGTCGTAGCCATCAGAAGTTGCACCGTAACCTACTAGTTCAGCGTAGATCTTAGCGCCACGAGCTTTAGCGTGTTCGTATTCTTCGATAACTAGGATGCCAGCACCGCCAGAGATAACGAAGCCATCACGGTTTGCATCGTATGCACGAGAAGCTTGTTCTGGAATTTCGTTGTACTTGCTAGATAGCGCGCCCATAGCATCAAACATTGCAGTCTGTACCCAGTGAAGTTCTTCACCGCCACCTGCGAATACTACGTCTTGCTTACCAAGCTGGATCTGTTCCATTGCGTTACCAATGCAGTGAGCACTGGTCGCACAAGCAGAAGTAATAGAGTAGTTAACACCTTTGATTTTGAAAGGTGTTGCTAGACAAGCTGAAACAGTAGAACCCATTGTGCGAGTAACACGGTAAGGGCCTACGCGCTTAACGCCTTTCTCACGAGTGATATCGGCTGTTTCAACAATGTTGTCAGCAGAAGCACCACCAGAACCTACGATAAGGCCAGTGCGCTCGTTGGAAACCTGATCTTCAGCTAGGTTTGAATCAGCAATTGCTTCTTTCATTGCAATGTAAGTGTATGCTGCTGCATCACCCATGAAACGTAGCAATTTACGGTCGATTTGCTCAGAGAAATCGATATCGATGCTGCCGGCTACCTGGCTACGGAAACCGCGCTCTTTATAGTCTTCTTGGAATTTAATACCAGAACGACCCTGCTGCAGTGATTCCAGAACGGTTTCTTTATCTGTACCCAGACAAGAAACGATACCCATACCGGTAACAACAACGCGACGCATGTGCTTCTCTCTCTTTTTCTAATTTAAGGTGCTTATTTTCCGTGAATCAGTAGTGTTTTGCCACTAAATTCGTAAAAAAGTAGGCGGAAAATAGAAGAAAGGCCCTGAATTCAGGGCCTTAATAGATCAGAAATCTTCTGTAGATGTGAATAGGCCTACACGAAGATCTTTCGCGGTGTAGATTTCACGACCATCAACGGACATGCTGCCGTCCGCGATGCCCATAACCAGCTTACGCTCGATAACGCGCTTAAGTTGGATACGGTAAGTAACTTTCTTCGCAGTAGGTAGTACCTGTCCGAAGAATTTAACTTCGCCAGATCCTAATGCGCGACCGCGGCCTGGGTTGCCTTTCCAGCCAAGGAAAAAGCCAACAATCTGCCACATAGCGTCTAGACCTAGACAGCCTGGCATTACTGGGTCTTCCTCAAAATGGCAGCCGAAGAACCAAAGATCTGGGTTGATATCCAACTCAGCGATAATCTCGCCTTTGCCGAATTCGCCACCGTCTTCGGTGATTTCCAGGATGCGATCCATCATTAGCATGTTGCCAATTGGTAGGCGCGCATTGCCTGGTCCAAACATTTCGCCGTGGCCGCAAGACAGCAGCTCATCGCGATTAAAAGAGGAAGGTCTTGTCATTAGCTTCTGTTTATCCAGGTTTTTATAAGTCAAAATATCTCGCAATTATACAGATTTGAATGCAACTAGGCACGATCTGTGTCAGGTTTATTGAATAAAAAGTTTACGACTTAGGGTGTAAAAGGCGAAATGGAACATGATTTTTGGCATCAAAAGTGGTCCGAAGGGCGAATAGGTTTCCATCAAATGGAGATTAACGCTTACTTGGTCTCTTATTGGGAAAAGATGGATTTGACCGCTGGTGACAAGGTTTTTGTCCCTTTGTGCGGTAAAAGCAAGGATATGCTCTGGCTTCGAGATCGTGGTCATGATGTATTGGGTGTAGAGCTCAACCCAAATGCTTGCTTAGACTTTTTTGCTGAGAATGGTTTGGTTGCGGAGACGAGTGAGGCTGCAAAATTTATCTCACATAGATGCGAAAATCTAAATCTTCTTTGTGGTGATTTTTTTGCGCTGACCAAAGAAACCTTAGCGGATGTAAAAGGCGTATATGATCGTGCGGCTTTGGTGGCTTTGCCCAAGGATATGCGGGCTGATTACGCAAATAAGCTCATTGAGCTGTTACCAAAGGGTGTAAAAGTTTTGCTGGTGACCTTGGAGTTTGATAGTCCGCAAGGACCGCCGTTCAATGTGTCTGGCGAAGAGGTAAATGGCTTGTTTGGTCAGCGTTTCAAAGTGGAGCGGTTAGGTGAGGCTGTAGACGGTGACCGGAAGGAAGTGATCTGGTTGTTGAGTGACTGAGGGGCGTTAACTGTGCACTTAATTGATGGTAATTAAGTGCACAGATATGGATGCTTAGCTTTTGCGTTTCACTGCCAAGTTGGCAATTTTAATTAACGTTTCTTTGAATGATGTGTCTTGTAGCGCATCAAGTGCTGCAATCGCTTTATTGGCTTCCCCTTGAGCTTTCTCTTGGGTGTATTCGATAGCGCCAGTCTCTTTTACGATATCCATAATTGGTTGAAGATCGTCTAAACCGCCTTTGCGAATTGCTTGTCGAACCAGTTTGCGTTGCTCTTCGTTACCTGCACGCATTGCATGAATAAGTGGCAGGGTTGCTTTACCTTCAGCTAGATCGTCGCCTACGTTCTTGCCCATCTCTTCTGCTGTGGATAAGTAATCCATAACATCGTCGATAAGTTGGAAGGCAGTGCCTAAATGTAAGCCATACAAGCGTAAGCCTTCTTGCTCTTCTTTGCTGGCTTCGGCAAGGATCGCGCCTGCTTCAGTAGCGGCTTCAAACAGCATGGCTGTTTTACCAAGGATAACCTGCATGTAAGCTTCCTCGGTGGTATCTGGATTTTTTGTGTTTAGTAGCTGCAGAACTTCGCCTTCAGCGATAACGTTCGTAGCATTGGAAATCACTTCCATAATCGGCATTGAGCCAATTTCTACTAATACCTGAAATGCACGGGAGTAAAGGAAATCGCCTACTAGTACACTTGGTGCATTACCCCATTTTGCATTAGCGGTATCTTTGCCGCGGCGTAGATCAGAATTATCAACTACATCATCGTGCAGCAGCGTGGCTGTATGGATAAATTCGATAATCGCCGCTAGCGGGATGTGCTTATCGCCTTGATAATTTGCAGCATTAGCAGCAAGCAATACGAGTAACGGACGAAGACGTTTACCACCGCTTTCAACGATGTAATGACCAATTTTTTCTACCAGCGGTACGTTAGAGCCAAGGTGATTAATGATGTAATCGTTTACGGCTTCAAATTGGGGTTCTATTACAGGGTTGAACTGGTGAGGCTGCATAATAAGTAATGGCTGCTACTAACTTAAAGGAATCAAGAATAGCGCATGCTAGGTGTATGCATAGTTTCTGTCAAGAAATGCTGGTTTTACGCTATGTAAATAAAGAAGCTTAGTTGTGTATAAAGGCGGTTTGCTATATAATCGCGCGCCCTGACCCATCCAATAATGGCTCCCTACCATATGGTGTAACCATTAGAAGTAGGCCTTTTTCTAGTAGCTGGGTGGGCAAATAACGGAGATTAAAATGTACGCAGTAATCGTAAGCGGTGGTAAACAGTACCGTGTCCAGGAAGGTGAAACCCTTAAACTGGAAAAACTGCAGGCGGAAGCGGGCGCAAACGTTGAGTTTGACCGTGTTCTGCTAGTTGGCAACGGCGACGACATCAAAATCGGCGCTCCAGTTGTTGACGGTGCTAAAGTGACTGCTGAAGTTGTTCAGCACGGCCGCGCTAAGAAAGTTGAGATCATCAAGTTCAAGCGTCGTAAGCACCACATGAAGCGTCAGGGCCACCGTCAGTGGTTTACTGAAGTTAAAATTACTGGCATTTCTGCCTAATATTAACCTAGTTTAGGAGTTAGATAGATGGCTCATAAGAAGGCTGGTGGTTCTACTAAGAACGGTCGCGACTCGGAGTCGAAACGACTTGGTGTCAAGCGTTACGGTGGTCAAGTAGTTGCTGCAGGTAACATCCTAGTTCGTCAACGTGGTACTAAATTCCACGCTGGTACAAACGTAGGCTGTGGTAAAGACCATACTCTATTTGCGAAAGCAGATGGCGTTGTTAAATTCGAAGTTAAAGGCCCGCAGAAGCGTCAATACATCTCTGTAGTTGATGCGTAAGCAACGGTTTTAAGCTTCTAAAAAGCTCCGCCAAGGCGGAGCTTTTTTGTTTATAGTTATTTAAAATATTTTTCAGGGGATCTACCGCTGAGTCTTGTGGTTTTTCAGGGCTTAATTGTAGGTTTCCTACGTTTAACTTTTGGGGGATAACATGAAGTTTGTCGATGAAGCAGTCATCACGGTTGAGGCCGGTAAGGGTGGCAATGGGTGTATGAGCTTTCGGCGTGAAAAGTATATCCCCAAAGGTGGTCCTGATGGTGGCGACGGCGGTGATGGTGGTTCGGTGTTTTTTGAAGCGGATGAAAACCTGAATACGTTAATTGATTACCGTTTTACACGTCACTATAAGTCTGAAAATGGCAAGGGTGGTACGAGCCGAAATTGTACAGGGCCTAAGGGTGAAGATCTGGTGCTTAAAGTACCAGTCGGCACCACTATTATCGATACGGATACTGATGAAATCCTTGCTGATATGACCGAAATAGGTCAGGTCGAGAAAATTGCTCAAGGTGGTTTTCATGGTTTGGGTAACACGCGTTTCAAGAGTAGTGTTAACCGTGCGCCGCGTCAGACAACCAAGGGTTCAATAGGTGAGACTCGAAACCTTAAGTTGGAGCTTAAGGTTCTGGCGGACGTTGGTTTGTTAGGTTTGCCTAATGCGGGTAAATCAACTTTGATCCGTGCTGTATCTGCGGCCAAGCCTAAAGTGGCTAATTATCCGTTTACCACTTTGGTACCTAATTTAGGTGTGGTTCGAATTGAGCAGAATCGTAGCTTTGTGATTGCTGATATTCCGGGGATTATCGAAGGTGCTGCTGAGGGGGCAGGTTTAGGTATTCGTTTCCTTAAGCACTTGGCGCGTAACCGTATCTTGTTACATCTAGTTGATATGGCGCCTTGGGATGATGTTACGCCTGAGCAGGCAGCTGCGGTAGCGGTGGGTGAACTGAAGAAGTTTAGTCCTACTTTGGCGGATCAGCCGCGTTGGTTGGTGTTGAATAAGCTTGATATGGTGCCTGAGGAAGAGCGTGAGGCGCGTTGTCAGGCGGTTATTGATGAGCTGCAATGGGAAGGTCCGGTTTATCGTATCTCTGCGCTTAGTCAGCAGGGCACGGATGATATGATGCGCGATATTCAGGCGTTTTTGGATCATCGTCTAGAAGCGATAGAAGAAGATCCTTCTATCCTTGAGCAAGAGCAGCAGATTCGTGAGCAGGTTGATGCGGAGGCGCGTGAGCGTGTTGAGCAGATGCGTGCGGATATGCGAGCGCGTCGTGAGGGCGAAGATCTGGATGATGACGACTTTGACGATGATGATTATGACGTTGAAGTTGAATATGTTCGTGAATAGCAATTGAAGTGATTGTTGCTACTGCAGACGGTGTTAGGAGTTTTTAAGTGGCTGTAGGTAGGGAAAAACTCAAGCGCGCAAAGCGTTGGGTGGTAAAGATTGGTAGTGCGCTCCTCACCAATGATGGTCAGGGGTTGGATCTTGAAGCAATCAGTCGCTGGGTGGATCAAATAGCTGCTCTGAAGGCGTCTGGTCTTGAGGTTGTGTTGGTTTCCTCGGGTTCGGTTGCTGAAGGTATGACTCGCCTAGGTTGGGATTCGCGACCGCATGAGGTCTCTAAGCTTCAGGCGGCTGCGGCTGTTGGGCAGATGGGCCTTGTGCAGGCTTATGAAACAAACTTTCAGCGCCATAATACCCATACAGCGCAGATCCTTCTGACACATGAAGATCACTCCAATCGTAAGCGTTATCTCAATGCTCAGGCGACTTTAAAAGAGTTGCTTGAGTTAGGCGTTGTCCCAGTTGTTAACGAGAACGATACGGTTGTCACTAAAGAAATTCGTTTTGGCGATAACGACACGCTTGGAGCGCTGGTGGCTAACTTGGTTCAAGCTGATGCTTTAATCTTGCTAACTGACCAAAAAGGCCTGTTCACGGCGGATCCGCGTCATGATCCAGAAGCAACTTTGATTTCCGAAGCGAGAGCGGGTGATGAAGCGCTCGAGGCGATGGCGGGTGATGGTGGCAAGCTGGGTCGTGGTGGTATGGCGACCAAAGTGCGTGCAGCTAAATTGGCGGCGCGTTCTGGGGCTGTGACCATGATTGCGAGTGGTCGTGAAGATAATGTCCTTCTGCGTTTAAGAGAGGCGGAAGATATAGGTACATTGTTGGTACCTGAGAAGGGGCCTATGGTGGCGCGCAAACAGTGGATTGCAGGTCATTTGCAGGCGCGTGGAAATCTTATGCTTGATGCGGGTGCGGTTAAGGCGCTGCGTGAGCGTGGTAAGAGTTTATTGCCAGCGGGTGTTCGTAGTGTGAGTGGTGACTTTTCTCGAGGTGAGATGGTGATCATTAGCGATGAATTTGGTCGTATCGTTGCGCGTGGTTTGGTGAACTACGGTATTGGAGATGCGCAAAAAATCATCGGTAAGCCGAGTGGTGAAATTGAATCCATTCTTGGTTTTATGGGGGAAGAAGAGTTAGTGCATAGGGATAATTTGGTCCTCTCTTAATTGAGGGGCTAAATTTAGACACAAAAAAACCGGCATAAGCCGGTTTTTTACGCTTAGCTCTAATTAAAGAGCAGCAATCTGTTTGTTCAGACGGCTCTTAGTGCGTGCGATTTTGTTCTTGTGGAAGATGCCTTTAGACACTGAACCATCTAGAACTGGCTGTGCAGCTTGGAATGCTTCCTGTGCAGCAGCTTTTTCGCCTGCTTCTACAGCAGCAACAACTTTCTTGATGTAGGTACGTACCATGGAACGCAGGCTAGCGTTATGCTGGCGACGCTTCTCTGCCTGGCGAGCACGTTTACGAGATCCTGCGGAATTTGCCACAGTCCGGCTCCTTAAAATTAGTTAGTAAGATATCGGCTTATTGGTATACGCCGAAAATTAGAGGCGAGATTATTCATATTTGAGAGCTGTCTGTCAATAAAACTGCAGAAATTTTCTTGTTGAAGCAGTAATATTCCCATTCTCTTGAGTGTCATTCATGAAATTATAGGCGGAAGCGGTGTCGAAGCAGGAAACGGAAGTAAAAAAATCAGCGGGATTACTGCGATCAAGTGCCGTGGTTGGTGTGATGACCATGCTTTCTCGTGTGCTCGGTTTGGCGCGAGACGTTGTGGTTGCCAATTATTTTGGTGCTAGTGGTAGTGCTGATGCTTTCTTCGTCGCGTTTAAAATACCTAACTTTCTTCGTCGGCTATTTGCTGAAGGGGCGTTTGCTCAAGCTTTTGTGCCGGTGTTATCAGAATATCGTACGCAAAGGGATCTAAAAGCCGTTCAGCAGCTAGTGAATTATGTTGCGGGCACGTTGGGAAGTATTTTAATCGCAATTACTGTATTGGCTGTGGTAGCGGCGCCCATGTTAACCGCTATGTTTGCTCCAGGTTTTTATATGGGGGATGAGGGTAAATTTGAACTCGCAGCCGAGATGCTGAGGATTACATTTCCTTATCTGCTGTTGATATCGTTGACTGCGTTTGCCGGTTCTATTCTGAATAGTTATGAGCGTTTTGCTGTGCCTGCGTTCACGCCTGTACTGCTTAATATCAGTTTGATCTGTTCTGCGATCTTCCTGAGTCCGCTGTTCGATCCACCTATCTTAGCTTTGGCTTGGGGTGTCATGATTGCTGGCGTGGTGCAGTTGGTTTTCCAATTGCCGTTTTTAGCGCGTATTCATCTTTTACCTAAACCCGTCTGGGGATGGAATGATCCAGGTGTTCGCCGCATCATGACGCTGATGGTTCCGGCATTGTTTGGGGTGTCTGTTACTCAAATCAACCTGCTTTTGGATACGGTGTTGGCATCGTTTCTACAAACCGGCAGTGTCTCTTGGTTGTATTACTCAGATCGCCTGGCAGAGCTGCCTTTGGGTGTGTTTGGAATCGCCATTGCGACGGTCATTCTACCTAGCTTGTCGCGTAAGCATACAACTCAATCTGGAGAGGCGTTTTCGTCTACTTTGAATTGGGCCATGCAGATGGTGATGTTTATCGGCATTCCAGCTGCGGTTGCGTTATTTGTGTTGGCAGAACCGTTGTTGATCACCTTGTTCCATTATGGCGCTTTAACCGATCGTGATGTCTTTATGGCTGCGGCTAGTTTGCGTGCTTATGCCTGTGGCTTGCTTGCCTTTATGTTGATTAAGGTTTTAGCTACGGGGTATTTCTCTCGTCAAGACACCAAGACACCCGTGAAAATTGGTATTCAAGCTGCCGTAGCGAATATGGTATTTAACTTGATCCTTATTGGCCCATTTGCGCATGTTGGTTTGGCAGCTGCGACAGCTATGTCGGCGTTTATGAATGCTGGGTTGTTGTTGTATGGGCTGATTAAATCTGGCGTATTTAGCTGGTCTTCGGGTTGGGCTGTGCAATTGCTGCGTATGTTGGTGGCGAATGTGGCGATGGCTATTGTCATCATTCAGTTGATGGGTTCAGTTGAAGAATGGCTGCAGATGGATCTGTGGGCACGAATCTCTCAAATGGCGACTTTGGTGGTTGCTGGCGGCGCTGTTTATGCTGTTGTGTTGGCTTTTGCGGGCTTGAGAGTGCGTCATTTGAAGCATAATTAAGTTTATTTTGCATTCTGTTGCTTACAGTGGGTCTCAGTAGTACAGGTTGGATATTATCTGAGCTATAATGCCGCGTTTATTTTTGGCAGTAGCAAGAGTACCTGATGGAACTAATTCGCGGATTACATAACCTGCGCGAAAAACACCGAGGTTGTGTCGCAACTATCGGCAATTTTGATGGCGTGCATCTAGGTCATCGACAGGTGCTTGCTCAGGTAAAGGCAAAAGCGAAGGAACTAAACCTGCCTTCAGTTGTTATTACCTTTGAACCTCAGCCTCAAGAGTTTTTTGCAGGCGATAAAGCACCGCCGCGCTTAACCCGTTTTGGTGAAAAGTACAGATTGTTGCAGGCAGAAGGCATTGATCGCCATCTTTGCTTGAATTTTAACGACCGTTTGCGTGCGATGACGGCGGAGCAGTTTGTACAAGAGCTGTTACTGCACGGTTTAGCAGTGAAGTACTTTGTCGTTGGCGATGATTTTCGTTTTGGTTGTGATCGCTCAGGTGATTACAACATGTTGTGTGATGCAGGCGAACGTCACGATTTTACTGTGGTAAATACACAAACGTTTTTGAATGCTGATGAGCGCGTCAGCAGTACGCGTATTCGTAGTGTATTACAGCAGAACGATCTAGAAACAGCAGCTGCTTTGCTAGGGCGTCCTTATGCCGTTTCAGGGCGTGTGATGCACGGCCAAAAACTAGGTCGTCAGCTTGGGGTGCCAACGGCAAATGTACGTATGCACCGTTATGCTTGTCCTTTACGTGGGGTCTATGCCGTAGAAGTTAAAGGCCCAGAGTTTAGCGCTCAGGGTGTGTGTAATGTAGGTATACGCCCAACCGTTTGTGGTCAACAGCCTGTGCTTGAAGCGCACCTGTTTGATTTTGATAAAGATATTTATGGGCAGTTGCTAACTGTCGAGTTTAAGCGGTTTATTCGTGACGAGCGTAAATTCTCAGGAATCGACGCGCTTAAACAACAAATTTTTGCAGATATTGAAGATGTGCGGACTTACTTTAACCGCACCCGTAGTTAATTCGGAACTTATAACCATGACCGATTACAAAGCAACATTGAACCTTCCGGAAACAGCCTTCCCAATGCGTGGCAATTTGGCTCAGCGCGAGCCGAAAATGCTACAGGGTTGGCAGAAGATGGATCTGTACCAGAAAATTCGTGAAGTCAGTGCTGGCCGCGATAAGTTCACTTTGCACGATGGCCCTCCATACGCAAACGGTGATATTCACATTGGTCACTCGGTTAATAAGATTCTGAAAGACATTATTATCAAATCCAAAACAATGAGCGGATTTGACGCACCTTATGTGCCGGGTTGGGACTGTCATGGTCTACCAATCGAACATAAGGTTGAGACTAAGCACGGCAAAGCGGGTGTAAAACTGTCTCACAAAGACTTCCGTAAGAAGTGCCGTGATTACGCAGCACGACAGGTTGAAGGTCAGAAGAAAGACTTTATCCGCTTAGGTGTTCTGGGTGATTGGGATAATCCATACCTAACAATGAATTTTGATACTGAAGCCAACATCATTCGTGCTTTAGGCAAAATTGTTGAAAATGGCCACCTAGTAAAAGGCTTCAAGCCAGTTTATTGGAGTGTTGTGGGTGGTTCTGCCCTAGCGGAAGCTGAAGTGGAATATCAGGATAAGACCTCTACAGCGATCGATGTACGTTTCACTCCGGTTGATCAGGACGGTTTCCTTGCGAAATTTGAGGGTCTTGAAGGTGAAGGTGAAGCGTCAGTTGTTATCTGGACAACCACGCCTTGGACACTGCCATCTAACCAAGCAGTCTCTCTAGGTAGTAAACTAGACTATGTTCTTGTTCAACTAGATCTAGGTTTAGGAGCGGAGCGTATTCTTCTAGCGGAAGGCCTAGTTGAAGATGCTATGAAGCGTTACGGTGTTGAAGAGTACAGCATCGTTGGGCGTTGTCAGGGCCAAGCACTAGAGAAATTTGAACTACAGCACCCATTCTATGAGCGTACAGTTCCCGTAATTTTAGGCGATCACGTAACCCTTGATGCGGGTACAGGTGCCGTACACACAGCACCAGACCATGGTGTGGAAGACTTTGAAGTTGGTCGTAAATACGGTATTGGCACAATGAATCTAGTAAATGCTTCGGGTGTTCTAGGTGACGGTGCGGGCGTATTTGCTGGCGAACACGTTTATAAAGTTGACGATAAAGTTGTTGCTCTATTAACCGAGAACAACAAACTTGTCTTGGAACACAAGTTCCAGCACAGCTACCCTCACTGCTGGCGCACTAAAACGCCATTGATCTACCGTGCAACACCTCAGTGGTTCGTAAGCATGGAAGAGAAGGGCCTGAAGAAAGATGCCCTAGAAGCGATCAAAGGTGTTGAGTGGTTCCCTGGTTGGGGGCAAAACCGAATCGAAGCGATGGTTGAGCAGAGTCCTGATTGGTGTGTATCCCGTCAACGTACTTGGGGTGTGCCAATTGCACTGTTTATCCACAAAGAAACTCAGCAGCTACACCCGAATACGCCAGAGCTAATCGAACAGGTTGCTGAGCGTGTTGAAAAAGTGGGTATGGATGCATGGTTCGATCTGGATGCTGCAGAAGTATTGGGCGACCAAGCTGATCAGTACGAAAAAGTAACTGATACGTTGGATGTTTGGTTTGATTCGGGTGTGACGCATTATTCTGTCGTTGATCAGCGTGACAACTTGGAATACCCAGCTGATATGTATCTTGAAGGTTCGGATCAGCACCGTGGTTGGTTCCAGTCTTCTTTGAAAACTGCGATAGCTATCAAAGGCAAAGCGCCATACAAGCAGGTGCTAACGCACGGCTTTACCGTTGATGGTCAAGGCCGCAAGATGTCTAAGTCGGTTGGTAATGTTGTATCGCCACAGGAAGTAATGAACAAGTACGGCGCGGATATCTTGCGCCTATGGGTTGCTTCAACGGATTACAGCGGTGAGATGACCTGTTCTGACGATATCTTGAAGCGCGCCGCGGATGCTTACCGTCGTATTCGAAACACGGCCCGTTTCTTCTTGGCTAACCTAAGCGGCTTCGATCCTGCTCAGCACATGGTTAAACCAGAAGAGATGGTAGCGCTGGATGCTTGGGCAGTAGATCGTGCAGCTCGTTTGCAAGAAGAGCTAATCGAGCACTTCAACCAATATGAATTCCTGCAGGTATTTCAGAAAGTATCTCACTTCTGTTCACAGGATATGGGTGGCTTCTACCTAGATATCATTAAAGACCGTCAATACACTGCAGCGACTGATTCACATGCGCGTCGTTCTGCTCAGACTGCGCTTTATCATATTGTTGAAGCGTTGGTTCGTTGGATTGCGCCAATCTGTAGCTTCACTGCAGATGAGATCTGGGCAACTCTAGCGGGTGAGCGTACTGAGTCTGTGCATTTGGATACTTGGTATCAGGGCCTAACTAAACTACCTGCTGATAGCGCATTTGATTCTGCCTACTGGGAACAGGTAATGGCAGTGAAAACTGCGGTTAATAAACAGTTAGAAACTGAACGTAGCGATGGCAACATCGGCGGTAGCTTAGAAGCAGAAGTGACTTTGTACTGCGATGACGCTTTACAGGCTTTACTTGGCAAGTTAGAAGACGAGCTGCGTTTTGTTTTGATTACATCAAAAGCGGCGGTAGCGCCATTAGCTGATGCACAAGGTGCTGCTGATACCGAGCTTGAAGGGCTTAAAGTTAGCGTGGCTAAAAGCGCTGCTGAGAAGTGTCCACGTTGCTGGCATTTCCGTGAAGATGTAGGTCATGATTCTGATGATCCTGAGCTATGTGGTCGTTGTGTTGATAACGTTAAAGGTGCCGGTGAAAGCCGTAGCTTTGCTTAATGACACAGAACATTGAACAACAAACTCAACCAGTGCGAAGCTGCCTTATATGGGGCTTGCTCTCGCTGCTGGTGGTTGTGCTGGATTTAGGTAGTAAATACTTAGCGGTAACTAATTTAAAGTATGCCGACCCTAATCCTGTACTGCCAATGTTCGATCTAACGCTGTTGTTTAATACAGGCGCTGCGTTTAGTTTCCTGTCAGAAGCAGGTGGCTGGCAGCGTTGGTTCTTTGTAGCAATCGCTGTGGTCGTGAGTGTTGTGCTGGTGATCTGGCTAAAGCGTACTCCTCGTATCTATTGGTGGTTAGGCTTAGCGCTATCTCTTGTATTAGGTGGTGCTTTAGGCAATCTCTATGATCGGGCAGTACAAGGGTATGTGATTGATTTCATCTCCCTGCATTATCAGAATTATTACTTCCCCGCTTTTAATATTGCGGATGCCGCTATCACGATTGGAGCGATTATTCTGATTCTGGATATGTTATTTCTGGAAGGGAAGCGCAAATCATCTGAAGAGAGTTCACAATGAGTAAATTGATCGGTCCGGGTAAAACCGTTACGCTGCACTTCGCAATCAAACTGGAAGACGGTCAAATAATTGATTCTAATTTTGAAGCCGAACCCGCGACATTTACTGTGGGTGATGGTAATTTGTTGGAAGGTTTTGAAAAAGCACTGTTCGGCTTGGAAGAAGGGACAAAACAAACCCTAAAAATCCTACCAGAAAATGGCTTTGGAATGAGTAATCCAAGTAATGTGCAAAATATCCCTCGCAGTCAGTTTGAGGGCATGGAATTAGAACAAGGTTTGGTTATCTCATTCGCGGATGCTGGTAATGGTGAGCTTCCAGGTGTAATAGCCGAATTTGATGATAAGATGGTTTCGGTTGATTTTAATCATCCGCTGGCAGGGAAGAAGCTAGATTTTCAGGTAGAAATTCTTCAAGTTAGCTAAGATGATATTAAGAGCCCGAATTTTTTAATTCGGGTTTTTTGTATTTGCCCTATCTTAGGCTATTCTTACTTGAGACCCCTCGTAAAAATCTACCTATGGCGTATGTTCCCTTAAACGACTAATCTTAAATTATAAGAACTTTATTTATTGGATGTCGTACATGTTGTTTAGGGAAAAAGGTTTCACTCTTATAGAGCTGATGATCACAATCGCGCTCCTCGCTATTCTTTTGTTTATAGCGGTGCCTAATTTTTCTGGCTTTGTTGCTTCTAGTCGCTTGGTTGCAGCTAAGGAAATGCTTATTTCTACAATATCCTTTGCGCGTTCTGAGGCAATTAAACGAGGGGGGGCTATTACCGTCTGTCGTCGGAGCGCAAATGCCGATACTTGTGTTGGTAATGGTGTGGGAGCTGTTGATGAAGATTGGTCCGATGGTTGGCTCGTTTTTCAAGACGAAAATGATAATGATCAAGTTGATGCTAATGAACTGATTAAGGTTTATACGGATATAGCGGATTCAACAACAATTATTTTCTCTCGAGATGATCAATTTGAGTATTCTGGATTAGGTCTACTTAATACGGCATCAGCAGATGATGAATCATTTACTATTACTGATAGTGGTGATGCCGATGACGGTTCAGTGATTTTCTTAAGGCCGACGGGCAGGGTAAGAATGTGTCAAGAATGGCAAGCGAGTACGGCAGCATGCGCAGACAATTAGGCTTTAATTTGATTGAGGTGATGATTGCTTTAGTGATCATCTCTGTGGGTTTGCTTGGGTTGGCGGGCCTCCAAGTGTCATCTTTGAAACAGAATCAGAGTGCTTACTATCGTAGTCAAGCAACGCTGTTTGCTTATGACATAGCGGATCGTATGCGAGCAAATATGGATGAAGTTAATGCAGGTAGTTATTTTGTTGCCAGTGGGGCAGAAGATACCAGCTGTATTAACTACACCGGTTCAGCATCGGGGTGTGATTCAGGTGACATGGCTTCACATGATATTTGGGAGTGGCAAGGTGCGCTAGCTGCAGAGCTTCCTTCTGGAGAAGGTTTGGTTTGTCGCAGTGATTTGGCGGATGACGATATAGGTGATCCCGACTGCGAAGCTCCAAATTCGGATAATCCCGTTGTTGTTTATGTTTGGTGGAACGATGATAAAAGTGCATCGGGTGCCACAGCTCAATTTAGTGTGAGTGTAGAGTTATGATGGATACCTTCAATAATCGGCCTCAACAAGGTTTTTCTTTGGTTGAACTTCTTGTTTCTATCGTTATTGGGTTATTACTTGTTGTTGGTGTTTTACAAGCTTTTGTCAGTAGTAAAGAAACCTACACAATGCAATCAGGTTTAGCAAAGCTTCAAGAGAATGGTCGTTTTGCTATGTCCTTTTTGACGCGAGACTTGAGACAAGCCGGATACTCTGGATGTTCAAGGAATACCGATATTGTTAATACCTTAAGGGATGCCAGTGGAGCTTTGCCAAGCTATTTAGACTTTAGCTCCTCCATCGGGGGGCAAGATAATACATCAGGGCTTGTATTGGACGGTAGAACTGCTTTAACGGGTACAGATGTAGTGGAGGTCCGGTTTGCCGATACTGGAGGAGGGTGTGACCTTGAAATTGGCAAGCACAACGTTAACTCGGCTACCTTAAAGTGCCAAGTTAATCATAACTTTCAACAGGGAGATATTTTAGCTGTTACTGATTGCCAAACCACAGCTATTTTCCAACAGTCCAACGTCAATAATAACGGTACCATATCTACAATTGTTCATAATACAGGCAATGGTACTGATATTGGCAATTGCACCAATTTTTTAGGTTCTCCGGTTAGTTGTCCCTCAGGAACTAAATATGCCTTTAACACTGGCTCTGTTTTGCGAATGAATTTTTATCGGTACTTTGTTGCAAATAATGATTTTGGGGAGCCAGCTCTTTACCGTCAAAGAATCGAAAATAATGCAGGGGTTACTGAGACAACGGTCAGAGAGCTTGTTGAGGGTGTCGAAAATATGCAGGTTTTATATGGTGAAGACACTGATGGAGATGGAGCCGTTGACTACTATGTCCCTTTTGATGAGGTGGCTGATGATGACGATGTTATTGGTATTCGTGTCAGTCTATTAATTCGTTCAAGTGAGAATTCTATCGTCAGGGATGGACAGACAGTAGCCTATAACGATAGCAATACCCCCTTCGATGATGGCCGTTTACGTAAAGTCTTTACTACAACCATCGCTTTGAGGAATCGGTTATGACTAAAGGTTTAATATTAAGGCAAAGAGGTACGACCTTAATTATCACGATGGTTTTCCTGCTAGTTATTAGCATCATTGGTTTGGCAGGAATGGATGTGACAGGTTTAGAAGAACGCATGGCGGGGAATATGCGTGATCGGAATATGGCGTTTCAATCTGCGGAAGCGGCCCTTCTAGAAGGTGAAAATTACTTAGAATCCTTAGTTATCTTACCTGCCTTCGATGATTCTGATGGGCATTATGCCTTGCGAACAGATGGAGAAAAGAACTGGGATTTTATTGATTGGTCGTCCTCTAGTGCTGTAAGAAGCTATACAGGCAATGGTTTTTCCGAACTGGCCGCGCCTTCTGCATATATTCTTGAGGATTTAGCTGCAGCGTCGTCCAGTGATAGTCTTGAAGTGGGTGTGCCGGTTGATAAAAAGCGGTTTTATAGAGTGACATCACGTGCTGTAGGCCTGACAGGATCGTCAGAAGTAATGTTACAGACAGTATACAAACGCTAGGAGGCAAATAATGAAACTTTTTAAATCAAAACACCTTTTTCATCTGTTGCTTCCTTCAGCGCTCATTTTTCCTGCGGTCGGTAATGCTGATATTGCCCAAAGCCCCTTATTTGTAAACACGGCAATCCAGCCTAATATATTCTTTTTGGTGGATGATTCAGGCAGCATGAACTGGGAGGTTCTGAAATCAGAAGGTGCTGTGGTTGCTTATCCAGGTGCTCCTAATAGTGGATACATCGACATTAATCCAGATCCTGATGAGCAGCTGCAGATATTGGCAGCATGTGCAGGAACAAATGTACTGTACTACGATCCAAATGAAACTTATGTGCCTTGGGTCGGAAAGGATAAAGATGGCAATGATTATGCAGATCAGAGTATCGCGGCGGCTAGAGATGATCCCTATGAGCCAGCTATTATAACTGACTTAACGAACGCTGATGGTGATGGGCATTTAGCTGGATATGCCATATGGAATGATGCCAATAACGATGGTGTATTTGACTTTGGTGAATGTCCAGATCCGAGCGAGCCGGGTTTTGACTACGATACCCAGTTTGTAACGGTAGCAGAAATGACGGCTACCGAGCAGACCAATTTTGCCAATTGGTACAGTTATTATCGTAAGCGCGAATATGTAATGAAGGCTGCCATGCTTGGGGTTGTAGATGGCTCTACTGCAAGGTTGGGTGTTGGAGCATTACATAATAATGGCACATTTAGTGGTTTTCCTATAGTTGATGTAACCACGGGAACAAATCGGGAAGATTTGGCAGATGAAATATCACAGATTGCTTCATCATCGGTCACGCCGTTAAGGATAAGGTTAGAAGATGTAGGAAAATACTATGAAGGGGTCTCTGATACTTCTTTGTTTGGCTCTTTTGAGCCTAGCCCAATCTTAAGTGCGGCATTGGGTGGTTCCTGTCAACAAAATTTTGCGGTTGTATTGTCTGATGGGTATTGGAATGAAGATGACCCAAGTGTTGGTAATGCTGATAGCGGTGATACCGATGATGGCGATTTGAATGATACAGACTTTGATGGCGGTAGTTATGCCGACCAGAACGATGGTCAATCGAATACACTTGCTGATGTTGCTATGCATTATTATGAGCGAGATCTTAATACAACTCTAGA
Organism: Neptuniibacter sp. QD57_21; assembly: GCF_047778075.1. Lineage (GTDB taxonomy): Bacteria > Pseudomonadota > Gammaproteobacteria > Pseudomonadales > Balneatricaceae > Neptuniibacter. The sequence goes on along the minus strand of NZ_CP180549.1, from coordinate 3,479,941 downwards.
TAATGAAGTGCCAACGTCGCCTTTAGATGGCAATAATCAACAGCATATGGTGACCTATACAGTGGCGTTTGGTGTAAACGGCACTTTAACGGATAACCCTAATGCATCGGATACCTCATTTAATTGGCCTAATGTTACCTCAAATACAATCACGACCGTAGATGATATGAGGCATGCAGCTTGGAACGGGCGAGGTGACTTCTTGTCTGCGGGTTCTCCAGCAGCTTTAATTCAGGCTTTTTCTAATGCAGCTGCGACCATTGCGAGTCGAACTTCTTCAGCTTCTTCTGTCGCTACCAATTCCACTCGGTTGGAATCTAATTCTAAAATTTATCAAGCACGATTTACGAGTGGTACGTGGAGCGGTGATCTGCTTGCTTATAGTTTAGATGGTGTGACTGGTGCTGTTGATAGCTTGGTTTGGCAAGCGGCCGAAAAAATTCCCGCCGAAGATAGCCGAACTATTTACACCTATAACGAAGATAATGCTGTTGGTTCACGCGGTGTGGCTTTTGAACATGTTAATTTAAGTGCAGATCATCAAGCGTTACTTACTTCTTCACAGGTAAACTATTTACGTGGAGACCAGTCGAATGAAGGGGCGCTATACCGATCTAGAACAGCTGTGCTGGGGGATATAGTTAATTCTGATCCTTTGTTTTCAGGGCAAGATGATTTTAATTACTATTTACTTGAAACGGTTTCAGGGTTTGCCACTTACGATGATTACTTAGTTGGAACGTCGGAAAATTGGCTAAAAGGTAACCGAGCGGACATGATTTATGTAGGTGCTAATGACGGTATGCTGCATGGATTATTAGGTAGTGGTAATACTGCTGATAGTTGCTCACTAGGGTCGAAAGCCTGTGAAGGAGAAGAGGTTTTCGCCTATGTACCGAAAGCTGTTTACAATAATTTGTCTGATTTAACTTCTACCAGTTATAGCCATAAATACTATGTTGATAATTCTCCTGTACATGGTGATGCCTATATTGATTGGGGTGGAGCGCAGGGTGAAGATTGGGGGACAGCCTTAGTAGGTACGCTAGGTGCAGGCGGTAAAGGTGTTTTTGCATTAAATATTTCTGATCCACTTAATTTTAGTGGAACGCATGTGCTTTGGGATTTTGATGATGGGGACCTGAGTGATTTAGGTTATACATTTGCAAAACCGACGATAGCTAAGCTGGAAAATGGAGAATGGGCTGTTATTTTTGGTAATGGCTATCATAGCGTTAACCATGAGCCTGTTCTTTATATCCGAAGTCTTGAAGATGGTAGTGAAATAGCAACATTCAATACGGGTATTGACCACCGAGGTACAGCAAGTAGTACAAACGGTTTGTCCACCCCGATTGTTGTAGATACGGATGGTGATCGTTTAGGCGACACGATTTATGCTGGTGATTTACAGGGGAATATGTGGAAATTTGATGTTTCCGCTTCTAATGACGGTTCATGGGATTTTGCATACAAAGACGGTAATGGAAATAATGCGAATCCTTTACCATTATTTACTGCTTGTACAGCGGACCCTTGTACTACTACCAATCGGCAGCCTATTAGCTCTAAACCTCAAGTTGTTAGTGCTGAAAGTGGCGGACTTATAGTGTTGTTTGGTACTGGAAAGTATTTTGAGACAGGGGACAATATAGATACATCTCAAATTCAGACCTTTTATGGCATCAATGATGCTGGAGCAGTAGTTCCGGGTAGGGATGAACTGCAAGTGCAAACAATTACTCATGAGTTCGATGCAGAGGACCTTGGATTCATCAATGACGTACGTGTGACGACGAATACTGATACTGATTATACTGTTAAAGAAGGGTGGTATTTAGATCTATATTTCGACGGTAATCCTGGTACAACGCTCGACAATACTCACAACCACCCCGGTGAGAGGGTGGTTGCTGACCCTCTTGTAAGGAACGGGCGAGTTATTTTCCCAACTCTTATTCCTGAAACTGATCCTTGCTCTTTTGGTGGTTCAGGTTTTTTGATGGAGATAGATGCACAGACTGGATCGCGTTTGGAAATATCACCGTTTGATAATAACGCTGATGGCTTAATTAATGATGCTGACTGGGTTGATATTGATATTGATGGTGACGGAAACGTAGATGCAAGAGTTCCTACATCGGGTTATAAATCCAATGTGGGTATAATTAAAACTCCAGGCGTTATCTCTACCGGTCCTAATGAATTGAAATATACTTCAGGTTCTTCTGGGGATATTGAAGTTAAATTAGAGTCCTCGGATGGTAAAGGTGGGCGTCAGTCATGGATTCAGCTTAAGTAAGGTAAGATAGAATGAAGAAGAACGAAGGCTTTTCACTTATAGAGCTTATGATTGCGGTAGCAATTTTAGGGATTATTGTTTCTATAGCTTACCCCTCGTATCTATCTTACTTACGTGATTCTCGCCGTGCTGATGCTGAAGGTGTTTTAATTGAGATGTCACAATGGATGGAGCGACAGTATACGGTGAATGGTCGATATGATGATGGTGCGGGAAATGCACCTAATTTGCCTATAGATAAATCACCTAGGGATGGGGATGCAACATTCTATGAGATTGATGTTACAGCTATTGATGATGATTCCTTTACCCTGACTGCGACTGCTATCGGAAGTCAAACAGAAGAAGAGTGTGGGAATTTAACGTTAACGCAAACAGGTGCTAGAGGTTCATCTGGACCAGGAACTAGATGTTGGGATGATTAGACTTCTAAGTTAATTAGATAGCACCACCTACAAAGGACTGTGGGGGTAAAAATGAACAAGGATTGTTCTCGTAAATTTCGAGGGCACGCATCTTTGCGTGCCTTTTCTTTTGGCTTTTCATTGATTGAGTTGCTTTTGGCGCTCGGGTTACTAATCATTTTAACTACGGTAGCTATTCCTGGGCTAAGTTCCTTTTTACATAAGAGTGAACTCATAGCAGAGCAACAGAAGATTCAAAGTTTACTTGCATATACGCGTATGGCCGCGGTGACTCAGGGTGAGCATGTTGTTATCTGTAGGTGGGATGGTCAAGGAGGTTGTACAGGTAAAGCAAAGCGTTCAACTCAAATATGGAGCATGGGAGCTTTGGTTTTTGTGGACCTTGACCAAGATACAGAACTGGACTTACCTGAAGAGAAAGTGCTTAAAATTTTCAACTTTTCGGACACTAATCAAGTATCTTGGAATCAAGGAGAAACGTTGGTTTATGAAGGTGATGGCTCAGTGTATGGTTTGTCTAATGGAACATTTACGATAAGTAATAGCTCTGATGTTTACACATTGGTTATTTCTAGAACGGGTAGAGTTCGTAGAACATTATAAGTTTTAAGGGTAGTTAAAAAGGCGGAGAAATGTCTGATTTCTTAATTATTGGCGGAGGTGTTATCGGTATGATGTTGGCGAGAGAGCTTGCTCAAGCCAATGCCGATGTCACGTTGTTAGATCGCCAAATGTGTGCACAAGAATCTTCTTGGGCGGGTGGTGGAATTGTATCGCCCCTATATCCTTGGCGTTACCCTGATGCAGTAACTGAGCTTGCGACATGGTCACAAAGTAGTTATGTCCATCTGGCGCAAGATCTTTTGGATGAAACCAGCTTTGATCCTGAGCTACGCCAAAAGGGGATGTTGATGGTGTCTGTGGAAGATCAGCAGGATGCTTTAGATTGGGCGCAGAAATATCATCGTCCTCTCCGTAAAGTGGATGCCGACTTTCTTTATCAGAAGGAGCCTAATCTTTGTTCTGGTTTGGAGGAGGGCTTATGGATGCCAGAGGTGTGCAGTATCCGTAACCCACGTTTAGGCCGTTCCCTACGTGAAAGCTTAGTGCTAAATCCACGAGTGAGGCTGTTAGAAAACCAAGAAGTAAAAGATTTTGAGCTTGATGGTAGCCAAGTTGTTGGCGTTGAAACGGCAGAGCATAAGCTTCGTGCGAATAAGGTAATTATTGCTGCAGGTGCATGGAGTGCAGAGTTGTTATCTATGTTAGATAGAAAACTACCTGTAGAGCCAGTACACGGACAAATGATGTTGTTTAAAGCTAAACCGGGTTTGGTAAATCGTGTCATTTTAAAGGGCGGACGTTATGTGATACCGCGTAATGATGGTCGAGTGCTGGTGGGCAGTACAATGGAACGTATAGGTTTTACTAAACGCACGACCGAGGATGCTGCAAAATCATTACATGCAACTGCGTTAGATATTATTCCTGCGTTGGCTGACTATGAGGTCGAACATCATTGGTCTGGCTTACGTCCTGGCTCGCCAGAAGGTATCCCTTTTATCGGAGAAGTTACTGGCTTGGACAATGTGTTTATCAACGCTGGCCAGTTTAGAAATGGTTTAGTACTTGCGCCAGCATCTACTCGACTACTTGCCGATATGTTGCTGGGTCGAGATACAATCATCTCTGCTGATCCATACAGAATGGATCGATAAAGAAAATAATAAAGCCTGCAAAACCGTAACATTGTTTGCAGGCTTTATAGCGATGCTTAGTCGTATATGGTTGGAATAGGCTGACGTTTATGTTGTGTGCGATTGTAGATCTCGATAATGCGTTGCTCTACTTCCACTTCAACGCTCTTGCCTTCTAAGAAATCATCAATTTGATCATAGCTCAGGCCAAGCGCTTGCTCATCAGCCTTTTGAGGCGCTAAACACTCAAGGTCAGCCGTAGGTGTTTTATCCACAAGAAGTGCCGGGGCACCTAAGGCTTGAGCTAGCTGACGAACTTGGCGTTTGCTAAGACCAAATAACGGAGCAAGGTCACAAGCTCCATCACCCCATTTGGTATAAAAACCTGTGATATTTTCCGCTGAGTGGTCGGTGCCAATAACTAACCCGCCGACAATGCCAGCGACTTCGTACTGAGCGATCATGCGCTCTCGTGCTTTTACGTTACCTTTTGCGAAATCAACAGCACTGTCTGAAGCTTGATTAAGTTGAGCTTCGGCTAGAGACGCTGTGACTTCCGAGTGGATGCCTTCGACGCCCGGCTTTACATCGACAGCGATAGATTGCGATGGCTGGATAAATTGAAGCGCTAGTTGTGCATCTTCTTCATCTTTTTGTACACCGTAGGGTAAGCGCATGGCGATAAACTGATAGCTATTATCAGCACTTTCATCGTTCAGTTCATTGATTGCTAATTGCGCGAGTCGGCCACAGGTTGAGGAGTCCACACCGCCGCTGATGCCGAGTACAAGGTTCTTAAGGCCAGAAGCTTTCAGAGTGTTTTTAATAAAGCTTACTCGACGTGAAATTTCCTGAGCAGGGTCGATTTCAGGTAGTACCTGCATCTCTTTGATAATCGCTGCTGCCTGCATATTTGTCTCTCTTATTTCTCTTTAAGGTTCCCTAAGAAGCAAAAAGGCACCTTTAGGTGCCTTTAAGTTTTTCTTAGTTATTTCTTCTGTTCTTCGTCTTCATCATCAAATACACCGAAAGTAATGGTGCTGAAGAGGGAGCGATCAGGTTTTGGCGCGTCAGTGCTCTCATTCATGCGAACTGGAGTAGCAACTGGCACCTCCTTAGTATCGCTAAACAGGTCAAACGTCGCGGCATCAAATAGAGTCTTCTCACCTTTATAAACTGGTGTGTATTGGTAATTTGGGAAGTTTTTTGCCAATACTGCTTGTGTGTCTGCCGCTAGATCTTGCTGACCTAAGTGAGTGTAAGCTTCAATCATGACTGCTAGTGCGTCAGGCACAGCAGGTGTTTCTTGCATATTTTCAATTACGTAACGACCACGGTTAGCCGCCGCAACAAAAGCTTCGCGCTGGATATAGTAACGGCCTACATGTACTTCATAAGCAGCAAGGCGGTTTTTTAGATAAACCATACGCTTTTGCGCATCAGGCGCGTATTGGCTATCAGGATAGCGACTTACTAAAGTAGAGAAGCTTTCAAAAGATTCTAAGGCGGCACCTGGATCACGCTTAGTCTCATCGATTGGTAGGTATTGGGTAATCCAAGAGATATCCTGCTCAAACGCGGTCAAACCTTTTAGGTAATAAGCGTAATCAATGTTGTCGTGATTCGGGTGTAAGCGGATGAAGCGATCGGCTGCAGCGCGCGCTGCTTCTGGCTCATAGTTTTTAAAGTAAGCGTATATAAGTTCTAATTGTGCTTGCTCAGAGAATCGTCCAAATGGGTAACGGGCTTCCAAAAGCTGAAATTTCTCAATAGCTACATCATAGCTTTCGTCATCCAATGCAGTGATTGCTTCCTGATACAACTGCTGTTCAGGAACGTCTGGATATTCTTGAATATCTTCAAACCATGAACAGGCAGCTGTCATTAGACAGAATAAAGCAACAATAAGACTCTTGGTAATACGCATCTTTATATTAATCCCGGTGTAGTCTCTTGCCCGAAGGGTTATACTGGGCAGAAAGAGGCTATATGCAATTCAACGGCCTATTTAACCATAACTGATAGGGCCTGTTAACAGACCCAGACATATCAATTTAGAAAGTTCTAACAGGTTCGAATGTCTGATCAAATACATTTAGAAGCACGCATCGAAGATGATCTTGTTGGTAAGCGCTTGGATCAAGCGGTAGCACAGCTGTTTCCCGATTATTCCCGCTCACGTTTACAGGGTTGGATTAAAGATGGTTCAGTTAAAGTTGATGGTGAGGTAAAACGTCCCAGAGATAAATTATTTGGGGGGGAAACCATTGTTATCGATACTCAGCTGGAGATGATCGAAGATCATCAGCCACAGGATATACCGCTGGATATTGTTTACGAAGATGATCATATCTTGGTAATTAATAAACCGGCGGGGTTAGTTGTGCATCCTGCTGTAGGCCATCGTGATGGTACCTTGCTAAACGCACTGCTGTTCCACTGCCCTGATATAGCACAAGTGCCACGCGCAGGTATTGTTCATCGTCTTGATATGGATACTACTGGCTTGATGGTTGTGGCAAAGACCATTGCGGCTCAAACAGAACTGGTTGATCAGTTGCAAGAGCGTTCGATGGGGCGCGAGTATGAAGCTGTAGTTCACGGTGTAATGACCGGTGGTGGTACAGTTGATGAGCCGATGGGGCGTCATGCTAAAAACCGTCAAAAGATGGCCGTTGTTGGTGTAGGCAAAGAAGCGACTACGCACTATCGTGTATTAAAGAAAATGCGTGCCCATACCCATATCCGATTGAAGCTTGAAACGGGCCGTACCCATCAAATTCGTGTGCACATGTCGCATATTAACTATCCTCTCGTAGGTGATCAGCTTTATGGTGGCCGTTTCCGTCTACCTAAAGGTTGTAGCGATGAGATGATTGAAGGCCTTCGCGACTTTAAACGCCAGGCTCTTCATGCCAAAAAGCTGGAGCTCTGGCATCCAGAGACGGGCGAATTAGTTTCTTGGGAAGTTGATCTGCCTGACGACTTTGAACATCTTTTATCGTTGCTTCAAGCCGACTTAGATGCTCATGCAGATGAGATGGTGTAATTAAATGCAATTTATTCTCCCAGATTGGAATGCGCCTCAAGGGGTTAAGGCGTGTACCACTACACGTATCGATGGTGTGAGCCATGGTGTTTATCAAGGCTTAAATCTGGGGGATCACGTTAAAGATGATCCTGAACACGTCAAACAAAATCGGCAAGCTGTGATTGATGAACTGAGCTTATCGCGTAACCCTCAATGGCTATCGCAAGTTCACGGAATTGATCTGATCGAAGCTAAAGATGATGGTGTTTGTTGTGAAGCAGACGGTTGCTGGAGCCAAGAAACGGGCCAGGCATGCGTTGTGATGACGGCTGATTGTCTTCCAGTATTGTTTGCTGATGGTAATGGTAAACGTGTTGCTGCAGTTCATGCAGGCTGGCGAGGGCTGCTTGATGGTATTTTGGAGCAAGCTGTCGTGGGCTTTGATGAGCCAGAAAATCTACATGTTTGGCTAGGACCGGCTATAGGCCCAGAGGCATTCGAAGTAGGGGAAGAGGTGCGAGATCAATTTGTCGCGGTTCGGGCGCAGGCTGGTCAAGCTTTTACCCCTGTTGTTGGTTCACCAGACAAGTATCTAGCAGACATCTATCAGTTAGCTCGCCAAAGGCTAAATGCGGTAGGTGTAAGTTTTGTCTCTGGCGGCGAGTATTGCACCTATACTGATGCAGAGCGGTTTTATTCCTATCGTCGAGATGGTGTAACAGGCCGAATGGCAAGTCTGATCTGGATTGAATAACGTGGATTTAATTACTACCAAGCCCGAACTCTTTGTTGATCTTCTAGAGATCGACTCCAGCATCGTTATCGATCTTAAATATTTTACCGGCGATAACTTTGTTGGTAAGTCAATTTGCGGTTATCTGAGCGAGACTTGCCTGTTAACAAAACCTGCAGCAATGGCATTGCAAAGGGTTCAGCATTCATTGGCTGAATTTGGTCTGGGGTTAAAAGTATTTGATGCCTACCGACCTCAGCGTTCGGTTGATCAGTTTATTGCTTGGTGTGACCAAGATGGTGCTAACCATACACAGAAACGATTCTTCCCTACATTGCAGCGCCCGGAACTGTTTAGCAAAGGATATCTTATTCGGCATTCCAGCCACACTCGGGGAAGTACGGTTGATCTGACATTGATCGATTTAGATTCCAGGGTAGAACTGGATATGGGGACAGAATTTGATTTCTTTGGTCCTGAATCTTGGTTTGATTCAAACGCGGTATCTGCGCAGGCGCGTGCGAATCGAATGTTACTGCAGCGCGTAATGGTTCAGCATGGCTTTGTGCCTTTCCATCAGGAGTGGTGGCACTTTACCTTGCAGGATGAGCCATATCCGAATCAGTATTTTGATTTCGAAATAAGCTGATTCGACTTGTTTAATTCCAATGTTGGCTCAGATTAAACGCAGCTAGCCAATCAGGGATCAGATCTGCTGGCATCGGTTTAGCGATGCCATAACCTTGCGCATGGTTGCAGCCTAATGCCATCAAACAGCGGCCATGCTCAGCGCTTTCCACACCCTCGGCTATGACTCCACGATTAAAGGCTTTACCTAAGCCAATAATCCCTTCAACAATCGTTTTATCCTCATCGTCTTCCAGCATATCCATAACAAAGCTGCGATCAATTTTTACGGTATCAGCCGGAATTTTGCGAAGGTAAGTCAGAGACGAATAGCCCGTACCAAAGTCATCTAAAGCGAACTTAATACCTAACTTGTGACATTTATCGATGATGTCGCAGGCTGCGCTGACATCATTGAAAGCGGTGGTTTCTAACACTTCTAATTCAATTGCTTCAGGCGGGACCTCTGGGTATTTGGCTAATAGATCAGCCAATTGTTCAGGAAATGCTGGGTTTTGTAAGTGCTCGGCTGAAATGTTGATGCTGGTGGATAGCTCGAGCCCTGCTGCTCTCCAAACGCGTAGTTGACGAATTGCTTCATTCATCACCCACGATCCAAGTTTTGTTGCCAGATCGGAGTTTGTTATATGCGGTAGGAAGCTATCGGGCGGTAGTAAGTTCAAGGTGGGATGCTCCCAGCGGATCAGTGCTTCCATGCCGTAGACTTCGCCTGTTTGCATGTTGATCTTTGGCTGGTAAAACAGAACAAATTCTCTATTGATCAGTGCTTCGTGGATCTCATCTTGAGCTTTATGTTGGTCTTGTGTTTGCCTATCTACAGCAGGATCAAAAAAATGGTAGCGGTTACGCCCTGTTTGTTTTGCGGTATACATCGCCTGATCCGCATGACGGATCATCGTATCGGCATCGGAATTATCATCAGGGTAAAGTGTCGCGCCGATACTGGCTGATATAGATAGGTTGCGCTGCTTTATTTGGAAAGGCATCGCTAAGGTGCGATTTAAATTGGCCAGAATCCCTTGGCAGTGAGTGACATTCTTTAGCTGTGTTAGGATAACGACAAATTCATCGCCACCGAGTCGTGCAATGACCTGTTCCGGTCCTAGGGTCTCTTGCATCCGCTTCGCCGCTTCGATTAAAAGCATATCGCCAACATCATGGCCATAAGTGTCATTGATCGGTTTAAATTCATCTAAATCGATATAAGCGACGGCCATTATCTGTTTATGGTGTTTACAGTGTTGCAGAGCAGTTTGTAAACGGTCAGATAACAAAACTCTGTTGGGCAATTGAGTCAGCGCATCAAAATGAGCCATCTTCTCCAATTGATGTTGATGTTCTTTCAGCTGAGTAATATCTGAGAATATGCTGACGTAATGCGTGGTATCCCCATTTGGGCTCTTAACTGCCGCGATATTTAGTAGCTCAGCGTAGATCTCACCAGATTTGTTACGATTCCATACTTCACCACGCCAATGCCCATTTTGCCTGAGGCTTTGCCACATGGCGGCGAAAAATTCTTCACTATGGTGGCCCGATTTTAATATGTTGGGCGAGTGGCCAATGACTTCTGCAGCGCTATAACCTGTTAATTGATAGAAAGCGTTGTTTACGTCCAGAATGATCCCTTGTTCATTGGTGATCATTACGCCTTCACTAGCATGTTCAAAAACACTGGCAGCTAAACTAAGTTGTTGCTCTGTGCGTTTTCGTTCAGAGATATCGGATATAAGCGTGACAAAATGGTTGATATGACCTTCTGCACTTTCTTGTGCACTCATTGCAATCTCAGTATGTACAACCGGACCAGAATAGCTGATTAAACGGATTTCCTGTCGGACATGGTCTGAATCACCGTTAAGTAAGCTTTTGCACATCAAGCTAAAGTTGGTTTTATCATCAGGGTGAATCAGTTCTGATATAGGTGTGATTTTCAGATGTACAGGTTCATAGCCAAGCATTTCGCATAGGTAGGTGTTGGTTTGGATCCAGTTGCCTTCAGTAGTAATTAAGGCCATACCAATTAACCCGAGTTCAAAATAGCTACGGAAGATTGCTTCGCTGGTGGTTAAAGCTTGCTGTGCTTCATGTAGCTGAGTAATTTCGTGACTCACACTTAAGACGCCAATCACTTCCCCAGAAGCTGCTTTCATAGGGGTCTTGGTCGTTTCAAGCAGCGCGCGGTGACCGTCATTAGCAAAAGTTACCCACTCTTGGAAGGTGTTGGTTTTATCTATTAGCAGCGTGGCTAGGTCGTGTTTTCGGAAAGTATCAGCAAGTTCCTTATTTACAAAGTCATAATCGGTTTTACCAATGATTTTATGTTCAGGTGCACCAACGAACTCTTCAAAGCGAGGATTGCACGCTAGATATATGCCGTTTGGGTCCTTAAGCCATACTAGTTCAGGGATAGTGTTTACTAAAGAGTCGAGGAAAGAGCGTTCTTTATGTAGTTGTTTGTAGGCAAGTGCACCACCTAAAGCTACAAAAAGCTTTTCAATGATGGGTCTTAACTGTCGGAGTTCCTTTTTTGAAAAGTAACTGTTATCGCGTAATAGCCGAACATAGCCGAGTGCCCCTAAGCGAAATATTGCTGCGCTTCCCTCTGAGCAGTGATGTTCAATGAGTTGTTCGGTAGTGGCGGAGCAAAGGTCATAACAGCAGAATTCATCTTCATCCTGAAGGGATATTGAGGGATGACCAATAGGAAGGTTTGTCTCTTTAGAGCGGCTAAACGGGAAAGCATAAAAAAGGTTATATTCTTGTATTGAATGGGTAAATTTTTCCGGCAATAGCCAAATGCCAAGATAGGTTATTTCACTTTGTCGCATTAGTGCAGCAGTGAATTCTTGGCATACTTTGTCGGGGTCGAGGCTATTTCCAACAGCTAACGATAATTCATACATCCGCTGTATATCAGACCTTAAGTCTGTTGGAGTTTTACTCATAGAAACTGCATATGCCGAAAGTTTTGTTATAGAAGTTTACCGGACGATCGCCGTTACTTGCTATTTCACCTAAGGCTAATATGCCGGAGACATCTGTCCCTGGATTAATTTGGTTGACCTGCTCATAAACTGTACGAAGTTCAGCTGGGAATTGGCTATCTAGCGCAACGGTGCGAGATAAACAGTCACAAACTAAAACACTGGAGGTTAAGTCAGTAATGACTTCTTCAGCAGCTTGCCTCGCTGCTTCAATTAGATTATCTGGGGAGCCTTCGACTAGGTACATCAGTGCACCTTGAGGAATATCAGATAAAAACATTACATCGGTATTGCCGCATAACGCTATTGGATCTCGTACAACATCTTCCGAACCTGGATGCTCAACGGCAAAAGGATAACGTGGTGTCACATCTTTATAAAAGCGTTCTGGAGGAGTGTTTCTTAATTTTTCAGGCAGGGCGTGACGGTATGCAGATTCGGCATCTTCCCAATCTAGTTCGTGTAAAATGTTTCCAGTTGTTCTACTGGCGACATAGGGGCCAGAATGTCGAATCCAACCATGTTTGGCGACGCTATTACTTGGTTGGTTAATTATGGCTATTAAGGCTGTATCATTTAGGGTACCCCAAGGGCCAAAAATACAAGTGTCAGGTCTTAGTTCATGGTTTCCCGCACCTGCGCCAAAGTAACTGCAGCGTTTACTAAAACGGTTATATAACTGATTTAGTAAATTATCTATTTGGGGTGAAAGGCAATCTACTAATGTAAGGCATGTTGCACCGCTCTCTGGTATGTCACTGTATGTAGGAAGGGTTTCAATTTGGGCATCTTTTGAAGGCATCGGTATAGCTACTGGGGGACTAAGGCAGCTAACCTTTATAACTAAAGCTCCTTCATAGAGCATGCGTTTTCCATGAATAAGACCAGGAAAGACTGCTCCAAAAAAACGACAGTCAGCGTTATTGAGGGGCTGAACTAAATTATCTAAATCGTTTTGATGTTTGTCAGCGAGAAGGATTAACCAATGTTCATCAGTATTGAGGGGCTCACCACTGATAACACCGACTAACTCTTGAATATTGTTAAATCGAACGTACATCTGACACCTTACTTCGTTTTTGTATTTATATTCAGGTATTCAATAGCTCATTAATATACTGAGACGCACTATAATGCAATTCTTGGTTTAGCACGCGTGCTAGTGAGTTTCTGCACTACACTTCTTATTCTTTTACCTCTTGTTTAGACATATAGCTTAGTGAATCATTTTCGTGAGGCCGTGTATTTATTTCATTTCTTTTGGTGCGATCGTGGTATTTTTATCACATGTATATATGAGGTCGAAAGTTGAAACTTTCGTGGTTTCGGCTAAAAATTAGTTAATCTAAAGTATATCCCGACTTATCTGGATAATTGGTTTAGTTGCTAGTGTTGGTAGTTTAGTTTATTGGCTATGTAAGGAAGGCTATTGCTGAAATAGCTTTGCGGAGCACAGAGGGATTTAGATGTCTGATTACAAAGTGTTGTTTACAGGTTCGGTTTGCTCAGGAAAGACAACGGCGATTCGTTCTTTGAGTGATATCGAAACTGTTGATACTGACGCTAAGGTTAGTGATTCTGCTATACGTAGAAAACAGAAAACTACCATTGCAATGGATTATGGAATATTGGAACTAAACAGTACTTCCAAACTGCATCTTTACGGCACTCCGGGGCAAGAACGATTTAAGTTTATGTGGCAGCTGATGATGAGCGATTTAGTTCATGATGCTGAAGCGTTGATTCTTATGGTGGATAACACCCGTAATGACCCTTTTAAAGATATCCGCTTCTATGTCGAGGAGTTTCGAGACTTTATCATTCGCCGCCGTCTAATCATTGCTGTAACTCACTCTGATATAGAGCCAGATCCTGATTATGATTATTACATGACCGAATTAAAGGCCATGGGTCTATATACTTCTGTTGTCTTTATTGATGCACGAGATCCCACATCAGTTTTGAAAGTTGTAAAAGAGCTAGTGGGTAATCTAGAAAAAGACATAGATTGGAAAGGCATGAGTAAGCGCCTAGAAGTTAACAGTACTATGCCTGATTCTGACGATGATCTCGCAGCAGGTAATAAACCAGAGTCTCATGCGATTGATAATGTTTCCTTAATGGACGCTGCTATGAATACCCGCGGTATTACCGGTGCAATGCATTTGGGTGCAGATCGTAAATTGCTGAGTGCTAGTGTTAGAAACCAACAAAATAAAGAACTTCTACGTTCTATGGTGAACCTTGTTGCTGCTTTAGAGAATAAAGCAGCTTTTATGGGACGCATAGATGATCTAGTGTTGTGCGGTCCTAATCAAGAAACCTTATCCGTCTTCGTTGAAAAAGAGCAGGCCTTAGGTCTGTGTTCTGATCGAGGCTTAAGTTTGAATGTGGTTAAACAGCAAGCTTCTGATCTGTTGCAGTGGAGTCATACATGATAGAGCTACTGACGCAGGTTGATAAGCCGGGGGTGATTGAGTGCAGTATGGTGTTAAGTGGCAAAGAGGTTGTCGCGTCCAGCTTTCCGGCTGAATATAAAAATCATGCGACTATAGGAAAGCAGGCTTTTATTTATGTTTTTTCCAATGTTGCAAAAATGCGAACCAAGCATAATGAATCTCATCTAGAAATAGGTGATCGTCGTATTAGTGGATATCAATTAAAGCCAGGGTTGATTTTGGTTTGCCTATCGGCAAAAGATTCAAATATTGCGTTGGTGCGAAAACATATTCGCGAAGTGCATACTGCTTTTCTTCGAGAACAAGTGGCGAAGAAATTGGATTCCTAAAGCTTTATTCTTTTACTCCATCATGGTTTTTAGTGTTGATCCTGATCAACCGCTAACCTGATGTCGACTTTATAATAATTGTTATTTTGCGCTGCACCATAGATGCTTTATTTGCAATCTGCCCAGACTGGGCTAGTTGTATTAGTAGAGGAAATTTTTAGCTTTGGTTCAGGTAACGAGTTGTAAACTGCAGTTACCTACTGACTAGACAAGGACTGCGTGCATGCAAAACTACAAGATCCTTTTTACAGGATCGGTGTGTTCAGGAAAATCTACAGCTATTCGATCATTAAGTGATATTGAAACACTGGATACTGATGCGCGTGCCAGTGATGTTACGGTTCGCCGTAAGAAAAATACCACAATAGCTATGGATTACGGTGTACTGGATCTGCATGATCAGGCACGAGTACACCTATACGGTACTCCAGGCCAAGAGCGTTTTCGTTTTATGTGGGAGATGTTAGCGTGTGAATTTGCTCATGATGCGATTGGCATGGTGCTGCTGGTGGATAACACTCGTAAAGACCCTTTCCGCGATATCCGTTTTTACGCTAAAGAATTTAGTGATTATATTAAAAAGCGTCGTTTAATTATTGCTGTTACCCACTCTGACGTAGAGCCCAACCCACCAATTCAAGCTTATCAAGCTTGTTTGAGGGAGATGGGGTTGATGGCAACGGTTATTTTCCTCGATGCTCGGGACCCACGTGCTGTCTTAGGGGTTGTTGAAGAGTTGATTTCTGCGGTTGAACTTAATGTTCAATGGGATGAGCTATGTGAGCGTCTCTTAGGAAATAATGGTTTCTCATTAGACTTTTATAAGCCAATTTATGAAGAAACTATGTTGGATGCCGCAATGAATAAACGTGGCGTTTTAGGCGCTATGCACCTTGATGAGAATCAAGAGGTCCTCTGTTCTAATATTGACAGCTCCTCACGTAAAGCATTGCTAAAAAGTGTGAATAAACTTTCTAAGGCATTAGCCGAGAAAGCCGCTTTTATGGGAGAAGTGAGTAACATAGTTATAGCTGGCCCTGAAGTGCAAACTCTTTCGATGTTTACCGATCAGGAACAGGCGCTCTGCTTATGTTCCGATAATGATATTTCTCTTCCGGTGTTGAGACAGCAGGCCAGTGACCTTCTGCAATGGAGTAAAGAAAATGACTATCTGGCGTGAAATGAAGGAGAAAGAATTGATTCTGCAAGGGTGTTTGATGTCGTCAGGTGCAATTGTAAAATCCACATTTCCTGCTGAATATAAAAAACAATTAGCTGTTGCACGCCAAGCATTACTCTATATTTTTAAGAGCGCTGCTCAGAACAGTGAAGGTTATGATGAAGCGCATATGGAAGTTGGATATCACCACTATAGTGGTTATCAGCTGGATGCAAATACGATTCTGATTTGTTTTTGCGACTCAGATGCACGGCAGCATTATTTAAGAGAATATATAGATGAAAATAAGCAGCGCTTTTTAGATCTACTTTCTGTTTGATAACCTCCTATTTCATATAAGTTTTGTCTAATTTTTGACCGCTAAGCCCTTGAAGCGGTCCTGACTTGTCCCCATACCTCTGTTATACCGATAACTTAGTATCCATAAACAACACATCATTGTGTTGCCAGATACAGGTTCTTTTAAGGCTATATGGAGGTTGTATGCGTCCGGATAAATTTACATCCAAACTTCAAGAAGCATTAGCTGATGCTCAATCATTGGCTGTTGGGTTAGATAATAACTACATAGAACCTATTCATATTTTAAGTGCATTGATTGAACAGCAAGGAACAGTGCCGCTGCTAGAACAAGCAGGTGCAAATGTTCATGCACTAAAAAACCAAGTTGATCAGACCGTTAGGCAGTTACCTAAAGTTCAGAATCCTGATGGTGAACTGCGTTTCTCTCAAGATGTAGCGCGGGTATTTAACAAAGCCGACAAACTTGCCCAGCAAAAAGGCGATCAATATATCGCTAGTGAATTGATTCTGTTGGTCTTAGCAGAAGATAAATCCAGTGCCGGTAAATGTTTAAAAGATGCGGGCGTTATCCCGAAAAAGCTAGATCAGGTCATAAATCAAATTCGAGGAGGGGAGTCAGTGCAGGACCCCAATGCAGAAGATAATCGTCAGGCTTTGGATAAGTACTGTATTGATCTTACTGAGCGCGCAGAAGCAGGAAAGCTAGATCCTGTCATCGGTCGTGATGACGAAATTCGGCGTACTATTCAAGTATTGCAACGCCGAACTAAAAATAACCCAGTGCTTATTGGCGAGCCTGGAGTAGGTAAAACGGCGATTGTGGAAGGGCTAGCTCAACGTATTGTCAATGGTGAAGTGCCTGAAGGCTTAAAGCGTAAGCAAGTCTTATCGCTCGACATGGGCGCTCTAATTGCGGGTGCTAAATTCCGTGGAGAGTTTGAAGAGCGCTTGAAAGCGGTATTGAACGAGCTTTCCAAGCAGGAAGGACAAGTCATCCTCTTTATTGATGAGCTGCATACTATGGTGGGAGCCGGCAAAGGTGAAGGGGCAATGGATGCGGGTAATATGCTAAAGCCTGCATTAGCTCGTGGTGAACTGCATTGTGTTGGTGCGACTACCCTTGATGAATATCGCCAGTATGTTGAGAAAGATGCAGCCCTTGAGCGCCGTTTCCAGAAAGTAATCGTTGATGAGCCTGATGAGGAATCTACGATTGCGATTCTTCGTGGCTTGAAAGAACGTTACGAAGTACATCACGGTGTTGATATTACTGATTCTGCGATTATTGCTGCGGCTAAGCTCTCGCAGCGCTATATCACTGACCGTCAGTTACCGGATAAAGCCATCGATCTGATTGATGAAGCTGCATCCCGTATTCGTATGGAGATGGATTCTAAACCGGAAGATATGGATCGCCTCGAACGCCGTCTTATTCAGCTGAAAATGGAACGTGAAGCACTGAAGAAAGAGAAAGACAGTGCAGCACAACAGCGTTTGAAGGAGCTTGAAAGCACTATATCTAATGTTGAAAAAGAGTTCGCTGACTTAGATGAAGTTTGGAAGGCAGAGAAGCTCGCGCTGCAAGGTTCGCAAAAGATTAAGGAAGCGTTAGATCAAGCACGTATCGAACTTGAAAAGCACACTCGCTCTGGTGATCTGCAGAAAATGTCAGAGCTTCAGTACGGTAAAATCCCTGAGCTGGAAAAGCAGTTAGTTGCGGCGTCAGAAGCGGAAGAGCAAGGTCAGCAAGAGACTAAGCTTTTACGGAACAAAGTTTCTGAAGAAGAGGTTGCAGAGGTTGTTGCACGCTGGACAGGCATCCCTGTCAGTAAAATGTTGGAAGGTGAACGCGAGAAACTTCTTCGAATGGAGCAAGCGCTTCATGATCGGGTAGTTGGCCAAGAAGAGTCGGTTATCGCTGTCTCTAATGCTGTTCGTCGTTCTCGTGCAGGGCTAGCCGATCCTAACCGTCCAAATGGCTCCTTTCTTTTCTTAGGCCCTACGGGTGTAGGTAAGACTGAGTTGTGTAAAGCACTCGCTAGCTTTCTGTTTGATACAGAGGAAGCGATGGTGCGTATCGATATGTCGGAATTTATGGAGAAGCACTCAGTCGCACGATTGATCGGTGCGCCTCCAGGCTATGTCGGTTATGAAGAGGGTGGTTACCTCACCGAAGCTGTGCGACGTAAACCTTATTCTGTACTGCTGCTAGATGAGGTGGAGAAGGCGCATCCTGATGTCTTCAATATCTTGCTGCAGGTATTGGAGGATGGACGTCTGACCGATGGCCAAGGCCGAACCGTTGATTTCAGAAACACCATCGTGGTGATGACATCGAACTTAGGCTCTGATCTGATTCAAAACTTTAGTGATGATGACGATTACCAGTTGATGCAGAAGGCTGTAATGGAAGCGGTAGGCACCCATTTCCGTCCAGAAGTGATCAACCGTATTGATGAAGTGGTGGTTTTCCATAGTCTTAAAAAAGATCAGGTGGCCGGTATTGCCAAGATCCAACTGCAACGTCTACAGAGCCGTTTAGCAGAGCGCGATCTGAGCTTGACGTTAACCTCAACAGCGATGGATAAGCTGGTGGATGTAGGCTTTGAGCCTATCTATGGTGCTAGACCTCTGAAGCGAGCGATCCAGCAGTGGATTGAAAACCCATTAGCGCAGGAGATACTCTCTGGCCGTTATGCGCCGGGTACAGAGATTGCTGTTGATGTTGAGCAAGGCGAATTTGTATTTCGCTAAGCTTGTTATAGACAGCTAAATATAAAAAGCCAGTGCCCCTAGTTCACTGGCTTTTTATTGGTTTTTGGGGTTAAGGAAATTACTTTGAAATTCAGTAAGTTATTGGGTTACTCTTGATGCCTCAAAAAATGAAGTGAGCATCAAGAAAGCTGTTTCTACCGTTAGTTATACCGGTAATTAGCGTAGAGAGTATGCGGTGAAAATGAGCATTTGAGTGCTGTCACTGTTGAAATTATTCATTTAAATTCTCGGATTGATCATCTATTCTGGATAAGAGGTCGAGCAAAAGTTTCAGTTGTTTGGCTATAACTACAATTATTTTTGACGAGTGTTGTTAAGTACTAGAGGGCTAGAATGAGTCAAATCAAAGTGCTGATTGTTGATGATGCGCGTTTTATTCGTGATCATGTTTCGCGCATTGTGAAAGAGCATTTTCCTGATTATCAGATCGATGCAGCGGAAGACGGTGATGACGGCCGTTCGAAAATGGAAGCGACCAATTACGATCTAATCTTGTGTGATTGGGAGATGCCAGGCATGTCTGGTTTAGACCTTTTAAACTGGGCTAGGCAGCAGCCACACTACGGTGATATCCCTTTTATCATGGTAACCAGCCGCGGTGAACGTGATTACGTTCTAAAGGCGATTCAGGCGGGTGTTAATGATTACATGGGGAAGCCTTTCGAAGACTTACAGCTCGTTGAAAAAGTTAAGAAATATATCGGTAAGCGTATCGAATCTAGTGCTGCATCACGCCGTAAAGCGGCACAAATGTTAGCGACCGGTAAAAGTGCTGCAGCGCCAAAAGCGGCGAAGAAGCCAAAAGGCTTGGCTCAGTTACGAATCTCTTCAGGCGTACTTCGTTGTGCAATCAAAGATATCACTCTTCAACAAGTTAAGATCATGGTTAAGCGCGAAGAGGGTATTCCTAGTCTACTTGAGCAAGTGGTAGTGGATATTGAGCAAGTAAAAGGCGGCAAGGTTGCGCAGATGAATGGTTATATCAGTAGCCTATCTGCAAATGAGAAAAGCATTGATACTACTTTCATCGGTGTCGATGTTCAGTTTATGGATAATGACCCTGAAAAACTGGAAGTGTTAACGGGTTATATCTCTAGTCTCGGGAAAAAATAACTTATTGTTATTTAAAATAAAAAAGGCTGCTAAGTGCAGCCTTTTTTATTGCAGGAGTATCGCTTAATACAGAGCTTGCTCGTCCTTAATTACATCGATCAGAACTTCCAAAAACAGTCGATCTGCTTCGCTATGCTCTAGCGGAATCTTGATATTAGTCGTCGCAGAAAGCTTGTCAGCAATTACTTGAGCGGCGTTTTCATCATTCAAGTGCTCACGTGCAATCTCTAAGGCTTTTTCACTGATATCCGGTTCTACTAGCACTTTACGGATAAAAGACATCAATTCGTTGATTACACGCTCTTTGTTTTTAATCTCAGCGATACTCATAGGGATCTCCTGTAAACGTACATTCAGAGCCGATGAAGGGTAGTGTAAAGGCTCTGTTCTGAGTTCTGCATAGCAAAACTATAACCCGATACTGAATTTGAGCATAGTATTTGGCGTGAATCGCCCGTTATTCCGCAGGTGCGGCATGAATTTAGTTGAAAAAATAAGCACCTATGTGAGATAATTTTCGCCTCGAATTTTGAGGCCTTGAGTGTGTAGGACAACCCGAAGCTCAGGGAGACAGCTTTCTGAGGGCCGTTTCTCAAAGGTCTGTCGGTTGGGCGATCCCCAGCACCGGCACACACCCGAACGTGAACCTGCAGCTCTACCCCTGGAATGGTTCAGAGTGAGATCGCTAGAGATTCAAAAATATTGTCTGGTACAGGCACGTTCAACGTTACAGAAACAAAAACTGTTAATTTCGTCAGTAACGAGACACTGACGTCGTTAGAGGGTGAGAAAAGTGGAATTACTTTCAGGCGCAGAGATGACAATTCGCGCGCTTCGTGATCAAGGCGTTAAATACATCTACGGTTATCCAGGTGGTGCATTGCTGCACATCTACGATGCAATTTTCACGCAGGACGAAGTCGAACATATTTTGGTCCGTCACGAACAGGCAGCTACACACATGGCCGATGCTTACGCACGAGCTACCGGTAAAGCGGGTGTGGCACTAGTTACGTCTGGTCCAGGTGCAACCAATGCAGTAACGGGTATTGCTACTGCATACACAGATTCTATTCCAATGGTGGTTATTACGGGTCAGGTTATGTCACACCTGATCGGTGAAGATGCTTTCCAGGAAACCGACATGATCGGTATTTCTCGTCCGGTAGTTAAGCACAGTTTCAGCGTGCAGCGTCCGGAAGAAATCCCTGAAATTATTAAGAAAGCATTCCACATCGCTGAAAGTGGTCGTCCAGGTCCGGTTGTAGTCGATATCCCTAAAGATATGACTACGCCTACAGAGCGTTACGAATACGAATATCCTAAGAGCGTTAAAATGCGTTCTTACAATCCGATCGCTAAAGGTCACACAGGTCAGATCAAAAAAGCAGTAGATATGCTTTTGGCTGCCAAACGTCCAGTTATCTATACAGGTGGCGGTGTAATCTTAGGTGATGCGAGCGCTGAGCTTATTGCACTCGCTCAAGAGCTTGGCTACCCAGTAACTAATACACTGATGGGCTTGGGTGGTTACCCAGGTACGGATAAGCAGTTTATCGGTATGTTGGGTATGCACGGTAGCTATGAAGCAAACATGGCGATGCATCACAGCGACATGATTTTGGCTGTAGGCGCACGTTTTGATGACCGTGTAACTAACGGTACAGATAAGTTCTGTCCAACAGCTAAGATCGTTCATATTGATATTGATCCAGCTTCGATCTCTAAAACGATCAAAGCGGATGTGCCAATTGTAGGTCCTGCTCAGGCTGTTCTTAAAGAGATGTTAGAGCAAGTTAAAGCAGCTAAGAAAGCACCTTGTGCTGATAGTCTGCAAGCTTGGTGGGAGCAGATCGATGAATGGCGTGCACGTCACGGTGGTCGCTACCGCACAGATGATTCTGAGCTAATGAAGCCTCAGCAAGTTATCGAGATGCTTAGCAAAGTGACTAATGGCGATGCTTACGTTTGTTCTGACGTAGGCCAGCACCAGATGTTCGCTGCGCAGTACTACAAGTTTAACAAGCCAAATCGTTGGATTAACTCTGGCGGTCTAGGCACCATGGGCTTCGGTCTTCCGGCTGCTATGGGCGTTAAGCTGAACTTCCCTGATGAAGAAGTCGTATGCGTAACAGGTGAAGGTAGTATCCAGATGAACATTCAGGAGCTATCTACCATTAGCCAGTACGATATTCCGGTTAAGGTTATCTGCTTGAACAACCAGTCTTTGGGCATGGTTCGTCAGTGGCAGGATATGAACTACGAATCTCGTCACTCTCAGTCTTACATGAAGTCCCTTCCTGACTTCATCAAGCTGGTTGAGTCTTACGGTCATGTAGGTATCCGCGTTGAGCGTCTTGAAGACCTTGAAGGTGCTATGCGTGAAGCCTTTGCAATGAAAGATCGTATGGTATTCATGGATATCGCAGTTGATCCGTTTGAACACGTATACCCAATGCAGGTACCTCGTGGTTCTATGCGTGACATGTGGCTGAGCAAAACGGAGAGAACATAATCATGCGTCATATCATTTCTGTATTGATGGAAAACGAGCCAGGTGCTCTGTCTCGTGTTGTTGGTTTGTTCTCTCAGCGTAACTTTAACATTGAGTCTTTGACCGTTGCGCCAACTGAAGATGAGACATTGTCTCGTCTAACAGTGACTACGCTAGGTGATGACCGTGTTGTTGAGCAGATCACTAAACAGCTAAACAAGCTTATTGATGTTGTTAAGGTTGTTGACCTAACTGAAGGTGAACACCTTGAGCGCGAACTGATGATGATTAAGATGAAGGCGAACAATGGTACTGTTCGTGCTGAAATCAAACGTACTGCGGACATCTTCCGCGGCACTATCATCGATGTTACGCCGAACACTTTCACCGTTCAGTTGGTGGGTGCAAGCAGTAAGCTGGATGCCTTTATTGAAGCACTAGGTACTTCTAACATTATGGAAGTTGTACGTTCGGGTGTTTCTGGTATTGCACGTGGTGAGAAAGTTCTAACTTTGTAATTACTTAAGTTAGTCTGATTACTAAAGCCGCTTCTGGTAACAGAAAGCGGCTTTTTTATTGCAGGTAAGGATATGCTTTTAGAATTAGAGAATATGGAAAAGTCAGATGTTTATCATGCGCTGACGCAAGTTGTGGTACCTCGTCCTGTGGCTTGGGTGCTCTCTTCTAATCAACGAGGTGCACTCAATCTCGCGCCGTTTTCGTACTTTTCAGCGGTGTGCAGTGATCCACCATTGATTATGCTATCTATAGGTTCAAAGCCTGATGGCTCACCAAAAGATACCTATGCAAATATTGCAGATACCGAAAAATTCGTAATTCATATCGCAAGTTCTGATCTCGCGACCAAGGTGACCCATAGTTCCGTGACGTTGCCTAGGGGAGAATCGGAAATTGAGTTATGTGATCTGGAAACAGTCGATGTTGAAGGTTTTGAGTTGCCTAGAATCCTAGGTCCCAAGATCGCGATGTCTTGTTCTCTGTATCAGCAGCAGGATATTGGTAATGCTCCGCAACGACTCGTCTTTGGTCGTATAGAGAAAATATGGTTGGATGACGCGGTGGTCGAAATGGATCAACAGGGCCGACCTAAAATTGATGCATCGTTAGTCGATCCACTGGCACGCCTGGGTGGTTCCGATTACCAAACCTTCGGCGACGTGGTGACTGTGCCTAGACCAGCGTAAAGCAGAAATCTGAAGTTTTATTTCAGAGCCTCAGGCTGCAAAAGATTGTTTGAGATCAGCAATCTTTTGCACCGATATATCGACATCTACATGTAACATTCGGTCCGATGCTCGGCGTTGATAGGTGGACGACTGCTCACGTCTACGGCGATCGACACCATTAAAGTGAGTTGAGCGGTGCTGTTCAATCCACTCTTCGGCATGCGTCAGGGTCGGTAGGTAAGGGCTAAGTTTGCCAGTGCCTTTTTCATACCAGTAATAAACAAATTGGTAATCACGAAAGTCTTTAATCAGTTTAGGCATGGCGCTTAGGGTCAGTAGTAGATAAAAACTTAATCATACTGACTGAACCTTAACAAAGTCTTACGTGTTGGGAATTAACTCTAGTTTATTTGCGGTAAATGGTTTCGATAAGGTGCCAGCCAAATTTGGTCTTAATCGGACCATGCACCTCATGCAGTGACTTTTTGAATACGACATCATCGAATGGTTTCACCATATCGCCGCGACGAAATTCGCCCAGATCACCACCTTGGCGTTTGCCCGATGGGCAGAGGGAGTATTTTTTAGCGAGCTTTCCAAAGTCATTGCCTAACTTTAGGCGCATTTTTAGCCTTTCCGCTTGGTCGCGGGTTTTAACCAATATGTGTCGGGCGCAAGCGCGGTTAGCCATGTTCTGCTCTCCTAAAAGTTATGGGTTAATTTTATCGCAAAAAGGCAGGGGCTGCAGGTTCATGGTAGGAAAAGAAAAGGCGCTGATAAACAGCGCCTTTGCATGATCTTAGTGGATAAGCTTATTAGCCCATCTGAGACTGGAGATAGTTTGGCAGACCGATTTTTTTGATCAAACCTAACTGTTTCTCCAACCAGTACGCATGATCTTCCTCGGTGTCTTCCAGAAGCTTCTCTAGGATTTCACGGCTGACATAGTCTTGCTCTTCTTCACAGACTTTAATCGCGTCCTTAAGCTTTTTATCTACTTCATATTCAACACGAAGATCTGACTCAAGCATTGAAGGAACGTCAGTGCCGACTTTAAAACCATCACGGGTGGTCATATCTGGCGTACCTTCCAAGAACAGCATACGCTCAATCAATGCAGCTGCGTGGCCTTTCTCATCATCAAACTCATGATCGATACGCTCGTACAGCTTATGTAAGCCCCAATCATCGTACATACGGGAGTGGATGAAGTATTGATCCATTGCTGCTAGTTCCATCGCTAACAGGCCGTTTAGTGCGTCAATGACTCTTTGATTACCTTTCATTGTCTTCTCCCGTTAAATCTGAGATTGCAGGTAGTTTTCGATACCTGCATTCCTGATTAGGTATTGCTGAGTTTCGATCCAGTCTACGTGCTCTTCTTCGTATTCTAGGATATCTTCCAGCAGATCGCGGCTGACGTAGTCTTGCGCCGTTTCGCAGTAAGCGATCGCTCCACGCAAAATTGTCAGTTGCTCCAATTGGAAATCCATATCACATTGCAGCATCTCTTCAGTATGCTCGCCGATGCGTAGTCGACCTAACTGTTGTAGGTTAGGTAGTCCTTCCAAAAACAGAATGCGCTCGATTAGATCGTCTGCCTGTTTCATATCTTTGATGGACTTTTTATAAGCTTTCCCGTTTAGCTCATCTAGGCCCCAGTTCTTGTACATACGTGCGTGAAGAAAGAACTGGTTGATTGAAGTGAGCTCACTTGTCAGAACCTTGTTCAGGTGACTAATGACTTGTTTGTCGCCTTGCATGGGGGATCTCCTTTAGTAATAACCGCCCAGCTATGTGTGGGTTAGCAATTTCAAAGTGATCAAGAGTCTAGTTTATAAAATGACTTAAATCAAAAAAAATCCTTATAAAACAATAGGTTGCAAAGATTAATGCGTTAGATTCTCATTGCGATTCTGTATAATAAATAACCAGTTTTTTATTGTGTGATTTTGGAAAATAAATTTAATAAGTAAATCAATTAGTTGGCGAGTTATGAAGAGCATTCAATAATTGCAGTTCAATGAGAATAATTTTCAACAAGATTCTCGTTAAATGTATTGAAAGTTGCTTATTTGATAATTATTATCATTACCCGATTTAATTGAGATTGGTTATTGTTTCAATGTTCGTTTGTATTTGTGAAAATATTACCTGTAGTGATGTTCGTGATGCCGTAGATCAAGGCGCGCGAAGCGTACGTGATCTAAACAAAGAGCTTGCCGTTGGTAGCCAGTGCGGTAAGTGTGTGTGCATGGCACGTAAGGTAATGAAAGAACATCTAGACGACATGGATTTTGATCTAGCCGTCCCTGCTTAATCTTCTTGTTTTAGTATCTCTACCGCTTCGCTCAGCGTCTCTGAAATCGGAGCGTCCAGCTTTAGATCCAGAAGTGGATCTGCCCTCGTTACCCCAATCGTTAAAGAACAGATCGGTTTTCCCCACTCATGGGCACGTTTGCAGAAACGATAGCCTGAATAGACCATCAGAGAACTACCAATACTCAGTAAACCATCGGCATCTTCTAGTGCATCCAAGGCACTAAACACACGTTCTTTCGGGACGTTATCACCAAAATAGACAACATCTGGTTTTAAAATTCCTCCGCATGCTTGGCATTCAGGTATAGAAAAATTTTCAAATAGATGTGTTTCTAGATCGGCATCACCATCGGGGCGAAGGGGAGCTTCAGGGATCTCGAAATGGGGATTGATCGCTTCTGTATGCTTGTGGATATCTTTGCGATCGTAATTCTGTGCACAACTCATGCAGCTGACTCGATCAGACCGACCATGAAGATCGATAACGGCTTGGCTGCCGGACTTCTGGTGTAAACGGTCGACATTCTGTGTGATCAGTAAGCGAATAAATCCCATTGTTTCTAGCTCAGAGAGTGCTGTGTGAGCCGCGCTCGGCTCGGCATCCCTAATGGCAGGCCAACCGATCAAACTACGTGCCCAGTAGCGCTGACGGGCGTAGTGGCTCTCCATGTACTCTTTATGCTGGGTTGGGGCAGAGTGCTGCCAGTTACCTTTAGCATCTCGGTACGCGGGAATGCCTGAATCTGTACTTACGCCAGCCCCTGTCAGGACAACAAGGTTGGGATGAGAGCGAATGAATTCGGCAAGTTGGAGAGCTTCTGACATAGGTTATTCACAAAGGCTAAGAATGCTATCAGTGTAACCTATTTTAAGGAGGGCCGACCTAAACAAAAAAGCCGCGCTTTTCAGCACGGCTTTTTAGTTTTAAAGCTATTTAATTTGGCTGATTATGCGCCAAATTTAGCCTTTGCTTCGATACGGCGACGGTGCAGAACTGGCTCAGTGTAACCGTTTGGCTGTACGCAGCCTTCGATTACTAGTTCGCACGCTGCTGCGAACGCAACGCTGTCTTCGAAGTTACCAGCCATTGGGCGGTATAGAGGATCGTTTTCGTTCTGGCGATCTACTACAGCAGCCATACGCTTAAGCGTTTCCATTACCTGCTCTTCAGAACAGATGCCGTGGCGCAACCAGTTAGCAATGTGCTGGCTAGAGATACGTAGTGTTGCACGGTCTTCCATTAGGCCAACATCGTTGATGTCAGGCACTTTAGAACAACCAACACCTTGGTCGATCCAGCGAACAACGTAACCTAGGATGCCCTGTGCGTTGTTGTCTAGCTCTTCTTGGATCTCTTCAGCAGTCCAGCTTGGGTTAGCTTCAACTGGTACAGTTAGGATGTCGTCTAGGTTCGCGCGATCGCGTACTTTCAACTCGTCCTGACGTGCGAATACGTCTACCTGGTGGTAGTGAGTCGCGTGAAGAACAGCGGCTGTTGGAGATGGAACCCATGCAGTGTTAGCACCAGACATTGGGTGGCCGATCTTAGCTTCAAGCATGTTAGCCATCTGATCAGGGATTGGCCACATACCTTTACCGATCTGAGCGCGACCCTGTAGGCCACATAGAAGACCGTTGTCTACGTTCCAGTTCTCGTAAGCACCGATCCATGCAGCAGCTTTCATGTCGCCTTTGCGGATCATTGGGCCAGCTTCCATAGATGTATGGATCTCGTCACCTGTACGGTCTAGGAAACCTGTGTTGATGAATACAACACGCTCTTTAGCAGCGCGGATACACTCTTTCAGGTTAACAGTTGTACGGCGCTCTTCATCCATGATGCCCATCTTCATAGTGAAGCGTTCTAGGCCAAGCATGTCTTCGATACGAGCGAATAGTTCGTTAGCGAAAGAAACTTCTTCTGGACCGTGCATCTTAGGTTTTACGATGTATGTAGAACCTGTAGTTGTGTTGCTGAACTTACCTTTACCCTGCATATCGTGCATAGAGATAAGCGTAGTTACAACACCGTCCATGATGCCTTCAGGAACTTCGTTGCCATCTTTGTCTAGTACAGCTTCGTTAGTCATTAGGTGACCAACGTTACGTACGAACATCAAGCTACGGCCTTTAAGCGCAAGGTTAGAACCGTCTAGTGCAGTGAATTCACGGTCAGCGTTGATAGAGCGAGTGAAAGTTTTTCCACCTTTGCTAACTTCTTCTGTTAGGTCGCCTTTCATCAGACCCAACCAGTTGCGGTAGATAACAACTTTATCGTCGCCGTCTACTGCTGCTACAGAGTCTTCACAGTCCATGATCGCTGTTAGAGCAGCTTCCATCACGATATCTTTGATGCCTGCAGCATCATCTTTACCGATCTGGCTTTCACGGTCGATCTGTACTTCGAAGTGCAGACCGTTGTTTTTGAATAGGATAGAAGTCGGAGCAGCTGTTTCACCAGTGTAACCGATCAACTTTTCTGCTTGTGCTAGCGTAGTTTCGCTGCCATCGCGCATTACAACAACAAGTTTGTTGTCTTGGATGCTGTAGCCTGCAGAATCTTTGTGAGAACCTGCCGCTAGTGGAGCCGCTGTGTCTAGGAAAGTACGTGCAGCTTCGATAACTTTAGCGCCACGAGCTGGATTGTAAGAAGCAGACTTCTCAGCGCCGCCTTCTTCAGATACTGCGTCAGTACCGTAAAGCGCGTCGTATAGGCTGCCCCAACGTGCGTTAGCTGCGTTAAGTGCGAAACGAGCATTCATTACAGGTACTACTAGCTGAGGACCAGCCATTGTCGCCATTTCTGGGTCAACGTTTGAAGTAGTCGCTTCGAAATCTTCGCCTTCTGGCAATAGGTAACCGATCTCAGATAGGAAGCCTTTGTATGCTTCTAGATCGAAAGCCTGACCTTGACGCTCACGGTGCCATGCATCGATCTGCTCTTGGATAGCATCACGCTTAGCTAGTAGGTCACGGTTCTTTGGCGCCAGGTCGTGAACGATGGCATCAAAGCCAGCCCAGAACTGTTCGCTAGTTACGCCAGTGCCTGGCAGTGCTTCGTTGTTAACGAAATCGTATAGAGCCTGTGCAACCTGAAGACCGCCACTCTGTACTCTTTGACTCATAATGAATTGCCCCAGTAAATATTCTGCCAGCTCCGGTGCGAGGCTACCGGTAGCTGAGTGAATGATCGCTGTCGATTAATTTGCAGCTAAATTTGTGCATCGCACAGTAGCGCAATGGTGTCTTATTGTCGCCTAAGTCGACCCAAAAGTATGATAAATGGGCCTTATATTCGGTATAAATTGAGCGAATGGCTGTGGTTTTAGCTAAGGTTAAGTAAGAAATGATCACCTAAGTTGTGTGGCTAAGTCCCTAAGGTGGTGTTTATGGCTCTATTTGATCGTGATCTCCTTGTGAAAGGGCTAATGCCTTATATTGAAACGGGTTTTGGAATTCCCAGCGAAAGTGTTCGCACGTATTTAGCTTGTTATGGCTTGTTAGATATCGCCGAAAAATCCAATTATCGAATTGGTCGTATAGCGCTTGATGAGATCGCAGTGACGCTGCAGTCTTTCTCTGTTTTAGATCGATGCAGTAACCGCGGAACAGTTGTGTTGGTGCATGGCTATATGGACCATGTCGGGTTATATCAACACCTGATTGATGACCTATTGAAAAGCGGGTTTGATCTGCTTTGTTACGACTTGAGCGGTCATGGTTTATCCGATGGCGATCCGTTGGCAGTGGATGATTTTCAACACTATGCGACTCAACTTGCGGAGCTATTGGCGAGTTTGGATCAGGAGCTATCTTACCCCATTCATTTAGTTGGCCAGAGCACTGGTGGTGCGGTGGTGATGGCGCATCAGCTCCTGTTTACCGATCAAACCATGCCTTCTTTGGGTGAACGAGTGCTGTTAGCGCCCTTAGTAAGGCCAAGCCTGTGGCGCAGCATACAACGAAAATTTCTCTGGCTGAAATACGTATTACGGCGTGTGCCGAGACGTTATAGCCAAAACTCTCATGACGATGACTTTATTCGCTTTCTACGAGAAGGGGATTGTTTGCAACACCGCGAAATCCCTGTGAGTTGGGTGGGTGCTATGTTGGCGTGGGGGGATTGGATCGAAGCGCATCTGCCTGTGTCGGGGCGCATCCACATGATTCAAGGAACCCTCGATAGCACGGTTGATTGGCAGCACAATATGGCAGTGTTGGGCAGGCTTTATCCTGAGATGGAATTAACGTTGATTGATGAGGCTAAACATCATCTGGTGAATGAAACACCGCAATACCGAGATCAGGTATTTAATCAGATTGAATCGATATTTAAACGCTGGGAAAACGAAAACGGGCAGCCCTGAGGCTACCCGTTTTGATCAAATCAGATCAACTTAGAACAAACGACGGCAACGGATTGTGCCTTCGATCTGCTTCAAGTTTTCTAGTGCTACCGCTGAGCAATCTGCATCAACGTCTACCACTACATAACCAACTTTCTCGTTAGTCTGTAGGTACTGACCGCTGATGTTAACGCTGTTTTCAGAGAATACAGTGTTGATCGCAGACATAATGCCCGGCACGTTGTTGTGTACGTGAAGTAGACGGTGAACGTGTGGGTGCTCTGGTAGAGCAACTTCTGGGAAGTTAACAGACGTGATAGAAGAGCCGTTATCACTGTACTTGATCAACTTCTCTGCTACTTCGTAACCGATGTTTTCCTGAGCTTCCATCGTAGAACCGCCTACGTGTGGAGTTAGGATTACATTGTCATACTCACGTAGTGGCGAGATAAACTCATCATTGTTAGTGCGTGGTTCAACAGGGAATACGTCGATAGCCGCGCCTAGTAGGCGACCAGAATCTAGTGCTTTACATAGGTCATCGATTACAACAACCGTACCGCGAGCAGCGTTAAGGAAGATAGAACCCTGTTTCATCTCAGCAAACTGAGCTTCGCCCATCATATCTTTCGTTGCTGGCGTTTCTGGTACGTGTAGAGAAACGATATCACTCATGTTTAGCAGCTCCTTCATAGAGCCAACCTGAGTCGCGTTACCTAGTGGTAGCTTAGTCACTACATCGTAGAAGAACACTTGCATGCCCATCGCTTCAGCAATAACACTTAGCTGGGAGCCGATGCTGCCGTAACCTACGATACCTAGCTTTTTACCACGGATTTCGTAAGAATTTTTAGCAGATTTCTGCCACTCACCACGGTGAGCTTTAGCATTCTTCTCTGCAACACCACGAAGCAGAAGAATTGCTTCAGCGATCACTAGCTCTGCAACAGAACGAGTGTTAGAGAATGGAGCATTAAATACTGCGACACCACGCATCGTTGCGGCTTCCAGGTTTACCTGGTTAGTACCGATACAGAAGCAACCAACAGCTACTAGCTTTTCAGCAGCTTCAAATACTTCTTCAGTTAGCTGAGTACGGGAACGGATACCGATGAAGTGAACGTCCTTAACACGCTCAATCAACTCTTCTTCTGGTAGGGAACCAGTTAAGAATTCGATGTTGGTGTAACCATTCTGATTAAAAGTGTCCACCGCAGATTGGTGTACGCCTTCCAGAAGCAAAATTTTGATTTTGCTTTTATCGAGAGAGGTTGTTTGGCTCATGGTGTGCAGCTCTTTAATTTGCGTGGCTTTTCCTAGAGTTTAGGAGGGCCACAGGTTTAAATGCTTTAAAATTAAGCGCGAATATTAGCACAGCCAAAGTTGAAAAGGATGAATGATAAGCTCAGATTGGCGGAAAAATATTCATCTTGAGATGAGGTGGATTGTATAAAGCGGGTATTTGGAGGGGAAGGCTTCTATATTGGGAATATAGAAGCCTAGTTTTTACTTAGCCGTAGAAGCAAAGGTAAGCAGTTGCTTGCTCAACTTTAAGTTGGAAGCTCTGGTTTGCTGCCACTTTGAATTCAGTGCCTGTTGGGAAAGACTGGAACTCTTCGCTGCCAGGTAGTTTAACGATTAGCTCACCGCTAACTACTTTCATCAGTTCGTCTTCGCTTGTGCCGAATTCGTATTCGCCTGGTGCCATTACGCCAGAAGTTACTTTACCTTCGCTGTTTTCGAAGCCGATAGATTTTACTTTGCCGTCAAAGTATTCGTTTACGTTCAGCATGTTTGATCTCCTAAAATTTGCGCGAATCATAAAATTAAATGTTAATCGCTGCAAATTTCAGGATTTAATCGGACTGTTTTCCAAAACAAAATCGACAAAGGTTTGGTTGGCCTGAGATAGATAGCCATCTTTGCGCCACGCGATTGAAAGATCCAACCAGACCGGTTTTGTGAAAGGGCGTGCCACTAATTCAGGTTCATCTTCGATCACCATCGCCATCAGGGTTGAGATGGCATACCCTTGTTTAACAATTGATTTAATCAGAGGGATCAAATTAGTCTCAAAACTAATTTGGGGCGTAATACCTGCCTGTGCTGCGAGATCATCGACTACGTTACGGTGGAAAAAGCCGGTATTAAACATCACCAGCTCTTCCGCAAAGAGTTGTGAATATTCAACGCTTTCTAAACTGGCAAAGGGGTGGTCGAGTGGTGAGATCACCATCATCTGTTCTTGCAGAAAGACTTTGGATTCTAGGTTCTTACTAGGGATAGATTTATCTACGATAACTGCTAGATCGAGTTCCCCTTGCTCTAACAGTCGCTGCAGTTTGCCTGCGCCGCCATCAATAACGGTTAATGTCAGTTGTGGATAACGATGCCGAAACGCCATCAAAATAGGTGGGAAATAATAAGAGCCAAGCATGCTTGGTATGCCTACACGGACTTCGCCTTTGAGTAAGCCTTTTAGCTCCTGCATCTCCAAAATGGCATCTTCGGTCGCCTGTAAAATCTTATTGGCATGGCGATAAAGGTGTTCACCTTCATCAGTTAGGCTGATTTTACGATCGTATCGATGCAGTAGTTTTAAATCTAACTCTTCTTCTAGCTTTCTGATCGCCATACTCATCGCAGGCTGTGCAATGTGTAGCTTTTCAGCGGCTTTAGTAAAGCTGTTGAGATCGGCAACGGTTTTGAAATAGCGTAGGTGTTTTATATCCATCATCATATTTTCTTATCAAAGCTATAAGAAGTATATATTTTTATGATGGCTTTGCGATTGCTAGTCTTCCACCACGAATTAGAGGTGGAACATGATCGAAGCAGGTACAAGTCAATTTTGGCGCGCAACTATGGCCTTATGCATAGGCTCTTTTATGGTGTTTGCCAATCTCTACATCACGCACCCTTTGCTACCGATGTTGGCGGAGGAGTTTGAGATTAGTCCACTATTAGCCAGTTGGAGCTTAACAGTGACTACTTTGACCTTGGGTTTGTCTTTGTTGGTGTTTGGTCCCCTATCTGATGCCCTTGGACGCACGCGGTTGATGCTGATGACTATGTGCGGGGCAGTGCTTTGTAGTTTTGTTTTGTCACAGATATCTGATTTCAGGTGGTTGCTGTTCTGGCGAGCATTACAAGGTATTTGCTTAGCGGGTTTGCCGGCTATCGCGATCGCTTATATGGGCGATGAGTTCACAAAAAAAGGCTTAATTGCCGCAGTCGGTTTGTATATCAGCGGCAACACTTTAGGGGGAATTGGTGGGCGTCTTATAGGTGGTTTTGCCGGTGAACTGTTCGGCTGGCAGGAAGCATTCGCCTTGATGACCTTTATTAGCTTCTTCTGTCTATGTCTGTTTGTCTGGTTGTTACCGCCATCAGAGAATTTCAGTGCAAGAAAGGTCGTGCCAATGCAGATGATGAAAGATGCCTATCAGCATCTTTCTAACCCTCTGTTGTTACTCGCTTATATCGTTGGCGGACTTAACTTCTTTATCTTTATCAACCAATACAGCTATGCGACATTTCTGCTGGCCGATGAGCCCTATTACCTATCGGCGGGGCTGCTTGGATTACTATTCCTGACTTACCTCAGTGGTACGGTGGGCGCTGCGTTTTCTGGGCGTATTGCTAAAAATATTCCGCAGCCATTAGTCATGGCTATGGGGATCATTATCTTGATGGCCGGTACGCTGCTGACTCTTCAGGGTAGTTTATGGGCGATCATTTTAGGCTTCTTGGTCAGCGCCTTTGGTTTCTTCTTAGCGCATTCCTGTGCAAGTAGCTGGGTTAGCCATACTGCATTGCACGCTAGAGCGACAGCTTCGTCTATTTATCTGCTGTTCTACTATCTGGGGGCTAGTAGCGGTGGCTTCTATTTAGACCCGTTTTGGCACTCGTGGGGCTGGGATGGTGTGGTCTTTGGATCTTTAGTTATTCTGCTGATTACGTTGCTATCCAGTTTAATGCTCTACTATAAAACAAGCGTAAAACTGGAGCGCTGTGCGGCAGGGGGGTAAACTTCACCCCACGACAATTAAAGGAGTACCTATGAGCTATCAACACAGTAATGTCGACGGAGATTTGGTAAACCTGCCAACGGGTAAAGTGATTTGTGTCGGTCGTAACTATGCCGATCATGCTGCAGAGCTGAATAATCCTATCCCTACCGAGCCTATGTTGTTTATCAAGCCCGCTACGAGTGTGGTTGATATGACTCAGCCGTTTACTGTGCCGCAAGGGCATGGTTCTGTTCATTTTGAAACGGAGATGGCGATTCTTATTGGTTCTAAACTGAGCAATGCATCTGAAGAAGAAGCGAAAGTGGCGATTAGCGGCGTAGGCTTAGGGTTAGATCTAACTTTGCGTGATCTTCAAGGAAAGCTAAAAGAGAAAGGTCATCCGTGGGAGAAGGCGAAAGCGTTCGATGGTTCATGCCCACTATCTCCTTTTATTGCTGCAAGTTCAGTTGCCGATCTACAAGACGTAGAGATCAAATTGACCGTTAACGGTGAGATCCGTCAGCAGGGCAACAGTGCAGCTATGTTGAATCAAGTGTTGCCGCTTCTTAGTCATGCCAGTGAGTTCTTTACCCTTGAGCCGGGTGATGTAGTGTTAACCGGCACGCCTGCAGGTGTAGGCCCAGTGGTACCTGGAGATAAACTGCAGGTAGAACTGACAGGTCTTCTTTCCGTAACAACAGAAGCTGTGTAATACGTGAAAAGCTTCGTTCTGTTTATTGCGTTATTCAGCGCGCTATTTACCTTACCTGCGGCGGCAGTCGATCCTGCGGTTCGCTGGCAGCAGCCTGAGTTTATTCTTCAGGCCTTCAAAGAGGTGGCGCTGCGCAATGAATACAGCCTTCAAGGGCGTATGGTCAGACGCTGGAATAAACCAATTCGGGTGTGGCTGGATCACCAAGTGCCCGACGCTGAGGTGCATACCAGTTTGGTAAATATGCACCTCAAACATCTGTCCGAAATCACCGGTTTATCGATTAAGACCGTCAGTCGTAAACAGGACGCTAACTTGATTATGGTTTTCACTAAGCAGTCTTTGTGGAAACGTCAGGTGGGTGAGCTCTTTGGTAAGCGTGCGGAAAAGATCGTTCATGGTGCGGTTTGTATGGCGAACTTCCGAGTGAATGGCCGCTATGAGATCGATCAAGCGGCGGTAATTATTCCGGTTGATCAGGCTAGGATGCATGGCAAATTAGTGACCTGTATCGTTGAAGAGATCACGCAGGTGATGGGCTTGCCGAATGATTCGGAAAAGGTTTATCCCTCTATTTTTAATGATCGTACTCCAGAGACATTGCTATCTGGTTTAGATTACCTTCTGCTCAAGTTGCTCTATCAGCCGGTTCTTAAACCGGGTATGACCGAAGAGCAAGCCTTACCTCTGTTGAAGAAAGTTATCTCTGAATGGCAGAGTGACGGTACGATTCAATCTGCTCATAAAATTGTTAAGCGCGGAGAGCTTTATCCGCTGCTAGGTTACTAAGGAATTTGTATGTCGTTTTTGTGGATAAAAGTCTTTCATATTCTTGCAATGACCAGTTGGATGGCGGGTATCTTTTACCTTCCACGTATCTTTGTTCATTACGTTGAAGGGCGTGAAGCAGGGCAGGATGTTGCTCGATTAGAGATCATGGCCGGTAAGCTCTACGGCTTTATGAGCATTATGGCGATCTTCACCTTAGGCCTAGGCTTATGGCTGATGTTTGGCTACGGTATTGGCGGTGGCTGGATGCATGCAAAACTAACGTTTGTCGGCTTGCTGATCGGCTATCACTTCTGGTGTAAAGCGTACTTAAACAAAATGAGAGCGGGGACTTTAGATCGCAGTGGTCGCTACTTCCGTTTGTTTAACGAATTGCCGTTACTGATCTTTATTCCAATTTTGATCTTTGTTGTCGTAAAGCCGTTCTAATTCAGGACGAATGAAGCAGACGTTGGTAACTTAAGCTTTATGCTTTGCCAGCGTTTGTTCAACGCGAGCGGCCAGTCGCTCAGCTCTCTCTTGAAGTTGCTCAACTTCATTGGTGAAAAAGTCCATCTCTGGACGTGTAGGGATAAACCTTACTTCCTCTTTCACAAACTCATCCAAGTTGTGGATAAAGCTAGAAGCACTGTTTTTATACCACTGAGCTTTCCAAGCTGTGTACAGAGCTACTTGGTGTGCAGGAAGGTCGCCAATCACATCACCTAGCATCGCTTCCCAATCAATTTGAGCGTCGCTCAGAATCTGTTGGAAGCGGGTAGCTAAAGCGCTGTCACCGCTAACCTGAACCGTCTTACCAAACATCGCATCAGACTTGTCTTTGCTCGTTAGAAGAGTGATAAAGTCGGCGGCGTTACCACGAAGCGTGGTGGTCGGTTCATCGTTGTAGACCGATTGGATCTGAAGACCATCGGCATTAGGAAGTAGGTAAAGGTTAAGTGCAGGTGAAGTGCACTCAATCGCTATCACTTTGCCAGTGAGACGCTCAAGATGTTGCAGGGTAACCGGGTCACGTTTAAGCAGTTGGTTGCATACCGTTTCTGCAGTCGTGAATAGGGTAGCTTGAAGCATCTCGAGCATGAGTTCGATCCTAAAAAGCGATTAAGGCTTGATACCTGTGTGTAGCGCAACGATACCGCCAGTCATGTTCTGGTAGCGGCAGTTTGTCAGACCCGCATTCTGCATCATACCTTTCAGTGTTTCCTGATCTGGGTGCATGCGGATTGACTCAGCCAAGTAGCGGTAGCTATCAGCATCGCCAGCAATTGCAGAACCCATATGCGGTAGGATGTTGAACGAGTAGAAATCGTACGCTTTGGTTAGTAGTGGGTTATCTGTTTTAGAGAACTCCAATACCATCAATTTACCGCCCGGCTTAAGTACACGTGCCATGGAGCGTAGCGCCGCATCTTTATCGGTTACGTTACGAAGACCAAATGCGATTGTGATCACATCGAAGGTGTTATCAGGGAATGGCAGGGCTTCAGCGTTTGCTTGCACAAACTCAACGTTGCCTGTTACGCCTTTATCCATCAGCTTGTCACGGCCAACTTTCAACATAGAGTCGTTGATGTCAGCAAGAACAACTTTACCTGTAGGGCCCACAAGGCGTGAGAAACGCATGGTCAAATCGCCGGTTCCGCCTGCGATATCTAGGACAGTGTTACCTGTGCGAACGCCACTTTGTTCGATAGTGATTCGTTTCCAAAGACGGTGAACGCCACCGGACATTAGATCGTTCATCAGATCGTATTTGCCAGCAACACTGTGGAAGACATCAGCAACACGCTGTACTTTTTCCTCTGTTTTGACATTTTCATAGCCAAAGTGAGTGGTGTTGTCGTTGCGTTGATCTGCCATATCCGGATGTCCTGAAAATCTTAGATTAGAGGGGGATTTTAACCTTATCCGCTGAAATTGTCTGCGATTGAAAAGGGATTATTTTCGGTTGAGGTGACCCAGAAATAAAAAAGGACTATTAATGAATAGCCCTTTTTAGTGTTTGTTTACGATGTAGGATGTTTATCGCCCGATAGCGATCATACCGCCATCGCGTGATTCGCCAGCATCTGCTAGTTTCTGAAGATACTCTTGCCAATACTGGTCGTGATTGTAGGCAAGGTCATGTAGGCAGTCCCAAGTATAGATACCGCTATCATGACCATCATCAAATACAATCTTTAGAGCGTAGTTACCGCTAGGTATCAACTCTTTAATGCCTACCAGCTTTTTGCCAGTTTGCAGCACGCCATTGCCGATGCCATGGCCGCGCACTTCAGCAGATGGAGAGTGCACGCGCAGGTACTCGGCACTTAGCTCAAAGGTTTTATCCTCATAGCTTAATTCCAGCGTGCGAGACTTCTTGTGCAGCTTAATCTGTGTCGGTAATGGTGCTTTAGACATCATCTTACTCCCAGTTACAGGGTCCTAATTACAGGATGTAGTGGCTTAGGTCTTCATCTTTGCTTAGCTCGCTAAGCTGCTGATCAACAAAAGCTTTGTCTACTTTGATAGTCTGACCAGAGCAGTCTGATGCAGCAAAAGAAAGCTCTTCTAGTAGGCGTTCCATCATTGTGTGTAGACGACGTGCACCGATGTTTTCTGTGCTTTCGTTTACTTCAAATGCCAGTTCAGCGACACGATGAATACCTTCATCCGTAAACTCAACGCTCACGCCTTCAGTACCAAGTAGCGCTGTGTACTGATCAGTCAGCGACGCATTTGGCTCTTTCAGAATACGGCGGAAGTCTTCTGGTGTTAGAGCGTTTAGCTCAACACGGATAGGCAGACGACCTTGCAGCTCTGGGATCAAGTCAGATGGCTTAGCTAAGTGGAATGCACCGGATGCGATAAACAGAATGTGGTCTGTTTTGATCATGCCGTACTTAGTGCTGACTGTGCAGCCTTCGATTAGCGGCAGCAGGTCACGCTGCACACCTTCACGAGATACGTCACCGCTGCTGTTAGAGCCACCTTTGCAGACTTTATCGATCTCATCTAGGAAGACGATACCGTGCTGTTCAACTAGCTCAACTGCAGATTGTTTCAGCTCATCTTCTTTAACAAGGTTCGCTGCTTCTTCATCGGTTAGGGCTTTAAAAGCATCTTTGATCTTCAAACGGCGAGACTGTTTCTTACCACCGCCCATGCCAGAGAACATGCTTTGCAGTTGGTTAGTCATCTCTTCCATGCCCGGAGGTGCCATGATCTCAACACCCATCTGTGGCTGAGCCACTTCGATGTCAATTTCTTTATCGTCTAGTTGGCCTTCACGTAGTTTCTTACGGAATACCTGACGCGTAGCGCTGTCTTCGCGAGTAGGTTCTTCGCCAAAGTTTGCAGGACGTGCTGGTGGTAATAGGGCATCAAGAATACGCTCTTCTGCTGCTTCTTCAGCTTGGAAGCGTACTTTATCCATCTCCTGCTCACGCAGCATCTTGATCGACATATCAACCAAGTCACGGATGATGGTTTCTACGTCACGACCAACATAACCGACTTCGGTAAATTTAGTCGCTTCAACTTTGATGAACGGTGCGTTAGCTAGTTTTGCTAGACGACGTGCGATCTCAGTTTTACCTACACCAGTAGGACCGATCATCAGGATGTTTTTAGGGGTTACTTCAGTACGCATCTCATCATCAAGTTGCATACGACGCCAGCGGTTACGAAGTGCGATAGCTACTGCGCGTTTTGCTTCGTCTTGGCCGATAATGTGACGATCCAGCTCGGATACAATTTCACGTGGTGTCATGTTAGACATTTTTAGCTCCTGTGGCTGGATTACTGAACTGAATCAAGTTCTTCGATAGTCAGGTTGCCGTTGGTAAATACACAGATACCAGCAGCGATATGTAGGCTCTTCTCAACAATATCTTTAGCAGAAAGCTCAGTATTGTCGGTTAGGGCGCGTGCAGCAGCCAAAGCGAAGTTGCCGCCAGAACCAATAGCGATAACGCCATCTTCTGGTTCAATAATGTCGCCGCTACCCGAGATTAGGTACGTTTTTTCTTTGTTAGCAACCAGCATAAGTGCTTCAAGTTTGCGCAGCACACGGTCACCGCGCCACTCTTTCGCTAGGCTTACAACGGCATTGAAAATGTTGCCTTGGTGTTTCTCTAGCTGAGCTTCAAAAAGATCAAGTAGGGTAATTGCGTCAGCGGTACTGCCGGCAAAACCGGTAATTACATCGTGCTTAGGCAGAAGGCGAACTTTACGTGCAGTGCCTTTCATTACAGTGTTGCCTAGCGATACTTGGCCATCACCGCCTACAACTACTTTATCGCCACGACGTACGGATACTATCGTTGTCATTATCTGCTCCTAATGGGAGTGAATCTTAAACAGTGCGCTATAAATCGATGAAGCGTATTGCACTGTTTCTTTATAGGTTTAAAGAAAGATGGTGACTAAGAGATGAATTTCAAGGCTGTAAAAACAAAAAGCCCATCGACTTAAGGATGGGCTTTTAGCTTTTACTGTTTGATTCGCAAAGGCTGGATATTTTGCTGAACCAATTTGTCGTAGGCTTTAGATAAGCGCGAGCGGTTATCGAATGGGCCGACACGCACCCGATACCATTGGGTGCCGTCTTTACTGGTGCTGATATTGGTGTGGACGTTTGGCAGTCCAAGTAGTATCAACTGAGCGCGCATTCTCTCGGCATCGGCTTTGGCCTTAAATGAGCCGGCTTGTAACAGATACTTATGTTGAGTTTTGGCATCTTTCGGCGTGGATTTATACACATCCTTAGGTGCTTCAACTTCGCTCTCTTTAAGCATTTCGTAAAATTCGAAACGGCTCTTATCAGTTGACGCTGTCGACTTCTCAACCACCGGTGCCTGACTTTTAACTGGCTTTGATGGAGCTGGTTTCGGCTTTTCAGTCGTCTGAGCAGGCTTAGGCTTGCTGTTGGCCAGTGGCGTGCTGGCTTCGCCAGGATCAACCTTAGTTAGGTTATATAAACCGTAACCAAGGCCGCCCAGCAGCAATAAGGTTAACGCCAGTAGCCCAGTAGGAAAGCGCTTTTTCTGCTTAGCAGGGGCTCTCTTTGGGGCAGGCTTAGCGCGGCTAGCTGAAGCTTTACCACGCTTGGTTTTGGCGTAATCCTTACGAGATGCCATCTACTTACATTTGCTCCGGTGCAGATACGCCTAGTAGATCCAAACCGTTTGCTAGTACGTGACGTACTGCTACAGCCAGTGTTAGACGCGCGTTACGTACATCCGCATCTTCTACTAGAGTCTTCTCTGAGTTGTAGTAAGTGTGGAACTCTGCCGCTAGATCTTTCAGGTAGTTAGCGATCTGGTGTGGCTCACGTGCATTGGCTGCATTCTTAACCACTTCTGGGTATTTGCCCAGATTGATCACTAGGTTCTTTTCAGATTCTAGCTCTAGCTTATCTAGTGCAGCGATGCCTTCAGCTTCGTTCCACTCCAAGTTGCCTTCGCTTAGTTTGCGGAAGATAGAGCAAACACGCGCGTGAGCGTACTGGATATAGTAAACAGGGTTATCAGCAGACTGAGAACGCGCCAAGTCGATATCAAAGGTTAGATGGCTGTCAGACTTACGTGCTGCTAGGAAGTAACGTGTTGCATCACGGCCTACTTCGTCGATTAGGTCGCGTAGGGTTACGTAGCTACCTGCACGCTTGGAGATCTTAACCTCTTCACCACCGCGCATAACGGTAACCATCTGGTGAAGTACATAGTCAGGCCAGCCCTGAGGGATGTCTGCTTTAAGTGCTTGAAGACCTGCACGTACACGTGTGATCGTGCTGTGGTGGTCGGCACCTTGTTCGTTGATAACCGTGTCGAAACCGCGCTGCCACTTATCAAGGTGGTAAGCCACGTCGGGTACGAAGTAAGTGTAACCGCCATCTTTCTTGCGCATTACACGGTCTTTGTCATCGCCAAAGTCCGTTGTGCGTAACCAAAGTGCGCCGCCATCTTCGTATGTGAAATCGTTTTCGATCAGCGTTTGAACGGCAGCTTCTACTTTGCCTTCTGCGTATAGAGAAGACTCTAGGAAGTAGACATCAAAATCTACTGCAAACGCTTTAAGGTCTAGATCCTGTTCGCGACGTAGGTAAGCAACAGCGAAGTGGCGGATAGATTCCAGATCATCTGCATCTTTAGCGCCAGTGAAAGACTGGTCTTCAGATTCAACCGTATCGCCAGCCATGTAGCTGTTCGCTAGGTCGATAATGTAGTCACCGCGGTAACCATCTTCAGGCCAGCTTGGATCATCTGGTGTTAGGTTTTTGCAGCGTGCTTGTACCGACAGCGCTAGGTTGTTGATCTGTTGACCAGCATCGTTGTAGTAAAACTCACGTGTCACATCCCAACCGTTCGCTTCCATGATGCGGCATAGGCAGTCACCTACTGCTGCGCCACGACCGTGACCGATGTGCAGAGGACCAGTCGGGTTTGCCGATACAAACTCAACCTGAACTTTTTTACCTTCGCCGTTATTGTTACGGCCGTAGTTGTTCTTCTGCTCCAGAATGTTTTTCAACAGAGAGCTAGTAGACGCACCACTGATAAAGAAGTTGATGAAGCCTGGGCCCGCAATCTCTGTGCGTTTTAGGTTGTCTGATGCTGGTAGTGCGTCAACCAATTTCTCAGCCAGTTGGCGAGGGTTGCAGCGAGCTGGTTTAGCTAATGTCAGAGCGATGTTAGAAGCGTAGTCACCATGAGATTTATCACGGGTGTTTTCCACCATGATTTTAGGTTCTACGTCGGCAGGCAAAGTGCCATTTTCAATCAGTGTCTTCAGGGCGGAGTCAATCAGCTCTGCAATTATCTCTTTCATTAGCGTACAAATACCGTTTGAAGTAAGTCGGTGAGCCCAAGGTCGATCAATTTGATCGGATGGGGCTTCAGAAGAACCGCGTATTATCCCTGTAAAATCTGCCTATGTTAAGAGCTGAAAGGCGAGATCTGCTTAAAAAGTATCCGCTGGATCGACATCTATAGACCAGCGTACTTTTCGAGACTCTTTATTTTGCTCCAGATACCAACACAGGTTGGCTAATAACTGATGAAGCGCTTTACGATTTTGCGCATAGATCATCAGCTGTGCTCGATGCATACCCGCACGTTTTTCCATAGGTGCTGGGAAAGGTCCGATCCAATGGGCATCTTGTGGTAGCAGCATGTCATCTTCCAACTGCTGTCTAATCGCACTCAAAAATGATTCGGCTCGACCATTTTGTGTGGTTTCTGCGCGAAGCAATGCGTAGTGCGTAAACGGCGGTAGTTGCGCCATTTTACGGTTATGCAGCTCCTCTTGCGCGAATGCGCTGTAACCATGCTGAACCAGTGTTTGCAGGGTTGGGTGATCTGCGTGGTAGGTTTGCATCATGACTGTACCCGCATGGTCTGCACGGCCTGCGCGTCCAGCAACTTGCAGTATTAAC
Organism: Neptuniibacter sp. QD57_21; assembly: GCF_047778075.1. Lineage (GTDB taxonomy): Bacteria > Pseudomonadota > Gammaproteobacteria > Pseudomonadales > Balneatricaceae > Neptuniibacter. The sequence goes on along the minus strand of NZ_CP180549.1, from coordinate 3,436,676 downwards.
TGTGCTGTACGCTCCATACCGCGGAAATCAGCGCTAAATAAGCCGCTATCGGCATTAATGATTGCGACCAGCGTAACCCGTGGGAAATGGTGCCCTTTGGCGAGCATCTGCGTGCCGACCAAAATGCAGGGGGCGCCACTGTTTACCTGATTCATGATCTCCTGCATCGCGTTCTTTCGCTGGGTACTGTCGCGGTCGACACGAATCACCGGGAAGTTCGGGAAAAGCTTCTGCAGTGCTTGCTCGCTGCGCTCAGTTCCTACGCCAACCGGCTGCAGTTGATCGCTATTACATTCAGGGCAGCGATGCGGAATAGCGGCTTGTTTGTCACAGTGGTGACAGTGCAGATGCGCAGGACGTTGATGCAACGTCATATGGGCATCACAGCGGGTGCAGTCTGCTATCCAGCCGCAATCGTGACAGGTTAACGTCGGCGAGAATCCACGGCGATTCAAAAACACCAAAACCTGAGTGCCGCTTTCTAGGTGCTTCTTTATATTCAGTATCAATTGCGGCGACAGGCCATCTGATAAGTTCTCCTGCCGGATATCCAACAACCTGAATTCAGGAGGAGATGAGTTACCCGCGCGTTGAGTCAACTTGAGCCAGTGATAGCGGTCTTCGATCGCATTCTGTAGCGTCTCTAAAGAGGGTGTGGCACTGCCTAAAACAATAGGGATCTCTTCCGAACGGGCACGAACGACCGCCAGATCGCGAGCGGAGTAGCGGAAGCCGTCTTGTTGCTTAAACGAAGCATCATGCTCTTCATCAATAATAATGATGCCGGGCGCTTTCATCGGCGTAAAAATAGCCGAACGGGTACCAATAATTATCCTCGCAATGCCTTCGCGCGCTTGTAACCATGCATCCAAGCGTTGGCGATCGGTTAAATTGGAGTGCAGGGCAACAATAGGTACGCTAAAGCGTTGCTGAAAGCGCGCTACGGTTTGCGGTGTCAGGCCAATTTCGGGTACGAGTACTAAGGCTTGTTTGTCTTCATTAATTATCTTTTCGATCGCTTGCAGGTAAACCTCGGTTTTACCTGAGCCAGTGACACCTTCTAATAGACAGGCATTAAAACCATCAAATTGAGCGATCTGCTTTACGCAATTATCTTGCTCTTCATTTAAAGGAAGAGGTGACTCATGCAGAATCGGACCTGTGTGTTGTTTATGTTCGCGCTTAAATGATTCGGCGAGCTGCTTCTCTTGTAAGGTTTTAAGGGTGGCGGACTGCCCGCCTTCTGCACGGAAAGCATCGCCGCTGATTCCTTGGGGATGATCGAGTAATAGCTGCAATGCCTCCAATTGGCGTTTAGCGTTGCTCTTGATAGTACTTAAGCAAGCGCCTTCGGTGGCGCGCCATAAAGTTTCGTGCTGATATTCGCAGGCTTGACCTTTACGCAGTAAAACCGGTAGTGCTTGTTGTAGGGCATCGCCCTCGGGGTGTTGATAATAGCTTGCAGACCAACGTGCCAGTTTAAACAGGTGAGCAGGCAGAGGCGGTGTGTCATCTAAGATCTGTGAGGCACTTTTAAGCTTGTTATGATCAAACTCACTGCTTTGCGCCACCTCGACTAAAATACCAATGACTTCTCTGTTCCCAAACGGGGCTAGAACGCGAATACCGGGCTTTAATGAAAGGGGATCGATCCCTTCCGGGCAGTGGTAATCGAACAGTCTGCGTAGGGGGCTAGGAATGGCAAGCCGTAAAATGCTCATATATGCTTAAATTGCTCACTTTTTAAACGGTTTTAAGTTGCGCAGCATTATATCGATGCGTATAATTCGCCGCCTACTTAACGTACCAGTTATTTTGCTGGTAGTTTAAATCAATGCGGTGCCTGGCAGAAGATCAGGTGGCGGCATGAATCTAATGAGGTTTATCATGAAAGCTGGTATCCACCCGGAATACGCAGAAATTAACGCTACTTGTTCTTGCGGTAACGTTGTTAAAACTAAGTCCACTCTGGGCAAAGACATCCACTTGGACGTTTGCTCTTCTTGCCACCCGTTCTACACTGGTAAGCAGAAAGAAGCTACTTCTGGTGGTCGTATCGATCGCTTCAACAAGCGTTTTGGCGGCCGCGGCATGAAAAAATAAGTGATGTCACTTATGAGAATTTTGAAAAAGGCGCTCCCATTGTGGTGCGCCTTTTTTGTTTCTGGTTACAGTGCTGCTGTTACCGCAGCTCAGTGTGAACAACCTCATCATGCTGAAACGGTAAGCGTTGCGCATATCTATGATGGCGATACAGTAAAACTGACCGATGGTCGTCGTGTTCGTCTTATCGGTCTTAATACCCCAGAAACTGCCAAGGAAGACAAACCTGCTGAAGCTTATGCTGATCAAGCAACCACTCATCTGAAAACCTTGTTAAAAGGTGCTGATCTAGCGTTAGTGGTCGGTAAAGAGCCAAAAGATCGCTACAAGCGTTGGTTGGCTCATCTTTATGCTGATGGCCAGCATGCTGGAGAATCTCTGCTTGAGAACGGTTTGGCCTACCATATAGCGGTACCGCCAAATCTTGCTTACCTTGATTGCCTTAAATCTGCAGAACTACGTGCGGTAGATGCCAAGCTTGGGTTGTGGAATCAAACTCCGATTCGAGATGTGGCTTCGCTAAAAAATCGTGAATCAGGCTTTAGAATCTTAAAGGGTAAAGTGGCAGCGGTTAAAAAGATCCGTTCTGGTTGGATTTTAGAGATTGGTGACGAGTTAGCCGTAAAATTTAGCCCTATTGTTGCAGAGCAGCTAGGAGGCAAGGCAAAAATTGAAGATTTTGAGGGTAAAGCCCTTACAGTAAGGGGCTGGATTAAGCCAAAAAGTCATAACGCACCTGCACACTACCAACCTTGGTTGATGACTATTAGCCACTCTGCACATATAGATCATTAAACAATATTCCTATCTTTATGCGACTTCTTGCAGGTTTTTTTAGTACTTTAGGTTTAACCTAAAGAAAAAAAGCCTGTTGCAGGTGCGGAATAGTTGTTCGACAAATCTGTTTTCTATATAGTTCTGTGTTCGACTTTTTAACTAGATTGGAACAGCAGCTATGTCTGATGATATGAAACAAGCCGCTCTTGATTACCATGAGTTCCCACGTCCAGGTAAAATCAGTGTGGAACTGTCTACAGACGCTGAGTCTCAGCGTGATCTTTCCTTGGCGTACAGCCCGGGTGTAGCAGAGCCGGTTCGTGAAATCGCAAAAGATCCTGAAAATGCATACCGTTACACGGCTAAAGGTAACTTAGTCGCAGTAATTTCTAACGGTTCTGCAATTCTAGGTCTAGGTGACTTAGGTCCATTGGCTTCTAAGCCAGTAATGGAAGGTAAAGCACTGCTGTTCAAGCGCTTCGCTGGCCTTGATTCTATCGATATCGAAGTTGACGCTGAAAGCCCACAGGCATTCATCGACACTGTTGCGCGCATCGCGGACACTTTCGGTGGTATCAACCTAGAAGATATCAAAGCTCCAGAATGTTTCGAAATCGAACGTGTTCTGATCGAGCGTTGTAACATCCCTGTATTCCACGATGATCAGCACGGTACAGCTATCGTAACAGCTGCTGGCATGATCAACGCACTAGAAGTTGCTGGCAAGAAGCTAGAAGAAGCTTCAATCGTATGCCTAGGTGCTGGCGCTGCAGCTCACGCTTGCATGAAGCTGCTAGTGAACATGGGTGCTAAGATTGAAAACATCTACATGATCGACCGTACGGGTGTTATCCACTCTGGCCGTGAAAACCTAACTCCAGAGAAAGCAGCGTTCGCGTCTGAAACAGACAAGCGCACTCTAGACGATGCTATCGACGGTGCTGACGTATTTGTTGGTCTATCTGGTCCTAACCTGCTTTCTGCTGAACAGCTATCTAAAATGGCTGCTAACCCAGTTGTATTCGCATGTGCTAACCCAGATCCAGAGATTCGCCCAGAGCTTGCTCACGAAACTCGTGATGACGTTATCATGGCGACAGGTCGTTCTGACTTCCCTAACCAAGTAAACAACGTACTTGGCTTCCCATTCATCTTCCGTGGCGCAATGGACGTTCGTTCTACTGCAATCAACGAAGAGATGAAAGAAGCAGCTGTACGCGCTCTTGCTGATCTGGCTAAGACTCCAGTTCCTCAAGAAGTACTTGATGCTTACGGTCTAGACTCTCTAGAGTTCGGTCGTGATTACATCATCCCTAAAGCAACAGACTCTCGTCTACTGGGTGCTGTATCTACTGCAGTTGCTCAAGCAGCGATCGATTCTGGTGTTGCTCGTCTGCCACTACCAGACAACTACCCACTGTCTTAATCGACACTGGGGTACTAAAAAAAACCGGCTTAGGCCGGTTTTTTTGTGTCTGTAGAAAACTATAAAAAAATATAGGTTTCTGTTCGGAATTTAAGAAATTAAGAATTTTTCCTAGTTTCACATAGAGTATTATTCAGTAAGCTTAACTAGGTAAAAAACTTAGGTACAAGATCATGGAAGATGACAAAAGATCCTGCAGTAATTGTGAGAAGCAAGAAAGACTCGGCTTTCCACATGCTGACCTAAAGCTAATTAGCTCAATCCCTGAAAGCTCGATCTATCGCTGTGAATGCTGTGGCGCATTCTGGATTCACGATGGCGAAGACGGCTGGGAAAATCTGGATTTCGACACCCTTTGGGGTTTTGCCTGCTAACGCAGTAGCCAGATAGAAAAAGACATATTAAAAAAGCCCTGCTAGTTTTGCTAGCAGGGCTTTTTGTATTTTTTGAGCATTAAACAATGCACTAAGAGCGTTCTATAACATCAAGATACCCTGCGCACGATGATTTAAAATAGTTATTACGGCATAGTATGCGGGTAATAATGTATGGGCTCTGGTATGCGAGACAGGAAAATCTTATTTGTATTCTTAATTTACCTCGTATGTCTAGGTCTTACTCTGTCTGTTGGCGTTTCTCTTTTTCAGCGAAGTCTTTATATCGAACTTGATCAAAAAGTGAAGAATGAAGCTGAAAATGTCAGTACCTATTTCAATAAAGAACTTGCCCGTTATGCACATATTCCAGAGCTGTTAACGAACCATTACCAAATTCGTCAACTACTGCAGTTCAATACTGGAGCGCAGGAATTAAGCCTACTGTTACTTGATATCGCAAAAACGACCGGTGCAAGTGAAGTGTATGTGCTCGATCTGAAAGGCGATGTTGTTGCTGCAAGTAACTTTCAAAACGCATCGAGTTTTATTGGCGGCAACTTCGCTTTCCGTCCCTATTTTCAGCAGGCAATAAAGGGTCAGAATTCGACGTATTACGCCCTAGGTGTGCGTTCTAAAGAACGTGGCATCTTTTTTTCCTCTCCGGTTTACGTAGACGAAAAAATCATCGGTGTTGCTGCTGTAAAAGTAGATGTTTCCAGATTTGAACAGGATACAGAATGGCTGTCTGGCCAGCATTCTACAAAGTTTATGGTATATGGGCCTGACAATGTCATCTTTATGTCTAATCATCCATTCTGGCGCCTCAAGCAGCTCAGCGAGAGCGAAGAATTGAGTTGGGCGCAGATTCAAGAGAGCCAGCGTTACCTCGACCTGACGCAAAGTATCTTAAATAACAGCAAAAGAAAGTATGCACTTGCTGATTTGCAGCAGTGGCAAATAGAGTACGCCGAGGCCGAGCAGGGTTTGTATTTTTATGGTGAATCCAGCTTGCCTAGCATGAGTCTTAAGCTGGTTACGTTTAGCCCCGCGGCAACGGTGGGCTATCAAGTCACCAATTTTATGATTTGGCTCTCGCTGGGGTATAGCGTGGTCTTTGTTTTGGCGTTCTACCTTTATCGACGCTTTGCTGGCTATCGTCAGTTGCTGTATACCCGCAGGGCGCTAGAACAGGAGATATCGGTTCGCACTGATGAGTTAGATAAAGCGCATAAAGCACTTATGCAGTCGACTAAGCTAGCTACGATTGGGCAGATGTCAGCTTCGATCAATCATGAAATCAATCAGCCACTCAGTGCTATGAATGCTTATATAGCTGCCTGTCGGCGATTACTTGATAAGGGCGAGTACCAGCAAGCTAGAGCAACACTTAATACCATTCAGGATATGACTGAGCGAGTGCATAAAATTGTTTCACAGTTAAAACAGTTCAGTCGGAATAAAGAGTCTTCATTAGCTTGGTGTGAATGGTCTAAATGCCTTGATGCCGCTTTAGTTGTGGTAGGGCCCCAGATCACAAACTATAAAGTAGATTTGTCTGTGGAGCGCTACAGCGGTTTTGTTTGGGGTGAGGCATTAAAGTTAGAGCAAGTTCTAGTGAACCTCTTATCTAATGCTATAGATGCTATGTCTGAGCAGCAGGAAAAATCTATTAGTATCAGCTTTAGCCAAAGAGAAGGTTATGTGGATATTCATATAACCGACAGTGGTATTGGCTTGGACCTGCAAAATATAGACACTATATTTGATGCTTTTTTTACCACTAAGTCCGATCAAGGCTTAGGGTTGGGCTTATCTATCTCGCGTAACATTATTCGTTCTTTCGATGGTGAGCTGACGGCTAAGAATGCGGATTCTGGGCTTGGGGCTACATTCACGATCTCGTTGAAATCAAGTAACACTGGAAGCAATTAAAATGACAAAAGTTTGGATTATCGACGATGAAGAGATCATTCGTGACTCCCTTAGCCAGCTTCTAAAGATAGAAGGTTATGCAGTCCAGGCGTTCGCGAACGGTACGCAGGCTTTAAAAACACTGGATGAGCATTTCCAAGGTGTTGTGATTTCAGATATTAATATGCCAGAGATGTGCGGCACCAAGCTTCTTAGTGAGATCCAAACCATCGATGTTGATATACCGGTCATCATGCTAACCGGCTATGCCGATGTACAGCTTGCAGTCTCATGTTTGCATCAAGGAGCTTACGATTTTTTTGAAAAGCCGATCACTGAGCAGCTGTTGGATAGTGTTAAGCGTGCCAGTGAAAAAAGAGCCCTTGTCCTAGAAAATCGAGCACTTAAAAGTAGTTTGAAAGCAGTACCAGAAAAAGGGGTGCGGATACTTGGCGACACCCCTGAAATGAAAGATATGATGCGGCTACTTAATACCGTAGTTGATACCCCAGCAGATGTTTTGATTAGTGGTGAAACCGGTTCCGGTAAAGAGATGGTTGCGCGCTACTTACATGAGATGAGCAGTCGCGCTGATGCAAATTTTGTTGCGATTAACTGTGGCGCTATACCCGAAAGCCTAATTGAGAGTGAGTTGTTCGGGAGTAAAAAAGGCGCCTTTACCGGCGCGACAGAAAACCGTACCGGGCAGCTAGGTTTCGGCCAAGGCGGTACTATTTTTCTCGATGAAATAGAAAGCATGCCTATGTCTATGCAGGTGAAAATGTTGCGGGTGTTAGAAGACAGAACCATTACTCCCGTTGGCAGTAATACTGCAATCCCGCTGGATGTTAGATTTGTAGCAGCAACTAAAATTGATCTGCTTGAACTCGCGGAGCAAGGGTTGTTTCGCACCGACCTCTATTATCGTTTGAACCTAGTTAAAGTGGATATACCCCCTTTACGTGCGCGCAAAGCCGATATCCCATTGTTGTTTAAACACTTTAGCTCTATAGCTGCTGGGCGTTATCACAAACCGCTAACAGCGCTTGCTAGTGAAGAGTCCAATCAACTCATGGCTTACCATTGGCCGGGTAATGTTCGTGAGCTGCGCAATGCCGCTGAAAGAAGGGTGTTGCTTGGGATGCCAATTTCGATCGACGCCGATCAACCAAGTGTGGCTATGCCAGAGGATCTTTCCTTAAGTGAAAAGGTCGCTTTTTTTGAATGCGCTGTAATAGAGGAGGCCTTGAGCCAATCCTCCGGTTCCGTAAAAGAGGCGATCTCGCTACTGCGCGTACCCAGAAAAACCTTTTACGATAAGTTGGCAAAATACGGAATTCAAAGACGAAGTTTTGTAAAAGACTGAGCTAGTGCATTAGCGTGGTTTATACCGCAAAACGTTGACTTAATTAGCCCTGTTTTCGTGATTTATCTATGTGTGGTTTTAGTGACAAATCACCCGCTAAGGCTGTGTGGCTATCCGCATTATGTACCTTGTTTAAAAACAGCTATTCTTTTTAACTTGTTGAAAGTAAATAGTTTTTTAGATTGTTTTTAAAGCTGGCAATACTCTTGCTATCTCTTCTTCCCATGACGTGAAAAGCAAACGTTCACCAATTTAAATACCGTTTAAATTAAGGTTGGAAGAATAGTATGAATGACAAAAATAAAAAGATACCTTGGCTGATGTTATCCCTCGGCCCTTTAGTCATGTTGATGACATTATTGATCGATCCGCCTTTTGCGGGGCTTTCAGTTGAAGCTTGGCGCACCGCCGGATTAGCGTTCTGGATGGCGAGCTGGTGGATATCCGAAGCGGTTCCGATCCCTGCGGCCTCTCTATTACCTTTATTTGTAGTGCCTGTTGCAGGTATCGCAAACATCAAAGCGGTTGCTGCACCTTATGCTCACCCACTGATTTTTCTATTCCTAGGCGGTTTCCTGATCTCTATCGCAATGGAGCGTTGGAACCTGCATAAGCGTATTGCGCTAAAAACTATGCTACTAGCAGGCACCAAACCAAGTATCCAGATTTTGGGAATTATGTTGGTGACGGCATTTCTGTCGATGTGGATGTCCAATACAGCTACAGCGGTAATGATGCTACCTATAGCGCTATCCGTAGTGAAAATTGTCACCGACCGTGAACCGAACAATGAGAGTTTTGCTAAAGCAATGCTCTTGTCCATCGCTTATGCTGCTAGTATCGGCGGTATAGCAACGTTGATTGGTACGCCACCGAACGCGCTGATGGCTGCATACCTATCTGATAGCTATGGCATGGAAATCGGTTTTGCACAATGGATGGCGATGGGTCTGCCACTATCAATTATCATGCTGATAGTAGCGTGGGTTCTGCTTACCAAAATCAGCTATAAAGTCGATCAGGCTGGTGCGGTTAGTGCTAAATCTGTATTTAAAGAACAGTTGCAAGCGCTAGGGCAGATGTCTGCTGGCGAAAAGAAGGTGTTGTTTATCTTCCTATTTGCGGCAATCGGTTGGGTAATGCGTCCATACCTCGCTAAGTGGACAGGTATTGGTATCTCAGATACCGGAATCGCAATGGCGGCGGCTATTCTGCTATTCGCCTTGCCAGTTAAATCCGGCGATAACGAACGTGTTCTAGATTGGGAAAGCGCACAAAAAGTACCTTGGGGTATCTTGATCCTATTTGGTGGTGGCCTAACTCTGGCGGCTACCATTAAGTCTTCAGGCTTAGCTGAATTTATCGCTCTACAGATTCAAGGTGCAGACACTGTTTCCCTAATTGTGGGTGTGTTGATTGTTACAGCGCTGATTACCTTCTTGACGGAAATCACCAGTAACACAGCAACGGCGGCAGGCTTCTTGCCGTTATTAGGACCAGTGGCTGAGTCGATTACAGGCACACCGCTTGTATGGGTTATTCCTGCAGCGATTGCAGCTAGCTGCGCCTTTATGATGCCTGTGGCTACTCCGCCAAATGCGATTGTGTTTGGTTCAGGTAGATTAAAAATGGCTGATATGATGCGTGCAGGTTTTGTGTTGAATTTTGTTGCAATAGGCCTGATTACACTTGCCAGCGTAACTCTTCTTCCAGTAGTTTTTGGTGTGTAGAAGCTAGTTTTTAAGAGTAATAAAAAAGCCACCCGAAGGTGGCTTTTTTATTTGTATTTGGTGGAGATGGCGGGGGTCGAACCCGCGTCCGTCAATCCTCCGCCTCAAGATCTACATGTTTAGGCTTCTCTATTGAGTTAACCCGTCACGACCCGAGAGCCAGGGTGTTATGGGCGAGCCTTTTTAAGTTTTAGCCGTTCAGCTTAAGGCGAAGCATCCGGGCGATTCTGTCTCGAATGATACCGCAAAATCCTTTAGTTACAGACACCTGAAGGAGCGGCACAAGCTGACTTATGCAGCTAGAGCGTAGTTATCGTCGTTAGCAACTATAACTGTGTAGTGAGGGATTTACGAGATCCACTACATTCTCGACATGCACCTAAGGTTTTGTAATCAGCGTCGAAGCCAAGTCATCCCCAGATAACTCGCGATTATACCTATTGTGTTAGGTATAGACGAGTAGTTATGTGGCTTCGACCCAATTTTTTTGCACAAGTTCCGTTATTGCGAGTCTAATGAGTCGACATAAGTCGCTAAATCCTGTGCTGCCTTTGCAGCCGTTTTATCAAGTGATGCTGGATTCGATTCTGCGAATGAGGCAATAATGGTAATTCTTATGGAGTGTGGTACTTCCTTGTCGTCTAGAACTTGATGGAAGGCTTCTGTCATTTTTTCTCGTTTTGTTGCAGTCATGCTTTCCAGCTTGTCACGTAGAGCGGCTACTGAAGGAGTGTTTTGATCGCCAGAACTCATAGTGCCTATGTATTCTAGAATGAAGGATAAGCCAGCCCCTGTAGCAACACTTCCAGCCGTATTGCTAATCATAGCTCCCACAAAATTTGGGCCTACAACGCCCAGGGCATATAATCTCTGAGTCCATTTTTGGGAGTCTTCTGCGTTTTCAATAGCTTGATCGCCCATAGTGCCAGATGCTTCGCCAACACGTGCGGCTTCGATAGCTTCAGCTGCAAGAATAAGCCCTGGAGCTCCCATTAAACCGCTGGTAGCTGCTCCTGCTGCAAAACCAACGAGAGCTCCGGAACCCGCAGTCACTATGCCTATTGCTACACCAGCAAAAATACCTGCTGCAGCTCTGGTCCAAACGTCGACACTTAGTAGGAAATCTCCCCAAGCAGATGCTTCACTGAGACAGTGAGAAGTAAAGCTGTTTGGGTTAGCTTGGAAGGTTCTTAACAATGACTCCTGCGCACCGGGGACTTGAGCAATAGTTCTATATAGGTTTTGTGGTGCCATTCTATTAAAAGCGGCTTTGGTTTCGACGATTAACTTGATTGTGTCGCGTATGCTTTGAGCCATGTTAGATGAATTTGCTAAATGGACCTCTGATTGAACCCCTAAGCCATCCATCAATTGTTTACCTGCCTGCCTATCTATAGGGGACTTGGATTTTAGTAGGTCTGAAATATTCTTTTGCCACCTGATAAGTTCAGTAGGGGAGGCAACTAAAGTTTCTAAAGCTGAAACAGCTTGTTGCATCATTCTAATTGCTTGGGCTTTTGTCTCCCAGGCTAGCTGGCCTCCTAGGCTATCTTCAGCTTTTCTAAGTAAAAATTGGCTGACTGTTGTTTTATGGTCTTGAAACATGGGGTTAAATTTTCGTCCAACAGAGCTCAATAAGTTTTGATATATCGTGTCTTTTGGATGTCGAGCTGCAAATTTTCGGAATTCAGGGTGTCTAATCGCTTCTTGGAATGAATTTTTCCATCCAATTTGATATTCGGATCTTGAAATTGAATCCCAGAAATAGCCATCACTGATAGGATGTGCGCTTAGATTGTTTACTATGCGATCAAAAGCATTAATAAATTGCGATTGCTGGGGGGTTGTATTGCTGTTGTATGAATCAGTGCCTAATCGACATAAAGCATCTGCTACTTGTTGTCCTGGGGTGCACATGTTGCCTCCTTTCATACTGGCCTAGGCCAGATGTGTTTGGGTTGTTATACGGAAACAAACTGCGCACTTGTTCCGTTTACTCTTCCGTTAAATAGTCCTTCAATTGGTGTGCTGTTTTACCTGTTATTTTTTATCTTTAGCTGCTTTAAGCAAGCCTTCTGTATCTATATCGCCCAAAGGTAAATTGGTTGGGCTTGTGTTTAGCTGCTTAAGTAAGTCTTCCAACGGTACGCTTTGATTGAGCCTGCTCATATTAGGCAGAGAGCTAAAATTACCTAGTTGACTTAGTTGATTGGAAATCCCATTTGATTGGCTCTCAAAACCTTTGAGCTGTTGCTGTATCAGGGATACTTGTTGCAACGCCTTAGCTAGCTTTTCACCGTTGAGTTTCATATCCAATCCTTGATCAAATGATCAGCTTTAGGGTTTGATCTTTATCCATCAGCGCACCTGCTTCGGGCTCAGTTTGGGAGATTGTTGCGCTGTTGGGTGCATTTTGTGGTGATAGAGCGAAGGGGATGCCTAAGCGCTCTAAGACGACTTTCGCAGCGCTTAAAGTGAAATTGGCGAGTTGCGGGATCGCGTGCAAATCATCCAATTGTGATGGCGCAGGGACAGGTACATAAGTTAGGGTCAGCTTGCTGCTAGCCTCGACATTGTAGTCGTACTGATTTTGATAACCTGCATCTACTGTGGTGCCATTGAGCTCTGTTGTGCGTTTTCCGTCTTTGCCTTGGGATTGGGTAATCGATAGGGCTAAGTTAACTTCGGCTTTTGCTTCTGGGATCACGTACCAGGTCGGGCGATAGCCTAAATTTCTGAGCTCTTCGGTGGTGATGTCTTCCTGACTGTAGATATCTTTCAGGTGTTCGATGGCGTTAGCATCAATCGCGTATTGAGCTTTGGCTACGCCTAAGCCGATCTCTGCGACCACATCACCTAAGGGTGCGGCAATAACATCGGAGATATGATTCTTTGGCATGATTAGGCCTCCTCTTCCTGAGCAACACCGATGATAAGGATGACTTCGGTATCTTCACCTATTGAGCGTCCTGCTTTAGGTGTTTGGCTAATGATAGTGCCTACAGCGGCTTTTTCGCTCGGCGCTAGCTGTTGGTTGTACCACTGTGCTGAGATAGAGATCTCATCTAGACGTCTATCTGCAAGGCTTCGGGTATAACCAGTTAGGTCTGGCATTTTGATGGGTTCTGGCGTTGCTTGTGTCTCAGCTGCAGCGTTTGAACCATCAAGATCTAATGTCAGGGTGCTGACGAGATCGGGATTGATATATTGAAGGCTTTCGGTGTCTTTAATCAGACGTACTTTGTCTTTTGTGCTGCCGCTCAGTACTTTTAAGTCCATACGCGCACTTTTGAGCTGAAAGCGACCTTTGTTTTGTGTGTCTGCCTTATTAACAGCTTCCAGTGCAGAGGAGATCACCGCATCTTTAGAAAACTCTTCCACCTGAAGGGAAGGTTTTTTACCCGTGTTAGTTTCCAACTCTCTGATACGAATATCTTTGGTTTTGATTAGTTTGCTTAGATCTAAGTTCGAGTTGGTTAATTGGGTGATTTTCTGTTTGTCTGCTTGAGATGACTGCCTTGATGTACGTTGAAGATCGCTAAATTTTAATGAGATCTCTTGGGTTTCTTTCTTACTGTTGGTGAGCTGGCGCTCTAAAAGTGAATTTTTATCAGTAAGAGTTCTTAATTGTGTTGACGATGATGAAGAACTGGAAGAGCTACCGAGAGTAAAGGCTGCTGGTATCGTGTGGAATGTAGTACCGGCAACCGTCATTGTTGGCTGTGAATTTACGGTGACGGTTCCGAAATCCAGTTTGCTTGAGCTAAAGCTTTTTGGCGTATTGGTCAGGTTTACCCAAGTTGAGCTCTGTTTTGTGCACAATAACACCCGAGGTAAAAAGTCGGTGAAGTTAATCTCTGTGTCTTCAGAATAGTTACCTTGTCTATCGGTCCGGCCTGAAACGAGTGTTTGCACACGCCCGCGTAAGTTATAGAGGCAAACCTTCACTGACCTGTTAGCGATTGCTCGATTGTTTTTATCGACCAATTTGACAGAAATACTTAGTGCCATGATTTATCTCCTACTTGTGACGATAGAGCAGTGTTTCTGTTTTTGAGAACAGGTCTGCTATGAGCGCGATCAGTTGTCCCGAGGGTTCGGAGCTGGATACGAGCAACTGGGTTTGCGCTTTGCCATCTTCAGAGAGAGAAAGGCTTGATTGCTGCAGCTTTGTACCGCGTTTTAACGCTGGCCGTCCTTCGTTTTTATTCAGTTTTTGTGAGAGCTCTCGATCTATATTCAGCTCAATGGTTTGGTCGGTTAAAGGTTCACCTAATGAATTGGAACCGGTTACCTCTATTAAAGCATTACGGTTCTGAGCTGTAGCGGCGAGCGTCAGTTTAGGTTGGGGTCTTCCTCCATCAATGGGTGTAGCTACCATCACGCCTTTAATAGTGCTGCTGGCGCTGGAGCTATTCGGTGTGTCAGCTGCGCCAATGGGTGAGAAGGCGAGCTTGGGCTTGAGCAATGGAAGTCTGCTTTGAGGTTGCTGCTGCGGCGTTGCGCTGGTCATTTTTAGGTGCAACTCAAACTCCATTTTTGGGATATGGTAGACGAGTGCTTCCTGCCCAAACGCATTAACCACTGGGTTATTATTTAGCTTACTTTGTGCACGGCTGAGGCCGTCAGCAAGATTGATTAAAAAATCATCCAGGTCCTGTCCCTGGGCGACCTGATTCGTCATTTTGTATACTCCCTATTCATACTTGGAGCTTTAAAAGCCCCAAGTTGCTTGTTCCTTTCGCCGCTGCTGGCTGATTTTAAGAGCGCGTTCCATGCGTTGTTGGTCGCGTAGTTGTTGGCGCTTCTCTTCTGCTTTTCGTGCTTTTAGTTTTTGCTGTGCTTGTTGTTGCTGTTTTTCAAAACAGTCTTGTTCTTGGGCTGCTCTTTGTTGTTCTATCTGCTGCTCTTTCTGAAAGGCTTCTTTCTTTAGGCGCAAATTTTCGACGCTTTTCTGTTTCAGCTTTTCTTGGCGCATTTCATTTTTTAGTGTTTCTTGGCGTAACTGATATTGTTTGGCCAAGAGCTTTTCAATCTGTAGTTGTTGACGCTGTTCTTTTTGGGTTTCAAGTGCCTTGAGTTCCGACCGCTTTCTTAGTTGTTGCTCTGCTATTTGACGAAAACGTTCAACCGCTTTTTGTTCTTGTCTCTGTTTCTCAAGCAGTCGTTTTGCTTTTAAGTCTTGTAGTTGCTGCTGACGAACTTGCATTTGGCGTTTGCTTATCTGTTGTTGCTCTAAACGCTTTTTATGTATCGCTGCGCGCTTTTCATCTTCTTTGGCGAGTTTTTTATCTGCGAGCCGTGAAGCCTTTGAGTGCACAGGCATAGGAAAACGAATGTGATTCCAGTTGTTTTCGGTCTGTTCGGTGGCTTTTCCGGTTAGCTGATCTAGCTCCTCTTGGAGATGGTGATGCTCTTTTATTAGATCTTTCAGCTCATCGGAAATTTGATCCATGCTGAGAAGGTCTGCTAGAGGCTTTTCTTCTGGTTGTGACAAAGTGTCAGTCCTACCCAATTCTGGGGAAGACTGTTCTTGTTCCTCTAGCAGATCCTGCCAGTCTAGATATTCACTCATACTGAATGATTAGCCATCAGCAGGTTTGTTGCGCTCTACGATTGCACGAATGCGCTCTTCTAGCACCGCTGGGGCTGGCGTAGGCATAACTCTTGTACGCATCAGGCTAGAACCCTCAGCAGAGTAGTTGTATTTGTTAGCGTAGCGTGCGCTAACCGATGAGGTACGCACGCGTGCGCTACCGCCGAGAATAAAGCCAAAAGCACGACCGCTGACAGATCTGCGAGAGCTCTTGCGCTCAAACTCTGATTGTTCAGTAAAACTGATCGAGATTTTTACTTCGATGGTGGCATCGGTGAATTGATAGAAGGTTGGGGTGAAGCCTAGTTCTATCAGCGACATCTTTTGACCATCAAAATGGACTAATGACTCTTTGGTGGAAGTGGTGCTATTTCCTGTAATGGGATCGACCTCTTCAACCTCATATTCACCACTCATCATTTGAGCAAGGCGAAGGCCGCTTTCATCCATAGCGTATTGTGCTTCGGCGATCGCTAAACCCATGCTAGAGATCATCTCTCCAAAGGGGACATCGCTCAGTTCACGTCCAATATTTACACGAGGCATAATTTAATACTCCGGTTTGGGTCTAGTCTTCTGAGTCGTTTTCGATTAACGCTCGGACTCGCTCTTCAAACATCGCTGGTGCAGGGATTGGCACTAAGTTACAGCGCAATAGGCTGGAACCTTCAGCACTGTAGTTGTACTTGCTTGAGTAAGTTGCATCGACAGTGGTTGTACCAACTTTTGTTTTGCTACCGCTTATCCAGCCCCATACGCCACCGTTACGCTTGTAGTGGTCTCGGGTAGTCGTGGTTGTTGTGCTCTTTTCCTCTTCATAGGAGAGCTTTATCGCAATTTTTACTTCAATAATATTGTTGGTGAATTGATAGAAGGTTGGAGAAAAGCCAAGCTCCATCATGCTTAGTTTCTGTGACGCGCCGTCTTCATCTTTACCGAAGTACACGCGGGTGTCTTGTGTATCGGTGATGTTGCCATTCTCATCCAGCACTGGCATACGGCCGCCCATCAGCTGCGCGACTTTGACGCTGGCTTGGTCTAATTCGAACTGAGCATCTGCTATAGCAAACGCCATATCTCGAATTAGTCTTCCCATCGGGACGTTAGTTAGGTCTCTTCCTATCCTTGACATGGTTTACTCCTGTAAGTGATCGAGCTTTACTCGTTATCGTCTTGGTTTGTTGTGTTGGTAGCAGGCCTGCTTGCGAGCCAATTTTGGAAGGCTGCTGGCGGGGGTATTGAGGCTATGCGTGCAGTAATCGTACTGCTGGCTTCTGAAGAAAAACTGTATTTGTTACTAAACGAAGCGCTTACCAAAGCTGCGAACATGACGAAGCCAACACCACCGCTAGCGGCGGCTGATGTGCCGAATTTTGATTCGGTGGTTGTGGATGTGGATAACGACACTTTGAGATCAATAGTTGCTTCATTAAAGTGATAAAACACCGGCGAAAAACCAAGGCTAAGCAGGGACTGCTTTTCGCCATTACCTGTATCCACACCGTAGTTTTCGGCATCGCCTAATTGCATCGCCATTTCGATCGAGTTGCGATCTAACTCCTGCTGAGCGGATGCGATGGCTAGGCCTAGCTGATTGAGCAGGCCAGGTAGGGGCGATTGCTCAAGCGTGGCCATGACTTTATTATGCGACATGCTGTTGTCCCTAATTTATTTAACCGTTGTCTTCGGGATCACCGTCGTTATCCCCATCGTCTGTTGGTGCCGGCTGAGGATCATCAACGACTGGCACAGGTTCTGGCTGCGGCGAAGGTGTATCGGTTAAGGGGGCAATAGGGTCTGCTGAAATACTGCCACCACCGTTTGCTGCGTGGACACGAATCGCGTCGAGAAAGGCTTGTGGTGGTGGAACTGAGCGCATGATGGTTTTGATGCGGGTGACAGCTTCCATATCAAATTCATATTTGTGGTGGAGATCAAAAGAGATCGTCCCAGCGAAAGCAACGGGTAAGCTCGAATTTTTAGAGGTACCCGCGCCAAGATCTACACCTAAATCAATCCCCGCCTCCACTCTGATAGATATAGTGACCTTGAACTCCATCTCTGTTTCAGTGAAATGGTAAAACTGTGGAATAAACCCCAGTTCTAATAAGCTGCGTTCTCTGCCGTTACCCTCGGCATCATTAAACTCAACAAAGGTTTCGCTAAGCAACGTGGCTGCTTTTACTGAGGTTGCATCCAGCTCGTATTGAGCTGAGGCTATCGCTTTAGCGGTTTTTTCAATGAGGTCGGGTATTGGCAGATCTTGCATGATCTGCCCAGGCGTCATTCCTGCAACCTGATTATCAAAGTTCATCGCATCTCTCCCTTGTTCGACCAGATCCATTCTGGATTTGGTCCTGCTTCATCTGAAGCGGTTGCGTTTTCCATCGGCTCAGTTGAGGGCGATGGAATGAAATCCCTTCTACAACTTTGTCTGGGTGCGTAAGTGTGTTTATTCGGTTATTGCTTTTGCTCCGTGTGTGGCAAGTATGTCGGAAAAGTGAAACAGTCCGATCTTCTTCTGTTCGGCTGTTAGCATTTCAACCGCGCCGCTGCTGTAGCGATTTATGCGATTGATAACGGGATGGAGGTTACGTTTTTGTTGATCATTAGCATGTGCCAGAAGGGCCTTACTGTGTGTAAACGCTTCGCTACGGCGATCTAGCTTGATCAATAGGCATAGTTTTCGAAGCTCTAATGTTAGGCGGTCTTTTTGAGCTTCATTACTTTGAACTCCAATTTGCTCTTGATATTGCTCCAAGCTGTATTCGCAAAACTGTAGGGCTGTTTCGAAATTGCCGCTGAGCTCGAGGCATTCCATGCATAGCTCGGCTAAGAAGCGTTGCAGTATGAGTTGTAGTTGCTGCTGCATAGCCATTTGACTGAGCTGGTGGGTTTGCTCTAGTGCCTCTTTATATTGCTGCCTTCGCAATAGTAGGCCAATTCCATCGAGAGTGTCGGAAAAACTAACTTTCTGTGGCTGCATTAGTGGGTTGCTCCTACATCGGTTGTTTTTATCAGACGAGCTTTAATTCCGGATTTTTGCACTTCGTGGATTATCCACAGTGCTTGGTGTTGGTTAGCCGAGAGGCTTAGAGTTAACAGACCTGCTTTGGCTTCTGGAATGGCAATAACGCGACGCATAATGGTTTTAAGTAGAGTGCCAAGCGCCGGCATATGTGAGGGTTGTAGTTGATTCAATTCGATATCAAATCGACTGCTTTGAGTCGCTATTGCTTCCGCATCACAATTAAGCTGCTGTAACTCTGCCATCATCGCTTTGGAACTCTCTAGCGGAAGGCATTTTTGAATGATGATAGGGAGCCTTTTAAATAGAGTGGGGTGAACCTGCTTAGGGATCTCACAGCGATCGAGTAACCAATCAGATAGAGCAGCTTGATCGACATCTGCAGCTAGCTTTGTGAGCGATAGATCAAACCTTAAGTAGTCGTGATTTTGAATGCTAACCGGTAGGTGTAGCTCAGATGCTTTTTTCCAAATAGATTCTGCTTGGTTTAACGCTAGGTCATTGGCAATCCATTGAGTGCAATGGGGATCATTGGTTTGGGGTGCCAAACCTAATCGTACGTAATGGCTTTTGATCGAATCGCTGAAACTCGGCATAAAGGCGATGGCTGAATAACGCGCGCTATTAGTGGCAGAGGCGATCAGCTCAATCCCCGGTTTTTGGAAACGTTCGATAAACTCTTCTGCGATCTGTTGAGAAATGCGCCCAATCAACACAGCAGGGATTTGTGTCAAACTTGCAATCATCTCTTCACTGGATTGCCCTAAAAAAGCAGCTACTTCTGCTGCGAAGTCGGTGACGTGAGTGAAATCTTTAATGTAGCAGGCAACTTCAAAAGACTGATCTGTAGGAGGGATTGTCGTCTGGCTATCAACAATTTCGCAAGGAAGTTGAAAGTGAGTCAGTGCTTGTTGAATACGCTTTGCTTGTTCAAACTCAAGATCTGATTTTAGAATGGAAGGAGAGGTTAAAATCCGCTCTACGCATTCACGTTTAGTGATACCTAGACTGCTGTGCGCTTGGCTGATTGTCAGAATATTGGCTGCACCAATGCCATTAACCTGAATTTGATAACTTTGAGCTTGCACTGTATCTCTCCGTGATAACGCGCATACCACTTCCTTGCGGTTTCTATTGTTTTTTGTGAACTATTGCATGCAAAATGACCTATTTCAAGATTTTGAAACAAGTTTTTTAAACGGTTGTTTGATGCTTTGTGTTTGTGAAGTGCAGAAATAATTTACTAGAGAGTTCTTTAGCTTGTTGTTTAAAAGAAGATTTCTTTGTTGTTACTGTGCGGAACAAAGAGGCGGATTTTTTGTGAAAGGGGGCGGGGAAAAATAGAGATTTATGGCAGCTATTTAGCTGCCATAAGGCGTTGTTTCTGACGAGCCCAGTCTTTGTCTTTATCTGCGGCGCGTTTATCGTGTTGCTTCTTACCTTTGGCTAGCGCAATTTCGCATTTAATGCGATTGCCTTTCCAGTATAGGGAGAGCGCTACACAAGTGAAGCCTTTAGCTTCAGTCGCGTTGATGATCTTTACTAGTTCGCGATGGTTAAGTAGCAATTTACGATCACGGGTCGGATCTGCGACTACGTGGGTGCAGGCTGTTTTCAGCGGAGTGAAGTGTGCACCAACTAACCAAGCTTCGCCTTTGTGGATAACCACGTAGGATTCCACCAGTTGCGCGCGTCCTTCGCGTAGGCTTTTTACTTCCCAGCCAGTCAGAACGAGACCTGCTTCGAATTTATCCGAAATGAGGTATTCGTGACGTGCTTTTTTGTTTTGACAAATTGTATTGCCCGATGGGGCTTTCTTTTTCTTGGCCATGGCGGGCGATTATATAGATCAGGCTTGCTAAGGGAAAGCGCCTTGCAATCAGGGAAAACTATTTCTATTTGTTCATATACTTCTACAAAGTTCTGAATGTGCAATCTGCACAATAAAAAGCTCTGTTTTTACTATGTAAAACAGGGGATATCCCTAAAGTTCTGGGTAGGTGGCGGAGTGTGCACTTTTTGAGCAGTCAACGATGTACTTAATAAGGAAAAAGTGAAAGAATTTGCGTTTTTTCGCGACTAACCCCCCAGAAGAGTAGCAGTTCATGCAGGAAAAGAAGTCTATCCACGGTGCTTGGGCATCTCGTTGGATCTTTATTTTGGCGGCCACTGGTTCGGCAGTTGGCTTAGGTAATATTTGGAAGTTCCCATATATTGCGGGCGAAAATGGTGGCGGTGCGTTCGTACTGGTATACCTTGTCTGTATCTTGATGGTTGGTGTGCCAATCATGATGGCAGAGGTCTTCATCGGTCGACGTGGTAGACAAAGTCCTATCAATGCTATGAAAGATGTGGCGATAGAAGCCAATCATTCAGGGAAATGGTCATTTGTTGGTTGGATGGGTGTACTAGCCGGCTTTATGATCTTCTCGTTCTACTCTGTAGTTGCGGGTTGGGTGCTTTATTACATCGCTGGTATGGGTACTGGTGATTTCATTGCGATTGGCAGTGATGATGCGGGTAAAGTCTTTAATGATTTGCTAGCTGATCCTCAGACATTGCTGATCTGGCATACGATCTTTGTTGCCATGGTAATGGTGGTTATCGTTGGTGGTGTTAAGAAAGGCCTAGAGAACGCTGTTAAGCTATTGATGCCTGCGCTATTTATCCTTCTATTGATCATGCTTGGTTACTCCATGCAGACAGAAGGCTTCTCTCAAGGTTTTGATTTCCTATTCCACTTCGACTTCTCTGAGCTGAGTTGGAATGCCGTATTGATCGCGCTAGGTCACTCATTCTTTACCCTATCTCTGGGTATGGGTGCGATTATGGCGTACGGCTCATATATGCCTAAGAAGACCTCTATCGGCGGTTCTGTAATCACAATCGCTGCAATGGATACTATCGTTGCTTTAATTGCTGGTTTGGTTATCTTCCCGATCGTATTTGCTAACGGCATGGATCCTGGTGCGGGTCCTGGTCTAATGTTTGTAACGCTACCTGTTGCTTTCGGCCAGATGCCTGGTGGTCAGATCTTTGGTTTCGTATTCTTCTTACTTGTAGGTATTGCTGCCTGGACTTCAGCTATCTCTCTAATCGAACCAGCAGCTGCTTGGTTGGTTGAGAAGTTTGGCTGGAGCCGTGTTCCTGCGTGTATCGCACTAGGTCTTGTTGTTTGGGGCTTAGGTATCGCTGCGCTAGGTTCTTTCAACTTCATCTCCGACTTCAAGATGATGGGCTTCAATGTCTTTGATTTCCTAGACTTTATGACGGCTAATGTCATGTTGCCATTGGGTGGATTGTTCATCGCAATCTTCGCGGGTTGGTTCGTAACTCGTAAAATGGCTGAAGATGAATTGGCAATCTCCTCTCCTTTACTGTTCAATGCATGGTATATTGCGCTGCGATATGTATCGCCAGTAGCGGTAGCTGTAATCTTTATTCTCAACCTAGTTGAGAAGTTGAAGTAAAGGAATGAATAAAAGGCATGACTCAGGTAGATCGCAGTGCATTGGTTTTGCACACTGCAGAAGAGATGTTTGATCTTATAAATGATGTAGAACGATATCCTGAGTTTTTGCCCTGGTGCGCTAGCACCGAGATTATAAGTCGCACCGACGATGAGTTGGTTGCGACTTTGTTCCTTTCTAAAGGTGGCTTGAAATATAGCTTTACCACCCGAAATCAGCTTAACCGCCCTGTAAGCATGACACTTGAATTGGAAGAGGGCCCCTTTTCCCGCTTGAGTGGTGTGTGGGATTTCAAACCGCTTAGTGATGAAGCGTGTAAAGTAAGCTTAAGCTTACAGTTTGAGTTCTCGGGTAAAATTGCTTCTATGGCGATGAGTAAGGTCTTTAACCAAGTTGCAACGACTATGGTTGATGCCTTCGTAACCCGCGCAGATCAAGTATACGTTTAAGAGAAAGTGTCACCATGAATGTTGAAGTCGCTTATGCCCTTCCTACAGAGCAAAAAATCATAGCGTTGACTGTGGCTGATGATTGCACTGCTTATGATGCGGTTATCCAGTCTGGCATTGTGGAGCTTTATCCACAGATTGATCCTGAGAATGATCCTATGGGTATCTTTGCTAAAGCAATCAAGAACCCTAAAGAGACGATTTTAAGGGAAGGTCAGCGTGTCGAGATCTATCGCCCTTTAATTGCTGATCCGAAGGAAGTAAGGGCTAAGCGCGCAGCTAAAGTGAAAGCAAAGAAAGAAGCTGAATAAGCTGCACGCCTGCGTAGCTAAGGTTTAGCTACGCTTACCACCTGGACGGAAGTCACCATTTAAGGCATTTAGCTTGCCATCTGTAAAGTATAGAGAGATGCGTTCTTTGCTATAACTGCCATCTTCACCACTTTTCTTTGTGTATAGGTAGTCCCAACGGCCTTCGTGGAAGGTATCGGTGATTAATGGTGAGCCCATGATGAAGCGCACTTGGCTTTGGCTCATGCCTGGGCGAAGCTGGTCTACCATCTCTTGAGTAACAACATTGCCCTGCGGAATATCGAATTTATATACACCTGGGAAACCAGAACAACCGGTCAGAGTCAGTGCTACAGTAAAAGTTGTAGCAATTAGTAGTTTTTGCATCAGAATTTTGCTTCCACTATTGTGCGTAAATGCGGATAATAAAGTTTCGTGCGCTTTTGAACAAGCAATTCAGCTTCCGCATGATTATGTAATCACCAACAGCTTAGAGAATAGATAACTATGTCACTTGAAAATCAGGAACTAAGAAAAGCAGGTCTGAAGGTAACTTTACCTCGTGTAAAAATTTATCAGATCCTAGAACAAGCGGGTGAAGGTGATCACTTCAGTGCTGAAGATATTTATAAGTTGCTGATGGAAAAAGGTGAAGATGTTGGTTTGGCAACGGTTTACCGTGTACTAACTCAGTTTGAAGCGGCTGGTCTAGTAACGCGTCACCACTTCGAAGGTGGTCACTCTGTATTTGAATTGGCGCGTGATGAAGAACACGATCACATTGTTTGCGTAAAAAGTGGCATCGTAAAAGAATTTAACGATCCACGTTTGAATGCGCTTCTAAACGAGATCGCTGAGTCTATGGGCTTTACTGTGACTGATCGTACTATTTACCTGTACGGCGTTCACAAAGACGCAGACGAAAAATAAGCAGTACTTGCTCTGGTGACAACTAAAAAGCCCGCTACTAGCGGGTTTTTTAGTGTATGGAATACCCTTCTAAAAACTATGTGTATGGGCTTGAGGTCTAGCTTGCTTGAGCAAGCATCTCTTTAGCATGCTCAATAGATCGCTCTGTAATATCGATCCCGCCCAACATACGTGCAACTTCTTTAACACGGCTGTCCGCGCAAAGTTGATTGATCTGCGTGTGAGTGGTCTTTTTATCCGTCTGTTTGCTCACAAATAGATGTTGATGGCCTTGGCTCGCGACTTGCGGCTGATGAGTTACACATAGAATTTGTGCTTTTTCACCCAGTTGTCTTAGCAGGCGACCCACGACTTCCGCAATCGCACCACCAATACCTACATCGACTTCATCAAAGATTAGTGTCGAAGTGGTGGAGGTTTGTGCTGTGATCACTTGGATAGCAAGACTGATACGTGATAGCTCACCACCGGATGCGATTTTGCCTAATGGTTTTGGTGGTTGGCCTGCATTGGTAATAATCAGGAACTCTACTTCTTCCAAACCGTTCAGACTTGGTTTTTCTAAAGCGGTTAATGCAACAGACATCTGCGCAGATGGCATGCCTAAATTATGCAGTTGCTGATCGACTAATTTGCCTAATTTTTTAGCGGAGGCTGAGCGTTTGGTACTTAACTTGTTAGCGTAAGCGAGGTATTCAGTTTTGGCGCTCTCAACGTCAAGGGCGAGTTGCTCTAACTCTTCGTCAGAGCGACTTAGGCTGGATAGCTCTTGGCTAAGCGATTGATGGAATTCGCATAGCTCGTCTGGGTTGATGCGATGCTTACGTGCAATCTCGTAAATTGTTGATAGGCGTTCTTCGACATCTTGTTGTCTGCTTGGATCGACATTGACGCGATCCATGTAATGGCGGATCTCGTTGCTAGCTTCTTCAACTTGGATCAATGCCGAGTTCAGCATCTCGTTGGCTTGTCGAACTGAGGGGGATTCTGATTGAATTTCAGAGAGAAGCTGTAGGCAGTGATTTAGCTGTTGCACGCAATTGGCTTCATCGCTATCACTGGCTAGGTTGATTAGCTGGTGGCCTGTATTCAGAATGCTCTCGGCATTAGCTAAAGTTTTTTGCTCTTCTTCCAGTTGCTTTAATTCGCCATCGGTTAAGGCGAGCTGGTCTAACTCTTCAATCTGATAGCTTAATAGCTGCACGCGTGCTGTTTGTTCGGCGCTTTGTTCAGAGAGACGTTTTAGCTCGCTATCGAGTTTATGCCATTGCTGGTAGCTATTGTGAACTTGACTGACCAGTTTAGCCTGTCCGGCAAAGTTATCGAGTAGCGTGCGGTGGTGATCTTTTTTTAGTAGGCGTTGGTGTTCATGTTGACCGTGAATAGCAATCAGCAGCTCGCCAAGGCTTTTCACTAAGCTGGCAGGCGATGGGCGACCGTTGATATAGCAGCGTGAGCGCCCCTCTTTAGTGATCACTCTGCGCAGAATGCATTCACCGTCATTGTCTAAATCATTCTCTGACAGCCATTGAGAGGCTTCAGGGATGCTATCTATATTGAAGCTTGCTGTGATGTCGGCTTTCTCAGCGCCTTGGCGTACGGCACCGCTCTCTGCGCGGTTACCTAAGGCTAGGCCTAGGGCGTCGAGCATAATTGATTTACCCGCACCTGTTTCACCGCTTACTACGGTCATGCCTTGGCTTAGTTCCAGATCGAGGTGATCAACAATGGCAAAGTCACAAATAGATAATTGATTCAGCATAATAAAATACATGTGTTTTTATACAGTGGTTTCTGTATAAGTCATATTTTGATCGGATGCAATCTTTATCTGAAATTAGCGCAAAAAAATCGAATTTATCTGTTGAAAGCGATCTCTTTGTCCCCATATTCAAGAGCAATTGATATTAACACCCAACAGACGCCCTCGAGTTTATTGAACGGGCTGGCTGGAGAACAGAATGGCAAACGAAGAACTGAACCCAGTAGAAGAGCAGAAAGTTGAGCAACCAGAAGAGGTTGTAGCAGCAGAAGCGCAAGAAGAAAACGCTGAACAAGGCGAAGCGGAACAGGTTGCTGCAGAAGAGACTGCTCAAGATGCGGATAAATTGGCGGCTGACTTGGTTGCAGCAGTAGCTGAGGTTGAGACGCTAAAAGATCAGATGCTACGTGTTCAGGCTGATGCTCAGAATGTTCGTCGTCGTGCTGAACAGGATGTAGAAAAGGCGCACAAGTTTGGCGTAGAGAAGTTTGCCAACGAAATGTTGCCAATCGTCGATAGCTTAGAACGTGCTATCGAAGCCTTCGGTGATGACGAAGCGGTTAAGCCGATGAAAGAAGGCGTTGAGATGACCATGAACATGTTCCTATCTGGTTTGGCTAAATTCCAGATGGAGCAAGTTAACCCTATGGGCGAAGCATTCGATCCTGCACTACACCAAGCGATGTCTATGGTTGAGTCGCCAGATGCGAAGCCAAATACAGTTATTGCAGTTATGCAGAAAGGTTACACATTGCACGGCCGTTTGGTGCGCCCTGCGATGGTTGTTGTGGCTAAAGCTTAAGGTACGTTAGGAAAATTTAATTTTGGTTTCGGCCTTGAAACCCTGCGAAACGTACTTATATAGATTTCATACTGACTAGTAAGTCACTTATAGAATTAATCACTGTCCGTCAGAACGGGCAGTTTAGAAAGAATTGGAGCAGATACAAATGGGTAAAATCATCGGTATTGACTTAGGAACTACAAACTCTTGTGTTTCTATCCTAGACGGCGATACATCTAAAGTAATTGAAAATGCTGAAGGCGATCGCACAACGCCTTCCATCATTGCTTACGCTGATGAAGGTGAAATCTTAGTTGGTCAGCCTGCAAAACGTCAGGCGGTCACTAACCCAGACAACACGCTATTTGCTATCAAGCGTCTAATCGGTCGTCGCTTTAAAGATGATGTTGTACAGAAAGACATCAAAATGGTGCCATACAAAATCGTTGAAGCTGACAACGGTGATGCTTGGGTTGAGGTTAAAGGTGAGCAGCTAGCTGCACCTCAGATCTCTGCAGAAATTCTTAAGAAAATGAAGAAAACTGCGGAAGACTATCTAGGCGAGACAGTAACTGAAGCCGTTGTAACTGTACCAGCTTACTTTAATGATGCTCAGCGTCAGGCGACTAAAGATGCGGGTAAAATCGCTGGTCTAGAAGTTAAGCGTATCATCAACGAGCCAACTGCTGCTGCTCTTGCATACGGCATGGACAAGTCTAAAGGCGACAAAACTATCGCTGTATATGACCTAGGTGGTGGTACTTTCGATATCTCAATCATCGAGATCGCTGAAGTAGATGGCGAGCACCAGTTCGAAGTATTGTCTACTAACGGTGATACGTTCCTTGGTGGTGAAGACTTTGATCTACGTTTGATCGAGTTCTTGGCTGATGAGTTCAAGAAAGACACTGGTATCGATCTACACAACGATCCACTAGCGCTTCAGCGTCTTAAAGAAGGTGCTGAGAAAGCTAAAGTAGAACTATCTTCTGCACAGCAGACTGACGTTAACCTACCTTACATCACTGCTGATGCAACAGGTCCAAAACACCTTAACGTTAAGATCACGCGTGCGAAGCTAGAATCTTTGGTTGAGGAATTGGTTACTCGTTCCCTAACGCCTTGTAAAATCGCTCTACAAGATTCTGATCTAAGCGCATCTGAAATCGACGAAGTTATCTTGGTTGGTGGTCAGACTCGTATGCCAATGGTTCAGGAAAAAGTTGCTGAATTCTTCGGTAAAGAAGCACGTAAAGACGTTAACCCTGATGAAGCTGTAGCAATGGGTGCAGCGATTCAAGGTGCGGTACTAGCAGGTGACGTTAAAGACGTTCTACTTCTAGACGTAACGCCTCTAACGCTTGGTATCGAAACTATGGGTGGCGTAGCTACTCCAGTAATCGAGAAGAACACGACTATCCCAACTAAGAAGTCTCAGATCTTCTCTACTGCAGATGACAACCAGAACGCTGTAACAATTCACGTTGTACAGGGTGAGCGTAAGCAAGCAGCACAGAACAAATCTCTAGGTCGTTTCGATTTGGCTGAGATCCCACCAGCACCACGCGGTGTGCCTCAGATCGAAGTAACTTTCGACCTTGATGCCAACGGTATCCTAAACGTATCTGCGCAGGATAAAGCGACGGGCAAACAGCAGTCTATCGTAATCAAAGCCTCTTCTGGTCTGAGCGATGACGAGATCGATCAGATGGTAAACGATGCAGAAGCTCACGCTGAAGAAGATAAGAAGTTCGAAGAACTGACTACAGCGCGTAACCAGGGCGATGCAATGGTTCACTCTGCTAAGAAGACAATGGAAGAAGCGGGCGATAAAGCGACTGACGAAGAGAAAGCAGCTGTTGAAGCAGCAACTGCTGAACTTGAAGAAGTGCTTAAAGGCGACGACAAAGACGCTATCGAAGCTAAAACTACTGCACTTACTGAAGCGATCTCTGGTGTTGCTCAGAAGATGTACGCAGAAGCTGCACAGCAAGCTGAAGCTGAACAAGGCGCAGGCGGTGCTGAGCAGCAACAAGCTGGCGGTAACGATGATGCAGTAGACGCTGAGTTCGAAGAAGTTAAAGACGACAAAAAATAAGTCGCCTTTTAGCTGAATGGAGCTAAATAAGCGTAGAACTTTGCAGTGTCTAACGATGCTGCAAAGTCGAATTACTCGGCACCGCGGGCTCTATGCCCGCGTTGTCATATCCGGCGTAAAGCCGAAAACAGTGTTGTGACTGTATAGTGTAGTGACCATGTCAAAACGAGATTATTACGAAGTATTGGGTGTATCTAAGGATTCATCTGATCGCGATATCAAGAAAGCTTTCCGCCGTATGGCGATGAAATATCATCCGGATCGTAACCCGGACGATACGGAAGCAGAAGATAAGTTCAAAGAAGTAAACGAAGCTTACGAAGTGTTATCTGACGCTCAGAAAAAAGCTGCGTACGATCAATACGGTCATGCCGGGGTTGATCCGAACATGCGTGGTGGTCACGGTGGAGGCTTCGACGGTAACTTCTCTGATATCTTTGGCGATGTATTTGGCGATATTTTCGGTGGCGGCGGTGGTCGCGGCGGCCGTAGCTCGGTACAACGTGGCGCTGACTTACGCTACAACATGGAGATGACTCTGGAAGAGGCCGTTCGTGGTGTCGAAAAGAGCATCCAAGTACCTACACTAGTAGAGTGTGAAACTTGTGATGGTTCAGGCGCTAAGCCTGGTACATCTGCAAAGATTTGTGGCACTTGTGGCGGTCAAGGCCAAGTGCGTATGCAGCAGGGTTTCTTCTCTGTACAGCAGACTTGCCCAACCTGTCATGGTGAAGGCAAGGTTATCTCTGATCCGTGTAATGATTGTCATGGTCATGGCCGTAAAGAGAAAACTAAGACGCTTAACGTTAAGATCCCAGCAGGTGTTGATACGGGTGATCGTATCCGTCTAGCGGGTGAAGGCGAAGCTGGCACGCACGGTGGTCCAGCAGGCGATCTTTATGTACAAGTTCATGTTAAAGATCACCCGATCTTTGAACGTGACGGTAAACACCTATACTGCGAAGTGCCTATCAGCTTTGTTGATGCAGCATTGGGCGGTGAGCTAGAAGTCCCAACCCTTGATGGTCGTGTTAAGTTGAAAGTACCATCCGAAACGCAGACAGGAAAAATGTTCCGTCTACGAGGTAAGGGTGTAGCACCTGTACGAGGTGGATCTACTGGCGATCTTCTGGTTAAAGTAGTTGTAGAAACGCCGGTTAAGTTGAGCAGCCGTCAGAAAGAGCTATTGCGTGAGTTCCAGGACGAAATGGAGCAGGGTACGCATAAACACAGCCCGAAGAAGCACGGCTTCTTTGATTCTGTGAAAAAGTTTTTTGAAGATATGACCTAATTTTAAGGGGCATTTATTGCCCCTTAAATTTTTATAAGAATGGGGATGGCATGAGCCAGAATCCAGAATGCCCAACTTGGCTTTGGGATGAAATTACGGCAGAAGCCGAACGTGAAGTTATTGATGAACCTGTGTTGGCGGGGTTTTATCACGCTAATATTTTAGGGCATCAAAGCTTGTGTTCGGCTTTAGCTTATCTGTTGAGCCGTAAGCTGCATGATGATGCGGTGCCAGCAGTGACTTTTCGTCTAGTGATCGAAGAAGTATTTCGTGAAGCACCCGAAATCTTGCAGGCAGTATGTGCTGATATAGCTGCGGTACGTACGCGAGACCCTGCAATTGATAAATATGCGACTGTATTGCTGTACCTTAAGGGCTTTCATGCAATTCAGGCATATCGTGTGGCTCACTATATGTGGAATAAAGGCCGTAAGAGCATGGCGCTTTATATCCAGAGCAGAGTTAGTTGTGTGTTGCAGGTTGATATTCATCCTGCGGCTAAAATCGGTCATGGCGTAATGTTTGACCACGCAACAGGTATTGTTGTGGGTGAAACCAGTGTGATCGAGAATGATGTTTCTATCCTACAATCTGTAACCCTAGGTGGTACAGGTAAAGATTGTGGTGATCGTCATCCGAAAATTCGTGAAGGCGTTATGATAGCAGCGGGTGCCAAGATCTTCGGTAACATCGAAGTGGGCTCAGGTGCCAAAGTAGGTGGCGGAAGTGTTGTGTTGGATGATGTGCCAAGGCATACAACGGTTGTAGGTGTTCCTGCCCGTGCTGTTGGTCATCCTCAGTGCGATAAACCCGCATTGGATATGGACCAAAATATCCTTCACGACAAAAACAAATAAGAGCGGAAACTTACATGATTAAAGTAGCAGTTACTGGCGCAGCCGGTCGTATGGGTAAAGCAAATATCGAAGCGCTACAAATGGCTGAAGGCATCGACTTAGGTGCAGCCATTGTTGAGCCTGATAGTTCTTTGATCGGCGCAGATGCCGGTGAAGTTGCAGGTGTTGGTAAGCTAGGCGTTAAGATTGTTGGTTCTTTGCATGAAGCGGTTGCTGATTTTGACGTGCTAATCGACTTTACTGCACCAGAAGTCACGCTTGAGAATGTTCGTTTCTGCACTACTCACGGTAAGCAAGTTGTTATCGGTACGACAGGCCTGACTGATGAGCAGAAAGAAGTACTGGAGAAAGCCGCTGAGAGTGTTGCCATTGTATTTGCACCTAACATGAGTGTTGGTGTGAACTTGTGCTTTAAGCTGCTTGAGATCGCAGCTAAAGCGCTAGGTAACGATGATTACGATATCGAAGTGATCGAAGCTCACCACCGTCACAAAGTGGATTCGCCTTCGGGTACGGCACTACGTATGGGTGAAGTGGTTGCTGATGCCTTGGGTCGTGATCTTAAAGAGTGTGCTGTTTATGGCCGTGAAGGTCAGGTAGGCGCGCGTCCTCGTGGTGAGATCGGTTTTGAAACGATCCGTGCTGGCGATGTAGTAGGCGATCACACTGTGCTATTTGGTACAGAAGGTGAGCGTATCGAGATTACGCATAAGGCGAGTAACCGTCTAACCTTTGCTAAAGGCGCTGTACGTGCTTGTAAGTGGTTAGCAGCTAAAGAGAATGGCCTGTACGATATGCAGGATATTCTGGGTCTGAAATAATTTCAGATTTACTAAAAAAGCCGCTGTTAATCAGCGGCTTTTTTATTCACACTTAACAGTATTACGACCAGCCTCTTTCGCTTGATACAGCATCTCATCTGCTCGGCTAATCATCTGGTCGAAGTTGTCATCATCTTGTTCGATTAAACCGATACTCACCGTAACGGGTAGAACCTGATCACCAAATACAAATTTAGTGTCATGCACTAAGGTGCAGAAATGCTGCATCAGAATTTCTGCCTGATCTAAATTTAAGCCATTTAACAAAATGCAAAACTCTTCACCGCCAATACGTGCATGTAGGAAGCGGTTGAAGGATCGATCCAGTAGGGTTGCGAGTTGGGTTAGCACAGCGTCCCCTGCGTCATGGCCGTAGTTGTCATTGATTCGCTTGAAGAAGTCCAAGTCCATCATGGCTAAGCAGGTTTTATTGTTGGGCTGCGCTAATAATTTTTCAGATTGTTCAAATAAATAGCGTCGGTTGTGTAGACCAGTTAGGAAATCGCGATTAGCAGCATCTTTGATCTGGGCTATAAGCTCCATCTGTTCGATGTTATGCATCACTCGGCAATGTAGCTCTTCATAGTTAAATGGCTTAGTTAGAAAGTCATTTGCGCCACTTTTAATAAACTTTGCAGATAAAGCAGGGCTGTCGGCTGCAGATAAACCGATGATTTTGAGCTCGGATGTTTCGTAATCCCGGCGAATATTTTGTACTAACTCAATGCCATTCATATTGGGCATCTCGTAATCGGTGAGGATAAGCTTAATTTCCGGGTCTTGCTGAAGTTTAGCTAGTCCCTCTTGGCCGTCGCGGGCCTCAATAACTTGGTAAAGGTGTTTTTCGAGTTGTTTGCGCACCATCAGCCGATAGGATGAAGAATCTTCGACTAATAGAACTTTGATCTCTTGGTTTTTAAGCAAGCGGTGAACAAGCTGAACGGCATATTCGTAGGAGAAGCGGCTTTCTTTGATGATGTAATCTACTACGCCCTGTTGAAGTAAAGATTCACGTTTATCGTCGTCATAACTGCCGGTTAGAACAATTGTCGGAATGTTTTGCGCGAGAATAAAATCGACGATTTCGCCATGAGGCGCGTCTGGAAGGTTAAGATCAACTAATGCCGCAAAGATATCTTCGTAAAGATCTACCTTTTCTTGAGCTTGAAGCAGGCTTTCACAGAATATGATTTCCAGTGGTAGATCTGCGGTTTGAAACAGTCTTTGTAGTACTCGGCTTACTAGCTGGCTATCTTCAACGACAAGAACTTTCATATCTAAACTCAAAACAGATGCGATTAATGTCTGGGTTAGCACACCTTTTCATAGTGTCATTTATGCTCGTGTAATTGAAGACTGAAATCGCCCTAAATCCCGAAGCTTGTCTAGTAGTTTAGGCTAATATTAAAAGAGCAAGGGGGGGGAGTGAATGGCGATTTCTAAATCTGCTTTTCTCATTAGGAAGGATTTAACCGAGCTGTTTGAGCTTTTGCTTAAGCAAGGCTTTCGGTTGCACGGTCCTCAAGTTCGTGATGGCGCGATTGTTTACGATGCTCTTGATTCTGTTGAAGATCTTCCGCAAGGGTGGACAGATCAGCAGGTCCCGGGGCGGTATCGACTCAAACACAGTGATTCTCCACGTCAGTTTAATTGGGCAAATGGGCCATCTGCTCTGAAGCCGCTGTTATATCCTGCTCGAGAAGTCATCTGGCAAGCAAAGCGTGGTGGTGATGGTCGATTGCATTTTTTAGTGCCTGAACAAGCTCAAGATAAGGTTGCGGTCATAGGGGTAAAGGCCTGTGATCTTGCCGCGTTGAAACTGCAGGATCAGCATTTTCTAGAAGGTGAATATGTAGACCCCGGTTACCAAGCAAAGCGGCAAGGGCTTTTTTTAATTGCTGTTAATTGCAATGTATCTGCAGAAACCTGTTTCTGTGTATCTACAGGTGATGGTCCAGAGGTTAGGCAAGCTTACGATATCTTGTTAACTGAATTAGACGATGGCTTTCTTATTCAATCGGGCTCGGCTAAAGGCTCGACCATAGTCGATCAGTTGCCGCTACACAAAGTGTCTGAAGCGATGACCGATATGGCCAAGGAACAGATTCAAACGGCTGCTAATCAACAAACCCGATCACTCAACCTTATTGCTAAAGATGATCTGCAAAGCCGAAGAGATCATCCGCAATGGGATGATGTTGCCGAGCGCTGCCTTGCTTGTGGTAACTGCACCATGGTTTGCCCCACCTGTTTCTGCCATCGACAGCATGAAGAACCACAGCTTAATGGTGCTGAGAGCGAGCACGTCAGAGAGTGGGATAGCTGTTTTGGAGAATCTCATGGCCAGCTTGCAGGATTTCAAGTTCGACAAACCGTTAAGCAGCGCTATCAGCAATGGATGATCCATAAGCTAGATACTTGGCAGGCCCAATATGGCCGCTCAGGTTGTACTGGCTGCGGGCGCTGTATGACCTGGTGCCCTGCAGAGATAGATTTTGTAGCAGAAGCAAACCTGATAACAGGAGACAAAGAATGAGTGTTTTCTGTCAGAAACCTTTGGTTGCAACTGTTACTGAGGTGATTTGCGAATCTAAAACGATCTTTACGCTTCGTTTGCAGTTGGCTGACCTCGTAGAGCGAGAGGCCTATAAGTTTAAGCCGGGCCAGTTCAATATGCTTTACCTTTTCGGTGTGGGTGAGGTGCCTATCTCGATCGTTTCTGATCCTAAGGATGAAGGCGTAATTGATCACACTATCAGGATTGTAGGGCGTGTTACCGAAGGTTTAGCGAAATTAGAACAGGGAGATCAAATCGGTCTAAGAGGTCCATTCGGTCATGGTTGGCCTCTGTTGGACGCAAAAAATAAGGATCTTCTAATTGTTACTGGTGGATTGGGTTGTGCGCCGGTCGTAGCAGCAATCAATTATGCGCTGAAACGACGAGATCATTATCGACGGCTGAGTATTGTTCAAGGGGTTAAGCACAGCAATGATCTTATCTGGGGTGAGCGCTATGATCGGTGGCGTCAGATCGAGAATGTTGAAGTGTTTCTTGCAGCGGATGAATCAGGACCGGCGTGGCCATTCCATAAAGGGCGTATCACCGAGCTGCTTGATCAAGTGACAGTTGACCCAAGTAATGCATTGGCGATGATTTGTGGCCCTGAGGGGATGATGCATGCAGCAGCGGAAAAGCTTATTGGTTTAGGGATAGATCCGGCTCAGATATTTCTTAGCTTAGAGCGAAATATGCAGTGTGCCATGGGGCATTGTGGTCATTGTCAGTTTGGCGCTGATTTTATTTGCAAGGATGGCCCTGTATTTCCTTACCCTGCTGTACGTGATCGTTTAGGTATGGAGGGCGTGTGATGAACTCTAAACCGAGTATTGCTGTGCATAAGTTTAGTTCCTGTGATGGTTGCCAGCTCGCTCTTCTTAATATGGGTGAGGCGCTGGTGACTTTAGCTACTCGCGTTGAGATTAAGCACTTTGCGGAAGCTGGTGTTTTGGATGAAAACGCAGAGGTCGATATTGCCTTTATCGAAGGCAGTATTGTGACTCAACATGATACTCAGCGAATCCAACAGATACGTAAGAACAGTCGTTATCTTATTACCATGGGAGCCTGCGCCACTTCTGGTGGGATTCAAGCATTAAAGAACTTAGCGGATGCACCAGAAACTTGGCCGGGGGCTATTTATCCACAGCCTGAATTTATCGACAGTTTGGATAGATCAGAGCCGATCAAAGATCACGTTAAAGTTGATTTTGAACTCTGGGGTTGCCCGATCAATAGTCGCCAAATTTCAACGGCGATCAGCTTAATGCTTGAAGACGTGATGCCTCAGGATGAGCGCGAAAAACTCTGCATCGAGTGTAAGCGCTCAGGTCAGGTCTGTACTTTAGTCACTGCTGGTGAGCCCTGTATGGGGCCGGTGACAAGGTTGGGTTGCGGAGCTTTGTGTCCCAAATTTGGTCGGGCATGCTATGGCTGTTATGGCGATGCCGAGCTGTCTCATCATTCAGCGTTGGCGCGTCGTTTATCAGGTTTAGGCCTTGTTGATGCAGAAGTCAGTCGACGTTTTCACTTGATTCATCCTGATTCAAGTGAAGGTAAAGGAGAGCTGAATGACTGAGCGAAAGATTCAGATTGATGTGCCCTCACTTGCTCGTGTTGAGGGGGAGGGGGCTCTCCATCTCAAGATTGAGCAAGGTAAGTTGCAGCAGCTGCAGTTCAAAATTTATGAGCCGCCGCGCTTTTTTGAGAAGTTTCTAGAGGGGCGGCACTTCTCTGAAGTTCCAGATATTGTGGCGCGCATCTGTGGAATCTGTCCTGTGGCTTATCAAGTCAGTGCAGTGAATGCATTGGAATCTCTGTTTCAGGTTCAGCTAACTCCATGGATCAAGGATATGCGGCGTTTGCTCTATTTAGGCGAGTGGCTGCAAAGTCATGGTCTGCATATCCATTTGCTAGCGTTGCCAGATTATTTTGGCCATAACTCGGCGTTGGAGCTCGCAGGGGAATACCCCGATGAAGTTCGAAGAGGTTTTGCTATTCAAGATGCGGGTAACCGAATTATGCGCTTCTTGGGTGGGCGTTCTGTGCATCCTGTCGGCATTAAAGTGGGTGGTTTTCATAAAGCGCCTTCAATATCCGAAGCCCTCGAACTCAAGCAGAGCCTGCAGGAAATATTGCCTCAAGCCGTTGCGATGGTTGAATGGTTAGCGGAGGTTGAGATTCCTGATCATCGACAGGCTTTTAATTCAGTCTCGCTAACAGCGAATGGCTATCCGCTTGGTGAAGGCCGTCTCGTTAGTAGCTCAGGATTGAATATCACTGAGGACGAATATGAAACCTACTTTACAGAGAGTCAGTCGCCACACTCGACGGCGCTGTGGAGTCATCTCAATGGCCAGGACTATCTGGTAGGTCCTCTGGCAAGGATCAATCTTAATCATCAGCAGCTGCCTGAT
Source organism: Neptuniibacter sp. QD57_21 (assembly GCF_047778075.1). Taxonomy (GTDB): domain Bacteria; phylum Pseudomonadota; class Gammaproteobacteria; order Pseudomonadales; family Balneatricaceae; genus Neptuniibacter. Next base: position 3,400,636 of record NZ_CP180549.1, on the reverse strand, counting down.
TTTCTACAAAAGCTACTCCATAAATTGGGTAACCCTTTTCCAAGTCAAAATATGTTCCATAGCATGTTGGCTCGTGGTGTGGAGATCTGTTTTGCTTTAGATGAAGCGATTAAGTTGCTGGAAAAGTATCAGTCTCCTGACACAAGTGCAGTTGAGGTTAGCCCGCAACCAGGTACTGGATACGGTTGGAGTGAAGCGCCTCGAGGTTTGCTCTGGCATAGATACACAGTGGATAAGGCTGGCTTAATCACAGAGGCGAAAATTGTCCCGCCTACGAGTCAAAACCAAGCGCGTATCGAGCAAGATCTGCTTTATTCTCTGAGTGAATTTGGCTTGGATCAACCCGATGACCTGTTGCGTTTACACAGCGAAAAAGTAATCCGAAATTATGATCCTTGTATCTCCTGCGCAACTCACTTTCTAAAGTTAACAACGGAACGTAAGCCTTGAAGTTAGGTGTATTGGGGTTGGGTTCTTCCCATGGAGATGATCAAATCGGTTGGGTGTTGGTGGATGCCCTGCAAGGACTGCTTCCTGAATCTGTGGTCTGCGAGAAATTAACCACCCCTTCCCACTCTTTAGTGACGCTATTACCTCAGTTTGATCAGGTCATTGTGATTGATGCCTGTGAAATGGAGCAAAAAGCAGGTGAGTACAGGTATATTGAGGATGGGTCTGGGTTTTTGCATATGCAAAATGCGCCAGTTAGTAGTCATGCTTTGGGTATATCAGAGAGTTGGCAGTTGTTGCTTAAACTCGAACAATCCTTGCCACAGATCAGTTTGTTTCTGGTTCAACTAGGTCAAACTGAGACTATGGCGCCTATATCTGATTGTATAGCTGAGCAGATACCCAACATGGTTGAACAGTTAAATAAAACGGTAAAGCTTCGGTGTATAAACTAAGTTTCTTTGTTCCTGATGAAAACTTGGAACAAGTAAAAGCGGCTGTTTTCGCGACAGGTGCAGGACGAATTGGTAACTATGATTGTTGCTGTTGGCAAGTGCTTGGCCAAGGCCAATTTCGCCCTTTAGAGGGTAGTGATCCGCATATAGGGCGCTTAGGTAATGTTGAAACAGTCGAGGAGTGGAAGGTTGAGTTGGTGTGCAGCGATGAGTTGATACATCAGGCTCTCGATGCAATGAAATCGGCTCACCCTTATGAAGAACCTGCCTACGATGTTTGGCGATTAGAAGAATTTTAAAGTTGTAACCGAATGACAGGGAGGTAGAAGTGACGCAGTTATTGGTACGTTACTCTCGTATTCTGGAAATTGTTGGTGACATAGTTAAAGTGCATGTGCCGCTAACAGATGGTGCATCGTCTATCTGTTTTGGTGATTTGGCTTTAATCGAAAATGACAAACATGAAGGCGCGGAAGGGAGTTTGGCTCAGGTCATTTTGCTTGATCGTGAGGAGGTCTCACTTCAAGTTTTTACGGGTACTAAAGGTCTCTCCACTCATTCAGTAGTTCGTTTCCTTGGTCGTTCCATGGAAGTGACGTTCTCTCCTAATATTCTGGGGCGCTCTTTCTCAGGAACGGGTCGAGCTATCGACAACGGCCCAATGCTCACAGAAGAGCCCAAAATTGAGATCGATGGCCCTACGGTCAATCCGGCTAGACGTGTTTTAGCCTCGCATATGATTCGCACCGACGTGCCGATGATTGATGTGTTTAATTGTTTGGTTGAGAGTCAAAAAATCCCTGTGTTCTCCGTGGCAGGCGAGCCTTATAACCAGCTGCTAGCGCAGATTGGCACCCATGCGGATGCCGATGTGGTGGTCTTTGGTGGTATAGGTCTAGTGTTCGATGATTACCACTTCTTCCGGCAGGCATTTGAAGAAGCAGGCGTATTAGCGCGAACGGTTATGTTTGTTCATCAGGGATCTGACCCTACCGTAGAAGGTTTGTTGGTTCCGGATATGGCGTTAGCGGTGGCCGAACGCTTTGCCGTTGAAGAAGGCAAGCGCGTACTAGTGCTACTCACGGATATGACTGCTTACGCCGACGCGCTTAAAGAAGTGGGTATCTCGATGGAGCATGTACCCTCAAATCGAGGTTACATTGGGGATCTCTATTCGCAATTAGCGCGTCGTTATGAAAAAGCCTGCGATTACAAAGGTGCAGGTTCTGTAACCATTTTGTCGGTTACAACAATGCCGGGTGACGATGTGACTCATCCTGTACCTGATAACACCGGCTATATCACCGAAGGTCAGTTCTATCTGCACGATGGTGTGATTGATCCGTTTGGTTCCCTGTCGCGCTTAAAACAGCATGTGATCGGCAAAGTCACCCGAGAAGATCATAGTCAGATTATGAACACTATGGTGCGCTTGTATGCGGAATCTCAAGATGCAGCTCAGAAGCAGGCGATGTCGTTTGAGCTCAGTGAGTATGATGAGCGCTTACTCAAATTTGGTGAGCTATTCCGAGATCGGTTTATGGATATACATGTCACTATGCCGTTAGAGCAAGCGTTAGATCAGTGCTGGCAGACATTGGCTGAATGTTTCGAGCCGCAAGAATTGTTGATGAAGCAGGTGTTGGTGGATAAATATTTTCCAGCGCAAAATCTAGCTCAAGTTTAAGGATGATTTGTGGCGAAGCTAGCACTCAATAAGACCACATTAAATCGCGAGGGCGGACGTTTAAAAGCGTTCCGTCAGTTCGTGCCCGCCTTAGATTTAAAGCGAAAACAGCTTCTGGCTGCGAGACAAGAAACCCAGCAGTTACTGCAAACTAACCAGAAAAAGCTACAAGATCTTCACCTTTGTGTATCTGAAAAACTACCAATGCTGGCGGGGGCGGAGATCGAGCTTAGCCAGTTGCTACAGGTCCAAAAGGTTGAAGTGAAGTACAGCAATTTAGTTGGGCTAGAGCTGCCTGAATTAGCCGAGTTTAACGTTGAATTATCTCAATACTCGCGTTTGGTTTTACCCCATTGGGTCGATACAGTTTTGTTGCTGCAGGAACAGGCTTTAAAACTAGAAGTAGAGATCAGGGTCTACCAACAGCGCCTACAGATTTTGGAAGCTGGCTTGCAGAAAACGACTCAGCGCTTAAATCTATTCGATAAGGTTTTGATTCCGCAGACTGAAAAAAATATCCGCAAGATCCGTATCGCTTTATCTGATGCAGAGCGTGCGGGTGTTGTGCGTGCCAAGATTGCGAAGAACAAACGACGGAGGCTGCAGCTATGAGTATTCAGTCTCTCAAGAAGGCGACCTTAGTTGGCTTAACGGAGGAAAAGGTATCTATTCTCGATGCTTTGCAAGCCTTGGGGGTAATGCATGTTATTCCTTTGGTAGCGCCACAAAAATCTCAAGTGAAGCTAGAGCATCAAGTAAGCCCTGAACAGCTCCATGGCGTGTTGCATTATCTGCTGAACTCTAAGCAAAAGCGTAAGCAGGTAGTCAGTGAACGTCATTTTGATCTGCTAGAGGTTACAGGCAAAGTTGATCAAAACCGTAGCTTGCGGCTGAAGCTGGTGGAACGGCATGATTTTTTGCGTAAACGTATCAAAGATCTCAAACCTTGGGGGAGTTTTATCCTGCCTGAGGAAGGTGAGTTATACGGTCGTCGTTTGTGGTTTTATCTTGTACCTAACTACAAGATGAAAGAGGTAGAGAAAACGGAGCTGCCTTGGCAAAGGGTTCATCGAGATAATCGCTATAGCTATATCACTGTTATTTCAGAAACAGAGCCGCCGTTAAACGCTATGCCTGTGACCCGCACTCATACCGGTGCTATTCCACTCGAGCAATTACAGCGTGAGTTGGAAGATGTCGAGGTCGAGCTGGAAACCGTTGAAGCCGAACGCGAGGCGCTCACACGGTGGATCTATCTTCTGCAGCGCTCTATTGCGGGTACCGAGGATGATGCGCAACTAGCTGAGGTATCTGATCAGACTTTAGATCGGGATGAGATCTTTGCCATTCAGGGCTGGGCCGCTGAGGACAGCATAGAGTCGTTACAGCGCTTTGCTGATCAGCAAAGTATGGTGTTACAGCTTGAAGCTCCTAAGCCAGATGAGCTCCCTCCGACACTCTTACAGAATCCAACCTCTGTTGCTGGTGGCGAAGAGGTGGTGAATTTTTTCCAGATGCCTGGTTACCGCAGCTGGGACCCTTCGCGGGTGGTGTTCTTTTCCTTTGTTAGTTTTTTTGCGTTGATCATGTCCGATGCAGGCTACTCGCTGTTGTTAGCTGCGATCTTGCTGTTTTACTGGCGAGATATGGGGCGTTCTGAAACGGGGCTGCGTTTGCGCGCGATGGGAACAGCGTTATCGGTGGCAGGCTTTGTCTGGGGCGTGTTGGTGGGGAGCTACTTCGGTGCCCAAGCCCCCTTTGCGTGGTTGCAGGGTTTTAAATTGATGGACCTTAATGACTTTGACAGCATGATGTTGCTCTCAATATCCGTAGGGGCGGTACATCTTATTTTGGCTAACCTGATGATGGCTTGGGTGAGGCGGAACAGCACCCGAAGGTATGCTGCCTTAGGTTGGGCAGGCTCGGTCACTGTGGCCCTTTGGGGCTGGATCGTCGGCTTTGAGGTTTTTCATTGGCTGTTATTGGCGGCTTGTCTATCACTAGTGCTTCTTTTCTCTAGTGAAAAGTCAGAATGGAGCGTGGGTCGGTTCTTTGATGGCTTGTTAGCACTAGCAGGGGTAACCAAAATTTTTGGTGATGTTCTGAGTTATCTGCGTCTGTTTGCTTTGGGGTTGGCCAGTGCTTCGTTGGCGATGACCTTTAATCAACTTGCGGTAGATGTAGCGGCTGCGCTGCCTGCGATTGGCTTGTTATTCAAAGTACTTATCTTGCTAGTAGGGCATCTTCTCAATTTCGTACTAACCGTGATCAGTGGTGTGATTCACGGTTTGCGTCTGAATTTAATCGAATTTTATAACTGGAGTCTGGCGGATGAGGGCTATGCCTTTCAGCCGTTTGCTAAACGGGAGGTTTCACCTTGGATAACCTGATTATTGCTTTGGGTTGGGCTGGTTTATACGGCCCAATGGCGTTAGGTGCAATCGGCAGCATGATTGGTTGTGCGCAAGCGGGTCAAGCAGCCTGCGGAGCGCTGTTAGAAACCGAAACAGGCCATGGTCGCTATATTGGGGTGGCTGCAATGCCGTCGTCGCAATCTATATACGGCATTGTGGTGATGTTTGCCCTGAATCGAGAAATTACAATCGATAACGCACCGGGTTTAGCTGCCATTGGTCTGTTGTGTGGTTTAGCTCTTCTATTTAGCGCGGCATGGCAGGGGCGTTGTTGTGCTTCTGCAATCAATGTTTCCAAAATCCGTCCTGAGATATTTGGTATGTCGTTAGCCCCGGCTGCGATTGTAGAGGGCTTTGCAGTATTCGCCTTTATCTTTGCGTTGGTGATTAGTGCGGGCGTGCCTTTATAAGGGGGAGATTGCTGATGAGTAATGAACATAAAACTCATGCGTCTTCAGGCGTTGAGGAGCTGATAGAAAAATTGCGTCAGCAGGGTGTTGAAAAAGGCCAGCATGAAGCTGAAGCCTTGGTTGAGGAAGCAGAGCATCGTGCAGATTGGTTGCTATCGCAAGCAAAGCAAGAAGCAGAACAGATCGTCAGTAAGGCGCGTAAAGAAGCAAAAAAGCTTCAACAATCTGGCGAAGATGCGTTAAAGATCGCAGCTCGTGATATGCATCTGGAAGTTCGAGAAACCTTATCTCATTCTTTCACCGATCAAGTAGAGCGTTTGGTTGCGCAGCAGATGGATAATGCCGAGTTTATGCGTAGCTTGATTCTGTCTCTGGTGGCTAAGGCAAGTCACGATCATGGCATTGCTGATGCTCCAGAAATCGAGCTGCTTTTGCCTGACGATTATATAGGCTTGGATGAATTGCGCCGCAATCCGAAAGAGTATCGCGAAGGTAAGTTGAGCCAATTTGTTCAGTCCCTTGCGGCTGAGCAGATGCGCGATGGCGTCAGCTTTGATCTTCACCAAGGCAAAGGAATTCGTGTTCGTTTGCAAGGAGAGGAGGTGGAGGTGGATCTGAGTAGTGAGGCTATCTCCAAGCTGTTGTTAAAGCATCTTCAGCCTCGATTCAGAGCGATCATTGAAGGAGTGATTCGCTAGTGTCGGGTTACTACACCTTAATAACCGCGCTGCCGTGGTTGCCTGATCTAGAACAGTGTAAGCAGCTGCCGCTTTCACGTATAGCACTGGATCAGCGCTTAACCATGCTAAGTGATATTGATAGACAGCAGTTAACTTTGATTGAACGGCTGTATTATCCAAATGAGCAGGCGTTGCGAGGGCTGACGGATAAAGAGGTGGTGCATCAGTGGATGGATCAGCTTGAGCAAGTGAGCAGTGAAGTGCTACGTCAGCGGGTTTTGTTTCATTTGGAATTAAGAACACTCATGGCAGCTTTGCGGAGTCGTTCTGCAGGTATGGAAAATTCTGCGTTGTTTTATGGCGTAGGTCGATGGTTGCCGCGTATTCGCAAGCATTGGTTTGAGCCCGGATTTGGTTTAGAGGAAGTGTGTCCACAGCTACAGTCTTTGCAGCGAGTATTAGCTAAAGAGGATGCATTGTTGGTGGAGCAAACCCTCAATCAGTGGCTTTGGCAGGACTTGGCCTTTTGTGAAAAGCAGCATGGGTTTGGTTTTGAGGCACTAGCCTGTTTTGTATTGCGTTGGAGTATCGCTGAGCGCCATCTAAATTATGATGCTGAAGCCGCTCTAACAGAGTTTAATCGGGTAAATATTCAGTTATTGGAAATGACAGGCCTAGAGCAACAGTTAGCTCAGGGGGAAGCCTAGTGGATCAGAAGATTACAGCTCAGGTAGTTGCAGTACGGGATGATATCGTCACCGTTGAATTGGGTAAAAATGAAGAGGGTGTGTTTCATCCCATCTTGAAAAATGAAGTGGTTTATATCTGTCCTTTGCGTACTGCTACGGATGGACGGCAGGAATATTTGCAGGCGGAAGTGCTTCGAGTGCGTCACGGTGAAGCAGATGTCCAAGTATTTGAAAATACCCGCGGTGTGGCGGTTGGCGACCCCGTTAGACAAAGTGGTGATATGCTTTCGGTTGCCTTGGGGCCTGGGTTGTTGGGGCAGGTTTATGATGGTTTGCAGAACCCTCTAGAGATCATTGCATCGCAGAATGGTTTCTTCCTTCCTCGAGGCCTGGAAGTTGAAGGGATTGATCAACAACAACATTGGGCCTTTCAGCCTAGTGTTAAAGTCGGTGATCGTGTTAAGGCGGGTGATCTGATTGGCAATGTCCAAGAGGGGCGATTTAAACATCGGATTATGGCGCCATTTAACCTCTATGGTGAGGCTGAGATTAGCTGGGTTCAGGAGGGGAGTTTCACGGTAACAACGCCTGTGGCACGTTTGCGCCTTGAGCACGGTGATGAAATTGAAGTTACAATGCAGCAGAAGTGGCCTGTGCGTGTACCAGTAAGTGAGCCTTTACTTAGGTCGGGAAAAAGCAAACGGCACTATCCGCAAGAACCGCTACTTACCTCTATTCGGCTTATCGACACCTTCTTCCCTGTCGCCCGAGGTGGAACGGCTTGTATTCCGGGACCCTTTGGTGCGGGTAAAACAGTTTTACAGAGTCTGATATCCCGATTCTCGGATGTGGATATTGTGGTGATTGTGGCTTGTGGTGAACGTGCAGGGGAGGTGGTGGAAACGATCACCGAGTTCCCAAATATGCCGGATCCAAAAGGTGGGAGCTTAATGGATCGTACCGTGATTATCTGTAATACCTCATCTATGCCAGTGGCGGCCCGCGAGGCATCGATCTACACAGGGATCACCATCTCTGAATACTATCGCCAGATGGGTTATAACGTGCTGCTTATTGCTGACTCCACTTCGCGTTGGGCTCAGGCGATGCGAGAAACCTCGGGGCGTTTAGAGGAAATTCCGGGAGAGGAAGCTTTTCCAGCCTACTTGGATTCTGCTGTAAGGGCGCTTTATGAACGTGCTGGCTTGATTGAAAACAACGCCGGAGATATGGGGAGTCTTACTCTGATTGGTACGGTCTCTCCTGCTGGAGGTAACTTTGAAGAGCCGGTTACCCAATCAACATTGCGAACGGTGAAAACCTTTTTGGGCTTGAGTGCAGAGCGCGCTTATAAACGTGCTTATCCAGCGGTAGATCCATTGATTTCATGGTCGCGTTATCTAGATCAGCTTGCAGATTGGTATGCCGAGCATTTAGGTGCTGATTGGGTTTCTCAGGTGAAGGATATGCAGCAATTGCTCGATCAAGGTGAGGCAGTTCAGCAAATGATGCAGGTGACAGGTGAAGAGGGTGTTACCTTGCAGGATTACATTCTTTATCACAAATCTATCTGTTTAGATCAGGTCTACTTGCAGCAAGATGCCTTTGATGATGTTGATATATCGGTACCTATTGAGCGTCAGCAAGCTTTGTTTTCACTATTAAGAATGGCGCTTACATCAAGTAATGAGTTTAAGGATAAAGTTGAGGTTAGGGATTATTTTGTAACCCTGACAGGTTTGTTCCGAAATCTTAACTATAGCCGCACTGATAGCCCTGATTATCGGCGCTATATTGATGAAATAAACACAAAGCTAAATCTGCGTTAGTTCACATCTGTACTGGTCTAATTTAAAGCTTCTGTTCTTTGTTGAAGGCTATAAATTATGGTAGTTTGATGCAGATCAATTTTTTGACCGGATGAATGGTCTGCTACTTCGCCAAATCTGTTACAGTGGCGGGTCGGTTCTTTTTGTTTGTATTGGGCCAAATATCAGATGTGCGCAGCCAATCGGCTTTATTGCGATGGGAAAGTAGATGCGGTTTCTACCCATCGTTGCAAGAATAGGGGGCTTCCTCTATGACACCCGCTAATGTAGGTGCATTGCCGCGTTACCTCCTTTGGGGATCAGTTGCCATAGCAGTCATGTTATTAGCAGCTGTTGCCACGCATTTTTTATATAAAAACCAACGAGATAGTGAGTATCGCCTAGCTTCTTTAGAGAAGGAGTTTATGGATAAAGGGCGAGAGCACCTAATTACTGAAATCGATAGTGCAAAAGACTATATCCAGTATATGGTGGCCCAAGCAGAGGCTGTTCTTAAAGAAAAATCTCGTGAAGAAGTCCTTAAAGCGCATACGATCGCACAAACTATCTATGACCGCGAATCCCCGCTAAGACCTGAAGCAGAAGTTAAAGCGTTAATCCGTGAAACCTTGAGAGATCTTCGTTTCTTTAATGGCCGTGGTTATATCTTTATCGATGATGATCAAGGTATCTGTATCTTGCTTCCTACTTCGCCGGGTGTTGAAGGGCGGTCTCTGTATGATAATCAGGATGATACTGGGCATTACATTATGCGTGGTTTATTGGATGCCGTAGAGAATCCAGAGAAGGAGGGGTACTCTCGTTATCGCTGGTATCCTCCGCATGATCAGACCCAAATGACGGAGAAGATCGCTTTTGTAAAATCATTCGAACCCTATAGATGGATTATTGGAGCGGGTGATTACCTCTATCAAATAGAGAATGATCTTAAAGAGGAAGCTTTAAAGCGTTTGGAGACCATTCGTTTCGGTGAAAATGGCTATCTCGCGGTGTTTGATACCGAGGGGAATTTGTTATCGACTGCTGGCGTAAGTTCGCTAACTGGGGATAACCCCTCTGATAAAGTGAGTACAAAAGAGCGTAAAGTTTTAGAACTTATCTATGAAACAGCCGAAAACGGTGGCGGTTTTATCGAATATGAATGGTATTACCCCAACGGAGAGGGGCCTCACCCGAAAATATCATTGGTAGAAACTGTGCCTGATTTAGGTTGGGTTTTAGTCGGTGGTTTCTATCCGGATGACATTAAAAAGTTGATGGAAAAACAGAAGGAGCTGGTTGAAAAGACCATGCGCCAGGATCGCGCTCAGATCTATACATTCCTGTTTTTAGCTACGTGCGCGACACTGTCGCTGACGTTTGTTTTCTCTGGTTGGTTGAACCGGCAATTTGGTAAATACCAGAACGAAATTGAAAATAAACAAAATGCACTCCTTTTGGCCTCTCGCGTTTTTGATAATGCCAGTGAGGGGATTATGGTGACGGATGCTGATTGTCGCCTCTTAGCGGTTAATGACGCTTTTGTTGATATAACGGGATATTCAGCTGATGAAGTGATAGGGCGAAATCCGCGTTTATTGCAGTCTGGTCAGCATAGTGCCGACTTCTACAAGGAAATGTGGGGCGAGATTGACGCTAAAGGTGCTTGGGGCGGTGATATTTGGAATCGTCGCAAGAATGGCGAGATATTCCCGCAGTGGCTCTCTATTCGTGCATCTCACAATGAGCAAGGTGAAGTTCAGAACTATATTGCGGCTATTACTGATCTGACTGAGCGTAAAGAAGCAGAGGATAAGCTGCGTTACTTATCTGATTATGATTCTTTGACTAATTTACCAAACAGACGATTGTTAGGTTATCGGGTTGATCAAACGATTTCTTTGAGCTGTCGAGCGACAAAACAGCGTTTTGCGCTTTTGTATATTGATCTAGATAACTTTAAAAATATCAATGATAGCCTTGGGCATCGCTTTGGTGATGAGATACTTCAAATGGTTGCGGAGCGCATTCAGCATGAGGTGCGTGAAGGCGATACAGTGAGTCGCTTGGGCGGAGATGAATTCAGTGTCCTTTTGCCTAATTTGAAGAATTTAGAGCAGGCAGCGAATTTATGTGAACGCATTATTCACAAAATATCAGAGCCTTTGCAAAGCGACAGTCATTTGATGATTACACCAAGTATAGGTATTTCAGTATTCCCAGATGACGGAGATGACTTCGATCAATTGCTGCGTAATGCGGACGCTGCAGTACACTTTGCTAAAAATCAGGGGCGCAATAATTATCAGTTCTACACAGCTGAAATGAATCGACGCGCTTCTGAGCGTCTACAGGTTGAGATCGCTCTACGTAAAGCGATTGAACATCAGGAGTTTGAGCTTTATTACCAGCCGCAAGTAAATCTATCTGATGGCTCTTTAGCTGGTTGTGAAGCGCTTATTCGTTGGCAGCATCCTAATTTAGGTTTGGTTCCACCAAATAACTTTATCCCGCTCGCTGAGGAAACAGGTTTGATTCTGCCTATTGGTGGCTGGGTGCTTCAGCAAGCTTGTCAGCAAGCGGCTGAGTGGGGCAAGCAGTCCGACCAGCCGTTTACGATGTCGGTGAATGTGTCTGTTCGTCAATTTAGACCTGAATTGGTTGAAGAGGTTAGAGCTGCTCTACAAATTTCTGCGATAGCCCCAGCTTCACTGGTATTGGAGATTACTGAAAGCACGTTGATGCATGATCAGGATAAGACCTTGCAGCTTCTGCATGATCTCAAAGAATTAGGTGTTCAGCTGTCACTGGATGATTTTGGTACGGGTTACTCCAGCATGGCTTACTTGAAACGTTTCAATCTGGATCAGCTTAAGATCGATCGCGCCTTTATTGATGATTTGCCGGATAACCCTGATGACGCTGCTATTAGTGCTGCGATTATTGATGTTGCGAGTCACTTTGGCTTGATTACAGTTGCGGAAGGCATTGAAACAGCCGAGCAGGCCGAGTTCTTAGCTCAGGCGGGCTGTATGGAAGGGCAAGGTTACTATTACGAGAAGCCGATACCAGCTGATGCTGTGACTGAACGTTACTTTAGCTAGTTATGAGCTTCTGATGGTTTAAACTGCTTCTTTTGGCTGTTGCATGGATCGGTTTACAACATTTTCGCGCAATGGGAAGTGATTGGTTTTACGATCAGTAAAGTAATAAGTTAGCGCCTTCTTGATGGTTGGGAAGGCGAGTTCGTCCCAAGGGATCTCTTCTTCGCTAAATAACTCAACTTCCAATGATTCTGAACTGATCGAATACTCTGGCTTGTCCATATAGGCCAGATAGAGCATCTGTACCTGATTTACATGCACGATTGAAGTGATTGTGTAGAGGTGACTGATCTTAACTTCAGCATTTGCCTCTTCTCGAGTCTCTCTCATAGCGCCTTCTAAAGTGGATTCATTGTTCTCCATAAACCCAGCAGGTAAGGTCCAAAACCCTTTTCGAGGCTCAATGGCGCGTTTGCACAGCAAGACTTTATCTTGGTAGATCGGCACGCAACCGGTAATGACCTTTGGGTTTGAGTAATGGATGGTATTGCAGTTGTTGCAGATATGCCTAGGAAGGTGATCCCCTTCAGGAACGCTGAAAGTAAGTGTGCCGGCGCAGTTAGGGCAGTAGTTCATTCAATTAACCTAGGTTAGTCCATCTATCTTAAGGTAAGAAATGCATGAGTAGCCTAGATTATCACCATGAGGTTAAAAAGCGAGAGCCAAGTTTCTCTTGGCTGTTCACTCAATAGCTCTGTTACTATTAAGCTATACAATAATTTTTAATCTAAGCAGAGCTTCAGTTTTAAAAGATACGCTTATGCTCACAATTATTCGCGAACGCTTAGTGGGGTTTGAACCTCGCAGCTTGCCAGAAACATCACCTAAAGCCAGCGTTTTGATCGCTTTGACCGATCATGACGATCCGCATGTTGTGTTGACTAAACGCTCGGCAACTCTGTCATCTCATAGTGGCGAAATAGCATTCCCTGGCGGTAAATATGATGATACGGATACAGATCTGCTCTTTACGGCTTTGCGTGAAGCTGAAGAGGAGATTGGTTTAGCGCCTGAGCATGTTGATGTTATTGGGCAATTGGGGCAAGTGAGATCTAAGCATGGCTTGCAGGTGACCCCTTGGGTGGGTGTGATTCCGTCAGATATTGAATTTACTGCGAACCCTGCTGAGCTAGATGAGATATTTACTGTGCCGTTAAGCTTTTTTCTTGCGGATAACCGTTATGCAACGGATGAGATACGTTTTAAAAATCAAAGTATCTATGTTCCAGCTTGGGAGTTTAATGGTCATATAATTTGGGGCTTAACTGCCTATGTGTTGGCAGAATTATTAAATGAAGGCTGTGGGGCTAATATTCCAATGAGGCCACGGCCCGAACATAAGGTTCGTCATTTCACTAGTGGGTCTTGAGGGGGACTATGTTGTATTCGTTAGGTGAGCAAGCCGTTTCGTTAGTGGGTGAAGAGTATTTTGTGGCGGAGAATGCGACCGTTATCGGTAATGTAGAGCTACATGATCGTGCTTCTATCTGGTTTAACGTCGTTATCCGTGGAGATAATGACCCTATCGTTATCGGCGAAGGAAGTAATATCCAGGATGGTTCGGTATTGCATACCGATAGTGGCTTCCCAATGAGCATCGGTAAGGATGTGACCGTTGGGCATATGGCGATGCTCCATGGTTGTGAAGTAGGTGATGGCTCGCTTATTGGTATCGGTGCCGTTGTCTTGAACGGAGCCAAAATTGGTAAAGGTTGCTTGATCGGTGCTAAGACATTGGTGCCGGAAGGGATGGAAATACCGGATAACTCCCTTGTGGTGGGCTCGCCTGCTGTAATCAAGCGTACGTTGAGTGACGAGCAGGTGGAAGGCATTCGGCAGAATGCGCTTCACTACGTCGAAAATATGCGTCGATTTAAGAAAGAATTAACAGTTCAGAAGTAGAAGTATGACCGAGCAAGAGAATAAACCTGTGCCAAATCCTTGTGTAGGAGTTTGTGCGCTGGATGAGAATGACTTATGTATCGCCTGTCAGCGAAGTGGTATTGAGATTGCTGAATGGGGTGTGTACTCAAATGATGAAAAGCGCGTTGTTTGGGAAAAAATTAAGCTGCGTGAGCAAGGCCAGTTACCGGAGTAATCCAACATGAAGATTATGATTGATATCTGTATCGTCCCTTTAGGTGTCGGTGTGTCTGTATCTGAATATGTAGCGGCTTGTCAGAATATCTTTGATAATGCAGGTCTAAGTCACCAGATGCATGCATACGGCACCAATGTTGAAGGCGACTGGGATGAGGTGATGTCAGCGGTGAAACGTTGTCATGAAGTTGTACATGACATGGGCGCGCCAAGAATCACGACATCGATGCGCTTAGGTACACGTACAGATAGAGAACAAACGATGCAGGATAAGGTAGACAGCGTTCAAGCTAGGCTCAGTTAAAAGAAGGGTTAAATGACTCCCTTTAGTAAAACAGTTACCAAGGGAGTCGATCTTCTGAACTCTATTCTTCTACCGGTTTAGGCAGGGCGATAATGCGAGCGGTTTTAATCACATTGTCGCTGACTTGCAGTGTTTCGATGCGGTAGTGTTCCAACTGCAGACAAACGTTAGCATCAGGAATCGATTCTAATGTTTCTGTAATCAGGCCGTTCATCGTCTTCGGGCCATCAGTTGGTAGTTCCCAATCTAGCGCTTTATTTACATCACGGATATAAGCGGTGCCATCGACAAAGTAGCTACCGTCTTCCTGTAAAAAGATATCTTGATCGGCTTCTTTGTTGTTCGATGACAACTCACCCACAATCTCTTCTAGGATGTCTTCCAGCGTCACAATACCTTGCACATCACCATACTCATCGACCACCATGCCAATACGGCGGTTTTGAGATTGGAAGTGCAGTAGTTGTGTCTGCAAAGGGGTGCTTTCCGGAATAAAGTAAGGTTCTCTGATCACCTGAAGGATCGCCGCCTTAGTTACTGTGCCACTGTGGAAAACCTGCGCTAGGTTGCGCATGTGCAGTAGGCCAACAACCTTGTTTAGCTCACCTTGATAGACTGGTAGGCGAGTATGCTCGGTACGGCTTAATTGCGAGATAATCGTATCAAGGTCATCATCTAGGTCGATGCCCAGTACCTCATTACGTGGCACCATGACATCATTAACAGTTACTTCTGATAGTTCTAAAACACCAAGCAGCATGTTTTGGTTGTTTTGCGGAAGCAGTGCGCCTGCTTCGTGTACCAGCGTGCGCAGTTCTTCAGTGCTGAGGTGATGACTGTTATCGCCGGTTACATTTACGCCAAATAGCTTAAGGAAATTGTTAGTAATACCGTTGATGATCCATACAAGTGGATAGATCAGTTTTAAAAGCGGCGCTAGAACTAAAGAGGCAGGAAAAGCGATCTTTTCAGGGTGAATCGCAGCCATCGTCTTAGGTGATACTTCTGCAAAGATTAGGATCAATACAGTTAAGCCGAAGGTGGCAACCATAATGCCGGCGTCGCCCCATAGGCGAACACAGATGACGGTGGCAATAGCCGAAGCAAGGATGTTTACAAAGTTGTTACCGATCAGAATAACGCCAATCAGGCGATCTGGTCGAGCAAGGAGCTTGCTGACGCGAATAGCGGCGCTGTGCTTTTTCTTAACTAAGTGTTTTAGGCGATATCGGTTGAGCGACATCATGCCTGTTTCGGAACTAGAGAAAAAAGCGGAACAAAGGATCAGGAAGCCAAGGACTCCCAAGAGAAAACTTATCGATGCGTCTTCCAAGACGGTATGCCTATATTAGTAATGGAGGGATATTTTTAAATGTGGCTAATAGAGTGTCAAGCCATACTCTCGATTAATACGTGCTTTTATCTGAATATCAGATAAACCATTCCATTACGGCTTTGCTACCAAAGAAACCAATCGCCAGAATCACAAAACTTGTGATTGTCCAGCGGATGGCTGCATTTATTCTCCAGCCAAAACTATTTCGGCCAAATAGCAAGATGGCATAGAGCCCCCAGGCAATCAGGGAAAGCACGGTTTTATGCACTAGATGCTGAGCAAATAGGTCTTCAAAGAAGATAAAACCAGTGACAAGTGCTGCAGTTAGTAGCGTAAGTCCTGTCCACAGCATCTCAAACAATAGGCGTTCCATTGTTTGTAATGGTGGCAATGAGGACACTAAACCGCGTGTGTGATGATGCTTAAGCGCCGAAACTTGGCGTGAAAGCAAAATGGCTTGAATTGTTGCAATGGTGAAGATGCTATAAGCCAAGATAGATAGCAGTATATGGAGGATCAATCCAGCATCGTAGGCTTTGCCCTCGCCGACACCGGCAATCCAAGTGGCTAATACCGTCATGGCGGCCATTGGGAATACGGCGATAAATAGGTTGTCTATGCTCTGACGTAAGCTGCTGAGTAATACTAAACCCGCTACCAGCCAAGAAATCAGTGAGCCAACACTAAATAGGCTGAGGTTAATACCGCCCGGTTGGTGTAGAACTAAAAAAATCGCAGCTGTGTGCGCTACCAGCCCTGCTAGTCCCAAGGATTTGTTGATAGAGCGAGATTGTTTGCGGTCTCCGCGCATTATTTGCCATTGTAAAAAACCTGCGGTTGAGTAAAGCAGAACGGCAATTAATGTAGAAATGGATAACATCTTCGTCTCTTCTGTCCAGTGTTCCTGGAGAACAGTGTTTACAGGGTGGAGTGTAAATCGAGCCTTAGTTTGTCACAGATAGATGAAGGATAAAAGAAGAGGGGCTGCTAAGGATGGTTGGAGTGCGGTATAATACTGCGATTATTAATCCAAGTTTATCGATTTCCTCTATTTAATGGGCCTTTTAAGGCTGTCTGTGAAGAGGAAGTGTGGGGCAGGACATGTTTGAGAATTTAACAGAACGACTTACGCATACGCTACGTTCAGTCACGGGTCAGGCGAAACTGACAGAAGACAATATTAAGGGCACATTGCGTGAAGTGCGTATGGCGCTGCTTGAAGCAGACGTGGCGTTGCCTGTTGTTAAAGAGTTCGTAAACAGCGTTAAAGAGCGCGCGGTAGGTACCGAAGTAACCAAGAGTCTGACGCCGGGTCAGGTCTTCGTGAAGATCGTCAATGAAGAGATGGTCAAGGTTATGGGTGAGGCTAATGAGCAGCTGAACCTAGCAGCTAAGCCTCCTGCTGTTGTAATGATGGCCGGTCTTCAGGGTGCAGGTAAAACTACCTCTGTCGCTAAACTTGGTCGCCACCTGCGTGAGCGTGAAAAGAAAAAGGTTTTGGTTGTTTCTGCTGACGTCTATCGTCCAGCCGCTATAAAACAGCTAGAAACACTAGCGGGTGAAGTGCAGGTTGATTTCTTCCCATCAACGGCTGAGCAAGATCCAGTTGATATCGCGAATGCTGCAATTGCCCATGCGCGAATCCAGCATCATGATGTCGTTCTTCTAGATACTGCAGGTCGTTTGCACGTTGATGAAGATATGATGGGTGAAATTAAGCGCTTGCATGAAGCGGTTAATCCTATCGAAACCCTGTTTGTTGTTGATGCAATGACAGGTCAGGATGCGGCGAATACTGCCAAAGCGTTTAATGAAGTACTACCGCTGACCGGTGTTGTTCTGACAAAAACAGATGGTGATGCCCGTGGTGGTGCGGCGCTTTCTGTACGTCAAATCACAGGTAAGCCAATCAAATTCTTGGGTGTAGGTGAAAAAGTTGACGCTTTAGAGCCATTCCACCCTGATCGGATCGCTTCCCGTATCTTAGGCATGGGTGACGTCCTTTCTCTTATCGAAGAAGCAGAACAGAAGATCGATAAGCAGAAAGCAGAGAAATTCGCTAAGAAGATCAAAAAAGGTAAAGGTTTTGATCTAGAGGACTTCCGCGAACAGATCTCCCAGATGAAAAATATGGGCGGTATGATGGGCATGCTAGATAAACTGCCGGGTATGGGGCAGTTGGCGCAAGCGGCCGATGCTGCTAATGCTGAGAAAGGTATGCACCAGATGGAAGCGATCATTAACTCAATGACACCGATGGAGCGTCGTAAGCCTGATATTATTTCTGGCTCCCGCAAAAAACGTATTGCTATGGGTTCTGGTACTCAGGTGCAAGATGTTAACCGCCTGCTTAAACAGCATAAGCAGATGTCGAAAATGATGAAAAAGTTCAGCGGCAAAGGCGGTATGTCGAAAATGATGCGTGGTATGAAAGGCATGCTGCCTCCAGGTATGGGTGGTGGCATGGGCGGCATGGGTGGTCCTGGCGGCTTCCCGCGTATGTAATAATTGCGCATTTGTTAAACGAAATAGCTTTATTAGGGCGGCAAATTCGCGTAGAATTGCCGCCCTGATTTTTCCGGTCCGATCTGCGTTAAAACCAGATTGGTTCATCAAACAGTGGGCGATATCAAAACCCACTCAATAAAAGGGTCTAACGCATGGTAATAATTCGTTTGTCTCGTGGTGGCGCTAAGAAGCGTCCTTTCTATCACATCTCAGTAGCGGACTCGCGTAATGCGCGTGACAGCCGTTTTATTGAGCGTGTTGGTTTCTTTAACCCAACTGCACGTGGTCAAGAAGAAGGTCTTCGTATCGATCTTGATCGTGTTGAATACTGGCAGAGCAAAGGCGCACAGCTTTCTGAGCGCGTAGCTAAGCTAGTAAAAGAAGCTAAAGCAGCTAAGTAATTTTTAGGTTTTTGATCAGGATTGAAAATGAGCAGTAATCCAAATAATGAACAACTCATTGTCGGAAAAATTACTGCAGTCTATGGGGTTAAAGGTTGGGTAAAGGTTTACTCGCATACGGACCCTATGGAGAATATTTTCAATTACAAACCTTGGCTATTAAAGGTTGATGGTGTTTTAAAACCTGTAGAGGTTGAAGCCAGCAAGCGTCATGGCAAAGGTCTGATAGCTAAATTGGCAGGAGTAGATGATCGTGATATCGCCGCTAAGTATTGTGGTTACGATATTGCGGTAGATTCAAGCCAGCTTCCAGATTTGGAAGAGGGCGAGTACTACTGGAGCCAGTTGCAAAACCTATTAGTTTATACCGAGTCTGACCAATTGTTAGGCAAGGTGGTTCGCCTGATGGAAACCGGTGCAAATGATGTGCTGGTGGTAAAAGGCACAGCAGATAGCATTGATCAAAAAGAGCGTCTGTTGCCTTACCTTCCTGATCAGGTGATTAAAAAGATTGACTTGGAAACAGGTGCTATGTGGGTCGATTGGGACCCAGAGTTCTGAACCATGTGGTTCGGGGTGGTGACACTCTTTCCTGAAATGTTTGATGCAATTCGTTGCTACGGCGTAACAGGTAAAGCGGTGAAAAATGGTTTGATACAGATGCAGTGCTGGAGTCCTAGAGACTTTGCACATGATAAGCATAAAACTGTGGATGACCGACCTTATGGTGGCGGCCCAGGGATGTTGATGAAAGTTCAACCTCTAAGGGATGCTATTCATGCTGCAAAAGCAGCTGCGGGTGGAGAAGCTAAAGTTATTTATCTTTCACCGCAGGGCCGGCGTATGGATCATAAGGGAGTACAGGAACTAGCTTCTCGTGAGAGGTTGATTCTGGTAGCAGGGCGTTATGAAGGTATTGATGAACGCCTGATAGAAACGGAAATTGATGAAGAATGGTCGTTAGGGGATTTTGTCCTCAGTGGCGGTGAATTGCCGGCCATGACTATGATTGATGCTGTTTCTCGTTTAGTACCTGGCGTCTTAGGGCATCAGGATTCGGCTACCGAAGATTCATTTCATGATGGTTTGCTTGACTGTCCTCACTACACTCGACCAGAACAGTTCGACGATATGCAAGTGCCTGAAGTGTTGTTGAGCGGCAACCATAAAGAGATCAGACGTTGGCGTCTGAAACAGCAATTAGGAAGAACCTGGCAACGCCGGCCTGATTTGCTGGAAAATCTTGAGTTGGACGCTGAACAAAAGTCATTGTTAACCGATTTTATCCGGGAGACCCAAGGGTCCGAAGGTTGAATGTTTAGGAGCAAGCGATGAGCGGCAAAAACCTAATTATTCAGCAGCTTGAAGCTGAACAAATGAACAAAGAAGTACCAGAATTCGCACCAGGTGATACTGTTGTAGTTCAGGTAAAAGTAGTAGAAGGCAACCGTACACGTCTACAGGCATTTGAAGGCGTTGTTCTAGGTAAGCGTAACCGTGGTGTAAACTCTGCATTCACAGTTCGTAAGATCTCTCACGGTGTTGGCGTTGAGCGTACATTCCAGACGTTCAGCACTACTGTAGATAGCATTGAAGTTAAGCGTCGTGGTGATGTTCGCCAGGCTAAACTTTACTACCTACGTGAGCGTAGCGGTAAGTCTGCACGTATCAAAGAGAAGTTGGGTTAATTCTCCTTTCTCTCTTAAAAAAAGCGGCTTTATGCCGCTTTTTTTGTTTTTGTTTTGTACTTAATAATTGAGAAGTATCAATTGGATAGATAAAGGGTTGGACAGATTTGCCAATTCCCACCCATAATAACAACTATCATTAGAGTTCCGTGCATAGAGGGAGAGCTTTCGGAGCTAGGTTTTATGCAAGTTAATGTAATTAAAAAAATTGCAGCTGTGCTGGCAGTAATTTGTGCGCCGATTGCCTTGTTTGCTGGTGTGTATGGTTTTGTCTGGTGGAAAGTCTCTGCTGCAGCGGAAAACTTTGCAAAGGATATCGCGCCTTTTGCAGCAATGAGTTATCAAGATATTCATATCGATCTTGTTGAAGCTCAGGTAGGGCTTAAAGGTATTTCATTTGTACCAACCGGCTCTGAAGGTAAAATTGGTGTTCAGTCGGCAGTACTGAAGGCGCCTTCATGGGGCTTTGTTCTTGAATTGGAAGAAAAGCTCTCGAAGGGTGAGCTACCTGATGCCTTCAATGTTGATATCAAAGGTATCGATATAAACCTGAACAGCGGATATATACAGGATTGGGGGCGAATTGCATTAGATTCTCAGCGTAATGCTGGATCTGGTTATGATGCTTTAGCTTGTGGCGGTTTGGAATTTATAGGTCTGCCTGAGGTCCGTAAAATGGGCTATGGTGTACTGAACACGGATGCTTCCTTTCAGTATCATTTCGATTCAGTAGATAAAGAGCTTAATTTTGATCTGCAAAGTAGAACAAAGCAGGTCGCGAATATGAGTATGTCGTTGGTGCTCAAAGTTGCGAGCGATGCACTGAATATGCAGTCTATCGTGTTTGCTCAGCCACAACTAAAGCATTTTGAAGCTCGATATTTTGATCGGGGTTATAACAAAAAGCGTAATAAGTTTTGTGCTGGCCTAAACAAAGAGCCAGTTAAACAATATAGGGAACGTTATAAATCCCTTCTTTCAAAGCGTTTGAAGTATGAAGGTTGGAAAATTCCTGATGATCTTCTTACAGCATTAGATGGTTTAAATGCTCCTAGTGGTTCTATTTATCTACGTGTGGATGTTCCTAAAGGTTTTGGTGTTCAGTCCTTAGCGTCGATTCAAACCCCTAGTGATCTTGTGCGTGAGTTAAATCCCTATGTTGAATTCAGCAAAAAGCATGTTTCTTTGGATGGATTGGATTGGGCCGAACCAGACCTGGAAGGGGAGCGTTTACTTGAAGAGCTTATGAAGCCTCAGGAAACGCCAGAATTTGTATTGGGTGACGAGGTTCAAACGACTGAGCCAGTAGATGCGGTTGCAGAAGAACTGAAACCGGGTTCTGCAATAAAGCCTTTTCCGAAGCCGAAGCCTAAAATCGAATATGAAAAGTCTTTCAAAGATATCGATGTGACGGAATTAGAAGCTCATATCGGGAAATCAGTGATTCTCTACACTTACTTTGGTCAGAAAGTAGAGGGACGGTTAGTCGCTGTAACCGATAAGGTCATTACCGTTGAGCACCGAGTCGTTAGTGGTCGTGGCACAGCAACTTACCCGATGGCTTACGATAAAATTCAAAGTGCGAAGTTATATCATTAGTATGTTTGTCTGACGTTTGGAGTTTAAGTGGTAGTAAAACGTGAGGCCGAGACTGTGCATCCCAATGATGCGCAGTTAATTGATACCTATTTAGATGCGATTTGGATGGAGAAGGGGTTAAGTGATAATACCTTA
Source organism: Neptuniibacter sp. QD57_21 (assembly GCF_047778075.1). Classification (GTDB taxonomy): domain Bacteria; phylum Pseudomonadota; class Gammaproteobacteria; order Pseudomonadales; family Balneatricaceae; genus Neptuniibacter. Next base: position 3,378,868 of record NZ_CP180549.1, on the reverse strand, counting down.
GCGTCTTACCGACGTGATCTAACTCAGTTTGCCATTTGGCTACGTCCCAATGCCGTTCGTTTACTTACTTGTACAAAGGCCGATATACAGGCTTACCTTGGGTGGCGAGTAAAAGAACGGTTAAGGCCGAGCTCAACTTCCAGAATGTTATCCTGCTTGCGAGGCTTGTACCGATATCTCCTTCGAGAAGGGGAGATAGAGGAAGACCCTGTGCTACTAATTCAAAGCCCGAAAAAAGGTCGTAGTCTGCCAAAAACCTTAACTGAGGCCGATGTCGAAGCTTTGCTAGAGGCACCAGAGCTAAATGATCCAGTGCAGTTTAGAGATCGCGCGATGCTGGAGGTGCTATATGCAACTGGATTGCGTGTTTCTGAATTGGTCTCTCTGAAAGTCCATGAAATGAATCTTAATCAGGGGGTGATTCGCGTCATGGGTAAAGGCGGTAAAGAGCGCCTAGTACCCTTAGGTGATGAGGCGATTAGTTGGGTAAGGCGCTACGATTCACAAGTACGCCCTCTTCTAATGGGTGAAGAGGTTGGCGATGTAGTGTTTCCAAGTAGACGCGGTCAGCAGATGACGCGGCAAACTTTTTGGCATCGAGTCAAACGTCATGCGCTAACAGCAGGTATTGATAAGCCATTATCGCCACACGTTTTGAGACACGCTTTTGCAACTCATTTGATCAATCATGGTGCTGATCTACGTGTAGTTCAGATGTTGTTGGGCCACAGTGATCTATCAACCACGCAGATCTATACCCATGTAGCACAACAGCGACTGCAATCCTTGCATCAGCAGCATCACCCGCGAGGTTAATCTGCTAGACTGTGGAACTTTTCGTGAGATCGAGAGTCTCTTCTTGGTATTGGGATAAGTCTGAGCTTTATTAGATTTGGAAATTTTATGAAAAACTTATTTAAAACGTTTGCTTGCCTTTGGGCGTGTGTGGCGACATCAGTAATGGCAGCAGAAGCTGAAGGGCTTATCGAGCAGAACCTTAAAAAAGTAGATGCTCGAATCGTTGTGAAAGAGATTGGCGATGCGCCTTTAACTGGATTGCGTGAAGTCGAGTTAAATAGTGGTGAAGTGCTATATGCCGATGAGAAGGGTGAATACTTTCTTATTGGTAAACTCTATCGCTTCACTGACAAAGAAGGGTTTGTTGATCTGACCGAACGTAAGAAAAGTGCACAGCGTAAAGTTCAGATGGCTGATCTGGATGAAGAAAAGTTAGTTGTTTATAAACCTAAGGGTGAAGTAAAAGCGACGGTAAATATCTTTACTGATGTAGATTGCCCTTATTGCCGTAAACTCCATGCAGAGATTCCTGCTCTGAATGAGCAAGGCGTTCAAGTTAATTATTTGGCTTACCCGCGAAATGGAACCGGTACCGGTACTTTTAAAAGCATGGTATCAATTTGGTGTGCTGAAGGTGCTGAAGGTCGTCGTCAAGCGATGGATCAAGCTAAATCAGGCATTCGCCCAGCAGCTAAAACGTGTGATAACCCTGTATTAGATCAGCTGCAGTTGGGTCAGTCTGTTGGTGTGACAGGTACGCCTGCAATTATTTTTGAAGATGGTCGTTTGTACCCAGGGTATGCGCCAGCTCAGCAGTTGGTTAACCTGTTAGATCTTGAAAAATAACCCACTGCGGTACTGAGAAGGAGGCTAAATAGCCTCCTTTTTTATTTGTTGGGTCATAATGGGCTCAGAGATAGAGCTATTGCCTTGTTTTGGCTATAATACCCGCCTTATTTTTTGTAGATTGCGGTAATTGCCTGAAAAAAAGAGGCTATCGCGGTTTTTTTTAGTTCAACAGCATGCGAGGTGCAGGTTTGAAACCGGTTAAAGTTGGTATCTGCGGACTAGGTACAGTCGGTGGTGGCACATTTAATGTGCTGAAGCGCAATGCGGAAGAGATTGCTCGTCGAGCAGGCCGCAAGATTATTGTTGAAGAGGTTGGTGCTCGCGACACAAACCCAGATTGCGATACCAAAGGCACTCAGATTACCAACGATATTTTTGCTGTAGCTAAAAATCCAGAAATCGATGTTGTCGTTGAACTGATCGGTGGCTATGACGTTGCTAAAGAGCTTGTTTTGACAGCGATTGAGCACGGTAAGCACGTTGTAACTGCAAACAAAGCACTGATTGCGGTTCACGGTAACGAGATCTTTGAAGCGGCTCAGAAGAAGAACGTAATGGTTGCGTTCGAAGCGTCTGTTGCGGGTGGTATTCCGATCATCAAAGCGATCCGTGAAGGCCTTTCTGCAAACAAGATCAACTGGTTGGCGGGTATCATCAACGGTACTGGTAACTTCATCATGACTGAAATGCGTGACAAAGGTCGTGCATTTGAAGATGTATTGGCAGAAGCACAAGAGCTTGGTTACGCAGAAGCGGATCCAACGTTCGATGTCGAAGGTATCGATGCTGCTCACAAACTAACCATTCTTGCGTCTTTGGCGTTTGGTGTACCGTTACAGTTTGAAAAAGCATTCACTGAAGGCATCAGCAAAATTACACGTGAAGACGTGCAGTATGCTGAAGAACTAGGCTACCGCATCAAGCATCTAGGTATCACTCGCCGCACTGACAATGGTGTTGAGCTGCGTGTTCACCCAACACTGATCCCTGAATCAGCGCTAATCGCTAACGTAAACGGCGTAATGAACGCTGTGCTAGTTGACGGTGATGCAGTAGGCCAAACTATGTATTACGGAGCAGGTGCGGGTGCTGAACCAACAGCGTCAGCAGTTGTTGCGGATATCGTTGATGTTGTTCGTACGCTAACAGCTGATCGTGACAACCGTGTACCTCACTTGGCCTTCCAGCCAACTGAGCTATCTGATGCGCCGATTCTGCCAATTGAACAAACAGAATCTGCTTACTACCTGCGCATGAACGCACAGGAGAAACCAGGTGTTCTAGCTAAGATCTCTAGCATCCTAGGTGCGCAAGATATCAATATCGAAGCGATCATCCAGAAAGAAACAGCTGAAGACCAGGTTCCAGTAATTATCCTGACTCAGTCTGTTCTTGAGCAAAAAGTGAATGATGCAATTGCTCAGATCGAAGCATTAGATGAAATCAACGGTTCGGTTACACGTATCCGTGCTGAGCACTTTGATAGTTAAGGAGTAAACCCCGTGAAATATATCTCTACCCGGGGACAGGCTCCGGCAATGAACTTTGAAGAGGTTTTGCTGGCTGGTTTGGCAAGTGATGGTGGTCTATACGTGCCAGAAACACTGCCAACATTTAGTAAAGAAGAGATCGCTTCTTGGGCTGGTTTGCCGTACAACGAGCTTGCTTACAACGTGATTAAGCCATTCGTTGATGATTGTATCGACGATGCTGATCTCAAAAAGATGATTGATGAAACCTATGCCGGTTTCAATCACATCGCTGTAGCACCGTTGAAAGAGCTAGGTACTAACGAGTGGGTTCTGGAACTGTTCCACGGCCCGACACTAGCGTTTAAAGACTTCGCACTGCAGTTGCTAGGCCGTTTGATGGACTATGCACTGGAGAAACGTGGCGAACACTTAGTGATCATGGGAGCAACTTCCGGTGACACGGGTTCTGCTGCGATCGAAGGCTGCTGCCACAGCAAGCACCTAGATATCTTTATTCTGCATCCGCATAACCGCGTATCAGAAGTTCAGCGTCGTCAGATGACGACGATCATTAAAGACAATGTCTTTAATATCGCGCTGGAAGGTAACTTTGATGATTGCCAACAGATGGTTAAAGACAGCTTTGCTAATCAGGACTTCCTGAAAGGCATGAAGCTAGGTGCAGTAAACTCGATCAACTGGGCGCGTATCATGGCTCAGATCGTTTACTACTTCTCTGCTTCTTTGGCTGTGGGTGGTCCTCACCGTGAAGTAAGCTTCTCTGTACCTACAGGTAACTTTGGCGATATCTTCGCAGGTTACTTGGCGAAGCAGATGGGCTTGCCGGTTAAGCAGCTAGTTGTTGCAACTAACAAAAATGACATTCTGCACCGTGTTATCTCTGGTAACGACATGTCTAAAGGTGAGTTGGTTCACACGCTATCTCCATCTATGGATATCATGGTGTCTTCTAATTTCGAGCGTATGCTGTTTGATGTATACGGCCGTAATGGTGAAGAGATCAGTGATCTAATGGCACGCTTCTCGAAAGAGTCTGTTGAACTAGATCCCGCTCGTTGGGAAAAAGTTCGCGAACTATTCGATAGCTATGCGGTAGATGATGAGACAACCTGTGATGTGATCAAGCAGGTATTCGAAGAGACTGAATATCTTCTAGATCCGCATACCGCGATCGGTGTTAAGGCTGGCCGTGAATGTAACCGTGATCAATCAGTGCCAATGATTACATTATCAACAGCGCATCCGGTTAAATTCCCTGAACCAGTGGTTAAAGCTGGTTTGGATGCACCGCAGTTACCGGCACATATGGCTGATCTATTCGAACGTGAAGAGAAGCTAGAAGTGCTAGACAACGACCTGAACACTGTTCAGCAGTATGTTGCGAGTCACGTACACACTGAGTAACTATTGATCAGATGTGATATTCTCAAAACCCGACGTTCGCGTCGGGTTTTTTGTATCTGATAGAAAAATAATAATTCAGGGGCCTATGGATATGGCTGATCAGTTTTTTCTACTCTCTAAGATCTTATGGTTTGTGGCGCAACCGGATCACTTTTTACTATTAATGCTGCTGTTTGGCTTGTTGTTATGGCGCCGAGCATTAGGCGTGTTTTTGGTCTGGACCTCTGTGTTAGCCATGCTGACAATTAGTGTTTATCCAATGGCTAATTATTTGCTAGAGCCCTTGGAGCAGCGCTTTCCACAGCCTGTCTTGTCCGAAATTAAAGAGCCTATCGCTGGCATTATTGTTCTTGGTGGTGGTGAAAATGCTGAGATGTCTTCCCATACGCAATGGCCGGAATTTAATCAGGCTGCAGACCGTTTGATGGCGTTACCTAGTTTAATGCTACGTTACCCTGACGCTAAAGTTGTTTTTACCGGCGGCTCTGGGTCAATTCTAGCACCCGAGTTTCGAGGTGGTGATGTAGCTGAACAATGGTTGAACCATCAAGGGATGGGCTCGCGTGTCACTATTGAAAGGGATTCGCGTAATACCTTTCAAAATGCGATCTATACCAAAGATTTGATTGCGAATGCTGAAGGTAAAGTTGAAGGTAAGTGGTTGTTAGTGACATCAGCATTCCATATGCCGCGGTCTGTTGGTATTTATCGTAAGCTTGGTATCGATGTTATTGCATTTCCAGTAGATTACCGCGCCGGTACAATGCGTTTTACGCCTGATCTAAATACAAATATGAATGGTCTAAACACTGCCGTAAGGGAGTGGATTGGCCTGTTGGCATATCACTACACTGAGAAAACCGACGTGTTGTTCCCTGCACCTGTTAGCACCATTGAATTAGAGAACTAATGAAGCAGTTAAGCATTTCACCGAGGCCGCAGGTCGATACATCTGTACCTGTGTTTCAGCAGGTAAATCCAGTTTTAGCCCGTATCTATGCATCACGTGGAGTGCATGATCTGCAAGGGCTTGGCAGGAGCTTGAATGAGCTTTTGCCCGATAGCGGCTTGGCAGGTATAGATGGAGCCGTTAACCGTTTAGTTAGGGCATTAAAGCATCGCGAAAAAATCTTAATCATTGGTGATTTTGACTGTGATGGTGCGACCAGTACCTCAGTTGCTGTTTTAGCGCTACGGATGATGGGCGTGGCAGAGGTTGGCTATCTGGTGCCTAACCGTTTTGAATATGGCTATGGCTTAAGTCCAGAGATTGTAGCGGAAGCCCTGAAACAATCCCCAGATCTGTTGATCACAGTAGATAATGGTATTTCGAGTATCGAGGGCGTTGCTGTGGCGAATGCTGCGGGTTTAGATGTGATCGTTACGGATCACCATTTGGCTGGTAAGGAGCTTCCTGCAGCTTGTGCCATCGTCAACCCTAATCAGCCTGATTGTCAGTTTACGGCTAAATCTACCTGCGGTGTTGGTGTGATCTTTTATGTGATGATTGCGCTGCGCCGAATGTTACAGCAAAAAGATTGGTTTAATTTAAATGGGTTGCCGAGTCCTAATTTAGGTTCGCTCTTAGACCTTGTTGCTTTAGGAACGGTTGCAGATGTTGTTCCTTTAGAGCAAAACAATCGTGTGCTGGTTCATCAAGGTCTTCAGCGTATCAAAGCGGGCCGCTGTCGCCCAGGCCTTAAAGCGTTAATCGAGTTATCAGGCCGTCAGCAGCATAAAGTGGCTTCGTCCGACCTTGGCTTTGCTATTGCGCCACGCTTGAATGCAGCTGGCCGTCTGGAAGATATGTCGATCGGTATCGAGTGTTTGTTGACCGAGTCGGAGCAGAAAGCTAAAGATCTAGCCGCTACACTGAACGACCTCAATCAGGAGCGTAAGGGAATAGAGCAGGAGATGCAGCAACAAGCGCTCGACCTGCTGGATAAGCTGCAACTAGACTCTGCGCAGCTGCCGTACGGTCTATCTCTGTATGAGCCCGAGTGGCATCAAGGCGTGATCGGTATTCTGGCTTCTAGGATTAAAGATCGAACTCACAGACCTGTGATTGCCTTTGCTCAAGGTGATGAGGATGAATTAAAAGGCTCTGCACGATCGATTCCGGGTTTCCATGTACGAGATGGTTTAGATGCTATTGCTGCAAGGTATCCATCGCTTTTGCGTAAGTTTGGTGGTCATGCCATGGCTGCTGGCTTAACTATCAAAGCTACAGATCTAGAGCTGTTTCAAAGCGCTTTTGATGAAGAGGTTAGACGCCAATTAAGTGAATCAGACCTCCAGCAAGAGGTGTTAACCGATGGTGAGCTTACCGCTGCAGATATGACGATCGAGTTAGCAGAGCTGTTACGTGATGCCGGTCCTTGGGGGCATCAGTTCCCTGAACCCCTGTTTGATGGCCAATTTACCTTGATCCAGCAACGAGTGGTTGGTCAAAGACATCTGAAAATGGTGTTGATGGAGCCGATTTCTGGTTTAGCTGTTGATGCGATTCAGTTTAACGCTGATATGGAACTTTGGCCGGATCAGGATATTACTCAAGTCAGAGCTGTGTACCGTTTGGATGTCAATGAGTTCCGCGGTAAACGATCGGTGCAAATGCTGGTGGATCATCTACTGACTGAGTAGTATCGTTGCCGCCTCTATTTTTGATTCTTAATTGGAAGCAGCTGAATGGCTGCTTTCCTATCTACACTGAAGTGAATAATTGATGTCTGATCTACTGCCTTACTACGTTGGTGCGCATGTCAGCGCTAGCGGTGGTGTGCAAAATGCCCCACTTAATGCCAAAGAAATAGAAGCCAATGCCTTTGCCTTATTCACTAAAAATCAGCGACGTTGGATGGCAAAACCTTTAGATTCAAAGACAATCGCCTCGTTTAAGAAAAACTGCGCAGCACTAAACTTTAAGCCTGAGCAGATCCTTCCTCATGATTCCTATCTGATTAACTTGGGCCATCCGGAAGAGGAAGCGTTGCAGAAATCTCGCGATGCATTTTTAGATGAGATGCAGCGCTGTGAGCAGTTGGGTTTGGTTTATCTTAATTTTCATCCGGGGAGTCATCTGCGCAAGATCAGTGAAGAGGAGTGTATCGCTAAGATCGCTGAGTCTCTTAACTGGGCAATTGCGCAAACTGAATCCGTTGTGGCGGTAATTGAGAATACAGCAGGCCAAGGAAGTAACCTTGGATTTAGCTTTGAACAGTTAGCCGCCATTATTGATCAAGTAGAAGATAAAAATCGTGTTGGTGTGTGTATCGATACCTGTCACATGTTTGCGGCTGGCTACGATATTCGTACCCAAGAGAGCTGTGCTGAGGTCTTTGAAGACTTCGCCAATATCGTCGGTTTTGATTACCTGAAAGGGATGCACCTGAATGACTCTAAAGGAGGTTTAGACTCGCGCTTAGATCGCCATCACAGTCTAGGTCAGGGAGAAATCGGTCTAGAGGTCTTTAAATTCATTATGCGTGATGACCGTTTCCGAGGGATTCCATTGGTGTTGGAAACCATTGATGAAACGATCTGGGCTGAAGAAATTCAAATGCTGCGTCAGTTTACGTTGGGTGATTTTGATTAGAATTGTCTAATATTTAGGCGGTTGTATATCTGAATACTCATATAAATGGTAGATATTTTCGCGTTTGTCACTTAAGTGTCATCCTTTCTAGCTAGCCTGTGCGTCTAAGAATAGTGCATCACAGGTGAGTAAGTATGTTGCTTGCAACAAATGAGGTCGATGCTGAGTCACGTCGTAAGTATCTTTTCGATATTTTAGAGTCAGAATCACTTTATCCACATTTTCAGCCAATTGTGGATTTAAAAAACAATGTTGTTATTGGTCATGAGGCCTTAATCCGCGGGCCTGCGGGCACGGTTATGGCTTCGCCTGGCGCATTGTTTCAGACAGCCATTGAAAACAACTTGTTACACACACTTGAGTTGCTATCACGACGAAAATCCCTTGAAGCATTTGCTGAGTTGAACCCAGGTGGGCAACTCTTTCTTAATATCAGTGCGTCTTTGTTAGGGACGCCAGAACACACAGAAGGTTTTACGGCTGAACTGTTACAAGAGTTAGGTATCTCAATTCAAGATATCGTCATAGAGCTTTCTGAACAGCACCCATTTGATCAACAAGGCCTGACTCATGCTGCCGTTGAGCATTACCGAAATATGGGTTTCCAAGTTGCGGTAGATGATTTGGGGACAGGTTACTCCGGCTTGAAATTGTGGTCAGAGCTAAAGCCTGAATACGTCAAAATTGATCGCCATTTTATCTCTGATATTGATAGTGATCCGGTAAAACGTGAGTTCGTACGCTCGATCTACAACATCAGTAATACCATGGGCTGCAAAGTCATTGCTGAAGGGATTGAACGTCAAGAAGAAGTCAAAACGATCAAAGAGCTGGGGATCAATATTGGCCAAGGTTTTTACCTTGGTTATCCAAGCCCAGAGCCGCAAACAGTAGAGCCTCCTGTTGTTGATGTCTACGAATCTGCAAATGCTCCTCGAGTTGAGAACTGTGAGACGGCTCATTCTCTATTACGCAATGCTCCAACTGTTTCCATTCAAGATACTGTGCTGTCGGTGAGTGACCTATTTAGAACGCACCCCGAAGTAAGCTCTCTACCGGTTGTGCATGAAGGCGTACCTCAAGGTGTAGTGAGAAGGTCCAGTTTGTTTGAGCTGTTCTCTACCCAATATGGTCGAGCGCTTTATGGTACAAAACCGGTCGAGCGGATCTTGTCTCATGACGTGCTTATTGTGGATGCAGGGATGAGCTTGGATGAAGTCTCTCGGCTTATCACAGAGCATGAACAGAATGAGATCCAGCAGGATTTGATTATTACTCAGAACGATCTTTATGTTGGTATGGGTAATGTACGAGATCTGTTGAAGCGATTGACCGAACTCAAAGTGCAAAATGCGCAATATGCTAACCCGCTGACGCTTTTGCCGGGTAATGTCCCGATCAATAACGAAGTGGATGTGTTGCTTAACCAATCGGCTGACTTTCATGTCGCTTATTTCGACTTGAATAACTTTAAGCCCTTTAACGATTGTTACGGTTATTCCAAAGGGGATCAGGTAATTCGTTTGTTGGGTGAATTGCTGGTGCAACACGCCTCTTATGATTCAAATTTCATCGGCCATGTCGGGGGCGATGACTTTGTTGTGATCTATCGCTCACCTGATTGGCAGTTGAGTTGTGAGCGGATCATTCGCGAGTTCGATAAAGCGGTAAAAGGGTTCTACTGCGATGCGGATCTCAAAGCGGGTGGAATCTGGGCGAGTGATCGTCAAGATAACCGTACCTTTTTCTCGTTTTTGGGCTTAGCTGTCGGTGTTGTTCACCCTGATCCTTGTTGTTGCAACAGCTTTCATGAGGTGGCAGAGCTTGCGGCCATGGCTAAAAAAGAAGCTAAAAAATCTGCTGAGAGCGCGATGTTTGTATCCCGTCGGCGCTGCATTACTAATTCGGTTGCCGATAGCTTAAGGTGCTTTGCGTAAGCTGAAATTTCTATCTTAGCCCTATTCCTAAGGGCTAACCTCTCTAATTTTTCATTTCGAAATGGATTGATCAATTGGCTTGATGAGCTGGTTAATTGATATAGTGAGTTATTCGCTAGTCAATGACAGGAACAGCACATGTCTGAGAAATGGCAACCAAGTTTTGGTCAAAAAGATTTCAACATCGATAAACAAGAAACCCTGTACGATGGTTTCTTTCAAATGCACAAACTCTATCTGCGGCATAAAACTTTTGCTGGCAGTGAGATAGAGATCCAGCGTGAGCTGTTTTACCGTGATGATGCTGTATGTGCGCTGCTCTATGATGCGGTTAAACAATCGGTTGTTTTGATTGAGCAGTTCCGTGTAGGTGCGTTCGATAGCCCTGATGGGCCTTGGTTGCTGGAGCTGGTGGCAGGTATTGTCGAGAAAGGTGAAACCACTGAAGATGTCGCTCGCCGTGAAGCAGTCGAAGAAGCGGGGGCGCAGCTAGGTGAGATCAAGCACATCACCCGTTTCTCACCGAGTACTGGAGCAACGCGAGAGTATATCGATCTACTTTGTGCTCAGGTGGATTCCAGTGGTGTCGAAGGCATTCATGGTTTGCCGGAAGAGGGCGAAGATATCAAAGTGCATGTGATTCCGGTGGAAGAGGCCTTTGAATTAGTACAACAAGGTATAATTAATAATGCCCCTGCGATAATTGCTCTGCAGTGGCTACAGTTAAATAAGTCAGCGCTCGATCAGCGTTGGCAGTAAGTAGTAAACGATAAATCGGATAGGCAGATGAAGCGGAAATATATTCCAGATCTAACTCGGCAGATGGCGCATTGCGAGGCTAACTATGCTCGTATTATGAAGCTATTACCGGATCTGGATGAGTGTGATGAACGCGAGTTTCAGGTGAGTTGGCCTGAGCATACTGCCTATCTGCGTCTGCAGGTTGATGAGCGTTTCAAATATACGACCACTTTGTTGATTAGCCATCGCTTTGAATCGAGTTCGCCATGGTTAGAAGCACCGGGTCTAGTGGTGCGTCTATACCACGATGCTGGCATGGCGGAGGTGATCTGCATGCAGCGTCGTAAACAGCTCTCCGGTGTTTATCCCTATCCAAATAAAAATATGCACCTGCCTGATGAGAAAATTCAGCTAAATGAATATCTGGGTGAGTGGTTGAGCGAGTGCTTAAACCACGGCCACAGTATGGAACCCGTATTCAGTGGCTGAAACCATCACTCTGCTTCAAGTCAGTGATATGCACCTGCAACAAGAACCAGATATGTTGTTGAAAGGTGTAAATGTCGAGCAGCGCTTTCAACAAGTGATATCGGAGATTGAATCTCAATCTGCTGATGCCTTGTTACTCACAGGTGATCTTACTCATCACGCACCTAATGCCTATGATCGTTTGGTTTCTTATGTCGATCAGCTTCCTTATCCTACTTACTGGATCCCCGGTAATCACGATCTACCAGAGGAGATGGCGCGCTTTGCGGATACAGAGTTAGCGTCGCGGGTAAAAACGTTCGATGGTTGGAAACTGATCTTTCTAGATAGTAGTTCAAATCCCGACGGCAAAGGTAGCGGTTCGCTTTCTGAGTCAGAATTGGCTTTTTTAAAAACTGAGTTAAGCCAGACAGGGCCTGATCAGCACGTGTTATTGGTTCTGCATCACCATCCTGTGTCTGTAAAAAGCCGATGGCAGGATGATATCTGTTTAGGCAATGCTGATCAGTTCTGGCAGATTGTTGATCTTTATCCACAGGTTAAAGGCGTTATCTTTGGCCATGTGCATCAAAGCTGGGCGCTTCAGAGAGGAGATATTCAACTATTCTCTGTACCTGCGACTGCTGCACAGTTTAAAGCTCAGACAGATGGCTCTGCAGTAGAAGATGATCCTAAGCTAGCAGGGCCTGCTTATGGCTGCTATCAGCTCTATTCTTGTGGGAAAATTAACCAACAAGTGATTAGATTACCCGCATAGCTTTACTGGCTATTGCGCCTTGCTTTCCCCTCCGGTAAGTTCTTTGCCAGAGGAAGAAAATGAATACACCGCTTTATATATACGTTCATGGTTTCAACAGCTCGCCGCAATCGATGAAGGCGAAGGTGTTCGTCGAGTATCTGCAGGGTAAGGGTCTAGGCGATCAGGTGATGGTGCCAAAGCTATCCCACTGGCCAGCAGAAGCTATGGAACAGTTACGCGCTCTTGTTGAGCAAAACCAACAGCGATCAATCATCTTATTAGGAAGTTCGCTGGGTGGTTATTACAGTACATGGCTAACCGAACATTATGATCATGTACGTACGGTTTTAATTAACCCGTCGGTCAGACCGTTTGAACTGCTGCCGCAATACCTTGGGCCAAATGTGAATCTTTATTCCGGTGAAGAGTATGAGCTTACCCAAGAGCATTTGTCGCAGTTGTTGGCGCTGAACTGCCAAGAGCTCAAACGGCCAGAAGCTTATCTGTTATTAACCCAAACAGCAGATGAAACGCTGGATTACCGAGAAGCGGTCGAGAAATTTGTAGCATCACCGCAGTTTGTTCAGCCGGGTGGTAGTCATGGTTTCGAACAGTTTGAAAACCTGATTCCTGCCATTATGGCATTTGCAGAAGGGCGTATTGATCTGCCCGAAGCACAACCGATTTAAATATCGTTAAACGTTGATTCATAGATAAAGTTTTGCGACAGGAAAGTATTTGATGTCCAAGCAATACAACGCTGGTTCCATAGAAGTTCTTAGTGGTCTAGACCCGGTTAGACGTCGTCCGGGGATGTACACGGAAACGGATCGTCCAAACCATTTGGCGCAAGAAGTCATCGATAACTCGGTGGATGAGGCGCTTGCCGGTCATGCTAAGCAGATTGATGTGGTTCTGAATAAAGATCAGTCCTTAAGCGTGACCGATGATGGTCGAGGCATGCCTGTGGATATCCACCCAGAGCAGGGTGTCAGCGGGGTCGAGTTGATCCTGTGTAAACTCCATGCGGGTGGTAAGTTTAACAACGATAACTACAACTATTCCGGTGGTTTACACGGTGTGGGTGTATCGGTTGTAAATGCCTTATCTAAGTTGTTAGAAGTACAAGTACGTCGCGACAGTCAGGTTTATCGTATTGGCTTTGCGGACGGTGAAAAAGTATCTGATCTAGAAGTGATTGATACCTGTGGTAAGCGTAACACTGGTACTACGGTTCGTTTCCTACCTGATCCACAATACTTTGATACCCATAAATTTAGTGTCTCACGTCTAAAGCATAATCTACGTGCTAAAGCAGTCCTTTGCCCAGGTCTAAAGGTGACCTTTACTGATCTGACCGGTGCTAAGCGTGAGAAGGAAGAATGGTATTATGAAGATGGTTTAATTGATTACTTAAAAGGCACAACCCAAGTCTTTGAAGTACTACCTGCTGAACCATTTTCAGGCTCTTTGCAGGGTGAATTAGACGCAGTCGAATGGGCAGTGCAGTGGCTACCTGAAGGTGGCGAAATGACCTGCGAAAGTTATGTAAACCTGATTCCTACGGCGCAAGGCGGTACTCATGTAAACGGTCTGCGTACAGGTTTGCTTGAAGCGATGCGTGAGTTCTGTGAATTCCGTAACTTGCTACCTCGCGGAGTTAAGCTGACTGCGGATGATGTTTGGGATAAGTGCTGCTACGTCCTTTCTGCCAAAATGCAGGATCCGCAGTTCGCCGGCCAAACCAAAGAACGTTTATCTTCTCGTGAAATCGCGGCCTTTATTTCAGGCGCAATTAAAGATGCTTTCTCCTTATGGCTAAACCGCCATGTAGAAGAGGGCGAGCAGCTTGCTGAAGTTGTTATATCTAACGCTCAACGTCGTATGCGTTCCAATAAAAAAGTGGTGCGTAAAAAAGTTACTCAAGGGCCTGCGCTACCGGGTAAATTGGCAGACTGCTCTGGTGGTGATGCGATGCAATCAGAACTGTTCTTGGTAGAGGGTGACTCTGCGGGTGGTTCTGCGAAACAAGCGCGTGAACGAGAGTTTCAAGCGATCATGCCGTTGCGAGGTAAGATCTTAAACACTTGGGAAGTTGATCCTAGCGAAGTCTTAGGCTCACAAGAGATCCATGATATCTCGGTAGCGATCGGCGTGGAGCCTGCTTCAGAAAACTTTGACGGTTTGCGTTACGGCAAGATCTGTATTCTGGCCGATGCGGACTCCGACGGTCTACATATCGCAACACTGCTGTGTGCATTATTCGTACGTCACTTCAAACCGCTGGTTACTGCTGGTCACGTTTATGTGGCTATGCCGCCGCTGTATCGAATCGATGTCGCGAAAGAGGTGTTTTACGCACTGGATGACGCTGAGAAAGATGGCATTATCGAGCGCATTAAAGCGGATCGTAAGAATGCCAAAATCGGCGTACAGCGCTTCAAGGGCTTGGGTGAGATGAACCCACTTCAGCTACGTGAGACAACCATGTCACCAGACACCCGCCGTCTTGTACAGCTTACGGTAGAGCCGGGTGATGGCACGAACGAAGTGATGGATATGTTGTTAGCTAAGAAGCGCTCAGGTGACCGTAAAGACTGGTTGCAGAGCAAAGGTAACTTGGCAGACGTTTAGACGTTGGAAGTAGCATGAGTTTTCTCTGAGATTAGTCACTGTAGGCAGAGAAACTGGATAGTTTTTACAGCTGGTTGCTAGGTTTGTGTTACAGCAGCGAGTTGAGCTTATTACGAGTGTAATGTGAATTATGACGGTACAAACAACCTTCGAAGATGGCACTGAACGCCTCGCGTTAAAAGATTTTACCGAGAAAGCGTATCTGGATTACTCCATGTACGTAATTTTGGATCGTGCCCTGCCTCATGTCGGTGACGGTATGAAGCCCGTTCAGCGTCGCATCATCTATGCGATGTCCGAGCTTGGCCTTAAAGCGTCTGCAAAATACAAGAAGTCAGCACGTACTGTGGGTGATGTGTTAGGTAAATTCCACCCGCATGGTGACTCAGCTTGTTATGAAGCAATGGTATTGATGGCTCAGCCTTTCAGTTATCGCTATCCGTTGGTTGATGGTCAGGGTAACTGGGGTTCTCCTGATGACCCTAAATCCTTCGCTGCGATGCGTTATACCGAATCGCGTTTAGCGCGTTATGCCGAAGTTTTACTGTCTGAAATCAGCCAAGGTACGGTTGATTGGGTACCTAACTTCGATGGCACTATGCGTGAGCCAGCGATTCTGCCAGCGCGTTTACCAAATGTGTTGTTGAATGGCACGACAGGTATTGCCGTAGGTATGGCGACTGACATTCTGCCGCACAACCTGCGTGAAGTGGCTAAAGCCTGTGTTCACTTGCTAGATAACCCGCGTGCAGATCTGGACGAGATCACCGAGATCGTTCCAGGTCCCGATATGCCAACCGATGCGGAAATCATCACCTCCCGTCGTGAGCTGAAAAAGGTTTATGAAACAGGACGTGGCTCGGTGCGTATGCGTGCTGTATACACGAAAGAGCAGGGTGAAATCGTTATTACTGCGCTACCGCATCAGGTTTCGGGCGCTAAAATTTTGGAGCAGATCGCCGCTCAGATGCAGCAGAAAAAGCTGCCGATGGTGAGCGATCTTCGTGATGAATCCGATCACGAAAACCCAACTCGCCTAGTGATTATCCCTCGCTCGAATCGTGTTGATGTCGAGCAGTTAATGGCTCACCTATTTGCTTCTACTGATCTAGAACGCACATACCGTGTGAATATGAACATGATCGGCGTGGATGGTAAACCGCAAGTTAAAGACCTCCGTCAGATCTTGGTTGAGTGGCTGAGCTGGCGTACTGAGATTGTGCGCAAGCGCTTAAACCACCGCTTATCTAAGGTTTTGGATCGCCTACATATCCTCGAAGGTTTGATGGTCGCGTATCTCAATATTGATGAGGTTATTGCGATTATCCGTCATGAGGAAGATCCAAAAGCGGAGCTGGTTAAACGCTTTGGTCTGACCGAGATTCAAGCGGATGCGATTCTAGACCTTAAACTTCGTCACTTGGCGAAACTGGAAGAGTTTAAGATCCAGTCTGAGCAGAACGAGTTGGAAGAAGAGCGTAAGAAGCTGGAAGGTATTCTAGGTTCTGACGCTAAGATGCGTAAGCTGATTAAGAAAGAGATCCAAGACGCTGCTGAAGAGTACGGTGATGACCGTCGCTCGCCAATCGTAGAGCGTGAAGAAGCGCAGGCATTTAGCGAGAAAGATCTTCTATCTTCGGATCCTGTGACTGTAGTGATCTCTAAGCAAGGCTGGATTCGTGCTGCGAAAGGTCATGATATTGATGCCGAGGGCCTCAATTACAAATCCGGCGATGCCTTTAAGCTAAGTTGTAAGGGTAGGACTAATCAGCCAACCCTCCTGTTAGATACCACGGGTCGAAGTTTCACTATCGAGACCCATAATCTACCGTCCGCCCGTGGACAAGGTGAACCGGTAACAGGGCGAATCACGTTGCCAAAAGGGTCCACTGTAGATGCTGCCATTGCGGGTAAGGATAACGATCAAGTCTTGATGGCGTCTGATGCGGGTTATGGCTTTATCGCGAAGATCTCTGATCTCACCAGTAAAACTAAAAACGGTAAGGCGGCATTAACCCTGCCTAAAAACGCTCAGATCTTACAGCCAATCACGATGAGTTCAGTTGAAGGTTCTCTTTTGGCCGCTGTGACAAATGAAGGTCGATTACTGGTATTCCCTGTGTCTGAGCTACCGCAATTGGCACGTGGTAAAGGTAATAAGATTATCAATATCCCATCCGCAAGAGCCTCTGCCCGAGAGGAATTGGTAACGGCTTTGGCTGTGCTTGCTCCGGAAGATACGCTGCTGGTGCATGCTGGTCGTCAACACTTGAAGCTTAAGCCTGCTGATATCGAGCACTATCGAGGTGAGCGAGGTCGTCGAGGTAACAAGTTACCAAGAGGTTATCAGCGCGTAGATAGTTTGGAAGTGGATAACAGTTCTCAAGGCCAGCCTGAGGCCGAAGAATAAAAATGAAACTCTTCAGATCATGGTTTTGCCTCTGTGTACTATTGGTTGCTCTGCCTGCACAGGCGTTGGAGTATTACCAAGTTACCGGTGACAACATCAATATCCGCAAGGGGCCAGGACAGAAGTGGCGTGTGATTGCTCAGGTGGATAAAGAGCAGTTGGTACTGGAAACTCGCAGAGAAGGGCAATGGTCTGAAGTATTCTTTTTAAAACCTAACAAACAGAAAGTGATTGGGTGGGTCTTTAATCATTACCTTGCACTGCAAACATTAGAACGGCCGAAATTGGCTGATGTTTCACCTATTGGTATAGAGGTTATTGCTGATAAGCCTGTCTGTACGGATCGTGCCACGGTGGGCATGGGCTCGTTATGCTATCTTGATGTTTCCTTTGTTATTACTGACTCTACCCAACAGAGAAAACAGGTCAAAGTCGAGTGTTGGGCGGATTTTGTGATTCCTGGAGATCGTAAGGTTATCCCGATTAAAACCAGTGATGTGCAAAATTTTCACCTTTTGGGTGGCCACGCCGAAGGTTTGATGCGGTTGAATATTGGGTTAAATACTGTCGTTAATCCAGAAGAGTTTAGCGTGGCTTATTACAATTGTGCTGCGCAGTAAGTCTAATAGGCTACAGCTTGACCCTATAAACAAACGGACTATCATATACACCTACATTTTTGACGGTTTTTAGTCGGCCATACAGGTTCTGTACGTCATGGAAGGACGTTTGTTACGTAAGCGATTTAGTCGTCGCATTACGATTTTAGCTGTTTCTTTGTCCATCGTTATCTTACTGATGGGAGGGTTGCTTTTGTTCCTGTCTTCAGGAGTAAGAGACGCTTGGACCGCTTATAGTTATACCTCAGAGAGCCGTGCTACGGCCCTTTCAGAGTTACACCGTTCTATTGGATACGGTGGCTTTATCCATAATTTCAAAAACTATGTCCTGCGCCAAGAGCAAAGTTTGCTTGAACGTTTACGTGGCGATATAGAAAAATCGACTCAAATTATTTCACTCTATTCGGCCTTAGATCTTAATAGTAAAGAGAGCCAAGCACTGTTAGTGATTCAACAGACGCTGCAGATGTACCGAGATAATCTTCATGTAGCGCAGATGGCGGTAGAAAGAGGAGCTCCGACTCAACAGATTGATAGGCAAGTTCGTATTGATGATGCTCCTGCGTTGGCTGCTTTAACAGTACTCCAGCAAGAGAATAACCGTTTCCATGAAGCGGTTACTCAAGATATGAATAAGCAAATCACTAATCTAATTAATGCGCTTCTAGTTGGTCTTCTAGCCATGCCGTTTGTGGTCCTTGCTGCTTATCACTACCACGATGTAATGAATCGCTTTGTGCTATTAATCGCCGAAAAACGAGAGGTCGAAAAGGCCTTGGTGGATTCAACTGCTGAAGTTGAAGAAGCACAGCAGCAACGGCGAGCAATGGCATATGAAGCACATCATTGTGAATTAACCCGTGTCCCTAACCGTAAAGCTTTTATGACTACGGGCCAAGACATTATGCAGAATGCCGCCGCTCGTAAAGAGTGTTTAACGGTGTTGTTTGTTGATATCGATGATTTCAAAACGATCAACGATACCTACGGACATGAAATTGGCGATAAAGTGCTGGTGGAGGTAGCTTCCCGGCTGAGCGTAGCGCTACGAGAAGGGGATTTTGTAGCACGCATAGGTGGTGATGAATTTGCCATGATTATCCAATGTAATGACACAGCAACCTGCGCTCCAGGACTTGCCGAACGCTTACTTGATGTGATGAATGAGAGTTATGCTGATATCGCAGAAGGTCTAGAGGTTAGCTGTTCGGTTGGCGGTGCTAATTGTCCCGAGGATGGACAGGATCTTGAATCTCTTGTTCGAGTGGCCGATGAGCGCATGTACCGGGTTAAGAAAAGCGGAAAAAATGGGGTGTTTCTTCAGGAATCTTAATTAAATTCCTTAATTACATCATTAATAGGCATAGGCTTATAGAAGTAATAACCTTGAAACACCTCACAACCTAGACCATCAAGGATCTGTTTTTGTTCCTGTGTTTCAACACCCTCGGCAACAATGGTTATCCCCATTTTATGAGCGATATTGATAATGCCTTGAAGCAGTAATCGAGCATCTTTGTCTTCGACAATATCATCAACAAAACTCTTATCTATTTTCAGCTCGTCGATAGGTAGATCCTTTAACAAACTCAAAGAGGAATACCCCGTACCAAAGTCATCTAAAGATACGGATATTCCCTCTGCTTTAAATTGATTGATCATCCCTAAGACGTAATCTAAATCTTGGATAAACAGGCTTTCGGTAATCTCGATTTTGAGTCTGCTTTTAGCTATTTTGGATTGATTAGCTTGCTGTAAAAAATATTCGACAAAACCATCGGAAAAGAACTGCTTGATAGATACATTTATCGATAGAGAGAAACTGTCCGATGCTACTTTACTAGCCTCGTCTAACGATTTTCGGATTATGTGGCGGCCAAGCTCTGGCATTAGCCCTGAGTATTCAGCAATAGGGATAAAACGGTTGGGTGGAATAGAGCCTAGCTCCTCGCTGTACCAGCGAACTAACGATTCAAAGCCGGATAGCACACCAGCTGAAGAAATTTGTGGCTGAAAGACGATAGATATTTCATCGTTCTTAATCGCATCTCGAAGCTTATTTTCTAACGATTGATCATCCAGGTAGCGCTTTTTCAGTTCCTCATGGAAGATGGCGTAGCAATTTTTATTTTGTTTCGCTTCATACAAGGCAAAGTCCGAGAGCCTTTTTACCTCTTCAAATGAACTGGCGTCGGTAGGGCAGTGAGAGATCCCTATGCTGGCACTTATACTTAAGCGGTTACCACTCATTAGATAAGGTTTAGAAATCTCTTCTAATATTGTTTGGGCTAAGCGTTCGGCTTCGAAACTAGAAAGGTTGAATGCAACGACTACAAATTCATCACCGCTGTATCTAGCTATAAGGCATTCGCTTTTTTGTATGCTGAGCTTGAGCCTTCTGGTTATTTCTATCAGAACCTGATCGCCATAATCGTGGCCGAAGTTATCATTGGCTGATTTAAAGTTATCCATATCGACAAACAGCAGATGATAGCTGTCTTGCTCTTCTAGTTTGGAAAAGTAGTTATCTAGAAAATAGCGGTTGGGTAGGTTGGTTAAGAAATCGTGCGTCGCTCTATAAGTTAACAGTTCTTCTTTCTTCTTCTCATTATTACTGATCACTCGAAAGAGCCAGAAAATAACGGCATAAGCGAAAAAGAAAACTAGGGAGAGATTGGCTGCTACTTGGAAGAACTTTTTCCTAATAACCTGAGTATCCCTTTCTATGCCTACCCAAAGTTGAAACTCTTTTATATAGAAGTTTGACATCATTGATTGAGAATCATCGTTAAACTTGCCGGTGACATGGGTAGTAATGATCTGTTTGTTTTTAATAACCTCAAAACTGGTGTTGTAGGCCTTTTCGACATAATCAATGCTTTCTTGGATTCTCTCTTCAGAAAACTGATGTTCATACACAGCGGGGTCGTTGATAAGACGTTTAGGGGCTACCTGAAAATATCGGTCTCGCTCTCGATAGATAAACACACTGTAGTCCGCACTGTGTTCAACATTTTTGGAGAAGAACGGAAGACCTTTCTCAATATTGATGGTGAGAGATACAACGAATAGTGGTTGACCGTCTCTATTTCTAATCGTTTTACGAATAGGGATGATTAGGGCGCTTTCCCAGTAACTAAAATATGTTCGCCCAATAACGGCTGCATTACTGTCTAATGTGAGACTGAAAGATTCTTTTGCTTTGGGGTTTTGTAGCAGGTTAAGTGAAGATTCGCGTTTATCTTGAGATAGAGAGTTTGTGGCAACGATATTACCATCAAGATCGATCAAAAAGAGGTTGTGAGTTGTGTGGGAGGCGTTGAGTAATTTATCTATTTCCTGAATCGCTTTGTCCCGATCCAAAAACTTAGCTTCGTGTAATAACTCCTGCCCCAGAATATCTAAAAGTGTTCCATATTGTCTAAGCGAAGCTTCAACTGAGTTAGAGGTGATGCGTGTTAGGTTTTCTTGCTCTAACTGCACATCTTGGCGAATAGACTCATGGGTTTTCGTAAGAATGAAAATAAACGAAGCAAAACCTGCCAAAAGGAATACGTAAAACGCAAGCCAGATGTTATTTCTTATAAACAGCATAATGCTTCACTCAAACATTATGGCGCTTAACTAGAGTAACGGTATGGGTGGTGTAGAAAGTGGATAGTGTGCATCATCAAAAGTACCTTTGCTAATTACATCATATAGCGTAGTCAAAGCTGGGCTCCCTGCTAAGGGACTTTAGCTTCCTTGCGATAATCGAAAGGCTATCAACGACAATATTAGTGTTAAATCCGATTTATCAGTTCAGCCGCACAGCTTTGGCCAATGCTAAACCGATCTCATTATATAATCAGTTTTGAATGTAATGATCTCTATATTTGGTAGTAGATTTATAACCGTTTGTAGGGAACTCGCTTTCACATAGGTGATCCCAAGGAAATACTAAGAAATGAACTAGGCGTTGAATTAAAGGTGAAGTAGATGGTTACACGAATAAATGCCGATTTTGAACAACGCGTAGTTATTCTTCCAGAAGATTACCATTGGGTTGATTCACCTATGGCGGGGGTTGAGCGCATGATGCTAGACCGTATTGGCGATGAATCGGCAAGGGCGACCTCGATTGTCCGTTATGCGCCTTTTAGTGAATTCTCACCGCATATTCATAGCGGTGGGGAAGAGTTCTTCGTGCTTGAAGGTGTGTTTTCTGATGAACACCAAGATTATCCCCAAGGGAGTTATGTTCGTAACCCTATTGGTACCTCTCACACCCCGAAGATCGGCAAAGAGGGTGCGATCATCTTTGTAAAGCTGCAGCAGTTTAACGAAGCTGATAAAGAACAAAAGGCGATTGATACTACTAAAGAACCTTGGCTCCAAGGCTTGGTTGATGGTTTAACCGTTATGCCTCTGCATGAATTTGAGGGAGAGCATGTCGCCTTGGTGAAGTGGGCGCCGAATACGCAGTTTAACCCCCATCGTCATTTTGGCGGTGAAGAGATACTGGTACTTGAAGGCACGTTCTACGATGAGCATGGTATCTACCCAAAAGGTTCCTGGTTGCGTAGTCCTCATTTGAGTGAGCATCATCCCTATACCAAAGACGATGGCGCATTAATCTATGTGAAAACGGGACACCTGTAACAACGCTGCCAACAAGTATTTCTGTCGAACAAAATTATTTGCTAAAAAACCTAAAACGCTATTGCGAATCATTATCATTATTGATATTCTAGATCCCGCTCATAAGTGATAGGCAATGGACGACCTCACCATTAACATTGCTGAACAGTTCTACCTGCTCGCTCTCAGGCAGGTAGAACTTCTCCCACCTTAAGCACCAATACAATCAGCAGGCACTGCTGAAGTCACAAAGAGCATAAACAGCTAAGTCTTTTCTTACTGGAGGAGAGGAAGTTATGCACTCAATCAAAGATCGTGAATCGTACAAAACACTACTGCGCCTCGCAGATAAAATATCCAATAGCAGTTCGTCAAATAACGATTGGTTGGCAAAGCAACACAAAGATATCTATGACTTTTTAAAACACGCTGAAGAAAGATAGAAGGAGAGGTTTATGGGTTCTGTGATTAATCCCTCAATTTTTAAAGCTGTGTACGACAAGATTGTGACTGAAGGTCAGCAATCGAGTAGTGGTTTCTTTCTTCGTGGTGTCTATGCGGCAGGCCAAGGCAAAAAGCATTTAGAGCTGAAGGATTGTTTTTCACGTATCCGCGTCGTGAATGGCGAAGTAGTTGCGACCGAGTTCTCGAACAATACTCAGCGTGTCAGATTTCTGAATAAAGTTCGCAAGCTCTATTGTGGCGAACAAGTCTCGCAGTAGTCTCTTTCTTCCTATTAAAAAGATCGATAAAACAGATCTCCTCCTTGTGGTCCCTATCCAAAAGGCTTAAGTCAGAAAAGCCTATACACCTTGGATTTGTGTCCCTTTTTGGCGCTACCCTATGTAAAAACGCGCATTCGTGAGTAAGTTTCCTACAACTATCTCAGACCCCTTGTCTTTTTACCGGACTCCTTTACTCAAAAGATGGTGCTTTATTGCTCTAAAGACCAGTATTTACTTTTGTCTTAAAGCGTTACCCTAGCCCCGCTCAGAAATGTGTGCATTGCAGCATTTTTTAGCATAGGCATGAATACACGCCATGCTAGTAGCTGGTTGGACTTAACGTTGGTCTACTCGAATTTGGTCATTTTTTGACGCTCTTTCTCGTGACGATGGGTCAAGCCCTGCAAGTTGCTAGGCAGAAATCACATAAGAATTGTCAATTCTTATGTGATTTCGGTGGGTATTTTGAAACCCGTAACCTGATCCAGACACAACAATTTTAAAATCGGATTCTGACCATGAACCTGTCGATGTTTTTTCCACAGATCAACAGCGCAAGCTTACGCTTTGTGTTGGCTGTTGTTGGTCTCTTACTGCTTCCTCTTACTGCTTTTGCGGAAACAGGCGGAGCGGCCGCTAACGTTCCGGAACTGAGCGCCTCTTTTTATGGCTATCTAAGTATCGCCATCTTTATTTTGGCTTACTCATTGGTTCCGTTGGAAAACAATATTCATTTGCTTAAAAGTAAGCCGGTTCTGGTGGCTGCGGGTCTGATTTGGATTCTGGTAGCGCTAGCATTTAAGGAAATTGGTGCTACAGAACAGGCGCACCATGCGATTAAACATGCGATTATCGAATACGCAGAGCTATTCCTATTCCTGCTAGTAGCGATGACCTACATTAACGCACTGGAAGATCGTAACGTATTCCAAGCGCTGCGTGCTTATCTGGTATCCCGTGGTTACTCTCTACGTAAGGTTTTCTGGGTTACCGGCGCACTAGCATTTGTTATCTCTCCGATTGCGGATAACTTAACGACTGCACTACTGATGGGCGCAGTTGTGATGGCTGTTGGCGGTAAGAACGTTCGCTTTGTGTCGATTGCTTGTATCAACGTAGTTGTGGCGGCAAACGCGGGTGGTGCTTTCTCTCCATTCGGTGATATCACAACCCTAATGGTTTGGCAGAAGGGTAAAGTAGAGTTCCTGCAGTTCCTACCACTCTTTATCCCATCATTGGTTAACTGGTTAGTACCTGCGGTTATCATGCACTTCACGATCCCTAATGAGATCCCAGAAGCGTCTCAGGAAAAGTCCTTTATGAAAATGGGCGCAAAGGTAATGATCGTTCTGTTCCTTGCGACTATCGTGACTGCAGTAAGCTTCCACAGCTTCCTACACCTACCGCCGGCGGCTGGCATGATGTTTGGTCTGGGTTACTTAGGTTTGTACTCTTTCTACCTGAAAAAGTTGGAAGGTCGTACGATTATGGCTGACTCAATCTTTGGTGGTCGCAGTGATGCGCATCAAAACCCATTGAGCGTTCTACAGGCATACGGCAAGGATATTGGCGAGCATCTAAATGACCAGCCTTATCCGGCATTTATGATCGACAAAGAGAAAAATGTTACCCACTGGAACACTGCACTAGAAAACCTAACGGGTATCAAAGCTGAAGAGATGATCGGCACTAAAGATCACTGGAAAGGCTTCTATAAAGATCAACGTCCAACTTTGGCCGATGCTGTCCTAGAAGACGAATCAGGTGCAGGCGTACGTCAGCATTATCAAAATAAGTATCGTGACAACCCAATGGGCGGTAAGTCTTACGATGCAGCTAACTATTTCGACAATATCGGTAACTCAGGCGCATACCTAATGTTCAGTGCCGCACCTGTGGTTGATGAAAACGGTGAAACAGTCGGTGCTGTAGAGCTGTTTGAAGATATGACCGAGAAGCGTGAAGAAGTTAAAGAGTTCGACGTGATGGAGCGTGTATCACGTGCCGAGTGGGATACGTTACTGTTCTTCTACGGTGTAATTATGTGTGTAGCTGGCTTGAGCCAATTTGGCTACATGGCGATCGTTTCGGAGCTAATGTACAACGACCTTGGTCCAACATGGGCGAACGGTCTGGTAGGTGTGCTATCGGCGATTGTAGATAACATTCCGGTAATGTTCGCGGTATTAACCATGGACCCTGCGATGTCGCTAGGCCAATGGCAGCTGGTAACCCTGACAGCGGGTGTTGGTGGTAGTATGCTTGCGATCGGTTCAGCGGCAGGTGTAGCGCTGCTAGGTACAGCGCGAGGCGTATATACCTTTGCATCTCACCTAAAATGGGCACCTGCAATTGCCCTAGGTTATGTAGCAAGTATCGGCGTACACCTGCTGATTAACGGTGTTTAATTGCACTCAGTGGCTAGTAGCTAGAACGCTTCGCTGCTAGTGGCTAGAAAAGAAAGGCCTGCTCATTGAGCAGGTCTTTTTTGTTGTGGAATTCATTGGTGCTGGTCGTTGTATTCAAAACGGGCCAGTGAGGATTAGAGTGTTCCGATTCCTTTAATTGCCATCAAGTTCCTGTAGATAACTTAATAAATCGATCTGTTGTTGTAAGGTTAGCTTTCCGATCATCGCAGGCATTGGTTCGTTCATACGTAACTTATCTTGGTGATGTCTTCTCATATTATCGCCACTGTGCATCTGTTCAGGGGCCATTTTCGAACCTGGATGGCCGTTACGGATCTTGTGTAATGTCTCCCAAGGATTCCTTCGGGCTAAAGGAGACAGATATTCGGGTTTTAGTTTTGAGCCGAAGTTAAGGTCTTCTCCTTTATCTCCATGGCAGCGACTACAGTATTCTCCGTATAGGGTTTGACCTTTAATAGCATCACCGTTGGCTTTTTTATTATTGAGGTTAATGGCGTTTGACATATCGATCTGACCTTCGCTAACGAAGGTGGTAATAAGGTTTAGTGCATGCTTATTTAGAACGCGATCATATTGATGGTTTGAGTCGGTTAATAGGGCGTTAATTTTGGCCGGCCCCTCCCCCTTGTAAGCGGTAATGCCCTTAATGCCAGTAAAGTGGCTTCCATTGCTGTAGGCACCCTCAGCACCAGCATAATCCCATCCGTGGCACTCTTTGCAACGCCAAGTGGTAGCTCCTGATTTTTTAGCTGTTGCAGGGTAGGCCGGGTGCGTTATCGATGGCGCAGAAAGATCTAGTTCTGCCCACCATTTATCGTAAAGGCGCCCTCCAATTGCCACTGGATTGTCCGGTGTGGCTGATTGGTCTCTACAGCAATCAGCTAAGGATGGCATGCTAAGCAAAAGCAGCGCCGATATGAGTATGGGAGTTCTCAAGTGTAGATGCATAGGCATATTATCGGTCCCTTAAGCTTGAAGCGCTGTATACCGTAGTATAGACACTCTTTTTGTGAATGCCGGATCACGAGTAATAAGAGCAAGGTAGCGTAGCGCTATTAGATTGACTTATTTCTTTAGCATTCAGTGGTGCTAGCCGCCGCGCCTGAATCGGCATGCCTTTGAAGGTTAAAGAGGCTTGCCCTATACGGATCTGTCACTATGCAAATTCTATTGGCTGTGCCTTGGAGGTTAAGAGGGGATAGGTAGGATGGTAGGTCGTTAAATCAACCTACTTATCGGAACACAGAGATCACGTGGCAGACTCAACAGGTACGAACAGTAAAGATAATCTAGTCGGCAGTCTGTGGATGATCGCTGCTATGGCTGCGTTTGCGATTGAAGATGCGCTGGTTAAGGATGCCGCGCAAACCTTGCCGGTTGGGCAGGTGCTTGCTCTGTTCGGTTTAGGTGGCATGTTCCTGTTTGCGGCCATGCTTAAATTTAACCGCGAGCCTCTATTTATCAAAGACGTCGTTTCTTTGCCTATGCGCATTCGCATCGTTTTTGAGGTAATCGGGCGGCTGTTTTACGTCCTCGCAATCGCCTTTATCCCGCTATCTACTGCCACTGTGATACTGCAGGCCACTCCGCTTGTAGTTGTGACGGGCGCTGTGCTTTTTCTAGGTGAAAAGGTAAGCCCTGTTCGGTGGTTAGCCATCTTTATTGGGCTATTGGGCGTTATCTTAATCGTACAGCCGGGTGCTGATGGTTTTTCGCAGCTCTCTTTGTTGGCTGTTATCGGCATGATTGGTTTTGCCGGTAGAGATCTCGCAAGCCGCATGGCGCCGCCGACTATAGGCACCGCAAGGCTGGGCTTTTATGGCTTTCTCTCCGTCCTGATCTCTGGGCTTCTCTATTCAAGCTGGGCAGGGGAGGTTTATCGTTTGCCTTCGCTGTCCGAACTGGTGTCGATTGTGATTGCTACCCTAGCTGGTGTAATTGCTTATTCCTGTTTAATGAAAGCGATGCGTACTGGCGAAGTGTCTGCGGTGACGCCGTTCAGATATACCCGCTTACTGTTTGGCTGCTCGCTGGGACTGCTGTTCTTTGGTGAAGAGTTCACCGCGTCAATGTTGGTTGGTTCGGCGTTGATCGTATCTTCTGGGCTGTTTATTGGGTGGCGGGGGAAGAAGGTTGTTAAGGAAATAGAAGCTAGTAGCTAGAACGCTTTGCTTTTAGTGGTTAGAAAAAGAAAAGGCCTCTGCTGCCTGTAATTTTTTTGCATAATGCAAGATCTGACCCTTTGGTTTTCTCTATATGCAGGCTTTTTAACTAAGATTAAATAGATTGAAGGGCTTTGACTTATTTTATATTTATTCTTTACTTATATTATATTTATATATAATGTATCTTCAAATAGAGGGTAAATATATGGCACAGTACTCGTTGAAGTTGTCAGATGAACTTTATGAAAAAATAGGCAATATTGCGAAATCTCATGATCAGACTACCCGGGAGCTAATGATTAAGCTTCTGAAAACTGGTTTGATAGCTCTGGAAGTACATGATGATCCAAAGAAAGAGCTATGTATTAAGACGGTAGACGAAGCGGGGAACACTGTTAGTGAGAAACAGATTTTGTTTATGTAACGTTATATGATTGAATAATTGTCTTTGCGTAGCAAAAAGGAAAGCTTTGCTATGTTTCCTCTGTCTGATATCAGGGAGGGCGAGGTAAGGCCATGGAGGCTCTCGTAAGTTTGCAATTAAATGGATTTAATTGTTGATCTGAAGAAGGTCGCTGTCGGTACCCTCTGGTGGTAGGGCAAGTACTTAATACCACCGCTATAGGTGATGAAGCATGAAATGAAAGCGTTTGTTTAAACGCACAGACATAAGACCTTGGAGGCACGCATTTATCACCTATCGCTTATGTCAAAATAACATTACGGTAATTTATTTTGATAAATCCTATAACTTTCTGAAAATGGAGGTGGAAAGTATGAAAATGACTTTCGAAACAACTTGCAGGTAATTTCAAATTAGTGGCGGAGCTCTACAGCTTCGCTTGGGGAGTATGAGTTTTAGATCGTTGTGTAGTCTTGTCTATTCAATGCATCAGTTCCGTAAAACTGGTATTTTTTCGATAAGATTATCGAGGTTCTTAAACAGAGCTACGCTCCAGCTAATTTAACATTACCAGGGCTCCTCAGGATCAGCTTTCGTGAGGAACTCAAATGAACAAAGAAAAATTGGATGAAGTCTTTTCCGAGTATTTATCAGATGATTTGTGTGATGCTCTAGAGTCTATAGAAGTTTTACCTTCTTTAAGTACTGATAAATTAATTGGAGCGATTACTTCGGTTGACTTAAATTCCAGAAACTCAATTAAAGTGAGAAGTGTTGAAATTAATATTGGTGAAAAAGTAAAGATTAAAATCCAAAACTTTAATCTTGATAGGACAACAACACTGGTATTGAGTTCGATAGCGCTTGCTTCATGGTTAATCATAGAATTATTGTGATGACATATGGCGCATTACTTGTAATTAATGATTTTCAATGAATTGAAACTTTGATTAGATCTGGCCTAGCGCTTTTTAAGTGAAATGCTGCCAGAAATTTAGCCAAAGGGGTCGTTCTTCTCGTCGCTTTAGAAGAAGGCCTCTTTTTTTTATTTTGTAAATACTTTTGTTTGAATGGTGTGGTTATGTGTTTCTAGCAGACAAGTTAGGATATTGAACCACAAAAAGAAAAGGCCCGCTCAATGAGCGGGCCTTTTCTTTAAGAATTCGATGGTACCAGCGGCCGGACTCGAACCGGCACGCCCGTGAAGGCAAGGGATTTTGAACGCCGAGAAGTCCCTCTGCAAACCCCATGATAGCGGGGCTCTATGTTGGATTTGAGAAAATTGACATAAAGCTGACATGCAAACTGGTAGAAAATGAGGAGGTGTTCTGAGTTTTAATGTCTCTTTTTGGAAAATATAGCTAAGCTGGTTGTCGTTAGATTTGGTTTGTTAACTGTTGCAAAGTATATCTTTGGTTTTCTCAGCCATGTTACTTCCATGGAGCTATAAAAATATCAGGGTCAGAAGGATTTATTTTTTTAACGCCAATAGGCTTCGGAAGATCAGGATCAACCTTGTAACCCCATCTCACAATATTGTTATCATCGATTACAGCACTATCTGATAACTCCCATTCCGACGTCCCTACTGATTTATAGTAAAAGGCTTTTTTAGCGTTAAACTTATTGAATATCTGGCCTGGTAGTAATGCCAAGTTTTTTGCAGTTCCAGAAGTTGCTATAGATGGATAGTAAATTCCGGCTATACCAGGTGTTTCCATCAAGTTATCAACCAGAATAGAAGTAAATCGGTAGGTCAGCGTATCATTGCTTTCGGCTACAAAAGCTTCATGTAGTTTTGTTTCTATATACAAATGCTTTTCATACTGTTTATCGAGCGAATTGACGATTAATTCCTCGTAACTAGTATCTAGTTTGTGTGGATTGGCAAGATGTTTCCTGGAAACTCCTAGAAAGATTAATGGTAAACCCATCTTCTCATCAGGAATTTTGTCGAACTGTAGCATTATAAAATCTTCTGATACCCCAACCTGAGCTTCCTTAACAAGTGCTTGGGGGTTGTTGGTTAGGTATAAGCAAGGTTTGCCTTCTAGGTTACACCGACCAGGTCTACACTTATCAGCTGGGGGTTCTAGCAGTTTATCCAGGGTGTCGATTTCTGTGTGCGGGAATGAAATGGGTCTAGCTCTATACCAGTGATGGCTAAGAACAGGGATAGAGACAGTGAGTTGCAATTCTAAAATCTTATTAGAAGCATATTTTATCTCACTGATGGAAGACTGTTCCGAGGATGCTAAATCAAATAATTTATCAATTCTGCTTGTTGTTGTTTTGCGAAGTGCTTTCTTGAGAACCCTTATAAGTTTTTCGTCCATGTGATTATTCATCGCTCCATAAATAGCAAGTGCCGATTTAATCAACGCTCACTGTATATGCCAATACGTTTAAGGTTCGATTTTGGCATATAGCTGATATCGTACAAGAATAAATTATTGATCTTTTAGCTTTGGATGGTCGATTCTTAGTTGGGAAACGTTTGTAGCGAAGTATTTGGACGGGTGTACCTGAAGGAATCCCTCATGTCATTACATGTCAAAAAACTCCGGTTTTGACATAATGATGACATATTCGCGACAAAAGTTAGCGGTCGCCAACTTTGGAGTGGTACCAGCGGCCGGACTCGAACCGGCACGCTCTTGCGAGCAAGGGATTTTGAATCAAATAGTACGTGGTATATCTCAGTAGATTTCAGTGGATAGTGAAGGAAAGTTTAAACAGCTTTACTGTAGTTTCTTAGATTCTATTTGAGAGTGCTATATCGTTATGCGTACAGAATCCGCACAGGTTTTTTTATTTTAATGGACAGGACATACCGGGTTTGGTTGATTTACGATATGCCCTGTCAGCTTATTCACTTGCAAGCTTCTGTAGATAATTCAATAGATCCATCTGTTGCTGTAAGGTCAACTTTCCGATCATCGCTGGCATCGGTTCGTTCATTCGGACCTCGCCGAGGTGGTGTCTTCTCATGATATCGCCGCTGTGCATCTGTTCAGGGCCCATTTTCGAGCCAGGGTGGCCGTTACGGATTTTATGTAATACCTCCCACGGATTCCTTCGGGCCAGAGGGCCCAGATATTCAGGCTTCAGGTTTGATCCGAAGTTAAGGTCTTCTCCTTCATCTCCATGGCATCGGCTGCAGTATTCTCCGTATAGCACTTGTCCGTTGATTGCATCACCGTCGGCTTTTTTGCTATTAAGACCGATGGTGTTCGACATGTCTATCTGTCCTTCACTGATGAAGGTAGCAATTAGGTTTAGAGCATGTTTGTTCAGAAAGCGGTCATATTGATGGGTTGTATCGGTTAATAATGCGCTAATCTGAGCTGGGTCTTTTCCCTTATAAGCAGTAACTCCCTTAATGCCGGTATAGTGGCTTCCTGTCCCATACGCCCCTTCTATACCAGCATAATCCCAACCATGGCACTCTTTACAGCGCCAAGTGGTAGCTCCAGACTTTTTAGCTGTAGCTGGGTAGGCTGGATGTGTTGTTGATGGCGCGGCAAGATCTAGTTCTGCCCACCACTTGTCGTAAAGCCGCCCCCCCAATTGCCGCAGGATTTTCTCGCGTGATGGATTGTTCGCTACAACAATCTGCCAAGGATGGCATGCTAAGTAAAAGCAGCACAGGTATGAGTATATAGGTTCGTAGATTAGGGCGATTAGACATTACCTTAACTCCTTAAGTTCGGTCTAGAGGAGTATAGTCTCTCTTTTGATAAAGCCGGATTATAAGTATCAAGGGAGGGAGTGTTACTAGATTTGCTGATTTGTTTAGTATCCGATTGTACTGGAACTCGTATCCGGATCGTTATGCCTTTGAAGATTAGAGGCTTAGGGTAAAAGTGCTGCTACCTGTTTTTATTGCTGTGCCCTTTTCTGGCTCGCGGCCACCTAAAAAAAGTATGGGTGTAAGCCTATCGATTGGTAATTGCACTTCTCTAGGTCTATTTTTAGTTTGTCTCTTAAGTGGATAGAGATCAATAAGATGCTTTGTCATGAGGAAGCAGTTATGGAATTCATTACCAAAGGCGATACGATTAAATGTGTTCGTCAGACCAAAGACAAAGTTTCAGGTAAGGAAAACCACATCACAGTGGCCTCATTCAATGCTCAAGTTGACCGTCTTCCCCCCCATGTTGCTGCAGAACTCTTCACTGAGGAGGTAAAAGAGCTAGTGTTATGGCTAGAGGATCGTACTAAATTACAATCCCAATTAGCGAGACAATCCATAGATGACACCATTCTAGAATCACTCCCCTTTATACTCAGGCAAGCAACCCAAGCACTTGAAAATTTGGAACGGTTGGACTTGATGCTCTATCGTTCAATCAATGAAGGGCTGTCTGACCTATCTGAAGTGCTCGATAAAACTGAGCGTTTTACTTCTACTCACAAAGTTGGTTCGATGAAGATGCAGAATAGTGAGGAGCAAAAAGAAAGGTTGTATACAATCAAGAAGGATATCGAAGAAAACGAATGATACCCATTCTTAAATGTGTCGCTGATTATAGCTATTAGGGTAAAGTTCCTATAGCGCATTTCCTCAGTTGCTTGAAGGTTGAATGTGCTCCAGAGCGAAATTAGGTTTCATTGGTCAAGGCCTTTATCTAATAACAGACCAAATTGCTGGATATGCCAGCAATGACAGCATCAGCATAATAGTATGTATCGCAGAATTCGGCAGAAGAAATTACTGTAATGAATACAAAGTGATGGTCAGTTTTACTTGAGCTCTGGAGTATCCGGTAAAAAGTTCGGTTTTGATTCAGTTAGCCGAGATACGAACAAACGTTTCAGAGATACTTTCTTCTTCGTAATGTTTGTGAAGGTAACTCTGCATTTCAATGGTAGAAAGTAGAGTGGTTATACGTTTCCACGTTTGTCGTTTTCGGTCAGTACATTCAAGGGAAGGTTTGTAACATGCCCATAAGTCATTTTCTTGCCTAGGGAAGCGAGATACGCACAAGGCATCATTAATATATTCTAACATGGTGAGTTATTCCTTTAACTTCAGTAGAGCCATTATTGCCCAAGCAATTAACAATTTGCTTGTCTGGCTTTCATAAATAAGCATTCTTCCGCAGTTAGTGATCTTTGGCTGCAGTACAGAATAGAGTTTATAAATTCAGAGGGAATAGGGGGTAACAGAAGTTGTGTTTATGGAAGAGCATGGCGTGTAGCCATGCTCTAAATCGAGTTAAACTATTTCGGTTTATATAGCGCGGATATTCTCTGCTTGTGGGCCTTTTTGGCCTTGTGTTACCGAGAATTCAACTTGTTGGCCTTCCTGAAGACTTTTAAAACCTTCACCAGTAATAGCGCTGAAGTGTGCAAAAACATCAGGACCAGATTGTTGCTCGATGAAGCCGAAGCCTTTTTCATCGTTGAACCATTTAACTGTGCCAGTAATTGTATTAGACATAATTTTTATCCTATTTTCGGAAATAAATGAGCCGCCTGAGTTCAGGCAGATAAATGCAGGAATGTTTACGGTGTACTTATGAAAACAGGACGAGGAATTGAGAAAACTTCGAAATGACGTGCATAAATAGGAGATAAAGCATCAAGCTGGTTAAATAATATACAGCTTCCTATTGTAGGTCAATTTTTTATTTTGGGTATATCCTAAAAGCTGTAGCAATGAGTCTAATGCTAGGTAACAACAGAGGGTGGCTTTAAAGAGCCTCCTTGGTGGCAGTTGAGTAACTGTAAGGCTATCCATCAATCACTCCCTTTCAGAAAATAGGCTAGGCTAAAGACAGCCTTCGCCATGTGGAAAACGAAATAATGATTCAGACCCTGAATGACCCTTATCTCATGGAGGAGATTGTAGACACTATTCCAGATCCTTTGTTGGTTCTCGATGGTGATTTGCGGGTTGTGTATGCGAGTAAAAATTTTTATAAGTCGTTTTATGTCACTGAAGAAGAAACTGTTGATCAATACTTATATGCATTAGGCAATGGACAATGGAACATCGCAGACCTTATCGGTCTCCTGAATGAAATATTACCAAGCCAACAGTGCGTAGAGGGGTACGAGATTCAGCATGAGTTTTCCCATATCGGGAAGAAAGTGATGCGTTTGAACGCCAGAAGGGTTATATCTCCCAATTATTCAACTCCCAGAATACTACTTGTAATAGAAGATATTACAGAGAAGAAGGCCTTAGAAGAAAAGCTGGTAGAGATGGCAACAACAGATCAGTTAACAGGTCTTTACAATAGGTATAAGTTTAACGAGATTTTAGATGACCGTATTCGATTATCTAAGCGTAGCCAGCAAACAGTGGCGTTACTGAGTATTGATTTAGATTTATTTAAGGTAGTGAATGACCGTTATGGGCATCAAGTTGGTGATGAACTTCTTAAGTCAGTGGCACACAAAATTTGTACTCACATCAGAACCACCGACACACCAGCTAGATTGGGGGGAGATGAATTTGCCATCATCGTTTTTAATCCACATAGTCTTGGTGAACTAAAGGTTCTGATTCAGCGGATAATTGATCATATTTCCACCCCTGTTGTGCTTCAGGGGAAAGAGGTCGTGGTTGGGGCCTGTATTGGGGTTAGTCTTGCCCCGATACATACTACGGATAAGGAAGAATTGATTAAATTTTCTGATGGGGCGCTGTACAAGGCCAAGGAAAAAGGTACTAACCAATTTCTGATATACGACGAAGCTGTGTGGTAAGTATCAGGGGAGCAGCTAATAGACCACAATCGCTTCATTCATTATGTTGCAATCATCGCTCAAAAAAGACAGATCTAACTCTGCAGCAGTTCACTTCAGAAACGGTGTCGATCCTTTAAGTAATATTTGATTGCTACAACCCAAGAAGACAACAGGATGAGTATCGCCAACTTGTCATACTTACGCATGAACTTCTCTGAAATTACTGCCTCCAAGGCTTTAAACTGCCCCTGTAACTCGAAGTTGGATATTAATATGCTACCAACGAGGGCTACCCCAATAGAACAAACCATCCAGGCTATAAGTACTCGTTGAATACGTTTAGACATGATGACAACGTACAGAATGATCGAGCGAAGGATTGTGTTGGATTCCCCTGCGTACAGAATCCGCACAGGAAATTTTCGGGTTATGGACCGGGGGCGAAATTTAGGCACAAAAAAAGCGGCCATCTTTCGATTCCGCTTCTCTATCAGAGCCCTTGTAATACAAGGGTTTCTCTTGTTCCTCAAAGGGTTGAGGAGGATGGTACCAGCGGCCGGACTCGAACCGGCACGCTCTTGCGAGCAAGGGATTTTGAATCCCTCATGTCTACCAATTTCATCACGCTGGCACTTAAGAGAGGCGTATTATAGAAATCTGGACGCTTGCGTCAATCAATACTTTTGGAAAACCTGAAAAAAAATCTCCTTTCCGGTACAATACGCGCCCTTAAGTCCCTTTGATGTTGATATAGAAGAATTCCCTGAATGCAGGTTAAAGATTTTCATTTTGAGCTTCCAGAGGAACTCATTGCGAGTTTTCCTCTAGAGCAGCGTAGCGCTAGCCGTTTGTTATCTGTGAATGGCGATTCTGGTGAACTCAATCACGGTCAATTTACCGATGTGCTTGAATTGATCCAACCGGGTGATCTTATGATCTTCAATGACACCCGTGTTATCCCAGCGCGTTTATTTGGTACTAAAGAGTCTGGCGGTAAAGTTGAGGTTTTAGTTGAGCGTGTATTAGACGATAAGCGTGCCTTAACCCATGTACGTTCCAGTCGTTCGCCTAAGCCGGGTACTAAGCTGATTCTTGAAGGTGGTGTTGAAGCCGAGATGGTGGCTCGTCACGAGAACCTATTTGAGCTTAAATTTTTGATTGAAGGCGGCCTGGTTCAGGCGCTTGAACAGCATGGTCATATGCCACTACCACCGTATATGAAACGTGAAGATCAGTTAGAAGATCGTGAACGTTACCAAACGGTTTACAACAAAAAGCCAGGTGCGGTCGCTGCACCTACAGCAGGTCTGCATTTTGATGATGCCCTGCTGGCTAAGCTGGATGACATGGGCGTGAAACGTGCATTTGTGACTTTGCACGTAGGCGCGGGTACGTTTCAGCCGGTTAAAGTCGATAATATCGATGAGCATGTGATGCACTCCGAGTATATCGAAGTGAGCGAAGAGGTTTGTGAGCTGGTGAAGCAAACGCGTGCCGAAGGTGGTCGTGTGATTGCGGTAGGGACGACCAGTGTGCGCAGCTTGGAGAGCGCGAGTCGTAATGGCGAAATCGAGCCATTATTTGGTGATAGCGATATCTTTATCTTCCCAGGTTACGAATTCAAATCTGTGGATGCGATGATCACCAACTTCCATCTGCCAGAATCCACTCTGTTGATGCTTGTGAGCGCGTTCTCCGGCTACGACAACATGATGAAGGCGTATAAAGAGGCGGTTGAGCAGAAATACCGTTTCTTTAGTTATGGCGATGCCATGTATTTAACACGTAAAAGTGGTCAGTGATTTAACTGCGTAAATTAGAGGTAAGAGTTAAATGAGCAGAGAATGTTTTATGCAGTTTGATAAGCTGGCTGAAGACGGCAAAGCCCGTCGCGGTCGCTTGCAGTTCCCGCGTGGTACGGTTGAAACGCCAGCCTTTATGCCGGTAGGAACATACGGCACGGTTAAAGGTATGACGCCGCGCGATATCGAAGCGACGGGTGCACAGATTATCTTGGGTAACACCTTCCACCTGATGCTACGTCCGGGTACCGAGATTGTTAAGCAGCATGGCGACCTGCATGATTTTATGCAGTGGAAAGGCCCAATCCTAACCGACTCCGGCGGTTTCCAAGTATTCAGCTTGGGTAAAATGCGCAAGATCACCGAAGAGGGTGTGACCTTCCAGTCCCCTGTAAACGGCAGCAAAGTGTTTATGGGTCCAGAAGAGTCGATGCAGGTTCAGCGTGAGTTGGGTTCTGACATTGTGATGATCTTCGATGAGTGTACACCTTACCCTGCGACAGAAACCGAAGCAGCTGAGTCTATGCGCTTGTCTATGCGTTGGGCTAAGCGCTCCAAAGATGCGCACGGCGATAACCCAGCAGCGCTGTTTGGTATCGTTCAGGGCGGCATGTACCCGCACCTACGTGATGAATCGATGAAAGGCTTGGAAGAGATCGGTTTTGATGGCTATGCCATCGGCGGTCTGTCGGTAGGTGAGCCTAAAGATGAGATGGTTAAGGTACTAGATCATCTTGCCTACAAAATGCCGGCTGAGAAGCCGCGTTACTTGATGGGTGTAGGCAAGCCAGAAGATATCGTTGAAGCGGTTCGCCGTGGTGTCGATATGTTCGACTGTGTAATGCCAACTCGTAACGCGCGAAACGGCTTCCTATTTACCGATACGGGTGTGGTTAAGATCCGTAATGCGGTAAATAAAACCGATACGCGTCCGCTTGATGAAAACTGTGATTGCTACACTTGCCAGAACTTTAGCCGTGCATATTTGCACCACTTAGATAAGTGTAAAGAGATCTTAGGCGCACAGTTAAATACCATTCATAACCTGCATTACTATCAGCAGCTAATGGCTGGATTGCGTCAAGCTATCGAACAGGGTAAATTGAGCGACTTTGTGGACGAATTTTATCGTAAGCGTGGCCTTGAAACGCCCGCAATTGACTCCATATAAGTTGTTAGTGCTTTTATAACGACAAGAATTTTTACATTATTTTTAGGAGTAGCTAAATGAGCTTCTTTATCTCCCCAGCTTATGCTGAAGGTGCTGCCGGTGCCCCAATGGATTCTGGCATGTTCAACATGATTTTCTTGGTTGGCTTTGGTCTGATCTTCTACTTCTTCATGTGGCGCCCACAAGCTAAGCGCGCTAAAGAGCACAAAGAGCTTCTAGGTGGCCTTAGCAAAGGTGACGAAGTGATCACTGCAGGTGGTATTCTGGGTAAAGTAGTTAACCTAAACGACGACTACATTGTTCTAGAAGTGAGCGAAGGTACTGAACTGACTTTCCAAAAAACTCACGTATCAGCAGCTCTGCCAAAAGGCACTCTTAAGAGCATCTAAGCTAATTCACAGACGCCACTACATCTAGTAGTGGCGTTTCTGTTTCTATCAGGGAATAGGGCGCTATGCTCAATCGATACCCCCTCTGGAAAAATCTCCTTATTTTGTTTGTGTTAGTGTTCGGTGGTTTATACGCTGCACCTAACTTGTATCCCGATGATTATGCGATTCAGCTAACCGGCACACGTGATGTGTTCGAAGTGAATGAACCGCTA
This sequence comes from Neptuniibacter sp. QD57_21, assembly GCF_047778075.1. Classification (GTDB taxonomy): domain Bacteria; phylum Pseudomonadota; class Gammaproteobacteria; order Pseudomonadales; family Balneatricaceae; genus Neptuniibacter. The sequence continues at coordinate 3,340,538 of NZ_CP180549.1, read as the reverse complement.
ATCGAAAAAGTTACTGCTGCGCTGGAGCGTGAAGGTGTATCTGTTAAGGAAACTGAGCTTGATAGAAAAGCCGGCCTTATCCGTTTCCCTGATGGCGATTCCCAGCTTAAAGCGAAAGATATTATTACTCGCGTAGTCGGCGATGATTACGTTGTAGCCCTTAACTTGGCACCAACAACGCCTGAATGGCTGTCTTCTATGGGTGCAGGCCCAATGAAACTTGGTCTTGACCTACGTGGTGGTGTTCACTTCCTTCTTGAAGTTGATCTACCAAAAGCGGTGACTCAGAAGCTAGAAAACTACGCGTCTGAGATCAAAGGGCGTCTGCGTGAAGAGAAGCTGCGTTACCGTAAGCTAGAAACGCGTGAAAACGGTGCCTTGGCGATTAAATTTACCAAGCTAGAGTCTCGTGATGCAGCGGTTAGCCTTCTGCGTCAGGAATACGCTGAGTTCTTAGTAACAGCAGATGATCGCGATGGCGATTTTTATGTTGAAGTAAATCTGACTGAACAAGCTGTTCGTGATATCGAAACTTATGCGATCAAGCAGAACCTGACAACCCTTCGTAACCGTGTAAACGAACTGGGTGTAGCTGAGCCGCTAGTTCAGCGTCAAGGTCGTAACCGTATCGTGGTTCAGCTACCGGGTATCCAAGATACTGCGGCAGCGAAGAAGATTATCGGTAAGACAGCAACGCTTGAATTCCGTTTGGAAGCTAAGCCTGGTGCGAGCTCTGCACGTACTGAGGTTTATGAGTTCCGTAGTGAGCTAGGCCGTAAAGCAACGCTAGAGAAAGATGTCATCATCAAAGGTGATAACGTATCTAACGCGCAGGCTTCTTTCGACGAAAATGGTCAGCCACAGGTAAACATCTCGCTTGATTCTAAAGGTGGTGAGCTAATGGCTCGTACCACTAAGAACGCTGTACAACGCCGCATGGCAGTACTGTTCGTAGAAGATAAAGAGCGTACCGTAACTAAGACGGTTGATGGTGTTCAGGTAACGGAGAAAGTACGTTACACCGAGAAGAACATTATCTCCCTAGCGACAATTCAGGCGGTATTGGGTAACTCTTTCCGAATTACAGGTTTGGATGGAGCAGGCGAATCTTCTGAACTAGCGCTATTGCTACGTGCCGGTGCACTGGCTGCGCCAATCTACTTTGTAGAGGAGCGTACAGTAGGCCCAAGCTTGGGTGCGCAGAACATCGAAACCGGTGTGATGTCGGTTCAGATCGGTCTAGCCCTAGTATTGCTATTCATGATTTTGTACTACCGCGTGTTTGGTCTACTGGCGAATATCGCACTGACCTTGAACCTGATGCTATTGGTTGCAGTGATGTCGATGCTATCGGCAACGCTTACGCTGCCGGGTATTGCGGGTATCGTATTGACGGTTGGTATGGCCGTGGATGCGAACGTACTGATCTTCTCGCGTATCAAAGAAGAACTTAAAAATGGTCTGCCACCGCAATCAGCAATTAATGCTGGTTTCAAAGGCGCGACTACAACCATCTTTGATGCCAACATCACAACGCTTCTTGCGGCAGTTATTTTGTTTGCGATGGGTACGGGGCCAGTTAAAGGCTTCGCGATCACGCTATCTGTAGGTATTTTGACCTCTATGTTCACTGCGATTCTAGTAACGCGTGCACTGGTTAACTTAACTTACGGCGGCCGCCAAGTTAGCAAACTATCAATCTGAGGAAGCTGTGATGTCTACACAAAAGATATATAACTTCATGGGCTTCCGTAAGATCGCAGCAGCTTGTTCTGTGGTCTTACTGATAGTCTCTATTGGCGCTTTGGCTGTTAACGGTTTGAAGTTCGGTTTGGACTTTACCGGCGGTAGTTTGGTTGAGATTGGCTACGAGCAGCCGGCCGACCTAAACAAGATCCGTGATCAGCTAAAAGATGTTGGGTTTGAAGATGCGGTGGTGCAAACCTTTGGTTCGCCAACCGATATTCTTATCCGTTTAGGTCAGGATCATGATCCGCAGCTGGGTGATAAAGTTCTTTCTGCATTGCAGGCGGGCGAATCACAGCAGCTTAACTTGCGCCGTAACGAGTTCGTAGGTGCGCAGGTAGGTGAAGAGCTACGTGAACAAGGTGGTCTGGGCATGCTGTTAGCATTGTTCATGATCATGGTTTATGTAGCGTTCCGTTTCCAGATTAAGTTCTCTGTAGGTGCAGTAGCGGCCTTGGCACACGATGTATTGATCGTACTTGGTTTCTTTGCCCTATTTAAGTTGGACTTTGACCTGACGGTATTGGCAGCTGTATTGGCGGTAATCGGTTACTCGTTGAACGATACCATCGTAGTGTCTGACCGTATTCGTGAAAACTTCCGTAAAGTGCGTAAAGGTACGCCGATTGAGGTGATGAACATCTCTTTGACGCAAACCTTGGGTCGTACCTTGGTGACCTCTTTAACCACGTTGCTGGTATTGTTGGCGCTAAGTGTATTCGGTGGTGAAATGATTCACGGTTTTGCGACTGCATTGTTGGTGGGTGTATTTATTGGTACATACTCCTCCATCTATGTAGCGGCTAACGTCCTGATTGCGATGAATATCTGTAAAGAGGATCTTCTCCCTCCTGAGGAGAAAGAGACCGAGGTCGATGATCGCCCTTAAGTTTGACAAGAGCCGGCATTTGCCGGCTCTTTTTGTTTAAAATGCCTGTAAATCATCGCTTTAAGCGGTGCTATCCTAAAAGAAAGCCTTTGGCGTGTTATTCTAGCTAGATAAATGCCCTAGCCATTTCGTTTTTGAGAACTCTATGAGTAAAGATTGGACTAAAAGTGACCCTAAAGCCGCAGCGGAAGCGGAGAAGTATTCCAACCCGGTACCGAGCCGCGATTACATTCTGCAGTACATGCAGGAGTGGGGCGCGCCGATTGGGCATGCACCGCTGTGCGAAGGTTTAGGTGTCTGGGATCCAGAAAGTCGTGATGCCGTTTTCTTCCGATTGAAGGCGATGTGTCGTGATGGTCAGTTGATGAGTAATCGCCGCAATGAATTTGCGCTGATGGATAAGATGTCACTGATCAAAGGCCGTGTTATTGGTCATCGAGATGGTTATGGCTTTGTTAAGCCTGAAGAGGGCGGCGATGATCTTAAGCTAAGTCCTCGTCAAATGCGCCAAGTATTCGATGGTGATCGAGTTTTAGTGCAAGAAACCAACGTCGATTTTAAAGGTCGTCGTGAGGGTAAAATCGTTGATGTACTAGAGCGAAATACTCGTAAATTGGTAGGGCGTTTTAGTGGTCAGGATGGTTTTGGTTATCTTCGCCCTGAAAATCAGCGTATCACGCAAGAGATCATGATTGTTCCTGATCCTGAGGCTGAAACACCGTTAACGTATAAAGATGGTCAGTTGGTTGTTGCTGAGCTGATCAATCAGCCAAGTAAGCGTCAATTGCCACAAGCAAAAGTGACCGAAGTGCTGGGCGATCATATGGCGCCGGGCATGGAAATCACCGTTGCGATCCATAACTATGAGATCCCGCACGAGTGGCCAGAAGCGGTTCGCCAAGAGATCGGTGAGCTGACTGCTGAGGTTGAAGAGAGCGCCAAGGCTAATCGTGTTGATCTACGTGATCTTCCATTGGTTACAATTGATGGCGAAGACGCTAAAGACTTTGATGATGCGGTTTATGCTGAGCGCAAAAAGTCTGGCGGCTGGCGCTTATGGGTCGCGATTGCGGATGTATCTTGGTACGTACGACCAGATTCAGAACTGGATAAAGAGGCGTATCAGCGCGCGAACTCAACTTACTTTCCTGAGTTTGTTGTGCCGATGCTGCCAGAGCTGCTATCGAACGGCTTGTGTTCGTTAAACCCTAAGGTAGATCGCCTGGCGATGGTCTGTGAAATGACCATTAGCGAATCGGGCAACCTATCCGGTTATCAGTTCTATGAGGCGGTAATCAGCTCTCATGCGCGTTTAACCTACACCAAGGTTGGCAAAATGCTGATGCAGCCAGAAGAGGAAGAATCAAAAGCATTGCGTGCCGAGTACGCTGATGTGGTTCCTCATCTTGAAGACTTGTACGGTCTGTACTTCACTCTGCGTAAAGCCCGTGAAATACGTGGTGCGATCGATTTCGATACCACTGAAACACGAATGATCTTCGGCGAAGATCGTAAGATCGACCAGATCGTTCCGGTTTACCGTAACGATGCGCATAAGTTGATCGAAGAGTGCATGTTGTGTGCTAACGTTGCCACCGCACGTTTCCTGAACAAGCTAAAAGTGCCAGCGATCTATCGTGTTCACGAAGGCCCTAAAGAGCAGCGCTTACAAAATCTACGTGCTTACCTTGGTGAGTTAGGCTTGAACTTGGCGGGTGGTGAAAAGCCTGAGCCGATCCACTACCAAGAGTTAGCTGAATTGATCGAGGGGCGTCCTGATCGTCATTTGATTCAGACCATGATGCTGCGCTCTATGCAGCAAGCGGTATACAGTCCTGATAACCAAGGCCACTTTGGTTTGGCCTACCCTGCGTACACTCACTTTACCTCGCCAATTCGTCGTTACCCCGATCTATTGGTGCATCGCTTAATTCGTGCCCGTATCCATTCTGAGAGTCAGGATAAAGCGATTAAGCGCCCTGATGACTTTGCCCAAAATGCAGATTTCGCATGCAGTTACAGCATGGAGCAGCTGCTGCAATTGGGTGAGCACTGTTCTATGACAGAGCGACGCTCAGATGATGCGACGCGTGATGTTGTAGCATGGCTTAAGTGTGAATACATGCAGGAGCATGTGGGTGACGAATATGAAGGCGTTATTGCTGCCGTTACCGGCTTTGGTGTCTTTGTCGAGCTTGATGAACTGTTTGTCGAAGGTCTTGTGCATATCACCGGTTTGCCGGGTGATTACTACGTATTTGACCAAGCTAAGCAGCGCTTAGTGGGTGAGCGTACTCGTAAAGTGTTCAAGCTGGGTGATCGCTTACGCGTTAAAGTGGCGCGAGTGGATCTGGATGAACGTAAGATCGATTTTGAATTAGTTGACCATCAACCTGCTAAGAAAAAGAAAACCACTCGTGAGCTGTTGGCTGAAGGTAAAATTGGTGGGCCTTCTTCTAAGGAAGGGAAACAACTGCCAGGCCATAAACACGAGTGGGGTCATCGTCCGGCTAAGGATGAAGAGCGCAGTAAGCCGAAGAAAGGTTCTAAGCGTGATGCTCTGCGTAAGTCTCGTAAAAAGCCTGCGCCAAGCGGTGAAGGTGGTCCGAAGAAGCGTGTAGCGGCTAAAACTCAGCCGTCTCGTGGTAAGGAATTATCTTCTGCAGAACGCGAACTGATGGAATTTACTGGCCCAAGTGCGGGTAAGAGCAAGAAGTCTAAAAAGCGTAAGGCTACGGCTAAGTCTAAGCCTAAGCTGAAAGGCAAACAGAAAGGTTTAAAAGTGAAAAAGCCAAAGCGTAAATAGGCTGCTTTCACGAGACATATGAGTCTTGGAAAAAAGGCGCTGTAGTTATCTACAGCGCCTTTTTTAATGGTTTGGCTTTGTGTGCTTAACCGATGTGTTTCGCGTAGCTATCGCGATCAATATCCAGCACTTCAACGGTAATCGAAAGGTCTTCCAAATCGAGTGTTTTGAGTTCTGTGAGTACCGCTTGTGTTAGTTGGGTTTTCTGCTCGGTATTACGGCCGCTTAAAATCCGTGATGAAACGTGGATAAAGCCATTAAACCCTGCGCCATTCATATGCTGCTGGTAAGCATGTGCGCGGACCTTTATGTCTTTTTCAGCAAAAAGGTTAGCTGCGACAGCACCTTGGAAAACCTTCTCCATAACAGCCGTAACTTCTACCTTATCTTCAATTTGCTTGGAGTATTCGATGATCAAGTGTGGCAAGGGATAGCTCCTTTTAAGCTGTCTTAATTAAGACTTTTTAAAGATCTTGGTTAACAGGTGATTAGCTTGTTTCTGTAGAAGTGTTTGATGCTTAGGCGTGACTTTAAGTAGCAATACTTTGTCTTCATCTTCGCGCCTAATATCGGCTTCTTGCAGCATCGCCTCTTTCAGAAGCGGGGCTTCAGTCAGCGCGGTATGGCTGATCAGATCGTTGCTGTTAGTGGTGCGTGTTAGGAAGTGAGCTTCCTCTTTTACCAGATCATGTTTGTCATGATGGCCGCGAGCGAGGGACATCTGCAGACTCAGTACTGGCTGGAAACCGCGAATACGAGAGTGGTTGAAGCCTTTGTATAACAGGTTGAATAGCTGGCCTGCGCATAGTGCGTTAATACCGTGGCTATCCTTTTCATCTCTTAATTCAAAGCGCAGCAGAATATCTTTATTAGGCAATTGCTCGCAGGCACCGTTATAGATACGTGCGACCTGTTTTGCCAAGTGATGATATACATTCAGCAGTGTGGCCTTTTCGTCAGGCTCCATATTATCGCTGCTGGCGGTATTGGCATCGATATAGAACAGATAGATGGCATCTTGCGGCGTTAGGATCAGTTCTAGCTCTTGCTCAAAGCTATAAAGGTCCAGCTGCTCCTCATGACGCTCACTCATGCTCTTCAGCAGAGGGTTCTCGCGCATCGGCGTATGAGTTTCTTGTGCGTTTACCGGTTCCTCTTCAAGCACCAATGTTTCAACGGTATTTGCTACGGTTTCGTCGAGTTGCTGTGGTTGATGCTCAAATTTTGGCATCTGCTGCTGAGTGCTTGGTGCCGGTTTGAGAAGATCGACCAATTCGTGCGTGTGTAGTAGATCAGAAGCTTTTTGGTTTGGTGCTTGTGGCTCTGATATGGCTTTGGGAGCGGCATCAGGCCCCGTTTCAGTATTATCTTGAATTAGGTTTTCTGCCTCTGCAGATGGCCTAATAACAGGTGCTGCTTCGCTAGAAGTTTGCGTGCTTTCAACTGCGAGTTGCTCTTGGGTTTCAGAGTTACCGATTTCTGCTGTTGCGGAGCCGATAGTGACAGTGTCTTCGGTAATCTCTTGAGGTGTGCTTTCAGCAGGCGTCTGAGTAGCCAGCGTATCGGAGAACGAAGGCTCAAACTTTTCTTCTTCATCTGCGCTGCTCTCAGAGATGAATTTATCTGATCGGGTAAAGAACCAACTGGTTGTCAGCAGTAAAATCGCGGTGAAGATAGCGATAATCAATAAAGGCCAGAGCTGGCTGCGCAGTAATTGCTCGACAGGGCCGCTGTCCAGCCAGATCGTTACTGTGCCGATGGTCTTTTCTTGCTGAATTAGCTGCTGTTGCAAAGTTTGCTGGCTGGACTTTCCTGCGCGGGCGAGAGTGAAGCCATTTGCATCTTGTACATGCAGGCCGCCGACATACTCAAGCTGGGTTAATTCGCTGAGTAAATAATTAAGACTGACGCGATCATCCGAGAGAAGCAGTGGTCGGATCAGGAGTTCGCTCTGTTTAGCGATGTTCTGCCCGATGATTTGTGTTTCATGTATCGCCTGTCGGCTGGTAGCTAAGTGCATGTAGAGAATGCTGACGATAAAACCCACCAATAGCACTATGCCCAAGGATAGCGTCAGATTCCTTCTGAAATTAGGCTTTGATTTGGCGTTGTTAGTCACAGTCAGTGTTAGCTCAAAAACGGATGCAGGGGCAAATAATAACAGGTCATTCTACCGAGGGTGAATATGATTTGCATTAGAGGTATAACCCAAGTGTCCCTGACGCTATAATAAAGGGCTTATCGATAGGAAGGACAGCAATGAACGTACAAGAATATATGATTCAGCTAGGTGAAAATGCCCGTGCAGCGGCGCGCCTAGTCGCTAAAGCAGACACTAACCTAAAAAATCAGGCGTTGTTGGCAATGGCTGATGCTATCGATAGTAGCCGACCGGCACTGCGTGAAGCGAATGCAAAAGACTTAGACAATGGTCGTTCAAACGGTTTGGACGATGCCATGTTAGATCGCCTTGAGCTAACCGATGCTCGTATCGACACTATGATCGAGGGTCTACGTCAGGTTGCAGCTTTACCAGATCCAGTAGGCGCGATCACTGATCTTAAATACCTACCGAGTGGTATCCAGGTAGGTAAAATGCGTGTGCCGCTAGGCGTGATCGGTATTATTTATGAGTCTCGTCCAAACGTAACGGTTGAAGCAGCAAGCCTGTGCCTAAAATCCGGTAACGCGACGATTCTTCGTGGTGGCTCTGAAGCGATTCATTCCAACCAAGCGGTAGCCGAGTGCATCCGTAAAGGTTTGAGTGCAGCGGGCTTACCTGAAAATGCAGTACAAGTTGTTGAAACGACTGACCGTGAAGCGGTGGGTCAGATGATTACAATGCCAGAATACGTGGACGTGATTGTTCCGCGTGGTGGTAAAGGTTTGATCGAGCGTATCAGTCGCGATGCTAAAGTGACGGTGATTAAGCACTTGGACGGCATCTGCCATGTTTATATTGATGAACAGGCGGATAAAGGCAAAGCAGTGAATGTTGCTTTAAATGCTAAAACACACCGTTACGGGACGTGTAACACCATGGAAACACTATTAGTGCATGCCAACATCGCAGCTGAAGTGCTACCTGAACTAGCGGAGCGCTATCAGGCAGTAGGTGTTGAACTGCGTGGTTGTGAGCGTACTAAGGCTCTGTTGCCATTCATCAATGATGCGACAGAAGAAGATTGGGTAACCGAATACCTAGCACCAGTTTTGGCAATCAAGTTGGTGGACGATATGGATGAAGCGATTCGTCATATCAACCGTTACGGTTCACACCATACAGATTCGATCATTACTGAGAACTACACTAAGTCACGCGCTTTCTTGCGTGAGGTAGATTCCAGTTCGGTAATGGTTAATGCCTCAACCCGTTTCGCGGATGGCTTTGAGTACGGTCTAGGTGCTGAAATCGGCATCTCTACTGACAAGATCCATGCGCGTGGGCCGGTAGGATTGGATGGTTTGACCTCCGAGAAGTACGTTGTACTAGGTGATGGTCACATCCGTCAGTAATTTAGATTATGAAAGCGAACGCTTTTGCTTTTATGGGTGGGACTTTTGATCCCATCCATAATGGCCATCTGAGAACGGCTCTGGAATTACAGCATTGGTTAGGCGTGGATCAGCTCTGTTTGATCCCTTCTAAAACCCCAGTGCATAGAGCGACTCCAGGTCGAACCTCTGAACAACGTTTAGAGATGGTGAAGTTGGCGGTAGCCGATGAACCAAGCTTATGTGCTGACGATCGAGAAATCAGCTCTGAGCAGCCTTCTTATTCATTCCTGACACTGCAGGGATTACGTTCTGAATTAGGTGATCAATGCCCAATCTTTATGATCATGGGTATGGATTCTTATATGACGTTACCCAGCTGGTATGAATGGGATAAGTTTACCGATTACTGCCATATCGTAGTGGTAAAACGGCCTGGCTATGATCTGCCTACAGAGGGTGAGATCAAAGAATTTACAGATGAGCATAAGGCTCAAAACTTGGAACAGGCGATGGCGCTACCGGCGGGCAACGTGCTGTTTCATGAGCTGACTCCCTTAGGGATATCAGCAACGCAGATCCGCGAAACCATAGCGCAGGGCTTGTCGCCTCGTTATCTGTTTCCAGATGGGGTCTGGCAATATATTCAAGATAACCGTTTATACGGTTTAACTAACTGAAGTGAAATAATGCAAGCTGAAAAAGTTTTAGAACTAGTGCACACAGCACTAGAAGATATGAAGGCCAAAGAGATTGTCGATCTTGATGTCCGTGGTCGTTCAACCGTAACTGATTACATGGTAATCGCGAGCGGTACATCTAAGCGTCATGTTGGATCTATCGGCGAAGAAGTGGTTGTTAAGCTGAAAGAAGCAGGCGTGATGCCACTAGGTTCTGAAGGTCAGGGCGTAAGCGACTGGATTCTTGTGGATTTAGGCGATGTGGTTGTTCACGTAATGATGCCAGATGCGCGTGACTTCTATGATCTAGAACGCCTATGGGGCGTTGACGCAGAAGCGTAGAACTTTTTATGAAAATCCGGATCATAGCTGTGGGTGGCAAGATGCCTTCGTGGGTAAACGAAGGTTATCAGGAATATACCAAGCGCCTACCTGCAGATTTTCAGATTGAGATGATCGAAATTCCGTTAGGGCATCGAGGTAAGAGCAGTGATGTTTCTCGTGCTAAGAAGCAGGAAGGAGATCAGATGTTGGCGGCAATACCTAAAGGCGACCGAATTATCGCTTTGGAAGTGTTAGGTAAAAACTGGTCAACCGAAAAACTGGCGTCACAAGTGGAAGACTGGCGTATGGATGGCCGTAATATCAGTCTACTCATTGGAGGCCCGGATGGTCTGGATAGCCGTTGTTCTGCAATGGCAGATCAGAAATGGTCGTTGTCTGCACTGACGTTACCGCATCCGCTTGTGCGGGTGATGTTAGCAGAACAACTTTATCGTGCCTGGACGGTCATTCAGGGACATCCTTACCACAAGTAGAAGAACGCTAGGAATATGGCAGCAGAGCGCCTCAAGGATCACTCGAAAGAAAGCCGCACATTTAAATTTCGTGCGGCTTTGGCGTTTTTTATCGTGGTCATTATGCTCGGGATTCTACTTGGGCGTATCTATTACCTTCAGGTTATTGAGCACGACCGCTATGTGGCGATGTCGGAAGATAACCGTGTCCAACTTCAGCCAGTACCGCCGACGCGAGGTTTAATCTACGACCGCAATGGGGTGCTGTTAGCGGATAACCGCCCTAGTTACAGTGTCACGCTTCTTAAAGAAGAGGTGAAAGACATTGAAAAAACTCTAGTAGATCTGCAAGCACTGATCCCTATTACCGATCGTGAAGTTGAGCGTTTCAAAAAGCGTCTAAAACAGCGTCGTCGACCTTTCCAATCGGTGCCTGTGCGCTTTCGTTTAACGGAAGAAGAGATCGCGAAAATATCGGTTAATTACCATCGCTTACCGGGTGTACGTGTAGAGGCAGAGCTAATCCGTTACTACCCCTATGGTGAAACATTGGTTCACGCCATGGGTTATGTAGGCCGAATCAACGAGAAAGAGCTCAAGCGTGTTGATCAGGATAACTATGCTGCGACTCACTATATCGGCAAACTCGGTATTGAAAAGTTCTATGAGGATCAGTTGCATGGCGAGGTGGGTTTCCAAAAAGTAGAAACCAATGCTCGTGGTCGGGTGATGCGTATTCTGGAACGGACGGACCCTAAACCGGGTAAAGATCTAGTTTTGCACTTGGATCTTAGACTGCAACAGATTACGGAGAAACTGCTGGAAGGCCGACGCGCCTCGGTTGTGGCGATGGACCCGAAAACCGGCGGTATCTTAACCTTAGTATCGACTCCGGCTTACGATCCGAACCTGTTTGTGACGGGTATTTCGTCGAAGGATTATTCGGCGTTAAGGGAATCGAGAGATCTGCCATTGTTTAACCGTGCTATCCGCGGTGGTTATCCTCCTGGCTCGACCATTAAGCAGATTGTCGCTTTAGCCGCGATCGATACCGGTGTAGTAAAACCATCCTATAGGGTCTTTGATCCCGGTTTTTACCAGATCACCCGTGGCGGTCGTAAATATAGGGATTGGAAGCGAACAGGGCATGGTTGGGTCGATATGTACGACTCCCTCGCGCAATCTTGTGACGTTTGGTATTACGATGTTGCTCATAAAATGGGTGTCGATCCGATGTCTGATTATTTGGGTAAGTTTGGCTTTGGCCAAGTCACCAGTTTGGACTTGCCAGAAGCGATCGGTGCTATTTTGCCTTCTCGTGAGTGGAAAAAGCGTGCGCGTAAAACTCCTTGGTATACCGGTGACTCTCTTAATATGAGTATCGGACAGGGCTTCTTTGTCGCAACACCATTGCAGTTAGCAACGGCGACGGCAGTTGTTGCCAATCGTGGTAAGTGGCACTCACCTCGCATGCTACAAGGCATAAAAGAGGTTGATGAAAATAATGCTTCAAGTTTAAGTATGCCGGATATTGCGGGGGTTAAACGCCCACTACCGGATGTCGTACTGAACAACGATAAGCATTGGAATGACATTATTAAAGGCATGCGTGAAGTAATGCATGGAAAGCGTGGTACTGCACGCAGTTCTGGCGCAAATTCAGCTTATGAAATTGCCGGTAAAACCGGTACTGCGCAGGTAGTCGGTATCAAACAGGATGAAGAGTACGATGCTGAAAAACTGGCTGAAATTCACCGTGACCATGCTTTATTTGTAGCTTTTGCGCCTATTGATGATCCAAAAATCGCGATCTCGGTCATTGTTGAAAATGGCGGAGGCGGTTCCAGTACGGCTGCGCCTATTGCGCGTCAAGTGATGGATGCGTATTTACTCGGTATCGATCCTTTTGCTGAAGAAGCGGAGCTGGAGGTGGCTGCACGATGATGGGACGTGAATTTGAACGCTATATGCCAGAAGCGCATGATCATCTGCGTCAACGTCCAAGCTTGTGGAGTTACACCAACTTAGATGGTTGGCTGTTATTGCTTCTGCTTGCTCTGTGCGGCTTTGGCTTATTTATTTTATATAGCGCATCTGGTCAAGATATGGGGTACGTCACGCGTCAGGCGATCCGCATGGGGGTTGGCTTCTTCGTCATGATAGTCTTGGCGCAGTTTACCCCGAGATTCCTTGGGCGATGGGCGCCCGCGCTTTACTTGATTGGGGTCGCTCTACTTGTGTGCGTAATTCTCTTTGGTGTTGGTGCTAAAGGTGCTCAACGCTGGATCGCTTTACCTGGCTTCAGGTTCCAGCCTTCAGAAATTATGAAGTTAGTTTTACCTCTGACAGTAGCCTTTTATCTTGCCCACAGACCACTTCCACCACGTGTTAAACATATCTTTATCAGTCTTATGCTGGTGGGTATTCCTACTGTGTTGATCATGAAACAGCCGGACTTGGGTACGTCGTTATTGATCGCTTCTTCGGGTGTTTTTGTACTGCTGCTTTCTGGGATTTTATGGCGGTATATCTTTGCAGCACTAGGTTTGGCAGCAGCTGCACTGCCGGGCCTATGGATGGTCATGAAGGATTATCAGAAACAGCGGGTATTAACCTTTTTGGATCCAGAAAGTGATCCTCTAGGCTCTGGTTGGAACATTATTCAATCGAAAACAGCGATTGGATCGGGTGGTATTTCAGGTAAGGGTTGGTTGAGCGGAACGCAGTCACAGTTGGACTTCCTGCCAGAATCTCATACTGACTTTATCATCGCGGTTGTGGCTGAGGAGATGGGATTAATTGGGGTTCTAATACTGTTAACCCTGTATCTGTTAATTATTGCGCGTGGCTTGGTGATTGCTGCTCGTGCGCCTGATAGTTTTGGCCGATTATTGGCCGGTAGTCTGATTTTAACTTTCTTTGTTTATGTTTTTGTAAATATAGGCATGGTAAGTGGTTTGCTACCAGTGGTGGGTGTACCTTTGCCATTAGTGAGTTACGGTGGAACATCGATTGTGACCCTGATGGCAGGATTTGGCATTATTATGTCGGTGCATAGTTATCGCACCATGTTGTTAAAGTAGAAGTGTGTCGGCGTTATTTTTTTAATAGACCGATGTTTTGGGTGTTATTTATGTTGTACGTGTTTAAGGGAGCTTTTCAGGTATGAAATCTAAATTTCTTGTATCAACGGCGGTTGCAGCAGGTGTTTTGCTGACCGGCTGTGTAGCTACGGATAAACCAGCTGAGCCAAGTGCAGAGGTTAAGCCTAAAGAGCAAACTGTTGTTAAATCAGAGGCTGCAACCAAAGAAATAGAAGTTGTTAAGCAAGAGGCTAAAGCTGAAGTTAAAGCGGTTGAAAAGCCAAAAGCTAAAACCACGAAACGCATGACGCAGGAAGAGGTTTTAGCAGCTGTCCGTGGTGGCTCTTACGCGGATTACCCACGTGCACAGCAGTTTATCGAAGAGATGAAAACGGAAGGCTTTGAAGAAGCTTACCTGCGTGATGTGTTAGGTAAAGCGGAACGTCAAACTTCCATCTTGAAAGCGATCTCCCGACCTGCAGAAGGCACCTTAAATTGGGGACAGTACCGCAACATCTTCCTTAAAGAGAAGCGTATTAACCAAGGTGTGCAGTTTTGGCAGGAAAACCGTCAGGCGCTAATGGATGCGGAAAAAGCCTACGGTGTTCCGGCGGAAATTATCGTTTCTATTATCGGTGTTGAAACTCGCTACGGGCGCATCACTGGTAGTTATCGTGTATTAGATGCGCTAGCGACCTTAGGTTTCGATTACCCTCGCCGCAGTGAATTCTTCCTAGGGCAATTAAAAGAGTATCTCTTACTGGTACGCGAAGAGCAGGTGGAGATTACTTCATTGAAAGGCTCTTATGCAGGTGCTATGGGCTATGGTCAGTTCATCCCGTCTAGCTATCGTAACTTTGCTATCGATTTTGATGAAGATGGCAAACGTGATATCTGGAAGAATAAGCGTGATGCGATTGGTAGTGTAGCTAACTACTTTGCTGAGCATAAATGGAAGCCGGGTGAGCCTGTGATTAGCTCTGTGTCTTTCCAAAAGGAAAGAGAAGAGAGCTGGTACAGCGTTGGCCGTAAAGGTTTGATCCCTAAACACACGCTAGGTGAATGGCAAGCGCGTGGTGTTCAGCCGCAACTGGATCTAGATCCTGAGGGTAAAGCGATTCTGATGCGCTTAGTTATGGGTGAAGATGAGCAGTACTGGTTAGGCCTGCATAACTTCTATGTTATTACCCGTTATAACCATAGTAAGCTATACGCGATGGCTGTTTATCGCTTAAGTGAGCAGATTAAAGCTGCTTACGAGAAAGCGGAAGCAGGCCAAGTCGCTAAAAAATAATAATTTTACGAGTAGGCTATGTTACAAAAAATTGGTCTAGTTCTATTGGCAATTGCTTTGGTCGGTTGTTCTTCTACAAGTACAACGACTAATAGTGGCCGCTATTCAATGCGTCATGATAAAGCACCGGATCGCCCAGTAGATGTATCTCATGTAAAAGATGCGGTACCAAAAGTAGAGCCAAAGAGTCGTGGGGGTAATAAAAGCCCTTATACAGTATTTGGAAAACAGTATTGGGTAATGAATAGCTCGTTAGGATATAACGAGACGGGTACGGCATCTTGGTACGGCAAGAAGTTTCATGGTCATAAAACTTCTAATGGTGAAATTTATGATATGTATAAGATGTCAGCGGCCCATAAATCATTGCCGATCCCGACTTATTTGAAAGTAACGAACCTGGCGAATAATCGTCAGGTTATTGTAAGGGTGAATGATCGTGGCCCTTTCCACGGCAACCGCATTATCGATCTGTCTTATGCTGCTGCATCTAAGCTAGATATCCTCAAATATGGTACCGGTAATGTTCGATTAGAAGCGATTGACCCAAGAGCATGGCAAAGGTCTGGAGCGGTTGTTGCAGCTACTCCAGAGCCTGCTGCAAATATTGCTGGGCGTTACCTGCAAGTGGGTGCTTACTCTAATCGAGATTCGGCTGAGTATGTGGAAAGCCAGTTACGTCCATTGTTGCCTGAACTTGCGGTATTGATTCGTCCTACGACGACTAATAACCGTACTTTGTATCGTGTACAAATTGGGCCGTTGAAGTCGGATACTTCGCTAACGGATTTAACCCAAAAAGTTGAGCAGATGGGACATAAGAACCCTCGGCTGGTGGACTTCCCTTAAGCGCTTGAGTAGAGTTATCCACGGCGTTTAAGTGGACTTTTTAAAACCTAAGGAAATGATGATCTGGCGGGTCTTCATTTCCCAAAATAAATTCTGGAAAACAATGTTTAATAAGGCTTTTAAGTACTTTTCTGTACTATTTTTGACACTGTTTGCATTCCAAGTGCATGCTGTGGCGCGTCTAATACCAGCAGAACCTCAAATCGCAGCGACTGCGTATCTTGTCGTTGATGCCGATACAGGAAAGGTTATTGCGTCTAAGAATGCTGAAAAGGCGTTTGCGCCAGCGAGCCTGACCAAAATGATGACGGCCTACATCCTTGAGTATGAATTAAGTAAAGGAAATGTAGGTGTAGATGATCTTGTACTTATCAGTGAAAAAGCATGGCGGACTCAAGGTTCGCGTATGTTTATTCGCGAAGGAACCCAAGTACGTCTAGGCGACTTGATGAAAGGGATCATTATTCAGTCTGGTAACGATGCATCTGTTGCAGTAGCTGAGCATATTGCGGGTAGTGAGCCGGCCTTTGCGGATCTGATGAATCAGCATGCGGACCTACTTGGTATGCAAAATACGAATTTCCTGAATGCGACAGGTTTGCCTGCTGAGGGCCATAAGTCATCTGCTGCGGATCTAGCAACGCTTGCTCGAGCAATCATTAATGATTTTCCTGAGCTCTACAGCATCTACTCTGAAAAGTATTTCACTTACAACAAAATCCGCCAACCAAACCGTAACAAGCTACTTTGGCGTGATAAAACTGTTGATGGTATGAAGACAGGTTACACCGATGAAGCAGGTTATTGTCTAGTGGCTTCAGCGAAGCGTGATGGTATGCGACTCATCTCTGTTGTTTTAGGTACCAGTGATGAAGAAGCTCGTGCACGTGAAACTCAGAAGCTATTGTCCTACGCTTTCCGTTACTACCGCACGCACAAGCTATACGAGAGCAATGTCGTACTGAATACAGCGAAAGTGTGGTCGGGCGTATCTGATCAACTGCGTATGGGCATTGAAGATTCACTTACAGTAACCATCCCGCGTGGGCAGGCAGATAAACTGCAAGCTACAATGGATGTAGACAAGGTTATTTCAGCGCCAATTGAAAAAGGACAAGAGCTAGGCAAAGTTCGTGTAACACTTGATGGTGCGTTGGTCGCTGAGGTGCCATTGGTAGCGATGGAAGCTGTTCCAGAAGCCGGTTTGTTAAAGCGTATTTGGCATGCCATCCTACTTTTCTTTACCAGCTTAATTGGCTAAACGCATTTAGCGTTGCCCTTTAAAACTGCACGGATGCCCACATCTATAAACGTAGATGTGGGCATTTGTGTTTAGGTGATATGAATACAGTCTATCTGAATGGCGAATTCATCCCTCAAGAGGAAGCGAAAATTTCGGTTTTTGACCGTGGCTTTCTGTTTGGGGACAGTGTTTATGAGGTGATTCCATACTATCAAGGGATAGGGTTTCGCCTGCAGGAGCATGTTGATCGTTTAGAGCATAGTTTGCGCGCGGTTCGAATCAAAAGTAACTGCGATTGGATTGCCATCATGAACCAACTGGTTGAGTTGAATGGTGGGGGCAATTTGTCGGTATATCTTCAGGTTACACGAGGTAGTGCTGGTAAGCGTAGCCACGCGTACGATGATAGTTTAGAACCAACTATCTTTGCTTGTTGTTCGCCTATCAAAGATATCTGGCAAGCGGGCTGCGATGATGTGGTGCCTTTAAAAGCGATTGTCACAGAAGATCTACGTTGGCATCGCTGCGATATTAAATCCACTTGCTTGCTACCTAATATATTGGTGTTACAGCAAGCCAAAGATGAAGGGGTGGATGAGGCGCTGTTCTCCCGTGATGAAAGATTAACAGAGGGCTCAGCCTGTAACCTGTTTTTGGTGAAGCGCGGAGTTATCTACACCCCTAAACGTAGTTCAGAGATATTAGGTGGCATTACCCGAGAGCTTATTCTTGAATTGTCAGACCAGTATGCGATTCAATATCAAGAGATTGATATTGATTATGATAAGTTACTGGCTGCGGATGAGGTTTGGGTGTCCAGTTCCACCCGAGGTATAGTGCCTATAATTGAAGTTGATGGTCATCAGATTGGTGATGGCCAGAAAGGTCCGGTTTGGCGGAAGATTTTTGAGAAGTTTTCTGAGTATCAACGGCAGTTGATGACCGGTAAGCCAACAGAGAATTAGACAGAGTTTATGACAGACAAGCAGCAAGAACCGCCAAAGATCGAATTTCCATGTCCTGACTATCCAATTAAAGTCGTTGGGGTAAATAGTGCAGATTTTCGCGGTCACGTTATCGAAATTGTGCAGATTCATGTTCCGGATCTGGATATCTCTCAGGTAACTTTGCAGGATAGCCGTAAAGGCACATTCCAATCCGTGCGTTTTAAAATAACAGCTCAAAGTGTCGAGCAGCTTAAAGCTCTGCACGAAGCGTTAATCGCGTCTGATCGCGTAAAAATGGTGATCTGATGAGCCCTGATCAGCTAATTGTCAGGGATTTAGGTTTACAGCCTTACGAACCAACATGGCAGCGGATGCAAGATTTCACTAATGAGCGTGATGACTCGGTCGTGGATGAAATTTGGTCGCTGCAACATGAGCCGGTGTTTACACAGGGGCAAGCAGGTAAAGAGGAGCACCTGTTAGGTACGGGTGATATTCCGGTTGTTCAGGTGGATCGGGGTGGTCAAGTCACTTACCACGGCCCTGGACAGGCAATTATCTACCTGCTGCTGAATTTAAAACGTAAGAAATTAGGTGTGCGTGAACTGGTTTCAATTATGGAAGAATCTGTGGTTGAAACAGTCCAGTCCTATGGCATAGACGCTTATGCTAAACCGGATGCACCCGGCGTTTATGTGGATAATAGTAAAATTGCATCCTTAGGCCTTAGGGTTCGCCGAGGTTGCTCTTTCCATGGTTTGGCACTTAACCTTGCTATGGATTTAGAACCCTTTTTAAGAATCAACCCATGTGGCTATGCCGGTATGGCGATGACACAACTTGACGCGTTAACTTCTGACCTTGATCAGGTTGAGGCAACGCAGCGTCTTCTAGATATCCTTATTACCAAGCTAGGGTATAAAGAAGTCACTCGACAAACTACTCTGGATTAAGCCTAGATGTCATTAGATAACAATAACGAAGTAAAGAAGAAGCGGGTAGAGCAGGGCGTTAAATTGCGTGGCGCCGATAAAGTTGATCGAATTCCTATTAAGGTAATTCCAACGGAGAAAGAAGATATGCCGCGTAAGCCTGATTGGCTGCGTGTGCGGATGGGATCAAGTGCAAAAGTGGACAGTATCAAGCAGAAGCTGCGTAAGCATAAGCTCGCGTCTGTTTGTGAAGAGGCAAGCTGCCCGAACTTAGGCGAATGCTTTAGCCATGGTACAGCTACTTTTATGATTATGGGTGATATCTGCACCCGTCGTTGTCCATTCTGTGACGTAGCTCACGGCCGTCCAAATGCTCTAGACGAGAATGAGCCTAGAGAGATGGCAGAAGCGATCGCGGATATGGAGTTGCGCTATGTCGTAGTAACTTCAGTTGACCGTGATGATCTTCGCGATGGTGGCGCTCAGCACTTTGCTAATTGCGTTAGTGAAACGCGTCAGCGTATTCCATCTATCGAGATGGAGATCCTAGTACCTGACTTCCGTGGTCGTATGGATATCGCGATCGATATCCTTACTGAAACACCGCCAGATGTTTTTAACCACAATATGGAAACTGTACCCCGCCTATATAAAGCGGTACGTCCAGGTTCTGATTATGAGTGGTCTCTACGCTTGTTGAAAAAATACAAAGCGAAGAACCCAGATGTACGTACCAAGTCTGGCTTGATGGTAGGCATTGGTGAAACCAATGAAGAGATCATTGAGGTAATGAAAGACCTACGTGCTCATGATGTGGATATGTTAACAATCGGTCAATATCTACAACCAAGCCGTTCACACCTTAAGGTAGAGCGCTTTGTGACGCCTGAAGAGTTTGATGAGTTTAGCCGCATTGCAAAAGAACTTGGTTTCAAACATGCTGCGTGTGGTCCTTTGGTTCGTTCCTCTTACCATGCCGATCTACAAGCGAAGGGTGAAAAGGTAGGTTAATATCCCTCCTTTAACGTTAAGTTATCCACAAAGGCCGTTTTTAGAACGGCCTTTTTTATTGCTAGTGGCCTAAGGTCATCCCAGCGAAGGCAGGAATCTAGATTAGGTTTTGGTAGTTATAGCTGATATTGGTTCTTAGGTCCGCTGCTCTTATAGCTATTTGTTCTTATCCTTATAACTTAAAAATCTCTATATTAGAGCTATCTAATATTAATTCTGCCTAAGGCAGTAAAGATTAAAACTAAGGTTAATTATGAGTACTAAAACCATCTCTGTGACTGCCACTATGAATGCGGGTTGGGCTATCCACGCGGATATCCGTGACCACAAAGTAACGATCGATCAACCGCAGGCGAGCGGTGGCACCAATGAAGGCCCTACACCACTTGAGTACTTCCTGTTCTCTTTAGCGGGTTGTATCGGCTCAATCGCACGAATTGCTGCGAATCAGGAAAAGATCGAACTACGTAGTATGCAGATCCAAGTCGATGGTGATCTGAATCCAATGGGACTTATGGGCAAAGAAACTGAAGATCGTGTTGGCTTTCAGGCGATTAGCGTTCAAGCACAGATCGATGCAGATCTCAGCGAAACCGAGAAACAATTATTCTTAGATAGAGTTTGCGTACGTTGTCCGCTGCACGACAATATTAAGTTGGAAACTGAAGTTCTGCACCAATATATCGGGTAGGCTTTTCGAATGAGTTGTCGTAACTTTTAAGGCTTAAATTAGGGCATTAACTCCTTAGCGGCAACTCGTTATACTGCCCTTATGATCAAATTTCTAGCTCCACTTGTCTTCTTAGTGCTATCCGGCTGTACTCCATATGTTCAGCCAACAAACACGCCTGCCGAACTTGATCAAATCACTGTTACAAATCTATCCAATCAGACTTTGACCAGTGTTCGGATCGAAGTTTTATCCACAAGGAGTAAAATTGTTTGTCAGCAGGTTGCTCCAAATGGTTTTTGCGCGTTTCGATTTAAAGCGCGACCTTTACGTGGAGAGACTGCGCAGATCGATTGGCAGATTGGTGATCAGCAGTGGTATGAGACTATCAGTGCTAAGGATGTGAAAATTTCGCAAGGTTGGCACCAAGTAAAGTTAAACCTGACGCTAACTTCAGATGGTCAGGCTAAAATAATAGCTGTTGAGTCAAATTAAACGCCTTTATCGGGGATGTAATGTTACATAAAACGATGTTTTCCACCCCTGTGGTTCAGCCTTGTTTGCGCTGGTTCTCTCGAACTGTTCTGAAACTGTTGGGCTGGAAGGTTGTGGGTAATATCCCCAAAGAGTTAAAGCAGTGTGTTGTGATTGGTGCCCCCCATACTACTAACTGGGATATGCCGTTTAGTTTGATGGTAGCTTTCTCGCTGGATGTACCGCTCTATTGGGTGGGAAAGGACAGTATCTTTAAATTTCCTTTTGGCGGTTTGATGCGCTGGATGGGAGGAATTCCGGTTGATCGAAGCAAGTCGAACAATATGGTTGAAGCAACGGTGCAACAATTTGATCAACATGCCGAACTGCGGATTATGATGTCCCCCGAAGGCACGCGCTCTAAAGTGGATAAATGGAAATCCGGTTTCTACTATATTGCTCATGGGGCAGGTGTGCCGATTGCCTTGGGCTTTATCGATTACAAGCAGAAGAAGGCGGGGGTGCTAGGTAGCTTCGAAACCAGCGGCGATTATGAGGCTGATTTGGCAAAGATTTTTGAACAATATGGGGATTATCTACATCCCACTCAGTAATAAGTTAAAGGGGGCGCTTACTTAGCTGTCATATGTGAATGCTGAAGTTTAACTACATATTGAGCTACAGCATCTGCTTGTTTTTCTGAAAGCTGATCAAAAACCGGCATGCTGTGTTTTTCTTTGTTGTAGCCGTATTTGATCATCAAAATAATCTTATACGCTTCCATCGGTTCCTTTCCGGCAAACTTTTCCATATATGCGCCGGGGCCATGCTTGGTATGGCACTCTTTGCAGTAGTAACCATATAGATCCTCTCCAGATTTCATTCGCTCCGGCGGAATCTCCCTATCGCAGCCGCTTAGTAAAAGTGCTGTTGTGCATAATAGACTTAAGGCGAGTGGACGCATGGCTATCTATCTCATTGATATATAACCGCATCATAGCTGATGAGGCGTGGTGAAACTAGCAGTTCTTGAGTGCTTAATTAGGAAGTGCGAGTGCTTGCCCAGCAAGGGTTAGCGAAATGGAAGTCAGCAATAGCCAAGCGTCGCCAACAGCCATGCCCTTAACGATTTTATCTACTTCGGCGCATTGCTGCAGAGCTTGGTTGATCTGAACACCGCTAATACGTTGTGAGGCTTTGCGCGCTAAGGGCTTGCGTTTACCCCAGATGCGTTCCCGTTGGCATACTGCATCGAAGGATTGGCCATTGTTTTGTGCTTGTTGGATCGCTGCTAGGGAGCGAAGCTCTTTGGATAGGGCCCAAAGCACGACTGGAGGCTCAGTACCATCTTGTCGTAAAACTTGCAGAATCTTGCAGCAACGAGAGGCTTGGCCTTGTAGGGCTGCGTCTGAAAGGCCGTAGATATCATAGCGGGAGCTATCAGATACGGCGTTGATGACATCGTCGGCGGTAACAACTTGGCTAGGGAACAGTAGGCTGAGTTTGCTCAGTTCTTGCTTGGCTGCCAATAGGTTGCCTTCAATGCGATCACAAAGCAGCTGAATCGCTTCATCATCTAATTTTAGCTCGATCTGTGCTGCGCGCTGACGAATCCAGTTGGGTAGTTGCTCAGCTTCTACGGGCCATACTTCAACTATTACCCCCGTGCTATCGATCGCTTTAAACCAAGCGCTCTTTTTAGCGGCGCCATCGAGTTTATCGGCAATAATAAACAAGATGTTATCCGGTGCAGGATTATTGAGGTATTCGCGCAGGATCTCGCTGGATTTTTTATTTAGCTTACTGCTACCAAGGCGTAGCTCGATAATCTTCTTTTCTGCAAACAGAGAAAGTGCGTTGGCGCATTCGAGCAAGTATTCCCAGCTGAAGCTACCATCGACATGAAGCACTTCACGTTCGCTAAAGCCTTGTTGTTGCAGGTGTTGACGAAGAAGGTCGCTACTCTCTTCTGAGAGTAGGGGCTCATCACCGGTAATTAGATAAACCGGTGATAGACCTTTTTTCAGATGACCGCTAAGTTGCTCTGGACGCAGTTTCATGCAGGCTTATTGGGCGCTGTTACTGGATAGATAGCGGCGAAGAATTGATTGTGCAACGGAGTTATATAACTCGCGGCGTAATAACTCTTCTTGTTCAGAACTCGCTGCTGCAGCATTTTTGTTGTAGGTATATGTACGATCGCGCTGAAGTTTAATGTCTGAGGTTATAGGGTTGCCTTGTTGGTCAGCGACTAACATAACAACTTCTACCGATAGCTCATACTCATCAACATCAGCACTGCTACTGATTGTCGCGGCGCGGCGTTTATATCGGAACTGGCGAAGCTGGATCTGGTAAGGAGCACCTGCTATCTCCCTAACACCATTAAATTTCATATTTTGGCGTAAGGATTTGAGCAGTTCAGAGTTAGCATTACCGGAGATAATCGTTACTTGCTGCTTGTCTGCAGAAACTTCTTGAGCGCCACGCAGCTGAAAGCCGCATGCGCTCATGAATCCACACAGAGTTAGCAACAGAATGATTTTTCCAGTCAATGATTGCCATTGTTTGATCATGATCTGCTCCTTAATCTGCGCTTATTAACCAACTACGATATTCACTAGGCGGCCAGGTACAACAATCTTCTTACGGATTGTCTTATCTGCCATGTGCTTTTGAACATTTTCGTCAGCTAGCGCTGTGTGAAGGACAACATCTTCATCTGCATCTGCAGCAACATTGATCTTCGCACGTACTTTGCCGTTAACCTGAACAACCAGTTGAATGGTGTCTTGAACTAGTGCGCTCTCGTCAACCTGTGGCCAAGCCGCAGTTAGAGCATCGCCTTCATTACCTAGTTCAATCCAAAGCTGGTGGCTTATATGCGGAACGATTGGGCCTAGTAGCAATACTGCTGCTTCTAGTGCTTCTTGCATTACCGCACGGCCTTGTTCGCTGATATCAACAAACTTAGCGATTGTATTCGACAGTTCCATTACAGCTGCGATTGCTGTGTTGAATGTCTGGCGGCGTTCCATATCGTCAGATACTTTCTGAATCGTGGAGTGAACCTTTAGACGCAGCTCTTTCTGAACGTCAGTTAGGCTGTTTTTGTCGATAGCAGTAGTAGAACCACCCACTTTTAGATGATCGTGAACTTGTTTCCATAGACGTTTAAGGAAACGGTGCGCACCTTCAACACCTGTATCAGACCACTCTAGAGATTGTTCTGGTGGTGCAGCGAACATCATAAATAGACGAACTGTATCCGCGCCGTACTTATCGATCATTACTTGTGGGTCGATGCCGTTGTTCTTGGACTTAGACATCTTAGACATACCGTCATGCTGAAGCGCCTGACCAGTAGAGCGATGAGCTGCGCTAACTACGCGGCCTTTCTCATCAGTTTTGATATCAACATCTGATGGAGATACCCAAACCTGACCACCGTTCTCATCTTCATGGAAGAAGCTGTCAGCCAATACCATGCCTTGGCAAAGTAGGCGTTTGAATGGCTCATCACTATCAACCAAACCTTCATCACGCATCAACTTGTGGAAGAAGCGTGAGTAAAGTAGATGAAGAATCGCGTGTTCAATACCACCGATATACTGATCTACTGGAAGCCAGTAGTTCGCTTTTTCAGGCTCAAGCATGGCATTTTCGCTGCTACGAGAAGCATAACGCGCGTAGTACCAAGAAGATTCCATGAAAGTATCGAATGTATCGGTTTCACGTTCAGCAGCACCACCGCATTTAGGGCAGGTTGTGTTGATGAAGCTTTCCATCTTTTTGATTGGAGAGCCGCTACCATCAAACTCAACTTCTGTAGGTAGTACAACTGGAAGCTGATCTTCTGGAACAGGCACTGCACCACAGCTCTTGCAGTTGATGACAGGGATTGGAGCACCCCAGTAACGCTGACGAGATACACCCCAGTCACGTAGACGGAAGTTAACCGTAACTTTACCTTTGCCTTTCGCTTCTAGGTCGGATGCGATTGCTTTAAAGGCAACGTCGAATTCAAGATCGTCGTAAGCGCCAGAGTTAACCAAAGCGCCTTTTTCTGTGTACGCTTCTACGCTTAGATCAACGTCTGCATCGTCTAGTGGGCGGATAACTTGTTTGATATCCAAACCGTACGTGGTCGCAAATTCCCAATCGCGCTGATCGTGGCCCGGTACAGACATAACTGCGCCAGAACCGTAATCCATCAATACAAAGTTAGCAGTCCAAACAGGTACTTCTTCACCTGTTAGTGGGTGAGTGGCAGTGATGCCAAGCGCCATGCCTTTCTTTTCCATTGTTGCCATGTCTGCTTCGGCAACTTTTACGTTTTTGCACTCTTCAACAAATGCCGCAAGTTCTGGATTATTTGCCGCAGCTTTAAGTGCCAGTGGGTGTTGAGCTGCAACGGCAACGTAAGTCACACCCATTAGTGTGTCAGGACGTGTTGTGAAGACTTCTAGCTCACCGTAACCGTCAACGTCGAACATTAGCTCAACGCCTTCAGAGCGGCCGATCCAGTTCTTCTGCATTGTACGAACCTGCTCTGGCCATTGATCTAGTTTGTCTAGATCTTCCAGCAGCTGGTCTGCGTAATCTGTGATTTTAAGGAACCACTGAGGGATCTTCTTACGCTCAACTAACGCACCTGAGCGCCAGCCGCGACCATCGATCACCTGCTCGTTGGCAAGGACTGTTTGGTCAACAGGATCCCAGTTTACTTCAGCTTCTTTCTTGTAAACTAAGCCTTTGTCCATCAATTTAGTGAAGAACCATTGCTCCCAACGGTAGTACTCTGGGTGGCACGTTGCTAGTTCACGGTTCCAGTCGTAACCAAAGCCCATCTGCTGTAGCTGGTTACGCATGTAATCGATGTTTTCATAGGTCCATTTTGCTGGCGCAACGTTGTTTTTCATCGCTGCGTTTTCTGCAGGAAGACCGAAAGCGTCCCAACCCATTGGTTGAAGTACGTTTTTACCCTGCATGCGCTGGTAACGGGAAACTACATCACCAATGGTGTAGTTACGAACATGGCCCATGTGGAGACGTCCACTTGGGTAAGGGAACATAGACAGGCAGTAGAATTTTTCTTTCTGCAGATCTTCTTCACATTTGAAGCTGTCGTTATCTTGCCAGTGTTTCTGGATGGCTTGTTCAATCTTCTGAGGGCGATATTGTTCGTTCATGTTCGTGAATCGTTATGCCTATGATGAAAAACCGGCATCCAATTGACGCCGGTTAATAAAAGTTTGCTAATTGGGGCATAGCATACAATATATACAAGAGGGCAAACAGCATTTCTGCTAAAAACGAGGTGGTTTTATGGGCGCGGATAGCGATAAGAAAACGAAACTGGCTTCAGCTGACTATGACAGAGTGCTTCTGCGGCTAACAAAGGATCTGAAAACGTCGGAAGCTAAGTCTTGGGATCTATTGCAGGAGAAGATCCATGATGCTGTGGAATTAGAATTAGCGGCAGAGGATATGACTCGGGATGAGATGGATCTGCTTAAGGCTTACTTAGCTCGAGATCTTAAAACATTGGGCTACTATGCCCATGAAACAGGTGCGGGGATTGCTGCATGGCTGAAATTTGATTTGAATGCGTTAGAGCATACGTTTGCTGAGCAGCTCAAGTTGATAGCAGATCAAACCCGTATCGGGCAAGAGATGTTACGAGAGCGTTTAGACCATGATGAGGATCAGTACATTGCTGGTGAGTTGGCTACAGTAGGGACGTTGCAGTGTTTAAGTTGTTCAACTCAGTTTGTTTTAAAGAAAACAGAAAAACTTGAGCCTTGTCAGGCCTGTGGCAAAACGTTCTTTAAGCGTGTTTCTCAACCTTGGCCATAATGGATAGTTTTAACTGAAATCGGGGTAGGGATTGTCTCGCAGGGCTAGCTGATGACGCCCTAGCCCGAACAGAGTAAACAGTCCTGCTAAGACTAGGATCGGTAGTGATCCAAACTCCTGAAAAGGCGTCATACCTTGCATGCTAAAAACTTGTGTTCGTAAGACGCCTGCCTGGAACTGTGGAAGTTGTTTTACGATCTGCCCTTGAGGATCGATAATACCGGTAAGGCCGTTGTTGGTTCCTCGTATCAGCCAGCGACCATTTTCTACCGCTCTTACTCGTGCAATCTGCATATGTTGAGCCGGTGCGATGGACGCGCCAAACCAAGTATCGTTAGACACAGTAAGCAATATATCGGCGTTTAACGAGTTCTTTCTGACTAGTTCTGGGTAGGCAATTTCGTAGCAGATAGCGGCGCTAATCTTGTGGTTGGCGACTGTTAGCAGTGGTTGTTCCCCTTGTGGAAGAGAAAAACTCGACATTGGCAGATTGAAGAAGTCGAGTAACCCTCTGATCTGCGTTTCCATAGGTACATATTCACCAAAGGGAACGAGTCTCTGTTTGTGATAGATGCCGCTGTCTGTGGTAAGAATCGCTAAACTATTATGCACGCGATAACCTTTAGGATGATCATTGTCTCTTGTGGTACTGGGTAAACCGCTGATCAATGAGGTGCCGTTGCTGTCTAAATCGCTCAGCAATTCAGCCAAAGGTGTTGCTGCATGCTGGAACAGAGCTGGAATAGCTGTTTCTGGCCATAGCATTAATTCAGTGTCGATATGAGGCTGAGATAGCTTGATATATTTAGCAAAGATCTCAGGGCGATATTCCGGGTTCCATTTAATTTGCTGTGGGATATTAGGTTGAACGATCGCGACTTTGAGAGCCTTATCCGTTGCAGCTGTCCATGGATTGAAAGAGAGTATGCTTGCTATCAATGGCAGTGGCAGCAATAACAAGGGTCTCAGATTGCGACTGCGAATAAATTCGGCTGCAGCAATTGCTGTTGCCAGCATGGCAAAACTTGCTAGCCATACGCCGCCTATAGGTAAAAGATTCTGGAATGGGGTATCTAAAGATGCGTTACCTAAATACAGCCAAGGGAAGCCGGTAAATAACCAGCTACGTAGCCACTCAAATAGTACCCAGCAGCCAATAAAACTCAGAGATTGGAAGCGGGCAGAGAATAGCTTTTTCCAAGCGCACTGTTGTAGTGCAAAGAGAAGGGCTAGGCCTGCCACGAAAAGTGCGGTTAAAGTGAGGGCGATGGGTAAGGGTGTATGACTGTGCTCATGAATGCTCACAAACACCCAAGATGCACCGGTTCCAAAGAAACCTAGACCAAAAAAATAGCCAAGCCAACTGCTTTGCTTTATTGATCGGTTCCGGCTGCATAGATACAAAATGGCCGGAGGCAGTAAGGCTAAATAGGGTGTATCAAATGGTGCTAAGGAGGGGGCAATTAATGCCCCTGCAAGCAAAACGAGTAGCAGTTGCAGAGGCATAGGGATTATCCGTTACGGCTTACCTGTAGTAGGCGGATTCGACGGGTATCAGCAGACAAAATTTTAAACTGGAAGTTTTCGATTTCTACACTTTCATCTTTTTTCGGCATACGACCAAATTTTTGTGTAACGATACCGCCGATAGTATCGAACTCTTCTTCAGAGAAAGTTGTGTCGAAATACTCGTTGAAGTCGTCAACTGGCGTAAGGGCTTTAACAATAAAGGCATTCTTATCGAATGGTTTGATGTTGCCATCATCTTCTTCGCTATCATGCTCATCTTCGATTTCGCCCACGATCTGTTCTAATACATCCTCGATGGTGATTAGACCAGATACGCCACCGTACTCATCCATCACAATCGCCATGTGGTTACGCGTAACACGGAACTCTTTTAGGAGAATATTCAAGCGTTTAGATTCAGGGATGAAAGTCGCAGTGCGCAGCTTGCTTTTAAGATCGAATTGGTCGAGGTTGCCTTCTAGAATTAGTGGAAGAAGGTCTTTTGCGAGTAGAACACCAAGGATTTCATCTGGCGTTTCTCCGATCACTGGGAAGCGAGAATGCGCGCTGGAAATAATAACTGGTAGGAACTCTTTAGGCGTTTGATCCGCTTCCACAACTACCATTTGTGAGCGAGGGATCATTACATCACGAACCTGCATGTCTGATACTTGCATGGCACCTTCCATAATGGTCAGTGCTTCGTTATCTAGCAGATTTTCGTCGGTCGCTTGACGCAAATCGGTTAACAGATCCTCGCGGCTGCGAGGTTCGTCATTAAACGCTTGGGAAAGCTTTTCTAACCAGCCTTTCGGCTGTCCCGATCGATCTTCGCTCATGGTGTGTTGAGTGTCCTGATATTTAGTTACTTTCCAAGTATGGGTCTTTTATATCCATACTGGCGAGAATTTTACGTTCGAGATTTTCCATCTCTTCAGCTTCTTCATCATTTATATGATCGAAACCGATTAGATGCAAGCAGCCATGCACAACCATGTGGGTCCAATGGTCAAACAAAGGCTTTTTTTGCTCCTTTGCTTCTTTAGCAACCACATCGGCACAGATAACAAGATCACCTAGTAGGTGCAGAGGAACGCCTTCAGGCACCTCAAATGGGAAGGAGAGAACGTTCGTTGGTTTATCTTTATCGCGATAAGTGCGGTTGAGGGTTTGGCTCTCTTCCGGTGTTACTATGCGGATGCACACTTCACCTTCATCAACCTGGCCGGTCAGCGCAGCGGATATCCATTGCTGAAACTGATCTTCTGTCGGTAGATTGCCTTCAATCTCGTACTGAACTTCGCATTCAAAACTCATTTATGAGAATCCTGCTTGCCTTCTTTTTTCTCAAAACGGTCATAAGCACGGACGATGTGCTGAACCAGTGGATGTCGCACGACGTCTTTAGCGGTGAAGTGAGTAAAGCCGATATCTTTTACATCGTCTAGCACTTGCATCGCGTGGATCAAACCCGAGCGCGTGCCTTTAGGTAGATCGACCTGAGTGATATCACCGGTAATAACTGCAGTAGAACCAAAACCGATACGTGTCAGGAACATCTTCATCTGTTCGCGCGTCGTGTTCTGGCTTTCATCCAGAATAACGAATGAGTTATTCAGGGTACGGCCACGCATATAGGCCAGAGGCGCAACTTCGATCACGTTACGCTCAATCAATTTGCCTACACGTTCAAATCCTAGCATCTCATACAGCGCGTCATAGAGAGGACGCAGATATGGATCAACTTTTTGGCTTAGATCACCTGGCAGAAAGCCTAGCTTTTCACCGGCTTCAACAGCAGGACGAACCAATAAGATGCGATCTACTTCTTCACGTTCTAAGGCATCAACTGCGCAGGCAACCGCAAGGTAGGTTTTACCTGTGCCCGCCGGGCCAATACCAAAATTGATATCGTGTTGAAGGATTGAGCGTACATAGCCTTGCTGGTTTTCACCGCGAGGGCGGATCAACGCTTTTTTCGTACGGATACTGATATCCGTATCTTTAATCTGTTGATTGCTATTACGCTGTTCCAGACCGCTTTCTTGAATTAGAAGATGGATCTGATCGGGTGAGATACGTTTGTCCTGCTTAGCATCGTTATAAAGTGCTTCAAGCATTTCGGAAACGAAGGTGATGTTTTCGATATCACCCAGTAGTTGGAAGTGATTACCGTGGTTACGAATCTCAATGCCTAAACGTTTCTCAACCAGTTTGAAGTGCTCGTTGAACGGGCCACCAAGGTTTGCTAGGAACTCAGCATTTTCAGGTTCTAGTGTGATTTTGATCGATTGTGCAGTGCTCAACAGCTTAGCCCGCCTTCAAGGAAAAATTGTCGTCCAGTTCTGAACAGATTAGCTCACCTACTAAAGAGTTGGCATAAGCTTGAGCAATATTCACATCGGCAAAGTGGCCGATTAGATCTGGGTTATCGCAACGGAAGTTCACAACACGGTTGTTTTCAGTACGACCTGAAAGTAAGCCCGGATCTTTCTTAGAATAACCGTTAACCAAAATACGCTGAGTGGTACCCACCATGCGACGGCTGATCTGCTGAGCATTTTGAATAATGCGGCTTTGCAGAATTTGTAGACGCGCTTTCTTAGTTTCTTCGTCGATATTGTCAGGCAGATCAGATGCCGGTGTGCCCGGACGACGGCTGTAGATAAAGCTATAGCTGTTATCAAAGCCGATATCTTCGATTAGCTTCATTGTCGCTTCGAAATCAGCGTCAGTTTCATTCGGGAAACCGATGATAAAGTCAGAAGAGATCTCGATATCTGGGCGTGCTTTACGGATACGACGGATCTTTGATTTGTACTCAAGCGCAGTGTGACCACGTTTCATGGCCATTAGGATTTTGTCAGAGCCGCTTTGTACCGGTAAGTGAAGGAAGCTCACTAACTCAGGCACATCTTCATAGGCTTCGATCAAGCTGTCAGTGAACTCTACCGGGTGGCTGGTAGTGAAACGAATACGATCAATACCATCAACCTCTGCTACACAACGGATCAATTCTGCTAGATCGGCAGTATCGCCATCATGCGTATCACCACGGTAAGCGTTCACGTTTTGACCGAGTAGGTTAACTTCACGCACGCCTTGCTCAGCAAGCTCAACACATTCAGTAATAACATCGTCTAGAGGGCGGCTTACTTCTTCACCACGTGTATAAGGTACAACGCAGAAAGTGCAGTACTTAGAGCAGCCTTCCATCACAGAAACAAAGGCTTCAGCGCCTTCTACTTTAGGGGCTGGAAGGTGATCGAACTTCTCGATTTCAGGGAAAGAGACATCGACAATGCCTACACCGCCGTTACCGGTTTCAGTAATCATCTCGGGCAAACGGTGTAATGTTTGCGGGCCAAAGATCATATCAACGTAAGGTGCACGTTTTAGAATATTGTCGCCTTCCTGACTAGCTACGCAGCCACCGATACCAATTTTGATATCTGGATTCTTCGCTTTCAGTTTGCGCCAGCGGCCTAGCTGGTGGAATACTTTTTCCTGAGCTTTTTCACGAATCGAACAGGTGTTCAGGAGCAGAACGTCCGCTTCATCAGCGTCCTCAGTTAGCTCAAGATCATGACTTTCCCCCAACAGATCCGCCATACGTGCAGAGTCGTACTCGTTCATCTGACAGCCGTGGGTTTTAATAAATAGCTTCTTCGCCATTGTTCACCTGTATTTTGCGTGTATCAAAGCCCGGCAGGAAAATATGGCCGGGTGCATAAAGGACCGCGCATTATACTTAAGCGGCCAGATAATGAACAGTTTAGTCGAGTTGAAATCGGCTCATTTTCTCAGTTGATATGGTTGCAAAAGCCTTGGTTTTAAAAGGGGTTTTAGAGATCCGAGTTGAGCTATGGGTATTTGGTACTGGTATTTAGTCACTTGGTGCATAGAGGGGGACTCATTAGACTTTAGTTTTGGTAAGATTGCCTTCCATTTTTAGCTTGATTTACATGTTAAGTAATTTTTTAAGGGAAGGCGTTTATGGCGTATTTGGAGCCGCGTGAATTTGTTACCAAAATGGTCGATGCAGGCGAACAAAAGATCTTTATGACCACCAGGGATACTTATATCCGTTCATTGATGGCTGGTGCTATTTTGTCCTTGGCTGCATTCTTTGCCATTGCGGTGATTACCAACACAGGGAATTTATTGATTGGTGCAATTCTGTTTCCCGTCGGTTTTATCATGCTAAACCTGATGAAATTTGATCTTCTCACCGGAGCATTTACCTTAGTACCTCTTGCTGTGATTGATAAACGCCCAGGCTGCACTATTAAGAAGTTATTACGTAACTGGTGGTTAGTCTTTTTGGGTAACCTTTCTGGCGCCGCTATCGTCGCTTTTTTTGCTTCCTTTATTCTGACTTATGGTTATCAAACTGATGGTGGCGCAATTGCGGAGAAAGTCAGTTGGATTGGTGAGTCTCGTACCCTTGGCTATCAAGAACAAGGGATTTGGGGATGGATTACTATTTTTATCCGCGGCATGTTGTGTAACTGGATGGTTTCCATGGGTGTGGTTGGTGCGCTGATCTCAACATCTGCCAGCAGTAAAATGGCCGCAATGTGGATGCCGATCATGCTGTTCTTCTACATGGCGTTTGAACACTCCGTTGTGAATATGTTCCTGTTCCCATTTGCGATGATTATGGGTGGCGACTTCACGTTGGTGGATTACTTAGTGTGGAATGAAATTCCTACGGTGTTGGGTAACTTGGTTGGTGGCTTCTTGTTGGTAGGTTTGCCTCTCTACTTAACCCACGTGAAAACTGGCAAGTAATAGTCTTTGATTAATTAGGAGTGGCTTATTTTTGTGCGGATTTTATTCAACTAAGCTGAATAAAATCCAAGACTACTCCTAGTTTTATCGTAGAAAGGTTTTTATGAGGAATATTTAGTCGAGTTGGATCAGATAAACCTTGCTCGCTTGCGCTCGACTAGTAAAATTACAGCCTGGATTCCTGTACACAAAGAGAAAAGTTAGATGCTTGCGCTGAATACGCTGAGTAAGAAGAACCTTCGCGGCGATATGTTAGGTGGTTTGACAGCTGCGGTTGTCTCGTTACCCCTTGCTTTAACCTTCGGTGTGGCGTCAGGTGCGGGTGCAGAAGCGGGTCTTTATGGCGCAATTCTAATCGGTTTATTTGCCTCTCTCTTTGGTGGTACTTCTACTCTTATTTCTGAGCCTACCGGTCCAATGACAGTAGTTATGACTGCTGTTGTGAGTACGCTGATTGCTACCCATCCCGAAAAAGGTCTCGCCATGGCCTTTACCGTCGTCATGATGGCGGGGTGTTTCCAGATAATATTTGGCTTCCTCAAACTGGGAAAGTACATCACTTTAATGCCTTACTCGGTGGTTTCCGGCTTTATGTCCGGGATAGGCGTTATCCTGATTCTCATGCAATTGGCCCCCGCGCTGGGTCAAACTGCGCCTGCTGGTGGGGTTGTGGGGACATTGTCGAATCTCCCAGAGCTGGTTATGAATATCCAGTTGGGCGAATTTTTACTGTTCGTAGTGACCTTGCAGCTGCTTTTCTTTACGCCTGAAAAACTTAAAAAGTATCTGCCACCTCAGTTAATAGCGCTGGTGTGTGTAAGTATTCTGTCGGTGCTTGTTTTTGATTTTGAGCAGATTCAGCGTATCGGTGAGATCGATGCATCACTACCTTCTCTGGTGATACCTCACTTCACTCACGCCGAGCTAAGTATCATGCTGGTGGAAGCGATGGTGTTGGGCATGTTAGGTTGTATCGATTCTATGCTGACATCGGTTATCGCTGATAACTTGACTCGAACTGAGCACAACTCTAACAAAGAATTAGTAGGCCAAGGCTTAGGTAATATCATGTCTGGTCTCTTCGGTGGCCTGCCGGGTGCGGGTGCTACTATGGGTACCGTGGTCAATATCCAGTCGGGGGGGCGGACCGCGCTTTCCGGTGTTATTAGGGTAGTCGCCTTGGCCATAGCGGTGTTTGGCGCCGCCTCCTTGATCGAGAATATCCCGCTTGCTGTATTGGCAGCGATTGCGGTGAAAGTGGGGATGGATATCCTAGATTGGTCGTTTATCAAACGTGCCCACAAAGTCTCTCGTCACAGCACATTGATTATGTACACCGTACTGCTACTGACGGTTTTTGTAGATCTGATTGTAGCTGTAGGTATCGGTGTATTTGTAGCCAATATCATCATTATCCAGAAACTCTCTATGGTTGAAGCGCAGAAGGTGCGGGCCATGTCGGATGTGGATGATGAGATCCCACTGGATGAAGAGCAGAAGACCCTTCTGAATAAGGCGGACGGTCGGGTACTTCTCTTCTATTTGTCCGGTGCAATGATCTTTGGTGTTTCCAAGGCAATAGCGCGTGAACGTCAGGATATTGAAAGACACGAAGCGGTTATTTTTGATTTGAGTGATGTCTCTTTCTTGGATGACACTATGGCACTGTCGATCGAAAACGTAGTTTTTGAGGCTCTAGATTTAGGTAAGCATGTATCGATTATTACCCGATCAAAAGAAGCTCAGGATAAATTGCTCAAACTAGGATTAGAGTCCCGTATCAGCAGTTATGATTTTGCTAGCACTCGTACGGAAGCTTTGGAACGAGCTGTTCAGTATCTTGATGAATCACAAGTTTATGCCGGTGCGTGACGTGGTCCTAAAGCTATTGAAAGCAAGTTCTTTGTATTGAGCCTAAACTCCTGCTTACGCTTCGGATATAAAAAAACACCAACGTTCCTTGAACGTTGGTGTTTGATCAATATGGGTAAAGTGTTTTCTGAGTGCCCCTTACCACATGATTATCCTGCAGCCTGCCAGCTAGTTGCGAGGACGGGTTGCAGTTGATCTTTAATGTTTTGCGGTATTTCTTCCCCAGCTCCCGATGGTGCATCAAATACGGCCATAGCTTGTACTAATGCATCAACTTTTGAGTGATCCAAAGTGTGGCCATTCGTTTCTATTGTTTCAATTTGATGTTTTGAGGAAGAGTACCAACTTTGGATCGTGATTGAATCATCAGTACCTACAGTCGAGATTACTAAATCATTGTTTGAGCGTTCAAACCATAGTTCGGCGATGTCAGTGATATCGTCATAGATGACCTTATCGTCACCACCGTAGTTGTAGTAGTTGTAATCATTGATGGTGTCATGACCATCACCACGGTTAAAGATATAGGTATCTTGAGTAGTCCAACCTTCCAAACGGTCGTTACCGGTGCCCCCAATCAAGGTGTTTTTGTAATTTCGTTGGTCATAGCCATTGCTGTAACGTTCGACCGTGATGGTGTCATCACCCGCATCGCCAGAGAATAGGTTGTTACCCTTGCGAGATGTCAGTGTGTCGTTACCGCCTTCACCGTATAGCTTATCGCTGACGGTTGTACCGACCAAAGCGTCATCACCTTCTGTGCCATGCACTTCAACAGCTAGCGCATGAATCTCGGAGGAAGTCATGACAGAACCATCTGTAAACTCGAGTGTCTCGATACGATATTTACTGTTAGTGACACCGTGTTCAATGATGATCTGATCATCAGCTACACCGTCAGGGTCATTAATGGTTAAGACGATGTGATTGCCAGTACGGGTTACGACGATGTGTTCACGGAGGATACCTTCGCCAAAGACGATCTTATCGTCACCACCGTAGTTGTAGTTGTTGTAATCATTGATGGTGTCATGACCATCACCACGGTTAAAGATATAGGTATCTTGAGTAGTCCAACCTTCCAAACGGTCGTTACCGGTGCCCCCAATCAAGGTGTTTTTGTAATTTCGTTGGTCATAGCCATTGCTGTAACGTTCGACCGTGATGGTGTCATCACCCGCATCGCCAGAGAATAGGTTGTTACCCTTGCGAGATGTCAGTGTGTCGTTACCGCCTTCACCGTATAGCTTATCGTTGACGGTTGTACCGACCAAAGCGTCATCACCTTCTGTGCCATGCACTTCAACAGCTAGCGCATGAATCTCGGAGGAAGTCATGACAGAACCATCTGTAAACTCGAGTGTCTCGATACGATATTTACTGTTAGTGACACCGTGTTCAATGATGATCTGATCATCAGCTACACCGTCAGGGTCATTAATGGTTAAGACGATGTGATTGCCAGTACGGGTTACGACGACGTGTTCGCGTAGGATACCTTCACCAAAGACGATCTTATCGTCACCACCGTAGTTGTAGTTGTTGTAATCATTGATGGTGTCATGACCATCACCACGGTTAAAGATATAGGTATCTTGAGTAGTCCAACCTTCCAAACGGTCGTTACCGGTGCCCCCAATCAAGGTGTTTTTGTAATTTCGTTGGTCATAGCCATTGCTGTAACGTTCGACCGTGATGGTGTCATCACCCGCATCGCCAGAGAATAGGTTGTTACCCTTGCGAGATGTCAGTGTGTCGTTACCGCCTTCACCGTATAGCTTATCGCTGACGGTTGTACCGACCAAAGCGTCATCACCTTCTGTGCCATGCACTTCAACAGCTAGCGCATGAATCTCGGAGGAAGTCATGACAGAACCATCTGTAAACTCGAGTGTCTCGATACGATATTTACTGTTAGTGACACCGTGTTCAATGATGATCTGATCATCAGCTACACCGTCAGGGTCATTAATGGTTAAGACGATGTGATTGCCAGTACGGGTTACGACGACGTGTTCGCGTAGGATACCTTCACCAAAGACGATCTTATCGTCACCACCGTAGTTGTAGTTGTTGTAATCATTGATGGTGTCATGACCATCACCACGGTTAAAGATATAGGTATCTTGAGTAGTCCAACCTTCCAAACGGTCGTTACCGGTGCCCCCAATCAAGGTGTTTTTGTAATTTCGTTGGTCATAGCCATTGCTGTAACGTTCGACCGTGATGGTGTCATCACCCGCATCGCCAGAGAATAGGTTGTTACCCTTGCGAGATGTCAGTGTGTCGTTACCGCCTTCACCGTATAGCTTATCGTTGACGGTTGTACCGACCAAAGCGTCATCACCTTCTGTGCCATGCACTTCAACAGCTAGCGCATGAATCTCGGAGGAAGTCATGACAGAACCATCTGTAAACTCGAGTGTCTCGATACGATATTTACTGTTAGTGACACCGTGTTCAATGATGATCTGATCATCAGCTACACCGTCAGGGTCATTAATGGTTAAGACGATGTGATTGCCAGTACGGGATACGACGACGTGTTCGCGTAGGATACCTTCACCAAAGACGATCTTATCGTCACCACCGTAGTTGTAGTTGTTGTAATCATTGATGGTGTCATGACCATCACCACGGTTAAAGATATAGGTATCTTGAGTAGTCCAACCTTCCAAACGGTCGTTACCGGTGCCCCCAATCAAGGTGTTTTTGTAATTTCGTTGGTCATAGCCATTGCTGTAACGTTCGACCGTGATGGTGTCATCACCCGCATCGCCAGAGAATAGGTTGTTACCCTTGCGAGATGTCAGTGTGTCGTTACCGCCTTCACCGTATAGCTTATCGCTGACGGTTGTACCGACCAAAGCGTCATCACCTTCTGTGCCATGCACTTCAACAGCTAGCGCATGAATCTCGGAGGAAGTCATGACAGAACCATCTGTAAACTCGAGTGTCTCGATACGATATTTACTGTTAGTGACACCGTGTTCAATGATGATCTGATCATCAGCTACACCGTCAGGGTCATTAATGGTTAAGGCGATGTGATTGCCAGTACGGGATACGACGATGTGTTCACGGAGGATACCTTCGCCAAAGACGATCTTATCGTCACCACCGTAGTTGTAGTTGTTGTAATCATTGATGGTGTCATGACCATCACCACGGTTAAAGATATAGGTATCTTGAGTAGTCCAACCTTCCAAACGGTCGTTACCGGTGCCCCCAATCAAGGTGTTTTTGTAATTTCGTTGGTCATAGCCATTGCTGTAACGTTCGACCGTGATGGTGTCATCACCCGCATCGCCAGAGAATAGGTTGTTACCCTTGCGAGATGTCAGTGTGTCGTTACCGCCTTCACCGTATAGCTTATCGTTGACGGTTGTACCGACCAAAGCGTCATCACCTTCTGTGCCATGCACTTCAACAGCTAGCGCATGAATCTCGGAGGAAGTCATGACAGAACCATCTGTAAACTCGAGTGTCTCGATACGATATTTACTGTTAGTGACACCGTGTTCAATGATGATCTGATCATCAGCTACACCGTCAGGGTCATTAATGGTTAAGACGATGTGATTGCCAGTACGGGATACGACGACGTGTTCGCGTAGGATACCTTCACCAAAGACGATCTTATCGTCACCACCGTAGTTGTAGTTGTTGTAATCATTGATGGTGTCATGACCATCACCACGGTTAAAGATATAGGTATCTTGAGTAGTCCAACCTTCCAAACGGTCGTTACCGGTGCCCCCAATCAAGGTGTTTTTGTAATTTCGTTGGTCATAACCATTGCTGTAGCGTTCGACCGTGATGGTGTCATCACCCGCATCGCCAGAGAATAGGTTGTTACCCATCCGTGATATCAACGTATCGTTACCTTTGAGACCAGAAAGGAAGTCATTCGCTGTAGTGCCTATAAGTGTGTCATCACTTTCAGTGCCATATACGCCGAGCGCTAAGCTGTTAATCTCAGAAGAAGTCATGATGGAACCATCAGCAAACTCGAGTGTCTCGATACGATATTTACTGTTAGTGACACCGTGTTCAATGATAATCTGATCATCAGCTACACCGTCAGGGTCATTAATGGTTAAGACGATGTGATTGCCAGTACGGGTTACGACGACGTGTTCGCGTAGGATACCTTCACCAAAGACGATCTTATCGTCACCACCGTAGTTGTAGTTGTTGTAATCATTGATGGTGTCATGACCATCACCACGGTTAAAGATATAGGTATCTTGAGTAGTCCAACCTTCCAAACGGTCGTTACCGGTGCCCCCAATCAAGGTGTTTTTGTAATTTCGTTGGTCATAGCCATTGCTGTAACGTTCGACCGTGATGGTGTCATCACCCGCATCGCCAGAGAATAGGTTGTTACCCTTGCGAGATGTCAGTGTGTCGTTACCGCCTTCACCGTATAGCTTATCGTTGACGGTTGTACCGACCAAAGCGTCATCACCTTCTGTGCCATGCACTTCAACAGCTAGCGCATGAATCTCGGAGGAAGTCATGACAGAACCATCTGTAAACTCGAGTGTCTCGATACGATATTTACTGTTAGTGACACCGTGTTCAATGATGATCTGATCATCAGCTACACCGTCAGGGTCATTAATGGTTAAGACGATGTGATTGCCAGTACGGGATACGACGACGTGTTCGCGTAGGATACCTTCACCAAAGACGATCTTATCGTCACCACCGTAGTTGTAGTTGTTGTAATCATTGATGGTGTCATGACCATCACCACGGTTAAAGATATAGGTATCTTGAGTAGTCCAACCTTCCAAACGGTCGTTACCGGTGCCCCCAATCAAGGTGTTTTTGTAATTTCGTTGGTCATAGCCATTGCTGTAACGTTCGACCGTGATGGTGTCATCACCCGCATCGCCAGAGAATAGGTTGTTACCCATACGAGATGTC
This sequence comes from Neptuniibacter sp. QD57_21, assembly GCF_047778075.1. Lineage (GTDB taxonomy): Bacteria > Pseudomonadota > Gammaproteobacteria > Pseudomonadales > Balneatricaceae > Neptuniibacter. Next base: position 3,300,653 of record NZ_CP180549.1, on the reverse strand, counting down.
AGTGTGTCGTTACCGCCTTCACCGTATAGCTTATCGTTGACGGTTGTACCGACCAAAGCGTCATCACCTTCTGTGCCATGCACTTCAACAGCTAGCGCATGAATCTCGGAGGAAGTCATGACAGAACCATCTGTAAACTCGAGTGTCTCGATACGATATTTACTGTTAGTGACACCGTGTTCAATGATGATCTGATCATCAGCTACACCGTCAGGGTCATTAATGGTTAAGACGATGTGATTGCCAGTACGGGATACGACGACGTGTTCGCGTAGGATACCTTCACCAAAGACGATCTTATCGTCACCACCGTAGTTGTAGTTGTTGTAATCATTGATGGTGTCATGACCATCACCACGGTTAAAGATATAGGTATCTTGAGTAGTCCAACCTTCCAAACGGTCGTTACCGGTGCCCCCAATCAAGGTGTTTTTGTAATTTCGTTGGTCATAGCCATTGCTGTAACGTTCGACCGTGATGGTGTCATCACCCGCATCGCCAGAGAATAGGTTGTTACCCATACGAGATGTCAGGGTGTCGTTACCGCCTTCACCGTATAGCTTATCGCTGACGGTTGTACCGACCAAAGCGTCATCACCTTCTGTGCCATGCACTTCAACAGCTAGCGCATGAATCTCGGAGGAAGTCATGACAGAACCATCTGTAAACTCGAGTGTCTCGATACGATATTTACTGTTAGTGACACCGTGTTCAATGATGATCTGATCATCAGCTACACCGTCAGGGTCATTAATGGTTAAGACGATGTGATTGCCAGTACGGGATACGACGACGTGTTCGCGTAGGATACCTTCACCAAAGACGATCTTATCGTCACCACCGTAGTTGTAGTTGTTGTAATCATTGATGGTGTCATGACCATCACCACGGTTAAAGATATAGGTATCTTGAGTAGTCCAACCTTCCAAACGGTCGTTACCGGTGCCCCCAATCAAGGTGTTTTTGTAATTTCGTTGGTCATAGCCATTGCTGTAACGTTCGACCGTGATGGTGTCATCACCCGCATCGCCAGAGAATAGGTTGTTACCCTTGCGAGATGTCAGTGTGTCGTTACCGCCTTCACCGTATAGCTTATCGTTGACGGTTGTACCGACCAAAGCGTCATCACCTTCTGTGCCATGCACTTCAACAGCTAGCGCATGAATCTCGGAGGAAGTCATGACAGAACCATCTGTAAACTCGAGTGTCTCGATACGATATTTACTGTTAGTGACACCGTGTTCAATGATGATCTGATCATCAGCTACACCGTCAGGGTCATTAATGGTTAAGACGATGTGATTGCCAGTACGGGATACGACGACGTGTTCGCGTAGGATACCTTCACCAAAGACGATCTTATCGTCACCACCGTAGTTGTAGTTGTTGTAATCATTGATGGTGTCATGACCATCACCACGGTTAAAGATATAGGTATCTTTACTGGTCCAGCCTTCTAAGCGGTCGTTGCCGGTACCACCAATTAAGGTGTTGTTATGATTACGTTGGTTGTATCCGTTGCTATATCTCTCAATGCTTAAGGTGTCATCACCGGCATCGCCGGATAGTCTGTTATGTCCATAACGTGCGGTAAGTGTATCGTTACCTGTACCACCATTTAGACTGTCATTACCGTCTCCAGCCTGAATAGTATCGTTGCCTTCATCTCCCCAAAAAGAGGTCGACTCACTGCCACCTGTTAGGGTGTTGTCCAGATTGTTTCCTACTAGTACGGAATGACCAATTGCTTCACCGGACTCAATACCATCCAATAGAATATTGATCTTGTAAGAATCAAAGAGCGCGTTGATTTCATCAGTGTGATCTTGCGTGGTATCAGCGAGGTCTCTTAGGTGGGTATAAGGGTTCCAGCCTGACCCTTCAAATAGACTGTTGTTCTGGCTATAGAGTTCCAGAAGGTTATGGACAGTATTTACAGGGTCATTTGCAAAGTTTTCTGCGGCTACAGTTTCAAGGCCTGTAAAATCAATACCAAGATCACCATCCGTAATACTTAGTTCTAGAGCATCTAAATATTCTTTGAATAGAGTTTGTGGAAGCAAAGCTTCAAACACTGAATCTACAAGCGCATCATAGGATTGATTGATGAGGTTGATGCGTTGTTGCTCTAAGCCAAGGTCGTTTGCGGTAATGGTGTATGTGGTACTTAAACCTATAATTCCACGTGATACTCTGCGGTTACCAATAACAAACTGAACAGAGGTCTCTTCGTCTGAACTTGTATCGTTAAAATCAAAGAATTTTTTGCCAGTAAATACCTCGAGAATGCGGATCTGAGCTATGGCTTCTTCAAGTTCGGAGCTGACTTCATTATCAATGGCATCGTCTATCTCCAATGAAATTACATTATTGGTTGAGTCATCAGAAGTAAAACCGGTTGGACCGGAATCCTCTTCACGTAGTTTAAATTGAAGATGGATTAGGTTGTTTATAACGGTTTTATTAATGCGTTCGACAAAATCATCGTAGTCTGCAGAATCAGCCCAAGAGCGAAGTAAACCATGAATAGCAGACTTTTGTTCAGCCATAGAGCCTAGTGCGCTATAGGCGGATAATGTGGAGGCTAAGTTTGCATCAAGTTGAGCGGCTTCGCGCAGATCCCTTACTGCCCCTGAGCCTTGCATATCCGGTAAAGTCGAGTTCTCTTCGCTAATTTGTACCGAATCTGTAAATTCACGGAAGAAGGGATCGGTGGCAAGGTCTACATCCACCGCCAGTTGTTCTTGCTCCGAGACAGATCCAGTGGTTCCAACAGAACCATCGCTTTTAATAAAAGAGGTAACCTTGCTAATTAAGTTGCCATTGCCTTGATCTTGAGAAACCTCTTCACCTTGAGTGTTGATACTGACGATATCTAGTTCTTGTAGTGTAAATAGTTCATTTTGTTGGCTAATACCGTCTGAGTTTAGATCGCGCCATACGCGTAGGTTTTCAAAATCACTATCAGCAGCATCTACTTGGCCATCAGCGTTGTTGTCTAAGTCGGCTAAGGCATCTAAGCCGTCAATTGCCATGGAACCGTCAGATTTCAGTGTATTGTCGCCAAACAGCTCTCGGCCTGTATCAATCGTACCGTTGCCATCGCGATCCATCACTAGCAAGCCATCATCGGAGGCGATCCAGCCTGTGCCTTGCTTAAGGCCATCAGCATTATGATCAAATACAATGGAACCATCTAAAGCTAGAGTTTCTATACCATCGCCATCTAGGTCGAGGGTTAGAGGGTCACGGCGTCTAGGAGGTGCAGGGGTGAAGTTAACTGCACCATCAAAATTTACATTGGCATCTGGATTGATACCAAATTCCCAGTCCTGCCAGTCACTAGTGGAGTTTTTTAAATTTTGGAACTCTTGATATAAATTACTTATCTCAGTCCAAAATTGATTGTAATTATCAGTAAGGTTTTCGTATTGCTGTGCAATTTCGTTAGCAAAATTTTCAAACGATTTATCTAAGAAATCGATGAATTTATCTTCAGTTAAGGTGTTCTCATCAGCAGGGAATAGGTATTCATCATCGAAGTTATTAAACAGTTGTGTGATATCATTTGTGGATAGATTTTGTTCCGTAAGGAAATTTGCAGTTACTGTATGGCAGTTTTGGCGAAGAGCATAATAGTCATAGTCCCCTTGGTTTATTTTATCTCTAAAAGCCTTTGCTTCATTTTCTAGATCTATTAAAGCGCTATTACTTCCTGTCCATACAGTATCCCCCTGAGTATGGGTGCCTATAGAATCCCAGTCATTAAATTCCCTTTGGCCATGAATAGATTCAGAATATTCCTCAAAAACCACTTCAATATCTGAAAGTCCCGCTACGCCAATACCGCCAGGGCCCCCTCTTAGAATTTTTTTATTCCCATTGTCGTACTCAAAGATGAGGTAGGTATGTTGAGGTGGAGTAACAACTCCGTTTTCTGTGCCCGGCACATCCTTAGACCAAATTTGAATGCTCGCCATTATAAATTCCCTTTTTTAATTGTTAGTTCGTCTCTAGATATTGTTATATTTTGTATTCTGCTTTTTGAAGATTTGACTGTTATATGCCATCCATTAAGATCATTTATCTGTCTCCTTCTGTATAAATAGTGGATCGATTCTTCGCCTTTATTAATTTTTTTTTGTATTTTGGCGTTGCTGTTTTTAAGAGTTTCTAATAAATTCTCTGTTTGGCTTCCAATTGGATGTTTTTTTAGTAGGGCTAGGGTAGCTATTTTTCTATTTTTATAATCGCTTAGTTGGAAGTTTTCTATCTGACTATTTGGAATGTTCTTTGTTAGATCTAAACCGTCGAGACTTAATTTTATATTGAAACTTTCAATTAACTCATTGTTTGTATTTAAAATAATATACCAGTGCCAAATGTTGCATTTACAGTTATCGGGTGATTCTCTATGTTCGCATACTATAATGTTGTCAGATTTTTTTATTTCTAAGTAACAGCTTTTCTCCCCTGTTCTATTTTTTAAAAAGCTTAGTCCATCTTTTATTGTGGTATTTTTTAAACTGGATAGACTAAGTTGAATATCTGATTTTTTGTAGAAGTATTTGGCTTTATTGTACGTTATGCTATCTGCATAGGTTTGCATTGTGAAAAAAGCCAGAATAAATGTTAGGATTGCTTTCATTTTTATTGAATTTTATAGAATTTAAGGGGGAGGTTATTTGGTGCTAGGGAGGGGAGCTTATCTTGTCCATAAAGCATTTTATTGAAATCCTTATCAATGTTATTAATATGTAATATATTTTTATTTTAATCTAATTTCAATCATATTTTTTTGAATTGATGATCATTAATTTAGGGTATAAGAATGTATTTTTGAGTGAACGTTGTTATTAATGTAGATTAAGAGCTTGAACTCTATGCGAAGCATGTTTATCAAAGCGACATGTGGGGGTTTTTAGAGATTGAAGAGTTGGTCTTTGGGAATCGCTCTGAACTCGTTATCGACCCAGGTGAAGAGAAACTCAAAACTGAATTTAGTGGTGTGAAGCGCTCTTATATTCCTTCCCATGCGATTGTTCGCATCGACGAGGTGGAGAACGAAGGCGTTGCTAAAGTTTCTGAGGCAAAAGGCACCATCGCGGCATTTCCGATAAGCCCTGCACCGCAAAAGAATTAAAAAAGCCGGCAGTGCCGGCTTGTGGAGTTAGGCTAGCAAGTTACCTAACTCGAGGGAGTGAACAGGTCGCAGTAAATATCCTGCATATTGGCACCAGCCAAAAATGTTTGTTTACGTAATGTTTTGACGCGATCTTCGGAACCACAGAAATAAGCTCGGTAGCCCTTGGTATTTGGTACCCTGTTTTTGACTACGGCATTGAGATCACCGATCTCGCAACCGTCTGGTTCTGATCTGGTTTCTTCGAGCACAACGGGATAATAAGTGAGGTTTTCGTAGTGCTCACTCAACGCTTTTAACTCTTCGACTAGGTATAAGCCTGCGCTATTTTTAGCGCCAGCGAATAAGCTGATTGGGCCGGTATGACCCTGTTGTAAGGCATCTCTGACAATGCCATAAAGAGGGGCTAACCCAGTACCGGTACCCGCCATAAGGATCGGTTGGTTGAGATCCGTTTTGGTATAAAAACAGTCGCCAAATGGCCCTTGTAGCTCAATGCTTTCACCCAGTACAAATTCATTGAGTGCCCATTGGCTAAACTGCCCATTTTTAAAAATACGTAGCTGTAGTTCTATATGGTCATCGAGGTTTTTTACGCTGGCGATTGAGTAAGATCGGCTCAATCCATCATGACGAACTAAATTGATATATTGTCCTGCTAAGTAATCGATATCTGCTTTTAGTTTGAGTTGCAGAACGGAGTCCGTTAGTTGTTGCTTACTGATTAAGATCCCTTCGGTTGAGGATACTTGCGCATTCCGTTGAACGCTCATTGCAGTATTTGGCTGGCAGCGACAAGCCAGAAAGTAGCCCTGTTGCTTTTGAGTCTCTTTAAGGCCTTTTTGAGCATCAGCTGGTGGCGTACCTTCTGTCGCTTGGAGCATGCAGCACTGGCAAGCGCCAGCACGACATGAATTGGGAATGTCGTGACCAGCATCCAATAAGGCTTCTAAAAGGTTGGAGCCTTCTTTGACCGTAATATCAGCCTCTTCAAATCTGACGCTTACCATGTTGTGACTCCTTAGCGATTAAGCACGTCGTCTTTAACGCTGCTGGCAATACCTGCAATTTCGCCGATATCACTGTCACTCACGCCGAGTTCAGTCAGCGTCGCGGCTAGGTTTTCAACGACCGCATCAAAATGGGTTTCGTTAAGTCCTTTAAGGTGTTTGTGCCCTTCACGCATATCTTGTCCGGTGTAGTTGTGTGGGCCGCCGAAGACCATAGTTAAGAAGGCTTTTTGCTTGGCTGCTTGGCCATCCATATCTACATCATCGAAGTAGTGGCTGATACGGTTATCAGCAAGCACTTTGCGGTAAAAAATATCGACGGCAGCATCTACCGCTGCTTCGCCACCAATTCGCTCGTATAAACTCATCTCTTTTTCCTCTTGGACCTTCTCGCCTTCTTTAGGGTGATTAAGAACATCATCCCTTACACTTTCCGCGATACCTGCAATTTCGCCGATATCTTCACTGCCAACACCCAGTTCAGTTAGGGTCGCGGCTAGGTTTTCAACGACCGCATCAAAGTGGCTATCGTTTAGCCCTTTGAGGTGTTTATGACCTTCGCGCATATCCATGCCGGTGTAGTTGTGGGGGCCACCAAAAACCATGGTTAGAAAGGCTTTTTGTTTTGCGGCTTGACCTTCCATGTCAACATCATCGAAGTAGTGGCTGATGCGGTCATCTACCAACACTTTGCGATAAAAAATATCCACAGCAGCGTCTACCGCTGTTTCGCCGCCTAGTCGTTCATAAAGGGAGGCTGGGCACTTAGCCCCGCCGAAAATTGATTTCAATTTGCTGAAGAAACAACCCATGTTAGATCCCTCATTCTTTGATTTGTGAAAGCATGTAGCCAACTGCTAAGCTGATCTCTTCGTCAGAAAGATCTGTAAAACCACCTTTAGCTGGCATCAGGCCAATACCATTAATGGCATGTTCGACCAGAACGGCCTTGCCCTGAGTCGCGCGCGTTTTCCACATCTTTTTATTGCCAACGATAGGAGCGCCGTTGATGCTTTGTGCATGACACGCAAAGCATCGGCCCTCTACGATCTCTTTCCCTTGTTGCAATTCGGGAGACAGAGAAGCAGTCTTTGTTGTCTCGCTTGAATCACATCCTGTGGCGATAAAAGACACTAGGATTAGTGTGAATAGCGACATCAGAGCACCGTTAAACATGGGTGATTACTCGCCTAGAGGTACACGAATAACGACACCACCCATAACATCACCGAGTTTAAAGTCTGTTTTAGGGCTATCTTTATGACCGTTGTGGCAGCTCACGCAGGCTTTTACAGAAGCAACATCCGCGTAAACCGCAGTGAAGTAGTCTTTGCCACCTAATGTTTCTGTTCCGTAGAAATTTTTACCTAGGTTTTTGGCAACGTACTCAAGGCCTTCTTTCTCCATGTCAGTACGTGGGGCGTTTTGTGAATTGATTGGCCAAATTGACTGGAGGGAATATGTGAAGTCATCCGTTACTTCAGATACAGATTCATAACCTAAACGGAACATCTGCGCTGGAAGTGGTACACCGTTATCTACATCTTTCCAGTGCTCAACTGGCATAACGGCATCAGCTCCTTTAGGGCCAAGACGACCAACAATGTATTTTGTGTAGTTAGTACGGTCAGCATTCATTACTGCGAAGAGTGCGTCAGTGTGTTTGCTTGGATCGATACCAACCGCTTTCTCTTCTTCCTGACAGCCTGTGATTGCTAGTGCAGTTGCCGCTATTGCAGTGGCTAAAGTTACTTTTTTCAGCATAGTATTTTCCTCGTTCCCCAAGTTCTCATAAGTAAATCGGTATAGGGCTATTTAGCTTCTCGGTCTAAAACCATCTGGATCGACGGAATGTTTTGAGAAGGTAGCCCTTTAAAATTGTTTTCAATCAGTACTTCGTCAGCCAAAGCGTCGATGCTGAATGAAAGGGAGTGACAATCCATGCAAACGCTTCGGATCATCTTTTCATTCGGACGTAAATTCATGCTTTGGTTGTGCTGTACGCGAACGACCTCTTCACCAAACTCTTTGTGCACTTCGCGCGGCATATGACAGGTCGCACAGGCCACGCCGCTGCCTGCAGGCAGCTCGCCTTCTAGCTCTTGCTTCCAAAGTTCTGCATGAGGTGAATTCGCGTAGTTTTGTGTATGGGTATCGTTGTGACAGCTGGTACAGGATTCGACAGCAGCGAGCTTCGGCTCAGGTTTATGAGCATCGTGGCAGCTTGCACAGTCCAGGCCTGTTGTATCAGCGTTCTCGTGGAAAGCGGCTCGACCGGTGACTGGAGACATCTTGCCCAACCCTACCGATAGTTTCATACCGTGCTTTCCTGCCAAAAAGCCTTTTTCTTCGTGGGTATGACAGCTATTGCATGCGGCAAGACCTGGATCGTCTTGCCATGCTTGTCCTTGTGGTGCATGGCAGCTGGTACAGTTCACACCAGCTGTCGCATGGATGCTTTCACTCCACTCTTTAAGGTGTTCAGGCGAGGCAGAAGGCGCATCAGCCTGATCTATTGATAGACTTGCTTTACGTTCGATTGATTGCGTACCGGTTCGAGCTAAAACTTGGGCCATCGCTTTGATCATCGGGCCTTCGTTGTTGCTCAAAAGGAAATCTTCATAGAGTGCGCGGTTGTCGTGATAGTTGTGGCAACCTGCCGAGGCGCAAGTGTCAAATCCCATGCTTTCATGACTTGGTCGTTCTTCGGCAATTTCTGCATGACACTCGTAACAGAAGTCGTCTGGTAGCGTTACACCCATCTCGAAGGTTTGATCTTGTTTATGTTCGCCATGACAGGTCACGCAGCTCACGGCATTGATCTTTTCGAGTCGATCAGCGTTACGTGGGTCGGTAAACTTTTTGATTGGGTGTGAATCGTGGGAGGTTTTCAGCTCTTCTTGGTGGCAGCCTAAGCACGCATCATGGATGACCTCTTCACCACCAAAAGGATCGGTGTGGCAAGTATCACAACTCATTTCGATCTGATGGTGACCGTGTGTCGCTTCACCGATTATGAAGTCAGGCTTCTGTTCTTCTAAGAACATCTGGTAACCAAAATAGCCTGCCAGCGAAAAGCAAAGCACTAACCAAGCAAGCCAGATAGATAATTTACGACTCATGAATATCTCTCCGACCTAGAAATAGTAAACACTGAGAATGTGGAAGCTTAAAAGGGCTGGAAGAGGCCAGCTCAGTAGCAAGTGACCCCAAAAGCCGATGCTGCGCAGTTGCTGACCGACATTGAAGGAAAGCTTATGTTGCATGCCTATCGCGAGGCTGATCACAATGCCTAAACCCGCTAAGAGTAAAAAATTGATCAGTAGCCATTGGTTAAGGGCTTGACCACTATTGAATCCGGTATGGGCCAATAAAATGACTAGGCAGAGGAGGGCCAAAATAGTGTGTAGACTGCGCCACAGTTTGTAAGAGCCAAGCTTGAGTGCTTTGCTGCGTTTCTTAAGCGACATAAGAAGGCCAACAACCGTGAGGCCTAACAGCGTGAACCCAGTTACTTGCTTGTAGAAACCATCGTTCCAGAAAAGATCTAAGCGCATCGAGTCTTGCACGGATGTGCTGACAGTAAACGCTGGCACCATAAGATAGGCGATCAATGCGGCTAATACCCCTAAAGAGGTGATCAATAAATTTCTGCTGTCCGGTGCGGCTTGTTGCTCTGCTTCGGAGCCAAGAATTTGTTGAACAAGTGGCTTACAACTACCACATGTGGTTGTAGCGCCTGTGCATTTGGCAATCGTTTCCATGGTGCAGCAGCCTTGCTGGTCCATGGCGTAGCTGAGTTGCCCACGAGTCACGTTGTTACAGTTACAGATCACTGCGGTTTCTGGCCAGTTTTCTGGGCTATTAGACGCTGGATTCCAAAGGTTTCCGGTAAAGCGGAAGCGCAAAATCTGCCATGTGTAAACTCGGCGTTGGTGGGTGATCAGCTCCTGAATACGAGGGATCTCATCCCAGTCGCCAATCGCCATTGCACCGACAATTCGTCCTTTGCGAATGGCTAGTTTGCGATATCCGCCATCTTTGGCCTTGTAGCTGAAAAACTGATTTTTATCGTAAGGCTGATCGTCTAAGACGTTACCCATACTGAATACGGATTCGCCGACGACTTTAAGGCGAGCAATGCTATGAGAGCCTAAATATTGGCTGTCACCTTGAGTCATATGGTTGGCAGCAACAGCGGCTTGTTCGAAGCCTGGAGCTACCAACCCGTAAACTTTGGCTCGGTGTTCCGCGCATTCACCAATGGCGTAAACATCCGGATCAGATGTTTGTAAGCTATCGTTGACGCGAATGCCGGTACCTACTTTGATCCAAGCTTTACGCGCTAACTCAATATTAGGTTTGATACCTGCAGAGATAAGTACAGAGTCACACTTGAGTGTTTTGCCATCACGCAGTCGGACCCCTTTTACTCGTTGATCACCGACTATACCTTTAACTCCGGCTCCGACAATGACGCGAATCCCCATAGATTCAAGCTGGCTTTGTAGCATTACAGCGGCTTCATCATCTAACTGTTGATTCATGATGCGGCTAGCTTGCTGGACCAAAGTGATGTTGGTCATATTGCCTTGCATGGCACGTGCGGCTTCTAAACCGAGCAGGCCGCCGCCAACCACAACTAAATCTTGGCTGCGTGTTGTACGTGCTTTGAGTTTTTCGGCATCGCGCATGTTGCGGAATGTGAATACACCTTCCAGATCTACACCAGTGATATGTGGAACGTGTGCACGAGAGCCCGTGGCGATGACTAGCTTGGCGTAACTGTAATGATTAGCTTCTGAATCTGTAACGCTGTGGTTTTCAGTATCAATCGACACGATCTCTTTGCAGAGGTATTTGAAAAGAGGGTCGTTATCTAATTCATCGAGTGGAAGTAATAAGTTTTCTGCGGAGTCTTGACCTGCAAGTAAGGCGCTCAGGCGAACGCGGTCATAGGGTAGGTAGGGTTCATTACCAAATAAAATTACGGGTGCCTGAGGTGCGTTTTTGCGCAACTCTTGAATAAACCTAAATCCAACAGGACCTGCTCCGACCACAATGATCGCTTGATCCCATTTGTCAGCACCGTTGCCCACTTTTGGTTGTACTTCGCTCATTATTTGCTCCCCTCGGTCGTACTCAATGACCTTGGTAGTTATAGAGCAAAAGGCTTGCCAAAAATGTTTTGTATGTACATTTTTTTATTTAAATCTATTTAAATTCAATAGGTTAGATTAATGTTTTTTATATGTATGAATAGGATTGCTCTTTATGTTGCTGTGCACCATAAATTAGCTTGGTCAAAAAAATAGCAATAAAACTGCGCAAAAAAGTTACGTAGTCGGTGTGCCAAAAAGGAGCAAAAGCGGTTTTTTGAGGGGGATGATTTAACCTGTTTGCCCCAATTTGGATAAAATTGAGGGGGGAATTAGTAAGCGTGATTTAAGGGTTAGCAAAAGGCTTTATAGTTACACGACTAGATCAACCTGCTGTAAGGTGCCGGTCTCGCCTTCCTCTGTAAGAAAAAGGCCTGTTGCACGAATCTTTCCTGCCATTTCGTCACTATATTGGCCAGCACTTAGCTCCCAATCCGTACGGGAATAACCGAGATATAAAGCGCCAATATCTTTGTCGGCTAAGGTGAACATGCTGCTACTGCCATCATTGTGCTGAACCCAGATGCGTAATTGATCCCAGATCGCATCGCCTTCATCGATAAAACCGTTGTTATCATCATCGTAGGCTGCGAGCTCTTTAAAGCCATTACCTGACTGTGCGCCAAACAGCTCGTTACCATTATCAATTGCACCATTGTTGTTTTTGTCGAGGGCGATATAACCGCTCGAGTCATCAAGACGATGAACGGTATCCAGCTCACCATCGCTATCTATATCGAACTCAATTGTATCGGCGCTAAGTTCGGCGGCTTGGCCAGAAAAGTTGATCACGAGAGGATCTTTAAGCGCTGCCCCCAAACGAATTTGAAAACTGTGATTCTCGCTGAGTGAACGGCTCATATTGAGTTGTAGGTTAAGATCGATAACCCGACCGTCTGCAGTACGCACTTGCCCTTGGACTTGAAACTGGACTTGCTCGGTCGAGGTCGTGGTTTCGCTGTAGCTGTATTCAAAGCCGTGTTCTAGGGCTTCGCCAGAAGTAATACTCAGTTGGCTGGCGGATGTCGTCGCTTGCTCAGTAGTAGAATTGTTACCGCTATTTCCTACAGCTTGCGCATCTAACATGCCGACGTTGAAGCTTTTGCCTGTCATGCTTTCAAACAGCTTTTTTAGAAGCTCAATTTTGATTTTATCTTCTGGGTTTAGCTCAAATAGACTTGAGCTACTCCCCGTCGTCTTTGTGATTAGCTGATCAAGGCTGTATTTACCGACATTTTCCCGTTCCATCTGTTTGCGGAAATCGGCATAGGTTGAGTCATTAGCTTGAGTGCTTTGATTTACCTCTTTTACCACCCGCTCCCTGTGGCTGCCTTCGACCAAGTTCTCTTTATTGAAAGCATCGCCAGCGCGAACATACCCCTCGGTTAGATGCTCTCTTATTTCGGTATAGGTTGATTGGTGCGCTGCACTCTCCAGTGCAATATCAGAAGCGGCAATACGCATTGCTTCACCCTCTAGTGCTAATTACTCCATTCGATAGTTATCGGCAGCAGTCGAGGGAAGCAAAGGATGAAACTAAGAATATGAAAAAGTTTCAGTTTCCTTTCGTAAGAACGGCGGGGTTAGAACAACAGTGTTTTAGAACCCTTGCCAGGAATCTCGCGAGCAAGCTTTGGTACTAGGTAACCCGGTAATGTTGCCTGCAGTTGTTGGTGCAACGCTATGGCTTGCTCGTCAGGGATATCAAAGTGAGCTGCGCCTTTTACCGGGTCTAGGGTGAATAAGTAATAGGGTAGAATTCCGAAATGAAAGAGCTTCTCACTCAGATCTGTTAGCGCGGCTAGGCTGTCATTTATGCCTTTGAGCAACACTGCTTGGTTTAAGACGGTAACGTTTGCTGTTCTTAGATCTGCGCTAGCTTGCTCAACCTGTTGATCCAGTTCATTAGCATGGTTGGCATGAAGAACCATCGCGATATCGAAACGGCTATTAGCAAAGAGTGTGGTTAACTCGGAGGTGACCCGCTGCGGGATTACTATTGGTAAACGGGTGTGAATTCTTAACCGTTTTAGATGAGGGATCTCTTCTAAATCAGTAATCATTCTGCATAAGCGTTTATCCGAGGTTGCAAGGGGATCGCCTCCTGAAAAAATTACTTCGGTAATGCTTTTATTTGCATTTAAGTACTCAAGTACTTGTTGCCATTGCCCAGAACCTAAGCGGTTGTCTTGATAGGGGAAATGGCGGCGAAAGCAGTAACGACAATTTACTGCACAAGCTCCACTTAGAATAAGCAGTACACGACCATGGTATTTGTGGATAAGTCCATCACTGTGGTTTGCAGCCATCTCTGCAAGAGGGTCGGTGACATAGCCTGGAATATCCGCGCTTTCTGCATCTAGCGGTAGAATTTGGCGTAACAAAGGATCGTTTGGATTACCTTTTTCTATCCGCTGTAGAAATGGCTTTGGCACTTTTAGTGAGAAGAGATTGCTCCCTTGTTGCGCGCCATGAAGTAGTGATGCGGGGAGATCTAATAGCTTAAGCAGCTCGGCTGGATCATCAACTGTGTGACTCAGGAGCTGTTGCCAGTCGGCTTCTTCCGTGACGGGAATGGGATTAGAAATAGAATTCATGATGTTTTTGTACGGAATTACGACTGAAAGTTGCTCGCATTTTCCTTTCAAGTAGAATGTCTGTCAATTTTACGATCAACAGGGTTTGTTGGTTGAGAAAAACTTACAAGAGATACAGAGAACATTATGGGCAACATTTCTACTAACCAGTTTAAAAATGGTCAGAAAGTAATGATCGACGGCGATCCATGCGCAATGGTTGACGTTGAATTTGTAAAACCAGGTAAAGGTCAGGCGTTCACACGTGTTAAGTTGCGTAACCTGATGTCCGGTCGTATCTGGGAACGTACCTTTAAATCAGGTGAGAGCGTTGAGCAGGCTGATGTAATGGATACGACTATGGAATACTCATACTACGATGGTGAGCTATGGTACTTCATGGATCCAAATACTTTTGAGCAGGTAGGTGCGGACGAAAACGCAGTTGCTGAAGCTAAGCCATGGTTGAAAGAGCAAGACTCTGTAACGGTTACTTTGTTCAACGGTAACCCAATCTCTGTGACTCCTGCTAACTTTGTAGAGTTAGAAGTAACTGAGACAGATCCAGGCCTTAAAGGCGATACTGCTCAGGGTGGTTCTAAACCAGCTACATTGAGCACTGGCGCTGTTGTACGCGTTCCTTTGTTTATCAACGAAGGTGAAGTACTAAAAATTGATACACGTACGGGCGAATACGTTTCTCGCGCGTAATGTTGTTAAGGGGCAGATCACTCTGTCCCTTTTCCTCTCCTAACTTTATTTCTCCTACCTTGTCATCTTCTTGACGAACACCACTACAAACAGCGCCATTGTAAAACTGCCTAAAAAGGCTTCAATAGCTGCAACAAACCTTGCGAGCCCTATAGGTGCTATGTCTCCATAGCCCAGTGTAGTGAAGGTTACAACGCTGAAGTAAATCGCATTGAGGAATTCTAAGAAGATCGCTATGGCACCGGTGCTGTCTGGGTAGATTGGATTGGATGCGGTTGTTCCGAGAAAGAAATACACCAGTGCGCACAGCAATATCAGACAGACTGAAAACATTACGACCCTGATAGGGGATTCGCCGTAACCACAAAACAGATCGACCCCCTTTGAAATAATGCGCCGCGAGCTATATAGGGGCATCTGGTAACGCCGCAGCCTCATCTCTTTCTTAAAAAAGTGACCTGCGATTTCAAATAGCCCTTCTTTTTCGCATTGTTTGCGAATAATACGAGCGACCTCTTCGGCTTCTTGGCACAGAGATATGGCTTCTTGAGGGTTGTTCTGCTGAAAGGCTTTTAGGGCTAATCTTTCTTGTTGTAGCTCTTTCCCCCACTCTATATTTTCCAAGCGTGTGTGGCTGAGATCTGCGCCGAGTAGATTACAGTTTTCTAAATGAGCACAGTGAAGGTTGGCGCCTGCCAAAGTACTTTTCATCAACGATGAACCACGTAGGTCTAATCCAAAACAGTGGGCATTGCGCAGATTCGCGCGGTAAAAGTCAGCTTCTCGACATTGGTAGCCGCGCTTGCTACCACGGTTTACCAAATTGATATCTTCCAACTGCGCGCGTGCTAACTGAAATCCATCGAGAGGCTTGCCTGCTTGAGCCCATTTTTCCACAGCGTTCTTTACGCCTTCATCCTGGCTTTTATCCACAGAAGGGTCGTGCCAGTAGCATAGGCCTGAGTCATTGGCGGGTTCACTGCATTGCCAACCATCTGGATTGCAATAAGAACAGTTTTTAGGTGTTGTCATGGCTGCATACCTCTACAGCGACCGTTATTCGGTGATATGCATAGTGCACTTAAGTGTAGAAGGGGATAAGTGAAGTGACCAAACAGATGGACAGTTACGTATGTGGGTTCATCGATTTAATTTTTATTGGAGGGGGGCAAGCTGATAAAGTTACGCCTAGTGGTTTTAGATGGAATAAGTAACTTCAGTATGAATGATTGGCAGCCTTCAGCTTCAATAGACAACTTGCGTAAACGCGGCGAGTTATTCGGATATATTCGTGATTTTTTCAAGCAGAGAGGTGTATTAGAAGTAGATACGCCAGTGATGTCTAACTGTGCGGTGAGTGATCCTTTTATCGATAGCATTGAGGTAGATTACCGCGAAACGTTAGGCGCAGAAGGGCGACAGTTATATCTGCAAACATCACCTGAATATGCCATGAAACGCTTACTAGCTGCTGGCAGTGGGCCGATCTATCAGATGAGTAAGGTGTTTCGAAATGGCGAATATGGTCGTCGTCACAATCCTGAATTTACTATGTTGGAGTGGTATCGCCCGGGCTTTGATGATGCTGACCTGATAGATGAAATTGAAGCCTTGATTAAGCCTGTTTTACAGTTAGATCAAGTAGAGCGTATCACCTACTCGGATCTGTTTTTCCGCTATTTAGGTTTTAGGCCGGAAGAAGTCATTTTAGAAGACTTAATTAAAGAAACGCGGAAGCATATAGATATCGAGCTAGATGACTCTGATCCGGATACATGGCTGAATTTATTGATGTCTCATGTGATCGAACCACAGCTTGAACAGGTCGATGCCATTTTTGTGATGGATTATCCACAAAGCCAAGCAGCATTGGCGCGAGTGCGGAAAAATTCAGCGGGAATAACTGTAGCAGCAAGGTTTGAGCTGTTTGTTAGAGGTGTAGAGTTAGCGAATGGCTATTACGAACTGACAGATAGTGTCGAACAAAAGCGTCGTTTGGATGCTGACCAAAAGCAAAGAGCTACATTGGATCTGCCGCAGCGCCCTCTTGATACACGTCTTGTGGACGCGCTGGAGGTAGGAATGCCTGATTGTGCTGGCGTAGCCTTAGGTGTTGATCGGTTGTTGATGTTAGCGCTACAGGAATCTTCCTTAGCCAATGTTATCCCTTTTGATCTGCCGCGTGCTTAAGTGGGGTATGTTAATCGATGAATGAGTTTAAGTTGGTTTACGGTGGTTATCAGAGCCAGCTTGGGCTCTATTGCGATATTTTGGTTGATGATCAGCCACTACTTGATTGGGTGAGTGATTATGAAGCGGCTTTTGCAGGCAGTATTAGTGGCGCCTACATCTGTGGTTTTAATAAAGAGATGTTGCAGCGAGCTTGTACTGATAGTGAGATCGTATTGACGCCATTTGTGTGTAACTGCGGTGATATAGATTGTTGGCAGTTAAACCTAACGCAATCTTGTTATTCAGATATCGTTGCTTGGCACAATTGGAATAATCCAGCTCGGTCTAAACAGGATGGTTGGGATTATCGAGATTTTGCTCCGCTGAATTTCTCAGCGGAGCAGTATTTTGATGAATTGAAACGCGCTCTTAAACTAATTGAGTCTAAGTTGGATCTTTAGGTTTTAGGCTGGTAGTTCATTGACTAGTGCACGTTTAATTCGGCGAACGGCTTCTTCGAGCGTGCTTCGTGTGCAGCCGAAATTCAAACGCATATAGTTATTGTCGCCAAAGTCTCTTCCCGGAGACATACCTATACCAGCTTGCTCAAAAAAATGTGCAGGGTTGGTCAATTTCGCTCCTGATACATCAATCCAAGCCAGGTAGGTGGCTTCAATTGGAGCGAGCTTTAGACCTGGGATCTGATTGATCTCCTTTTGTAGGTAATCGCGATTAGCTCTGAGGTAATCAAGCTGTTGTTGATTCCATGCTTCCCCTTCCTGATAAGCTGCAATAGCTGCAGTGTACCCAAGTAGGTTCACATCAGGCACTACACCTTTCTTAGTATTAATAAATTTCTTACGTAGTTCCGGATTACCAATAATGGCAAAAGAACAACCCAAACCGGCGATATTAAAGGTTTTACTTGGCGCCATGAGCGTTATCGTTCTTGCCGCGATCTCGGGGCTGAGTGAGGCAATAGGTGTATGTTGTAGCCCTTGGTCGAGAATCAAATCGCAGTGTATTTCGTCTGAGCAGATATAGAGATCGTGTTTAATAATAATCTCGGCAAGTTGTTCCAGTTCTTCTTTGCGATAGACCGTACCACCGGGGTTATGAGGGTTACAAAACAGTAAAAGTCGCGTTCTTTCGGTGAGGGCATTCTCTAACGCATCAAAATCGATGATCTTGCGGCCATCAATGTCCTGCATAGGTAGTGTGCAAACCTCACGATCTGAGAGACGAGGAGCCGACATAAAAGGCGGGTAGATAGGTTTAGGGGTTAAAACCGTATCTCCACTTTTACCGAGGCTACGACAAGCGAGGTTTAGACCGCAAACTAAACCGGGTAACCAAACAATGTCATTGCTATTGACCTCCCAGTCGTAAAAGTTCTGCATCCTTTCAATAACCAGCTCATTAAGCTCAACAGGAACATTAGTGTAACCAAAAACACCGTGGTCTATACGTTCATGTAGCGCTTTAATCACGGCAGGCGGAGACATAAAGTCAGTGTCGGCAACCCACATAGGTAGGATGTCGCTATCACTGTATTTTTCCCACTTCTGACTCGCTGTACCTTTACGGTTGATTTGATAATCAAACTCTGTGGACATGATCTCTCTACTTGTTCGTTATTTGCCGAAAACACGGGTTGCAAAACAGCCGCCCGGCGTTATAGTGGTGGGCATTGGATTACCACACAAATCCCTGTAGCTATGAGCTATCAAGAGAGTAAAGCAACGCGAAGTTTTAAGACTGGTTTTTATTGTCGATAGCGTTGAAAACTATCCCTGCTTTTTGAACAGTATAGTGCTCTCCTGTCCTTTTTTTGAATACAGATTTTGTAAAGAATTTAGAGAGCAGCGATAATTGTAAGTATTGATCGCTGGTGAGTCGGTTTGGAGCAAACCTTATGAGCAATGACAATCGTGTAATTATTTTTGATACAACTTTGCGTGATGGCGAGCAAAGCCCTGGTGCATCAATGACGCGTGATGAAAAGCTGCGTGTAGCTAAGCAGCTTGAGAAGATGCGTGTTGATGTAATTGAGGCTGGTTTTGCTATTGCGAGTCCGGGTGATTTTGAGTCGGTAAAAGCGATTGCAGAAGCTGTGACGGAAAGTCGCGTTTGTTCTCTATCCCGTGCGCTTGATGCTGATATCGACCGTGCTGGTGAAGCACTTCAGAATGCAGCAATGGGTCGTATCCATACCTTCATTGCAACGTCACCTATCCACATGAAATACAAACTGCAGATGCAGCCTGACCAAGTGGTTGAGCAAGCAGTAAAAGCAGTAACGCGTGCGCGTAACCTAATTGATGACGTTGAATTCTCGTTAGAAGATGCGAGCCGCTCTGAATTGGACTTTATGTGCCGCATCATCGAGAAAGTAATCGATGCTGGTGCACGTACAATTAACATCCCAGATACTGTTGGTTATGCGGTACCGGGTGAGTTTGCTCACACAATCGGTCAGCTAATCCAGCGTATTCCAAATGCTGATAAAGCGATTTTCTCTGTACATTGTCATAACGACTTAGGCTTAGCTGTAGCTAACTCTTTGGCTGCAGTTGGTGCCGGTGCGCGTCAGGTTGAATGTACGGTAAACGGTCTAGGCGAGCGTGCAGGTAATGCTTCTCTAGAAGAGATCGTGATGGCGATTCGCACCCGTAAAGATACCCTAGGCGTTGAAACGAATATCGATACGACTCAGATCGTACCGGCGTCTCGTTTAGTCTCTAGTGTGACAGGCTTCCCTGTTCAGCCTAACAAGGCAATCGTAGGTGCAAATGCATTCGCACACGAGTCTGGTATCCACCAAGATGGTGTTCTTAAACACCGCGAAACATACGAGATCATGACCGCTCAAGATGTGGGTTGGAATACTAACCGTATGGTGCTTGGTAAGCTGTCTGGCCGTGCTGCGTTCCGTACGCGTTTAGAAGAGCTAGGCACTACATTTGCGACAGACTCTGAACTAAACAATGCTTTCTCTCGCTTTAAAGAACTTGCTGATAAGAAGAGCGAGATTTTTGACGAAGATCTAGTGGCGCTAGTAAGTGATACTCGCGCTACAGCAAGCAGTGAGCAGTTCAAGCTAACAAGCCTATCTGTGACTTCTCAAACAGGTGAGACGCCTGTGGCTAAGATTGTGATGCAAGTGGGTGACGAAGAGAAAACAGCGGAAGCTACTGGCGGTGGTCCAGTGGATGCTGCATTTAAAGCGATTGAGATGATTGCAGATTCTGGTGCGAGCTTACAGATCTACTCTGTAAACGCTGTGACAGAAGGAACAGACTCTCAAGGTGAGGTAACTGTACGCTTGGAAAATGCCGGCCGTATCGTGAATGGTCTAGGAGCGGATACTGATATCATCATCGCATCTGCAAAAGCCTATATCCATGCTTTGAATATGCTGGATGCAAACGTTCAAAAAGCTCATCCTCAGGTTTAATTGAGGATTGAGCTCTTAAGTAAAGTAACGACAAGGTAGTAGCTATGGAGCAAGAACAGCTTAGGCATCAATATTTGGATGCAATGGGCATATCCAGCTGGCTACCTTGTGCCCCTCTCGCGGGAGCGAAACCATCACCTGATTGGGTTGATGACTTTCAGTATCCCGCTCCAGAAATTCCTTTCGATTCTCCAAATCGCTCTCAGCAGCAAAATGTAGCTAGTACAGCACCTGTTTCTAGAAAGTCATCTCCTGAAACTATGCAGCAGGGGATGTCGGAAGCACGCGCTGCTTTAGGTTTAGTGTCAGAAGAGGTTAACAAACCAGCTTCTAAACCTGTGGTTCCTATCGCAGAGGGTTCTGATGTAGTTGCTGAGCCTGATGAGGTTCAAACGCAGGAACAGGATGAAGCACCAGTCTTTAAGCTTGTCTTCCAGCGGATCGGTAGCGTGTTGATTGTGGACAGTTTACCGCCTCAGGGAGGTAATTTTGCTAACAATTATCAACAGTTGGCTGCTGCCATCGTGGCTGCTTTAGGTCGATCAGGTCCTGCTGGAGCTGCTTTTATGCTTCCTTGGCCGATGTTTGCTAGCAAAACCTTAGATCAGGGTTATAAGCAGGCCCTTAGTGCAGTTCAGCATAAGCTGTCAAAAGAACTGCAAACTGAAGAGGTACAAACGGTACTTCTCTTTGGTGAAGCTGCAGCTCAAATGGTGATGGATCGTAAAGAGAGCTTGGAAGAGCTTAAAGGTATCAGCTTCACGATTAAATCTGGCGTTAAAGCGATTGCGACCTACAGTTTGACTGAAGCGATGCAGCTTCCGGGAATTAAACGTCAAATCTGGTTAGACCTGAAATCTAGCGTTGCTTAAGCTTCTCCTATGAACATTGATGACCTTCAGGCCAAGGATCTTCCAGCAGTAGAACGTATTGCTCAATCCTGTTTCGCTCATGGTGCCTGGTCGGCTAAACAATACCTACAGCAAATAGAATCAGAGCGATCTGTCGCTCTTGGTTTGTATGCACCGGACTTAATTGGCTATGTCATGTTTTCGCAAGTTCTAGATGAGGCGGAACTGCTCCAGATAGCTATAGATCCAGCCCACCAAGGGTGTGGTTATGCACAGCTCCTGGTAAGTCAGGGAGCTCAACAGCTACAAAATGCTGGCGTTATTCGAGTGATGCTTGAGGTGAGGGAATCTAACTTAGCTGCAATAGCGTTGTATGATAAAAGTGGCTTTGTAACTGAAGGGGTGCGAAAAAATTACTACCCTTCAGTTCAAGGGGGGCAACGCGAAGACGCTGTGCTAATGGGTATGTCTATAGAGCCAGTACTCTGTAATTAATCAGAGAAGGTGCAGCTGCGGTTTCGACCACTGTCCTTGGCTTTATAAAGCGCTTGATCGGCTTGCTTTAGCAGTGCAGAAGGCGTTTCTGCATTGTTAGCAGTTGAGCTAATACCCATGCTGACAGTCACATGCTCTGCTGCTTGAGACTGAACATGTGGTATGGCTTTAGATGCTAGGGAAGAGACTATATTATTTGCTATCTTCTCTGCACCTTCGATATCAGTATCCGGCAGGATTATGACAAATTCTTCTCCGCCATAGCGTGCTAGAAGATCATGAGATCGATTAAGCTCACCTTTCAATAGGTTGGCTACTGCTTTGAGGCATTCATCCCCTTGCTGGTGGCCGTAATGATCGTTATAGGTTTTAAAGAAATCTATATCGAGCATGATAGCCGCTAGCTCATTTTGCTCCCGTTTATTGCGTTTCCACTCTTTTAACAGGTTGGTTTCCAGATCTCGACGGTTAGATATCTTTGTTAGTGGATCTTGAGAGCTGAGTTTTTCCAAGCGAGAGTTGGCTGCATCTAAGGCCTTTTTCATATTGGCGATACGTTCCATCGCCAAAATTTTAGCTTTTAGGACAATCGGACTGACCGGTTTTGTTAGGTAATCGTCACCGCCAGCATCAATACCTTCCTCATAGTGCTTTTCATCACTTTGACCGCTGAGGAATATAATAGGGAACCAATCATTGGGGAAGCGGTTGCGGATTTCGCGCGTGAGATCGAAACCGTTGCGGCCTGGCATTTCGACATCAGTTAGAACTAGATCAATTCCACCCTTATCTAAAGCGGCTAAGGCTTCGTCTCCTTGAGAGGCGGTAATAGGTGTATGATTGGCGTCCTGAATAACTGCGCTGATTATTTCACGAATAAAACGATCATCATCAACAACAAGAATATTCATTCGCTCTCCGCTTTGGTTTAGAAAAAAGTGATATGCGTCAACAAGAAATGACCCATATCTTTATCATATAAGTAGATAATTAATGTTCAATGTAAAATGTATCCTAATTATTAAAAAGTAGAAAAAATATGAGTTTTTCCGAAGGATTATTACATTCATATTGGTTGATTGGTGGTGCCCTTATTTACTGTATGGTTTTGTTTTATGCCATCAGAAATACACCTTGGTCTACATTAGGTGATAACCGAACATTGCAGCATATGTTATTTGGTGCCACTGCATTGCTAATGGCATTGTGGTCCATGAGGGCTGGAATTTCACCAGGGTTAGGTATTCATTTTCTAGGCTTAACCATTATGACCTTGGTTTTTGGTTGGGATTTGGCAATACTCTCGGCGACGGTTGCATTGGTTGGGATGGCCGTTGTAGGTAAGGAAAGCTGGGATGGATTGCTATTAAGTGGCGTTTGTTCTGTATTGCTTCCGGTTGCATCGACTTGGCTTGTTTATCGCTTTGTTGAAGCAAAAATGTTGAAGAATTTCTTTGTGTTCTTATTCGTCTGCGGTTTTTTAGGTGCGGGTCTCTCTGCCGCTGTAGCAGGCTTATCCGCGAGTGCGATTCTAGTGTTAGACGGTGTATACACGGTCGAGAAAATTATCCACGAATATGTACGTTATCTACCGCTGATTATGTTCCCAGAAGGATTGATGAATGGGATATTCCTGACAGGGATGTTGGTGTTTCATCCTGATTGGGTGCGTACCTTCGATGCCAAGGTTTATATAGACGATCAGTAAAGTGCTTTATCGTTTTACCGGGCGCTTAGATAGTTTTCGCTGCAGGGTCCTTCGGTGCATGCCAAGTGCTCGAGCTGTTGCTGATACATTACCATCATGTTCGTTCAGCACTTTTTGGATATGCTCCCATTCTAGGCGGTTCACCGACATTGGCTGCTCAGTCACTTCCATTTCAGCATCTGCCTCAATCTTATTTAAAGCGGTCAGAATTTGATCGGCATCTGCGGGCTTTGGAAGGTATTGGGTCGCGCCGAGTTTGATCGCTTCTACTGCTGTGGCTATGCTTGCATAGCCCGTCAGCATTAGAATTTTCATTGCAGGGTTTTGTTGTCGAAGTTTGGGGATCAGTATCAGCCCGGAGTCCCCATCCATTTTAAGATCGACAGTCGCTAGGTCTGGTACCCAGCTTTGAATCAGCTTTTCGGCTTCTTCGGCGCTACGTGCAACTTGAACTTCAAACTCCCTACGTGTCATTGCGCGTGAGAGTACGCGGGTGAATGCCGGATCGTCATCAACTATCAAAAAGCGTTCAGTCATCTGCATGCCTTATCGGAAGAGTCACTTCGGTTAACGTACCGCCTTCAGGGCGGTTATAGAGTCTTACATCGCCATCATAGCGTGCCAATGTTGTGCTAGTAAGGAATAGTCCTATTCCTAAGCCTTTACCCTTTGTGGTGATAAAAGGTTTACCTAGGTTGCTGCTCTGTTCAAGACTAATTCCCGGACCGTTATCGTAGATACGGAAATATACTGTCTGTTGATCCCAATCTAGCTCGATATTGATATCTTCGGGCTCTGCATCTGCGGCGTTATTTAGCAGGTTTAACAGGGCTTGTTTTAATGATGTTGTGCAGTTAAGAGAAGGCGGTTCTCCGCCACCTTGTACAGTGAAGGTACGCGTTACCTCTGGCCGAAGAATCATAAACTGCTCAATAACATCTTCTACCAGTGCCATGGTGGACATCTGCTGCGCAGTCGCTTGTTCCTCTTTCACGCTTTGACTCATCTGTTTCAGGCGCTGTGCACAAAGTTCGGTTTGTTGGCGTAAGAGTTGTAAGTCTTCTACTAGCTCTGGGTTTTCAGCGTGTTCATGCTCAAGTTCATTGAGTAGGACTTGCATGGTGCTTAATGGCGTTCCCAGTTCATGAGCTGTGCCGGCAGCCATATTGGCGAGCGATAGAAGCTGTTGATCTTGAATGCGTTTCTCGCGTTCTTGATCCAATGTCTCTTGCTGTATCTGCATGGATTGGCGCATGCGTACAATAAAATAGGTTACAACAATTACTGTTAGGAGGAAGTTGATCCACATTCCTAAAATATGGATATCGAACAGCTCCATAATGCGGTGCTGATGACTGTTATCCAGCTGAACTAGAGGTTCGTAATAAAACAGCAAAGAGCTATAGATGGCGATGATCATGAAGGCTATCAGCCAGACATAAGCTCTCGACATGGTAGCCGAGGATATAATTAGCGGGACGAGTAGTAAGAATATAAAGGGATTGGTTGCTCCCCCCATATGAAATAAAAGCGCGCCATACAGCGCCATATCTGCGATCAATTGAGAGAAAAACTCAGGCTCCGTGACAGGCCAAGGTGAAAAAAGGCGAGCGTAAGTCATCACATTTAGCAGCGCTAAGGCGGCCAGGGTTGTGCCAACTAGCCATACTTTAAGATCGGCCTGTAAACCGTAAATCGCAAAGATAACCGCGATACATTGCCCGAACAGGGTGACGGTTCTGATGTAAGAAAGCTGAATTAAATTATCGCGATGATTAGCCATGAAAGGATTATACCGTAGAGTAATGAAAAACTGACGAGGCAAAATGTCGCAGTGGAGGTAATTTGTCACAGTCAGAGTATAATGCCTGCTTTCTGTCACCATAAATGATGTTTATCCATGAGTATCCTGCAAGAAGAAGTTAATCAACGCCGCACCTTTGCGATTATTTCCCACCCCGATGCGGGTAAAACGACCATTACTGAAAAACTGTTGTTGTTTGGACAGTTGATTCAGCAAGCGGGTAGCGTAAAAGGGAAAAAAGGCGATCGTATGGCTACATCTGACTGGATGTCGATGGAGCAAGAGCGTGGTATCTCGATCACCTCTTCAGTTATGCAGTTCCCGTACAACGGTCGCATGGTTAACCTGTTGGATACTCCGGGTCACGAAGATTTCTCTGAGGATACTTACCGCACATTAACGGCAGTGGATTCTGCGTTGATGGTTGTGGATGGTGCGAAAGGTGTCGAAGATCGAACCATTAAGCTGATGGAAGTTTGTCGTCTGCGTGACACGCCAATTTTCTCGTTTGTGAACAAAATGGACCGTGAGATTCGTGATCCGATTGAACTGCTAGACGAGATCGAAGAAGTTCTGAAGATTGCTGCTGCGCCTATTACTTGGCCAATCGAAATGGGACCGCGTTTTAAAGGTGTGTATAACCTTTATACCGATACGATTCATGTCTTCCAGCCAGGCCAAGGTCATACTATTCCTGAAGATATTCAGGTTAAAGGTCTTGAGAGTGATCAAGCTAAAGAACTTTTAGGTGATATCTACGAAGACTTCCTTGATGAAGTGGAGCTGGTTCGTGGTGCAACTCATGAGTTTGATAAAGAAGAGTTTATGGCGGGCAAGCTGACCCCTGTCTTCTTTGGTACGGCTTTGGCGAACTTTGGTGTTCGTGAGATGCTAAATGATTTCGTTGAGTGGGCGCCTGCGCCAATTCCACGTGCGACACTAACCCGTGAAGTTGAACCGGCTGAAGAAAAATTCAGTGGTTTTATCTTTAAGATTCAAGCCAATATGGATCCGAAACACCGTGACCGTATTGCTTTTATGCGAATCTGTTCCGGTAAGTACAGCAAAGGCATGAAGATGCGTCATGCACGTATCAAAAAGGATGTGAAAATTGCCGATGCGGTAACCTTTATCGCAGGTGATCGTGAGAACGTAGAGGAAGCATGGTCTGGTGATATCATCGGTTTGCATAACCACGGTACGATCCAGATCGGTGATACGTTTACTGCAGGTGAAGATCTTAAATTTACAGGTATCCCTCACTTCGCGCCGGAAATGTTCCGTCGTGTGCGCCCATTGGACCCACTAAAAATGAAGCAGCTACAGAAAGGTTTGCAGCAGCTATCGGAAGAGGGTGCAGTGCAGTTGTTCCAGCCGTTGAAAAATAATGACCTAATTTTGGGTGCGGTAGGTCAGCTACAGTTTGATGTTGTTGTATTCCGATTGAAAGATGAATACAAGGTTGAGTGTAAGTACGAGCCGATCAGTGTGCAGACAGCGCGCTGGGCTGAGTGTGATGATGATAAAATGTTGTCTGACTTCCAGAAGAAGAATCACGATAACTTGGCAATCGATGGTAGTGGTCTTCTGACTTACTTAGCACCAACACGCGTGAACTTGAGTTTGGCTGAAGAACGTTGGCCTGATGTAGCTTTCCGCGCTACACGCGAGCACTAAACCACTTACCACTAAATAAATGGCTGCAAGCATCTAGGCTTGCAGCCATATATTTCCCGCCCTAATCTAATGCTATGCAATTTATCGATAGCCACTGTCATTTAGACTTTTCAGAATTTGATCTTTCTCGGAAAGAAATACTTCTTCAGGCAAGAATCGCCGGTGTAAGCGATATTGTCGTGCCTAGTGTCATCGCTGATAGGTGGCAAGACTTATTGAGTCTGGTTAAGTCGGATCATAATCTCCACGCTGCGCTTGGTTTACATCCCTGCTTTATGGAAAAGCACACTCCAGCAGATCTTGAAATTTTAGAAACCTTGTTGGCGACTGAGCAGGTCTGTGCTGTAGGTGAGATAGGGTTGGATCTTTTCATTCCTGAGGCCAATCTAGATCAACAATTACTCTATTTGAATGAACAATTAGCTTTGGCGAAGAAGTTTAACCTGCCCGTATTGCTGCATGTTCGTAAAGCGCATGATCAGATGTTAAAACAGTTGCGGCTAATTCAGCTAGAGCGAGGTGGTATTGTGCATGCTTTCTCTGGAAGTGAGCAACAAGCACGACAATATCTGGATTTAGGCTTCAAATTGGGTATTGGTGGAACGGTTACTTATGAGCGGGCGAAGAAAATTCGGCGGCTTGTGCAAGAATTGCCGCTGGAGTCTTTTGTGTTAGAAACGGATGCGCCGGATATGCCTTTAGCTGGGCATCAGGGGGAGGTTAATCTGCCAGCGAATGTGGCAAAGGTGGCAGAAGTGATAGCAGAACTTCGTCAAATAGCTGTGGAGGAGGTTGCAGCTATCACTACCCAGCAATCAAAGAACCTATTGCGATTAATATAAACCGCTTTCAATAGTGCCTAGAGCATCCCAAGCGATTTGGGTCTTGTCGTTAACAGGAATCTTAAAGTAGCGGCCTGTAGTGCCTGCAGGTGAGCTGGTGTAACTGCCATCGGCAGGGTTTAGAAGCATACGAGTAAGTGATACTGGGTAGTTTGGCCCTTTAACTTTAGTGCCGTAAGCTTCTTCAATAGGCGCTAGCTGAGCACGAGAAGAGACAATCTTAGTCATATCGCGACATTGAGTGGTATTGCCTAAGCAGATAAAGCGAAACTTTGTATCCACTAGGTAATAGTCAGTCTCGGTAGGCTCCGATTTGCCTAGGGATAATGAGTCCATGCTCATGCAGCCGCTTAAGCTTAAACCTGCAATCAAAAGTAATACTGCATTACGCATACTTATATCCTTATTTAGCAAAGGTCTTCAAAAGGGTTACTAACTTCTAAGCTCACAGGGTTGGCATAGCCTGGAAGTTTTATTTGTGAATCAGTGATTTTAAGATCTTCGCCTTGTAGCACGTTGTGGTCGTAGCGATAGATTGGTTTAGCTTCACCGAGAATGGCTGCTTGGTCATAAGCACTCGCGACAGCACGCGTCTGCTCAAGCTTGTTCTGATACTCTTTTAATTGTGTAGCGCTGTAACGTTTTTTAAGCATGTTGTGTACAACGTGTGGCGCTAGTACAGGTGCAGATGCGTTGTTGCCACCGAAGCCTTTAGAATTCAAAAGTACAGAGTCCATGCCGGTAGCACCCACGTCATGGTGTTGGTTGCTTAGATTCAGGTTGCTCTTGTGAACATCATCAGCAAACGTAGGTGTTGTTACGATGCCTGGGATATAGCCGTATTTCCAAGTACCTAGAGAGGTACTCAATTGATCACCGCCAGCGGTACCTTGAGAGTGACCTAAATAGCACTTAACTGCGGAAACCGTCCAGTTATCAATCGAGAAGGCTTTAGCTGTCTCGTTGATAACATGAGATTCGGTTACGCGGTTTTGCGGAGTGCTTGTCCCGTGGGCTTGAACAAAACTGCGTTGTTGAAGTGATTCTTCACCTAGCATCGAACGGATCAAAGAGGCTGACTTAGCTAGAGTAATATAGTTGCCTACGCCTGGAGCAGAGATCGATTTCTTATGGCCGTCAGCATTAACAAATACTTCTGGTACAGCACCATAGATTTCGGCGCCTAACTCAACAGCTAGATCATCACTCATCAATAGAACAAATTGGCTACTTTCGCCAATGGTGAATCCACAGTTATTACCAAACGGACGACATGCTTTGCGGTAGTCATCGCTGGTGAGTTCAGCAAGATTGTCTAATGCCAAAAGGTCCTTATCTTCAGCCAATGCGCCCATCGCGCGGAAGCCTTCGATAACTTCTGGGGTGATTGGGGCATCGCTGCCACCAACTAAAACTACTTTGCGACGACCGCTGCGGATATCATTAACGCCACTGCGCAAGTTATATAGGAAGGTTGCACAAGCACCTAAAGCGCCGCCAGTCGTTCCTACATTTCCTAGAATATAAGCATTCACAAAATCGGCTGGCATTTGCGCATAGCCAAGAGGCATCTGTTTAGATGTTGTGCGCTTACCAATCGCTGGGAATTTAGTTAATCCACCAAAACCAAAATCATCTAATTGACCAATAGAGTTACTGGCATAAACTGCAATCTGGTCTGGTGCAACGTAAGCACTGATGCGTTCAAATGGGATGCCGCTTGAAGAGATCGCATCTGATGCCGCAAAAACAGTCATTTGCAGATTACGTGGGTGATTACGAGATTGGTAGAGTTTGCCTGGTTGGAAGCCGCTAGGCAGCTGGCCTGCCGATTGAACAGGTGCTGTTTTGCTATCCGGTAAAATTGCTTCTAATTTACCTGTGACTTCAATATAAAATTGCCCAGAAGATGTCTCCGTCACTTGCCAATTGCTTGGAATGTTTTGCGGCATTTGGCGTTTACGTAACTGGAATCTTAAGGTTTCGTCACCTAAATTGATGCTTGCTGGCTTATTAAACATGACGTTGTTGACGTCAAAACAGCTATCTTCGATCTGTCGGATTAGAGTGCTATTGAGTAGTTGTTCTTGTAGAGACTCAATAAGGGACTCTGCAGTGCAAACTTCACCTTCTTGGTTTAGATATTGGCCTTCAGATGTTGTTGCTAGGCCAGTCAGAATAGCGAGATCGGTTAATGTCTCAGTGCGAGATTTAGAATCCAGCTTATCGATGATTAAACGGCGATAAGCATGGTGAAATGAGGCACGTCCAGCAGGGTTTATACCACCAAAACCAACAATGACAGGAAGCTGGGACAATTGTATCTCCTCAAAGGGCAGTACTACAGATAATCGAAGGGCTCTATCTAACCGCTACACAATAACGTATTTTAAGCGACAGTAGATATAGGCCAAATCTAAAAATTACAATCGTATTATTTTATCGGTGTTTACCCGTACTGACTAGCATCTATGACTTATTTTATTTGTTTTTAGTCAGCGAATATTCAGCCATACTATGGCCGAATTCAGGGAGCGCAAGAATCTTAGGAGATATGCATGAAAAAATTGATTGCTGTAGCCGTTACAGGTGTTCTGCTAACGGGTTGTCAAACGTTGGACCCTTACACTGGTGAACAGAAGGTAGGTAATACTGCGAAGGGTGCAGGTATTGGCGCTGTTGCTGGTGCCGTGTTGGGCGCTGCAGTTTCTAGTAAAAGTGATCGTGGTAAAGGTGCTTTGACAGGTGCGCTTGTAGGTGGCGCTGTTGGTGGCGGTATCGGCTATTACATGGATCAACAGGAAGCTTTGTTACGTCAAGAGTTAGAAGGCACAGGAGTGCGTGTCGAGCGTATTGGTGATTCTATCCGTTTGATTATGCCGGGTAATATTACATTTGCAGTTGATTCTGATCGTATCGCAGGTAGTTTCTACCCAGTATTAGATTCTGTAGCTAAGGTGTTGGCTAAGTTTGATCAAACTGAGCTGAATGTTGATGGTTTTACCGATAGTTCGGGTTCTTTTGAATATAACCAGCAGTTGTCAGAGCGCCGTGCTGCTCGTGTAGGTGATTATCTTGCGAGTGCGGGTGTTGAGCGTTTACGTATTAACGCTCGTGGATATGGTGAGCGTTACCCTATAGCTGATAATAAAACCTCTGCGGGTCGTTCTCAGAACCGTCGTGTAGAGATCAATATTAGCGGAACACGTCGCTAAGCATTGATATAGCACTCGAGCGTATTATTAGGTTCGAGTGCACTCCTTTCTTAATCTGCTTTTCGTTAGCGAGCGATAGCTAAATCGCCAGGCCTGATATTGTATGACGCAGCTGCGCTAGTGATGTGGCCAGAAGCTGAACCCATTTGGACGTCATCAATTACCAATGTTTGTTTGGTATTGGTTAGTTGAGTGGTTGCTTTCATATCTGGTGAGTAATAAGTGGACTTGCGGTAAATTGTAAGTTTGTCGCCTCGTTTCAAGCCCTGCTGCTTACCAGAGTTAATCCAGATATTTCGGTCTTCAACTTGAGTAATCATGGTAGAGAAAGGCTCGCAAAGTAATTCGTGTTGAAGTTCTTCAAGAATGGTTTTCTGGAGCTGTTTAACTTTTTTTCCATAATCCTGTTTGAAAAATCCAGCAGTATTGAAGCCTGTCTTAATTGTGCGATCTAGATTCCAGAGGCCAGCAGTTTGATAGTGTTTTTGGCTGACCAAGTGTCCAGTCATACCATCATGGATAAATAGGTCTATTTCAAAGTTTCGTAAGTGCCTTTTACTTTTGTAATCCAAGGTGTTGTAAAGGTCGATTAGGTAGTTTTTTTCGGCGTGAGTACGCGGGTCCATCATCGACATATCGCGGATAACGCCGGAGACAACATAGTTTACATTTAGTTGGCCCGCTGTTTGTTGCATGCTGGAAAGCGCACCATCATCCAGCTGATTGGTTGGAGCGAATTCTGGTTGTGGGTGAAGGTTTAGACGGCCGGCGTTATGGGCAACAAAAGACTGTTTGTTATTCATCAGTTGTGCAATTTGAGCAGGAAAAACACTGCTCACAGTCCCTAAACCACCTAGGTTGGCTTGTTTAAGTTTTAGTAGAGGGAAGGCGGTAACAGCAATTGACTTTGTATAACTGTTACTTACGCCGTTGTGACATCCTTGATCAATCAGCACATCAGCCCGTATGCGGATAAAAAGGGTATTACCAACGACCTTCTCATCGACTATTTCTATATTGGATACTTGGCCTAAGGTGTTGATCTGCATATTGTCGATTTCTAGGATGCCATCGCGAACGACTTGGCTGCTAGAAATATACACGGCGGCTTGCATAGAGGCTTGTTGTGAAGCATCTCGAATGGCAGCTTCTCGAGCAGAGATTATATCTTTGTTAGCAATAATAGCTTGGCCTTGAGCTTCAACAACAACTGCCTGAGCTGAAAGGGGCAATAGAAGTAGGCAGGCTAAGATTAATTTTTGCACTAGATTAAACATATCTCACCGTTGACCGATTACTTACACTATAAGTAGATAACTTAAATAACAGATGTTGGAGCTGTGGGCATCTTATCTCAGGGCGCTTAAAGCTGACAGTATGTAATTACAATATGATTGTAAATCATTGTATAAGGTCGCGTTTTGTATTGCTCCCTATACCTAGATGATTATGTTAGATTGTGGTGCGTAACCTTTGAGTTTGGAAGATCAGGATGAAAAATATTTTACTGCTGTTTGCGATCGGATGTTTAAGTGGTTGTATGCAGCAAACGAATAAAGATGCTGGGCCTGAGTCCGTGCATATTGAAAGTATGAGTCCTGAAGTTGTTGCGGAGCTGCATAAGCTAGAAAAGGCGCATATCGCAGAAAAGGAAGCGCTGTTGGAAAAAGAGCGTGCTATGTTACAGCGAGAGGTTGTGCAGGTTGATGTTTCTCCAAATGGTTTGGATCCTCTCAGTGAAGCTGTTCAGCAAATGGCTGTGCAGATGACAGCGGGTTTGCAGCAGAACCGCGTTAAAACATTCCCAATGGCAGTCATTCCATTCACAAATTTACATAATGAGCGCAAAGTTGGACGTTTTGGTGAGCGTATAGAACAAGCGTTTATTTATCAGTTGCAGCAGCATGGTTATAACTTGATTGACTACCGCGCGGCGGGGTTAACAACATCAACCAAACAGCCGCTATCGAAACAGAACCTGTCAGGCCTTAGAACACGCTACAAATTGTATTTCTTGGTGACTGGAACTTATGCGCAACATTCTGATGGCATGGTGATTAATGCCCGAGTGATTGATACGACGACTCGGCAGGTATTGGCAACTGGGCAGAGTCATGTGAGTAACGCTCGTTTAGAGGGTGGATTGCCAGGGTATAATCCTCTCAAAGCGTTAAATGAAGATTTGATTATCGAAAATGGAAGTGGGCCGGTTAGGTAAATCATCAAATGAAAAAAGCATACACAAATTTTTTTCGTAAATTGGCTGGGCTGTTTTTATTGACGCCAGTTTTACTTCTTCAGGGATGTGAAACGGCAGTTGAGACGACCATTGATATGGTTGAAGCGTTACCGGATGTTAATTTTCCAACCCGTGTAGAAGAGCCGAAAGAGCCTAATTGGGTGAGAGCGACGGGCTATGCGCCAATTAGCTTACAGCCGGGGAAAAATCGGCAGCATAAAATTCTGATGGCGATGCGCGCTTCTAAGTTACGAGCTTATCAAGAGTTGGCGGGTGTTGTTCATGGTCAGTATTTGTTTGGTACCACTTCAGTGCAAGATATGGTGCTGCAGAGCGATCAGTTTAAAGCTGCTGTCTCTGGGATCGTTAGAGGAGCAAGAGTTGTGAAGACTTATCCGGTGCAAGAAGATACTTATGCAACCACTTTAGAGGTGGATCTAAATCAGGTTCAACGAGCCTGGATTAGCCGCTAAATAGACAATAAAAAAGGGAGCTGATGCTCCCTTTTTTATTACTTAAGTTTTAATAGTTAAGCGATTATTTTTGAGTCGCTTCGAATGCTGCCATCTGCTCTGGTGTGGCTTTCTTTTGGTATTTGTCTTTCCAAGTGTCGTAAGGCTCACCGTATACCAGCTCTCGCGCAGCATCGTAATCGACTTCATGGCCGCGCTTTTCCGCTTCAGCTTTGTACCATTTGCTCAGACAGTTACGGCAGAAACCCGCCAGAATCATTAGATCAATGTTCTGTACATCTTTACGGTTGTCTAAGTGCTCTAGTAGACGACGGAATACAGCCGCTTCGATTTCATTTTGCGTTTGTTGATCCATGTTTTCCTCACTTTCTCTTAGTGCCTCGATTACCTGAGGCTACGGCTATATTAACGTTCGTGTTGGATATGTTCATCCAGCTGCTGGCAGATCTGATCCTGAAGGGTCTGACATAAGTCAGGATCTGAGACTGGCAGGCCTTGTTCGTTGGTGATAAAGAAGAAATCTTCTACACGTTCACCCACGCTCGCGATCTTCGCTTTACGTACAGACAAGTTATGTTCCGCGAAAATGCCACCAATGCGTGCAAGTAGACCTGGACGATCCGGTGTAATTACTTCTAGTACGGTCTGTTGAGCAGCTGGATCATTGCTTACATAAACTTGTGTTGGTGTAGCAAACAGCTTCATCTGACGTGGAACGCGTCGCTGGATAATGTCCGGGTAGTCATCTGGGTCATCTAGCTCTTCAATTAATCGTTGCTTGATTGACTGTAGATGGCTCGGGTTCTCCGACAATGGCGTATTGTCATCTGAAAGCACTGTATAAGTGTTAAGGACCTCGCCGCTATCTGTCACAATAATACGTGCATCTTGGATGTTGAGGTGTAATTGATCCATTGCCGCTACAGTGGCTGCAAAGAGGTTTTTGATATCTTTGCTGTAGATAAAAATCTCTGTTGCGCCTTCAAATACACGGTGAGATGTTTGGCGAATCAGGATCAGCGGCTCATCTGCTTTTGTATGTTCTAGAATTGCCTTGGTGTGTTCAGCGATGCTTTGGGCGGTCTCTCTAAGGAAATAATCATCTCCTATTGATGACCATAAAGTGTGTATATCGGTTTTCTCTACGCCTTGTCGATCCAATAGAATCTGAGCTTCGTGCTGAATCTGTTCGATACGGTCTTCTTTATTGATTGGGTTCTCTAAGCCACGACGTAGAGCGCGTTTAGTGTCGGTATAGAGTTTACGCATCAACGTTGCGCGCCAGCTGTTCCACAGCGTGTGGTTGGTAGCATTGATATCGGCGATAGTCAGCACGTAAAGATAATCAAGATGTACAATGTCTCGTACTTGTTGCGCAAATGTGTGGATAACTTCCGGATCTGAAATGTCTTTGCGTTGAGCTGTCATGGACATAAGTAAGTGGTTACGTACGAGCCAGGATACTAAATGGCTGTCCCACTTGCCTAAATGGTGCTCATCGCAGAATTCGAGTACGTCTTCAGCGCCTAGCTCAGAATGATCGCCGCCTCGACCTTTGGCAATGTCATGGAAAAGACCGGCAATGTATAGCAGTTCGATTTTGGGTAGCTGATTTACAATGCGATGACAAATTGGGAATTCTTCTCGGTAGTCGCGATGTCTGAATTGTCGGCACTTTTGAATCACCTTCATGGTGTGTGCATCAACGGTGTAGATATGGAATAGGTCGTGCTGCATCTGACCAATAATGCGGCCAAATTGAGGTAGGTAGCGACCCAAAATTCCGTATCGTGTCATTCGTTTTAATTCGGTGGAGACTCGCTCTGGGGAGCGAAGTAGTTCCATGAAGAGGCTGGTATTGCGAATATCCTTACGAAATTCTTCATCAACCTTGTGTCGATTGTCTCGAATTAAGCGGATAGTCGAGGCGCGAACACCTTTAATGGATGGATTTTGTGCTAACAGGACAAATAGCTCCATCAGGGCAAAAGGTTGGTGTTCAAAAGTGTTTTCGTGAGTGACTTCTAAATAATCGTTGTGGATCTGGAAGCGATTATTCAGAGGGGTGATCACTTGTTCTTCATCGGCGCGGAGGATTGCTTCATCAAAGTGCTGCAGTAGCATGTCGTTGAATTCTGACATGGTCATGGCAATACGGTAGTACTTGCTCATGAACTGTTCTACAGCAAGTTTTCCTTCTTCATCTTTGTAGCCAAAGAACTCAGCTAGTGTGCGTTGATGATCAAACAGTAGGCGGTCTTCGCGACGGTTGCAGAGCATGTGCAGTGCATAGCGAACGGACCATAGGTACAGCTCGCCTTTATTTAAGATATCTAGCTCTGTCTCTGTCAGAAAGCCATCTTCAACTAAGTCGCGAATGTAGGTAGAACCGAAATGTCTTTTGGATACCCAGCCTATGGTTTGTAAATCGCGGAGGCCGCCAGGGGAATTTTTAAGGTTAGGTTCTAGGTTGTACTCAGTATTGTTGGTCTTCTTATGGCGTTCTTTCTGCTCTTTTTGCTTAGCTAGGAAAAACTCTTTATCAGTCCAAGCGCCTTCTGATGTCACTCGATCATACATTTGGGTGTGTAGATCAGGATTGCCCGTTAGCGTACGAGATTCAATCAGGTTGGTTGCAATCGTAATGTCGCTTTGAGCTTCTTTATAGCATTCGCTGAGTGTTCGAACGCTGGAGCCTATGTCTAAATTGATATCCCAGAGGGTGGTTAAAAAGGCGCTGATTGAATCGTGTAGATCTTCAGCATTGACCTCATCATCTAATAAGATGAGTAGGTCAATATCTGAATGCGGGTGTAGTTCGCCTCGGCCATAGCCGCCAACGGCGATAAGTGAGATCTTATCCTCAGGCCATGGGTATTGAGACCAAGCGACTTGTAAGATGCGATCAATTTCCCACGCACGGCCGTAGATTAGTTTGCGAATGTCCTCCCCGGCCTTAAAGCGATCGTCAAGGCTGGTTTTTATTGTACAAAGAGCCTCTTTGTACACTGGAATAGGGGAGGTTGCCTCAGCTAACTTGGTTCTAAAATCATCGATGTCGATGATCTCTTCTTCGGCTAGTTGCTGGTGGAGGGTGGTCGACATCTTCGCATTACCCGCTTTACTGATTGCTCGCAGTTAAATGGTTTACTGAATGTTCTCATCAGAACGCAGAGTTAGAATCTCGTAACCATCAGCAGTTACTAGAATTGTGTGTTCCCACTGCGCTGATAAGCGACGGTCAGCAGTTTCAACTGTCCAGCCATCCTTTTTGGATAGTTTAACTTGACGCTTACCGGCATTGATCATTGGCTCAATTGTGAAAATCATGCCTTCTTCAAGAATCTCGCCCGTGCCTGCTTTGCCATAATGTAGAACCTGAGGTTCTTCGTGGAATTCAGCGCCAATACCGTGCCCGCAGTATTCGCGAACCACAGTGTAATGGTTTTGTTCAGCATAAGTTTGGATGACGTGGCCAATATCTCCAAGGCGTGCACCCGGTTTAACTAGCTTGATACCTTTGTACATACATTCCAGTGTGATATCGACTAGGCGGCGGGCATGAGGAAGCTCTTTACCCACAAAAAACATTTTGCTGGTGTCGCCGTGATAACCATCTTTGATTACCGTGATATCGACGTTGATGATGTCGCTATCTTTCAGTTTTTTGTCATTCGGAATGCCGTGGCAAACAACCTGATTAACTGAGGTGCAGATTGATTTAGGAAAGCCATGATAGTTGAGCGGCGCTGGAATTGCTTGCTGTTTATCGACAATGTAGTCATGACAAATTTGGTTCAGCTCATTTGTGGTGACACCTGGTTTTATATATGGCTCAATCATTTCGAGAACTTCTGCAGCCAAACGTCCTGCAACGCGCATTTTCTCGATCTCTTCAGGTGTTTTAATTTTGATGCTCATAAGCTGTCAATTGTCCTGTGAACCCGCCAGAAGCGGTGTATTAAAGTTTAACTGAAGGGGATTGTAGCAATCCTGCTGCAGGAATAGAAATAGGCTTTATATTATTGGGTGGTTATGGTATAAATCCGCGCTCAATTTGCGTAAGCAAAAATATATATCACACACGTTCCGACACAATGTTCAGGGTGCCTTCGGGTTGGATGTTGGGGATCGTGGAGGTTTAACCCAATTTTAGGAAAATATAATGGCTAAAATTACTATGCGTGACCTGCTTAAAGCAGGCGTTCACTTCGGTCACCAGACTCGTTACTGGAACCCGAAAATGTCTAAATTCATTTTCGGTGCTCGTAACAAGATTCATATCATCAACCTAGAGCACACTCTACCTGCACTTAACGGTGCACTAGATAGCATCCAGGGTATGGCTTCCAACAAGAATAAAGTTCTTTTCGTTGGTACTAAGCGCGCTGCTAGCAAAATCGTTAAAGAAGAAGCTACTCGTGCAGGTATGCCATACGTAAACCACCGTTGGTTGGGTGGTATGCTGACTAACTACAAAACTATCCGTCAGTCTATCCGTCGCCTACGCGATCTGGAAGGTCAGAGCCAGGATGGTACGTTTGAGAAGCTAACTAAGAAAGAAGCTTTGATGCGTCAGCGTGAAATGGAAAAGCTAGAGCGTTCTATCGGTGGTATCAAAGAGATGGGCGGTCTGCCTGATGCTTTGTTCGTAATCGACGTTGACCACGAGCGTATCGCAGTAAATGAAGCAAACAAACTGGGTATCCCAGTTATCGGTGTCGTTGATACTAACAGCAACCCAGATGGCGTTGATGTTGTTATCCCTGGTAACGATGATGCACTGCGTGCAATCCAGATTTACGTTAAGTCTGCAGCTGATGCTTGCCTAGAAGGTACTGAAGCAACTGCTGGCGACAAAAACGAATTCGTTGAAGTTGAAGAAAAAGCAGCTGAATAATTCTGCTGGGAATACGGCGACGTATTCTCTTTGACTTTATAGAGGGGGCCTTGCCCCCTTTTTTGGATTTTTTGATTAACCCGCGATTATTTTATAGGGGTATTCGATATGGCGAACATTTCCGCTGCAATGGTTAAGGATCTGCGTGACCGTACTGGTCTAGGCATGATGGAGTGTAAAAAAGCACTTAAAGAAGCTGGTGGCGACATCGAGAAAGCGATTGAAGAGCTACGTAAAGCTTCTGGTATGAAGGCTGCTAAAAAAGCAGGTCGTACAGCAGCAGAAGGTGTTGTAGTTGTAAAAGTTGCAGACGATAGCAGCTACGCGGTAGCAGTAGAAGTTAACTCTGAAACTGACTTCGCTGCACGTGATGAAGGTTTCCTAGCTTTCGCTAATGTTGTTCTAGACAAAGCGTTTGCTGATAAAGCGACTGATGTAGAAGCGTTGATGGCTGGTGAACTAACTGATGCGCGTGATGCATTGGTTCAGAAAATCGGTGAGAACATTGGCGTACGTCGCGTATTCCTAGTTGAAGGCGGCGTTGTTGGTGCTTACGTACACAGCAACAACAAGATCGCTGCACTTGTTCAGCTTGAAGGTGGTAACGAAGAAACAGCTAAAGACATCGCAATGCATGTTACTGCTGTTAACCCTCAGGTTGTTAATAAAGAAGATATGCCTGCAGACGTTGTTGAAAAAGAGAAAGAAATCATTCTTGCGCAGCCAGATATGGCTAGCAAGCCTGCAGAAATTGCAGAGAAGATGGTTACTGGTCGTATCAACAAGTTCTTGGCTGAAAACAGCCTAGTAGAGCAAGCTTTTGTTAAAAACCCAGATCAGAAAGTTGGTCAGGTTGCAAAAGATGCTGGTGCTACTGTATCTGCATTCACTCGTATCGAAGTGGGTGAAGGTATTGAAGTTGAAGAAGTAGACTTCGCTGCAGAAGTTGCTGCTCAGCTTAACGGCTAATAAGCTCTAAAGCTTATGGATTGCGCATCTAACCCATGCGCAATCCCCTCTTTTCTTGCTACACTCTCCTGATCCCAATTTCTGTGGAGATATACGGATGCCAACCACCGAGAAACAATCAAAATATAAACGCATATTATTGAAGCTTAGCGGCGAAGCCCTAATGGGTGACGAGAGCTTTGGTATAGACTCAAATGTCCTGAATCGAATGGCCTTAGAGATCGGCCAGCTAGTAGGGATCGGTGTTCAAGTCGGTATGGTTATCGGCGGTGGTAATTTGTTTCGTGGCGCAGCGCTAAATGAGGCTGGGTTGGATCGTGTTACTGGCGACCATATGGGTATGCTCGCAACCGTTATGAATGCATTGGCTATGCGCGATGCATTGGAGCGTAGCAATATAAACACTAGAGTAATGTCGGCTATTCCAATGAGTGGTGTAGTAGATCATTACGACCGTCGAAATGCGATGCGTTACCTTAATCAAGGTGATGTTGTAATTTTTGCGGCGGGTACAGGTAATCCTTTCTTTACAACAGATTCTGCAGCTTGTCTTCGTGGTATAGAGGTAGAGGCGGATGTTGTCCTGAAAGCAACCAAGGTTGATGGTGTATACACGGCAGATCCAGTTAAGGATCCTACAGCGCGCCGTTACCGTCACCTAAGTTATGATGAAGTTTTAGAACAGCAGCTGGGTGTTATGGATCTGACCGCGATCTGTTTGACGCGAGATCACAATATGCCAGTGCGTGTATTTAATATGAATAAACCAGGTGCTCTCGCCAACCTTGTAGTAGGTAGCGACGAGGGTACATTGATCGATTGCAGTGAAACGGTTGGAGAAAAATATGCTGAATGAAATCACTCAGGATGCTGCCGAGCGCATGCAGAAAAGTGTTGATGCCCTAGTAACGAACTTCAAGAAAATTCGTACTGGTCGTGCACACCCGAGCATTCTGGAAGGTATTCAGGTTTCCTATTACGGTTCCGATGTGCCTTTGAGTCAGGTAGCTAATATTTCCGTTGAAGATGGTCGTACGCTATCAATCGTACCGTGGGAAAAGCCGATGGTGCCTGTAATCGAAAAAGCGATTATGACGTCTGATCTAGGTTTGAATCCGGCAACTGCGGGTGAAAATATTCGTGTTCCAATGCCTCCGTTGACTGAGGAAACGCGTAAGGGTTATATCAAACAAGCGCGTCAGGAAGCAGAAGGTGCGCGTGTAGCTATTCGTAATATTCGTCGTGATGCAAACGGCGACCTTAAAGATCTTTTGAAAGAAAAAGAGATTACTGAAGATGATCAGCGCCGCGGCGAAGATCAAATTCAGAAAGTTACGGATAAGCATGTTGCAGAAGTAGATAGTCTTCTGGAACAGAAAGAAAAAGATCTAATGGAAATCTGATCGAAGCAGCAGTGCTGTAAAGCACTGCTGAATTATTTGCATGTCATCAGAAAACAATTCTTCAGAAATTATTACAAACGTGCCTCGGCATATTGCCATTATTATGGATGGTAATAACCGTTGGGCAAAAGAACGTCGACTACCAGGCCTGGCAGGTCATAAAGCGGGGGTGGATTGTGTGCGTTCAGTCATTGAAGGCTGTGTGGAGTTAGGAGTTGAGTCTCTGACTTTGTTCGCTTTCAGTTCTGAAAATTGGAAACGACCTCCGTTGGAGGTCAAGGGTCTAATGGAATTGTTTAAATTAGCATTAGATCGAGAAGCGAAGAAATTATTAAAGAACAATATTCGCTTGCGAGTTGTGGGTGATAAAACATCCTTTAGCGATTCGTTACAGAAAAAAATTCACCATGTTGAAGCTTTGACTGCTGATTGTGATGGTTTGCAGCTTAATATCGCTGCAAATTATGGTGGTCGTTGGGATATTACCCAGGCGGCTCGTCAATTGGCTGAAAAGTGCATTGCTAATGAATTATCTCCTTCAGAGATTACTGAAGAATCCCTAGGTAAATGCATTAACCTTTCCGATCTTCCGGAGCCTGATCTATGTATTAGAACAGGGGGTGAGCAGCGCATTAGTAATTTCTTGATCTGGCAATTTGCTTACACTGAGCTGTATTTCTCTGATGCTTATTGG
This sequence comes from Neptuniibacter sp. QD57_21, assembly GCF_047778075.1. Classification (GTDB taxonomy): domain Bacteria; phylum Pseudomonadota; class Gammaproteobacteria; order Pseudomonadales; family Balneatricaceae; genus Neptuniibacter. The sequence continues at coordinate 3,259,155 of NZ_CP180549.1, read as the reverse complement.
CCTGATTTTGATAAAGAGCATTTGAAAATAGCAGTCCAAGATTATAGCGGCAGACAACGCCGTTTTGGTAAAACCAGTGAGCAGGTAGAGGCGGAGCAAAATGCTTAAACAGCGAATATTAACCGCGCTCGTGCTTGCACCGTTAGCGTTGCTAGGTGTGTTTTCTTTACCTTTATCATCTTTTCTTTATTTTATGGATGTTGTTATTCTCTTTGGTGCTTGGGAATGGGCAAATTTATCCGGATATCAAAGCCGTATTCAGCGTTTCATGTATGTCGGTTTGATGGCAACGATTCTTGCTGGTCTGCATCTTTTTTATACCAGTATTCCTGTTGAACTTATCTTGTCAGGAGCGCTCTTAGGTTGGATGGTCGCGTTTCTCTGGGTGGTGAAATATCCGCAGAGCACTGGTTGGCGTGCTTGCTGGAAACGTGCCTTAGTTGGCTTGGTTGTGTTGGTTCCTAGCTGGATTGCATTTGTTGGGCTGAAGGGTTCAGAAAACGGTGAAATGTTAATCCTACTGCTGTTTCTTTTGGTTTGGGGTGCCGATGTTGGTGCGTATTTCTCGGGCAAAAATTTTGGTCGGGTTAAGTTAGCGCCTAATGTAAGCCCTGGCAAAACGCGCGAAGGTCTTTATGGTGGATTAGTCGCCTGTGTAGTTATTGCGTTGGGGTTTGCGTTATACAGTGATTTTGAAATGCTTCAAGTTATTCTTCTTGTTGTGCTTGCCACTGCAATAGGGTTGATTTCTGTACTGGGTGATCTATTTGAAAGTATGTTGAAGAGGCATCGGGGTATCAAAGACAGTAGTCAGTTACTCCCGGGGCATGGTGGTGTTTTAGATCGCATCGACAGTCTGACTGCAGCTTCGCCTTTGTTTGTGCTGGGTATGCAATATTTAATTGTATAGTGAGATTGCTATGGAACTGTTACATACCATTCTTGCCACAATCGTTACCTTAGGGATTTTAGTTACAATCCATGAGTGGGGCCATTTTTATGTGGCTCGTCGTTGTGGGGTTAAGGTTCTACGTTTCTCTGTTGGTTTTGGTAAAGCTTTTTATACTTGGAAAGATAGTCAAGGTACTGAGTATGCGATAGCCAGTATTCCTTTAGGTGGCTATGTCAAGATGCTGGATGAGCGCGAAGGAGACGTACCTGAAGATCAGCTCTCCCAAGCCTTTAATCGTAAACCTGTCATTCAACGTATCGCAATTGTTGCCGCAGGTCCTCTTGTAAATCTCGTCTTTGCTGTTTTTGCATATTGGTTTCTTTTTATTTATGGCGTATCTGCAGTCGTACCTGTGATTGGGTCGGTTCAGCAGGGATCTTTAGCTGAAAATTCAGGTTTACCTATAGGTTCGGAAATAGTTGCTGTTGATGGCTATGAAACTTTAAGTTGGGACGCTGTTAATTTGCGACTTGCTTCGCGTGTTGCTGAAAGTGGGATATTAACCCTCAAACTGCGTGAAGAAGGTACGACTCTAGTGCAAGAATACAAAATTGCACTGGATGAATGGAAGTTTGACGTTGATAAGCAGTCACCGGTCTCAGCTTTAGGGCTGGTGCCTTGGCGTCCTCATGTGCCAGCAATTTTTGGTAGTTTTTTGGAGAATGGAAGGGCTGCGGGTTCAGGCTTGAAAGCTGGTGATGAGGTTCTTTCAGTCAATGATGTTCGGGTTCAAGATTGGTTGTCGTTTGTAAGTGTGGTTAAAGGAAATCCAGAACAAGCGTTGAACCTGAGAATAGTTAGAAACGGGCAGGAGTACTTTGTTAAGCTTACGCCTGCGCTGAAAATAACTGATGATGGTGAGAAAATAGGTTATATAGGGGCGGGCACTCAGCAAGTTTCTCTTCCTGAAAATATGGAAAGGCAGATAAGATATGGTCCAATTGAATCTATCTTTATGGCTTTCGAAAGATCTTGGCAACTGATCGGTTTGATTTTCGACTCTATATGGAAAATGCTGACGGGCGATATGTCAGTAAAAAACTTGAGTGGTCCTATTACCATTGCTAAAGTTGCCGGTTCTTCTGCATCGCTGGGTGTTGAATATTATATTGGTTTTCTTGCTTATCTGAGTATTAGCTTAGGTATATTAAATTTATTGCCAATCCCTGTCTTAGATGGCGGACATTTGCTTTATTATGCTGTCGAATTAGTGACAGGGAAGCCGGTAAGTGAGAATATTCAGCTCCTTGGTCTAAAAATTGGTATGGCTATGCTGCTCTCTTTGATGTTTGTAGCATTGTTTAATGACTTTATGCGGCTTTAATAGCCGTTTCGATTATTTATTACGGATTAGACGCACTTCATGAAACGTGGTTTTGGACTTCTAGTAGCGATCTTTTTTTGGGTATCTTTTGCTCAGGCAAACACATCTTCTTTTGTAGTGAAGGATATCCGTTTAGAAGGATTACAGCGTGTTTCTCCAGGAATTGTGTTTAGGAATTTTCCTGTTACAGCGGGTGAACAAGTAAGCGCTCTGTCATTGTCTAAGGCAACTAAAAAACTATTTGCCTCTGGTTATTTTGACGATATTGAGTTGTTGCGTGATGACTCAGTTCTTGTTTTGCGTTTACAAGAGCGTCCGTCGGTCAGTTTGATCAAGCTCGAAGGTAACAAAGTTCTAGAATCCGAAGCGTTACTGGATGGTTTGAAACAAACAGGTTTACAAGAAGGTGATGTTTTTAAACGTGCGACTCTAGAGCAAATTAAACAGGATCTTGTTCGTGTTTATGCTTCACAGGGACGCTACGGTGCTAATATTAGCACGGAAGTAGAAAACCTCCCGGGCAATCGTGTTGCGCTGAATATCAATGTAAAAGAAGGTCGTGTCGCTACGATTCAACACATTAATATTGTGGGCAACACGGTTTATTCTGATGAAGAGCTTAAAGAATTATTCTCTTTGAAATTGCCAAATTTCTGGTCCTTCTATAAGAAGGATGATCGCTATGCACGTCAGAAACTTACTGGTGATTTGGAACGGGTACGTTCTTATTACCTAGATAGCGGTTATGTAAACTTCTCTATCGATTCGACTCAAGTATCTATCACCCCCGACAAAAAGAATGTCTATATCACGCTAAATGTAACTGAAGGCGAAAAGTATACTATTCGTGATGTTGCTGTTGCTGGTGAAATGGTAGTGCCTGAAGCTGAACTTCTAGATGCTGTTCGTGTTGAAGAAGGGCAGGTATTTTCGCGTCGTTTGATAACAGAATCTCAAGATGCATTAACGAAGCGAATTGGTGATGCTGGTTATATGTTTGCAAACATCTCCCCAGCTCCGGAATTGCATGATGATAATACCGTCACTGTAAAGTTTTTTGTTGATCCGGGTAAGCGAACGTATGTTCGTCGTATTAATATTCGAGGCAATACACGTACCGCGGATGAAGTTATTCGTCAGCATTTGAAGCAAATGGAAGCAGCAGTTGCGTCGAATGAATTAATCGAACAATCCAAGCAGAGGCTTGAGAAAACAGGATACTTTAAAACAGTTGCTGTTGAGACTACGCCAGTGCCGGGTAGTAACGATTTAGTTGATATTGATTACCGTGTTGAAGAACAGCAATCTGGTTCTTTCTCCGCGAGTGTTGGTTTCTCACAAAGCTCCGGCATTATATTGGGCTTTAAACTGCAGCAGGATAATTTCCTGGGCACAGGTAAAAAAGTCGGCATTGGTATCTCTAACAGTGATACATTGACTGAATATTCATACAGTTTCGTAGATCCCTATTACACAGTTGATGGCGTAAGTCGTGGTTTTAACGTTTATTACCGTGAACGTGATTTCGATGAAGATAACGCCAGTGCTTTTTCAACAGATGAAATGGGGGGCGGTGTAAACTTCGGTTATCCAATTGATGATTATCAGCGTTTAAATTTTGGTGTTAATGTTGAGCAAGTGACAATTAAAACTAATACTACCGAAACGCCAGCTGAGATTAATCAATATCTTGCTGACGAAGGTAATGATTATATTAACTTCAATCTTACTGGTCGTTGGAGTTCTAATCATCTAAACCGTGGATTCTTCCCTACAAAAGGTTATTCGCAGAGCTTGTCTTTAGAGCTTGGCTTGCCCGGTAGCGATTTAAGTTATTATAAAGCGCAATATAATGGCAAATGGTATTACCCTCTGACAGATGATCGTTTCTGGGTTCTATCCTTGAAGGGGCGTGTTGGCCTTGGTGGAGAGCTAGGTCAGAATGAATATCCATTCTATAAGCACTTTTTTGCAGGTGGTTTGAAAACCGTTCGTGGCTATGAACAGAATTCTCTAGGTCCTCGAGATTCTAAAGGCGATCCATTTGGCGGTGATGTATCGATTACAGGCGGAGCTGAATTTATCTTCCCTACCCCATTTGTTAAAGAAAAAACATCTTGGCGTACACTGTTGTTTGTCGATGCGGGTAATGTCTTTGATACTGATTGTTCATCTGTTTCCAAACCAGAGAATTGTACAGATGGTGTCGAGCTTGATGAGCTGAGATTGTCAGCTGGATTTGGCTTAAGTTGGTTGACGCCAATTGGACCATTGTCCGTTGCCTTGGCTGCACCTCTAAATGATAAAACTGGTGATGAAACTGAAGTGTTCCAGTTCGCATTAGGTCAAACTTTCTAAGGAATAGAATATGAAATTTAAAGCCGTACTAGGTTTCCTTTTTGCTGCATCATTAAGTTTGAATGCAAGCGCTGAAAAAATTGCTGTTTTAGGCGTTCAGCAAGCTCTCCTCGCATCGGAAGCAGCTGCTGATTATCGCCAGTCATTAAAAACTGAGTTCGCGAAAGAAGATAAGAAAATGCTTGATCTGGAAAAACAGGTTAAAGCTGCAAGAGAAAAACTGAAGAAGAATAAAGATCTGGTATCTGAGGCTGAATTGAAGAAAATGAGTATTCAATTCCAAAAGGTCTTTGCAGAATACCAAAAGAACGGTCAAGCGCTACAGCAGAAAAAAATGCAGCGTGAGCAAACATTTATTCAGGAAATGCGTCCGCGATTAGATAAGGTGATCCGTGATCTTATCGAGAAAGAAGGTTACGACGTGGTGATCGCAAAGCAAGCAACTTTGTTTGCAAAAAAAGAACTGGATATTACTCCTCGAGTAGTTGAACTACTTAACAAACAGTAGGCTAGCCATACTGAATGAGTTCAAATGAGTATACGCTACAGCAGTTAGCTGATTTTTTATCAGCTGAATTGTATGGTGATGGTGATTTCAAAGTAAGTGCTATCGCTACTTTGGAAAAGGCTAGGTCCTCGGATTTGAGCTTTATCGCAAATAGTAAATACCAGAAATATCTATGTGACTCACATGCAGGGGCTGTATTGATGGCTCCTGCAGACCTCGGTCAATTTAAAGGTAATGCTCTAGTTCTTGATAACCCATATCTTGCTTATGCTCGTGTTAGTCAGCTTTTTGCTCCACCTTCTGACTCCTTAAAAGGTATTGCTGCTTCAGCGAATATTGCTGAATCTGCAAAAGTCGCAAAAACAGCCTCTATTGCTCATGGTGTTGTTATTGGCGAGCGTTCAGTCGTCGGTGATGGGGTTGTAATTGAGCCTAATGCAGTCATTGGTGCTGACTGTATTATTGGTGCTGAGTCAGTTATAAAAGCTAATGTAACCTTATATACGGATGTTCATATTGGTACAAATTGCCTCATTCATAGTGGTGCTGTTATAGGTGCAGACGGATTTGGTTTTGCCAATGAAAAAGGTAATTGGGTAAAAATTACGCAATTAGGTGGAGTTAGGGTTGGCAACAACGTTGAGGTTGGTGCTGGGACCACAATAGATCGTGGAGCTTTGGAGAACACGATAATTTCTGATGGTGTGATTTTAGATAACCAAATACAAATTGCTCACAACGTTAGCATTGGTGAAAAATCTGCGATTGCAGGTTGTACGGCGGTAGCTGGAAGCACTAAAATTGGTGCCGGTTGTACGATTGCTGGAGCATGTGGAATCACAGGGCATTTAAGTATTGCCGATGGCAGTCATATCACCGCCATGTCATTAGTTACAAAATCAATTATTGAACCAGGTGTTTATTCGTCTGGTACCGGTATGCTTCCACATAAACAGTGGAAGAAGAACGTAGTTAGGTTTCGTCAGTTAGACGATCTAGCGCGCCGCATAAAGTCTGTAGAAGATAAGATTACTGAGATTAAGGGTTCTTAAGAAATGATGGATGTAAATGAAATTCGGGAATACCTTCCGCACCGCTATCCGTTTTTACTGGTAGATCGTGTGCTGGAGTTAGAAAAGGGAGAATCCATTGTTGCGATCAAAAACGTTACCGTTAATGAGCCTTTTTTCAATGGTCATTTTCCAGATCACCCAGTAATGCCTGGTGTTTTGATTGTCGAAGCTATGGCGCAAGCAGCTGGTATCCTAGGTTTTAAAACTATGGATAAAAAGCCACAAGATGGTTCGATTTATTACTTTGTTGGCTCAGATAAACTACGCTTTAAACGACCAGTGGTTCCAGGGGATCAGTTGAAACTTGAAGCAAAAGTTATCTCTGAACGTCGTGGTATCTGGAAGTTTGATGTGCGAGCTACCGTTGAAGGTGATATGGTAAGTAGTGCAACAATTTTGTGTGCTGATAGAAAGGTTTAAATCTTGATAGATTCCCGTGCTCTTATAGACCCTGCTGCAAAGCTTGCTGATGATGTTGAAGTAGGGCCTTGGTCAATCATTGGGCCTGATGTGGAAATTGGTGCGGGCACCGTTATTGGCCCTCATGTGGTTATCAAGGGGCCAACTAAAATCGGGAAGAATAACCGCATATTTCAATTCTCGTCTGTTGGTGAAGATTGCCAAGATAAGAAATATGCGGGTGAGCCGACGACCCTGACTATTGGGGATGATAATGTTATCCGCGAAGGTGTCACGATCCATCGTGGTACTATCCAAGATGCAGGTACTACGACAATTGGTAGCCATAATCTATTTATGGCTTATGCACATGTTGCACACGATTGCGTTGTCGGCGACCATGTAATCATGGCCAATAATACGGCGATTGCAGGGCATGTACATATTGGCGACTGGACCATTCTTGGTGGTTTTACTGCAGTGCACCAATTCTGCAAGATCGGTTCTCATGTGATGTGTGGAACCAGTACAGTTGTGCTTAAGGATATACCTTCCTATATTATGGCGAATGGTAATACAGCTAAACCGCATGGTATCAACGTTGAAGGTCTTAAGCGTCGCGGTTTTAGTGCTGACTCAATTGCTCAGTTGCGCCGTGCTTATAAAACTATCTTTCGTAATAAACTTACAACAGCTCAGGCATTGGCCGAATTAAAGGCTATGGCTAATGAATGCCCTGAAGTTGTTCCGATGATCCAATCTATTGAATCCTCCACTCGTGGCATAATTCGCTGAGGTTGATTATGCCAAACCCCCTACGAGTAGGCATTGTAGCTGGTGAAGCTTCAGGCGATATTTTAGGTAGTGGTTTGATCAAAGCCTTAAAAAAACGCTACCCAGATCTCACTGTCGAGGGGATTGGCGGTGAGTTGATGATCGCTCAAGGCTGTCACTCTCATTACCCTTTGGAAAGATTATCAGTTATGGGGCTTGTGGAAGTCCTTGGGCGACTACCTGAACTTCTTGGTATTCGAAAAAAGCTGATTCGCCACTTTATTGATAACCCTCCCGATCTGTTTATTGGCGTAGATGCACCAGACTTTACTCTTAAAATGGAAGGGGAGTTAAAGGCAGCTGGAATTCCAACGGTGCACTATGTCAGCCCATCTGTCTGGGCATGGAAGCAGAAGCGCATTTATAAAATCAAGCGCACCACCGATCTTGTTCTTAGCCTGTTTCCATTTGAGGCTAAGCATTATGCACCTACTCAGCAGCGAGTCGCTTTTGTCGGTCATCCTTTAGCAGATAGTATTCCGTTCAGTGTCAACGTAGTTGAGAGTAAGAAAAAGTTTGCAGTAAAGCCCGGCGAGAAAATCATTGCGTTATTGCCTGGTAGCCGAGGTAGTGAGCTTAAATATTTGGCTGAGCCTTTTTTAGATACCGCTCGCTGGTTGAGTGAGAGGTTAGAGAATGTTCGTTTTGTGATTCCTGCTGCAAATGAAACACGCCATGATCAGTTACATCAATTGATAGTAGAAAAATACTCTGATCTTAATATTCAGCTTGTGATGAAGCATTCGCGTGATGTGATGGCGATAGCCGATAGTATTTTGATAGCGTCTGGAACCGCGACGCTGGAAGCTACTATTTTGCAGAAGCCAATGGTCGTAGCCTACAAAATGGCGCCGTTGACCTATGCTATCTATTCACGAATGGTTAAATCTAAGTTCATCTCTTTACCAAATCTTTTAGCTGATGAGGCTTTAGTGCCTGAAATCTTACAGGACCAAGTAAAACCAGAAGTGCTAGGACCTGCGGTATTAAAGAGTTTGCAAGATAGTGAATACAAAGCTTATTTGCGTGATAAGTTTTCAGCAATACACAAGCAACTTCATCAAGACGCAGACGAAAAAGCCGCAGATGCCATTGAGGCGCTTTTGAAAGATAAAGGTGTGATCTCGTGAGTACCATGGAATTTGATTTTTCTCAGGGGAAAAGAGTTGCCGGTGTTGATGAGGTTGGTCGTGGTCCGTTGGTGGGAAATGTCGTTGCTGCCGCTGTAATTTTGGACCCAGAAAATCCTATTGAAGGTTTGGCTGATTCGAAAAAGCTTTCTGCAAAAAAAAGAGAGCAGCTTTATATCGAAATCAAGGAAAAGGCGTTGGCATGGTGTGTCGCTTCGGCATCGCCAGCTGAAATTGATGAAATTAATATATTACATGCCTCTATGTTAGCGATGAAAAGGGCTGTCGAAGGATTAGATATCCCTGCCGAGTTTGTATATGTTGATGGCAATCGAAGTCCCGATCTAAGTTGCCCTAGTGAACCTGTTGTAAAAGGGGATAGCAAGATCCCCGAAATTAGCGCAGCATCCATTTTGGCCAAAGTCGATCGCGATAGAGAAATGGAAGTTCTGGATCAACAATATCCTGAGTACGGTTTTGCTAAGCATAAGGGCTACCCTACAGCTCTACATTTTGAAAAGCTGGCTGAACATGGCCCGTTACCAGAACATCGTCGCAGTTTTAAGCCCGTACGGGACCTGCTTTCCTAACCTTTTGAAAAGTTTGTTTTATGTCTGATCCGCAGTTTATTCATCTTCGCGTTCACACAGAATTTTCCCTAGTTGACGGCTTGGTTCGAGTCAAAGAGCTGGTTAATGCCGCTAAAGATGACCATATGCCCGCCGTTGGTATGACGGATCAAACTAATTTCTTTGGTTTGGTGAAATTCTTTAAAGCGGCAACAGGCAGTGGTATTAAGCCTATCTGCGGTTCCGACCTTTGGGTGGAGAATACGGATGAGCCCGGTGGAGAGCCTTATCGTTTAACCTTATTAGTTCGAAATGCTGAGGGTTATCTTAATCTGATGGAGTTGATCTCGCAGGCTTATGCTGAGGGTCAAAATGTCCTAGCGGATATGGCCTTGGTGAAACCTGAATGGGTAGAGGCAAAATCAGCGGGCTTAATTGCACTGTCAGGTGGGCGGAAAGGTGAAATTGGTCGTTCTATCTTAGCTGATAATGATCAAGCTGGGGCCATTTTAGAACGCTGGATGAAAGTCTTTCCAAGCAGTTTTTATCTAGAGGTTCAGAGAACAGGCAGAGTGGGTGACGAGCAGATTGTTCATGATTCTGTTGAGTTGGCTAGAACCTATAACTGCCCATTAGTTGCGACCAATGAGGTCATGTTTATTAATGAGTCAGATTTTGAGGCTCATGAAGTACGTGTTTGCATCAACCAAGGGCGTACGTTAGAAGATCCAACGCGTCCAAAAGAATACAGTGACCAGCAATATTTCCGTTCCCAAGAAGAGATGGTTGAGCTCTTCAGTGATATTCCATCCGCAGTCCAAAACACAGTAGCGATTGCTAAGCGTTGTAATATCGAGATTGAAATCGGCACATATTATCTGCCGAAGTATCCTATCCCTGAAGGGATGTTGATGGATGATTATTTCCGAAAAGTGTCTTTTGATGGTTTGGAGGAGCGTCTAGAGATCATTCTCGATAAAGAGGATCATGATTATCAAGCGAAACGCCAGGAATACATCGATCGTTTAGAGTTTGAATTGGATATTATTATCCAGATGGGTTTCCCAGGTTACTTCCTGATCGTAATGGACTTCATTATGTGGGGTAAGGCAAACGGTGTTCCTGTAGGCCCTGGTCGTGGTTCAGGTGCGGGCTCCTTGGTAGCTTATGCGCAAAAAATTACCGATCTTGATCCGTTAGAATATGACCTTCTGTTCGAACGATTCCTCAACCCTGAGCGTGTCTCCATGCCTGACTTCGATATCGACTTCTGCATGGATAACCGAGATAAGGTAATCGACTATGTAGCGCGAACCTACGGACGTGATGCTGTTTCTCAGATCGTAACCTTCGGTACTATGGCTGCGAAAGCGGTAGTTCGAGATGTTGCGCGTGTACAAGGTAAACCGTTTGGTCTTGCTGACCGACTTTCAAAACTTATTCCTTTTGAGCCAGGTATTACTCTGAAAAAAGCCTTGGATCAGGAGCCTATGCTAGGTGAGTTTATTGAGTCTAGTGAAGAGGCTCAAGAAATCATGGATATGGCGTATAAGCTCGAAGGTGTGACGCGAAATGTAGGTAAGCACGCCGGTGGTGTAGTAATTGCTCCTACCAAATTAACAGACTTTGCTGCTACGTACTGTGATGAAGAGGGTAATGGCCTTGTTACTCAGTTCGATAAAGGCGATGTAGAAGAAGCTGGGTTAGTAAAATTCGACTTCTTGGGTCTGCGTACGCTGACGATTATTGATTGGGCGTTGCAAACGGTAAACCGTATTCGGGAAAAGAACGGTGAAGAACCGCTCGACATAGCTCTGATTGATCTTGAAGACAGAAAGACCTTCGATCTTCTGCAAGCCGCTGAAACTACAGCAGTATTCCAGCTTGAGTCCAGCGGCATGAAGGATTTGGTTCGCAGGCTATTGCCTTCGCGCTTTGAAGATATTGTCGCGCTAGTAGCTCTATTCCGTCCGGGACCGCTGCAATCGGGCATGGTGGATGACTTTATCAACCGTAAGCATGGTCGCGCGGAGATGGCGTGGCCACATCCTGATTATCAATTGGATTCACTGCAACCGGTACTTGAGCCGACTTACGGAATTATCCTTTACCAAGAGCAGGTAATGCAGATTGCTCAGGTAATGGCAGGCTATACCCTCGGTGGTGCGGATATGCTGCGTCGTGCGATGGGTAAGAAAAAGCCTGAAGAGATGGCTAAACAGCGGGTTTCTTTTCTTGATGGTTCTGAACAGAATGGGATCGATCGTGACTTAGCTGGGAATATCTTTGACCTAGTAGAGAAATTCGCAGGTTATGGTTTTAACAAATCCCACTCTGCAGCTTACGCCTTAGTTTCTTATCAAACGGCTTGGCTTAAGGCTCATTACCCTGCGCCGTTTATGGCGGCGGTAATCTCTTCTGATATGCAGAACACCGACAAGGTGGTGATCTTCATTGAAGAATGTCGTGTGATGGGTATTCCCCCTGCGTTGCCGGACGTTAATACCGGTGAGTACATGTTCACCGTAAACGATGAGGGTGTCATTGTTTATGGTCTAGGTGCGATTAAAGGCGTAGGCGAAGGACCTATAGAGGCAATTACGGAAGCGCGTGCAGATGGCGGTCCATTTACGGATCTATTTGATTTCTGTGAACGTGTAGGTGCGAAGAAGCTTAATAAGCGTGTTTTGGAGGCTTTGGTTCGTTCCGGTGCGCTAGATTGTCTAGGCGCAGAGCGAGCGATTCTATGGGAAGCTATTCCGGATGCGCTGAAAGCTGCCGATCAAGCGGCTAAAAACCAAGACGCAGGGATGTTTGATCTATTTGGCGAGGTAGAGGCTGAATCTGATCGATGCTCATATGAAGACTACAAGTCGGTTAGATCTTGGACAGATAAAGAGCGTCTTACGGGTGAAAAAGATACGCTCGGTTTGTACCTCACCGGCCATCCTATTGATGAATATGAGTCCGAATTAAGGCATTTTGTTGGTAGACGTATTGTGGAGTTGCAGCCTGCCCGTGGTCAGACTCAAAAAATGGCCGGTTTGGTGGTTGATCTGCGACTGAAGAAAACCAAAAAAGGCGATAACCTTTGTTTTGTGACTTTGGATGACCGTACCGCGCGTATCGATGTAACTCTTTTTGGCGATACTTATGATGCTGTACGTGAACTTGTTCATAAAGACGCAGTGCTAGTGGTTGAAGGAGAGGTGGCAGAGGATCACTTCTCTGGTGGAATCAAGGTGCGCGTAAGTAAAGTGCTGACCATCCCGCAAGCGCGTGCTCAGTATGCCCAAGGTATCCAAGTAAAATGTAACGAAAGTCAGTTAGCTGGTAGGCGCCTGAAGGAGCTGCAGGAATTGCTTAATAGTTATAAGGGAGAGGGCTCACTGCCAGTGCAGTTGCGCTACTCTCGACCTGATGCAGAGGCAACTATAACTTTGGGCGATAACTGGCAGGTTCAGGCTAACGATGATTTGTTGATCGCATTAATGGAGCGGTTCGGAAGTGACGCTGTTTCATTAACTTATTAGTCAGTTTAACTGGCGTAATTTAGCTGTCCTGTTTGGCGTCAAGGCTTTCTCTTGTAGGGTCTGGTTCTTAATGCTGCAAACAGGTACACTTTGGACAATTTTTTTACTATTGAATAGATGAGTCATATGAATCCGAACTATCTGGATTTTGAACAGCCAATTGCAGAGCTGCAGGCAAAAATTGAAGAGCTACGTCTGGTAGGGGATTCAGCTGAACTGAATATCTCTGATGAGATTAAGCGTCTGGAAGACAAAAGCCGCACTCTGACAGAATCTATTTTCTCTGATCTGTCTGCTTGGCAAGTATCACAGTTATCCCGCCACCCTCAGCGTCCATATACATTGGACTACATCGATTATATGTTCGATGAGTTCGATGAAATTCACGGAGATCGTCATTTTGCTGACGATCAGGCTATCGTGGGTGGTATCGCACGTATGGATGAGCGACCAATAATGGTGATTGGTCATCAGAAAGGTCGTGGTGTTCAGGAACGTCAGAAGCGTAACTTTGGTATGCCTCGTCCAGAAGGTTACCGTAAAGCACTGCGTCTAATGGAAATGGCTGAGCGTTTTAAAATGCCAATCATGACCTTTATTGATACGCCGGGAGCTTACCCTGGTATCGATGCTGAAGAACGTGGTCAGTCAGAAGCTATTGCATTTAACCTAGCTAAGATGTCTCAGCTAAAAACACCTGTCATTTCCACTGTTATTGGTGAAGGTGGCTCGGGTGGTGCATTAGCAATCGGTGTATGCGATGAGCTAATGATGATGAGTTACTCTACGTATTCAGTAATTTCTCCAGAAGGTTGTGCTTCTATTCTTTGGAAGAGCGCTGAGCGTGCTGCAGATGCAGCTAAAGCAATGGGTATTACTTCTGATCGCCTGCTTGAGTTGGGCTTGGTTGATCAGATCGTAAGTGAGCCGCTTGGTGGTGCTCACCGTGATCCAGCCCTAACAGCGGCTAATCTTAAGCGTCACCTATCTGAAGTTCTAGGTCGCTTAGATGAGCTATCTACCGATGAATTGCTGGAGCGTCGTTATAAGCGTTTGATGGCATACGGTTTTGGTGGTGAAGCCTAATACAGGCAACCTCACCGCTTTACAGGAGTGTGAGCGTCAGTTTCAGGCGCTGACCTCCCGTTTTATCTCTTTCCTTGATTCGTCCTCTTCAATCTCCCGTTGGGTTATTGCCCATAGCGGTGGCTTAGACTCTCAGTTATTGCTGCATCTTGCTTGTAAGGTGTTACCGCATAGCCAAATAGTCGTGCTTCATATCAACCATAATCTCCAGGTTGAGGCAGATGGTTGGTCGGCGTTTTCCGAGAGACAGGCTGAGCTTAATGGTGTGGTTCATCATTCCGTTTCGGTCACTCCTAATAATTCCTCTGAAGTTGCTGCAAGGGATGCGCGATATGCAGCGTTTAATGACTTTATAAACGAGGGTGATTGCGTGCTGTTTGGTCACCATGCTGATGATCAAGCTGAAACATTGCTGTTTCGTTGGTTAAGAGGGACTGGCCTGACTGGCTTAAAAGGTATGCCTGAACAGCGGGAGCTGGGGCAGGGTTATTTATTACGGCCATTGCTTTATTGTTCGCGCAAACAATTGGAGCAAGCGGCAACTGAGATTGGCTTGGAATTTATTCAGGATCCATCTAATGATTCCATTGATTATGACCGCAACTTTTTAAGGCATAAGGTATTACCTGAATTAAAGCTGCGTTGGCCGCAATTGCTTGCTCGTTGGCAAAAAAATGCAGACTTGGTGGCTAAAAGTGAGTTTTTATTGAATCATTATTTAGATCAAGATTTGCGTCAGTGTTTAACTACGAGTAGGCGGTTAAATCTGGATGTATGGGGGCTTTTGATTGAGATAAAGCGTCCTGAACTGATTCGGCGCTGGGTCTATAATGAGATTGGCTTCTTGCTTAATGAGCAGCAGTTAGAGCAAATTCAGCATGATGTTATTCAAGCGCAATCGGATGCTAACCCCATTTATTTCATTCGGGAGCACTCACTTCGCCGCTTTCGCAATCATTTGTATATAGTGTCTCCATCCTCTGAACTACTCGATAATGTCGAAATATCTGAGGCTGGCTGTTGGGTGCTGGGAGACGGTGAGCTCACCATCGAATTGGCTAAACCGCTGCAGAAACCCTTGATGTTTCAGCGCCGCCAGGGTGGGGAAAGATGTGTTCCTCATGGGCAAGTGCATTCAAAATCGGTAAAAAAATTGCTCCAAGAAGCAGATCTTCCTCCTTGGGAGAAGGCTAGCTGGCCACTGATTTTTCAGGGTGAAACCGTAGTTGCTGTGCCTGGTATCTGTGTTTGTGATGGCTGGGATAAAGAAAGCTCAGGTTTTTCGCTTTTATGGCGTCCCTTATCGTTGTCTGATTAGCGCTCATTTGCTATCCTATAGCCCCATCTCGATCTTAAAATATCCTCGCTTAAACACGATCAAACAGGTTCTGCATGACGCGTTATATCTTCGTCACAGGCGGTGTTGTGTCCTCATTGGGCAAAGGCATCGCATCCGCTTCTTTGGCTGCTATTTTGGAAGCCAGAGGGCTTAAAGTAACTATGTTGAAATTGGACCCGTATATTAACGTGGATCCAGGGACAATGAGCCCAATTCAGCATGGTGAGGTTTTTGTTACTGAGGATGGTGCAGAAACTGACCTAGACTTGGGCCACTACGAGCGTTTCATCCGCACAACGATGACTAAACGTAATAACTTTACTGCTGGTCGTATCTATCAGCATGTTTTACGTAAAGAGCGTCGTGGTGATTACCTAGGTGGAACGGTTCAGGTTATTCCGCACATCACAGATGAAATTAAGCGTCGTGTAATCGAAGGCGCTGGTGATGCTGACGTTGCCCTAGTAGAAATTGGTGGTACTGTTGGTGATATTGAATCACTACCATTTATGGAAGCAGTACGTCAGCTGAAAGCTGAACTTGGTTCCGCTCGTGCGATGTTTATGCACCTGACGCTTGTTCCATACATTGCCACAGCTGGCGAAATCAAAACTAAGCCGTCACAGCACTCAGTAAAAGAGCTGCGTTCTATCGGTATTCAGCCAGATATTTTGGTTTGTCGTTCTGATTTCCCACTTCCAGACTCTTCTCGTCGTAAGCTGTCGTTGTTTACTAACGTTGAAGAGCGTGCAGTAGTGTCGCTTCCTGATGCAGATACTATCTATAACATTCCTCGAATGCTGTCTGAGCAAGGCTTAGACGATATCGTAGTGGAACGTTTCCACTTAGAGTGTACAGAAGCAGATCTAGGTGAATGGGATCGTGTAGCAGATGCTCATCTTAACCCAGAAGGCGAAGTTAAAATCGCTATGGTGGGTAAGTACATGGAGCTGTTGGATGCCTACAAATCTCTTATCGAAGCGATCTCTCATGCGGGTATCGCATTGAAGAAAAAAGTTCGCATCGAATGTATCGACTCTGAGCGTATCGAACGTGAAGGTGTTGAAATTCTAGATGGCGCAAGTGCTGTTCTAGTACCAGGTGGTTTTGGTGAACGTGGTGTCGAAGGCAAAATCGCTGCTGTTCGCTATGCGCGTGAAAACAAAGTGCCATACCTAGGTATCTGTTTGGGTATGCAGGTTGCGGTTATTGAATTTGCTCGTCACGTAGCAGGCTTAGAAGATGCGACATCTTCCGAATTTAATAAAGATGCTGAACATCAGGTAATTGGTTTGATCACTGAGTGGGCTACCTCTGAAGGTGGTGTGGAAACCCGTGGCGAAGCTGATGATCTGGGCGGTACTATGCGCCTGGGTGCTCAAGTTTGTCATCTGGCAGAAGGTTCTACTGCTGCTCAAGCTTACGGTAATACTGAGATTACTGAGCGTCATCGCCATCGTTATGAAGTGAACAACAACTACGTTGAGCAACTGGAAAGCGCTGGTTTAAGAATTTCTGGCCGTTCTGTTGATGGTGAGCTCGTTGAAGTGGTTGAAGTTGCAGATCACCCTTGGTTTGTCGCTTGTCAGTTCCACCCAGAGTTCACATCCACCCCGCGTGATGGTCATGGCTTGTTCAAAGGCTTCATTCAAGCTGCATTAGATCAACAAGCTAAACAGTAAAACGAATTAAGGATTGGGGGCTTGATGCCCCCAGAACGTAAAATTTCTGGAGTTATTTCCCCATGGCACAGATCTCTGATATCAAAGCCCGCGAAGTACTGGATTCTCGTGGTAACCCAACAGTTGAAGCTGATGTAATTCTTGCATCTGGCGTGATTGGTTCTGCCTGTGCGCCTTCTGGTGCCTCAACGGGTTCTCGCGAAGCGCTTGAACTGCGTGATGGTGATAAAGGCCGTTACCTAGGTAAAGGCGTACAAAAAGCGGTTGCAGCGGTTAACGGTGTTATCCGTGAAGCGCTAACGGGCATGGATGTAACAGATCAGCGCGCGCTAGATAATAAAATGCTAGAGCTTGATGGTACTGAAAACAAAGAAAACCTAGGTGCAAACGCAATCCTAGCGGTATCTCTTGCAGCGGCAAAAGCAGCAGCTACAGAAAAAGGTATACCTCTATACGCTCACATTGCAGAGATTAACGGTACTCCAGGTCAGTTCTCTCTACCACTACCGATGATGAACATCCTTAACGGTGGTGAGCATGCGGATAACAACGTTGATATCCAAGAGTTCATGGTTCAGCCAGTAAACTTCGACAAGTTCTCTGAAGGCTTGCGTTGTGGTGCAGAAATTTTCCACGCACTAAAAGCTGTTCTAAAAGCAAAAGGCCTAAACACTGCGGTTGGTGATGAAGGTGGTTTTGCTCCAAATCTTGCATCGAACGAAGAAGCTTTGGTTGTTATTAAAGAAGCAATCGATAAAGCGGGTTACGAGCTAGGAAAAGATGTAACGCTAGCATTAGACTGCGCTGCATCTGAATTCTACAAAGAAGGTAAATACGACCTTTCCGGTGAAGGTAAAGTCTTTGATGCAGAAGGCTTCGGTGATTACCTTGCAGCACTAACTGAAAACTACCCAATTGTTTCCATCGAAGATGGTCTGGACGAGTCTGATTGGGATGGTTGGGCTTACCTAACTAAGAAAATTGGTGACAAAGTGCAGTTGGTTGGTGATGACTTGTTCGTAACTAACACGAAAATTCTGTCACGTGGTATCGAGCAGAGCATCGGTAACTCAATCCTGATCAAATTCAACCAGATTGGTTCTTTGTCTGAAACGCTAGACGCAATCAAAATGGCGAAAGATGCAGGCTTCACAGCGGTTATCTCTCACCGTTCTGGTGAAACTGAAGATACAACTATTGCAGATCTAGCAGTAGGTACAGCTGCAGGCCAGATTAAGACAGGTTCTCTATGCCGTTCTGACCGTGTAGCTAAGTACAACCGTCTTCTACGTATCGAAGAAGAGCTAGGTGACGGCGCAATCTACAACGGCCTTTCTGAAGTGAAAGGTCAGGGCTAAGCGTAGTACCCTACGTAATAGTCTGATATAAAAAGGGGGCTTAATGCCCCCTTTTTTACTTATAAGAAATCTATGTATCGCTGGTTGGTTGCCCTTATATTATTTTTGATACTCGGACTGCAGTACAGATTGTGGTTTGGGGAGGCAAACCTGCGCGATATTTGGGCTCTAAATGCCAAAATAGAACTGCAACAAGGCATTAATCAAGAGCTTAGTCAGCGGAATAGTGAGCTAGAAGCCGAAGTTCTAGATCTTAAAAAGGGTAATGCTGCTTTGGAAGAGCGGGCTCGTAGTGAGCTTGGTATGATCAAAGAAGATGAGTCCTTTTTCCAGCTGGTGGAACCCGCCTCAGAGAAGTAACCTTTTATGACATCCCTGCCTACAGAATTTACATATCTCAATGAAAAGCCTACTGGTTCTGCAGTGATCCGCAGTTGCCCAGAGGATTTTCAGGTTATCGAACAGCTAGGGTTTGAGCCTGAAGGATCAGGCGAACATGTGTTTCTTTATATTCGCAAATGCGGTGAAAATACTGATTGGGTTGCTAGGCAATTAGCAAATTTTGCCCAAATAAGCCCTAGAGATGTTAGTTATGCGGGTAAAAAAGATCGTCATGCTGTAACTGAACAATGGTTTTGTGCGAAATTCCCGATCAAGCGTAATTTGAATTGGAAGTTATTTGGTGGCGATAGCATAGAGGTTCTTAAAGCAGTTCGGCACCAAAGAAAGTTGCGTCTAGGTACTCTTCAGGGGAACCGCTTTAAATTGCGACTTCGCCAGATTACTAATATGAATGAACTGCAGCAGCGCGTAGATTATGTGGCTAAAGAGGGTGTACCCAACTATTTTGGCGAGCAACGGTTCGGTCGGGGCTATGGTAATTTAGATAAAGGGATCGCGCTGTTGCGCGGCGAATATCAGGAGCGGCAAAGAAATAAGAAGGGGATTTATATCTCTGCTGTTCGCTCTTGGGTATTTAATCAGGTTTTATCTCAAAGGTTAGATCAAGGCTTGTGGAATAGCATTCTTGATGGTGATGCATTTATGTTGGCAGGAAGCCAAAGCTGTTTTGTCGAAGATGAAGCGACCGATGAATTACAGCAACGTTTAACGGATAAAGAGATTAATCTTACCGGCCCAATGTGGGGCGGTGGAGATATGCTACCAAATGCTGCAGCTGAAAAATGGGAGCAAGAGCAGGTCGGACGCTGGTCTGAGGTCAGTGATTTGCTTGAAAATCTAACGTTAAAACAAGAGCGTAGATCTCTTCGATTGCTTCCCCAGCAGTTAGAAATTAATGTGATTAATGAGACTGAATGTTGGCTTGAATTTGGCCTGCCTTCAGGGGCATTTGCAACCAGTGTATTGCGGGAGCTCTGCAATGTTACCCAGCCTGAAAGTAATGAGGGATAAATGAAGATACTGATCTCTAATGATGATGGTGTCTATGCACCAGGCCTTGCTGCTTTAGCAAGAGCCTTAGCCGAGGTTGGAGAAATTCTGGTGGTTGCCCCAGACCGTAATCGTAGTGGTGCAAGTAATTCGTTAACGTTGGATCGTCCACTAGAAGCCTTTGAACATGAAAATGGCTTTATTGGGATTAACGGTACTCCAACGGATTGTGTGCATTTAGGTAGTTCAGGTGTATTCGGTTTTGAGCCAGATATTGTTGTTTCTGGGATCAATGCTGGCCCTAATTTAGGCGATGATGTTATCTACTCTGGGACGGTTGCTGCAGCAATGGAAGGGCGCCATCTGCGATTCCCTGCCATTGCTATATCTTCTGGAGAGTTTCATCCGGCGCATTACGACTCTGCGGCTCAAGTTGCTCGAGAGTTGGTCGAAAATATACAGTATCTAAATGTAGCTCCTCGTACAGTTATTAATGTTAATGTTCCCGATTGCTCACAGAATGACTTTGCAGGTATTCATGTAACGAGACTGGGTCATAGAACCTGTGCTGGTAAACCTATCGCAACAGAAGACCCTCGTGGCAAAACTCGATATTGGATTGCTGGAGCGGGTCCTGCCGCTGATGCAGGCCCTGGAACAGATTTTTACGCATTAAAAGAACAATGTGTTTCTATTACACCCTTGCATGCAGATATGACGCAATATTCGGGCATGGATAATGTGGGTGATTGGTTGGAGAATAATTTTTGAACGATCAGCAATTACGCGGAATAGGAATGACTTCGCAGCGAACAAGGGATCGTTTGATTAATCGATTAAGAGATCAGGGAATCCAGGACGAGAGTGTTCTGGATGTGATGAGAAATACACCAAGGCATATTTTTATTGATGAAGCCTTGGCTCATAGGGCATATGAAGACACGGCTCTGCCAATTGGTTATAACCAGACTATTTCGCAACCGTTCATCGTTGCGAAAATGACAGAGGTGCTTTTGTCAGAAGGCCCTTTGCAAAAAGTCCTAGAAGTGGGGACTGGTTCTGGTTATCAAACTTCGATTTTAGCGCCATTGGTTGGTCAGTTGTACAGTGTAGAGCGTATCAAACCGCTTCAGGATAAAGCGCGAGAGCGTTTGAAATTAATTGGTCTAAATAATGTACAGTTGAAGCATACAGATGGAGGCATGGGCTGGTCTGCGAAAGCACCTTATGATGGTATCTTAGCTGCTTGCGCACCAGAAACTGTGCCTGAAGAGTTAAAGCAGCAACTAGCAGTTGGTGGCCGCTTAATTATTCCTGTAGGTGGCAGTGATTCCCAAAAACTGAATCTTGTTATCAGATTATCTGAAGATGAGTTCAGTACTGAAATTTTAGATTGTGTGAAGTTTGTACCTTTGTTAAGTGGTACGGTGAGGTAGTAAGTTGAAGCAAGAAGGAAGAACGTGGCGCGACTATTTAGCATTGTCGGGCAAAGGGATGATGATGGGGGCTGCTGATGCGGTGCCAGGAGTATCGGGTGGCACGATTGCCTTCATGACAGGTATTTATGAAGAGCTTATTTACTCTTTGAAGCAGTTTGGGCCAGAAGCTTTATTTGTGTTGTTCAAACAAGGCCCTGTTGCAGCTTGGAAACATGTTAATGGCACTTTTTTGCTGACGCTTGTGTTAGGTATTTTCGTCAGCTTGGTGACCGTCGCAAAGGTAGTGCTCTTTTGGTTAGCTGAATATCCTGAGCTACTGTGGTCGTTCTTCTTTGGCCTGATTTTGGCTTCAGTATGGTCTGTCTGTAGGCATATAGAGCAGTGGGATAGTAATAGCTTTACCGCGTTTATCGCCGGAACTATTGCTGCCTATATGATTACTTCTATCTCTCCAACTTCAATAGAAGCTACGCCTTTGTTTATCTTTTTGGCTGGTATGGTGGCTATATGTGCCATGATTTTACCGGGTATCTCAGGTAGCTTTATTCTTCTATTGCTGGGTATGTACACACCTATCTTGATGGCAATCAAAAACATTGAGCTATTTACCTTAGGTGTTTTTGCTGCAGGCTGTGCTGTTGGACTATTGAGCTTTTCTCGGGTTTTAAGTTGGATGTTTAGTTCATTTAAAACAACGACTTTAGCTTTGTTAGGCGGTTTTATGCTGGGCTCTCTTAATAAAGTATGGCCGTGGAAGTATACAACTGCTTACACCATCAATAGGCATGGTGAACAGGTACCTTTAGTGCAGGAGAATATTTCGCCGTTCTCGTTTGAGTCTATGACTGGGCAACCTTCATTTGTTGTATATGCTGTTGGTTTAATGATTGTTGGCGCTGCAGCTGTATTGTTGATTGAGCGAATGGGTCGGAGGTCAGAGGGCTAGAGGCTGGGTATAGTTCAATGGGCTTGAAGGGTTATCTGTTACTGTGTTGCTCATTTCTGCTGGTTGCATGTGGAGGGAAGACCTATGCGCCAGTAAGCGATCGTTCGGTACCTGTTTCTGCTCAGCCTCAACCTAACCAATATCAAGTTCGTAAAGGTGATACTTTGTATTCTATCGCTTTTAGATATGGGATGGATTATCGGGAATTAGCTAAAAGGAATGGTATATCCAGTAATTACAATATTTATCCTGGTCAGAAACTGAGTTTGAAGCCTGTACCGAAAAGCACTGTTTCAGAATCGATTGTACGCGATGCTTCCATCGTTGCGCCAAAGCCGACAATTGTTTCTAGTCGACAAAAAACGACAAATAAACCTCAGAGTACCGCTCCAAAAGTTGCTGCTGAGCCGGTAACTAAGCCTATAGCTACTGCAAAAGCTGAACCACAAAAAGTGGTAGTCAAACCTGCCCCTAAAGCTAAAACCAAGCCCCAAAAAGTTGTTGTTGGTCCAATTAAATGGGGATGGCCTGCTTCCGGTAAGATCGTATCTACGTTTAAAACAAAGGGAACAGTTAATAAAGGTATTAACATCGCTTCCGCTTATGGGGCTAAGGTCACGGCTGCGGCTAAAGGCCGAGTTGTCTATGCTGGAAGTGGTTTATTAGGTTATGGTAATTTAGTTATCGTTGACCATAATCAGCAGTTTTTAAGCGCTTATGCACATAATAGTCGTGTTTTAGTCAAAGAAAATGATATGGTTGAGAAAGGCCAGAAAATTGCGGAAATGGGAAATTCCGGTACAGATCGCGTGATGCTCCATTTTGAGATACGTCGTGATGGTAAGCCGGTAAACCCTCTTCGATATCTGCCGAAACAATAATTATAAGAAAACATAAGAATAAAAATAACTAATAAACGCGTGATAGCACTGATTGGTTAAGGGAACGGGCAATGGAAAATATCGATAATAACTGCAAAACGGATGTGCAGGATATCGCTGTTGAAAGCGAAGAGCTGACAGAGGAAACTCATGATGAGGATACAGAAGGAACGCCTCAGAAAGAAGAGCCTGAGTTTCTAAATAGTGGTCGTGGGCGCGGTAGTATGGCTCATAAAGACCTTCTTAATGCCAAAAACTTGGATGCAACCCAACTTTACTTGAATGAAATAGGCTTCTCGCCGCTATTGAGCGCGGAAGAAGAGGTGTATTTCTCTCGTCGTGCCCTTAAAGGGGACGAAGCAGCGCGTAAGCGCATGATCGAAAGTAATCTACGCTTAGTCGTTAAAATTGCGCGTAGATATATCAATCGCGGTTTAACTCTTCTCGATCTCATAGAAGAGGGGAATTTAGGGTTAATTCGTGCCGTAGAGAAATTTGATCCAGAAAGGGGATTCCGTTTCTCTACTTATGCAACTTGGTGGATTCGACAAACAATTGAACGTGCGATTATGAATCAGACTCGTACCATTCGATTACCTATCCATGTTGTTAAAGAGCTGAATGTATATTTACGAGCTGCAAGAGAGCTAGCGCAAAAGTTAGATCATGAGCCTTCACCGGAAGAAATTGCTGAACTAGTAGACAAGCCGGTTGAAAATGTTGAGCGGATGTTAGGCCTGAATGAGCGTGTAAGTTCTGTTGATACGCCAATGGGTAAAGATTCGGATAAGTCTTTGCTTGATACGATCCCTGATGCAGTTTCTTCTGATCCGGCAACGTTACTACAAAATTCAAATATCAGTGGTAACCTGGATAAATGGCTAGATGCACTGCCTGAAAAACATGCAGAAGTGTTATCTCGTCGATTTGGTCTCAGGGGTTATGAAATGAGCACGTTGGAAGAAGTTGGGCGGGAAATCGGCCTAACACGTGAGCGTGTTCGTCAAATTCAAGTTGAAGCTTTGCGTAAGTTGCGTGATATCGTTGAGAAAAATGGTTTGAGCGGAGAGGATTTACTACAGCAGTAAACTCAAGTTCACTCATAAAAAAACCGCCAATTGGCGGTTTTTTTATGAGTGAACCTTAAACAAGTTCTTTGAGTTTATAGAGAAAATCTAGCGCTTCTCTTGGAGAGAGGTCGTCGGGGGATATTTTCTTTAGCTCTTTCAGAGCTTTCGGTTCCGGTGCGGCGAACATATCATTCTGAACTGGAGGTGGTGGCGTGCTTAATTGAGCGCTAACTGCTACATCTTGTTCGAGTTGCATTAACTTGGATTTTGCTTGTTGAATCACAGGCAAAGGAACACCAGCCAGTTGTGCGACTTGCAACCCATAGCTCTGACTTGCAGGCCCTTCTTTAACTTCATGTAGGAAAACGATGTGATCGTTGTGCTCTACAGCGGTTAAGTGCACATTGAAAACCGAATTAGCCTGATCAGGCAAACTAGTTAATTCAAAATAGTGAGTTGCAAACAGAGTAAAGGCCTTAGTTTCCCTAGCAAGATTGTCTGCGCAGGCCCAAGCGAGAGATAAGCCATCAAATGTACTTGTACCGCGGCCTACTTCATCCATCAATACTAGGCTGCGTTCTGTCGCGTTATGCATGATGTTGGCGGTTTCGGTCATCTCAACCATGAAAGTTGATCGTCCACCTGCTAGATCATCAGATGATCCCATTCGGGTGAAGATGCGATCAACAATGCCAATTGTTGCAGCTGAAGCTGGAACATAACTACCAATATGCGCAAGTAGGGTAATTAGCGCTGCTTGGCGCATATAGGTAGATTTACCGCCCATGTTCGGACCTGTAATAACGAGCATCTTGCGCTCAGTGTCCAAGTCTAAATCGTTGGCTACGAAAGGCTCTGTTAATACAGTTTCCACTACGGGGTGTCGGCCACGCTGTATTTTGATCTGCGGTGTATCTGTCAGTGTCGGTGGAACGTAATCTAGCGTAGTGGCACGCTCTGCAAGGTTAGCGAGTACATCTAGCTCTGCAATAGCGGAAGCTGAATCTTGTAGATCAGCCAGCTCTTCAGCAATGGTTTCTATCAGGGATTCGTAAAGCGCCTTTTCACGGGTGAGTGCTCGGCTTTTTGCTGATAGTGCCTTGTCTTCGAACTCTTTTAGCTCTGGCGTAATATAACGTTCAGCATTCTTAAGTGTTTGGCGGCGAATATATTCAGCCGGCAATTCGGCATTTTGTGCCTTGCCTATCTCAATAAAATAACCGTGTACGCGGTTATAACCTACTTTCAAAGTGGCAATACCGGTACGATCCCGCTCTTTCTGTTCTAACTCTAGTAAGTAAGCTCCAGCGTTTTCGCTAATGCCGCGTAATTCATCGAGTTCTGCATCGTAACCATCAGCTATAACACCGCCTTCACGAATGACTACCGGCGGGT
This sequence comes from Neptuniibacter sp. QD57_21, assembly GCF_047778075.1. GTDB lineage: Bacteria > Pseudomonadota > Gammaproteobacteria > Pseudomonadales > Balneatricaceae > Neptuniibacter. The sequence continues at coordinate 3,233,887 of NZ_CP180549.1, read as the reverse complement.
TTTCTATTACCGCTTTGGTTAGCAGCTCTGCCAAGTTTGGAAATTCTGAAATCTGCTCAGATAATTCGTTCACTAACGGGGCATTGGCTGCTTCGATTTGCTGCTGAAGCAAAGGTAAGGAGTTAAGAGATGTTTTTAATCGTTCCAAATCGCGCGGGCGTGCTGATCTAAGTGCAATACGGGCTAAAATGCGCTCGCTATCACCAATGAGTTTGAGAGTGCTTTGGACCGTTTCGAAGTGATAGTTATCAATCAACCACTGAATCGAGGCTTGACGTGCACATAGCGTTGCTCTGTCTTGAATCGGACGGTGAAGCCAGCGTCTTAGCAGGCGGCTTCCCATAGGTGTGCGACATTTATCAATGACTTTGGCGAGTGTATTATCAAATCCGCCAGATAAATTTTGATCAAGTTCAAGGTTTTTACGCGTAGCCGCATCCAAAGCTACGCAGTCATTATGTTGTTCAATCTGAATGCGCCTGATATGAGGTAGTGAAGTGCGCTGGGTTTCTTTCGCATACTGTAATAAGCAACCCGCAGCAGTTGTTGCGACCGCTAGATGATCGCAACCAAAACCACTCAAATCTTTAACTTTAAATTGTTGGCATAACAGATCGTTGGCAGTATCTGCTTCAAAGTGCCAAGGGGATTGCGGGCGCAGGCCTTTGCGTTGGCTTAATACGTCATGTAGCTGGCTATCTTCATTGAAGAGCGTTTCAGAGGGGCGTAAGCGCTCAAGTTCACTCATAAGCGTGTCTTGATTATCAATTTCCATCAGGCTAAAACGACCCGAAGCGATATCTACAATAGCCAATCCATAAGTGTCGCTAGACTGATTAATAGCTACCAGTAAGTTATCTCTATTTTCATCAAGAAGTGCTTCATCACTTACGGTGCCTGGTGTGATGATTCGCGCAACTGCTCGCTCTACAGGTCCTTTGCTGGTGGCTGGGTCTCCTACTTGCTCGCATATAACTACGGATTCACCTGCGCGAACAATTTTACCAACATAGTTCTCCGCAGCATGGTAAGGGATGCCCGCCATAGGGATAGGCTCGCCGCCAGATTTGCCGCGGGCGGTAAGAGATATGTCTAACAGATCCGCCGCTTTTTTTGCATCGTCATAAAACAGCTCATAGAAGTCACCCATCCGATAAAACACCAATTGATCAGGGTGTTGTGCTTTGATGCGTAGGTATTGCTGCATCATTGGAGTGTGGGTAGTCGCTGCTTGTTTGGTCATAGAGATATTAATTACTAAATGATGAAATAAAGAGTTGTTACGCAAACTTAATTTCAGGCATTGTACGGTAAATAAAGCGGCTTAAATAGTTTGAATAGGGTGGATCGGTATGCAATTACCACTGACGGATATCGCTGAAAAATTACAGGCCAAAAAAATTTTTATCGCAACAGCCGAATCATGTACAGGTGGTTGGATTGCCCAGGAGGTAACAGCAATCCCTGGTAGTTCCGCTTGGTTTGATTGTGGCTTTGTTACATACAGTAATATGTCTAAGCAAAAGATGCTTGGGGTATCAAAAGATACGTTGGAACAATGCGGAGCAGTGTCGGCCGAGGTAGTAGCTCAAATGGCGGAAGGTGCACTCGAGAATAGTGAGGCGCATATATCTGTTGCGACCAGTGGTATTGCAGGGCCAGGTGGTGGAAGTAAAGAGAAGCCGGTAGGTACTGTATGGTTTGCTTGGGCTGAGCAAGGTAAATCAGTTAAAACAAAAAAATACTGTTTTGAAGGTGATCGTGAATCAGTTCGAAAACAAGCAGTTAGCGTAGCGTTAGAAGGGATTTTGCAGAACTTATCTGATTGAGGGTTGCAATCCGGAAAACTTGTGAAATAATACTGTCCATACATACAGTGTTTTGCGCAGTGCAAGATGCGCACAATATGAATTTAGAGAAAGTAGGGTCGAAGATGGACGCAAATCGCAAAAAAGCATTAGACGCAGCGTTAGGTCAAATTGAAAGGCAGTTTGGTAAAGGCGCAGTGATGCGTATGGGGGATCAGCCTCGTGAAGCGATTCCATCTGTTTCTACTGGTTCCCTTGGTCTAGATATCGCGCTTGGTATAGGCGGATTGCCGTATGGTCGTATTGTTGAGATCTATGGTCCTGAGTCATCTGGTAAAACAACACTGACATTACAGGTTGTTGCTGAAGCTCAGAAGCAGGGTAAAACTTGTGCCTTTGTTGATGCTGAGCATGCACTAGACCCTATTTATGCAGAGAAGCTAGGTGTAGATGTAGATAGTCTTCTGGTTTCACAGCCGGATACAGGTGAGCAGGCGCTAGAAATTACAGATATGCTAGTTCGCTCTAACGCAGTTGATGTAATTATCGTCGACTCTGTAGCTGCTTTGACGCCGAAGGCAGAGATCGAAGGTGATATGGGGGATTCCCATGTTGGTCTTCAGGCTCGTTTGATGTCTCAGGCGCTACGTAAGTTGACGGGTAATGTAAAGAGCTCTAACTGCTTGTTGGTATTCATTAACCAAATTCGTATGAAGATTGGGGTTATGTTTGGTAACCCTGAGACTACAACGGGTGGTAATGCGCTTAAATTCTATTCATCTGTTCGTCTAGACATCCGCCGTACTGGTGCGGTTAAGAAAGGTGATGAGGTCGTTGGTAACGAGACGCGCGTGAAGGTTGTGAAGAACAAAGTTTCACCGCCGTTCCGTCAGGCTGAGTTCCAGATTATGTATGGTGAAGGTATCTACCATATGGGTGAAGTTATCGACCTAGGTGTTAAAGAAGGTTTGGTTGATAAGTCGGGTGCTTGGTATGCCTACAATGGCGATAAGATTGGTCAAGGTAAGGCCAATGCATCTAAATTCTTGGAAGAAAACCCTGAGATTGCGAATGAAATTGAAACAGAACTTCGTAATCGCTTGCTTTCGACGCCTGCACCGAAAGAAGATGACGCTGAAGATAAAACTGAAAGCCTAGATCTAATTTAAGGCGCTAAGTTAGCACAGTAAAACCTCCGTCTATAGATGGAGGTTTTTTCGTTTAAAGAGGATTGGTTATGGATGGAAGTCCTAATAAAGAGGCGTGGAACAAGGCAATTCAGTTACTGTCACGGCGCGAATATTCTTATAAAGAACTAAGCCAGAAGCTGGCCCGTAGTATTGAGGGGACGGATCTAGATAGCGTCTTGCAAAGTCTAGAAGAGGACGGGTACTTATCTGATCAACGCTTTTGTGAAAGCTTTGTGCGAATGAGAGTGGGGCAAGGGCATGGTCTTATTAGAATTCGATTTGATTTAAAACAGAAAGGCATAGCTCCGGAATTGCTTGTTAGTTGCTTAGAGAGTTTAGATATAGATTGGTTTGTCAAAGCTGAGGAGCTTTATCGGCGTAAATATAGAGAGCCTCTAGCGGATAAAGACTTTAAAGAGCGCAGTAAGCGCATGCGCTTTATGAGTCAGCGCGGATTTTCCATAGATGAGATTCAGTTTGCGATAGAGCAAGTTGCGAATGATGAATATTAAAATTTTATCGTTATATATTTCAAAGGGTTAGGTTTTTCTCTGCCTGCAGTTAAGTAGGTTTTTTCGTCGCAATACAGATAATCGCTACCTATCTTAATCTGAATTCAAACAGATTATTCTTTGTCTATTTAGCATGAATAGGCCCATTTCTGAAAAAGATTCGAACAATTTTCGCTCACGATATATAATGTCGCGCCCATAATTTGTGGTGATTTTGCGCTGTTGGTAGGCAAGTGAGGCTTGCCGATGGCTTTACCAGAATGGATACGCATACGGTTCATCTAATGAAATATATGACAAGTGCCGAGATTCGTCAGGCTTTTCTAGATTACTTTAACCAGCAAGGACATGAGGTTGTAGCAAGTAGCTCCCTTATCCCTGCTAATGATCCTACCCTGATGTTTACAAATGCGGGGATGGTACAGTTCAAAGATGTGTTCTTGGGCACAGATAAGCGCAATTACACACGAGCGACAAGCTCGCAGCGATGCGTGCGTGCTGGTGGTAAGCACAATGACCTTGAAAACGTAGGTTATACAGCGCGTCACCATACTTTCTTTGAAATGCTTGGAAACTTTAGTTTCGGTGATTATTTCAAGAAAGATGCAATCAACTTTGCTTGGACGTTTCTGACTGAAACGCTAGGCCTTCCAAAAGAGCGCCTGTGGGTGACGGTTCACCATTCTGATGAAGAAGCTGAGCGTATTTGGAAAGAGGAAGTAGGCGTAGATCCAGAACGTTTTTCTAAACTAGATGAAGATAACTTCTGGTCAATGGGTGATACAGGCCCATGTGGTCCATGTACTGAAATCTTCTTTGATCATGGTGCTGACGTGTGGGGTGGTCCTCCAGGTAGCCCTGAAGAAGATGGTGATCGCTATATCGAAATTTGGAACGTTGTATTCATGCAATACAACCGTAGCGCTGATGGTGAAATGACACCACTTCCAAAGCCATCTGTTGATACAGGTATGGGCCTAGAGCGAATTGCGGCAGTTATGCAGAATGTTCACTCTAACTACGAAATTGATATGTTCCAGAATCTGTTGAAAGCCACTGCTGCGGCTGTTGGTACAACAGATATGGATAATAAATCGCTACGTGTAATTGCAGACCATATCCGTTCTTGTTCCTTCCTTATTGTTGATGGTGTGCTGCCATCAAACGAAGGTGCAGGTTATGTTTTACGTCGTATCATCCGTCGAGCAGTACGTCACGGTAACAAGCTAGGCGCAAAAGGTGCTTTCTTTAATCAGCTTGTAGCTGCGTTAGTGAAGGAGATGGGCGAAGCTTATCCTGAACTAGCTGAGAAGCAGGCTCAGGTTGAGCGTGTTCTTCTTAAAGAGGAAGAGCAGTTTGCGAAGACTCTTGATCACGGTATGCGTTTGTTGCAGGAAGCGATTGATAATCTGGATGGCACTGTTATTCCTGGTGAGACAGTATTTAAGCTATATGATACTTACGGTTTCCCGCATGACCTGACAGCGGATGTTGCGCGTGAGCATGAACTAACGATTGACGAAGAAGGCTTTGAGCGTGAGATGGAAGCTCAACGTGAGCGTGCTCGTGCAGCAGGCAAATTCTCTGTTGATTACAACGATGCTATCAAGCTGGATGGTGAAACTAGCTTCACCGGTTATGAAAACCTTGCAGGCGAAGCGTCTTCAGTGGTTGCCTTATTCAAAGAAGGCGAATCTGTAGATGAGCTTAAGGCAGGTGAAACTGGTTTAGTGGTTCTAGATGAAACGCCTTTCTATGCAGAATCCGGTGGTCAGGTTGGTGATACTGGTATGCTAGCAGGGGCTAACGGTTCTTTTGCAGTTAATAACTGTACTAAAGAGGGTAAAAACAACCTGCATCACGGCGCTGTCGAAAATGGTTCGGTGAAAGTGGGCGATAAGGTTGCTCCTCGAGTTGACTCTGAGCGTCGTCAGGCGATTGCGCTGAACCACTCTGCTACTCACTTATTGCACGAAGCGCTTCGCGTAGTTCTAGGTGAGCATGTACAACAGAAAGGTTCATTGAATGATGATCAGCGTCTGCGCTTTGACTTCTCTCATTTTGAAGCGGTAAGCGCTGAGCAGATCGCTGAAGTTGAGAAGATGGTTAACGATCAGATTCGTCTGAACACAGAAGTCGTAACAGAAATCATGGAAATTGAAGCTGCCAAAGAGAAAGGTGCAGCAGCTCTCTTCGGTGAAAAATACGATGATGTAGTGCGAGTGCTTTCGATGGGTGATGATTTCTCTATCGAGCTTTGTGGTGGTACTCATGCGAAGCGTACAGGTGACATTGGTCTGCTGAAAATTACGTCTGAAGGTGGTGTGGCTGCCGGTATCCGTCGTGTTGAAGCTGTAACCGGCCCTGTAGCGCTGGATTATTTTGCGGATCAAAAAGCGCAATTTGAACAGAAGCTGCAAGATCAACAAGCGAAGAATCGTCAGCTTGAAAAAGAGCTTGAACAGATGAAGGCTAAGTTAGCTGCTGCTAAGGGTGCTGATCTAATCAGTAATGCAGTGGAAGTTTCTGGCGTTAAAGTGCTAGCAGCTCAGCTTGAGGGTGTAGAGCCTAAAGCCTTGCGTGACACAATCGATCAGTTGAAAAACAAATTGGGCAGCGGTGTTGTTGTATTGGCTACAGTGTCTGATAACAAGATTGCTTTGGCTGCAGGTGTGACTAAAGACCTGACTGCTCAGGTTCGTGCTGGTGATTTGATTAAAGAGCTAACGGCTAAATTGGGCGGTAAAGGTGGTGGTCGTCCTGACTTTGCTCAGGGTGGCGGCACAGATCAAGCTGCTCTGCCTGTTACACTAGAGTCTGTAACAGCTCTAGTTGAGGCTGCTCTATAACGATTTAGGTGCACGCATGGCGCTTTTTGTTCAAAAATATGGTGGTACCTCTGTTGGAACTGTTGAACGTATAGAAGCAGTCGCAGATAAGGTGCAGGGTTTTAAGCAGCAAGGGCACGACGTCGTTGTTGCTGTATCTGCTATGAGTGGTGAGACGAATCGTCTCATCGCCTTAGCTAAAGATATACAGTCAAAACCTAATGCTCGTGAAATGGACGTGTTGGTCTCTACGGGAGAGCAAGTCACTATTGCTTTGCTTTGTATGGCATTAGAAAAGCGCGGTGTGCCTGCTCGTTCTTATACGGGCAGTCAGGTCAAAATTCTTACGGATAACTCGCATACCAAGGCTCGGATTCAGGATATAGAGGTTTCCTCTATAAAGTCTGATCTGGAGGCTGGGCGAGTCGTGGTTGTGGCGGGATTTCAGGGGGTAGACTCTGATGGCAATATCACCACGCTCGGTCGTGGCGGCTCTGACACAACGGGTGTTGCGCTAGCTGCGGCACTGAAAGCTGATGAGTGTCAAATCTATACTGACGTAGATGGTGTATATACTACCGATCCGCGTGTAGTATCGAGTGCTAAGCGTCTAGAGCAAATTACATTTGAAGAGATGCTCGAGATGGCGAGTCTTGGATCTAAAGTCTTGCAGATCCGTGCCGTTGAGTTTGCAGGAAAATATAAAGTGCCGTTGCGGGTTCTTTCTAGCTTTGAGGAAGGGCCAGGGACTCTAATTACCGTTGAGGGTGATTCAGCCGTGGAAAAGCCAGTTATTTCAGGTATCGCGTTTAATCGCGATGAAGCTAAGTTGACTGTAATGGGTGTGCCTGATGTTCCTGGGGTTGCATCAAAAATATTAGGGCCGATTAGTCAGGCAAATATTGAAGTTGATGTTATCGTGCAGAATGTTGCCGCTGATAATACAACGGATTTTACCTTTACGGTTCATCGTAACGATTATGATGCGGCTGAAGCGGTACTTGCAAAGGTGTCTGCTGAGCTGGGTGCTCGTGAAGTGGTTGGTGATAATCAGATTGCTAAAGTCTCTATTGTGGGCGTGGGTATGCGATCCCATGCTGGCGTAGCGAGTAAAATGTTTGATGCCTTAGCAGCTGAAAATATTAATATTCAAATGATTTCTACATCTGAGATTAAGGTCTCAGTTGTGATTGCTGAAAAGTATTTGGAGCTAGCGGTGCGCTCTCTGCACACTGCTTTTGATATGGATGTTGATGATTCGGTTAGTGAATAATCGATCATAATGGTTAATAGAAAAAGCTGGTCTATAGTTAGGTTAGCTGTTGTTGTATAGGCAGCGTTCTGGCAGGGATTTGGATGAATGCCAGTATGTGGTCTACCGTTTAGGTGGATTGGCCTGGGAAGTACTAAGGAGATTCTACACATGTTAATTCTTACTCGCCGTGTTGGCGAAACTCTTATGGTTGGTGACGATGTCACTGTTACTGTGCTTGGTGTTAAAGGTAATCAGGTACGAATTGGTGTTAATGCACCTAAAGATGTATCCGTGCATCGAGAAGAGATCTATCAGCGCATTCAGCGTGAAAAGGCCGAAGAAGGAAATAAAGCGTAATTTTTTTAAAACTTTGCTTTTCTTTTGATAATCACTTGGTTATAGTACGCGCCGTTGTTTAGGTGAGCTGGCCGAGTGGCTGAAGGCGCGCCCCTGCTAAGGGCGTATAGGAGAAATCCTATCGAGGGTTCGAATCCCTCGCTCACCGCCATTTTGATGTGCGCCCGTAGCTCAGCTGGATAGAGTACCTGGCTACGAACCAGGCGGTCAGAGGTTCGAATCCTCTCGGGCGCGCCACTCAAAAACAACGGTTTATTTTCTTGGATGCGCCCGTAGCTCAGCTGGATAGAGTACCTGGCTACGAACCAGGCGGTCAGAGGTTCGAATCCTCTCGGGCGCGCCACTCCAAAGAAAATTTCAGATATGCGCCCGTAGCTCAGCTGGATAGAGTACCTGGCTACGAACCAGGCGGTCAGAGGTTCGAATCCTCTCGGGCGCGCCATCTGTAACTCTACCTTCCTACACTTTATAATATTCGTCCTAATTATTTTTTGAGCTCGTTGCTATGAAGTTCTCTATTCGTTTGTTTCCAGAAATTACCATCAAAAGTCGCCCTGTACGTAAGCGTCTAATTCAGCGTTTGCAGAGCAATTTACAGAATATGACTCGTCGTATTGACGAGCAGATCAAAGTTAAAGGGCAGTGGGACAAGCTGGATGTAGAGTGCGCAGGTGCGAGTGCAGAGATTATCGCGCAGGTGGTAGATCTTTTAGGTCGTACGCCAGGAATTCATAGCTTTATCGAAGTGACTGAGTACCCGTTGGGTGATTTTCATGATGTTTACGAAAAAGCGCATGCTATCTACGCGGAGCAATTGAAAGGCAAAACTTTCAAAGTGCGTGTTAAACGCTCTGGTAAGCATGACTTTCGTTCTATTGATGTTGAGCGCTATGTTGGTGGTGGTTTGAATCAGCATGCGGAGACTGCGGGTGTGGATGTTCATAATCCAGAGGTTTATGTGGATCTTGAGATTCGTAACGATAGTCTTTATGTCGTAACGAATACCTACAAAGGTTTGGGTGGTTTTCCGCTAGGTACGCAAGATTCTACGCTTTCGCTTATTTCCGGTGGATTCGACTCCATTGTTGCTAGCTACATGTCTATGCGTCGGGGTTGTAAAACTCATTTTGTTTTCTTTAACTTGGGTGGTCATGCGCACGAAATTGGTGTGAAGCAGGTGTCTCTGTATTTATGGCAAAAATATGGCTCTTCTGCGCGAGTGAAGTTTATTACGATCCCTTTTGATGAAGTGATTGGTGAAATACTGCAATCTGTTCATCACTCCTATATGGGTGTCGTATTGAAACGCATGATGATGCGCGCCGGTGAGCAGATTGCAGATAAAATGAAGATTGACGCTTTGGTGACGGGTGAGAGTATTGCTCAGGTATCTAGTCAAACCTTACCTAATCTATCTATTATCGATGCAGCAACTGAAAAGCTGGTGGTGCGACCGCTGGTTACTATGGATAAGCAAGATATCATCGATATCACGCGTGAAATAGGTGCTTATGATTTTGCCAAAAATATGCCTGAATACTGTGGTGTAATATCTGATCGTCCAACGACCTGTGCTAAGAAAGATCGCGTAGAAGAGGAAGAGTCCGATTTTGACTTTGAAGTGCTTGAACGAGCGCTTGAGCGTCGTCAGGTGATCAGCATCGATGAAATTGAGGAAGATGTAAATATCCATGCTGAGGTTGAAGCATTAACTAAGGTTGCTGATAATCAGGTTGTTGTTGATATTCGAGCGCCGCATGAACAAGAGAAAAAGCCGCTGAATATTCCTGGCTGTGAAATCCAATTAATTCCGTTCTTTGCTTTAGGTGCGGCTGCTGATGAATTTGAAGAAGGTAAGGAATACCTTCTTTATTGTGAGAAGGGTGTTATGAGCCAAATGCATGCGCATCAAATGCAGGAGCGTGGCTTTAGTAATGTAAAAGTTTATCGCCCTGGAAAGAGTGAATAACACCATATTTCACTGAATATGGATCAAAGGTTGTAAGCAAATTTTGATCCATATCCTCCCTTTGACCGAAAAATCCCCTCTAATTATTGCCTGAAGTAGACTTTTCGGGTTTAATTATGGTCCATTTGCAACCAGTACATTCGTCAGTGAAAGCCTAATAATTAGGTGGCCAAAAGCCATATCTGACGTATGGGTTTCGATAAGTACAGGAGCATCCATTAAAATGGAAAATCTGCTATCAGAAGGCCTTGAATTAATGGTCTTTGGTATGGGCTTCGTTGTTGTCTTTCTTACTTTGTTGGTATTCGCTACTTCAGGAATGTCCAAAGTGGTAGGCAAGTTTTTTCCTGAAGCACCAGCGCAGCCAAAAGCAAAAAAGACTGCACCAGCGCCAGCTGGAAATAACAATGATGAGTTAATTGCTGTCATGACAGCTGCGGTTCACAAACACCGTTCGTAAATAAGAACGGCTCAATAACGAATAAATCTGCATTAATCGACAGAAGGCCATTACCCATGACCGACGCAAAGAAACCACTTGGCATTACCGACGTAGTTCTGCGTGACGCACACCAGTCGCTATTCGCTACGCGTATGCGAGTTGAAGACATGCTGCCGATCGCGGAAAAGCTAGATAAAGTAGGCTTTTGGTCCCTAGAAAGCTGGGGCGGCGCAACATTTGACTCATGTATTCGCTTTATCGGAGAAGATCCGTGGGAGCGTATCCGCTTGCTTAAAAAAGCAATGCCAAACACAAAACATCAGATGCTCCTGCGTGGACAAAACCTACTAGGTTACCGTCACTACGCTGATGATGTTGTAAACAAATTCTGTGAACGTGCTGCTGTTAACGGCGTAGACGTATTCCGTATCTTCGATGCGATGAACGATCCGCGTAACCTTGAAACTGCAATCAAAGCAGTTAAGGCAACAGGCAAGCACGCTCAAGGCACTATCTCTTACACTAAGAGTCCAGTTCACACGATCGATAACTGGGTTGCATATGCAAAAACTCTTGAAGATATGGGCGCTGATTCTATCAACATCAAGGATATGTCCGGTATCCTGACACCATACGATGCATTTGACCTAGTTTCTCGTCTGAAGGCTCAGACTGATCTAGAAGTTCAATTGCACGCTCACGCGACTTCTGGTTTGTCTGATATGACTATCCTTAAGTCTGTTGAAGCGGGTATCGACCGTGTTGATACTGCTATCTCTTCTATGTCTATGACATACGGCCATACGTCTACTGAATCTGTAGTAGCTGCGTTGGCTGGTACTGACCGTGATACTGGTTTAGATATCAATCTTCTAGAAGAGATTGCTGGCTACTTCCGTGAAGTACGTAAGAAGTACGCTAAATTTGAAGGTTCTCTACGTGGTACAGACTCTCGTATCCTAGTTGCTCAGGTACCTGGTGGCATGTTGACTAACATGGAAAACCAGCTGAAAGAGCAGGGTGCTGCAGATAAGTTCGATGAAGTACTAGCTGAGATCCCACGTGTGCGTGAAGACCTAGGTCTGATCCCACTAGTAACACCAACTTCTCAGATCGTTGGTACTCAGGCTGTAATCAACGTTCTAATGGGCGAGCGTTACAAAACTATCTCTAAAGAAGTTCAGGGTATTCTGAAAGGTGAGTACGGTGCAGCTCCTGCTCCTTACAATGCTGACCTTCAGGCTCGTGTATTGGATGGTGGTGAAGCAATCACTTGTCGTCCTGCTGATCTGCTTGAACCAGAAATGGACAAGTTGGTAGGCGAGCTGAAAGACCTCGCTGCTGAGAAAGGTATTGAGCTAACAGAAGGTGAGAACGAAATTGATGACGTTCTAACTTACGCTCTATTCCCTCAGGTTGGCTTGAAATTCCTTGAAAACCGTAACAATCCTGATGCATTTGAACCTGCACCTACATTAGAGGACGCACTAGCAATGGCTGCACCTAAAAACACTGGTCCACAGACTTACACTATCTCTGTTAACGGCCAAAACTACGTTGTACAAGTAACTGAAGGCGGTGATATTTCTGCTGTAGCTCCGGCTGCTGCTGCGGCTCCAGCTGCTGCTCCTGCAGGCGCTGGTGAAGACGTTCCAGCTCCATTGGCTGGTAACATTTGGAAAGTACAGGTTGCTCCAGGTCAGGCTGTTCAAGAAGGTGACGTTCTAGTAATTCTTGAAGCGATGAAGATGGAAACAGAAGTACGTGCTGCACGCGCTGGTACTGTTTCTACTGTAGAAGTTAATGAAGGTGACGCTGTACAGGTTGGCGACACTCTATTGACTCTAGCGTAAGGTATTGTTTGATGGATAAGCTAATCGAACTGTTTCTTGCCTCTGGTGCTTATAACATCAGTGGTGGTCAGATCGTAATGATTTTGGTTGGCCTTTTGCTTCTGTTCTTGGCCATCAAAAAGAATTTCGAACCGCTACTGCTTGTGCCAATCGGTTTCGGTGGCATCATGGCGAACATTCCGGAAGCGGGCTTAGCGTATACAGCTGTAGAAAATGCTGTGCACTTTGCTGTTCCGGAGGTGATGAATGGTTTGGCGTCTGCGCTAAATATCACTAGCACTGATCCAAAAGAAATTTTGAATGCCTACCACAACACGGCTTCAGCTGCTCAGATTCAAGATGCAATCAACGTAGCTAAAGACGGTGGTTATGCGAATGGCATGCTGTATAACTTCTATAGCGTAGCAATTGGCTCTACAGCCGCTCCGCTGTTGATCTTCATGGGTGTTGGTGCAATGACAGACTTTGGTCCGTTATTGGCTAACCCACGTACCCTCTTCTTGGGTGCGGCTGCTCAGTTCGGCATCTTCGCAACTGTACTAGGTGCGGTTGCAATGTCTTCTATGGGCATCATGGACTTCAACATCCAAGAAGCTGCAGCGATCGGTATCATCGGTGGTGCTGATGGCCCAACTGCAATCTATGTAACTAGTTTGCTAGCTCCACACCTATTGGGTGCAATTGCGGTAGCTGCATACTCTTACATGGCGCTAGTACCTCTGATTCAGCCACCAATTATGCGTGCGTTGACTACAGAAGCTGAGCGTAAGATCCAGATGAGCCAGTTACGTCACGTAACTAAGCTTGAGAAGATTCTGTTCCCAATCGTACTATTGATCCTAGTAGCGCTATTGCTTCCAGATGCAGCACCTCTGTTGGGTATGTTCTGTTTCGGTAACTTGATGCGTGAGTGTGGTGTAGTAGATCGTCTTAGCGATACTGCTCAGAATGCTCTGATCAACATTGTTACAATCTTCTTGGGTCTATCTGTAGGTTCTAAACTTTCTGCTGATAAGTTCCTAGATCTTGAAACGCTAGGCATCATGGCGCTAGGTATCGTTGCATTCTGTATTGGTACAGCTGCTGGTGTGATCATGGCTAAGATTATGAACAAGATGATGGGTGGCAATGCGATCAACCCACTAATCGGTTCAGCGGGTGTATCTGCGGTACCTATGGCTGCACGTGTATCTAACAAGATCGGTCTTGAGTATAACTCTCAAAACTTCTTGTTGATGCATGCTATGGGTCCAAACGTTGCTGGTGTAATCGGTTCTGCGATTGCAGCGGGCGTAATGATCAAGTTCGTAAGCTAATTATTAGCTTGTATTACTAAAAAAGGCTGCCATTGGCAGCCTTTTTTGTTTCTGTTAGGAGGGTGCTCCAGCTCCAACCTCTAGCCTAATGTCCGGCGAATACTTCTAAATGAGCTTGTACGCTGAATGCCAAAGATACAGGGTTGTAACCACCTTCTAGAACTGAAACAACACGGTTTTGGCTGTAAGTGCGAGCTGCGTCTAGGAGTAACTGAGTAACCCAGCGATAATCTTCCTCATTGAGTTTAATATCCGCCATAGGGTCTTCATGATGAGCGTCAAAACCTGCAGAGATAATGATCATATCTGGCTTATGAGCTTGGATGGCAGGTAGCCAGCGCGACTCAACAAGTTTGCGGAATACCATGCCGTCGCTATGAGCATCCATAGGGCAGTTAATGATGTGGTCGCGCACAAAGTCACAGTAACGCTCTGGATAGAAAGGATGCTGGAATGTTGAGCAAACTAGCACTTCTGGCCTGTCTTTAAAGATATCTACGGTGCCGTTGCCTTGGTGTACGTCGAAATCAAAGATAGCAACGCGTTCTATTCCTGGCTGCTGTAAAGCATGCATTGCTGCAATGGCTGCATTGTTATAAAAGCAAAATCCCATCGCATTGTTATGCTCGGCATGATGGCCAGGTGGGCGCGTAGCACAAAAAGCGTTTTTAGATTTGCCGCTAATTACCCTGTTTACTGCCATAACGGCAGAGCCTGCGGCTAAACTGGCTGCATGTAAGGAGTGAGGACAAAGGGCTGTATCTTCGTCGGTATACACAACGCCTTGTTCTGGTAGCTTCATCTCCAAACGTTTTTGGTGGAGGTGAGCGTGGGCGAGTTGTACTTGTTCAGGTAAAACGTGTACCGATTGGATTCGTTCAAGATCCTGCATCAGGCCTGTCTTTTCTAGTACCTTTTGGATGGCAACTAGGCGAATTGGGCTTTCAGGGTGTTCTGGGCCCATGTTGTGTAGGCCGCAATCTTCATGAGTGATAAATGCAGTAGTCATAAGTACGCTTTTTTATAAGTTTTGTTTAGTTTACCTGAAACCCAAAAAGCAGGATCTCATTACATCGTCTCAATACCTCAAGCCTACACCTTAGAGTTAGATTTTTCTTGATCTGGATCATTAGTGTTTACATGCCCTCAGGATAGGATGGTTGTCACAGCATAGAACTGTCTTGGCATCGAGTGTTCACCCTACACCCGGTGCTTTTTTTTGTTTGCAGGAAATGCTTTTGTCATATCGAATAGGCTTTTATACTTCAAATATCCTTTTTGCGTATATGGACGGTTGAGTGGCGAAAGTAGATTATTCTGATAAGCAAGTTCTACTGATAGAAAGCAGTGGCAACATGCGGTCTACTATCTTCTATATGCTGAGGAGTATGGGGGTTGCCAATCTCAAGGCGGTTACTATCAATGACCGAGTTTTAAATGAAATTTCTGAGAATAACTACGATGTTATTCTTCTCGGTCATAATGTAAATGATAGTGTCACGGGTATCCAATTATTGGAAGAGTGTCGTTATCGAGGTTTTATAAAGCCTACTGCTTGCTGGATCTTTATGACCAGTGATGCCTCTCAAGAAGTCGTACTGCACGCAATTGATAGTCGTCCTGATGATATGATTATGAAGCCATTCTCGGTGGATGAATTAAAACATCGCTTGGATAACATTCTTTATCGGAAGTCCGTTTTTAAGCCAGTAGATGATGCCTTAGAAATTGGTGATCTTCCGGCAGCTATTACATTTTGCCAGCATAACTTTGCTTCTTATGATCCAGAATACGATGAAGCTCAGCTGATTCTTGCTCGTTTGCTGCTTAAGTTTCATAGATCTAAAGAGAGTGCTCAAGTTGCTGAAAAACAATATTGGAAGAGTCATGATAAAGAGGCTGGTATTGTTTGGGCAGAAGCTATGCTGCAGCAGGAGCAGTTCAAAGAAGCAAAGGCTCTCCTACTAGAGCTTATAGCAGAGTATCCCTTGCTGATTGCTGCATATGATTTGCTTGCTCTGACCCATGAGAAAGAAGGGGATTTAGATCAAGCAAGGGAGGCCGTTGCTGAAGCGACACAAAAGTCTCCAATGGGTATTCCTCGTCAAATGGAATTGGGGCGTTTAGCTACACAAACGAAACAACTAGATATGGCGGGTGGGGCTTATAAGAAGTCTATCCTCCTAGGTCGGCGCAGCTGTTATAAATCTCCTGATCCTTATCTTCGTCTAGCAAATGTAAAGCGGCTAGAAGCTCAAAATGCAAATGGTGGTATGGCTGTTGAACTCTTTAATGAGTTTGAGCATACCATTTCGCAAGCTTATCAAGCCTTTCCCCGTGATGAACAGTTGCAAGTCCGAGCATCTCTTTTGAAAAGTGAAATGTATCATCAGGTAGGGGATACCGATGCTGCTAATAAAGCCACGAGGGATGCTCAGCGGATTAACTCAGAGCTGGCTGTGCCCCTAGATCTTGATCGAGAGCTTCTCGGTGTAATGGGTGATGCGGTTCCAATACTGGAGCCTGCGGCCAAGCCGAAGAAAGTTCCTGGTAAGAAACATGATCCAGATATGAGTATCAAAGTTAATCGTTTGGGTGTGAAGCATTATTTATCAGGCAAGATGCCTCAGGCACTCAAGTATTTTGGTTTAGCGACAGAATACGATTCAAGCAACGTTAATGCTTTGTTGAATCTAGCCCAGCTATTCTTGGAAACGGCTAGAGATAGTAAAGAGAAGCGTGAGGAGCGTATTAAAATGGTCCAGCGTTACCTGAAGCTATCTGAGCGTTGTAGTTTAGAAGGTATTGAGCTTGATAAGCAGCACCAGCTAAAGCGATATTTAAGCCATGATGTCGCCCTGTTGCCGAAAGGCTCTTTGGGTAATTTGTTACGATAAATTGTAACTAAAATGGCGTCCCAGAGAGGATTCGAACCCCTGGCCTGTCCCTTAGGAGGGGACCGCTCTATCCAGCTG
Organism: Neptuniibacter sp. QD57_21; assembly: GCF_047778075.1. Lineage (GTDB taxonomy): Bacteria > Pseudomonadota > Gammaproteobacteria > Pseudomonadales > Balneatricaceae > Neptuniibacter. Next base: position 3,217,382 of record NZ_CP180549.1, on the reverse strand, counting down.
AGCTACTGGGACATGCTTATATAATTCTCGAGATTCTAGCGAGATTTTATTATCGAGTCACTAGGTATAGAAGGGTCAAAGCAGTTTAAGCTTTGCCTAAGCTGCTTTGTGCTTTGTACAGTTTTGAGGCGCCAGCCTTACCGTAGAGTTGATCTTGTTTCTTATGGCCACGGACAATGGCGAGTAATTGATTTACATTCTGCTGATTACGATAGATTGCTTGTTCGTTGCGCTTATTTTTATGCTGGAGTTCTTTTAGGTGCTTTTTAATTTCAGCATAAATAGCATTGGTTTGCTCTGCTGCCGCAGTTTTATTCTCTGGCGTGGAGTAATCCTCTGAGTCGATCTCAATTCCAAAAGACTTTAATAGAGCGACACGCTCCAAAGTAAAATTATGGAAATTGTTAATTACGCCCATTTTTTCTTGGGTGATATCACTTAATTGCTCAAGATCTTTACTGCTGAGTGCTTCAAGCTCTCTGTCGTAAATAGTATTAAGTGATTCTAAAAGCAAAATACCCTGCTTGAGCAGGGTATCCAGTTCTATATGTTGTTGTTCGGTCATAGCGAAATTTACAATAGGCTATCGAAGTTCAGCATCTTCTCTGCTACACGTTCAGCATTGATTTGATAGCTGCCACTTTCAATTTCTTGTTTTAGTCGCTCGACACGCTCGCTGTCCACATCAGGTGCATTGGCCAGTTGTTTTTCAACATTCTGCAGTGTCTGAGCTGCATTGCTGAGTTTAACTGTATCACCTTTACTGGACGGAGACTGCGCAGGGGCGTCATTGCTACCAGCTTTGGTGGCATTGCCTTCGCCTGCTCGTGCACGAGTGCTATTCGTCTGCGACGATGACAGGCCCGTGATGTCGTTAATCATTTTTCCGTCCTCAAACTTGTATCTGAACCAGCTTATCGGCGGCTTATTTGGAAACTTTAGAAAAAAATATTTTTTTTCTTTAATAAATTCGAGTATAGCAGTTGCAACCAAATGACACCATGTTGGATTGCTTGCTGCTTATGGGGTGCGAACTAGGCCAGGCTCAATAACTACAGCCTTTACAATATTTCCAGAACGATCATTTTTAACCTTAATCTGCTGACCAATCGCGCCATCTTGAAGTGCCGTGCCTGCTGCCCTGATTGAAATTCCGCTGCGCTTTGCCTCGATGATCACTGCATTCCCTCGAGACACAGCTAAAGGCGGCTTTAGCATGGAAGCTGTAAAAATTGTGCCTGCAGCAATACTTCTTTTCGTAGTCCAGCCTATAATTTCTTCAGTGCGAAGAAAATAGGCTGATCGTAAATTGGTTATGTCAACTTCGGCTCTATGGATGTGTTGAGTACCAAGATTCGTGTTTCTTGGAAGGCTTGTGCTACTAACAACAGCTGTTCCATAGAGTTTAACTTGTGCTGTAACAAACAGCTGCCACATAGGAGAGGGGCATCGGGCTCGAAAGGTAATTCTGCTTCCATTTCCCTTAGGTGATTGAAATTCTAAGGGTTGTTGGCAGTTTTTTAGTTTGATTTTTCGGCTAATCGGGTTAAGTTTGATCTCAGTACGCGCATCGGGCTTGGTTTTTTTGTAGTGTTCTTGCAGAAAAAGTAGCGCCTCCTGCTCTAACTTTTCGGTTTGATCGGCTGCTAAAGCACCGAAAGAGGCCAAAAGAACAGTGGTTAGGAGGAAAAGTCGTGTTAAATTATGCTTATTCACGTTGTTGTAACTAACATTATGTTTATGTAACAGCGTACAAACAGAATAGATTTAATCTCTACGGGATTATTAGATCATGTCAGGTATCCTAGATAGTGTAAACCTGCGTACCCAAATGGTAGGGCAGAACCGGTTGGAATTATTATTGTTTGCTTTGGAGTCAGAGCAACAATATGGCATCAACGTTTTTAAAGTGCGTGAAGTTTTACAGTGCCCGGAACTTACCGAGGTGCCTCGTCAGACTTCCGCTATTAAAGGTATGGCGCATATCCGCGGCGAGACAATTCCAGTGTTGGATCTGTCTGAGGCTGTTGGTCGTCAAACTGTTCCTTATGAGCAAAGGCAAGAGTGCTTCTTGATCGTTGCTGAGTATAACCGCCGAACGCTTGCATTCTTAGTTCGCAAAGTTGACCGCATCTTGAATACTCAGTGGGACCAAATTATGGCTCCTCCTACTGAGATTGGCGTAGAAAACTATCTGACAGCTATCTTTGAGTACGAAGGTAAGCTGATTGAAATATTAGATGTAGAGCAGATACTTGCAGATCTGTATCCAATGCCAACAGAGGTTAGTAAGGATGTTGCAGATGACAAGGTTCGTGAAAAAGCTCGTGAACATCAAATACTGATAGTTGATGATTCGTCTGTAGCCCGCAATCAGATGCAAAGAAGTTTGGAAAATTTGGGCATCAAGGTGACCTCATGCAATAACGGTCGTATGGCGTGGGACTTATTGCGTGATATGGCAGATCGTGGAACTGATGTAACGACTCACTTCCTGATGGTTATTTCGGATATAGAGATGCCAGAGATGGATGGATATACCTTGACGTCAATGATTCGTGAAGATGAGCGTATGAGTAATATGCATGTGGTTTTACATACATCCTTGTCGGGCGGCTTCAACGTGTCTATGGTTAAAAAAGTAGGAGCGGATGGTTTCCTAGCTAAGTTTAACCCTGATGATCTTGCAACAGCTGTCGTACAGCGTATCCAGCAAGTAGAAAAATAATAAGGCACAGGTAGGGGTATTACTCTTTCCATGAGTATTTCCGGTAGATCAAACTTTACGATCACGGATGCTGACTTTGAGTTGTTCAGTCGCTTCCTTGAAGATAGTAGTGGGATATTGCTTGCGAAACATAAACAATATCTAGTACAAAGTCGTTTAGGAAAAATTGTTCAGGAAAATAACTGTCCTGGACTTAAAGAGCTGATTACTAAACTACAAAGCCCTACATCTAAGCGTTTGCGTGAGCAAGTAATCGATGCGATGACAACGAATGAAACCTTATGGTTTAGAGATGTTCATCCTTTTGATATTTTGCGTGATCGTATTGTGCCTGAAATGTTAGGGCAGGGTGTTGGTTCGAACAAAATTCGAATATGGTCAGCAGCTTGTTCTACAGGTCAAGAGCCTTATTCAATCAGTATGACGCTGGATGAATTTAAGAAAAAAACACCGGGTAAATTGGCTTCCGAAGAGATTGTTGCCACAGATATCTCTACTCAAGTACTAGAACAAGCCCGTCGTGGTGAGTACGAAATGTTGGCAATAGGTAGAGGCTTGTCACAAGAGCGCCTTACCCAACACTTCCGTGAAACGTCCAACGGCAGTTGGGCCGTAAAACCTGAAATCAAATCAAAAGTAAGATTTCAGAGCATTAATTTGCTTGGGCAATACTCGTCGATGGGTAAATTTGATGTGATTTTCTGCCGAAATGTGTTGATCTATTTCTCCAGTGAAAAGAAAACTGAGATCTTGTCCAAGATGCATGGCGTTTTGAAGCCTGGAGGTTACCTGATACTAGGTGCTTCTGAGTTCCTTTCTGGCCTGTCCGATAAATACAAAATGATTCATTGCCGACCAGGTATTATTTATCAAGCTATTTAGTCAGATAGATCAATCCGTTTACGAAAAAGCCGCTTGCCTAAGGTAAGCGGCTTTTTTATTGCCTCTTTTCTATTGAGTTAATTTCCCTTGCCGTCAGCGGCAATTAGGCGGTTTTAGTTTGCCGTTTTTAGACGGTAAGTGGTGATTAATACACGCCTAAAATTGTTATGTTATTGAAAAAAAAGGATTTTATTTGTTTGGCATGCAGTTTGCTTTATTGGGAGTAATATTAAATGAGGCAATGAAATGGCAATTAGTTTTGATGCAGCTTTGGGAATTCACGATGACGCACTAATGCACCGTGCTCGTCGTGCAGAGGTTTTAGCTAACAATATCGCTAATGCTGATACTCCTAATTTTAAAGCAAGAGATATTGAGTTTGCTGAAGCGTTAGAGCATGTGTCGACTAAAATGAATGTAAAACAGGTTGCTACTGTGGCAGGGCACAACACGGAGTTGCTAGAGCCTGATCTAGCGGCTGATATGATGTTTCGAATCCCTAATCAAGCATCGGTAGATGGTAACACGGTAGAAGTTCAGCAAGAGATGGCTCGTTACACTGAAAATGCCTTGGATTATCAGACGTCATTTCATTTCCTAAATAAGAAATTTACAGGTCTTAAATCAGCGATTAAGGGTGAATAATCATGTCATTGAGTAATGTTTTTGGTATCGCTGGTTCGGCTATGAACGCGCAAACAATCCGCTTAAATACAACAGCTAGTAATATGGCAAATGCGGAAAGTATTAGCTCTAGCCTTGATGAGACCTATAGAGCACGAAAACCAGTTTTTGCTGTACAGCAAGTAGACCCTTTGGCTGAACCAGATAATGAGTTTGGCATTGCAGCCGGTCAGGGCGTACAGGTTTTGGGTATTGTGGAAAGCGAAGCTGAACTTCGCCAAGAATATAACCCTGCGCACCCGATGGCTGATGAGCAGGGATTTGTTTATTACCCTAATGTGAATGTTGTAGAAGAGATGGCGGATATGATTTCGGCTTCTCGTTCTTTCCAGATTAATACCGAGATTATGAATACTGCCAAGCAGATGCTTCAGCAGACTATCAGACTTGGGCAGCAGTAATTTAAATAACGAGGTTTTAAGCCATGAGTAATGTTAATGGCGTAAATCAAAACGTTTTTGATCAGATAAACAGGGCTAATCAATCTAACAGTACGCAGAAGAGCCAGACGCAAGAAGATAGCGATATGTTCATGCGTTTGATGATTGCTCAGCTGCAGAATCAAGACCCGTCTAGCCCCGCTGATACAACTGACTTTATGCAGCAGATTGCGACTATGTCGCAGGTTGAGAGTATCAATAATCTTAACCAGACGGTTACAGAAACGTCTCAGGCTATGCTGTCGAGTCAGGCGGCATTGCAGGCATCGTCGATGGTTGGTCAGTCAGTGTTTATCCCTGGTGACACATCTGAAGTGGGGACTCTGATGAACCCATTTGCTAAGGGCGCATTTAATCTGGAAACCAGTGCCTCAGAAGTTCGCATTAAGGTTTATAACTCAAGTGGAACTTTGGTTGACAACATGCAACTTGGTGCTGTTGGACAGGGAGAGCATGAGTTTGCTTGGCAGATGCAATTTGATGAAGACGGTAATCCGGAACATCCTCCAGGGGATTATACATTCGTGGTTGAACGTCTCGAAGACAATGAATATCAAGCGGTTGATACCAGTATGGCTTATAGAGTTAACAGTGTGACTCTGGGTGAAAATGGTATTGGTATGAAAGTGAACACAACAGCTGGCACATTTGATATCAGCGATGTGAAACAGATCGGCGTGTGAGGATAAGAAGATGGCAGGTTTTAATACAGCGGTAACCGGTCTGAAAGCGGCCACTACGGACCTTGATGTAACAGGTAACAATATTGCAAACGCGAGTACAGTAGGTTTTAAATCTTCACGTACTGAATTTGGTGATATCTATGCAACAGCAGTTGTTGGTGCCGGCTCATCAAACGTGGCAGGTGCTGGTGTAACAGTAACTGATATCGCGCAAGACTTTCAGGCAGGTACTATTGAGTTTACTAACAATAACTTGGATCTGGCGATTAATGGTTCAGGTTTCTTCCAGCTGGATGATGGCCAAGGTGGTACGACTTATACCCGTGCAGGTTCGTTTGAGCTAGATAAAAACGGTTTTATTGTTTCTAAAACAGGTAGCTTCCTACAGGGATATGGTTTGGATTCCGAGGGCAACCGTTTGCCAATCGGGAACCTATCTGTAACACAGAAAGAGAGTCCGCCAAAGGCTACTGAAGAAATTGATCTGTCTTTTAACATCGATTCCCGTGAAGATGCGGCAGAGTTGCTGCCTGACTATGATAAGGATGAGCCGGGTTCATTTACCTACAGTACAACGGTGAGAACTTTTGATAGTCTAGGTAATGAGCATACAATTAAATTTAATATGGCTGAGGCACGACCTGTTCAGGCGCAACAACAACTGACAGGATTGGTTGCCACTGACACTATTTCTGGTGTGACTGTTACTGCTGCTCATATAGCAGAGTTAGATGCAGCTGCTGGAACAAGCCTTACTTCAGGTACCTTCTTTGATGCTTTAACTGACCCGGTGACAGGTGATCCACGTATTCAAAGCATTGAAGTTACTACGGATTCCAGTGATTTCATTATTCGCTTTAAATCTGAATTTCCAGAACCGGATTTAGTGCAAGTTAGTGGTACGGTAGCTGTTACAGAAGCAGCAGAAATCGCTGCAAATGAAACTTATGATTTCGATATAACAACATCTCCTATTGGGGCAGACTTGGTACTCGAAATTGGTGGAATCACAATACCTACATTAACAGCAGGTTCTACGGATGATCAGATTGGTGCTGCAATTACGGCTTCTGAAGCGAAAATTTTGGATGCTAATCCAAATGTTGAATCGGTAATCTACGATAATGTTAATAAAAGTATTCGCATTACTTATAAAGCCGAAGCCGGTGATATAGTACCTAGCCAAGCGTTAACCATTACCGCTACAACCGGTACATCGCCATTTGCTGCGCCTGTAGTTAAGGAAGGCGATAACTCTTTCCAAGGTGTTTACCGTATGTATGCGTACCTAAATGGTACGGAACAATTGGATATTGGCAAGGCGTTAGATCCAGGTGAAGCGGGTTCTGGTACAGAGCCAGGTCCTATATTGGTTAAGTTCAACCCATCTAATGGTTTGTTAACCGGTATCAATGGTGATCAATTCTCTGCAGGTGCAATCGTACCTTCAATCACTATTCAAGGTGCTGACCCAGCTGATTCAACAACGGTAATTGAGTTAGATATCACCAACACTACTCAGTTCGCATCTGCGTCTATTGTGAAAGCGTCTGCGCAAGATGGTTATACCAAAGGGGACCTAATAGGGGTTACTTTCAGTGGTACGGGTGAGATGGTTGCAAGTTTCTCTAATGGCCAGAACCAAGATTTGGGTGTGGTGGCTATAGCAACCTTTGAAAACCAGTCTGGCCTACAGCCAGCTGGAGATACAGAGTGGACTGCAACGCTAACTTCTGGCGATGCGATCGTTAACCCGCCAGGTACTGGTTTGAACGGTACGCTTCAGTCAGCCGCTTTGGAGCAATCCAACGTAGACCTGTCTGCTGAGCTTGTTTCCTTGATCGAAGCACAACGTAACTTCCAGGCAAACTCTAAGACATTGGAAACGCTGAATACAGTGACCCAGAATATTCTTCAGATCTAATTGATCTAGTACACCTAAAAAAATAAAAAGGCCGCTAATGCGGCCTTTTTTGTTTTTGGCACGTTGATTGCATTGTGTCTGTTATTAGTATTTTACTTGTAAGAAGCGCAGCTAAGCTGCCCAGAGTGGAAATAACAGATGGATAAGGTTCTTTATTTAGCAATGAGCGGCGCGAGAGAGAATATGCTCGCACAGCAAGCTCATGCCAATAACCTTGCGAATGCCAATACTACCGGCTTTAAGGCAGACCTGGCGCAGGCAAGGGCAATGCAGGTGTTTGGCGAGGGGCATGCTTCCCGTGTCTATGCACAAACTGAGCGTCCAGCTACTGATTTAACTAGCGGTACATTAATTGAAACGGGTCGTCAGTTAGATTTAGCAGTTGCAGGTGATGGTTGGATATCTGTGATTAGCGCTGACGGTACAGAGGGGTTTACCCGTGCCGGTTCACTGCAGATCAATGCCGCTAATCAGTTAGTAACAGGCAGTGGTTTGCCGGTAATGGGCAATGGTGGAATTCCTATCGTTTTACCGCCTTTTGAAAATATTGAAATTGCGACCAACGGAACGATCACAATTCAGCCGCTAGGTGATAATGCTGCTGAATTATTGGTTGCAGACCAAATCAAGCTAGTAAACCCAGATCCTCAAACCCTATTTAAAGGACCAGATGGTTTGATGATTACCGGTAATCAGGCTGCTGTGTTGCCTGATGCTAATGTACGTATCCGATCAGGTTTTCTAGAAGCAAGTAATGTAAATGCTGTGAGTGAATTGACTGGGATTATCAGTACATCCCGTCAATTTGAGATGCAAATAAAAATGATGAAAACCGCTGAAGAAAATTCTGAGACAGCGGCTTCAATTTTGAAAATGTCTTAAGAATCACCTGAGGATAAGTAGATGCACGGTGCATTAAATGTAGCAAAAACCGGTATGACCGCTCAGGACACCAACCTGAAGGTGATATCCAACAACTTAGCGAACGTTTCAACGGTTGGCTTTAAAAAAGATAATTTAGTATTTGAAGATTTGATGTATCAAATCCGCCGCCAGCCAGGTGCTCAATCTGCAGAAGAAGCGCAGTTGCCTTCTGGATTGCAGATTGGTATGGGGGTTCGAACTGTTGGCACTCAAAAAATCTTTCAAACAGGTGATATTCAGATTACTGATGAAGCCTTTGATGTAGCGATTAACGGTCGAGGTTTTTTGCAAGTTAATTTGCCAAACGGTGATATCGGGTATACCCGAAATGGTCAGCTACATCTTAATGCCGATAATGAGTTGGTATCCGCAGAAGGCTATACGATTGAGCCAGCAATCACACTTCCTGCACAAGTGGTTAACTTTTCGATTAGTACTGATGGAGTGGTTGAAGTTGTAACCGCAGGTAATCCTCAACCAACCCAGATAGGGCAAATAGAGCTAGCCGATTTTGTAAACCCTCAGGGGTTACAGGCATTAGGACAAAATTTGTATGCTGAAACAGGTTCTAGTGGGGCGCCTGTTATTAGCAACCCAGGTGAAAATGGCACTGCTGTGCTTATTCAGGGGGCACTTGAGGGTTCTAACGTGAATTCGGTAGAAGAGCTGGTTGATATGATTACGACCCAGCGTGCCTATGAGATGAATTCCAAAGTGATATCTACAGCTGATGAGATGCTCTCCTTCGTGAGCCAGCAGCTTTAAAATAGCTAGGTGAAAGCAATGAAGAAATTAATATTAGGCATTCTTGCAACCAGCTTTGTGTTAACGGGTTGTGTACAGAAACAAGTTAAGCCAAATAATCCAGAATATGCACCTGTGATGCCTCAGTCACTGACACAGCCTAAACCTGTTAATGGCTCTATCTATAATTCAGCGACAAGTATCAACCTTTATGGTGATGGTCGTGCCCATCGAGTTGGGGACATTCTGACTATTATGCTGGAAGAGAGTACGAGTTCTCAAAAGAGTGCTAAGACCGAACTTGATAAATCGGGTTCTTCTTCATTGCAACAAGCGACAGCGTTTGGTGAACCTGTCACAGCGTTTGGCAAGCCAGTTAGCTTTACTTTGCCGTCAAGTACTACTGAATTTGATGGTGAAGGCAAGTCAGATATGAGTAACAACCTGAGCGGCAATATCACCGTCACTGTTCACGATGTAATGCCTAACGGTGTCTTGCTGGTTAAAGGTGAAAAATGGCTGACTCTAAATCAAGGTGATGAATATATTCGTATTAGCGGCATGGTTAGACCTCAGGATATCGGGTCTGACAATACCGTTGTTTCGACCAAACTGGCTGATGCACGTATTGCATACAGTGGTACAGGTACAGTCCATGATACGAATGTGATGGGTTGGATGTCACGTTTCTTTATCGGCGCGTTGATGCCGTTCTAAGGGGGGCGTTATGAAATTAATTTTAGTCTTAATCAGTAGTCTTGTTTTTAGCGTTTACACACAAGCTGCGCCAAGTCGCCTTAAGGATATGGTGTCTATTTCAGGTGTGCGATCCAACCAACTAGTTGGTTATGGTTTGGTTGTTGGTCTAGACGGTACAGGTGATAAAACGTCATTTACTTCGCAAACTTTCCGTAACATGCTAAATAACTTTGGAGTGGCGATTCCGTCATCTGTAAATCCAAAATCAAAAAATGTTGCGGCGGTAGCTATCCATGCTGATCTACCAGCTTTTGCTAAACCAGGGCAGGCTATTGATATTACAGTGTCAGCCATTGGCGATGCTAAGAGTCTGCGCGGTGGTAGCTTGCTGATGTCGCCTTTGAAAGGTGCTGATGGTCAGGTTTACGCCATTGCTCAAGGTAATTTGGTTGTATCCGGTTTCGGTGTTCAAGGTGCTGATGGTTCTAGACTGTCTCTAAATGTACCGAGCGTTGGACGAGTGCCAAATGGTGCAACAGTAGAGCGTTCTGTGCCAAGTGGCTTTAATCAAGGTGATAGCTTGGTTTTAAATCTGCATCGTCCAGATTTCACAACCTCCCGTCGTGTAGCTGAGCAGATTAATCATCTTTTGGGACCGAATATGGCGGCTTCGATGGATGCTACGTCTATCCGTGTTCGTGCGCCGAGAGATCCATCTCAACGAGTATCTTTCCTATCTGTTCTGGAAAACCTAAATGTTGAGCCTGCCAAAGATGCAGCTAAGGTGGTCATCAACTCCCGTACAGGCACCATCATTATTGGTCAGAACGTTCAGGTTTCCCCAGTTGCTATTACCCATGGTGGTCTAACAGTGGCTATCGCAGAAGCGGTAGATGTTAACCAGCCAAACCCATTAGGCGGCGGTCAGACAGTGGTTACACCTCGTACAGGCATCGAAGTGGATGAAGGTTCTGGTCATATGTTTGAGTTTGCGCCAGGTGCAAACTTGCAAGATATCGTTGAGGCGGTCAATCAAGTGGGGGCGGCTCCAGGTGATTTGATGGCTATTTTAGAAGCGCTGAAGCAGGCTGGTGCGCTGAAAGCAGAATTAGTGGTGATCTAAATGATTAAAACAGGTGCAGGCAGTAATGCCCAACTCTATTCAGATTTGGCTGAGCTTCAAAAACTGAAAGCTCAAGCTAAAACCAATAGTGATGAAGGTCTGCGCCAAGCAGCTCAGCAGTTTGAGCAGTTGTTTGTAAATATGTTGTTGAAGTCGATGCGGGATGCAAATGCAGCATTTGGTGAAGACAACTTTATGAATAGTAGTCAGACCAAACTGTATCAAAGCATGTTTGACAACCAGATTGCTATGGAGCTGTCTAGTTCATCAAAAGGCATCGGCTTAACCGATGTATTAGTTCGCCAGCTTGGCGGTAAAGTGGATAGCCCGAGTCGTCCCGATATCAAACCGCTAGATCTAAATAGCCGTCAATTGGATCAGGCTTTTGATCAGGCTGCTTCAATCGCAGCATCGGCATTGTTGGCTAAAGCAGAAGGCCAGGAAAATCCCCCAGGTATCACGCTAACCGAAGAGCAGAAAAACACTGTTAAGGAAGTATTTGAGCAGCAATTAAATGCTGCTGCAAAAGTGGTTAATGAAGCGCTGCCAGATAGATTCGAATCACCTGAACAGTTTGTTGAAAAACTGATGCCATTGGCTGAAAAGGTGGCTGGTGAATTGGGGGTTGATCCTCGTGTATTGCTAGCTCAAGCAGCATTAGAAACGGGGTGGGGGAAGTTTATGGTTCGTTCCCCTGATGGTAGTAACAGCAATAACCTCTTCAATATCAAAGCGGATAGGCGCTGGGATGGTGATAGCGCTCAGGTTTCTACACTTGAGTATCGAGATGGTGTTGCGCAAAGGGAAAAAGCGTTCTTCCGTAGTTATGACAGCTATGAAGATAGCTTTAGAGATTACGTTTCATTTTTGAAAAATAGCCCACGTTACAAGATGGCACTGGAGAGTGCGGGCGATCCTTATGATTATGTTCGGCAGTTACAGGATGCCGGTTATGCAACCGATCCTGAATATGCCAACAAGATTAGAAATATTTTTGATGGTGAGTTGCTAGCAAGTCGAAGCTCCTCAACTAAAGAGGGCTAAGTAATAGCCGATAACCTATTACTCAGCTCTCCTTGAATGACGCTTCAGTGATGTAGCACAAGATCCTCAAAAGGAGTCAATTATGTCTTTTGGTTTATTAACACTTGGGACTCAGAGTTTGCAGGCAAATCAGACTGCTCTTTCTGTTACCGGTCAGAACATAAGTAACGTTAATACTGAAGGTTATACGCGTCAGCGACCAGTGTTTTTGTCTCGCGAAGATCAGGGCGGGGTTACCATCGATGATATTGATCGTGTTGCTGATGCCTTTTTGAACCGTCAAATCTGGACTGATAGCGCGACTTTTAACAGTTATAACGCTTTTGAAGACTTTGCTAATGAGTTGGATAACCTCATGGCATCTGATGTGACCAGTATATCCAAAGCGATGGACGATTATTTTGGGGCACTTCAAACCGCGGTAGATGATCCTGTGAGTTTGCCAAATCGCGAATTGTTTATTGCCCAATCAGAAGCGCTAGTACAGCGTTTTAACGATCTAGACGCTAATATCCGTCGCCAAAGCGACACGATTAATGGTCGTTTGGAGAGTAATGTTGCAACGATCAATACCATTGCAGGGAATATTGCTCAGCTTAATGATGATATTCGTATTGCCAAAGCTGCTGGTAATGTTTCCAGTGAACTATTAGATCAACGAGATGCAAAGCTAGAAGAGCTTTCTGAATATATTGGTTTTACCTCTCTTGAAGATGGCAATACTGGTGAAGTTAGTGTTTTTGTTGGAAATGGTGAACCGCTAGTAGTCGGTCAGAGTGCAAATACCCTGTATACCATTACGAGTCCTGCCGATAGTAGTCAGCTTAATCTGGGTATCCAAATTGGTAACAGTGTCGGTGATATTACCAACCAAGTTACAGGGGGGAAGATCGGCGGTATGTTGGATTACCGCGAAAATACCCTGAATGAAACGCTCGATGAATTAGGTCGAATCGCGTTAGTTTTTGCTGATTCTATGAATGAACAGCATCAAAAAGGTATGGATCTAGATGGTAATGCGGGTGGATTGATGTTTACTGACATTAATTCCGGCTCGGCAGCATCTAATCGTGTTTTGGCTGAAAGAGATAATTTATCTTCGACGACGGGCAGCGCGATTATAAGTGATGTAAGTCAGGTCCAGGCTACTGAGTATGAGTTGATCTTTAGCGGCCCTCAAGAATTTACGTTGATTCGTGGTAGCGATGAGATGCGTTGGAATCAAGCAAGTTTAAATGCCAATGGTCCAGCGCCGACAAACGCATCTGAAGTTGATGAAGATGGTGAGTTTTATCTGGATGCAGCTAACGGTGATTTAACGCTTCGTATTGATGGTGTAACTGTCATTATGGATGCTGCTGGTAGCTTTGCCACAGGAGATAAATTTTTAATTAGACCGACTCGAAATGCTGCTTCTGAAATTGATACGGTATTGAATCAAGCTCGTCAGTTAGCTTTAGCCGCACCGTTAGCTACTTCAGAAGATGCGGGTAACACAGGTACTGCAGTTGCAACAGTGAGTATTACCGATCAAGACTACGCTGCACAGTCTGTGGTTGTGAATGAAATGACACCACCTATCGATGTTGGTTTTCGAACTGCATTGGAGGTTGTTGATTCACCGGCCGCTACAAATACTGGCGTTGCATCTAATCTTGCTGTTACAGATCTTAGTGTGATGTCAGGTATCACATTCCCCTTAACTATTACCGAAGATGGCTCGGGTAATTTCGATATTACAGATTCAGCTGTGCCACCTACGACACAAACGGGTGTAGCACTTACGGGCACTCAATTAGATCTTACTGCTACTTATGGCGTGACATTAGATATTACAGGGGCTGCTGCTGGCGATTCATTTATAGTGCAGCATGATAGCTCGGAAGATGTAGCTTATTACGTGCTAACTGATGACGATGGTGATCGCCAGGTGGGTCAGTATGTATCTGGTCAATCTATTCAGCTAGCAGGCTTTGAGCTAACAATCAGTAATCAACCAGATATTAACGATACATTCGTGGTTAGGGCGAATACTGACGGTGTTTCCGATAACCGCAATGCACTACTGATGTCGGATCTGCAGTTTGCAAAAACTGTCGAGGGAGCATCGTATCAAGATAAATATGGCCAAACAGTTGAGCGTGTCGGTACGGAAGCTGCGGTAGCACAAGTTAATGCTCAAGCAGGTAAAGCTGTTTTGGATTCTAATAAGCAACAACGTTCCAGTATTGCGGGCGTGAATTTGGATGAAGAAGCTGCGAAGTTGGTTCAGTATCAACAAGCATATCAGGCTTCAGCGCAGCTTATACGTGCTGCTCAGACAATCTTTGATTCGTTGCTACAAAGTGTTTAAGGAGATAGCAGATGAGAATCTCTACACAACAAGTATTTCTTAGCAATATTGATAACCTTGGTAAGGCAAGTGCTGATCTATTTCAGACACAGCAGCAGTTATCAACAGGTAAGCGAGTACTGCAGCCTTCTGATGACCCATTGGCATCAGCGCAAATTCAGAAATTCAAAAAGGAAATTGCGCGTACAGAACAATTCTCTGGAAACATAGAGGTTGCAGAGCGTCGATTGGAATTGGAAGAGATTACAATCGAGCAGATTAATAATCAGTCTATTCGTTTACGAGAACTAACGATTCAAGGTAAAAACGGTACGCTGACGGATACGGATCGACAAGTTATTGCATCCGAGGTCGGTGAAATTATTAAGTCCCTCGACAGCCTAATGAATACTAAGGATGTTCAAGGCGAGTACCTTTTTGCTGGGAATAAAGGTTTTACACAGCCTTATACCGTTGGCCCTTCTGGACGTTATGAGTTTAATGGTGATGATGGACAGCGCTTTCTGCAAGTAGGGCCGGAGAACAAAGTAGCAGCCACTGATTCTGGATTTGAAATCTTTGAGAAAGTTCCTCCGGTTCCGGGGTATTTGATTGAAGATGTTACTCAGACAACAGGTACTATTGGTGAGGTTGACATTCAAGGTGGTAATGCCGAGACGTTTGGTGCATATATGGCCGCGAATGGGCCTTTAAGCATTACGGTGAATGCCGGTAATCTTGAAATTACGGATAAAAATGGTGATTTTGTTACACCTGATGATCCGGCAGTTTTGATGGATGGTACTTATGCTCTACCACCTGGAACGTCTACAGTAAGGATTGCTGGTGTTGATATAGAGATCAATGCTGCAAACCCTGGCACTGCTGAGTTGGATGTATTTGATCAGCATAATATTTTGAATACAGCTCTAGATCTTAAAGAAGCATTGGAAACAGCTGACTTTTCTACGACTCAAGGAAAGAACGAGTATCTTGAGCGCATGGATCATATCTTAGATAACCTTGCTGGAGTTGAAGAAAAGAATATTGCGTCGCGAGCAAGTATTGGTGGCCGGTTGAATGCTCTAGAGCAACAGGATTTGGTGAATGAAGACTATAAGCTGTTTACGGAAGAGGCTTTGTCTTCATTTGAAGACCTAGATTATAACGAAGCGATTAGCCGCTTTGCTTTGCAAGAAACAGCGCTTCAGGCATCCTATGCAAGTTTCGCCAAGGTCCAAGATCTGAGTTTATTTAATTACATAAACTAAAAGTCTTATTATTTCAAAAGCCGGCACTTAGCCGGTTTTTTTATGTCTATATTGCAGTGCAAAATCGATGTGACGAAATATGTCATTATTGCTGCTCTGAATTGTTATTTGAAACCCCATTTAATGCCTAAATAAAGCGCTATCTAATATTGCTTGCCATTTTTTGTCACTAAAACTGGTAAGTTTTGTTATTGGCGTATTACGACCTTTGAACCATTCTTAAATACATACTGTATTGGTGCTCGGCACCACTTATCCGCATCAGCGGAGCGATAATAAGAATGAGGAAAACGTCATGCCAGAATACAAAGCTCCCCTCCGTGATATGGACTTCGTGTTAAACGAAGTGCTTAACGCTGAGCAGCATTACCAGAGTCTTTCAGGTTGCGAGGATGCGACGCCTGATATGGTAGGCGCGATCATGGAAGAAGGTGCTAAGTTTGCTGAGCGTGTTTTATCTCCGTTAAATCAGATTGGTGATCAGCAGGGCTGTCAGTGGGATGACGGTGCTGTTAAAACGCCAGAAGGTTTTAAAGAAGCTTACGACCAGTTTGTTGAAGGCGGTTGGCCGTCATTAGCGCATGAAGCTGAATACGGTGGCCAAGGTTTACCTGAGTCTATTGGCATCCTTGTGAACGAAATGGTCGGTACGGCTAACTGGTCTTGGAGTATGTACCCAGGTCTAAGCCATGGTGCGATGAATACTCTAAACGCTCATGGTACAGAAGATCAGAAACAAACTTATCTTACTAAACTGGTATCCGGTGAGTGGACTGGCACTATGTGTCTGACCGAGCCTCATTGTGGCACTGACTTAGGCATGCTGCGAACTAAAGCAGAGCCTCAAGGAGACGGTAGTTATAAAATTTCCGGAACCAAGATCTTCATCTCTGCGGGTGAGCACGATATGGCAGATAACATTGTGCATATCGTTTTGGCGCGCCTACCGGATGCACCTGAAGGTACAAAAGGTATCTCCCTGTTTATCGTTCCTAAGCACTTGCCAGAATCTATAGGTACAGATAATGGCGTTAGTTGTGGTTCTCTAGAGCACAAGATGGGTATTCACGGTAATGCTACTTGTGTCATGAACTTTGACGAGGCTACGGGTTACCTAATTGGGCCAGAAAATAAAGGCCTTAACTGCATGTTTACCTTTATGAACACTGCACGTCTAGGTACAGCTTTACAGGGCTTGGCGCATGCAGAATGGGGTTTCCAAAACTCACTTGTTTACGCCAAAGATCGTTTGCAGATGCGCGCTCTAAATGGCCCTGCTAACCCAGAAAAAGCGGCCGATCCAATTATCGTACACCCTGAAGTTCGTAAAATGTTGCTGACCCAGAAAGCTTTCGCTGAAGGTGGTCGCGCAATGATCTACTACTGTGCTCAGCTTGTGGATAAAGTTGAGCGCGCGGAAGGGGATGAGAAGAAACAAGCCGATGCCTTGCTAGCGTTCCTTACGCCGATCGCAAAAGCATTCCTGACCGAAGTTGGTTTCGAATCCGCTAACCACGGCCTTCAAGTATTTGGTGGTCATGGCTTTATCGCAGAGTGGGGTATGGAGCAAAACGTGCGTGATAGCCGTATATCTATGCTGTATGAGGGTACTACTCAGATCCAAGCGCTAGATTTGTTAGGCCGTAAAGTATTGATGACTCAAGGTGAATCTCTTAAAGGCTTTACCAAAATTCTACATAAGTTCTGTCAGGCTGAATCTGACAACAGCGATCTACAACAATTCACCAAACCGCTAACTGAGCTGAATAAAGAGTGGGGTGATCTCACTATGAAAATCGGTATGAAAGCGATGCAAAACCGCGATGAGGTCGGTGCAGCTTCCGTCGATTACCTCATGTACTCAGGTTATGTGGTATTGGGTTACTTCTGGGCGCGTATGGCTAAAGTGGCTCAAGAGAAGTTGGCAGCAGGTGAAGGTGATGCTGCGTTCTACCAAGCTAAACTGACTACAGCACGTTTCTATTTCCAGAGAATCTTGCCGCGTACTCGTAGTTTGGTTGAAACAATGCAATCAGGGGCAGACAACCTGATGGAGATGGACCAAGAACACTTTGCTTTCTAGTCGAGGTATAGACGTGAAGAAAGCACTTAATAATCCAGTAGGCCGCACACTTTTACGCGGTCTCTTAAAACTCAACGCAAAACGTTATGCGTTAAAGAATAAAAATGACAAAGAGGTATCTGAAATGTCCGACTTGAATGCAGTTTTTACTGAAATGAAAAATCGTTTTAATGCCGATGCTGCAGCAGACACTGATGCAATTTTTCAGTACGACATTAGCGATGGTGACTCTTGGTTTGTGACAGTAAAAGAGGGGAACTGTGAAGTTGCGGAAGGTGTTAGTGCAGATGCAACCGTGACATTAACTATGGACTTGATTACTCTCGAAGAGATTATGTCGGGTGAAACTGATGGTATGCAGGCTTTCATGGCGGGTCGTGTGCAGGCTGATGGTGACATTATGCTAGCGACTAAATTGGCTGTACTTTTTCCCGTAGCCTAAAATTACCGACATAGATCCCTTATAAAAATAATTACATGAGGTACCTTCGATGCAGCAAATCCCTGCCGCCGATACTATCCCGGCTGATATAAATCATTACGGTTTTAAAACTGTTCCAGATGTTCTAGCGCATGTGCAAAAGAACTTTGGCCCTAAACCAGCATTTACCAGCTTTGGGCGCACGATTGATTATAATGAATTGGATCGTTTATCTGCGGCGTTTGCTGTCTATCTTCAGCAAGAAACTAACTTGCAACCAGGTGATAGGGTAGCGATCCAGTTACCTAACCTGATTCAGTACCCCATTGTATTATTTGGTATTTTGCGTGCAGGGCTGGTGGTTGTGAACACCAATCCGCTGTATACCCCGCAGGAGATGCAGCACCAGTTTAATGATTCTGGTGCGAAGGCGCTGATTATCCACAAGAGCATGGCCCACAATGCTGAAAAGATTTTGGATAAGACGCAGATTGAAACCCTGTTTGTGACCCAAGTAGGGGATCTACACGATTTTATTAAGCGTAATCTTCTGAATGCTGCGGTTAAGTACTTGAAGAAGATGGAGCCAGATTACAATCTGCCTCAAGCGATTCCGCTTCGCTCAGCATTCTACAAATATGATGGTCAGCAACCGAATCCGGTTAAAGTTGAATCATCTGATGTTGCTGTCTTGCAGTATACCGGCGGTACAACAGGCGTTTCTAAAGGCGCGATTCTGACTCATGCCAACCTGATCTCGAACATGTTACAAGCGCAGGAGCGTTTAACCGTTCCTGGTGTTGATTGGACTGAAACGGTGATATCACCACTGCCGCTTTATCATATCTACGCTTTCACCGTTGCTCAGGTGGTTTCGTTGATGGGTGGTCATAGTGTCTTGATTCCAAATCCAAGGGATATTCCTGGGTTTATTAAAGAGATGCAGAAGTGGCGTATGAGTACGTTTGTCGGTCTAAATACGCTGTTTGTTGCGCTGTGTAACGATGAAAACTTTGCCCAAGTCGATTTCAGTAATCTGAAATTTACGGCTTCAGGTGGTATGGCGCTCAACCCATCCACTGCTGTGCTTTGGAAAGATAAAACCGGTTGTGACGTTATAGAGGGCTACGGCCTGACTGAAACCTCTCCAGCGGTATGTTTCAACCCACCCGATGATAACCGCACAGGGACAATCGGGCTGCCGATGGTTCACACCGATGTTCGTATTATTGGTACGGATGGCCAGGATGTAGTTCAAGGTGAAGCCGGTGAACTTTGTGTTAAAGGCCCGCAGGTTATGCGCGGCTACTGGCAAAGAGAAGAGGCGACAGCTTCCTCCTTTACCGATGATGGTTACTTTATCACCGGGGATATCGCCACGATTGATGAGGAAGGTTATTACCGAATCGTCGACCGCGCCAAAGATATGATCATTGTCTCGGGCTTCAATGTTTATCCAAACGAAGTAGAAGATGTCATTACCCAGCACCCCGATGTTGTGGAATGTGCAGCTATCGGCATTCCAGATGATAAGACTGGCGAGATCGTTAAAGTCTTTGTTGTTAGCAATAATCCTGATCTATCCCGTGAGGATGTTAGGGATTGGTGTAAAGATAAACTGACTCGCTACAAGGTTCCAAAGCAAGTCGAGTTTGCTGAAGATCTGCCAAAATCCAATGTCGGTAAGGTGCTTCGTCGTCTGCTAAAACCTTCTGCAGATAATAATGCCAACGCAGCTTAAAGCAGAATAAAGGGAACTGATCAGTATGCCTTTATCTCGACCAACTCGGCGTGAAACTCATCATAATCGAACTGTGATGTGTAATGGTTATCTTCGTGATGATGGTTTATGGGATGTTGAAGCCCGTATGACCGATGTTAAAACCCGTGATGTAGATAACCCTGAACGCGGTGGTTATGTTCCAGCAGGCGAAGCGTTTCATGATATCAGCATTCGCCTGACCCTTGATAAAGGTTTACTGATCAAACAGGTAGAAGCCTGTATAGATTATTCTCCGTTTCGAATCTGTAAAAAAGTTGGTGCAGCATATGAGCAACTTCAAGGTACACGTATCGGACCTGGCTGGCTGCGCATAGCGAAAGACCGTGTAGGTGGTGTTGCGGGTTGTACGCATATGAATGAACTTTTACCTGTTCTGGCGACGACCGCTATCCAATCTATCTGGCCGAGTAGCGATAAAGATGTTCTCGCTCAAGGTGCTGAGTTTATGCTTGATAGTTGTCATTCATGGGGGCGAAGCAGTGAGATGGTTCGCGAATACCTGCCAGAACATTATCAGCCTGCAACAACCGTTAATGTAGTAGAGGAGCCTAAATAGTGGCTACCGTTTTAACCGAAAAGCAGGGTTCTGTTTTCGAGATAAATCTAAACCGACCAGATAAGAAAAATGCGCTGACATTGGCAATGTATGTCGAAATGACGGCGTTACTAAAGCAAGCAGCGGAAGACCCTAATGTTCATGTTGTGCTTTTTCGAGCGCAAGGTCAGTCCTTCTGTGCTGGAAATGATATTAGCGATTTTGTATCAGCAGCGCATAACCCTAATATTCTGCAAGATGTATTGGTGTTTTTGCATACATTGGCAAGCTTTCCCAAGCCAATCATCGCAGCGGTGCATGGCGATGCTGTTGGTATAGGCACGACTATGCTCTTGCATTGTGACCTCGTTGTGTCTGCAGATAATCTGCGGTGTAAAATGCCGTTTGTGCAGTTAGGCTTAATACCTGAAGGAGCGTCTACTTTGTTGTTTCCGCAACTAGTAGGTCACCGACTCGCTTTTGAATTGCTGGTTGAAGGTCGAAGTTTTGATGCTATAAAAGCTGAACAACTTGGTATTGTTAATCAAATCACAGAACCGGATCTGCTCCTAGAAACAGCTCGAAATCGTGCTAAAAAGTTAGCTGATAGCCCTGTTGATTCGGTGATTGCAGCTAAACAGTTGATGAAAGCCGAAACCTTAAAGTCTGTTCACCAAGTGATTGATAGTGAAGGGGCGTTGTTTTATCAGCGCTTGTTATCTGAAGAAGCGCAAAGGGCATTTATGGCCTTCCTACAAAAATAATATGCATTTTTAATATATGGATCTTAAATATTAGTATTTACTAATCTATATGAAATTGTATAATGGCCTCATCTTATGAACACCCTATCCAGTGAGGTCCAAGGTGAAAGCATTCTTCTTTACTGCTGCTCTAGCGGCTGCTCTTCCGGTTCAAGCGGAAGAATTCTCGGTAAATATTCCTGAACTGCAGAACGAAGCTAAAGGTGTCATTAAAGAGTTAGTGACCACGCTTGGCTCAGAACTCAAAGCGGCAAAAAAAGAGGGCGGTGCTATCGCTGCCATCAACGTTTGTAATACCAAGGCTGAAGGTCTTACAAAAAGCGTGAATGATAATTCTGAATGGCATGTTGAGCGTACTAGTTTAAAACTACGTAACCCGCAAAATGCACCTGACCAGTGGGAAAAGGCGATTCTTGAACAGTTTGAATCCAAAGCTAAGCAAGGGGCTAATCTAAAAACCTTAGGTTTCTCGCAAGTTGTCGTAGACGAAGAAGGTAGAAAAGTATTCCGCATGATGAAGGCGATCCCCGTCGCTGATCAATGCTTAGCTTGTCACGGTTCCAAGATTAAACCAGAGATTGCTGAGCAACTTCAGACCCTTTACCCAGAAGACAAAGCGACAGGTTTTTCCACAGGCGATCTTCGTGGTGCTTTCAGTCTAAAAAAATATTTATAAGATAAATTGGATTCTAAAAAGGGCTTATTAGCCCTTTTTTTATGCCTGTCTTTTTAGCTATTGCCAGAAAAGGTAACTTTTTTGATACCTTTTGATTGTATTTGTTTGCGCTTTATCCTTTCTTAAGCCCTTTGTTTACGGGGCTTTGATTAATATTGCTATTTTTTGTTAGCGATGTAGCTGCTTTTTGTCATTGTTGAATTTCAGTCTGAGACTAAGATTTATACATAGCTTGGGGAATGAGCTTCCCTCTATGAAAGTAACCCTATTTTCTTATGTGTATGGGTTACCAAAATAACAATACAAAGAGGCGGTTATGAAAGTACTGGTTGCCGTAAAACGTGTGATTGACTACAACGTCAAAGCCCGTGTCAAAGCAGATAACAGTGATGTCGATTTAGCTAACGTAAAAATGGCTCTAAATCCATTTTGCGAGATAGCAATTGAAGAGGCTGTACGTTTAAAAGAAGCGGGTACAGCGGATGAAGTTGTCGTTGTTTCTATTGGTAATAAGAGCTGCGAAGAGCAGATCCGTACAGCGCTAGCATTGGGTGCCGATCGCGGTATCCGTGTCGATATCGAAACCAACCCTGATTCCCTTTCAGTCGCTAAGCTATTAGCCAAAATTGTAGAAAAAGAAGCGCCAGGTATGGTGATTCTTGGTAAGCAAGCGATCGATTCTGATAACAACCAAACCGGTCAAATGTTGGCTGCTTTGTTGGATCGCCCACAAGGTACCTTTGCTTCAGAACTTGAGGTAACTGGCGATAGCATCAACGTCACCCGTGAAATCGACGGTGGTTTGCAAACCGTCAACCTGACTATGCCAGCGGTTGTAACAACCGATCTGCGTCTTAATGAACCACGTTACGCATCCCTGCCAAACATTATGAAAGCGAAGCGTAAACCGCTTGATGTCCTAACAACTGACGAACTGGGCGTATCTGTAGCGAGCAATCTGCAACTACTACGTGTCGATCCGCCATCAGAGCGTCAAGCAGGCATCAAAGTAAGCTCTGTAGATGAGCTAGTCGAAAAACTACGTAATGACGCTAAAGTAATTTAAGGGGGTGATCAGATGACTATTCTTGTAATTGCCGAACACGATAATAACGAGCTTAAACCCGTAACCCTCAATACCTTAGCTGCAGCAAATGCGATTGGTGGTGATGTTCACCTGCTTATTGCAGGCGCTAACTGTCAGGCCGTTGCTGATGCGGCGGCGCAAGTATCAGGTGTGAGTAAAATTCTATTGGCTGATAACGCTGCGTATGAACATCAGCTTGCAGAAAATATCAGTAAGTTGGTGCTAACGGTTGCTGCTGACTATAGCCATATCCTGGCCTCAGCAACCACAACAGGTAAGAACTTCCTACCGCGCGTTGCAGCACTGCTAGATGTAAATCAGATCTCAGACATTATTGCCGTAGAAGCAGCGGATACCTTCAAACGCCCGATCTATGCAGGTAATGCGATTGCGACAGTCCAGTCCAGTGATAGCACTAAAGTTATCACTGTTCGTGGGACAGCCTTTGATCCTGTTGCTAACAGTGGTGGTTCTGCAGAGGTCGTTAGTCTTGCTGAAGCATGCGACAGCGGCCTTTCTAGTTTTGTTTCAGAAGAGCTGGCGAAAAGTGATCGTCCAGAATTAACCGCTGCTTCAGTTGTTATCTCCGGTGGCCGTGGTATGGGCAACGGTGACAACTTCGAACTACTTAACAAAGTTGCGGACAAGCTTGGTGCGGCGGTTGGTGCATCTCGTGCAGCGGTTGATGCCGGCTTTGTACCTAATGACATGCAGGTTGGTCAGACCGGCAAAATGGTAGCGCCAGAGTTGTATATCGCCGTGGGTATCTCCGGTGCGATCCAGCACTTAGCGGGTATGAAAGATTCCAAAATCATTGTTGCGATCAACAAAGATGAAGAAGCCCCAATTTTTCAGGTGGCTGATTACGGGCTGGTGGCCGACTTGTTCGATGCCGTGCCTGAGCTAGAGAGTAAGCTGTAAACAGCATAACTAAAAAGCGCTTAGGCACTTCGCCAAGCCAAAAATAAAAATAGACGGAGCAACTTAGATGCTTTTCGAAGGACAATCGATTTACGTACAGTCGATCGAAGACGGGATCTACGATGTGGTGTTTGACCGCAAAGGCGATGCTGTTAATAAACTCGATCAGGCGACTTTGGCTGAACTGCGCGAAGCGGTAAATGCCCTGTGTAACCTAGATGATATTCGTGGTGTGATTTTCTCCAGTGCCAAAGACTGCTTTATTGTTGGCGCGGATATCACCGAATTTATGGGCTTTTTCTCCGCAGAAGATGAAGACTTGATTGCAGGCTTGATGGATATCCACAGCCTACTGAATCAGATCGAAGATATGCGCTGCCCAACCGTCACTGCGATTAATGGCCTATGCCTAGGTGGCGGTTTTGAATTGGCACTATCCACAGATTACCGTGTGATGAGCGACCAGGCCAAAGTAGGTCTGCCTGAGGTTAAGCTAGGCATTTACCCAGGTTGGGGCGGCACAGTTCGTCTACCACGCTTAATTGGTGTGGATAACGCCAATGAGTGGATCTGCGCGGGTGCTGAGAAACGCCCTGATGCAGCACTTAAAGATGGCGGTGTAGATGCGGTTGTAACGGGAGATCAGATTAAAGCTGCGGCTCTAGATCTGCTGAAAGGTTGTATCGCGGGTAAGTTTGATTACCAAGCGCGCCGTGAAGAGAAGAAAACGCCGATTAAACTAAATCAGGTTGAGCAGATGATGGCGTTTGAATCTGCAAAGGGTGTGATCGGTGGTAAGGCGGGTCCTCACTATCCAGCACCAATGGCTGCGCTTAAAACGATTCAAAAGCACGCGAATCTTCCTCGCGAAAAAGCCAACGAGATCGAAGCTAAAGGCTTTGTCAAAGTTGCGAAAACGGATGTGTGCGCATCCCTTGTTGGTCTGTTCATGAAAGACCAATACATCAAGAAAGTCAGCAAAGGTTTTGAGAGCAAAGCCGAGCCTGTTAAAAAAGCGGCTGTGCTGGGTGCCGGTATTATGGGTGGTGGTGTTGCTTACCAATCTGCCTCTAAAGGTACGCCTATCTTGATGAAGGATATCAACGATGCAGCGCTTCAGTTAGGTCTGGATGAAGCGACTAAACTGCTGAACAAACGCGTATCTCGTGGCCGTATGGATGCGATGAAAATGGCATCGGTGCTAAACAGCATTACGCCAACGCTTAACTACGGAGACTTCGGTAGCGTTGACCTTGTGGTCGAAGCGGTTGTTGAAAATCCAAATGTGAAGAAAGCCGTGCTTGCTGAAGTTGAAGGCACGCTGCCTGAAGGCGCGGTACTGACGTCTAACACTTCTACTATCTCTATTACTGAGTTGGCAACAGCGCTTAAAAATCCAGAGAACTTCTGTGGTATGCACTTCTTCAACCCTGTACATCAAATGCCACTAGTGGAAGTTATCCGTGGTGAGAAAACCTCTGAAGATGCGGTCGCACGTACAGTTGCTTACGCAAAAGCGATGGGCAAAACCCCAATCGTTGTAAATGATTGCCCAGGCTTCTTAGTTAACCGTATTTTGTTCCCTTACTTTGGCGGTTTTACTGCACTACTTGAAGATGGTGCGGACTTTAAACAAGTCGATAAAGTGATGGAGCGCTTCGGCTGGCCAATGGGTCCTGCCTACCTTCTAGACGTAGTCGGTATCGATACTGCGCACCATGCAGATAGCGTGATGGCAGCAGGTTTCCCTGATCGTATGAGCCATGAAGGCGAAAACGTTATCGACCGTATGTTCTCCCTAGAGCGCTTCGGTCAGAAAAACAGCAAAGGCTTCTATCGTTACGAGCTTGATCGTAAAGGTAAGCCGAAGAAAATTGTGGATGAAGAAGTACCAGCAATGCTTGATGGTATTGCTAAAGAAACGCGTGAGTTCACTGATGAAGAGATCATCGAGCGCATGATGATTCCTCTATGTATCGAAACCGTTCGTTGCTTGGAAGATGGCATTGTTGCCAGCCCGGCAGAAGCAGATATGGGCTTGATCTACGGTATTGGTTTCCCTCCATTCCGTGGTGGTGCGCTGCACTATCTGGATCAGATTGGTTTAGCTGAGTTCTGTGCTATGGCGCAGAAATACGAGGGTCTAGGACCGCTGTATCAGCCAACCGACAAGATGAAACAGATGGCCGCTGCTGGCGAAACATACTTTCCACAAAATGCTCAGGGTTAAGGGGTAAAGATCATGAACTTGAAACCAAATGATGTAGTCATCGTTGACGGTGTTCGTACCCCGATGGGTAAATCAAAAAATGGCTCGTTCCGAAATGTTCGTGCCGAAGCGCTATCAGCTGCAGTCATCAAAGCACTGTTAGAGCGTAACTCAGCGCTAAACCCTGCAGACATCGAAGATGTGATGTGGGGCTGTGTTAACCAGACGAAAGAACAGGGCTTTAACATCGGCCGAAATGCTGCACTGCTAGCAGGTCTACCTCATACGGTAGCGGCACAAACGATCAACCGCTTATGTGGTTCATCTATGGCAGCACTGCATGCAGCAGCCCAAGGCATCATGACCGGCAATGGCGATATCTTTATTGCGGGTGGTGTGGAACATATGGGTCACGTTTCCATCATGCACGGTGTTGATATCAATGCTGAGATGTCCAAAAAAGTGGCTAAAGCAGCGATGATGATGGGCGTAACAGCAGAGATGCTAGGCAAGATGAACGGTATCAACCGTCAAATGCAGGATGAGTTCGCAGCCCGATCTCACCGTCTAGCACATCAAGCACATCTGGATGGCCTATGGGATAGCGAAATTATCGCGGTCGAAGGTCACGATGAAAACGGCTTTAAGTCGCTAGTCGAAGCGGATGAGGTTATCCGTCCAGAAACTACAGTTGAAACACTAGGTGCACTTAAGCCGGTGTTTGTACCTAAAGTGGGTACAGTAACTGCAGGTTCTTCTTCAGCATTCTCTGATGGTGCTTCTGCATTATTGGTGATGTCAGCGGCTAAAGCAGAAGAGCTAGGCCTAACACCACGTGCACGTATCGTGAGTATGGCAGTAGCGGGTTGTGATCCATCAATTATGGGTTATGGACCAGTACCAGCCACTCAGAAAGCACTTAAACGCGCAGGTCTTAGCATCGAAGATATCGACTATGTCGAGCTTAACGAAGCTTTCGCAGCGCAAGGTCTATCTGTACTTAAAGGGCTAAAATTGCTCGATAAGATGGAAGATAAAGTAAACCTAAAAGGTGGTGCGATCGCTCTAGGTCATCCACTTGGATGCTCAGGCTCACGAATCACTAACACTCTAATGAACGTGCTAGAACAACAGGACGGAACCTTAGGTCTAGCGACCATGTGTATAGGCATGGGACAGGGGATCTCTACCGTGATTGAAAGGGTGTGATCCACCCGCATTTCTTCTTCGCGACTTCACTCTAAGCTATATCTTGCCCCGCTTTTTTAGCGGGGCTTTTTTGGTTTTGAAGGCGGTGGAAAGCTGCTTAAAACGGGGTTGTGCGGCTAAATGCGGAATAGATCTGTAGAGAGGTGGAAGTGTTTGTTAGTTAGACATAATAAGTCCAAGAAGGATTAGGTCTGTTAGCGACACATTGAAGTCATTGCTTATCAGCATGCTTCACTGAACTATAACTATTGAGCAAATGATAAAAGACATCATGAAAACCAAGAAACGTAACAATGGGTTTGATCCTTGTTTTAAGTGCTCCCCTCCATACGGAGTAAACATTGTTTGCCCTAACAGATATGATGCGACCCAATGAAAAAAGCACAGATAAAAAAATAAAGATACAAACCACTCACCCATGCTCTGCAATGGAGGATCTTTAAGAATCTGAGATACTACAAATGCTCCTAATCCAATAGACCAAACAGCAATAACCTTGCTATTCACCACCATTATTTTCTTCCTTGAGTGAATTACAGACCAGAGTAGTACTCTACATCAGGTTTAGCATAATTTATGTAAGAAAACTCATGATACCAATGAAGGAGTAATGTCTGCTAATGGCACAAAGCTGCCTTTATAGATCACATTAGTTTAGGGCAATAAAAAGCTATTTAATTAGAAGGAGTCTGCTCACCCAACCTGAAGTAGCTTTTTAGCTTCGTCATCTGTTAACCCTTCACCTACATGCAGCTTAACTTTAAACGCACCTGCACCTAAACCAAGTTCAGTGAAAATGCGTTCTTCTACTTCGCAAAGTCCGCCTTCAACCATATCCATAGGGTGGATAATTATTTGGGCGCTCTTTTTCATAAAGCCGCTGGGCATTACATCTTTTACGAGCTCTTTCAGCACAGGCTCTGCGGCGGAGAACTGGCCGACTAAAAGCCTCTCCGTGGTGAAAGGCTGCTCTGGAGTAGCGATCGTCCAAACGCTGTTTTCGGTTAGGTTTTTGATTTCAAATTTGTTCTTTCTAACTTTGAGATATAGATCAGCGACAAACAGTTTTTTGAGCATGGTATTAGTCTTTGTTTAAAGCGTCTTTGATTAGGCAATTCTGTAATTTTTCTTGAGAACTAGAGAGCATTTGCATTAGAGCTTGTTCGCTAAACTCGCCCGAAGCTATATCTTTGTAAATCATTGTTTCTAGCTTATTCGCGGTTGCTTTTAAATCGTCGCCATTAGTGATTGGATATATGCTTTGTTCCCAGTATTTTTTCGGATAGTGGGATACTGATTGAAACTGACATTTAGCTAGTTTTGGGGCCATACGTTTGGCTGCATCAATCTGTGTTTGTTCAGGTTGGTCTGCCATATTCTTTCGATAATTTTCCAGCAAAAGAGGCTCGGCTTGGTGGGCATAGTTACTGATGTAGCTAGATTCCAGGGTTTGTATTTCGGCGACTGCAGCGTTGCAAAAAAACAGCAGCAAAAGACATCCAAGTTTGTTCATACAAACGCCCTTATTAGAAGATTTATCCTGCATATACGGTTAACATCTTATCCACGTTAGAGTGTTTTTACACACTAATTTACCTTTTTGTTCGGTTTCTTATTCACAGGGAAAATGTGATTTATGCTTCCAGAGCTCTTTCTCGCTATACAGTTTCATTTTGCTTTTGATCTCAACATCGTCAGTGATGCGCCTTTACACCCAATGGTAAAAGAAGCGTTAGCTGATTAAGACCCTCTACCTGCATACGAAGATAATGCCTATGTTCATTTGCTGGGGCTGGTGGCAGGTGAAGGTGATGATAGTTTTGAGATAGGGAAAAAGCGGTTTATTCATCTAGAAAAGGCTGATATCGGTCACTACAACCAAGCGGATAAGGTTTATCCGGAAGAGAGTTGGACGAAATTATCAAAGGAAGACGGTTTATGTACATTTGAATACGGTGGACATGATTATAAAGACCAGCAGATATCCTGTATTCAGCAGATGAAAGCTTCATGTAATGAACAGGCTAGCTTAGTTAATAAGTATCAACATTTACTAGATCGGTACAGCAAGATCCTAAGTGCTTCTGAAGTTAAGTCACCTTCTAATACTAGCTTAATAGATATGAGTACTTTGACCGAATTTAGAATAGTTGGTGGTCTAGGAAACTATGAACGTTGGCATCGACATCAGTGTGCAGTGGATGTGGATAAAAACAAACTTGTGAATGAGGTGAATGTTCTAGGTAAGGATTTAAGGGCGTTCAAAGCAAGAGCTGATGATTTTACGACCAATATTTTCTTATTGGTTAAGCTGAAGGAATTCTATCGTTGGCAGGTTTTTGCTTATCGCAGTGGTTTTGAAGAGCTGCATCAACTGCCTACCGACTTCTTTGAATTACAAACAAAAGAAGAGTCGGGTCTAAGAAACGTTTTAATGCGCGAGATCGCTTGGCATGCTAAGTCCTTGGATAGCGCTTACCAAAAAGGCCTGTCAGACGCTGAGGATGATTGGAAAACCTCGCTGTTTTTCAAAAAGAACCTAACCATCAATGATTCAACCTTATCGTATAGGCAAGCTATTCTAGATTCAGAATTACCGATAAATAGATATGTGCAGGAACGCCTATCATATCGCTTAAAATCATTTATTAAATGGTGGCGCATTACGAATATCTTGGGTGAAATATTGAGTTCAGTGGCGCTCCCTAGGTTTGTGAACGTTGATGTTGATATGAATAATTTAGATTTAATTATCCGCCTATCAGATATAGCTATTAATCACTCTGAGTTAGTAGACAATAACCAGTTAAGTTCTTTGCCATTATCGAAACGTAACCCCTACGATAATTCCTTGCCTTACTTTGATGAGTCGGGAAAGTGGCTCTGTTTTAAAGTGCCTGAAGAATTGGATTCGAAGGATGAATGTATTTACCTTAACTAAGGCTCGGTAATGCAGAAAGGCCCCTAGCGGGGCTTGAATCTGGTTTTAGCCGGTTTTCTCTGCCTTATCCCGCTCTAGTCCGGTTTTTAATCAAACCTCTTCATCTTCATCCAATAGCTTAATCCCAGCTAGCGGATTATCTTCATCGAAGGATTGTTTTTCGGGTTCAGGTGCTGCATCGGTTTTTTCAGTTTTTTCATCCACCACCGAAAGGTTCATGCGAAGGCGCATATCGTTTGCTGAGTCGGCATTAACAATAGCTTGGTCTTGCGTGATCTTACCTTCGTCAAAGAGTTTGAACAGGGAGTCATCAAAGGTTTGCATGCCAGTGGTATCAGAACCCTTAGACATTACCTCTTTGATCCCTTTTACATCGCCTTTCATGATCAGTTCTTGGATACTGGAAGTACCTAGAAGTATCTCAATGGCTGCACAGCGTTTACCTTCAATGGTTGGAATCAGACGCTGAGAAACCACGGCTTTGAGGTTAAGCGCAAGGTCGTGGAAGATCTGTTTATGTCGTGCTTGTGGGAAGAAGTTAATAATACGATCAATCGCTTGGTTAGCGTTGTTCGCGTGTAGCGTGGAGATCGCTAAGTGACCCGTTTCAGCATAGGTCAGGCACTGTTCCATGGTTTCCTGATCTCGGATCTCGCCGATCAAAATTACATCGGGTGCTTGGCGCAGAGCGTTTTTCAGAGCGCTATGGAAGTTACGGGTATCAACCCCGACTTCACGCTGATTGATCAGCGACTTTCGGTGGTTGTGAACAAACTCGATCGGGTCTTCGATGGTGATGATATGCCCACCGCTATTACGGTTACGGTGATCAATCAGTGCAGCAAGAGATGTTGATTTACCCGAACCTGTCGCGCCAACAAACAGTACTAAGCCGCGTTTTTCCATAATCACATCTTTAAGGACGGGCGGTAGGCCTAAGTCTTCCATCTTAGGAATATCGGCTTTGATATTACGCGCGACCAGAGAGTATTGGTTTCGTTGCTTAAAGATGTTGATACGGTAACGCGCTACTTTGGGAATAGAGTAAGCGAGGTTCATCTCTAACTCTTCTTCGAAGGTGGCGCGTTGCTGCTCATCCATTAAGGAGTTTGCGATTGCTTCGATCTCACCAGGTTTATAAGGCTCTTTACTTAATGGCGTTAATTTACCTTCAAACTTTGCACAAGGTGGAGCGCCGGTAGTTAGGTAAAGGTCGGAGCCGTCACGTTTCGCCAAAATCGTAAGGTAATCCTTAAATTCCATAGGTGTCTGATCCTTATAATGTACAGAGGATTTATGTGGATATAGGACAAAGTCTAGTGGAAGAAAAACGGGGCGTCATCTTGAAATATTTTTTCTGAGTTATGTTATATGGTAACATTTCGCACTTTGCTGTTGATTGAAGGTATGGGCTGTGGCGCAGGAAGCTCTAGAAATTGAATCTGAGATGAGATTTGTCCAAGGGGTTACTCCCGAGGTTCTAACTCAGATTTATGATCAAGATGTACACCTCTGTAATTTTCAACGGGACTTGGCGCTCGATGTGGCGGGCTATTGCGAAGCGTTGTTGCAAACCGAGCATCTAAATATCAGAGCTGTTATTCAAGCCGATGATCCTTCAGCAGTTTTAAATAATCTATTACCAGAGCACTCAGGTAAGTCTGAATTTGTCGAAGATCTAGCTTTGATCATCGACATGTATGCTTGTTTGTTTGAGTTGGATGAAGTGGGTCTGCGCTTACAGGTTTTGGACCGTGCGATGTGCCCTCGCTTCCATACCGATAAGTTAGGTTGTCGTTTGGTAAGTGCTTACGCTGGTCAAGGGACTGAGTGGTTGGAAGATCCTTTGTTAGATCGGTCGAAATTAGGTGCGGGTAATGGTGGTTTGTCTGACGACAAGTCAGGCCTATACGGTAGTGAAGAACTGATACATCAAGCGCAAGCAGGTGATGTGTTACTGCTCAAGGGTGATGGGTGGTATGGCTTGGATGGAAAGGGTGTTGTACATCGCTCCCCAATGGTTCCTTCTGGGCAAAGTCGATTAGTCGCTACTTTGGATTTTGCATAGTTCACAGCCTGAAGTTGGGTTCTGAGCTGGTCGATAAATCTTCTAATTTAATTTGAAACATAACGAGCAGTTAGGTCTGTTTGTTATGATATATCATAATTTTTTGAGGTATAAAATGAAAAAACAAGCACTCGCTTTTGCTGTGGCGGCGCTATCTATGCAGGCTTCTGTAGGTCATGCGCTGGAAGTTGGTGTCATTCTAGATGTGTATCACAAATCCGATGATACGGCGTTGAATGGTCGTACTGAAGGTTTTGGTTTGAGTCACAGTGAGCTTAGCTTGAGCCAAGATATTGGTGATGTTGCTAAAGCGCAAATGACTTGGATCGCTGAGTGGAATGAAGAAGAGTCTGATCTTGAGCTGGAAGAGCTATACATCCAAAGCACTTCCCTACCAGGTATTAGTCTGACAGCGGGTCGTTTCTTGGCAGATATTGGTTATCTGAATGCTAACCATAGCCACTCTGATAGCTTCAGCGAACGTCCTCTAATGTACAAAGCGTTCCTTGGCGGTCACTACTACGATGACGGTGTATCTGCGAGCTGGATTGTCCCAACAGATCGTTACTGGCGTGTAAGCGCAGCTGCATTTGGCGGTGATGAACTGGGTGAAGAAAAATCAGTTAATACGATCGGTACATGGACGCTTTCTACTGAGTTTGGTGATGACTTCGGTAACAACTCAAGCTGGCAGGCAGGTGTAAGTTACATGCGTAACCGTACTCAGGAAGCTGGACACCACGAAGAGGAAGAAGATCACGACCACGATCATGAAGAAGAGCATGATCACGATCACGAAGGCCACGCTCATTCCCATGGTGCAGAGTACCAAGGTGAGCACCTTTACATCGCTGATCTAGTTTGGAAATGGTCCCCTAACGGTAACAACCGTCAGGAACAGCTAAAAATTGCGGCTGAATATGCCTATGTAGATGATCTATATGGTGCAGAAGTAAACGACTTCAGTGGTTGGTACCTATCCGGTGTTTATCAGTTTGATGAGAATTGGGCGGCTGGTATCCGTCACGGCCAAGTGGATCTTGCACATGAGCATGAACACGATGGCGAACATGAGTGGGAAGATTCTGAGCTGAAAGAAACTGCAGTGATGGTTAGCTGGTCTCCAACGCATACTCAGAAAGTACGCCTTGAATACCGTCACCAAGATGCTGACAACATGGAAGGTGAAGACAACGCGATTACACTTCAATACCAAGTAGGATTTGGCGCGCATGCTGCACACAGCTTCTAAGCTAATTGCAGCGGTTGCGCTGTTAGCTGTTGTTACACCTGCGCAAGCACTTACGATTTTTGCCTGCGAGCCTGAGTGGGCGGCGTTAAGCCGTCAACTTGCGCCGGAGGCTAAAGTCTTTAGCGCGACTCATGTCTATCAGGACCCGCATTATATCGAGGCGAGACCTAGCCTGATTGCTAAGTTGGCGAGAGCTGATATCGCAATCTGTAGTGGTGCGAGCTTGGAAGAGGGGTGGATGCCTGCGCTACAAAAACGTGCGTCTAACCGCAAAGTGGCAGAAGGTGCCTTAGGTATGCTTTACCTGTCTGAACATGTAGAGACGATTGAAAAACACGAAAAGCAGTTTTTCAGTACTGAGCATGTTCATCCAGAAGGTAATCCGCATTTTCATCTGGACCCTGAGCGAGTTCAACAGCTAGCACCGGTTATCAGTAGTCGCTTACAGCAGATTGACCCTGATAACAAAGCAGCGTACCAACAGGCGTTGGAAGCTTGGCAAATGCATTGGCAGGAAAATCTCGTTCGTTGGAAAGCCATGGCTGAGCCACTAAAAGGTATGCCTGTCGTTGTTCAGCATACGAGCTTTAGCTATTTACTGAATTGGGCTGATATTAAGGTTGTTGCAGACCTAGAGCCTAACCCGGGTGTGCCGCCAACGATGTCACATCTGCAATCGTTGGTATCTACTGTCGAACAGCAGCGTCCGCAGTTTGTGATCAGCAACTGGTACCAGAACGATAAAGGTGCGCGTTGGTTATCTGAGCAAACGGGTATGGCGCATGCGAATTTGCCGGCGACAGTAGATCTTAAAGGCGAAGTGTCTGATCTAACTAACTTGTTTGATCATCTGTTTCAGCAATTAACGGTGCAGAAGTAATGCAAGCACTGAGTATAGGTTTGCCTGCGTTGGTGGCTGGCTTGCTGATTTTGGCAAGCCATGTTCCTTTGGGGCGACAGGTTTTAAAGCGAGGGATTGTTTTTATCGACCTTGCCATTGCGCAGTTAGCCGCACTTGGCACTGTCTTAGCCACGCAGTGGCACTTTCATGATGTCGATCATGATCATGGAGCTCTAATATCAACATTGATGGCAGTACTTTTTTCCCTTCTGGGTGTTGCATTGGTGGCTTGGATCAACCGAAATCTGCCAGACTGGCGTGAGGCTTTTATCGGTTTGATCTATGTGGCTTCCGCATCATTGTTGGTGTTGGTGGTAGCAGGCCAGCCCCAAGGAGGTCAGGCATTAACGCGTACGTTAAGCGGTGATGTTCTCTGGCTAACTTGGGCTGATCTGGTGCCTCTCGCTGTGATGGCTATCGTTATTCAACTGCTGGCGTTATTCAGGCCTCAGAGTTTAGAGCGATTCTTCTACATCGCTTTTGCTGTAACGATCACATTGTCGGTTATGAAAGCGGGCATCTATCTGGTATTTGCTTGCTTAATTGCTCCGGCGCTTGCAGCACAAGTAAGAGGTAAATCTGTCGCCTGGGCTTACCTTGTTGGTGTAGTTGGCTTTGTGGTGGGTTTGT
This sequence comes from Neptuniibacter sp. QD57_21, assembly GCF_047778075.1. GTDB lineage: Bacteria > Pseudomonadota > Gammaproteobacteria > Pseudomonadales > Balneatricaceae > Neptuniibacter. The sequence goes on along the minus strand of NZ_CP180549.1, from coordinate 3,182,424 downwards.
TGTTGGCTTGGTCGTTTGACCTTCCTGCGGCGGCTACCATCGTTTTATCGCTGATCCTTACCCTGACTTTGGCTTTGGTCATACAGGTTCAGTTTCAAAAAGATAAAGTTTCAGCGTAATAAAAAATGGGCCTTAAAGGCCCGTTTTTATTTTCTGATGGAACTTAGTTAAGCCACTTCCGCGCAACGACTGCGCTGCTTATAAGCTTGTTTACGTTTACGGCGAGCTTTTAACCATGTGTAAAAGCCCAATAGTGACGTGCCAGAGATAGCCAAAATAAACAGGCTTATAATTCCATCTCTGACATCTCGTCCCAGACCATCTGCAAAGTGCCATTTGTGTAAGTAACTGAAGATCCAGCTGTATACTTTATCTGCGTTATCTACTTTGACCGAAAGCACTGCATCTCGAGTATCCACGTAATAAGTCTTATCGGCATAATCTATAGCGACAACCGGCAGACGTTTATCAATAAACCCATAGTTATGGTCTTCTTTAAAGCTATTAATAAGGCGCTGATCTATCACTTCTGGCTGCTGCCCTTGGGTGTTAGATACGAGTTGTTTTGCGAAGTCGAACGGTCCTTCGGGTAGCTGTTCACCTGATTGTGCATCTAACCATAGACTGGGCTGTCTCGGTTGCTGAAGTTGCCATACAGCACGCCCTTCCAGTTCATGAAGTTGTGTATTACTGCTGTTAGGGTATTGAGCCTGTATTTGAGCTAAGCCAAAACTAATGTCTGAAAGCACGAGTGATTGATCGAGAGGAACCCCTCGTATCTCGGGCTCTAGTTTCTCTATAGTTCTAACCATGCCACTGAATACAAACATTAAGAGAGCAGCGGAAATCCCCACACCTATCCAAGCATGGATCTTCTTTAGTTGAGCATTTTTACGCTGTTTTAGTGGTAAGACTGCAAACAGGTAGAGACCACTGATACCGATAAAGGTTGAGATCAACATCATGCTGATAAACAGAGCGGTTCTAAGTGGGTTTTCCTGATCGATAAAGGCCCATACATGTAAAAAGTGGAACATGGTCATAAACAAACGACGAGAATCATCCGTAATTGTCGCAAGGCGGTCCTGACGGATATCCACAAATACACTTAAGTTATCATCCCGCTCGAACATCACTTCCCATACAGGTAACAATCTGTTGATTGCTGGGTATTGGTGACTAAATTCCGAAATCAGTCTGATCTGTTTTATTCCAGCAGTATTTTCTCCACTGTAATGGCGCGCTAACTGTTCTGCGTAGGCTAATTCTATCTCCTGAGCTGGTTTCGCATTTAGGGTTAAAAACTGTGATGGCTCAGAACGATTTTCCCAACTCTGGATATACCAGTTTTGATCAATCTGAACGGGGCGGAGCCCTGCTACTGTCGTCAGTTGAGACTCATCGATTAAAGTTTCAATGCTGGGTAGATTGTCTGGCCATTGCGGTTGTGGATAAAAATGTTGCGCCGTCTCCGGAGCTGTTAAACGCATTACCGGATGAAGCAGGCCGCTTAACCCAAATAGTAGCAGGGGCACGAGCACCAGCAGCGCAAGCCGCCGGTGCCAAAGGTAAAGTTTTGCTTTCATATCAGTGAGCTCTACCAGTTATATTTCAGGCCGGCTTTCAGGGTACGGCCTGCACCAGGGTAGAAGCTCTCGCTGCCCCAGCTAAATTCAGTTTGGTAGTTGTATTGGCGATCAAATAGGTTATCCACACGCCCAAATAGCATCAGCTCTGGTGTTAGTTCGTACTGACCTTTCAGGTTGAACAGGGTGTAGCTAGGTGCTTTTAGGGAGTTAGCATCGTCTTTCCAATAGGAGCCAATATGGTCGGCTTGTAGTTGAGTTACTAAGCCCGGAACATATACTGGAGTCCAGTTAACAGTTACGCCGACCTTATTACGTGGAGCGCGCATGATCTCGTTGCCAGAGTAGTCAGTACCATCATTTACATAGTCGATAAACTCATGCTTGGAGTGGCTCAGTGCAAGCTTGGTGGACCAAGAGGGCGAGAAAACATATCCAAGTTCAAGTTCTATGCCTTGATGTCGAGTTTCGCCGGCATTGGTTCGGTAGGAATCTCCGTTGTTGTCATCCGCTGATACGATGGCATCGTCGATCGTCATACGATAGATCGAAGCTGAAAGAGATAGATTCTCGCGTTGTAAGCGGTAGCCTAGCTCGACGGTTGTTGATGTTTCCTCTTTAACACCACCAACAAGGGAAGCACTATCACCACTCTTGAGGTTATACATTGTAGAGGCTGTTGGCAGACGGTTAGCTTGGGCAACACGGCCAAAGAAACCACTGTTATCATTCAGCGCGTAGTGGAACCCAAGTTTAGGGTTCAGGCTGGTAAATTTATCCTTACGATCAGCCAGTTGACGGTTGCCGAAACCATCATCATCCGTTTCAGCTAGATGGTTGTCCAATTCGTACTGGTTATAGTCGTAACGTAAACCCGCTTGTACCGTCAGTGCATCGCCCAGCATTAAGTTATGTTGGATGTAAGGGGAGACGTTTTTATAAGTAATATCCTGATCACGATATTCAAAGCCAGCAGTGTAGCTTACCGGAGGCCCCCAACCGCCTGAGACGGTAATATCAATTGGCTGGTAGCTGAATGTTTCCGACTCGGAATGTTCCAGATCCACACCAAAGATAGTTTCGTTGCCATTGTCGTGTGCCCAGTTACCTTTAGCTAACAGGCCAAAACTGGTTACGTTACTGTCAGTCTTCGGCGTATATGAACGCCACGTTGCAATGTAATCATTCGAGTTATAGCGAGCGTAAGGGATAAAACTCAGCGTTAATTGATCATTTAGGGCGTGAGTTAGCTCGAAGCTTAGGCGAGCAAAATCACTGTCTCGTTCAGGATTAATTGCTTTAACAGCATCGCTTAAACCTGATTGCGTACGGTCTTTGGCAAGTTCTACTGTATCTAGTGAAGACGCCATCTCATCGGTCATCGTTGATACTTGGAACTGTGTTTTTAGCTCCGTATCCTCGTCGATCTCCCAAATGTGCTTTGCCAAAACTTCTTGGCGGTCACGGGCAGTATGGTCGCGCCAGCCGTTATCTTGGAAAGCTGATGCTGAAATCAGGAAGGCTTGGTCTTCAGCTATTTTGTCGCTGTGTTGTACTTTTATCTGTGCGTAATCATCTTCACCTGCCAGTACGCTTACATGGCCTTTAGGTGCGAAGGTTGGTTCTGCACTTAATACGTTGATCGTTGCTGCGACTGCACCCGAGCCGTACAGAGTGGTACCGGCACCTTTAAGTACTTCGATCTGATCTGCACTGGTATTGAAGCTCGACCAACGTAGGCCGTTATGGTTGAAGAATGCGCTGGATTGCAGAGGGATGCTGTCTTGCAGGAACAGGTAATAGCCATCGTAATTTAATGGCATGCGGATACCGGTGTTATGAGATGAACTGCCAGATAGCTGGTTAATCGTCACACCTGCCATCATTCGGGTACTGTCTTGTATATGTGCACCCTGATCCAGTTGCAATTGTTTGTCATCAACTGCGCTGACGCTGACAGGTAGTGAGTTACTCTCTTCATCTACACGGCTTGCAGTCACAACCATAGTTGAAGCGACTTCATCTGCAGCAAACACCGTCTGCGGAATGCTAGCAGTAATGACTGCAGCCGCTAGAGTATTAAGGGGGAACTTGATAGAGAGTGATTGTGACTTCATAACCCTGTCCAAACGCTAAAAATTTGGCGCATGGTAACGATGGCTAAGTGTCTTGAGAATGTGACCAATTGTCGCTGAGGCAAACTGTCGCAGGGCTAAAGTCTTGCTAGAGAAACTACGGTTATAGGCTTTTTCGTAAGTTGAAAGAGGCTTTTGAGAGCGTTTATTTTATTGACTGAAGCGCTTCTAAGAGGGCTGGAATAAACGGCAACTGCTGGTCAGAACCTGTCAGTTTTTTCTGTTTAGCTAGGACTGCATCGGAAGCCGCTTGATAGATGCGCGATTGCACTGGATGTTGTTGTATATCGCGACCGTCGTGCACTGACTGTTCGCAAATATGAGCATCTGGCGAGCTAAACCAGCGACAAGAAAGTGGACGATGATGGTAGATAGAACAAGCACCTTCCTCGTCTAAGAAGGGACAAGGAGCTCTGAATAAAGGCGCTTGTCGTGCAGCGATATTTTGCTCGAGTTTATCTGTTAGTTCTGCCAGTTCAGCAGGTGCTAGCGTGCTTTTTAGATGGTGACTAATATCGCTGATGGTTTGCTGTGGTACTTGAATCGGGAAGTGACAACAATGATGGCAGCCTTTGCTGCACGCTATCTTAGAATTGTCACCAAAGTTTTGACGAAATGCTTGGCTGGCATCATTCACATACTGCAGGGTGACCGCAATCTCATCAGAGGGATGATCTAAGTGATCAATGGAGGAGTAAATCTGCTTACTTAGATTGCCAAAGAGCGCTTCATATTCAGCCGTTACTTGTTGCAGCTTCTGTGCAACATCAGTGACATCGGCGGTAGAGAAAAAAACATCTGTCTCTGGCATGAATAGGCTCTTTTCTGGGCGTTTAATCTACCTGCAGTATACCTTAACTTGGTCAAGCAACCTTAGCTTCTTTCTGGTTAAGTTTACCGAGCTAATAAGGGCCTTAATAACTCTACAGTTTCATCGGGATGCTCAAACGGGAATAGATGACCGCCGTTAAAACCGACTAACTCCATATTGGGGAAGTTACGTTGCCACCATTTAATATCACCTGCTCCAAACAGGTCACTATGCTTACCATAGATAACGGTGCCAGAAACTTGTTTTAGCCACTTGGGTGCATTGAGCAAAACATTGCGGAATATATCGGCTTCAATCTCCGGAGAGATACTTAGTTCTACACCATTGTTTGTTTCAGTTAGACCATGAGTGATGTAGTCATTAAAGCAGGTGGGGTGGAATGTTTTGAAAAGCTTTTTCTGGCTGAAGTATTCACGTGCTTGTTCACGACTATCAAATTTTGATCGACGTTTAGCAGCTCGCTGTGCCGGAGATACTTTGTCTATCAAGCCCATCTTTTTGATCAGCTTTATCAGGTAACGTTTGCGGCCGTTAAAAAGCACGGGATCAAACAATATCACCTGTTTAAACAGCTCAGGCCTGAGTCCTGCGGCAATTAAGGTGACCACAGCGCCAGCAGAATGCCCCATACCGATTACAGGTGTAGCTTTGTTTTGCTCAATATCTGCAATCAGCTCTTTGGCATAGTTGGTTAGATCACCATCTAATGGGTAGTCACCGTGACCCATTTTTTCGATATAGGTCACAGAGTACTCTGGCAACTGGTTAAACAGATATTGATAGCTACTACCTGGGAAACCATTGGCATGACTAAATTGGATGGTGGTCATAATTCTATGCCTACTCAGGGTTGATTGATCATCATACGGACCGTGTTTTTAGCGATATCGTTGATATCTTCACGATTGATATAGATGCCATCGTTAAACAATCGACATAGGCCATGGAGTGCGGCCCAGTTTGATTGAGCAATGCGTAAACTCGGTTGTTCAGGATCAAACAGGTTTTGTTGTTGCAGCTCTTTCACCCAATCCAGCCAAAGATGAAAACTGTTTTTAGAAATGGTTTGTAACTCAGGTGTAGGCTCACCCGTTTTCCAAATTTCACGACCGTACATAAGATCGTAGGTTTCTCGCTCTTCATCAGCAAAGCGGATATAGGTGAGAACGTAATGCTCGAACAGCTCAACTGTTGATAAATCCTTTTTGCACTCAGTAACCGATTTAACTAACTGATCTTGCTGGTGGAATCCTTGTGCAGCAATGGCACAAAGTAGCTCATTTTTGTCTTTAAAGTGGTGATAAGGGGCTGTGCGAGACACGCCGACTTTATCCGCCAGCTTTCGAATAGATAGGTTATCCACACCGCCTTCAGCGATCAGATCGGTCGCTGCCTTTAGCAGTGAATCTCTTAAATCACCGTGGTGATAGTTCTTCTTTGAATTCGTCATAGCTGAGGAATTTAACAATCAATCTTGACAGTGTCAAAATTGGTGCGCTATCTTGTCTTTATCTTGACGGTGTCTAGTTTGGTTTCTAGATCATTTTTCATCCATAAAAATAAGAGCGATGTATGAGTTACCAGACCTTTTCATTACAGGTTGATCAGCAGATTGCGCACCTCCAGCTAAATCGTCCTGACGCTTGTAATGCCATGAACAAAGCCTTTTGGCAGGAGTTTCCAGAAGCATTAAAAGCACTAGATACAGAAGCCGAGGCGAGAGTGTTGGTTATTTCCTCTCAAGGAAAACATTTCTCTGCAGGTATGGATCTCGAGATCTTTACTCAACCTGATCCGCAGATGTTTAACGGTGAAGCGGGTCGACGTGCTGAAGCGGTTCGCCGTTTGGTGATGCAACTACAAACCTGTTTTAACTTGCTGGAAGAGATCCGTATGCCGGTAATTAGTGCAGTACAGGGCGGTTGTATTGGCGGCGCTTTGGATCTGGTTTGTGCGACAGATATGCGTTACTGCACCGCCGAGGCTTATTTTACTGTTAAAGAAACCGAATTAGGCATGACTGCAGATCTGGGCACATTGCAGCGTCTGCCTCAATTAATCCCTTCAGGCCTAGCGCGAGAGTTGGCTTATACCGCTCGTAAATTGAGCGCTGATGAGGCGTTAAAAGTAGGGCTTGTAAACCGTGTTTACCCGACTCAAGAGGCTATGCTTGATGATGTGATGGATATTGCCGCTCAGATCGCGTCGCAATCGCCTTTAGCGGTCACTGGGTGTAAGCAGATGATCAATTATGCTCGGGACCATAGCGTTCAAGACAGCCTGAGTTATATGGCGACTTGGCAAGCAGGTATGTTTCAACCAGAAGATATGATGCAAACCTTCAGTGCCAAGATGTCTGGAAAAACACCGGAATATAAGCCGCTACGAAAAATTACGGCGCCGTTTAGCGGCAAATAATAAAGATAAGAATAATAGATGGGCACTTTAGTTTGCCCTTACGACAAGAGAAAAGACCATGAGTAGAACTCCTTATCCACATCTATTACAGCCATTAGATTTAGGCTTTACCACTTTAAAAAACCGCGTGCTGATGGGATCTATGCACTTAGGTTTGGAAGAAGCGCCAAACGGTTTTGAACGCATGGCCGCTTTTTATGCAGAGCGTGCGCGCGGTGGTGTCGCTTTGATTGTGACCGGTGGTATTGGTCCGAACAAAGAGGGGGCTGTTCATGGTCATGCTGCACAGTTGGCAACGGCAGAGGATGTGGAGAACCACCGTCTGGTAACTGATGCCGTGCATAAAGAAGACGGTAAAATCTGTATGCAGATTCTACATACAGGCCGTTATGCTTATAACCCGCAACCGGTAGCGCCTTCGGCTATTCAAGCGCCGATCAATCCTTTCCCGCCAAAAGAGCTAAGCGAATCTGATATCGAAAGTCAGATTCAGGATTTTGTTCGTTGTGCATCACTCGCTAAAGAAGCCGGTTATGACGGTGTAGAAATCATGGGCTCAGAAGGGTATCTGCTTAATCAGTTTATCGTCAGCCGAACTAATAAGCGTGATGATGAATGGGGCGGCGAGTACGAGCAACGTATCCGTTTCCCACTGGAGGTTGTTCGCCGTGTTCGTGAAGCCGTAGGCACTGATTTTATTATTATCTATCGCTTATCGATGCTGGACTTAGTGGAAGATGGCAGTAGCTATGATGAGATCATCGCTTTAGGCAAAGCGATCGAAGAGGCCGGTGCCACTATTATTAACACGGGTATTGGCTGGCATGAAGCGCGCATCCCAACCATAGCAACCAAGGTGCCGCGTGCTGCATTTACTTGGGTGACAGCGAAAGTTCGTGAAGCGTTAACTGTGCCTGTGATCACTTCGAACCGAATAAATATGCCGGATGTGGCTGAGGAAGTGCTAGCACGGGGAGATGCCGATATGGTCTCTATGGCACGTCCGTTTTTAGCTGATCCAGAGTTTGTTGTTAAGGCAGAACAGGATCGAGCAGATGAGATTAATACCTGTATTGGTTGTAACCAAGCGTGCTTAGATCATGTCTTTGTCGGCAAGTTGACTAGTTGTTTGGTTAACCCTCGTGCTTGTCATGAAACGGAAATCGTCATTACTCCAACAGAAAAGCCTAAAAAGCTTGCTGTGGTGGGTGCAGGCCCAGCAGGCCTAGCCTTTGCTACGACAGCAGCTAAGCGTGGTCACCAAGTAACCTTATTTGATGCTAGTTCTGAAGTCGGTGGACAATTTAATATCGCCAAGCGTATTCCGGGTAAAGAGGAGTTCTACGAAACTCTGCGATACTTTGCTAAGCAGGTCGAGATTACTGGCGTTGAACTCAAACTCAATACACGCGTTGATTCGGCGATGTTGTCAGAAGGTGATTTCGATGAAGTCGTATTGGCGACAGGTATCTCGCCGCGTACACCTGAATTAGAAGGTGTCGAACACGCTAAAGTTCTCTCTTATCTCGATGTGATGAGAGGTGCTGAAGTTGGTCCAAAGGTTGCGGTAATTGGTGCCGGCGGTATTGGCTTTGATATATCTGAGTATCTTATTCATCAGGGCGAATCGACCAGCCAAAATATCACCGCCTTTATGCAGGAATGGGGTGTAGATATGGACCTAAATGCCCGTGGCGGCATTAAGGGGATGAAGCCAAGTTTTGAACCTGCAGCCCGAGAGGTGTACCTGCTGCAGCGTAAAAAATCTAAGGTGGGTGCCGGCCTTGGTAAAACCACGGGGTGGATTCACCGAGCGGATCTGGCTAAAAAAGGTGTGCGTATGTTGAATAAGTGCGAATACCAAAAAATTGATGATGCCGGTTTGCATGTGCTGGTGGATGGTGAAGCGCAGCTGCTAGAGGTTGATAACGTTATTATTTGTGCAGGGCAGGAGCCATGTCGCGAACTTGCAGATCAGATCGGTAACAAGCCCGTTCACTTGATTGGTGGTGCAGATGTGGCAGCAGAGCTAGATGCAAAACGTGCCATTAACCAAGGTACAACATTGGCTTCAGAGATCTAATTAAAATATCCATTACAAAATCGATAACTTAGGGAATTGCTCAAACCAACTTACTGGTCGGTATAACCTGCAAACAGTTGATAGGGATCAATCACATAACCTTTGATTGGTTTATGATGATGTTAAGGATCACAGTAAATGGACTTTGACTGTACCGGATGTAAAGCAGTGAAAGGTTATCGAAGTTCCCATATAGGGCAACAATTTGGCTTGATGAGTGTGCTTAGCTTAATCAGCATGTTGTTGCTCTTTTATCTTTTCTATAGTGCCTTCAGCAATACCTTCTATGAAGAGAAAAAACAGGAGAGTCGCGATCTAACGACTTCTGCTGTCTCTATGATAGAGGGGTTTTATAAGTTGAGTGAGACCTCCGAAATGACGGAGCCGGAAGCTCAAAAACTAGCACTCTACGCATTGAAATCATCTCGTAGTTTCCACGATGGTTATTACTGGGTGAATGATAGTAATGCCAATATGGTGATGCACCCTGAGCGGCCAGATCTGATGGGTATTAACCTCGCTCAGGTTGAAGATATCAATGGCCTCCATCTGTTTTCAGAGTTTGTTCGCGAAGCCCATAAAGGTGGTGGTTGGGTCGATTATTATTGGACTAAACCGGGCGTGGAGCAGGAAGTTTTTCACAAGGTTTCCTATGTTGCTCTGTTTGAACCTTGGGATTGGGTTATTGGTACAGGCGTTTATCTGGATGAGGTTGAGGCTAAGAACAATCGGTTATTTATCCAATCAATCGAACTAATCGTTGCTGCTTTCTTAGTGATGGCAATTGTATCGGTATTGTGGGCGAAACGGAGTACTACGCTTATTCGTGATCTTGCAATTAAAGATCCTTTAACTGGCCTCTATAGTCGCCGCTATTTAAACGAAACAGAAGGTAGCTATTTAAGCCAAGATAAGCGCAATAGGCATCAACATTTGTATGTCATGTTCTTAGATATCGATCATTTTAAGAAGCTTAACGATAACTATGGTCATCGCTTTGGAGATGACGTTCTTCATGCTGTTGGGCAAGTTTTGTTGCAGAGCACTCGGCCTGAAGATCTAGCTGTTCGCTATGGTGGTGAGGAGTTCGTAATTCTCACTCTGGCGAGCGAAATGGAGCCTGTGCGTTTTCTTGCTGAGCGATTACGTGCTGAAATTAATAGTCTAGAGTTTGCTCACGAAATAGACCTGACCATTAGTGTGGGTCTTGCAGAGCGTGGGCATGAAGAGACAATGGCCTCTGTCTTAAACCGCGCAGACCAATACCTTTATGAAGCGAAAGAGTCTGGTCGTGATTGTGTGGTTTCAGAAAGCTAGTTCATTCTCACAATATTAGATATTAAAAAAGCAGCCTAATGAGGCTGCTTTTTTAATATCTGATAATCGCGTTTTGACTTAAGCTACGGTCTCAATCAGCTGCGGGAATTCAGTGCCTGGATCATTTGGAATCTGATCGGCTAGTCGAGCTTGTAGACGCTGTTGTAGTTCCTGATCTTGCTGCTCATTAGCATCTTGAGGTTCAGGCGAATTTGCAGCTGGCGCTGCTGAAAATTCAGGTTCTGTGTTGTCAGCTGGGCGATTACGTAGGCCTTCTTGCAGATCTAGCGCAGACTGAATATCGATGCCTCGGAAACTCTCAACATCTTCACCGGTTTGTTCAGCTAAGAAATTTTCAATCTGTTGCTGCTGCGCTGCTTGGTCAATAGCAGGTTCAGCATTATTAGCACGGTTCGTTCGAGTTTCTAGGCCGTTATCAACATTTTGGACTTGGCTTGTTTGCGCTAAGTCTTGATTAAGTTGCACCTGACCACCCGGCTCAGTACCTAGCGGAGCATTCACGGCTAAACCGTTACCCGCTGATTGAGCAGTAGATTCTGGGCCCGCTCCTCTTGGGGAGATAAGCGATTGTGCAGTGCCTAAGGCTGAAATGTTGTTTTCCATAATGCTGACCAAATTTCTGTGTTCTTAAAACAAATACTCTTAAAGCAAACTACGTACAGAGTTAGTCATTATAGCTGAGAATTGGTTCCTGTGCTGTGAACCTTATTCATGATTTATGCCTATCATATTGAGCAATGTAACCTCGAGGATTATTGCTTCGCGATATATGGTTTTAAATAGCTCGCTTGTTGTTCGGCAAGATTTGATAACAAAGTCTGAAGTTCTGTGACTAACGCAGTATAACCGGGTTTTTCTAATGGTTGTTTTAGATTGAACCTATAGGTGCTGATTACCTGTTCACCTTGTTTAATTTGCCAATGTCCGCTGAGGACTGCTTCGCCGGTTTCGGTACCATGAAATTGATCGATTTGGGTTGCAATGCTGTAGTTCCAATCGTTATTACGGCCTAGAGAACCATCATCAACGCGGCTTGTTGGCAGGCGTTGATCCAATTTATTGTGTAATACGCGGGTAATCGCTTGATCGGGTTGTTCCGCCCAAAGGTGTTGATTGGCAATACGAATATGGTTTTCGCGAGTGAGCAGAGCAATCCCCGGTGTATTGATATATGGGGCTACTTTAACCGGCTGGATTCCGATGACTCGCTGATAGGTCTCTTTTATATAGCTCTGACTATCGCTGCTAAGAAGATAGTACTGACTTGGCGGAGTGCTGCTTTGGGATGCGCAACCGCCTAATCCACCTAATAGAATCAGGCAGCCCAAAATGTGGATAGTTTTATTCATTAGGTCGACCTCCTGGGATTGGGTCCGCGCTTTTCGGAGCATCAAAAATCAGCGCATTAGGTTTTTCATCTAGTGTTTTGAGTACCGGTTGAAGCTGTTTCAGTGTTTGTTGTAGCGTATCTAATGAACGGTTCATCTCTTGGTACAGTTCACTTTGTGGGGCGATGCCTTTTGCTGCCAATCTAACTTCTTTTAAGGTTGCTTTTAACTCTTCTGGTAGGGCTTGGGTGTTGTTATTACGCACCAACGCCTCGATCTCTTTCAATGTGCTATTCAGTTGTTTAATGGCTTTTTCAGAGGTATTCAGTGTTGAATCCAACTGAGAAATGAGTGGTTCAACTTGTAGTTGTTCGATTTTGCTGAGTACCGCGCTGAGCTTGTTCTCTAGCTGTGCAAAGCCACCTGACACGGTTGGAATCACAGGGTAACCATCAAACTCGATAAGGTTAGCTACCTGCTCTTCGGGGTAGAGGTCAAAATCGACAAATAGACTGCCCGTAATCAGATTGCCGGATTTTAGGCTAGCCCGCATACCTTGTTGTATCCAAAAGCGAAGTTTTTCATGAGCGTTGTGTAATACGTCTTCTTCATCGTCATAACCTAAACGTCCCGGTTCTAGACGAATAATTACCGGAATACGCGGGTCTGATTCACCGGTAATTTCAGCAATTTGGAAAGGAATACGCTCAACAGTACCTATACGTACTCCGCGAAATTCAACCGGCGCACCGGGAACTAAGCCACGGACCGTTTGATCGAATAGCAGTAGGTATTCATTGTAAAAGGCATAAGGCTGCTCTTTGACGCTCTCGAAGTCTGGGTAAAGTTGATAACGATCACCATCAGCTGCGGCTTGGCCTTTGCTATCTCCATCAATAACATCAAATGTCACCCCTCCTGCTAGAAGGGTATCCAATGTGCCGGTTTGTACATTCACGCCATCAGCCGAGAGATTGAGGTTGATACCACTCATATTCCAGAAGCGACTATCAGTGGTGACTAGTTGATCATAAGGTGCTTGGATAAATAGATCGTATATTGCTTGTTTGGCTTTCGTGTCGAAGGTTAATTGCTCAATACGACCGACTGGAAAACCACGGTAGATAACTGTATCACCCACGCTGAGCGAGTGAGCATTATCGCTTATCAGTTGAAGTCTTAAACCTGGCTCTGATGCTGAGGTGACAGGCGGCTCTTCTAAACCTGTGTACTTCGTTGTTTTCTGTTTACCTTCACCGGGGCTCATCTCTATATAAGCGCCCGATAGCAATGTACCTAGACCGCTTACGCCACCAGTGCCTACACGGGGTCGTACCACCCAAAAACGGGTGTTGTTTAGAAGGAGTGCTTCAGCTTCGGGTTCGATCCGTGCATTAACTAAAACGTTGCCATCGGCGTAATTTAGTTGGACAGATTCGACCTTGCCGACCTCAACGCTTCTAACTTTAATCTTGGTTTTACCAGCTTCTATGCCATCAGCAGTAATGAAGGTAATACTGACCAATTGACCACGGTTAGCCCAGTCCTGGTAGATCATCCAACCGCCCAAAAGCAGAGCGATCAGAGGCAATATCCAGATGCTGGAAATTGAGCGTTTAGCGCTGATAACCGGAGTAGGATTTGTTTTCGAAGTAGACATAATTAAGTTGCGTCGTCCATTAAGTCGGTCAGAGGTTCTTGTCCATGATTGATGGCGCGTATTTCTGTGTCGCTCAGGTTATCCCATATTAGGCGGGGGTCAAAGCTGATCGCCGATAACATAGTTAAAATCACCACGCTGGCGAAGGCGATGGTGGCAATGCCGGGTTGAATACTGACGAGCCCGCCCAGCTGCACCAGTGCAACTAAAACCGCGACGACAAAGACATCGATCATCGACCAGCGACCAATCAGTTCAGTGATGCGATACATCCACATCCGTTCAGTTAATTTGTGTTGATGTCCTGCTTGGACACTATAAGCCAACCAGAAAATCATTAGCATTTTAGCAATCGGCACCAAAACACTGGCGATAAAGACCACCAGTGCGATCGGGTAAGATCCATGCTGCCAGAGCAAAACCACACCGCCCATTATGGTACTGGGATCTTCTGAGCCTAATAGGGTGGTATTCATGATCGGATAGATATTGGCCGGTAGATAAAGAATTACAGCCGTAATCAGGTATGCCCAGGTTTTCTGCATGCTGTAGGGGATGCGTGGATGCAGTTTGCTTTCACAGCGTCGGCAATTTTGTTCGTTCGCTGGGTGGAGCAGATCACAATGATGGCAACTGATCATGTCTTGCTTTAAGGCACTGCCTTCTGACACTTGTATTTTGGTGCGTTCAATACCGGCGCAATGATCTAGTTGATGCCACAACTGCAATTTGTCGACGGAGGTGATCGTTGCGATTAGACAGATTGCAAAGAGTACATAAGCCCAGAATGACATCCCTATGACTAAGTCGGCCATTCCTGCGATCTTAACTAAACTCACTAAAACGCCGATAAGAAAAACTTCCGCCATGCCCCAAGGGTGCAAGTTAAACAGTAGCCGCGTGACTTGGTACATCCAGCGCCGACTATGATTGAGTTTTAACGGAAGCAGAATAGCCAAGTAGGCACTCAGCAGCAGGGCAGGGATTAGAATAATAAAGCAGAGTAGTAATAAGGCGAGTATGGGGAAGCCTAACTGGAGTAGGTCAAATCCGCTTTGTGCTAGAGATACTTCCTGTTCGCGGCCTTGGGATTTAAAGGCTAAAAACGGAAATGGCAGCGATAGAAATAGAAAAATCAGTGCGCTAATGGCAAACGCGATAGCACGATCAATACTGTTGGGTACTTTCGCTGTCAGTTGATGTCCACAACGTCGGCAGTGTGCTTTTAACCCGGGTGAGAGATCAGGAATCTCCTGAATCAGGTCGCAGCAGTGGCAGGCAACTTTTTCTACGGACATTGAAAATTATCAGCTCAATCTGATGGTTTCTTTGATTTTACCCTAAACGCTTTCATCTGCGAATTTCCTAATATTTTCATGAATTCGGTCCTAATCAGTTCAGATTGGTAGGAATGGGCAGAGCTAGCTAATCTTAAAGGGATTGAATGAACTTTTCCTGAAGGGGCTTATGGGACAAGAGATTAGTTCTCATAAATTTAGTGAGCAGGCTTATAGCCAATTCAGAACGCGTTTAATGGAAAATCTAGACGGGCTGAAGTCGATGTTGAATCGGCCCGGTTTTGGTTGTGGACCATCATCCATAGGCGCTGAGCTAGAGTTATATCTGGTAGATCAGCACGGGAGGCCGCTAAGTTTAAATCGCGAAGTGATTGATCGTAGCGGGCATAAGCAACTAGCGTTGGAGTTGAACCGCTTTAATCTCGAATACAACTTAAAGCCGGTTGCTGCTGCAGGCACACCGTTCAGCCAGATGGAAAATGAGATGGTTAGTGCCATCGAATTGGTGAACCATCATTTATCTGCTGAACAAGGGCAAGCGTTGCCTATAGGAATTCTGCCGACGTTAAAACGTAGTGATTTTGGCTTAAAGGCTCTCACTGATGAATCGCGTTTTTACGCATTGACCCAAGCACTACAAAAGCTACGGGGCAAAATGTTCTGTATCAAGATTGAGGGTGACCCTCCTATTTCTCTGCGCTCTCGGGATGTTTCATTAGAGGGAGCCAATAGCTCCATGCAGGTTCATTTTCGTGTCAGCCCAGAGCGTTTTGCTTGTACGTTTAATGCCCTGCAATTAGTGACGCCGGTAGTGGTTGCTTTAGCAGCGAACTCACCGTTTATGTTGGGGCATAAGTTATGGCACGAGACGCGCATTCCATTGTTCAGGCAGGCGATAGATGGGCGTTCCCATGAAGAGTGTGATCGAGGTATCCCTTCCCGTGTCGATTTTGGTAACGGTTGGGTCCGGGAAGGCGCTTATGAGCTCTTTGCAGAGATGGTGCATCTGCATGAGCCGATACTGCCGGTTATGGGTGACGAAAATACCTTAGAGGTTATTAAAAAAGGTGATGTCGCCTCGCTACAAGAGTTGTGCCTTCATGCCGGTACGGTCTGGCCTTGGAATAGGCCGGTTTATGATCATAAAGAGGGGGGGCATTTGCGAATTGAGCTTAGGGCTCTACCCGCTGGGCCGACGCCTTGTGATATGGCTGCGAATGCAGCTTTTGCATTGGGAGTTGCCAAAGGGCTGCAGGAGCAGATGGATGAAATTATTCCAGCCATGCCGTTTAGCGTGCTAGCTAAGAACTTTTATTTGGCGGCAGAAAAAGGTCTGCAGGCTGAATTGATGTGGCCGGTGTTAAGTCAGGCAGGTGGACTTAAAAAGTTAAGTATTGCTGAGATTGTTCAGGAGTTACTGCCCGTTGCTTATGCTGGGTTAAATGCCTTGGAGATTGATCCGCAAGAACGGGATCACTATCTATCTGTGATCAAAGATCGTGTTGATACTGGGGTCACAGGAGCCTACTGGCAACTACGTGAATACCAGCGCTTATATAAAAAATTAAATCACAATCAAGCGCTTACTCAGATGGTGCAGCGTTATATGACGTTGTCAGCCACTAACGAACCTGTAGTGGGATGGTAGCTATTGTGGAGATACTTTATATGGAAGGGTATAGGATATGAGAACGCTGATAAATCCTACTTCTGAGCAACTATTGGATAGCCCAGAAGCGTTCTTAAAACAGATGGGCGAAGCAGTGATGATCTTTGTCGAGGGTGAACAAAACGAGCGAACCCGTGGTTTAGTGACCTTGCTGCATGGGAATGAGCCCTCTGGCCTTAATGCGCTGCATAAATGGTTAAAGCAAGAGCAAAAGCCGCTGTTTAATCTGCTCTGTTTTATACCCTCTGTTTCCGCCGCTATTTTGGAGCCTATGTATAAAAATCGTGTATATCCGGGGCAACGGGATATGAACCGTTGTTTCTTCCCGCCTTTTACGGATGCACCGGGGCAGCTTGCCGAAGAGATCTTAGAGTTGTTTGAGGAGTATCAACCCGAGTGCATCCTCGATATACATAACACTTCAGGGCACAGTCCTGATTTTGGCGTGGTGACTTATGTGAGCGAAGCCCATGAGGCACTGGTTTCATTATTTAGTGAGCGTTTGGTGATCACTGATTTGAGATTAGGGGCATTGATGGAGCGCAGCACGCGTCGTTGTCCCGTAGCGACGATTGAGTGCGGCGGTGCGAAAGATCAAACGGCCAATCAGATCGCTTGGCAAGGTTTGCAGAAGTTTATCTATCAAGAAGAGGTGATGCAGTTAGAACACGGTCATCATTTGGATCTTTATCGTCAGCCTGTTCGCCTAGAGCTAAAGCCGGAAACGACCATCGCTTTTGCTGATAGCTATGTTATCGGGACTGATCTCACTGTGCCCTCTCAGTTAGATGAGTTTAACTTTGGTGCGGTGGAACGAGGGACTTTAATTGCATGGCTAGGAGGAAGTGCCTGTAAGCAGAATCTAAAAGTTCATGACGCTGAAGGGGCTGATGTTTTTTCCCGCTTCTTTGAGATTAAGGGCAATCTTCTTGTCACTGCTCAGCCGCTAAAGCTCTTTATGATTACGACAAGGCCTGATATCGCTCTGAGTGATTGCTTGTTATATGCCGCGGCTGAAACTGAACATGAGGTGGTGGATACCTAACCAATTGAAAAGATTAAATTTACCTGTATTGTGAATACTTGTTCAAATATAATTATGGCCAAGGAACAGTTAGTTTGGATCTATTTATTATGTAGCTGTAAAGCTGTATAACTATGGTCTTATGACATCTGATGAATGGTTACACTGATCAAAAAAGTGGTTGGTTGATCAAAAAGAGAGCTTGTATTACTCATGGTGCACCAGATTTTAAAGTCACTAACACAAAGGCCTTTCGCTTTTTCTGCGATTGTTTTTGGTGTTGTGATGATGGTGTCGGCTTTCTTTGTTAGCCATGAATTTGAACGTATCCGCGAAAATATAAAACATCAAGCCTTTGTAAATCTTTTGACCTTAGGCGCTCGGTTAGAGGGTGAGGTTAATGCTCATCTCGTTGTTCTGCGAGGGCTTAGAGCAGAGGTTGCAATCAATTCCGATATCAACCAGTCAGAATTTTCTCGTCTAGTTGATGAATACCTCCAAACAAAATTAAGTATACGTCACATTGTACTAGCTCCTGATTTGGTGATCACCAATATTCATCCTTTCACGGGTAATGAGGCTGCATTAGGTGTGGATTATCGAGAAGCCCCCGATCAGTTGCCTGCAGTGATGGAAGCAATTAAACGCAATGAAATTATTTTATCTGGCCCATTTGAGCTTGTTCAGGGAGGTTCGGGGTTGATTGCCCGAGTTCCTGTGTTTATTGGTGAGGACCGGAATCTTCTTTGGGGACTTGTATCTGCGGTAATAGATGATGAGGATCTATTACAAAAGGCAGGGATAGATATTCGTCTTTGGGGCAATGATATTGCGTTGAGAGGCCGTGATGGTTTAGGTGTTGATGGGGATGTGTTCTTTGGAAATGAGGCTACATTCCATCCAGATGCCGTGACGGTCGATGTTATTTTGCCGCTGGGCCGTTGGCAATTAGCTGCTTATCCTCAAAGCGGCTGGCAGGTTAAAAATAGGCAGGTGCTTGGATATTGGTTGATTAGCTTGTTGGTAAGTTTTGTTTTGGCAATGGGTACCTATTTAATTGCCATTAACTATCGAGAAAAACTGCAAGCGATTGAAACTGCGACATACCGAGCTAACTTTGATGCCTTAACAGGTTTGTCTAACCGTTATCATTTTGGTCAGCAGCTTCAAGCGATGATCTACGATCACCAGCGCCATAATCACATGTTTGCGTTGTTCTTTATTGATCTAGATTACTTCAAAGAAGTGAATGATAACTGGGGGCATCATACTGGTGATGAGTTGCTACGTCTGTTTGCAGGACGGATGCAGAGTATTGTTCGCAACGATGATTTACTTGCTCGTTTAGCGGGTGACGAGTTCGTGATCATTTTGCGTGATATAGAATCGGCAACACAGGCTGAGCTCCTTGCCGAGAAATTACAGATGGAGTTGGGTGAACCTTACCTTATCGACGGCCAGTACCTCTCTGTTACTCATAGTTTAGGGATCGCTATGTATCCCGAAGATGGTCAAAGCATGCAGCCGCTATTGCAGAATGCTGACCGTGCAATGTACGCCGCAAAACGTGCGGGTAAGAATAGAATATTCTTCTTCAATAATGCGTTGAGCCAAGAAGTAAAGCAGCATGTTCAGACGCATAATGAAATATTGGCTGGTTTGCGTGAAGGACAGTTTGAACTCTATTTACAGCCTATTGTTGCTTTAGGTGTACAAGAAATTGCCAAATGTGAGGCGCTTGTGCGCTGGATTCATCCTGTTAAAGGTACAGTTTCACCTGCAGAGTTTATTCCTATTGCGGAGCAGACGGGAGCTATTCGGAGTTTAGGTGAGTGGATCTTAGATGAAGCTTGTCACCTGTCTGGTAAATTTAAACATGCGGGAATAGATATGCAGATCTCTATCAACCGATCTGTTGCTGAGTTCTTCCCTAAAGATGCTGACGGTCGCTGGTTGCAAATTATTGATGGTCACGATGTCGACCATAGTAATTTAGTATTCGAAATTACCGAATCCTTACTTATGGGAGGGGGCGATAACCAGTTAGATAAGATCAAACGTTTGCGTGAGCAGGGCATCGCTTTCTCTATCGATGATTTTGGTACGGGATATTCGGCAATTAATTACCTACGTCACTATCCGGCGGATTACTTGAAGATTGATCGTAGCTTTGTGATTGATCTATTGGATGACGAACAAGATCGAACGCTGGTTGAAGTAATCATTAAGATGGGCCAAACCCTAGGTATCAAAGTGGTGGCTGAAGGTGTCGAAAATCAGCAACAACTTGATATGCTCCGCGAGTTTGGTTGTGACTACGTGCAAGGGTATTTCCTTGGGCGTCCAGTTCCCTTTGATCAATTCTTGGAATACCTTCCTAAAGAGATTCACTCTTAATTATTAAACCGAAAATCAATCTATAGCTTTGGGCTATCGGTTGGTTAGTTTTGTTTAATTATTTTTATTCAACGTTTTTGCCTATATTAACTCTAACGAAACGCAAGTCATCCAGACGCGACACATAGAGGAATAAGTCATGCTACAGAATAGCGAAGGTAAGAATATCCCAGCAGTTACTTTTCACACTCGTCAGGGTAATGAGTGGGTTGATGTAACGACTGCAGAGCTTTTCAAAGGTAAGAACGTAATCGTATTCGCACTACCAGGTGCATTTACACCAACATGTTCTAGCACGCATTTACCTCGCTACAATGAACTTGCACCGGTTTTCGCTGCAAATGGTATTGATGACATCATCTGTCTATCAGTAAACGATACATTTGTAATGAATGCTTGGGCTGAAGATCAGCATGCGGACAACATCACTTTTATCCCAGACGGTAATGGTGAGTTCAGCGAAGCGATGGATATGTTGGTAGATAAAGATAACCTAGGTTTTGGTAAACGTTCATGGCGTTACTCCATGCTAGTGAAAGATGGCGTGATCGATAAGATGTTTATCGAGGCTGATCTTCCAGGCGACCCGTTTGAAGTATCTGATGCTGATACCATGCTGGATTACATCAATCCAAAAGCGGAACAGCCGAAACGCGTAACAGTATTGAGCAAGCCGGGTTGCCCACATTGCACACGTGCTAAGAAAGCGCTATCTGACAACGGTTACAAATACGAAGCGATTGAGCTAGGTAGCCACGGGGTAAGTTTCAGCTCCCTACAAGCTGTTACAGGCCGCGGTACTACACCGCAGATCTTCATCGATGGTGAGTTGATTGGAAGTGCTGATGATCTTGAAGCGTGGTTGAAGGGATAAGCCGACGTTTTTAGAAAGATTAAGGATGAACAGGAGAAACAAAAAAGCCGTAGTAGATCTGCTACGGCTTTTTCATTTCCTCTTATTTTTCAATAAGAAGGTACTTAATCATTTAAACGCAAGCCACCGGGTTCAATGGTGATCTTGCCTTGCTTTAATAGTGCGCCAACCGCCATTTTGAAAGCCTTTTTACTGATGCCAAAGTGTTTGTAGATCACTTCTGGAGAGGACTTGTCGTTGATGGTGATAAAACCTTCCTGCTCATCCATCATATCTAGGATCTGTTGAGCGGTATCAACCACCTTGCTGTATCCCGGCTTTTGCATGGAAAGGTTGATCTTACCGTCAGCGCGTACTTCTTTGATGTAACCTTTAAATTTTTGGCCAGGGTAAACCGTTTTTAATACATCGCTACGGAAGATTAGGCCCCAGTGCTCGTGGTTAACAATCGCTTTTTGGCCTAGGTCAGTACGGTTGGCAATGACCAGCTGTACTTCTTCACCTGCTTTGTAGCTAGCAGGGGTCTTATCCAAAAATTTATCTATCTTGGTGGATGCCACAATACGGTTGGTATTTTTATCCAGATATAGACGCACCAGGTAGCGTTTGCCTACCTCAACAGGGCGGTTCTTCTGCTCGCTGTAAGGCAGTAATACATCTTTGGGAAGGCCCCAATCTAAGAATGCGCCTACATCGTTTATCTCAGATACTGGCAGCATAGCAAACTCATCGACAATGGCTTTCGGAGTTTCCGTGGTCGCGATCAGATAATCGTCGGTATCTAGATAGATAAATACGCGGATGCTGTCGCCGACTTCTAAATCTTCTGGGCAGTAACGTTTAGGTAAAAGTATTTCGCCGAGTTCACCTGCATCCAGATAAACGCCAAAATCTTTCTCTTTGATCACTTCCAGAGTGTTGTATTTGCCGATAGCGGCCATGGGAAAACCTTTCGATAATGAGTAGATGGAGCAGCATCGCTGCTAAGCACAGTATTATCCTAGTCCATCGCGCAATATAAAAGCTCTAAAACGAAAAAAGCCTCCTTAAAAATAAGGAGGCTTTCTGCGTATCAGAATAAGATAGGATTATTCGTTTACGCTACTTGCTTGCATGGACCGGGTTTATTTACCCATGCGGCGGATCGCCTGCGGGGTAAAATCTTTATGTTTAAAGCGTTGGCTAAAGTCGAAGCCATTACCTTCTTCGTTGGTCAAACTACCCACCAGGTAACGACCAGATTGAAGATCATAGAGCGCTTCAGCAGTAAGCCAAGGCACATTTACATCACGGTATTGGAACTGGTGGGATTCACCTACGCGCCATAGCTCGCCACGACCGTCGTAGTGATCGACTACAGCAATCTGCCAGCTATCTTCATCAATGTAGAACGTACGTTTCGCGTAGATATGACGTTCATTATCTTTAAGCGTTGCTTCTACTTTCCACACGCGATGTAGCTCGTAACGTGTTAGTTCTGGATTCATATGGCCAGGTTGAAGGATATCTTCATACTTTAATCCACGATCAGCTAGCTTGAAGCTGTTGTATGGGATGTAAAGTTCCTGTTTACCAACAAGGTTCCACTCATAGCGATCAGGTGCGCCATTGAATAGATCAAGGTTATCGGTCGTACGCTGTCCATCACTCGCAGTGCCCGGTGCATCATAGGCAATTTGAGGCGCGCGACGAACACGACGTTGACCTGCATTGTAAGTCCAAGCCTGACGAGGTTGCGTAATCTGGTTCATAGTTTCATGAACGAGTAATACGTTGCCGGTTAGGCGAGAAGGTGCTTTAACTCGCTGTACAAAGTAGAACAGGATGTTGTCATCTTTGTTAGCGTCAGAACCGCCTTCTAAAGCGCTCGGCCAAGACATCTTTTCGTTAATTTTTACCGCAGTAAAATTACCGTTAGCTTGCACGGGTACCTGCACAAAAGTCCTTTCCAATGCGCCGCCACGATAGCGGGTCATATGGTTCCAGATAACTTCTAAACCGTTCTCGGGGATAGGGAAAGGAATCGCCGTTTCAAAGCCTGATAGGCCGTTGCCGCCATCGGTTAGCTCTGCGCTGGATGCATTCTGTTTTGCAGCGGCATAAACATCTGCTGGTAGTGCGGCTGTTCGGTGGGTTGGGTACACAGGGATAGAGTAACTATCAGCATACTTCTTCAACATCGCCATCTGGCCGGGTGTAAGGTTATCCTTGTACTGATCAGCATTAGCTGCAGTGATTGTGAACAGTGGCTTTTCGCTTGCAAACGGATTGCCGTATCGATCAGAACCACTTTCTAAACCACCGGTCCATGCCGGAATCGTACCCGCTGCATTACCTGCTTTTTCCGCACCGATCGGGGTCAGTTGATTGCCCAATTGAGCTATCTGCTCAGGTGTTGCTGCATAAACGCTTGCCGAGGCAAAAAGAATCGCCGAACTCAGCAGAAGTCTCTTGGTATTGAACATAGTGTATATCTCCATTTATCTGCTGTTCTTAGAAAGAAACGGACGCGCTAATTGATAGGAAATCACGGTCTTCAATAGAGTTAAAATCTCCACCGAAGAAGTCGGTATAAGAAAGCTGAACTTGGTATTTATTTAGGTAATCAGCGGTTAGACTCAGGCCTAAGGTTTTCTCATCTTCATTAAATGCAGCGCCTGGTTGAGGACCATAACCTTCTAAACCGTGCTTGAAACTGATTTGCGGCGTTAGGTTTACACCGGCAAAAGCGTTTGGATAGTTCAAGTTTGCGCGCAGTACGTAACCGTAAGAGTCTTGAGTTACGAAACCATCGGTATCACCAGCGGCATAACCAAATGCACCGTTACGACCGTATTTAAGCGCGTTGGCACTCTCGTCTAAGTTGTGAACGTGGGTCCATGCTAATTCACCCACCATGGTTAAACGGCTAGCGCCGAGTACTTGATCGTAGAATTTTACAAAGCTAGTTTGAACTTGGGTTACATCAAATTCACTATAACCGTAGATTGTACCTCCTTCGCCTGCCTCAGTGACTAATGCGTCAGCAGCAGTATTACCTGAACCCCCAGGAACATGCTGTTGTAAAATTGCTGCTACAAGCAGCGGGCCGTTGATTTGAATCGGTACATCACGTTTGTGGCTAATCTCACCAGACCAAGCAATATCACCAATATTGGTATTAAAGCTTAAACCGATCATCTCGATATCTTCTGGATAGCTGGTGAAATAGGTAGTGTCGACCAATGTACTTATGCCTGCTAACTCAGCAGCAGCTTCAGCTTGTTCTAATGTACCACCGCCACCTAATACAGCAGCTGCAGCTGCATTAGCCGTAGCGGTGAAGGTAGCGGCATCCGTTGCAGTATTCACAGCGCTTGTTACTGGTAAGCGACTATGATATTTCGCAGCGTAGAAGCCAAATTCTGTATTGTTTAGCTCTTCAGCAAAATATCGTAATGAGAAACCAAACTGACCATCGTCATCGGCTTCTCTTCTGCCTTCTTCATCACGATAAATGACAGGGTCGAAGCCAATAGCAGGGCCGGACAGTGATGGGTTGTAATATTGTTGATCGGTTAGAGGGAGAGGGACTCGGATACCATTACAGCCTTCAGCCGCAAAGTCGATATTTGAAAAATAGGTACCGCAACCATCGACAGCAGTAGGTTCCCACTCAATCTGATAGAAGCCTTCAATACTCAAATTATCTGTTAAACCGAAAGATGCAAAAGCCATATTGACAGGAAGAAGGCCTTCTTTTACTTCTGCGCCTGGGCGACGGAAAGCATTAACATCAATTGGGTTGATGGAGTTTAAGCCGCCTTGTACGAAGGTGCTTTCACCCCAGTTAACCACTTGACGACCAATACGTAGATCAAGAGGTTTATCAGCAATATCAAATCCGCCATACCAGTAGGCATCGAGTACTTCGAAACCAGAGAATTTGGAAAAATCATTAAAACCTGAATCTTCTAGATCTGCATCAGGCGAATAAAGGTTAGCTGCATGGCCGTGAGGGCGTGCGCCTCCAGCAAGTTCTGCGTCATACCAATATTTTGCGCGGGCAAATACGCCCATGTTTTCATAACTTAGTTCCAGATCGTGGATGCCTTTTACAATTTGAGAAAAGGTTTTCCCTTTATCAAAGTTCTGGTTACCGTCGTCGTAACTACCTGAGCCAGAACTTAATCCTCCATTGGGGACCGAAATCAGATTTTGGTCTGCGTCATCCATACGCCAGCTCGCTCCCATTGATATCTGAGAGTCAAAGCGACCTTCGATATCACCCAGATTAAATTCAATTGCTTGAGCCTGATTTATGCCTACTGCACTACCAATCAGTAACGGCAGTAGTTGGCGTGTAAACACCGAGGATGGTTTTTTGCTGCGACGCAAAATCCGGTTTTTTGTTGCCATTTCGTTCACCTAGCGTTGTTATTTTTTTAAGGCGCAAATTGTGTTTTCTTTCTAAATTCTGTGCTTCTACTCAGCAGGTTTATAAATCGGGCTCTACAGAGTAGTTACGGAATATTTAACACTATCCATGTTCACTGGCCTAACAAAATCTCTCAATAACAATTGAGGGCAAAGTTATTAACAAAATAGTTCGTTAGCTTGAAATTATTAACATAATAGTTCATGAATAAGAAAGGGAAGTGCGTTTCATCAAAAAATAAGAACAAAATAGGTTAGAGCGTTATGGAGCGTAAAATTACCGTACCCGCGGGGTACGTCCGTCATTTATTACAGTTAGTTGAAGAGCAAGGCTTCAGTGTTGAACAGCTGTTGACCCATGTTGGGATCGATCCGGCCGAAATTGGTAGCCAGACTGAGTTTCCAGCGGATAAGTTTGGCTTGCTCTATCAGCGTATCTATTACATCGCTCAAGATGAGTATTTTGGTATGTTGAGCGGCGGTAAGGTGCCAAATGGTACCTTCCGTATGATGTGTCATTGTCTGATTCACTGTACGACCTTAGAGAAAGCGATCTATCGTGCCAGTGATTTTCACGAGATCTGTCGCGGTACCAAAGTTAAGCCTTATTTGGTGCGCAAAGGGCGTTTTGCCAAAGTTTCATTTACCACAACGGACGCTGCTGAAGTCTCTATGGAAGAGATTTTAAAAGATGAAATTCCGGGGCGTATTCGAACCTCATTATCAATGTGGCAGCATTTTCTATGCTGGTTAATTGGTAAGCGGTTGGAGCTAAAAGCGGCCTATTTTTCGTTTAAAGAACCTGATGATCTAGCGCAGTATAAAACTTTGTTTCAGTCAGAGGTTAAATTTGATCAACACGATAATGCCATTGTTTTTCCTGCCCGATATCTAGATTTTCCGATTGTTCAAACCCCTGAAACCTTACGTAGTTTCTTAAAAACAGCCCCTTATCAGCTGATAGTGATGGTGGATGATGACACTAGTTTGAAATCCCAAGTGGTGGCTTTGATTGGTAAGGATTTTAGTCAAGACCTACCGAGTGCTGAAGAGGTGGCATATCGACTCCACATGTCGGTTTCAACACTGCGACGTAGATTGTTGGAAGAGGACACGTCCTATCAAAAAATCAAAGATGAGTGCCGCAAGCTAGCTGCGCTTAACTATATGAATTCCCCACAGTTATCGATTAATGATGTTGCTGGATTGATGGGATTTGAAGAGCCTTCTGCGTTCTTTAGATCATTCAAAAAATGGACCGGTATGACGCCCGGTGAATATCGACGTAGTGACAGCTATTGCCAGCAATTAGCAGACTCTTAATGTTATGAGTGGGCCCTATTTATAAGGGATTTTCATTTTGAGAACGTTTTTGTTAGTTATTGAGGTGTGAATTGTTATTGCTGGATATGGGCGCTGGAACGATTATGTTAAGAGCATTTCCCAATGTGAATTAACGTCGAGTTATTACAATAAAAAAACCTGAGCTAATACAAACGGTAAGCAGGTTAAGACGGAGCAAGTTATACAATGAGCGATTATCGATACCCGTATCAAGATGGTGTTTTTGTCTTGAACGAGCTGGTGGGGTTAGAACAGATTTGTCATTCGGCAGGCTTAGAAGAGTTTGCTGAAGGTTTAGCTGAAGCGGTTTTAGATGAGGCTTCTAAGCTTGGCACTGAACAGCTTGCTCCCTTGAATGTAGTTGGTGATCAGCAAGGTGCAAAGTTAGTCGATAACCACGTCCAAGAAACCCCAGGTTTTTCTGAAGCTTATCAGCGTTTTTGTGAGGGTGGCTGGCCATCGCTAGCGGCTAATCCAGAGTTTGGCGGCCAAGGTTTACCAAATGCGCTTTCTGTTGCAGTTAACGAAGTGTGGCAGTCCTCCAATTTGGCTTGGGCCCTCTGCCCTCTGCTGACTCAGGGCGCGATTGAAGCGTTGGAAACTCATGGTAGTGAGCAACTACAGCAGCACTACCTACCAAAGCTGATCAGCGGTGAGTGGACTGGCACCATGAACCTGACAGAACCTGATGCTGGTACGGATTTAGCTGCGCTTAAAACTCGCGCGGTCCCTGAAGGTGATCACTATCGTATAACCGGCCAAAAGATCTTTATTACGTGGGGCGATCATCAAATGACCGAGAATATCGTTCATCTGGTGTTGGCGCGCCT
This sequence comes from Neptuniibacter sp. QD57_21, assembly GCF_047778075.1. Taxonomy (GTDB): domain Bacteria; phylum Pseudomonadota; class Gammaproteobacteria; order Pseudomonadales; family Balneatricaceae; genus Neptuniibacter. The sequence continues at coordinate 3,155,192 of NZ_CP180549.1, read as the reverse complement.
ACCGGATGCGCCTGCGGGTGTAAAAGGTATCTCTCTATTTATCGTTCCAAAATTCCTTCTTGATGAAAACGGCCAAGTGACTGATCAGCGTAATGATGCCACTGCTGTGGCGCTAGAACACAAACTGGGTATCCATGGTAGTCCAACTTGCGTGATGAGTTTTGGTGATAACGACGGTGCCATTGGTTACTTGGTTGGTGAAGAAAATAAAGGCCTAGCATGCATGTTCACCATGATGAACGATGCGCGCCAAGGTGTTGGCCTTCAAGGTTTAGCAATTTCTGAACGTGCTTATCAACAGGCGTTGGAATATGCCAAAGAGCGTGTTCAAGGTACATTAAGAGATGGCTCCCGCGTCACGATTATGAAACACCCTGATGTACGTCGCATGTTGTTGCAGATGAAATCAGGTGTTCAAGCAATGCGCGCATTAACTTACGTTGCTCGCGCCGAAAGTGACCTTTGTCAGAATGCTCAAGACAGTGAACTGCGTGCTAAACATCAGGCACGAACGGATCTTCTCACGCCGATTGTTAAAGGTTGGGTGACAGAGCTAGCTCAAGAGATGACCTATCTTGCAGTACAAGTGCACGGTGGTATGGGTTTTATCGAAGAAACAGGTGCTGCGCAGCATTACCGTGATGCACGTATCCTGACGATTTATGAAGGTACTACCGGTATTCAGGCTTTAGACCTTATCGGTCGAAAAACACTTGTGGATAGTGGTGCCGCACTAACTGATCTACTGAGCGAAATTGCGAGCGATCTTGATCAGATATCCGAACCAGAACTGCAAGATCTGGTTGCTTCTACCCGTCAAGCCCTTACCCATGCAGAAGAAGCTAAAAAGTGGGTATTGGAAACAGCAAGTAAAGATCCTGCTACAGCTGGCGCAGCCAGTGTTAGTTTTATGATGTTGCTTGGTTATCTTTGTGGTGGCTGGTTATCGGTTAAATCAGCCAGCATTGCCCAAACTAAGCTAAATGATCCTGAAAGCGATCAGTCATTCTTAGAAAGCAAAATTGTATCGACTCGTTTTTATGTCGAGCAGTTGCTACCTCGTACGTCAGCTCTGTTGAGCGCGATCATGGCGGGTGGTGATGCGGTGATGCAACTTTCTGAAGAACAGTTTTAAGTAGACGCCATATAGGTGATAGAGGTGAGTTATGAGTGATATGGCGCGTGAATCAATGGAGTTTGATGTAGTCATTGTTGGGGCGGGGCCTGCTGGTTTATCAACAGCCTGCCGTTTGATGCAACAAGCACAAGAGGCGGAAAAAGAACTAACCGTTTGTGTGGTAGAGAAAGGTTCTGAAGTCGGGGCGCATATTCTATCCGGTGCAGTGATTGAATCCCGTGCTCTAGATGAGTTGTTTCCTGACTGGAAAGAGCAGGGGGCACCGTTAAATACGCCGGTGACCGAAGATCAGATCTTTATGCTCAAAGATGAGGATAAAGCCACCCAAGTGCCGAACATGCTAGTCCCTAAAACGATGCATAATAACGGTAACTATATTGTTAGCTTGGGTAATCTATGCCGTTGGTTGGCAGAGCAAGCAGAACAGCTTGGTGTAGAAATCTTTCCTGGTTTTGCCGCAGCAGAAGTTCTTTACCATGAAGATGGCAGTGTAAAAGGTGTCGCTACTGGTGATATGGGGCTAACTGAATCCGGTGAGCAGAAAGATAGCTATATGCCCGGTATGGAGCTACATGCAAAGTACACCGTGTTCTCAGAAGGTTGTCGAGGGCATTTAGGTAAAGAGCTGATAGAGCGCTTTGATCTAGCTGCTGAAGCCGATGCGCAACATTATGGCTTGGGTATTAAAGAGTTATGGGATATTGATCCTGACAAACATAAACCCGGTTTAGTTGTGCACGGTTCTGGCTGGCCTTTGAGTGATGGCGCCAGTGGCGGTTTCTTCCTCTATCACACAGAAGGTAATCAAGTGGTAGTTGGATTGATTATCGACCTGAACTACTCGAATCCCTATCTGAGCCCATTTGATGAGTTTCAGCGCATGAAACACCATCCGGTGTTAAAACAGTACTTAGAGGGCGGTAAACGTGTCTCCTACGGTGCTAGGGCGATCACGAAAGGTGGTTTTAATGCCCTGCCTAAAATGACCTTCCCAGGCGGCATCATCGCTGGTTGTAACGCAGGGACTCTAAACTTCTCTAAGATTAAGGGCACGCATACGGCAATGAAGTCGGGCATGTTGGCTGCAGAAGCGATTTTCGATGAGCTAAGTCAGTCTGGCGAGGGCGGCAAAGAGCTAAGCGGTTATGCGCAGAAGTTTGAATCCTCTTGGTTGTATGACGAGTTATTCCGTTCGCGTAACTTTGGTCCTGCTATGCATAAGTTTGGTCCATTGCTAGGTGGAGCCTTTAACTACATTGATCAGAATGTTTTTGGCGGCAAAATACCATTTACGCTGCATGATACTCATGCTGATTATGCGCAATTAAAACCTGCCTCTGAGTGTAAAGAGATAAGTTATCCAAAACCTGATGGCGAGATCAGCTTTGATAAGCTCAGCTCGGTGTTCCTCTCTAATACCAATCATGAAGAGGATCAACCATGTCATCTGCAGTTGCAGGATGAGAGCATTCCATTAGGTTCAAACTTATCGACCTATGCTGAACCCGCGCAGCGATATTGCCCAGCAGGTGTATATGAAGTGGTTGAGGATGAACAGGGACAAAGATTCCAGATAAACTCGCAAAATTGTCTACACTGTAAGACTTGCGATATTAAAGATCCGGCCCAAAACATTAAGTGGGTAGTTCCAGAAGGTATGGGCGGACCGAATTATCCCAATATGTAGTTTATGAAAATCCGGTGAGGCGTGTTTATCCGGTTGTTTTTTAATCGTTTCTGGTTAATCTTTAGTCGAATTTCCAGAAACTGAAAAAACTTTGATAAATAATCAGTTTTTTTGCAAAAACAGTACGTAATTAGTTGACACAAAAACTCATTGCGATAATATACGCGCCGTTCCTGCGGAGGGATGGCTGAGTGGTCGAAAGCACTGGTCTTGAAAACCAGCGGTCCGAGAGGGCCCTAGGGTTCGAATCCCTATCCCTCCGCCATTTACTGGAACAGCAGTTCCCTGATAGCTCAGTTGGTAGAGCAGTAGACTGTTAATCTATTGGTCGCTGGTTCGAGTCCAGCTCAGGGAGCCATTTTAAGAGTTGGGTCGTTAGCTCAGTCGGTAGAGCAGTTGGCTTTTAACCAATTGGTCATAGGTTCGAATCCTATACGACCCACCACTCTTAAACTTCTTTAGCGAAATTCTTTCGCAACCTTATGTGGGTCGTTAGCTCAGTCGGTAGAGCAGTTGGCTTTTAACCAATTGGTCATAGGTTCGAATCCTATACGACCCACCACTTTAAGAATCCAGCCTCGAGCTGGTTTTTTTATGCCCAAAAGATGCTCGTTGTATAGGATGAGAACCGTTAAAAGGTTCGATTCGGAGGGCGAAGCCCGAAGAAAACAGCGGAGCTTGCGGCGCTGGCCCGCAGGGCATTAGTAATCCTATACGACCCACCACTTTAAGAATCCAGCCATGAGCTGGTTTTTTTATGCCTGAAATTCAGCACGGCTTCGCCGCTTAGGGCGCCACTTCGTGGCTAGAGGACGCAGCTGCGCTGCTAGAGGACGGCTGCGCCTAGAGGTTGCTTTGTTAATCTCTATCATTGGCGATCCTAAATTTACTGAACTATTGATCCAGCTCTGACTCTATTTCTTGAATAACTGCTAAAGTTAGTGAGTGGTTTCTATACAGTTGTTTCTTTAGAGGGTTTTATGTTGCATCCCGACCAGTGGGTAATCGAGGAGAAGGATGATCTGGTGCCATTGGATAAGTGGCAGAAAACAGTGGATGTGATGGCGCGAATCTTTCAAGCGCCTGCGGGCTTTATTGTCCAGTATCGCCCAAAAGGCTATCAGGTAGTGATTGCCAGTGATCAGGAATCGAATCCATACCCTGCTGGGGTAGAGATTACGCCGGATACCAACATTTTTTGTAAAAAAGTCGTGCAGGAAGGGCATGAGCTATATGTTAAAAATGCCCAAACTGATCCTACTTGGGATACCAATCCTGAAGTTGCTGATGATGGTTTTAGTTCCTACCTAGGTTTGCCGGTACAGTGGCCGTCGGGTGAGCCGTTTGGAACCATCTGTGTAATGGATTTTGAATCCACTGATTACCGTTCTGAATACTTAGATCTGGTGAGTGAATTTAGGGATCTAATCGAAGCAGATCTGCGTCTTCTTTCTCAGTATGAAGAGATCTCCAATCTTGCAATGACAGATGAGCTGACTGGGCTCTATAACCGTAGAGGTTTTATGTCTGTCGCAACGCATTATTCGGTGCTTGCTAAGCGCACTGGAATATCTTTAGGCTTGCTCTATTTGGATCTGGATGATCTGAAAGGGATAAATGATCAACAGGGTCATAGCTCTGGCGATCAAGCGCTTAAACACCTTGCAGAAGCTATCCGAGGCGCTATCAGAGAAAATGATATCTCTGCGCGTATGTCTGGTGATGAGTTTGTCGTACTTGCTGCTGCAGAGACTCAGGCTGACTTAGAGAAAATCGCCGAACGTATTAACCAAAATCTTAAGAAAAATAACCTCGGTGTCAGTATTGGTAGTGTGATATTGCAAGGTAATCAGGCTATTGAGTATTGGTTGGAGCAGGCTGATAGTCGGATGTATCAGGATAAAAGTGGCTAGGTATTAGTTGCTAGTTGCTAGGAAAGGACGCCGCTTCGCGGCTAGAGGACGGCTTCGCCTAGAGAAAAAGCGTGAGTAAAGGGTGCTTCTATCTTATTTCGGCAGTTATATTTTCCTCCCTTCTAGCTATATCAGTTTCATAATGCCTGTAAAATAAAGTTTTATTTTATTAGCTTATTTGTCGTCTTGTGCTCCTTAGCTATTGAGCGTAAAAGTAAATAATACAGTTATACTTATCTTAAAGTTGTTATAGGCCTGTTTCATATGGGTACTGATCCTAAGCCTCTCTCATCAAGCTTGAATGATATCGATGGATCGATTCTCAGTTATATAAATGATCCGGTTTCTATCGTAGATAAGGATTATATCTACCGTGCGGTAAGTCGTGGCTATGAACTTATGTTTCAGCAGCCTGCTTCAGAGATTATAGGCACCCACGTAAGTGACCTTCATGGCCCCGAAGTATTCAACGGTTTTTTGAAGCCTGCATTAAATAGAACACTGGCGGGGGAGTCCTTTGAGTTTCAATTTTCTAGACCTGGCCCAGACGGTAATCTCATTCATATTTATAGCAAGCACTCGGTTTATAGTGGTCCTTTGACGGAAGGCTTGGGTGTGGCAGTTGTGGCCCGAGATATAACTGAGCTAATAAATGCAACGCAAAAACTAGAAGAGGAACGTGTTCTTCTAAAAAAAGAACGAACTCTGCTTAAGAACATAATAAATACGCTACCGGACTTTATCTTCGCCAAAGATGATGAGGGTGTATACCAGGTAGTGAACCGCAGTTTTGAAGAGTTCATTAATAAGCCTTTGAGTGAAATCATAGGCAAAACTGATGCAGACCTTATGTCCAAGGAGTCAGCGGGCTATGTTCGGGGCATAGATGCTCAGGTTTTGAAGACCGGGGAGGCTCACAGGGATGATGAATGGGTTACCTATGAAGATGGTAGGCGTCGATTACTGGATATGCATAAACTGCCGTTAGTAAATGAACGCGGTGAAGTAAATGGGCTGTTGGGCATTGGAACTAACGTTACCTTTGAAAGTCAGGCTGAGCAGAATCGTCAAATAGCTTCGGTATTCTTCGAGGTGACCAATAACCCCTGTTTTATTCTAAATGCTCAGTCTGAAGTTTTAGCAGTAAATTCAGCTGCTCAGAGGGCATTTGATTTAGATGAGAAGCCGAAGGGTTCCGTATTTGATTATTTTTTTGATGCTGCAGGCGGCAAATGCAGCCTTGAAGAGTGCTTAGGAAGTAATCACTATTGGAGCGGGGAGCTCTGTGACAACAAGAATAGTACTTATTTTGCTTCGCTTCATAAGGTTGCTGCCCACTCTAAGCTAGCTGATCGATTTGTCTTGGTTTTTCAAAACCCAGAAGATCATACTCAGGTTGCTCAGGAGTTGCTGACAAAAGCTTATGAGGATCCCCTTACTAAGCTGCCAAATAGAAGGCTATTCTTTTCAAAATTAGAGAGCGCTCTAATTCGCGCTGAACGTCAGTTGAAAAAGATAGCGGTACTGTATATTGATCTTAATAGCTTCAAGCCTATAAATGATAATTTTGGGCATGAGGTTGGAGATAAGGTCTTAATTGAGTTAGCTAGAATCCTGATCTCTTGTTTAAGAAAAACAGATATCGTTGCTCGAATTGGCGGTGATGAGTTTGCTGCGTTGGTTGATACAAACTCCATGGAAGAAGCTAATTTCATTGTCAATAAGATCCACCAGGCCATAGAAAACTCGTTCTTTGTAGAGCAGCTATCTAGTCGTAAAGTCAGTGTCAGTATTGGAATCAGTTGTTTTCCAGATGATGCGGGCGCAGCTGAAGAACTCCTACGTATTGCTGACCAAGATATGTATAAAGCGAAGCAGAAATTTAAGTCTCAATCTTTTTAGGACGCCGCTTCGCGGCTAGAGATCGGCTTCGCCTTTTAGGACGCCGCTACGTGGCTAGAGGACGGCTGCGCCTAGAGAAAGGGATGGTGTTGTTGTAGCTTCTGCTTTGTGCCAAAAGCGGACATACCATGTTGCTTAGAAAGCCACGCTAAGACACAGTTATAGATATAACAGGACGTAAATATTCCTACTCGTACTAGGTCGTTTTTATCGGAGGAAAATGGCAGTGCTATCTAAAAGCTCCTTTAATTCAATCTGCTGTAAGTTATATGGTGTTATCGCCAGCAAGATACGCACGCCGGTTATTAAATCATGAATAACGAGAAGATAATCAACCACTTTTCTAGTCAGCTGGAAAGGCTTCATCCAAGGATGATGGAGAATTATGAGAATGGTGACTTAAAAAAAGGGCACACCATATTTGTTTTGTCTGAATCGTACCTAAAACTTGGTATATGTGCTCATTTTCAAGGGGATAAAAGTAAAGCATCTATAAATTTTTTAAATGCATTGGAAACATTCAAACAGCTGATTACTGAATATAACGCCAATCCTAGTGACATAAATATAGGCTTAATAAGCCACGTAATCACATGGCCATATGAGTTAGCTTACTTATCTGATGATATGGAGAGTATCAAATGGTTACAATCCAATTGGCCTCTACAGGCTGAAGATGAATGCACATGGTATAGAACTTATCAAGAATTCTTGGCTGATATGTTTTTAGGTAATACTAATATTAACCAAAAAAGAATTGATAACCTTAAAAAACAGGCCTTTACTGATGTTTTGGCTCAAACAGACTTACTTTGTTCAATTGCTATAGCAGATAAAAAGGCAATTTGTGAAAGCTGGTTAAAATACAAGAAATACAATGATAAGCACATTAAAGATGAATGGGCAGATGGCCTGCCATCGGTTTTATCAATAGATGGCACTGCCTTATTTGAGCTAACAAAAGAACATCTGGACGTTGCATATTGGCCTAGCGAGGAAAACTACAGGTTTCACAAGTCATAGAATTTGGGCTCCGTGTAGACTGTGAAGTTGCACCATTTAAATGTCTGCTTTGTGTCGGTAGACGACCTGAAGACCTCTAGAATGGCACTCTTAGTGCGGCATCATGCCCAGAGCTAACATAACAATTTTAACATCAGATACTAGTACAGATCGAATCAACAACTTCATATATACAGGGGATGTAAGTGTCAACCCACGAGAAGATAAGACATCATGAACGAGCTACTACTTTTGAGGGCATCTTGACAGGAGTTTTTAGCTGCCTCGTATTTGCCTTTTTCGTCTACCGCCTGTTTTCTGTTCTCCGAGATGATATTCCCCAAGAGGATATGTTGGGTCGAATAGTGGTAATTGTTCTTGGAGGCTTATTCCTTCTAGCCTTTCTAGTGATTATGACCTACTACTCAGTCATGAATATCATTGGGAAAGAGAGGTTTAGATGTACTCTGACAACAAAGCGTTTTTTATGCCAAGTTCCTATTTCTGCACTATTTGGTAAATCATTCGATATATCATTAGATGAATTGAGCAAACTCGAAAGAAAATATGATTCAGATGGTTCATTGGACGCGTACCTTCTTCATCTGACAACGGGTGAAATGATTGAAGTTACAACAAATTTTGGTAACCCAGCAGAAAGCTTTTTCAAGGATATTAAGCTCTTAAAACCAAACATAGCATTGATTTGAAAAACTAAATCATAGGGGTAAGGCCGCTTTTCACTTTAGAAAAGAGCGGGGGGCTGCTTTGTGTCGAAAGCAGACAAACTAAATTTTCTAGCTACCGTAAACCATCAGTAACCATGAAAATCCTATCTACCGAAAGACTAATCCTACGCTCTTGGCGAGATACTGATTCCCAGCCATTCTTCGAGCAGATAAATTCCGACTCTGATGTGATGGAGTATTTTCCAAGTACGCTGTCTCGTGAGGAGAATGATGCATTGGCGGCTGAGCTGCAGCGTCGTATCGATCTGAATGGTTGGGGGTTGTGGGCTGTTGAGGAGAAGGCTTCTGGTCAGTTTATTGGCTTTGTTGGTTTGAATAGCCCTCTGATAGAGCTGCCTTTTACGCCTTGTGTTGAGGTGGGCTGGCGATTAAGTAAAGCGTTTTGGGGTAAGGGCTACGCGACTGAAGCGGCTAAGAAGGCGCTGGAGTTTGCGTTTGCCGAGTTGGAACTTGATGAGGTGGTGTCGTTTACGGCGGTGCCTAATTTTCGCTCTCAGGCGGTAATGACGCGTTTGGGGCTGTGTGACACAAGGGAAAACTTCAACCATCCTGCTGTACCATCGGAAAGCCCACTGTACGAACATGTATTGTTTAAAATCACGCGCGATGAGTGGGCTAAATCGCTTTAGGCTTTAGATCAAGATTAAGCGTACTCGATCTTAGTGATTTCGTACCAAACTTCGCTGCCATCCGGTTTCTGTAAACAAACCTCTTCGCCAAGCTGCTTTTTCAGCAATAACTTTGCAAGGGGGGAATCCATAGAGATGTAATCAGAGCCAGCGCCGATCTCATCGGGACCGACGATGCGGTGGCGTTTCTCTTCATCCTCTTCATCTAACAGCGTAACCCAAGCGCCGAAAAATACGGTATCGCGTTTATCCGGGGCTGGAGCGCGGTCTACCACAACCATATCTTCTAAGCGTTTGGAGAGGTAGCGAACGCGGCGGTCGATCTCTCGTAGCTGCTTTTTACCGTAGATGTATTCTGCGTTCTCGGAACGGTCTCCTTGAGCGGCAGCTTCCTTTACCGATTGGGTAATTTCAGGACGTTTTACCTTCCAAAGATATTTCAGTTCGTCGTTCAGCTCTTTATAGCCTTCGGCTGTAATGTATTTAGAGCTTCGAGGTTGAGGGGGGCGCCATCTTCCCATGGTGGTTTTTCTCTAATTTTTCTGTGATTTTCAGTAAAGAAGTTTAGCGTTTTGCCGATACAGTCGTCACTAGTTTCAACACTAGATTGTTACTTCCGGTTGTAGATAGGCTTTATGCGTACAGAACAGATTCAAACTCGAATAGAGGGCTATACCTCCAATCTGAGCCAAGCGGTTCAGAGTGGTAGTGGTGCGCAGTTCTCTATGCTGCTGAGTTTGATTTATTCTAACCAGCAGTTGATGAAGCCAGATGCTGTGCCTGCTGCGTCGGATGCAGAGTTTCGTTTACCGGAAACCCAGTCCAAATACCCTGATCCAAATGAGTTACATGATGGTCAGGTTGTAGAGCGACTGAATATGGCGGTACATGACGGTTTAGTGGGTGATTTTGCCTATGTGAATGGCTATCTGCATAGCCATAGCAATACGCCACGTCAGCAGCAGTTATCGTCGGATGAGTACGCTAAGGTTGCGTTGATGTCGACCGGTCAATTGATGATCGATGAGATTGAAAGCTCCCGTTCACAGATCCGTACGGCAGCTTAATTTTATTTCTAATTTAGGCGCTTAAGTACGCCACTGAATCTTTTCTGCTTCGCCCGCTTCTACCTTCCAGTATTCATCTGGATCATCACCATCGTTCCAGCCGCCAGCAATGCTTCGCACTTGTGTATCCATCTCTGAGGACGCTGCGTGTGCGCAGTCTAGGTCTTGAGCCCATGGGCTCTTATCCGATTTAAGCCATACGCTAGCCCATGCTTTGCCAGCCACTTTTTCGTGGATCATGACGGGTACGGAGTGATCACCGAAGCGCAGGCTCAGCTCGTGGATATTGCCTTTAGAGGAGATGATATCCATTTGGTCGGCATGTGACTGAAGCCAATTAGTGATTGAATCAAAAGAGCGATTCTTTACGTAGATTTCGATATCAGGGTGTCGGGTGTCAGTCATTTTTGTCGTCGCTAATAAAACGGATGATACGTAGTACGCTGAGGCTAAGATAACCTACGGCCGCCAGTATGATCCCTGCCACTATGATGATCAAGCCAATCAGGGCAAGAATCTCTTGAGCTACTGAGCTTTTCAATGCAAATTCGGCAGCGCCTAGGATAAGCACGCCGACAAAGAAGGCGACAAAGCCGATGCCAAAGATCACTAAATTTTGGCGAGGGTTGTCGGCTCTATGTTTTAGCCAGCGTTTCAGGGTTTGCTTCATAAGCGGGTAAATACGCCCAAATTCACATCTAGGGTGAGATCTAGCTGTTCTTGGTCGATGATTTTTTGTTGTGCTTCAGCTTTGAGACGCTGGCCGTGCGGGGTCATCGCCAATAAAGTGCTGATCTGCTCTGAGCTATTGAGTGAAAATTGGTAGTTCACTGTTACTTGTTTAGATAGCTCAAACTGCTCTTTTAGCGTATCAACCGGATTAAAGTGGCTCTCTCTAATCTCACTGTAGATCAGTTTGCGTAGTTCGATTAGATGATCGGCACCCGGCCAAGCAACAATTAAGCTGCTGCCAACTTTCATTGGTTTAGCCAGTGCTTCAGGCATTAAGCGGCTAAAGAGCACAAGTTGAAGGTCGAGCGATTGATCCGGCACTGGTGTATCAGCACCGGAAGCAACTAACCATTGAATCTCTTTAGTTCGAGCACAGGCTGCTTTGACGGCATGTTTGGAGATATCTAGGCCGGTGAGTTCAACTGATTGATCGTTGGCTAGTAAGTGCTGGTGGAGGCGGTCTGTGTAGTAACCTTCACCGCAGCCCATATCCAAAATGCGAGCGCTCTCTGTACCTTTTAGTTCGTCTACAACAAGCTGATTGATCTGGTCGGAGAGTGTTTGGTAGTGGCCGCCATCTAAAAACTGACGGCGGGCTTGTACCATTTCTGTATTGTCACCCGGATCTTTTGAGCGCTTTTTGTGGGCTAGTAATAGATTCCAATAGCCCTGACGTGCTGCATCGAAACTATGATTGTTTTCGCAGCGCATATTTTTGCCCTGCTGTGAAAGCAAGGATTTACAAACAGGGCAAGTGAGTTGCATGACTAGTCCTTAACCAGTAGGCGAGCCATAACGTTCTCGTAAAGATCAGATAGGGTATCTAGATCTTTGCAACTGATGCGCTCGTTCACTTTGTGGATAGTCGCATTGATTGGGCCAAGTTCAACCACTTGTGCACCTGTTGGTGCGATAAAGCGGCCATCAGAAGTACCACCAGACGTAGATAGCTCAGTGTCCTGACCTGTGATTGCTTTAATCGATTGCTGGCAGGCTTCTACTAAATCGCCTTCAGCGGTTAGGAATGGATTGCCAGACAGTGTCCAATCGATATCCCACTCTAGGTTGTGCTTGTCTAGGATGTCGCGAACACGGGTTTTTAGTTCATCCGCTGTTACTTCGGTGGAGAAGCGGAAGTTGAACATGATATCCACATGACCTGGTACAACGTTAGTTACGCCTGTACCGCCATTGATATTAGAGATCTGGAAGCTTGTTGGTGGGAAGAAATCGTTACCTTCATCCCAAACTTCAGCCGCTAGTTCTGCCAATGCAGGTGCCGCCATGTGAATTGGATTTTTTACTAGGTGTGGATAAGCAACGTGACCTTGAACACCGCGAACAGTCAGTGCGCCGCCAAGAGAGCCGCGACGACCGTTTTTAATGACATCGCCTACGTGCTCAGTACTTGAAGGTTCACCAACGATACACCAAGTGATCTTTTCGTTACGTGCTTCAAGATGATCAACTACACGAGTCGTCCCGTTCACCCATGGACCTTCTTCGTCACTGGTGATCAGAAGAGCGATAGAGCCATCATGATCTGGATGGTGTTCTACAAAGCGTTCTAGCGCTGTAACAAACGCCGCTAGGCTACCTTTCATATCTGCCGCACCGCGACCGCAAAGCATACCTTGTTCGATATGTGCTTCGAATGGTGGGAACTCCCAGCGCTCTTCAGGGCCGGAAGGAACAACGTCAGTATGACCTGCAAAGCAGAAAACTGGACCTGAATCGCCACGGCGAGCCCAGAAGTTAGATACCTCTTCAAATTGAAGGCGCTCAATTTTGAAGCCTAGGGCTTCTAAGCGTTCAATCATTAGATCCTGACAGCCTGCGTCTTCAGGTGTTACAGAGCGGCGGCTGATTAGGTCTTTAGCCAATTCAATTGTTGGAGAGAGGTGCTGAGTCATAGTGAGGTTCCGTTAGGATGACGCGTGATATTAAGAAAGGCTAAAGCTGGAAGCTAAGCGTTATGAGCGCTGCTTAGTCGAGGCGGAGCTTAGTGAGGAAGCAGAGTTTACATGTAGTAAATGAGCATTCCGAACTAAGCTCCAACGCTGAATAAGCAAGCGCAATAGCTTAGAGCCAGCTTTTAGTTGTGCTTGTGTAGCTCTTCGTTCAACTCAATCGCAGACTTGTTAGTCTTAACTTCGATGCGACCGTTCTGAGAGTTACGACGGAACAATAGGTCTGGCTTGCCAGCAAGGTCAGCAGCTTTAACCGTGCTAACTTCGTTGTTCTGATCGTCAAGGATCGTTACTTTAGAGCCAGCTGTTACGTATAGACCCGCTTCTAGCGTACAACGATCGCCTAGTGGTAGACCTAGACCTGCGTTTGCACCTAGTAGGCAGTTTTCGCCAACAGAGATCACAACGTTGTTACCGCCAGATAGTGTACCCATAGTAGAGCAGCCACCACCTAGGTCAGAACCGTTACCTACAACAACACCTGCAGAGATACGGCCTTCGATCATGCTTACGCCAAGTGTACCCGCGTTGAAGTTTACGAAACCTTCGTGCATTACAGTTGTGCCTTCACCTACGTGAGCACCTAGACGTACACGAGAAGCATCACCGATACGGATACCAGCAGGTACAACGTAATCAGTCATTTTCGGGAACTTATCAACAGAGTTAACTGTTAGAACGCGGCCTTGAGCACGAGCAGCTAGCTGACGCTTTGGCAGATCGTCTAGAGATACTGCGCCTTCGTTAGTCCAAGCAACGTTTGGTAGCAGACCGAAGATACCTGTCAGGTTGATACCGTGTGGCTGAACTAGACGGTGAGAAAGTAGAGAAAGCTTTAGGTAAGCTTCTGCAGTGCTTGTTGGGTTCTCGTCAAACTCAAGGATGCAAAGTACTAGTGGCTGTTGAGTGCCTTCTAGGATCTCTACGATTTCAGCTTGGCCTTCAGCGCCTACAGCAAGGAATGCAGCTTCTAGATCTTTTAGCTGAGCTTCTTTGATTTCGATTGCAGCGTTGCCACCGGTGTAGCCAACTTTTTCAGCAACCGCGTTAACCATCGCATCGTCTGCGTTCAGCAGTGGTGCGTTGTAATAAACTTCTAGCAGTTCGCCAGCAGAGGACTTAGTGCCTACACCCAAACCGAATGCAAAATTCGCCATGATATTCTCCAGAAATATAAAATTTAAAATTCGTTACGTTGTGGCAGCGTGCTTAGCTGAAAAGCGCTGCGTATTCTGTATCTTTAAAGCCTACTTTGCGTTCACTTCCGGTATCCAGAAGCGGGCGCTTGATCATTGCCGGATGTTCCAGCATCAGCGCAATGGCAGAGGCTTCATCAATATTGTTCTTAACTTCGTCTGGCTGCTGACGCCAGGTCGTACCACGCTTATTTAGCAGTAGTTCCCAACCTAGCTCATCAACCCACGTCTTTAGTTGTGCTTCTTCTAGGCCGTTTTTGCGATAATCATGGAACTGGTAATCAACCCCGTTCGCTTCCAGCCATTTTTTAGCTTTCTTGATTGTGTCGCAGTTAGGAATGCCATACATAGTAATCATATGGGGATTAATCTCCGGCCTTAAAGTGATTCTGCGTATTCGCGAATACGGTTTGCTGCTTCTACGCACTCTTCAACGGTTGCAACTAGTGCCATACGTACAAAACCTGCACCCGGAAGGATGCCATCGGTTTCGCGAGATAGATAGCTACCCGGAAGTACTGTTACGTTTTGTGAAGCGAATAAGCCTTGTGCAAACTTGTCATCAGCAATTGGCGTTTTAACCCACAGGTAGAAACTTGCATCTGGACGCTGAACTTCTAATACAGGCTCTAGAATACGGATGACACTGTCGAACTTGTGACGGTATTGATCACGGTTATCGAGTACATGATCTTCATCGTTCCATGCCGCGATGGACGCTAGCTGATGCTGTATCGGCATAGAGCAGCCATGGTATGTACGGTATGACAGGAACGGTTTTAGCAGTTTAGCATCACCCGCAACAAAGCCAGAGCGTAGACCCGGTAGGTTAGAGCGCTTAGACAGACTGTGCATAACGATACAGTTTTTGTAATCATCACGGCCAAGCTCTGCGCATGCTTGTAGAAGACCTACTGGCGCGTTTTCTTCGTCAAGGTAAATCTCGGAGTAACACTCATCAGATGCCACGATGAAGTCGTATTTGTCAGAAAGCGCGATTAGCTTCTTCAATGTTTCCAGATCAGTCACTGCACCCGTTGGGTTGCTTGGGGAGCATAGGAATAATAGCTGGCAGCGCTGCCATACATCTTCCGGAACAGCGTCGTAATCAGGGATAAAGCCGTTTTCTGGCAGGCAGTTTAGGTAATATGGCTCTGCGCCAGATAGGTACGCCGCACCTTCATAGATCTGATAAAACGGGTTTGGAGATACCACCAATGCGTCAGGCGCGCGATTAACTGCTGCTTGTGTGAAAGCGAAGATCGCTTCGCGTGTACCGTTAACCGGCAGAACGTGATCGTCAGCAGTTAGCGTGTTTTCATTCAGGCTAAAACGACGAGTACACCAGTCGGCAATTGCTTGGCGTAGCTCTGGCAAACCTTTAGTTGTAGGGTAGTTTGCCAGCTTGCCCATGTTTTCAATTAGGCACTCCGCCACGAATGGAGGTGACGGGTGTTTAGGTTCGCCGATAGAAAGTGCGATGTGCTCTTTATCCGAAGGCGGTGTTACTTCCGCTTTCAGCGCAGTCAATTTTTCAAATGGGTATGGCTGTAACAGACTCAGATCGCGATTCATACGGGTCCTTTAAGTCCCCACGTAGGGGCTCACTAATGAAAAGATGATGCAAAATTAGGCGCAAAATTATACCTGAGAACAGCACTAGGATTAAGACCTAATTTTGAGGGTTGGAATATAACCTTTTATAGATTTTAGGTGCTTTTTCGCAGTTGATGGCCTTGAATAGGTGTGAAGATATGATCAAATCGAACTATGCTGATGGATATCACAAAAAAGGTAGGGTTTTATGACTACCGAAAGACGCATTTATCCGCGTATTAATACGGATATACCTGCAGAGCTTTCTACCCAAGATGGTGTTTCTGTCGACGTCACTCTAATCAACATCAGTTTAGGCGGGATGTTGGTTGAAGGTGGGCCTGATATGAATCAGTTGAAGCCGCCTATTGTCGGTGCTCCCTTAGAAATTTATGTCCATTTTGGTCTAAACAATCGGCCGGTACATTGCTTATGCCGAGTGGTGTATAACCAGCGCCAATCTCAGCATTGTATGCGCTACGGCTTAGCCATCTTGAGTATTGATGACCAAGCCGCGGAAAGTTTGCAGAGCTTTATTAAATCCAAACTTAACTAGTAACCTGAGGACTAGACTCTTCAGGTAGACTAGGTTCTTCAGGTAGATCTAGACTTTTGAGACCGAAAAACTGACGGATGTTTTCGATATAGGTCAGTGTTGCAGGCACAAATAGTAGAATCAGCAATGTGCCATAAGCCAAGCCAAAGACGATGGATACCGCCATCGGGATGAGGAACTGTGCTTGCAGGGAGGTCTCAAAAAGAATTGGTGTTAGGCCGGCAATAGTCGTGAGCGAGGTTAGCAGTACCGCACGCAAACGTTGGCAGGCCGCTTCCTCTATTGCTTCTTCAATCGCCAGCCCCTGTTTTCTTAATTGCTTATAGAACGTCACCAATACGATTGAGTCATTGATGACGATACCGGATAAGCCGAAGAAGCCGAATAGGGACAGAATGGTCAAACTTAAGCCCATAACGCCATGGCCTAAGATCGCGCCGGTCAAACCTAGAGGGATTGCGAGCATAACTGCAATAGGCCAGCTGTAAGAAGCAAAAACCCAAGCCAGAATAATAAAGATCAGAACAAGGGCGAGGAGAAGCCCGAGCTTCATATCATTTAGGGTTTCACGTTGGCTCTTATTCTTACCTTCAAAGCTGGCTTCGATGCCGTATTGGCTTAACACGCGATCGAGCTTACCCGCTTTTAGGTCTTCGATTATCTCATCTGCATTGGCTGCACTTTCATCCAGATCTGCTGTGACTTTGATGGAAAGTTTGCCATCCACGCGGGTTAAGGTATCTAGGCCTTGTTGCGCTCTAAACGTCACAATATTACTCAACGGTGTTGTACCGCCGTTCGGTAGTACGATTGGAAGCTGTTCTATGCTGCTAAGACGGTCGCGCTCCTCTTTCGGCAATTGGATGCGGACCTCAATTTCATCCCTATTGTCATAGAAATTTTGCACTTCCATACCATCAAAGGCGGTACGTAGTTGACGGCCGACGCTGTCTAGCGTCATACCTGCTGATTTCCCCGCAGGTGTTAGCGCGTAGATCAGCTGCGATTTACCAAAGGGGAGATCGTCATCAATATTGTTTAAGCCAACATAGCCTTTTAGCACCTCTTGAAGATCTAAAGAGGCCTGTTTGAGTACGTGAATATCAGTGCCAGATAGCTTTATTTCGATTGGTTTTCCAGGTGGACCGCTGGTGCTGACATCGATAGAGAATTTCTCTACCCCTGCCGGTACTTGGATTCTTCTACGCCACTCTTTATTAAATTCAGTGGTGGAATATTTACGATAATCGCCGGGATTAAACTCTACCAATAGCGATGCGAATTCATCGCCACGGCTACTGGATGAGGTGGTTCTAGAGAAAGAGGCATTACGTAAGCGCTGGAAGGCGACTTTAATGTTATCTCCGCCTAAGGCTTTATCGGCATCAGCTAAGGTCTCGTCCAGATGCTGCACAAAGCGCTCAACTTCTGTGAAGTCAGTACCCGAAACAAACTGAACATTAGCCGTCATTACATCTCGTTCAACTGCAGGGAAGAAGGTGAATTTGATCCGCCCGCCAGAAACTAGGCCTATGGCGATGATGAAAATGGCAAAGGCACTAGCAATGGTTGCTCCGCGGTATTTAATCGCGAACTTAACTAGCTTACGGAAGTGTATCTCTTTAAAACGGTTAAAACCTTCATCTAAACGAATGCGTAACTTTGAAGGGTGAAGATCTTCTGCTTTCTTGATGCTGTGGTGCAGGTGCCCTGGCAAAATCAGGAAGCATTCAACGAGTGATGCCAGAATTACACAGATCACTACTGTAGGGATATCGATAAGAATACTGCCAATATGCCCGCCAATCAGCAGTAAAGGCAAGAAGGCAGCAATGGTTGTCATGGATGAGGCCATAACCGGGGCCAACATGCGATGAGCACCGCCGATGGCGGCCTGTAATCCCGGCTCGCCACGTTGTACGTGGGTTAAGGTGTCTTCTCCAACCACAATGGCATCATCTACGATAATTCCTAGCGCCATAATCAAGCCAAAGAGGCTGATCATATTGATGGTGCCGCCAATGCCATAAAGGATAGCTAGCGTGGCCATAAAGGAGACAGGGATGCCGATGGTGACCCAAAACGCTACGCGGGCATTTAGGAATAGAAACAGAATGGCGATCACGAGGATCAAACCACCTAAGCCGTTTTTTAGCAGTAGATTGATACGCTGTTGAACCGGTTGCCAGCGCTCATCATAGGTAACCATGGTGATGTTAGATGGCAGTGTCGGCTTAGTTTCCTCTAGCCATTTATTGAGAATATCCGCCGATTTTAGGGTGTCTTGATTTTCGGTTCGACGAAGGCGAATCATGACCGCAGGCTCGCCTTTGTATTTTAAAAGAACCTGATTGTCTTTAGTGCCTAGGGAAACATCCGCAATATCACCAAGCCTAACTAGACGGCCATTACTGTCGGTAATAATCGGCAGTTGGCGAAAGCCTTCAACATCTCTTTGCTGATTTAGGCTACGGATCTGACGTGAACCATCGCCTTTTGCGGCGGTACCCGCAGGGAGGTCTAAACTACGCAGGCGGATGCTATTGGCTACCTGCATCATTGTCATATCCAACTCATTGAGTTGGGCAGCCGGTAGTTCTATTTGAATCTGTTTTTCCGGTAGGCCGGTAAAGTCGACTTTGTTGATCCCTCGGCTTAATAGTTCTTGTTCAAAACGCTGTGCAAAAGGACGAAGCTCTTCTATAGAACCATTTGAGGAGCTAAGAATTAGGCTGGCTATTTGCTCATAGCGCAGGATGCGCTGTACCAGTGGTTCGTTGATATCAGAAGGTAGCTCGCTACGGACGTTGTCTATTTTCTGCTTTACCTCGTCTAAGAGGTAATCTACATCGCTGTCTTCATCTACTTCAATTCGAATCGAGGCCGAGCCTTGGATAGCGGTCGAATATAAGGTCTCGATGCCGGTAAGGGATTTCAGCGATTCCTCAACCGGCAGTACGATTGAGCTTTCAATATCTTCCGCTGCAGCGCCGCTCCAAGGTACTGATACAGTAATCACATCTCGTTCAAACGATGGGAAGAACTGCGTGTTGAGTTTATTCAGGCCCCAAATACCGGCCAAAATCATCAGCAGCATGAATAGATTGGCTGCAACGCGATGACTTGCGAAAACCGCAGTGAGGTTCTGCAATGGGCCTTGGTAATTATTCATCTTTCGCACCAGTTGCAGCAACTACCTTGGGCGCGTTTACGTCTTTAACTCTGAGCCCAGAAATAGCGTTCGGTAGCTGAGTAGTAATGATCTGATCACCACTCACCAACTGAGGGCTGCGAATAAGCACAATAGCTTTGCCTTGTTGATCACTGCTGTCACCAACGCGTTCGACGTCGAGTCCTTGCATACGACCATCTTTAAACAGATAGATACGGTTTAAACCATAAAGCGCCATAGGTGGAAGTGCGATTGTCTGTTCGACAGCTGGTAGCTCCACGGCGATCGCTAAGGAGCGGCCAGGTTCAGGCACATTTTGCTTGTCGGTGATTTTGAAGAGGGCGTCAACACCGGCACGACCACCATCAACTTCGGCAGCGATGCGATCAAGTTCTAGCTTTAGCACCTTTCCATCCAACTGAGCGGTAGCTTGAATGACGGAGTTTATTTCTCTATTACGAAGATTAGCTAATACTCTATTGGGGATTTGAGCACGCACTTCCAAACGATCGGTACTATATAGATCTAGCAGAGGATCACCGGCACGAACTCGATCTCCAGGTGCGACATGCAAGCGTGCAACACGGCCAATAAACGGTGCTTTAATGGCGGTGCGCTTAAGGTCTAATGTTGCCGCTTCTAGAAGGCTTGTAGCGCGTTTTAATTGTGACTCTAGCTGGGCTAAACGGTTGGGGTGATCAGCAATGGCTTGTTCCCGTTGGGTGACTGCTAGGGTCTGCTGGTGGTATGCGCTGCGTGCACTATCAAGTTGATCTTGGCTGCTGACTTTTCGTTTGATCAGGTTTTGGTAACGGGTAACTGCTTTAAGGCTTAACTGCTGCAGTTTTTGCTCAATCGCTAACGATTTTTGATCAGTTTGATAACGTACTTTTTCGGCATTAATCTGTGCTTTAAAACTATCAACATCAGCTTGGCGTTGCGTGACTAACAGTTGAGCATCACTGCTGTCGAGCTGAATGAGTGCCTCATCCAAGGCGATATTGTTACCTTCATCGGTATCTACCGCCTCTACAAAAGCTGTGACAGCCGCGGTGATATGAGTCATGCGTGGTGATTCGACTTTGCCATACAGAACGAGGTTAGGTTGATGGGTACTAGGTTCTGCTGAGATCGTTTTAACGCTCCAGACCTTCTCTACGATCTTTTTTGAAGGTGCCTGAGGTTTGGTGCTTTTAAGGAAATAGAAGACCCCGCAGGCGAAGGCAAAGATAATCAGAGGGATCAGTCGCCTAATCCAAATAGATGAACTAGATGAGGTAGTGCTGCTCATATTGTTTTCCATTGCTCAGGTGGAAATGTAACTTACGAACATAGTAGCTGAATATGATCTAGAGGTTCAGCAATTGTTGCGTTTCTTTACAATTTTAGTGTGCATGCTAACTTATTGAAATTGCTTAAATCAGGAGGCCCTATGCATACGGATAGCATACGTTGTTTAAACCCTGTTGGATTTCACCGGATGGTGTATCACGAATGGGGAAGCGCGGAGAACGATCGAGTGATCGTCTGTGTGCATGGTTTAGCGCGTAATAGCCGTGACTTTGATGAGCTAGCCTTGGCTTTGTCTCGCGATTATCGTGTGATCTGTCCTGATATTGTTGGGCGTGGTGAAAGCGATTGGCTGCCGGCCGGACAGGTGTATGGAATACCTCAGTATCTTAATGATATTACAGCGCTTTTAGCGCGTTTAAATGTAGATAAAGTGGACTGGGTAGGTACCTCTATGGGTGGGATTATCGGCATGTGCTTAGCCGCTCTACCTAACTCGCCAATCAAACATCTAGTGCTCAATGATATAGGGGCGTTTGTGCCTGCCAGCTCCCTTAAACGCATCTCAGAGTATCTTGGTGATAAGCAGTTTCAGTCTCTTTCTGAGGTTGAGGCCTATATGCGCGATACTTATGAATCCTTTAAGTATCTGACAGACAGACAGTGGCACCACCTCGCTAAGCATGGTTCGCGCTTGGATGAAAATGAGGTTTACCATCTTCATTACGACCCCGCTATTGCGCAGGCTACTGCAGATGCTTCATCAGAGGATGTCGATCTCTGGCCGGTATGGTCGGCGATTAATATCCCGCAGTTACTTATTTGGGGTGAAGAATCTGATGTCTTGCAGGAAGAAACCGTGCGTAAGATGCAGGCAAACGATAAACTAGAGCTAATCTCCATTCCGGGTATCCCTCATGTGCCGTCCTTGATGGAATCTGAGCAGATTCATCAAGTACAAAACTGGTTACGTGAACACCGTAAAGATTAATCATAGAGGAACTATCTATGGGCGTAATAACTCGCTGGCCCCAAGATCAGTTGTGTTTGAGTTACCGTGAGCGTGAGGATGCAGTTGCTGCGGTAGAGAGGGCATTTGCTTCGACATTGGAATCGTTGAAAGTAGATATCGGTCTGGTGGACATGTTTGAGGCAATCTATGTGCCTCTAGGTGCGTGGATTACTTGTCGAAAACGCCAAAAAGATGGCCCTTTAGTTATCGGTATCAATGGCGCTCAAGGTGCTGGTAAATCTACACTATTCAATCTGTTAGAAGTCATTCTGACCGAAGGGTTTGGTTTGAAGGTTGTTGGTTTTTCTATCGACGATCTCTACAAAACCTACAATGAGCGTGTTGAACTATCTGAAACAATCCATCCTCTGCTTCGTACCCGTGGAGTACCTGGTACGCATGATGTGGATCTAGGTATCGAAATCCTAAACTCTCTGAAGAACAGTACCGATGAGAGTGTTACCAAAATCCCTGTATTCGATAAATCGACCGATGATCGCTGTCAGGCGTCAGTATGGCAGGAGTGGGTTGGGCCAGCAGATGTGATCGTGCTAGAAGGTTGGTGTGTAGGTGCCGATCCTCAAAAGCCTGACGAGTTGGTGGAAGCGATCAATGAATTAGAGCAGGAGAAGGACCCTAACGGAGAGTGGCGTGATTACGTGAATACTCAGTTGGGTGGCCCTTACCAGGCTTTGTACTCCATGCTTGATGTCTTGGTGATGTTGAAAGTACCAAGTATGGATGCAGTATTTGAATGGCGTTCTCTACAAGAGAAAAAGCTCGCCGAACGAGTGAAATATATCTACGACACGCAGCAGCCAACAGAACATCTGCGCATCATGGATGAAGAGCAGATCAAAAGTTTTATACAGCATTACGAGCGACTGACCCGGCATATGTTAGAAGAGATGCCGCAAAGGGCAGATGTCACTCTATGCCTCAATAACAATCATAAGATCGCTGAAATTATGATTAATAACCCCCTACAGAGTTGTGGTTAAGGACAGCAATGATTTCCAAAGTTAAGTTAGGCTTTTTATCGATCCTGATGGTTGCGTTAGTTGGCTGTCAGAGTGCGTATTACTCTGCAATGGAGCAGGTAGGTATTCATAAGCGCGATATATTGGTCGATCGTGTGGAAGATGCACGAGAGTCTCAAGAAGATGCGCAAGAGCAGTTTAAAGACGCTTTAGAACAGTTTCGTTCTGTCGTGAGCTTTAACGGCGGTGAGCTGGATGCAGTTTATAATCGCCTGCAAGGTGAGTACGACGACAGTGTTGCAGCGGCAGAGGATGTTACGGCACGTATCAAGAAAGTAGAGCAAGTGTCTGAAGATCTATTTGAAGAGTGGGAAGAGGAGCTGACAAAGTACTCTAACCGCAAATTAAGAGATCAAAGTGCGGCTAAACTGCGCAGCACTAAAGTCCGTTACGCTGAGTTACTTCGCTCCCTTAAGCGCGCCGAAAAACGTATGCCGCCAGTGTTAAGCGCGCTGCAGGACAATGTTCTATTCCTAAAGCATAATCTTAATGCTCGAGCGATAGGTTCCCTTAAAGCAGAATATCGCGGTATCAAGAGCAATATTGATCTGTTAGTTAGAGATATGGAAAAAGCGATCGCAGATTCGGATCGCTTTATCAAACAGCTGGAGCAAGGCTAATTTTCTTTACCTAGTATCAGACTAGATTGGGAAGAACGTCATCGAAGCCGCACCATGAACTACACGGTTTATGGTGCGGTTTGTTTTATCTGCAATCACATCCGCCATCAAATCCTGAGTGCCAATCAACTTGCCTAAGATGCGTTCGTAGCTGTAGTTAGTAATCCCTTCTTCTGAAATACCATTGCTTAGAATGTACAAGTTTCCTTGGGGGTCTTTGCGGTTATTCAGGTGCCAAGCCACGGATTCTAAATTACGAGCAGAGTTATAGAGCTTCTGTTGATCTAATTCATCCAGAATAAAGATCTCTTTCTTGCCGTTATAGGCTTTGTCTAGCATGCCTGTAACACCCGCCATCAGGGCAAATACACGATCACCTTGATAGTTATCTGAAAATGCTAAAGGCACTGCGTCGGCTCCATCTTTCTGGCCCAGTTCTGGGAATCCATCCGCTAAACGAGTGATAGGGAATAGTTGTTCTAAACGCTTCTCTACTGTCATGCCTGGGACTTTTTGCAGCTCTTTAGGATTGCGTTTATAGAGCTTAATGGTCAGATCACGGCTGAGTTTGCGGAGGGTTTTTAGATTGATATCCGCGACCATATCGATATCGGATTTAGCTAGATTTTTAACGTCAAACGGTTTGGCATTTTTATCCATACAACCAGCGGTAAAGATAAGTACCATAGAGAGTAGCAACAGACGCATAGGATCCCTTATTGATGCGTAGTAAAGTTCCTAAAACTATAAAGGTATAGGGATAGCCGATTCAAGTGGAGGCTGGACGACAGTGAAAAATTTGCAAAACTGGGTTGAACAGCAAGGGCTGAGAATCGATTCTGAAGAGCGTCTCTCTGGTGGCTGTATTGCTTCGGCTAAACGGGTGGTGCTGAGTGATGGTCAGCAGCTCTTCGTAAAGTCTGTTAGTCAGGCAAACGAAAGGATGTTTGAGGCTGAAGCTGCAGGGTTACAGGCTTTATCTGCTTGTGCAGAGTTATCCATACCAAAGGTTATTCAGTTTGATCGGGATGGATTGATCATAGAGTTTATTGAGCAATCTCCCAAGGCAGAAGACTTCGATCAGGTCCTAGGGCGGCAGTTGGCTCATTTGCATCAGATGCCTGTTCCTTCCTTTGGCTTCCCCCAAAACACCTTTTGTGGCCCAACCGAACAGCCTAATTCGCAGCTCAAAGATGGCTTTGAGTTTTATGCTGAGCACCGTTTCGGTTACTTAGCGCGTATCTGTTACGACCGCGGGATTATTGATAAAGAGATCATTGAGGGTATTGAGTCGATCAATAAACGGCTAAAACAATTGGTTCCAGATCAGGCTCCCGCTTTATTGCATGGCGATCTATGGGTGGGAAATGTGATTGCCAATAACCAGGGAAAACCCGTGTTAATCGACCCCGCAGTCTATTGGGGGTGGCCAGAGGCCGACCTTGCGATGACGGATCTCTTTGGTGGTTTTAGTTCGGATTTATATAGCGCCTATCGGGAAATAGCACCGCTGCACTCTGGGTGGAAAGAGCGATTCTCTTTGTACAACTTATGGCATTTGTTAAACCACCTGCTGTTGTTTGGAGAAAGCTATAGAGCTGATGTGATGGGTGTTGTAGCAAAATTCAGGTAGTGGCTTAAACGTATTTTGCGACCTTGATTAATGCTATAGTTGCAGCACATTTCTTGATTAACTTTTCTTGCAAGAGACTTGTATGACGAATAAAGGCGACTTAACGGCTGAACGCCGTGAATATCTGGCGCAGCCTCTGCGACGTGAAGATCTGATCAAAGATCCAGTCGCACAGTTTGCCAAGTGGATGGATGATGCACTGGAGGTATCTCCAGATGATGCGACGTCGATGACATTGGCCACAGCTTCTAAAGATGGAATGCCTGCTGCAAGGATCGTGTTGCTGAAGCATTTTGATGAGCAGGGCTTTGCTTGGTATACCGATTACCGTAGTCAGAAAGGGGATGACCTGTCTGAAAATCCTCAAGCCGAAATCATGTTTTATTGGTATGGCTTAGAGCGTCAGGTGCGTATCCGTGGTCAGGTAGAAAAATTAAGCCTTGAACAGGGGAAGCAGTATTTCAACGCGCGTCCGCTAGGTAGCCGTTTGAGTGCAGCTGCGTCTTGCCAAAGTCACCCTGTAGAAAGCCGTGAAGCTTTGGAGCAAGCAGTGCAGAACCTTGCTGATCAATATCCAGAAGGTGATATCCCTCACCCACCAGAATGGGGCGGTTATATTCTTAAACCTACACGTTTTGAGTTTTGGCAGGGCCGAGAGAGCCGTTTACATGATCGCTTCCAGTTTAATTTAGTTGATCAAGAGTGGCAGATTGAGAGGTTGCAGCCATGAGCCAAGAAACAGAGCAAACTTTAGTTAGCGTAGAGCCTCAAGGCGAAGCTACAGCCTGTGTTATCTGGTTGCATGGCCTAGGTGCTGATGGCTTTGATTTTCAGCCTATTGTTCCTTACCTACGTATTCCAGAGAACCTAAATGTTAGGTTTCTTTTCCCTCATGCTGAGATCATGCCTGTTACCGTCAATGGTGGCATGGAGATGCGTGCTTGGTATGACATTTTAGAGATGAATATTGACCGTAAGGTTGATAAAGCATCACTGCTTAAATCCAGTCAGCGAATTGCTAACTTGGTGAATGAGCAGATTGCTCAGGGTATTCCAGCGGATAAAATCCTGTTGGTTGGTTTCTCTCAAGGCGGTGCCGTTGCGTATCAGACAGCGCTAACCTTCGCTGAACCTTTGGCGGGGCTGGTTGCTCTGTCTACTTACATGGCAACAGAAGAAGAGATCGAAGCGTCTCGCACTGATGCCAATAAGGAACTGCCTATCTGGGTTGCTCACGGTACGGTGGATCAGGTTGTACCTGTTCAATTAGGTGAGCAAGCTTATGCCAACCTAGAAAATATGAATTATCAGCCGAGTTGGAATGCGTATCCAATCGGTCATGAAGTCGCGATTGAAGAGATAGAAGCTTTAGGCCGCTGGATGTCGCAAAGACTAGCGGTTTAATCGGAGATAAAAATGAAAGTAGAAAACAACAAGGTAGTGTCTTTTCACTACGCGCTAAAAAACAATGCTGGTGATGTGTTGGATGACTCTCGTGATAGAGAAGCGCTTCCGTATCTACATGGTCATAAAAACATTGTGCCTGGCCTAGAAGCGGCGTTAGAAGGCCGTGAAGTTGGGGATAAGTTTGAAGTTACCCTATCACCTGAGCAGGGCTATGGTCAGCGTGATGAAGCTAAGGTGCAGGTAATTAGTCGTGAATCCTTTGCTGGCTTTGATCAGTTGGAAGTCGGCATGGTGTGTCAGATGGAAGATGATAAAGGTGAATTGCAGCTAGTTGGCATCACAAACATCGATGCTGATGAAGTGACAGTGGATGCGAACCATCCTTTTGCTGGGCTTGAATTGAACTATGCTGTTGAAGTAATCGAAGTGCGGGAGCCGACAGAAGACGAGCTATCTGCCGGCCGTGTAGAGCTTTAAGGGTCAGCTTCGATTAAGGCATAACTCATTATGCTTGATGGTTTGCTGTACTCCACTCCCGCATTCTAAGGAGATAAAAGATGCGTTTGTTACTTGCTTTGTTAATTCCTTGGCTACAGTTTTTTACGATCGGTCGCCCGATAGCTGGAATTGTCTGCCTTATTTTACAGATTACCTTAGTGGGCTGGATTCCAGCAGCAATATGGTCTGTATATGCTTTGAGCCAATATCAGACCGACAAAAAGATTAAAGATGCATTAGATAAATAACGCTTAATGCATTCCACAGAAAAAGCCGTTTCAGTTTGAAGCGGTTTTTTTATGCCTGTTACTTAACCTTTTCCTGCCATTCAAGATCACCGATCTGAACTTTTAGCCATTCAAACCCAATCCGTTTTGCTACCGCAGCAGCACCATCAAGGCTCTTAAACTCCCGTTCCGACTTAGATCGCTGTAGATCTAGCGTGATGATTTCGTCCTGTTTTGTCACAAATTTTAAAGTCCATCCGCGTGCCATAGAGATAGGAATCGCTTGGCAAGAATCAAATACGCCCGCTTTAAAAAGTAACTTCACTTCCTTTTCTTGCATCTTCATATCCTCATTTATGAAACTTCTTTTATCTATATTGATAAGTCTATATCAAATAAGGATTCATCGCAAATTAAATGCGGCGTTTTTGTGCGTGTAACTCATTGAAAATAAAGGGAAAAATAAATAATTTTAAATTGTTTTTCTAAGTAGAAACTATGTTTGTAACTTGTTGATTTGTAAGGAATAAAATATGAGGTGGAAGATGAGGTTTTTTACAGAAAATTAGGTTTCTATTGATCTAAATTGATATTTGTATAATCAAGAATTAATATTGATTGGTTGTTTTGAATTGATTGATGGTTTTTGTGAGATTTGTGCTGTTAACTGATTGTTTTTTATAGGAAAAGGTTTAAGGAGGGCGAAAAAAGGGCAGGTACGATGACCTGCCTTATTTTTGGAGCGGACAGAGGGTTATGGCTTTCTTATTTGAGCTTCTACTAAGTCTAGAACTGCATTCATATTAGCGACGGCTTCATCGCTGGCTAAGGTTAATGGGGCAAGTTTAAATGTATCCAGAAAATCGATCATAAAAGGTTCTGAATTCATTTTTTTGAGTTGCTCGGCGGTCCAGGCAACTGTTTTATAAGGCATGACGCTTACCTCCTGAACAGTTATCGGTGACTCAAGCTTATGAGTCTTGGCGGAGCCTTATGCATTTTTATTATTCCGGCACTACCGGAGCTCCCTTAATGCTGGGGCTCGCCATTTAAGTTATGGTTCAGTTCATAAGCTTTTTCAAACTTAATCGTTACAAACGTAAAATTTTTCATATTCGCTAATGATCATTTCTTGAGCTAAATCAATAACCCCTAATCTCTAAAGGGTTAATCTAGTCACAAGTAAATACGAGCAATTCGAAAAATTTTGTGAGGGTGTCGTAATGGTTGATGTATATAGCATGGAAGTTCTGGTTCCTAGTCTGGCAATGATTGTTGGTATGACTGTCGCAATGGTTTGGGGATGTTTCAAAGTTCGCGACCTGATTAACGAAGACCAGAAAAAAGAAAGTTAAGTTTTCTACTGAGGTTGTTTGTCACCTTCCTCAAAGTTGTCAGCTTTTATCTTGTTAAAAAAGATCACTTAGGTGGTCTTTTTTAATGCCTGAAATAAATTCAGTTTGTTTCATTTTTGTCCGACCTCTCAGTATTACACCTTCGGCTAAACCCTGTTTATTGTCTGGTTATTTTGTGTACACTCTAACTTTACGTTATATGCGCAAAATATTTATAAGAAGTTATAGAGATAAAAAACAATAAATATAGAGAAAGGAGCTTCGGCTGTACTCAGTTTTATTTACTTGAGTTAGCTTCGTAAATTCTCTGGGGCGATCCAAATAAAACTGCTTATGACGATTGATTAAACGGATATCGTCATTGTGGTTAGAGAAGATGGATTCTGCCTTAATAAAAATAAAAAGGAGATGGATCGTGAATGAGAATAGAGAACCTGGGTTTTATAAAGTTCGTTATGGCAAGCGCTGGATCGCTGCTTTTTGGTGCGGTGAACTTTGGGGCTTACCTGATGAAATGAAACCGGGCGAAGAAGGTTGGGAAGCGGTTCTTGATGCAGAACCTGATGAAATAGGTGAATATATACCTATGCCCATGAGCCTTCAGGCCTAATCAAGCTCTGGGAATAACAAATTATAGAAAATGCAGGAGCACGCTTATCCGTGCTTCTGCTTGAATTTGCTCGAAGAAACTATTTTAGAAAAGGAACTATTTTAGAAAAGAAACTTTCCGCCACTAGCAACAACCACTGTAGCTATACCTAAAATTAGATTAATCGCGACAATCCTTCTGATCTTATTTAACTGTTCACCGGCATCGGGCCAACGGTTTTCTTTTACCGCCAGACTCAGTTTTTTATACGGACTGAAATACAGATGTCCGAATATTGCCATCATGGTATAACCGCTCAGCAGCATAATGTGGACATGCATACCAACGCTTTTAAACCCACCATAGATAGCAATCATGCTGTGACCACTGATGATCAAAAGCAGAATTGTTGCCCATACCCAAGTAAAAAAACGAGTAAATACTTGCTGCCAGAGTGCTAACCGAGCAGGAGGTTCAAGTTGTTCGGCTGCAACTGGTCGTAAACAAACATAGGCGAAAAACATACCGCCTACCCAAATAACTGCAGCTAAAATATGGAGGGATAATGCAATAAACATAGGCGTCCTCACTGCGGGAATTATTTCCCTGAATTTTAAATAAGCTTAACGTTTAATCGCTTTCAAGATGACAAACTTCTTATTGTTAGCGATAGTCTCACAATTTTTAAAAATCTTTTTGAGTGCTACATGGTAGCCAAGATGACGGTTGCCGATTACCCATAACTCACCACCCGATCGTAAGACTTTATGAGACTCTCGGAACATTTGCTGAGCAATAAAATCTCCGACCACATTTTGCTGGTGGAAAGGTGGATTGTTTAACACCAAGTCACAACTATTCTTCTGAATACCAGCTAGGCAATCGGTTGCTTGGAAAGTTGCTTTTCGACTGTCGCCAAAGGCTTCTCTGAAATTAGCTTCGGCAGAAGCGACTGCCATAAATGATTCATCCACAAAGTGAACAGCCGCAGACGGATTCTTTTCTGCTGCAATTAAGCCTACAACCCCATTGCCACAACCAAGATCGATTATATCTTCGAATGAATCTGTATCAGGCAGGTGTTGAAGGAAAAAGCGGGTGCCGATATCCAAACTGTCACGGGAAAATACGCCAGCATGGTTGATGATCTTATGCTGCGTGTTCTCCAAAATATAATCGGATGGGTAGGGCGATTCTAATTGCGGTTGATTCAGATCGATCTCTGGAAATATCAGTCTTGCTTTCTTCTTTGCCAACGAGGTTTTTGTAGGGCCTAAATACTTTTCGAACAGTTTTAGCGTTGATGTATGAATAGATTTAACCATACCGCCGCCGATTACTTTAGTTTCTGCTGTTAATAAGGGACGTAAGCGGATCAGTTGGTCTTCCAGCATTGCTAAGCTTTTTGGAATTTTAATCAGCACTAGATCAAATGGTTCGGTGGGGTAATCCAAACTGTTACATAGGGTTATGGCTTCCGCACCAATCTCGTTATCCGCTGCATTGTGTTTAATACCGGCATGGGCCAACCAAGAATCGCTGACCACTGTTGGCGCTTGGTCATTTAACACGATTGATAAACCGCCAAATTGATCATTAATAATCAAGATACGTTTTGGGTTTGCAAGGATCTCTTCCTGATCAATCTGATTTAATAGGTACTCATCAGCAGCGTCCCACGCACGTAGCTGTTCGTTTTTACGACGAGGATAACGAGATAGAGAAAATTGACCGAAAGGGGTTTCGAAGGTATTCATACGGGCCCAAAACTGATTCGAAAATTACAGGCCGCAGTTTATCACAAGGGGTGATTTAGAACGTAGCGTCGCAAGGGAACTTGGAAAAGAAAGAAACCCAGGTAAATGTACCTGGGTTTAATAACCTTAAGCGTGTTTTACTTAATGAAAGCTAGGTTAAAGCTAACCGGTACTGCGAAAGAGATAGATGGTAATTTTGCGATCTCTTTAAGTGCAGTTACACCAGTATCTAGCGCAAAATCCGCAGCGTTAATTGTGATGGGTTGAGCTGTGCTAACCAATACTTTGTTGTCAGCTAGCTTAACGACATTCACTTGAGCGGTAATCTCTTTTTCAACACCGTGAAGGCTTAATGTGCCAGTGATAGTCTGCGGCTGGATGGAACCAACGGCTTGTTTCTCAATTTGGTTTACATCTACTTGAGCCGTAAAGTTGGCCTGAGCAAATTTGCCAGTTTCGAACAGCATGTTTTGCATACGCTCGTCACGGATCTCGATACCTGTAGTTACAGATGCAAGGTCAAGATTTAGCGTTGCTTTGCCGGCAGCATCGATGCCGCCGCTAAACTGTTTAAAACTGTGGTTTTCTAGCACTTTAGCTTTCTTGATGGATGAGAAACTGAAGTCAGAATCTTGTTGGCTTAGCGTCCAGTCTGCTGAAACAACGGTGCTGAAAAGTGTAAGTGATGCGATGGCTACTAATTTTTTCATGGGTAAATATCCTTATTTTTTTGTAGTGATGGGTTTGGATTTTAAACAGTCGTTTACTTTTGTCTAGAGCTGAGTTGTTGAGGATCAAAGAAATACATTTATCCCTTTGATATTAAATGATTAAAGTTTTCGTTTTAGGTTAACTTTTAAGGCTGATAGAAATTAAATTGTATATACCTAAGATATTCTTAAGATGTACGTTGGGGTAAGGGGATAATTGCTGTATTCTTGCAGTCAGTTGACGATTTAGAGTTGAAAAATGATGAAGTCTAAAAAGAAATCTAAGGCTAAAAAGAAAAACAGCCAACTAGTTATTCGCATTAACGATGTCGAGCGCGATGATTTTGTTGCGTTGTGTGAAGAGCTAGATACGAGTGCTGCACGTGAAGTTCGTCGTTTTATTCGCGGGTTCCTCGCCGAGCATGAACAGACAGAAGAGGAATAATCCTTTTTCTACAGATTGTTCTTTCTTCCCCAAAAAAGCGTTTAATATTTCTTATTGATTGCTTGCCGTTACCTCACGCTTAATTTAGTTAAGCCATTTCAGTTCTTCCCGATCAGTATTAATATGAATACCTCCTCCCAACTTTACTAAAGGAGATTGTGATGTTTGGGTTTGAAATTACCGCTGCGGTAGTGGTTGTTCTCGCATTAATTTTTATTTTTTCTGGGGTCAAGATGGTTCCTCAGGGGTATAACTGGACAACAGAACGTTTTGGACGTTTTACCAAAACTCTTACACCAGGTTTGAATCTGATTATTCCTTTTGTTGATCAGATTGGCGCTAAGCAAAACATGATGGAGCAAGTACTGGATGTACCGCCTCAAGAAGTGATCAGTTCTGACAACGCGCAAGTAACTACCGATGCTGTTTGTTTCTATCAGGTGTTGGATGCATCTAAAGCGAGTTACGAAGTTAACGATCTTTATCGCGCGATGCAGAATTTGGTAATGACTAATATCCGTGCGGTTTTAGGTTCGATGGAGTTGGACGAGATGTTATCCAACCGAGATAACATTAATAGCCAACTGTTAAGCAAAGTTGATGAAGCGACAGATCCATGGGGCGTTAAAGTTACCCGTGTGGAAATTCGTGATATCTCGCCTCCGGCTGATCTTGTTGAAGCGATGGCAAACCAGATGAAAGCTGAGCGTGAAAAACGTGCTGCGATTTTAACGGCGGAAGGTGAAAGAGAAGCAGCGATCAAAGTTGCTGAAGGTGAAAAGCAAGCTGCAATTTTAACAGCAGAAGGTGAAAAAGAAGCAGCATTTAGAGAGGCTGAATCGCGAGAGCGTTTAGCGATGGCAGAAGCGCGTGCAACCAAAGTGGTTTCGGAAGCAATTTCACAAGGTAACCCGCAAGCTCTGAACTATTTTGTTGCTCAAAAATATACTGAAGCTCTGCAAAATATTGGTGCAGGCGAAAATGCTAAAGTCGTGATGATGCCTCTAGAAGCAAGCAGTGTTATTGGCTCCGTTGCTGGAATTAGCGAGCTGTTAAAAGAAACTAAGATAGGTTCGTAAATGTTAGAACTACTCGAATCAATTACTTACTGGCATTGGATTATTCTAGCGTTGGTGCTTTTAGGTGGTGAAGCCTTAGGTGCCGCGGGATTTATGATCGGTGTCTCTCTATCTGCTTTTGCAGTTGCTGCATTGATGGCGATTGGTGTGCTAAATGATTGGCAGCATCAATTCCTCTTGTTTGCGCTCTTCTCAGTTGTTGCTTCGGTTATTTTCTGGAAGTTCTTTCGTTGCCAAAACAATGATGATGAAGCAGGCATGATCAATGATCGAGCGGCTCAATTGATTGGACGAAAACTGACATTAGTTGATGACGTTGAAAATGGCTTAGGTCGAATTCAGATCGGTGATACTTTTTGGAAGGTTGCTGCTGAAGATGATTTGGAAGCGGGAACTAAAATAGAGGTTTATGCCAGCGAAGGCATGACGCTACTGATCCGTAAATTGTAATTGATATCTAGCGGGATCGGCCAAGCTGGTCCCGTTTCATTATGACAGCACTAAAATATATTAATCATTATCCCGAGTCTTTAAAGCAGCAAGCTTTAGCCATGTTGCAAGATGAAACTTTAGGGCCTCTTCTTCAGAAAAAATATCCAGATCAACATTCGGTGCAAAGTAACAAAGCGCTGTATGAATATACGATGGATCTGAAAAATCGCTATATGCGAAAATCGGCACCTGTCAGCAAAGTTCAATACAGCGATAAAGTTGCAGCGATGAATGCTTTAGGTACGCATAGTCGCGTATCTCGTATCCAAGGGAATAAACTGAAATCTAAAAAAGAGATCCTGATCGATACGCGATTCAAACAATTACCTGAAGCCTTTTTGCGGATGATTGTTGTCCACGAATTAGCACATCTGAAAGAGTTAGATCATAACAAATCGTTCTATCAGTTATGTCAGTATATGGAAGCTGATTACCACCGATTAGAGTTAGACCTGAGGCTCTATCTTACTTGGCAAGAATATTCGGTTTGACGTTTTTTGCCGTAAGTTTGCTTGTCCTAGCGAGCTCGCCAGCTGTGCGCTATCTTCTTATTTATTTTCAGAATTATTTCGTTCGCTCAAAAAGTTAAACAAAATTGTAGGCGCAATTTAGATATTTTGTCCTATGCTTTAGGCAGTACCCTTATATTTGGTCAGGGAAAATGCCAAAAATTATTGTTGCTACCTTTATCAGTTTGTTTCTTCTCGGCTGTAATAGCTTGCCGGAGAAATTCCAGATCGCAGAAAAAGTCGAACTGCTCCCGTTTGATGAAGTGGGGGATATGGATTTAGAACCCACCAATGTCCAAGCGCTTTGGGGAGGCGTGATCGCTAATACAGCGAATTTCACTGATCGCACTCAGATAGAGATAATATATTTTCCTCTTAATGATCAGGGGCGGCCTCAAATCAATCAAGAAAGCTTAGGTAGATTTCGAATCTATGTAGGTGACTTTATAGACCCATTTGTTTACCGACCTGGGCGCATGGTCACTGTGTTGGGAACACTTGGTTTACGCGAAAAGGGTTATGTTGGTCATTACCCATACGATTACACGGTTTTGCACTCCCTAGAATTACACCTATGGACCGATAAACAACCACTACCTATGCCTCCGCAAATTGAACAATATCTGCAATCTCCACCGACTTTTAGCTATCAATAACCTTCTAATTTGTAGACCTTATAAACTCTTATTTGGGTAGCTTTTTATACTTTGGCACTGAAATTATTTTAGAACTTAAAATTCAGATGCTTTCCGCTTTCACTCTCGGTAATATTGCGCCTTCAAACGGGGGTGGGGCGTTATTGTGGACGATAAATTGTGGATTTATATTGCGAGTGGAGCAGCTGTTTGTGTACTGCTTTTAGTCGTGATTATTCGTGCAAAAAGATCTAAAACGCTAGATTCCTCTCTTTCACATACAGAGCGTATGTTTACATCGGTTTTAGAAAAAGCCGTCGGTGGCCACTATCAGGTTCATTGCAAAGTACCTATGCCTGAAGTTTTGGAAGCTTTGCCCGAACAGTCTGACCGTGCCAAGAGAAAAGCATTAAAAAAAATTAGGCATCGTCAGTTTGATTACATTGTTTCTGATCCAGCGAGCAACCGTGTAGTGTGTGCTGTTGAGTTGGATGACCACGCTTATGATAAGAAACAGTTCAAGAAACAAGATCTTTTTCTAGAAGAGATCTGTCACGATGTAAACTTGCCTCTTCTTCGAGTAGCGCCTCAAAATGGTTATAACCTAGTTGAAATCATTGAGAGATTTGAGAGAACCATTGCGCCTGTCGATTATGTAAAAGATCAACAAGGGCGATTCAATCTTCGTATGGTTGATGCATTAACTTCACTCTGATCTGTAGCCTGTGTGTTTCACCACCCTAATTTGTCTATAAATCCCCTTCATTTTCTCTACATGTACTTGAATTTTGCTAACTGGCGACCTCCCGATAGCTTACTAGACTTAAAGTAAGCGTCGGGTTTTATAGTGTTTGTACTTCAAGCAAATGAAGCTTGCTCCTGAGTAGTCAGTTTGGTGGCACGGATTTGAGCCAACTGTAGTTGCACTGCCTGATATCTGTTTATCACTTGATAATGACAAGGTAGGTTGGTTATGAGAGCGTCAGTAAAACTACTCTGCATGGCAATGTCCTGTACTCTTGCAGCAGGCACGGCTATGGCAGAAATAAAGTTCCGACCGGGAGAGGTAGTGGTAAAAGGAGAGGTTTTTGCATCCGAAGGGTATGAGATTCTTAAGTATTTACCGAATGCTGATCTTACTATTCTTAAAGTGTCCCCCGGCAAAGAGCTATCACAGACCTTAGCTTTAAGAAAAAAAGGGCGTAAAGCCAGCCGAAACTATATTGCTCGAAAGTTCGCACCTAATGACCCTTTGTATGGCTACCAATGGCACTTTGGCGCTGTTCAGGCTGAACAAGCGTGGGCGATTTATGATGGTGCTGGTGTGAATGTTGCTGTATTAGATACCGGTTTACAGTCAGGTGGCCCTGACGGAATAGATTGTGTTTTACCTGGATACAATGCGATTGATGGCAGTGCCAATGTTGCAGATGGTGATGGACACGGCACCCATGTTAGCGGCACGGTTGCTCAGAGTACAAATAACGGGGTTGGTGTAGCAGGGCTTGCTCATGGTGCATGTATTCTTCCAGTAAAAGTCTTGGATGACAACGGGTCGGGTACGGATGCTGATATTGCTGAGGGTATCGCTTGGGCTATTAATAATGGCGCTCAAGTAATTAATATGAGTCTTGGTTACCCTGCTGATTATGCGCTGGAACAATTCGTTAACTATCCATCTTATTCAACACTGACTAATTCCGATACCAGTGTGACTATTGTTGTTGCATCAGGTAACGATAGCTCCACAAATGGGATTAGTTATCCTGCAAGTCATCCAGAAACTTTAGCTGTGGGTGCTACTGATGTCGATGGGATTGCTCCCTACTCAAATCAAGGTCCTAAATTAGATATAGTGGCGCCAGGTGGTAACACATCCCAAAACCTTCATATTCCTAATGATAATTTTGGCGATGGTGTCGCCCAAGAAACTTATCTTTGGTCCCAAGGACAAAGTAGTTGGGGATATTATCTTTTTCAGGGTACTTCGATGGCGGCTCCCCATGCTGCAGCTGCAGCAGCCATTCTTTTATCTAAGAATGAAAGCTTAGATCGTTATGAGGTTCAGACTGCGCTTGAAACTACAGCTTCAGATTTAGGTAGTCCAGGCTGGGATAGTGTTTTTGGTCACGGCCTGATTCAAGTGTACGACGCATTAGGTGCAATTGGAGCTGGAAATAACGAGCCTCCAGAAACAAAGCCGGGCTCACCTGAACAGTTTTCTGCAAGTTTCGATTCTAATACAAGTGCTGTCCAGCTTACTTGGAATCCTCCATCGCAAGGTACTGTAACCAGTTATGCGATTGAGCGTAGTAAACAAAATAAACGCGGTAAACTCGGTGGTTTCAGCGCTGTAGCTACACCTGATGGCACGGCTACGTCGTATACTGATGATGGCTTGGATAGTGGCACTTATGTATATCGGATCCTCGCTAGAAATAGCGCTGGAGCATCTTCATGGGTTTTAAGTAATTCAGTTGAAGTCACTACTTCAGGCGGAGGATCTGGAGGAGGTGATGGAGAATGTAAAGGTGGCTGGAGAAAATGCGGTGGTTGATTTGTTAATCTGCTAACAATAAAAAAAGCCTGCATTAACAGGCTTTTTTTATTGGCGTGAAAAACTAATTGCTACAGCCTCCAGGTAGTTGATCGCAGACATCATCATAAGGGTAGAATCTGACTTGGATATTATATGAACCGTTATTGTCTATTCCCCAGATATACTCTACGAAATCAGCAATATTAAAAATCCATTCGTTCTCCCAGCTTTTACATGTGCCTACCGCAGGCGCATCGACTACCAATTTATTCGGATCGCTCCATTGTTCAAAGTAGCCAATACTGGGAACAGCACCGCTAGCGATGTCAGCTTCTACTGTGGCGATGCAGGCATTGTATTCATCAGTTGAACTGATGAGTGCATAGTTGTCGTTAGCTGTGTCGTAACAGTAAGCATTAACAGAACACTCTTGCGTAGTTGTATAGGCTGTTAGCATATAGGTTTCTAAGAGGTTTGTAGTGACATCGGCCCAATCATCCTCACCATTATCACCAACATCTACGGTAGCTAAAC
Source organism: Neptuniibacter sp. QD57_21 (assembly GCF_047778075.1). Classification (GTDB taxonomy): domain Bacteria; phylum Pseudomonadota; class Gammaproteobacteria; order Pseudomonadales; family Balneatricaceae; genus Neptuniibacter. The sequence continues at coordinate 3,117,512 of NZ_CP180549.1, read as the reverse complement.
CATCGCCGTTATCATCAGGATCATCCCAGAACCACGCTTCCAATGGCAGCCAATAATCGGTTGTGCCATCGTTATCTGAATCGACACTATTTTCTGGAAGTTCGGAGTCTGTTATCTCTTCACCGCAGAAATAGCGTTGGTCACCAGGGGATATGTAACAAACGGAACCAGTGAAGGTGAAAGCGCTGGTAATGTCTGTCGCATTTTTTACACCTTTACCACCCGGTCCTTTGGTTTTTGTACCGTCTTCTTCACGGGTAAGATTAAAGTTCTGCCAAGTGCCAGATCCATCCACGAAACCTAAGGCTAATAAGTCATTACCTTGGTCATCTACAACAAAGCCAAAGCTATTGGTAAATAACGTACCTGTCTCACACTCGCCATCTTCATTAATATTGTTACAGGGTTTGCCTGTAACTCTGGCAAATACTGCATAGCCATGGTCGTAGGGAGGTAGGGTGACAATCGCTCCATCGGCTCCATCGCTATCTGGAAATGATTCGGTACACCAATCTGTGACTTTTAGGTCAGGAATTCCATCTCCATCTAAATCCGATGCTGGCGCTGACTTATTTTTACCTCCTTTAGTGTTACCAGATTGAATGGCTACACTCGTATCTGCATTGGTATTGACATCATATCGAGGAATAAAAACTACATTTTGGGATGGGTCTTCATGGCAATAAAATTGCGTATTCGAATCATCTGTTACTAGAATGCATTCTTCAATATTTGGGTCACATGGAATGAAACCTAAATCATCTGTTTGGCAGCGATAGTCGGCCTCACTAGGGCAATTGAATACACCGGGGGCCTGAGTTTTTTTGCCAAGTAAGTTTAAATTGAAATGAAAGCCTGCGGGGAAACCATTACCTTTTAAGTTCTTTCCAGAATGTGCGTTTGTCGATAGGCTCAATAACAAAATGGAAATTAAACAACAAAGGATATACGTTCCGAAGGACTTGGTCTGAGCGGTATACATTGGGTATGCCCTCAACTAAAAAATGGAAATCCTCCTTACAAAATTTAGCTTAATCCATCTAACTACGTTTAACTGTAGCTTTGAATTTAATCTGTGAATTGGATTTTTTTGCACCTAAAATCCAATCCTGAATACTTATATTCAAGGTGGTTAATGTAATGAGGTGTATTTTAATAATGGTTTAGATCATAAAGCTCCTCAGGCGCGCAGCTGATTTCACCGTGTTGCTTGTTTCTCATTAAATTTTGGAATTGTTGCCGTTTTAGGTGGATTAAGTTTTGATGATCGCCCGCTTCGATGTAGATATCATCTGCGTCGGCTAAGCGGTCATCCCAAACCACTTCGAGCCCGTAGGCCTGTCCGATAGCAGGAATAGCACCTTCTTCACAATCTCCAAATATACGCTTTATTTCAGCTTCTTTTGCTAATCTGGCTGGAGAGCCGGTAATTGCAGCCAATTGAGGCAGCATAACTTTGTTCATCGCAGGAACGGCAGCAAGGGTGAACCTGTTTTTCTGATGAATGACAACCGCTTTGGCCATCTGTGTTACCGGTATTGAAGCCCTATGCGCACTATCGAGAGAAGTAAAAGAGTAGTCGTGTTTGATTGTGTCATAACTGCAGCCCTGATTTTCTAAAAAACTACAGAGTGTGGCTGATACGGACATGCTTATTCCTCCCATAAGAGACTTTGTTGTATAAGTTTAGTTGCCGATTATGGGAACGCTATAGGAAATTGCATTTTTGAACGTGCTGAAATAAACTCCATTTGTAAATGTAATTGATTACCATTTAATCAGGTAGTAACTATGGCTGACGGTGTTGCTTCAACGGCAAAGATCTTAATTATTGAAGATGATCGTACGTTAAATAATCAGATCACCTCGCTCCTAGAAGAGCAGGGTTACGAAACGGATCAACGTTTTGAAGGACGTCAGGGATTGGTTTCCGCATTGAGTAAAACCTATGACCTCATCTTGTTGGATGTACTTTTGCCAGGATTAGATGGCTTTTCACTTTTAAGTAAATTGAGACAAAAGCGCGAAACCCCCGTGATGATGCTGACTGCATGTGGAGCGGAAGAGGAACGTATTACAGGTTATAGCAATGGTGCGGATGATTACCTAGCTAAGCCTTTCAATATTACTGAGCTCTTATTACGTATCGAAGCCATTTTGCGTCGTACGCGATATTTGGTAGAAAGTCAGATCGAGCAAGATGTTATTAAAACACCTTTCTTCCACTTAGACCGGAAACAGAATCGTGTTCATCTTGATGATCTAGAGGTCGTCCTCACCCCTATCGAATTTAAAGTGTTATGGGCGTTAGTAAAACAAAGTGGTGAAGTGCTTAGTAAACCGCACCTTTACCAGTCCGTTCTTAACAAAGAATACAGCCGATACGACCGTAGTTTAGATATGCACGTGAGTCGAATAAGGCGCAAACTTTCACAACGAAGTATTGATGTCTCAGCTTTAGAAACGGTACATGGTGAAGGGTACTGCTTTAAATGAAACGGCGTTTGTTTTGGAAACTTTTCGCTATTCTAGTAGCAGGTACCGTTGCTTTATATGGAGCGATCGATTGGCTTGCAAATCATACCGAGCAACGTATGAGCCTAATCGCCGAAAAGCACCAGCTAGAGATGAAGTCTTGGGCAACTGAAGCCGAGGAAATCTATAAAGCAGGTGAAATGCAGTTACTTGATCAATGGATTGACGATCTGGAAAAGCGTGAGGATACATGGGTTGCAATTGCCGGATCTGATTTGACCTTACTGGCCGGTAACTACATGGATGACTATTACACTGGCAGTCTGCGGCTTGGCCGAAATGTCGAATATATGATCCACCTTTACTATGCCTATAACCCGATTATGGAGCTCCCATTTATTGATGGTCACACGCACTTTTTGGTCCGATTGCCACAACGTATGAGGCCGGGTGGTTTTTTAAAACCTGCTCAATTGTTGTTACAGATTGCTCTGCCTTTTGTGGTTTTGGCATTGGTGTGTTTGATGCTATATCGACACTTGGTAACGCCTATTCAGAAACTGGAAAAAGCGACTCGTCAGTTCAACGAAGGAAATTATGATGCCCGCGTGAGTCAATCACTGGGGGCACGTAATGATGAGTTGGCTTCGTTAGCCAGAACTTTCGATACCATGGCGGAACACACGGGCGGGTTGATCGTTACCCAAAGACAGCTAATTGCTGACCTTTCTCATGAGTTGCGTACACCCATCACACGTATTGAAATGGCGCTTAGCAGTATCAGCGAAAAGAACTGCCAAGAGAATATCGAGCGTATTCAGCGTGAAGTCGCGCAAATGCGTGAAATGACCGAAGATGCTTTGACGCTTGCGTGGATGGATACCGAGAAGCCTCAGATCAAAGGTGAATATCTTGATCTGGTGGACCTGCTAGATAGCATTATCGATGACGCCCGTTTCGAATATCCTGATCGTAAGCTCGTTAGTTGTATGCCTGAGAGCGCGCCACTTGATTCCTCTAGTCACCGAATTCTTGGGCAGTCGATAGAGAATGTTATTCGCAATGCTCTACGCTATACACCTCAGGGTGGAGAGGTCAGTATTCAACTGAGTATTCAGGATGATGAGTACTTACTTACAATCTGTGACCAGGGGCCTGGAGTTCCGGAAGAATCACTCGAAAAAATCTTTCAGCCGTTCTATAGAGTTGAAAAATCACGAGGTGCTGACTCGGGTGGATTTGGGCTTGGGTTGGCATTAGCTAAAAGACAGATTGAGGCCGTTTCTGGCTCAATTAAAGCGTCAAATTTGGTCAGCGGTGGTTTACAGATAAGAATAATATTACCGGTATAAGGGGGGAGTTGGATAAGATAAATTCAACTCGCTTTGTTTCTTCTTTAGCTGCCTGTTTAGCTGATCATTGTGGAGGGGATCTTGGTTTTCTGTGAACACTGGATTCGTCCATATAGAACCTGATTTTCCTCCTTCTCTAAACCTATGGATAACGTAAAGTTCTAGGGATTAATTCCTTTATCTAGTGGAACGATAAACTTACTGATCTTGAAATATTTCACCTGAGAAACCCTTCTGTACGTAACAAATGTAAACGTTGTGACAATTATTTTACAGCTATTGATAATAGATCGTAATTGTAAATGGTTATTATTTGTAGTTATTGTGACGCGCAAAATTTTGGCTATGTTCACTCTCAGCTTTAGTTTGATAAGTTTAATGTAGGTAGGAATTAAATGATTTCACAGAAAAACCAAAGACGAGCTACATTGTCTTTACTGATTGGTTATGCAATATCCAGCCAAACCGCTGCCGCTCAAGACGAGTCTGCGAAAGGTGTTGATCGTCTGGAAACAATTCAAGTAGAGGGTGTGGCTACGGATGTTGGTGAAGATCGACTTGGCCTAGAAGAAATACAACAACTGAACCCGAATGATTTGCAGGACCTATTTAGAAATACACCAAGTGTACAGGTAGGTAGCTCAATTTCTGCGTCACAAAAGGTATATGTCCACGGTATTGAAGAGACAAACCTAGCTGTGACTATCGATGGCGCACGTCAAAATAATAAGCTCTTCCACCATTCAGGCACTAACATCATCGATCCTGAATTGTTGAAAGCTGTAAGTGTTGATGCCGGTGTTGCGCCTGCGGATGCGGGGCCGGGTGCATTAGGCGGGTCTCTTGCTTATGAGACCAAAGATGTCTCCGACTTATTGGAAGATGGCGATAACTTTGGTGGATCTGTTGGCCTTGAATACAATACTAATGGCGATACATTTGATAGACATATCTCGTTATATGGCCGTTCAGGTGGTTTTGAAGTACTCGGTTATGCCAAAAAGGCAAGCGGCAACGACTTTGAAGACGGTAATAATGATGTAGTCGTGGGCTCTGAGTCAGCGTTAAAAACGGGTCTAATTAAAATTGGCTATCTGCATGAAAGTGGTTACCGTACAAAACTATCTTATGAAGCTGTTGAAGATGATGGAAATCGTCCAGGAAGGGCAAATTTCAATAGTGGTGTTTTGTCAGAAAACAACAACCTAGATCGAAAAACGCTAGTGTTCTCGGTTAAAGATGAAACACCTGAAGGTTTAATTAACCCATATATCAAAGTTGCGCGCTCTGAGACTAAACTTGATTGGATACCGACAGGAGCTCCTTATACAACGTTTGGTGAGTACGAAAGTTTAAATGGTGTAATTGCCAATACATTTGTATTGGGAACAGGGACGGTCGATGCCGGTGTAGATTTCTTTGATGATACGAGTAAAGGTATTTTTCCTGGTTGGGCGACTTTTGAGGAAGAAGCACAAAATATAGGTGTGTTCGCTCAGGCGCGACTGACTCCGACAGAGCGCAGCCGTGTATCTTTTGGTGCACGTTTTGATGATCATGAAATCAAAGGTATAGATGGATCAGTTCATGATAGTGATGGTGTTTCCGGTAATATCTCTGGTGAGTATGATCTAACTTCATTTGTTACTCTCAGTGCAGGTTATTCCCATGTATTTGGTGGGGTACAGCTAATGGAGCCATACATTGGTAATCCTAGCTGGGATTACTCTGGTGGTTTTAAAGAATCTGAAGCAGATAACGGCTATGTAGGTCTTAACGTCAATGGCGAGGCTCTAAATGCGTCATTATCCGGTTTAACAGTTGGCGTTAAGCTCTTTAAGACTGATATTGACGATATTCGTGATGAAGAATACGCTGGCGGTCCTGATGTTTACAGTGATGTAGAAACTGACGGTTTTGAATTGACTGGTCGTTATGAATGGCAGTCTGGATCTGTACGTTTAACCTATGTTGATATCGATACAGAAATTAATGGTATCGAAGAATCTACATCTTCATATTATATCGGAACTGCCATTGGCCGATCGCTGAAAGTTGATTTTGTTCAGTCTATTGATAGCGTGAACACAACCTTTGGCGCTGACGTACAGCACTATTACTCGATGGATGGGCATGATGGTACAAATACGATACCAGGGGCTTTTCCTAGCTACACCGTTGCCAATTCATTTGTTGAATACGCTCCTCAGGCAATCAAGAACCTCACGTTACGTGCATCTGTAAATAATATGTTTGATGAAGATTATTCAGATCGTGCATCGTATGGACATGAGTTCGGATCAGATATTACTTTGAATGAGCCGGGTCGCTCGGTTGTGTTGGGTGCCAAGTTTAAATTCTGATGATCATATACCAGTGCAGGGTTGATCTTATAGGAGGCCTGCCGAAAACTGTTTTACGCTTCTAGGACTTATGTCCATCCCTTCTAAGGAAACGTAACCAGACCCCGCCAGCTGAGCTGGTGGGGTTTTTTATTACTTTCCTAAAGCTAACCACAAACCAACCAAAATCATTAGGCTTCCGGCGATTCGATTCATAAGGCGAACGTTGTTGCGTTCCATTAAAAGGTGCTTTAGTAGTTTACCGCCACTGGCGTAGATAAGCAGGCAAATGAATTCAAGTAAAAGAATCAAAGCAACCAGTATGGCTAATTGCGGCGCCATAGGTAGATCGGCATCAATGAAGGGAGGCAAAAGGGTGACAAAAAATGCCCAGCCCTTTGGATTCGCAACGGCAGTAAGAAAACCATTTGTTGCTAGCTGTAATCCTGAAACTTCTTGTTTTTGTTCACCAGGCTCGGTAATGACTAGCTTGCCTCTAGAACAAAACATCTCATAACCTAGCCAACAAAGGTAAGCGCCACCGCCCCACTTTAGAATAGTGAACACTTCTGGGTAGTTCAGCATTATTGCCGCGACACCTAAAGCTGCGGACGCGGCCACCAAACCAACTCCAATTAACTCTCCCCACATCATATGCAAGCTACGTTTGACGCCAATAGAGATACCTAGACTCAATGCCAAGGTCATACACATTCCGGGTGTAATGGAGACAAAAAAGAAGGTCGGAATAAACAGGGACAAAAGTGTGAGTGACATCAGAAAAGCAATACCCGTTGTTATGGACAAATTTAATATAGCGAGGAGTTTATGCTGTGCAAAATCAATTAGTAAGAAAAAAAATTTTTACGGTGTAAAAAACAACCAGATTTTTATATCCCCGCAACAATGGGCTTTGAGAGGGATACGCAGAATTAACTAACAGTTTTATCCACAGCTTGCGTGGATGGATTTTTTTACTGTTAGGGCTTGACTGGTTGATTTTTATACAGGATTTTTGAGTAAGAAAAAATTTTACAAAAATGTTGATATTACCGATCGCTTTGATCCTTATTCTACAAGGTTGAAATATGATCAATTCTCTACAGGCTAATAATCATGGGCTTTATGGAGGATGTCCATAATTAGTTAACAAGCTTATCCACAGTTTGTGGGGAGAAACTAGTAATCGGCTTTATCAACGATAAGCGCTCTATTTTTGGAAGTTTGTTCACAAGTGTATTGGGCGTGTTATGTAAGTACCTACTCTCTTCTTGCCCTTTGTAGCTTAAGGTTATCCAAAGGCTGGAAAGTTAAAAAACGATTGTTATTTTCTTACAAGTGGCATGCTTAACTTGAGGATTATTTATAGAGGAATTTGGTGCTTATCAAGGGCGTTAAAAAGTGTTATTTTGCGCGCCCTTTTTCTGAAGAAATAAGATCGAAAGCATGATTGCTGGTTTTGATTACGGTAGTTCAAATTGTGCCATGGGCGTTCTGAAAGCAGATAATAGTGTGCAGTTATTGTCACTTTATCAGCAGCAGAAATATGTACCTTCTACTCTATATGCACTCTCTCGCGAATTAATCTGCGAGGGTGTTGCGCGTCAAATTAGTAATCCTAAGATTCGTGATACTTATCTAAAAGAGAGAAGTCTCCAATTAAGGCAGGCGTCTGCGTCTCGTTTGTCTCTAGGCGTTTTATCTGATGAGCAGACTCTCTTTATTGGCGAGGAAGCAATTGAACAATATATCGATCTGCCAGAAGAAGGCTATTTTGTTAAATCTCCAAAATCCTTTTTAGGCGCGAGTGGCTTACAAACCCAGCATTTGGCATTTTTTGAAGATGTCGTCACAGCCATGATGTTCCAGATAAAGCAGGCGGCAGAAAAATCACTGGGTGATTCGATCACCCAAACGGTAATAGGGCGTCCGGTTAACTTCCAAGGTAGTGGAGGGGAAGAGGCTAATCAGCAGGCTTGTCGTATATTGAAATGTGCTGCTGAGAGAGCTGGTTTTGTCGACGTTGAGCTTCTGTATGAGCCCTTAGCAGCCGGAATTGATTTTGAAGCGGGGTTAGAGGAAGACAAAGTCGTTTTAGTTGTCGATGTCGGTGGTGGTACCAGTGACTGTTCTATTGTCAAAATGGGCCCGAGCTATCGCGATAAGCCAGAACGTTCAGCTGACTTCCTTGGTCATAGTGGTGCTAGGGTAGGGGGAAATGACCTTGATATTCACCTAGCTTACTACGGATTAACGCCAGTTCTAGGCATGGGAGGGAAATTGAAAAATGGGTTACCTATTCCCTCTCAGTCCTACTGGAATGCCGTATCTGTAAATGACATTCCCTCGCAGGTCGAATTCAATAGCTTAGCTTCGATCGAAATGATGGAGCAAATGCAGCGTGATGCAGCGGAGCCTGAAAAAGTAGCGCGCTTAATTCAGCTGCAAGAACAGAAACAAAGCTATCAGTTAGTGCGTAGTGCTGAGCTGGCAAAGATCTCTTTGTCTGATCAGGAGCAAGTTATTTCGGATCTAAGCTACCTTGATAAGGAATTGTCTCAGTCAATCAGTCGTGAAGTGTATGAGTCGGCAATAGAGCGCCCAGTATCTAAGATTGTAGATCTGATGAGTGAAGTGATTAAACAAGCCGGCTGCACACCTGAGCTGGTTTATGTGACAGGCGGTACGACAAAATCGCCTGCTGTCCGGCAGGCAATTGCATCTTTATTGGGTGATATAGACGTTGTCGATGGCGATCACTTTGGTAGCGTGACAGCTGGGCTTACACGCTGGGCAGAGAAGCTTTACCGCTAAACCAATGCGCTAAAGCATAATGGGTGTGGTTTATTCTGTGGTGTGTGCAATACCCAGTAATAAGCCGCCTTCTTGCCAGAGAGTAACAGCTGTTCCTTGGTTGTTAATAATATTCTGAGTATCAACCTGTTCTAGGGTTAGGCCCTCTGGATATTCTGCTTGGTAGAAAGTGTAGATCTGATTGTTCTCAATGTTGCGCACCTTCAACTGAGCAGCAATTTCACCATTAATTGAACAGTAGCTACCGCCAATCAACTGCCACATATCTTTTCCAAGTTTGCTTGATGAAATCAGTTTAAAGCTTAGCTGGGTTAGCTGTTGTCCAAGTTCATCTATAGAAGATGTGTATATAGAAATTTCGCTTGGCTGTTCATGATGGCCCGCAATTTCATTCACAATACTTGGGCCTGATATAGGCATAGGCATCAAACTGACAACCATAAAAATGCAGGCTAAAGCCAACGTCGGAACCATTAATTGCGGCAGTCTAAACCATGTTTTGCATTGATCAAACCAGCTAATTTTGGCTTTCGGGGTTTCAACATTTATATCCGCTTGGTTGCTAAGCTCTTCTTGCATAGACAGAAGTTGAGCTAACTTGTCTTCACTTAAGGACTGATCTTGGTAGTGCGCTTTAAGAGCTGATTTTAAGTTTTTAGGTGCGGTTGATTTCATTGCATCGCCTCCTTTGGAACCCATTGCTCTTCGGTTAGCTCTAGTTGGACTCGCTTTTTTAATCGGTGCATTTTGGATAGCAAGGTGCCTCGCGGCACTCCCTGTATCTCAGCTATTTCTGTCATGCTGTACTCTTCTATTGCCCATAGATAGAGTAATTCGCTTTCTTCTGCGCTTAGTAGCTTTAATAGCTGTTCAACATCACGTTGTTGGATAAATAAGGTTTCCAAAGAGTCTGATGATGTTTGGTTTATCTTTTCTACTGCATCAGGTAAATCAGATAAAGAAAGCAGTTTGTTATCCCCACGGCATTGATCAATAAAAGCGTTACGAATGCTACGCTTTATATAGGCTTCAGGTTCCTTTATTTGTGCAGAGTTAGTGCGTAGAAATTTCTCTACGCACTGCTGGAGCAGGTCATATGCCTGATCCTCATTTCGAGTCAGGGATAAAGCATAGCGATAAAGTTGGTTGAGCCTATTTTTGTCTAGCATTTATAAGTCGTACCGTGGCTGCCCAAACATAAAGTGTGGGCAGCCTAATCAGATAATTATGGGCTAAGCCATTTGGAACACTAATTATCTGAAGAGTTTCATTCGGTAGCGGTTATTTTTGCCTCCGATGGTCTCTTAAACGAATTTTTGAGGCGTGTGATCAAATCATTTAGGGCAAAACGTTCGCCACCACTGAAACGAATCAAGACAACCCCAGCAGCAAGAAAAGCAAATTCGCGTTTAAAGCTATTTAGGTTAGCGATTAGGCTTTTATCAAAATTAAGCTTATAGCCCATATACCAGAGCATAATAGCTACGGTTACTGCACCTGCTGTTCTAACTAATATCGGTGGTGCAAATAGAATAATTAGGCCCGCAAGTAACAGTAGAGGTTGCCACGTAGCAAAGGTAGGGACTTTTGCGAACGCGCCGAAGCTACCACTGACTAAAAACATGATGCCAATCGAGAGGCGGAGCAGTAACCCTAGGGCATCCCAACTGATGCCGTAATCATGCTGTCTATGTAAAACGTCAAGGCTATAACGACCTGGGCCCAGATTAAAAAGCACAAACATCATACCGGAAAGCGCGATATCTCTGATCTGTACAAACATGGCCGGGGAGGTATAGGTTTTTACCGCAATCTCAGTGTCAGGCACCGTCATGACGGGTAATGAGAATACAAAGCTCCAAAGCAGGAAAGCATAAATAAGTGCTAGAGGTCTCACTAAAAAACCAACGACTAAGGCGATACCAGAGATAAGCTCAAAAGCTGAAAGTGAGGTCAGAAAGAGAGATGGAGTTAATAGCTCGCCTAAGAAACCCGTAAACAGATATTGTTGAAAAAGCTCATTAATATAGCCTGTTGATCCCATGTAATTAGCAACGATGGCATCATGTTTAGTGCTGGAAAGTAACTGGCTGAGTTTAGATACGCCGCCAATAATAAAAAGAATACCGAGACCTAAGCGTAAATATAGAGCTGCTTCATCGTAGTCTCTTTGTCGATTGTGAGTAAGGGTATTATTCATCTATATAAGCCTTGCAGATAAAAAAAATGCCCCGCTGAGCTTTTCCAAGTTGAACAACAAAACTGGGGTGTAAGCATGTTGTTTGCTTTGAAGTGACAGGTGCTCTTGGGGCGTTAAGGTGTAGCTGCCTTTAAAGACGAACCAGTAGGTGTTTTGATTGCACGATTTTGAAAATTAATTATGAAAAAGATGCAAAAAAGGGTGGGTTTTCTGAATTAAGGTGTTGATTTAAAGGGTAATAACTGAAAGCTTAATTCACAAGGTTAAAAAATAAACAAGCCGCTATAAGCCTTTATTCATGGGCTTTTTAACGGTTGTCCAAAATTAATATACACGCTTATCCACAGAAAACTGGGGTAAGTTTTATTTTAAGTAGATAGTGCTATTCAACTGCAAAAGGGGAAATTAATTTAAGTGCATTTCCTTCAAAGTCTTCTTCGCGAAGTTGTTTTAAAGCTTGATCAAACTCATCCTTCCGTAGTGCCCAACGAGAATTTGAAGATAGGCCAATAAATAGATCGACCCTGTTTCCAGGTTTAAAAACTGCTTTATCTATTTGAGGCGTTAAACCTCGTGAAGCAAGCTCATAATCTGCTTGGCAGTCGGTGCCGATAAAACTATCAATTCTTCCCTCTAACAATAGGTTGGGAAGCACAGCTTCTTGAGTCACATTTTTTTTATAGATATCTGTATCTTGATCAAATTCTGTGTAATAAGCAGAGCCACCCACCATGCCAATGGTCATCGCATGCATATCTCTATGTTTGCTGATGCGGCGAGACTTACCATGAGGAAGATAGAGTTGGGTACTGCAACTGTAGTAGTGAGGGTAAGCGTAGGTAATGTATTCAGCTCTTTCTTCGCGCCATGCTAAACCGCTCATCGCGTCGATCTGACCATTTTTCATCATCCGCAAGCAACGTTTCCATGGACAGCGTAAGTAGTGGACCTTAAAGCCTATTCGTTCAGACAGCTTTTTCCATAACTCGTGGTCAATACCAGTTACGGTTTCAGGCGTCACGAAGCGGAACGGAGGCCAAGAATCAGCGCCAACAACTAATGTATCGGCATCTGCTTTAGCGGTATTAATGCAAAAAAGAGCCGTTAGCACTAGTGTGTAGATGAAAGGGCGTCGTAACAACGGAATACCTCTATAAGACAGCAGAAAATACGTTTATCTCTTCACTATAGTCAAAAACGTGTTGGATAGGTCGATGAGCTTATTGTGAGTAGACAGGTGTTGATCTTGTGAACAGATAACTGCACACTAGGACAAAAGGATTTTTAATAAGTTAAGTGTTCAAAGGAATGGGCATGAAAACCACACCTATACAATCCAAAGTGGATTGTATCTTTTTCTGTTTAGCTTTGTTTAGCACGTCACCGTTTTATAGGGAGGCGTGTTGAAATGCTAACGAGTCTTCACTTCCAAGATACCATTGGTGTAATAGTCTTAACTGCGTTGGTAAGCTACCTCTTTTTTGATGGCTTTCTAAATGTGACCTGCAAAGGCTTTTATACCCGCTTATTTTTTCATTCTAATAACATAGCGATCATGTCATTACTGGCTACTTTAGGTTTTTCAGACCTATTGGGGTTAGTTGCCGCAGAGACTATGGGTGTCATGGGGTTTTACCTACTTTTACTTTCTGTATTACCCATTTTTATCGCTATTGTTTACGCCTTTACCTTAGAGCCACCATCGCTGCATCTACTTTATGAACGTTGCCGGCAAGAGATTAATTATCTTAACTGGGGAGTGAAATTGGAGATGGTGATTATTCTATCTGCAACCCTGTGTTTGGCATCAGGCCTATCTCAAGTGGAGACGTTTCGTGATTGGTTTGGCTACTTTAGCCTGGGGCATATGTTAGTTACTTATCTGGGGTTATTGGGTATTGTTGCTTTTGTAGTACAGGCCTTTTTCAATCAAGTGATGTTGATAGTTCGCTCTACCCTAGCAGTAAGTTTTTTCTATCCGGTTATCCACGTGATGTCTTTGTAGATGACTGTGCAGTTGTAGCGAAGGATTAAAAAGCCCTTTTTGAATTTAATAAAAAGGGCTTTTTTCTGCTGATAGGAATGCAGGATTGAAGAAGGTTAAGCGCCGCTAGCCTCTAGTGCGATAACCGTCAGTTCTTCAATCATTTCGATCTCCTGTAGCATCGGATAAAGCACTGTTTCTTCACATATGTCGCCATGAAGGTTAGGCGCCATAAATAGATCTTTTGGGCGGTGTAGTAGCATGACACACTGGCTACCAAACAGGCTCATCTCAGTTGCAGCCACGTCTAACTTATCCGTAAAGCTTTTGTAATTTTGCAAGAAGTCCGGTGTCAGGATCTGTTTAGCATAAGCTTCATCTTCAGCGTAAATATGAAAATCCTTGCCAAAGGGATTGTTGTCTAACGTGATACGCTGATCTTTATCCATAGGCTTCTGCTGGAAAAAGCTAAGCACTTTTCCCCAATTTGCTTGTAGGATCACACGAGAAGAGAAGGTTTTTGGCAGCGTCATATTCAGGATCACCCCTTTAAATTCGGTGCTCTTCCTTGTATTTCCTTTAGCGTCAGTTTTCATTCGGCTTAACTGGCACTCTACCATTTCTACAGCTACAGCCCCAATCTCTGTACGGAGGTAATCCTCTTGTATGGTCAAATCTTCTTGATGTGGTGGCAGTATGCGGCTATCGCGCACTGAATCCAGCAGTATGATTCCGTGACGCTCATAATGAAAACCGTCTAAATGATCGAGGATTTTTGGCAGTAAATTTTCAGCAAAATGATGATTGAAGTCTTGTTTGAATTTAGCTGCTTGAAGCCCTGAAATTATTAGCGGGATGATCGCTAAGAAGAGGCCGCCCCCAATAAATATCACAATAGAAATGACTGCACAGGCTAGGGACGTGATAAAACCAATTAGCAAACGACGGTCACATGCTTTTTTGGCTTTTTCTCGCTCTTCAAGCAGCTCTGCCCATTCAGGAGCGCAGGCCCGCTTTAGCGCTTCGAACTGTTCTGGAGCTACATCAAACTTCAGTTGCGCAGGCTTTTTACGAAAAATTCGGTAGACGATAAAATCAACAATCGTATCGAGCAATGCGTCAGTTGCGGTATCGAGGCGCTTTTGGCGGCTATTGGGTTGGTAAGATGGAGCGTTCACACAGAGCCTACTATTATTCAGACAATTATAGAGATCTGAGCATAACAACGCTTTTTACGGATTTAAACTGACTAGGTTTGTAGGGATATAAACACTAGTCAGTGTAGAGCTTAGTTTCTTTTGAAACTTTAGGAGCAGGATTCCCTAGGTAGAGTATTTAATTCCTGCCTTGCTTGTTTTATTACACTTATGCCAGCGCTGGTGGCTAATAGGCCCATGATGGTTGCTACTAAAAGATCTGGCCATGCTTGCCCACTACCTAATACACCCGCAGCAGCGATCATCACTGCAACATTGCCAATGGCATCATTTCGACTACATAGCCATACAGATCGCATATCAGCATCGCCACTGCGGAATGTATAAAGCATGATAGCGACAGTTACATTCGCTACTAATGCTAGTAAGCCAATAATGCCCATAGTGACTGGTTCTGGAGTTTGGCCATTAAACGCATCCCATAGTACTTTTAGCAAAACGGCTATGCCAAACAGTAGCATGGTTGATCCTTTGATCAGGGCTGCTCTGGATCGCCATAACATACCCATAGAAAGAACGGACAGTGAGATGGCATAGTTTGCGGAATCGCCTAAAAAGTCGATCGCGTCAGCGAGTAGAGATGCTGAAGAAGCATTAAAGCCCGCGATTATTTCGATGATAAACATGCTAGCGTTTATCCATAGAGCGATCCATAAGGCTCTTCGAAAGCGGCCATCTTCTAATGCACTTTTAGAATGGTTAGCGTTACAACAACTGTCGGCCATTGTTTTTTTCCTCAAAACGACATTGTCAAAAATAGTTCTAAGGTTATTAAAAAGCCTGTAGTCACTACAGGGTCAAGTGCGTTACTGAAGGTCTACCTTAATGCCCATGTAGACCGTTAATATGAGTATCTGATTCTGGGTCAGTATGGGGTTTATCCGAAGAGAGGCCTTCAAGGATCCCGCAGTGCTCTATATCACTCTCAGAATTACAACGTTGTCGTAAATTACGTAGATCTTGTTCTAAAGATGTGAGTGCCTGAATACGTTTAACAACGTGCTCAATATGACTATCTACCAGCTCATTAATATCTTGGCAGCTTTCACTGGGGTGATCCTTGAGCTCTAACAGGGTACGGATTTCATTGAGGCTCATATCTAAACTGCGGCAGTTACGGATAAATAGAATACGGTTTCGATGTTGTTCGTTATAAATTCGGTAATTGCCCTCGGAACGATAGGGGGAAGGAATTAATCCCTCCTTTTCCCAATAGCGAATCGTTTCTATGGGACATTCTGTTTGTTTAGCTAGTTGGCCGATTTTCATAAAGTTATCCTCAAACTCTAAAGTAATTATAGACTTTGCAGAGGTGAGTGAAAGTATTTACCTAAGGGGTAACGTCAGTTGTATGGTCGCAGACTAAGTATCGATGTTCTGATGGAGTGGAGTAGAGGTAGCCTTGAATTAAATCGACACCGGCCCAGCGTACAAAGTCAGATTGGAGTTGGGTTTCAACGCCTTCAGCCACGATGATGCAGCCTTTCGATGAGCACAGCTTAATTATTTGATGATAAAAGCTGGCCGCCCAGAGGTCTGTTGGTACATCGTTTAGCAGCTTTACGTCTAACTTAATAATGTCGAAGGGGGCTTGTAAAAGCCGCTGTAAATTGGAATATCCCGCGCCAAAGTCATCCATGGCGATACTAAATTCATGTTGCTTTAGAAAAGAGACACGACGCGACACAAGCTCATCACTGATGTCGTGCTCGCAAATTTCTAACACTAATCGCTGTTTCTGTTTCTCATCTAGATTTAAAAGAACGTCTTGCCAGAGTTTTTGAAAAAGTTGATCGCAGGCAATCAGAGGTCCTGCAAGATTAATCCAAATACTAGATTCATCCTGAAACTGAGCGTCCAATGCGTCTTTTATCTGCTGACTGGTCATTTTTACAAGTAGCTCGGTATTGCGATATAGATAGGGGATAAGTTCTCGCATGGGTATTTTCGCGCCCGAATCTAAGAAGAAGCCTCTACATAGGATTTCTCTGCCGTAGCCATTATCTAACCCTGCAGTAAAAAGCTCCTGTGAATACCAAACAAGGTGGGCGTCGCGACCACTATAGTTAAACAGCATAAGTCGCCTCGTCGGTATCTAGGCAAGAATAGATAGAGTCTTCATCTTTTAGGCGTTGGCTAATTTCCTGCAGAAAACTCTGAATGTTCAGGTTATTTTCCATATTGATCAGACGATTACCTTTGGTCAGTTTTAGATGATGAATGTAATCGCTGGTGTTATGGCATGTCTGTTGTAACTTCTTGTAACTCTGAGTAAGGGCTAGCTTTTGTTTAGCGCTTAATTCGCTACCTTGTAAGGTTGGTACCAGAAAGCAGGTTTCTAGATCGAGATGAATGACGACCCCTTTTATCAACTTTTTTAGTGCCTTATCGAGTTGTAACAAATGACAAAAATCGCGTGACAGTAATCGTTGAATAGTGGCGATTTCTTCTTCGAGTTGTTTGTGTTGTGTTAACAACACTGCACTCCACTGGGTATTGTTATGTCCTTTGAGTAAGGCATTAGCGATGGAGTGGTTGGTACTAGCTAGGCGCATATTGATGGTCTCCTGCCAGAATTTTCATACTTGTGACCTTTACCTAATAAGCCAATGAAGAAAAATAATAGGTCACAGAACCAATAAGATGTAATTTGAATGCATCTTATTGTTTTTAAAATGTATGTCAAATGTATTTTATGTGCCCTTCTAAGGCCTGCTGTTTAAATCTAGATAGTTATAGAGGGAATTTGGTGAATAGGCGGTTCCTTAACTATTCTGAATTGAGTTATCCCATTTGTATTCACTGTGGTTATGTCTGAGAAAACGCCATCCATAGAAGCGCTAGAGAAGAAGATTCGCGAGTTAGAAGAAGAGAACGAGATTCTCTCTGACTTTGCTGGATTATCTTCTGAGTGGTTTTGGGAGCAGGATGCGTCTTTCAGGTTTGTGCGATTTTGGGGCATGTTGACGGAGAAGCTACAGCGTAAACAGAGCTTATTTATCGGTAAGCGACGGTGGGAAATGCCTATCCAAGGGTTAACCGCTGAAGAGATACAGGCACATATCGATTGCTACGAACAGCACCTACCTTTCCGTGATTTTGAATATGAAGTACCAGGTAACGATGGTGCTATTCAACATTATTCCGTCAGTGGTAAACCAGCTTATGACCGAGAGGGCAATTTCACCGGTTATCGTGGCGTAGGCCGTAATTTAACTCTTCTGCATAATGCCCAGAAGGCAGTTCGTGCAAGCCAGCAACAACTCTCGCAAATCTTACAGGGCAGCCCAATTGCCACCTTTGTTATCGATAAAGAGCATAAGGTGACCCATTGGAATAAAGCCTGCGAAGCACTGACCGGTGTGCCTGCCAACGAAGCGATTGGTCGTGATGATAGTTGGCGTGGTTTCTATGCTGAATCAAGGCCGACTATGGCTGACCTTGTTGTGGATAATGCCCCCGTTGCCAAAATACGGGAGTATTACGATTACCACTTTGCTGTGTCTAGCTTGATTAGCGGTGCCTGTGAGGCGGAGGATTTGTTTCCCAATATTGGCCCTTCAGGGCATTGGTTGCACTTTAATGCTTCGCCGCTTTTAGATACAGAAGGTAATACGGTTGGTGCCATTGAGACCTTGCAAGACATAACTGACCGAGTTAAAGCTCAGCAAGCGGAAAAAGACCACCATCTCAAGTTAAAACGTGCGCATGAGGAGTTACAGTCAACTTTGCAGCAGTTGGTCGAGGCTAAAAAACTGGCAGGGCTTGGACGATTAGTTTCTGGTGTAGCGCATGAACTGAACTCTCCTTTAGGAAACATTTTGCTGGGATTAACAACTGCGCAAAATAATTTAGAAGAGATTCAACAGTCTTTTGAATGTAAAAACCTGAGTCAGTCACAATTGAGCCAATACCTAGAAACTGCAGCTGAATCGATAGCGTTGATGGATCATAACCTTAATCGAAGTATTAACCTGATCAATCGCTTTAAAGAGCTTTCAAGTGATACCAAAACAAAAATCACGAGTAATTTCTCACTACAGGAGGTCGCATTAGGTGTATTTGGGGCCTATCAGCACAGGTGTGCTGAACGACAAATTGACTTAGTAACTGCTGTTCCCTCGAATCTCATGATTTGTAGTAATGAAGAGGCGCTTGAACAGATATTAGTTAGTCTTCTGGAAAACAGTTTGAACCATGCTCAGCTAGGCGAAGGTAGTCGAATTGAACTTACAGTGACTAACGTAAAATCGGGTATCGAAATAGGTTTTTCTGACAATGGTAAAGGGATGAATGAGAAAGCAAAAGAGCATGCGTTTGATCCATTTTTCTCATCAAAAATGGGGCATGGTACGTCGGGATTAGGTCTGTATAGGGTCTACAATCTGGTTTCTGTTGTATTGGGGGGGAGTATTAACCTGTATAACAATGAGCCGGGGTTGCTAGTGAAAATAACGTTGCCTGATTTGTCTAGCGTGTGAATGAGCATATGCGGCTGAGTACCTGAGTTAAGTGTCTATACTTACCATTGCTCCTTAATTTAATAAGAATAAATTGAGCCTATGCGTAACTGTAACTTACTTATTTGGACGAAGGATTTAGCGCAACTAAAAGTGCGTATTTTGCGCTTGTTAGTAATTGGTTGTGCTTTAGTTTTTAGCTATCAAGTTGCAGCACAACCTGATTTAAAAGTGATTACTGAAGATTGGGCACCATACAACTATGAAGAAGGCTCTGAGTTAAAAGGATTCTCAATCGAAATAGTCCAAGCGGTTATGAATGAGTTGGGAGAACAATATCCTATATCCATCTATCCAGGTGCCCGAGGTGACCGGATGTTGGAAACCTTACCTAATGTGATGTACTTCTCTTTGTTTCGGACACCTGAAAGGGAAGATAAGTTTAAGTGGATCGGTCCTATATCCCAAGAGGCCATCTATTTTTATAAACGTAAAGATAATCTGCAAACCTACAAAACAATTGATGACATAAAGCAAGCGAATAACATCACTGTTCCTTACAAAGGGTTGGTCGCAAATAAGGTGGATGAGCTGGGTATTACCAATGTAATAAAGCTTTCTGCAAGAGATCGCCAATTCAGCCTGTTGTTTTCAAACAGAGCGGAGCTTGCGGTTAATACCAGCCCCTTAGGCGTAGCTTATTATCTGAAACAGATTGATAAACCTGTGGACTCGTTGGTAGCTACAGGCGTAAAACTACTCGAATTTCCTCTCTATATTGCTTGCTCCAAAGAGATCCCAGATAGTGTGATCGAACGTTGGCAGGCGGCTCTGGAAAAAGTGAAAGCATCCGAGAAGTACGAACAAATTTACAGCAAATACTTAATGTAAAAGTTACCTATTACCTCCCGAATAATTTGCCTCCCGTTGTAAATCAGGCCCATATTAAATAGCAAAACCCTGTATATCACCTAAATTGAATTAATTGTGATCTTGCTTGTCCGAGCTAAGCAATTAGATATTTTGAATAGGGAGATAAATGATGGGAAAAATCACAGGTACGGTAGCGGGTACAGTTGCTCTTGGCGTTGCAATGAGTGCTTCAGTTCAAGCTGGAGATGGCATGATCAATGTGAAAAGCCAGCACAGCGTGGTTCAAACGGCAGATAAGTTAGAAACCGTTTTGAATGATAAAGGTATGACCGTCTTTGCCCGTATCGACCATAGTGCGGGTGCTGAGAAAATTGGTAAGCAACTACGAGATACTCAACTGGTTCTATTTGGCAATCCAAAGGTGGGCACGCCATTGATGCTCTGTGCACAAAGTGTTGCGATCGACCTGCCGCAGAAAGCACTGATCTGGGAAGATGCTGAAGGCACTGTTTGGTTAAGCTATAACGATCCAGCTCACTTAGCTAAGCGCCATAATATTCAAGGGTGCGAGGAAGTACTAAACAAAGTGTCGGGCGCTTTGGGTAAGTTTGCGAAGGCGGCAACGCAGTAAAGATAGGACGCCACTACGTGGCTAGAGGACGGCTTCGCCTAGAGGACGCTGCTACGTGGCTAGAGGACGGCTTCGCCTAGAGGACGCTGCTACGCAGCTAGAGAAAAAGAAAGGCTGCTTGCGCCTAGAAAGCTCCATATCATGGCTTTAGAGCAATGATCTACAGTCGTTGTCTTTCCAGCGAAGGCTGGAATCTATGGTTCGTAATAAGCTGTAGTTATCCGTAAGCTTGAAATTACTTTCTGTACCTACTAGTATGTTTGTTACTTAAATATTGAGCACACTAAGTTATGGCAGCTACACGCGAGTTATTGATTGATACCATGAAGCAACTGCTTTGGGAGCGGGGCTATGATGCTACTAGTCCTAATCAGGTGTTAGAGCGTAGTGGTGTGGGTAAAGGTAGTTTCTACCACCATTTTAAAGGCAAGAAGGATCTGGCGATTGCTGCGATGGAATCCCGAACAGATGACCTGATAGCCGAGTTTGATCAGATCATTGCGCAAACGGATGGGGATTGGTTAGCTCAAGTCAGTGCTTATTTAAGATTGCCACGACATGCGTTGAAGGGCTGTCGTATGGGGCGGATCGTTCAAGATCCATCGGTTGAAGATGAACAGCTGTTAGCACCTTTGGAGCGTTATTTCTCCACAATGCATAAACGCTTCACTGCGATTTATAGCGAGGCGCAATCATCCGGTGCATTAGTAAAGATCCATAAGCCGAAAGCTTTGGCTAAATTAACCTTGAGTGTCTTACAGGGCGGCTTTGTTTTAGGACGAGCGGTGCAGCAAGATGATACGGTGGGTGATGTTTGCGAGAGTTTCTTAGACATGTTGGCAGCACTGAAAACGAACTAAAAAAATTGTTGAGAACAGCCTGTTTAGTTACAGGCTTTTTTTGAAATACAGATTGTACCTACTGGTATGTACAGGGCTTCTATAGGCATAGTGAGGGAGAGAATATGAAAATGTATCTGAATCAGAACATCTTACTGATGCTGCTATTTATAGCGGTGTATGGCTCTGGATTTGTTGGGGCAAAGCTTGGCTTAGGTTATAGCGAACCGTTTACCTTTTTAGCTGTACGTTTTGCGATTGCGGGTGGCTTGCTTGCATTGGGAGCGGTATTGCTTAGCGCACCTTGGCCGAAAAATCCTGGGTGGATTTTGGTAACTGGAATCTTAATGCAGGGGCTATTTTCGGTAGGCGTATTTTACGCACTCTATTTGGGTATGAAGCCTGCCGTATGTGCCTTGATTATTGCGTTGCAGCCATTGTTAGTCACTGTACTAGCCGGACCATATCTGAAAGAGCAAGTAACAGGCTGGCGTTGGCTTGGCCTGTTGATCGGCATCAGTGGTGTAGCGGTTGTAGTCGCTGATGGGCTAGCGGTAGAAGGGATTAGTTGGACGACCCTAGTCTGGGCTCTGCTTGGACTATTGGGGTTATCGCTAGGGCAGTTAATTCAGAAAAAGCACTGTGCTGATATGCACTTGATCAGCGGTGGGGCATTGCAGGTATTAGGTACGGTCCCCGTGATGCTGTTGTTAGCGTTTCAATTTGAAACGATGCAGATGCAGTGGCATCTTGATCTAGTTTTGGCCATCTTCTGGATGGCGGTTGGCGTATCCTTAGGGGCAGTGAGCTTACTCTATATCTTGATTAATCGAAACAGTGCATCCCAGGTTGCCAGCGTGTTTTATGGTATACCGGTCGCTGCAGCACTAATCGCATGGCCTCTATTTGAACAAGTACCCACCATGGCCGACTGGGGCGGTTTTGCGGTGGTGGTCGTCGGTATTTTAGTTGCCAATATCAGGTTGAAAGAGACGATTACTCATGAAAACGTTGCGAATGAAACGCGCAGCAATGCTTCTCATAAGCTTCCGCTAGAAGCTCAATAAAGGCACTGATCTTACGGGGCACGTAGCGAATATTGGGGTAGATCGCATAAATGCCGACATCGCGGTAAACCCATTCCTGTAATACTGGGACAAGTTCGCCGCGGGCAACCTCGTCACGGACGAGGAAGACAGGCATAAATGCAATCCCAGTACCGGCAATCGCGGATTCTCTTAAGGTAACAAGAGAGCTTGCCTGAAAACGGCCATTTACTTTAATACGATCGGGCTGGCCTTTTACTGTGATTGGCCAGTCATGGGGGCCGGTTTCTTGATACTTAAACTGCAGGCAGTTGTGCTCATCCAGATCGGTCACCTTTTTAGGCGTACCGTGTTCTTTTAAATACTCTGGCGAAGCATAAGCGTACCAACGGGATTGCACTAAAAGACGGGCACGAAGGGTCGAATCAGATAAAGTACCGGTACGAATAGCTAGATCAAAACCGTTTGATATCAGATCTTGAAAGCTATCCTTAATCACCATCTCCACCTTCATCTCTGGATAGCGTTTTAGATACTCATCGACGACGGCAGGAAGGAAGAACTGACCCGAGATCATCGGTGCAGCAATACGTAAAAGGCCCTGAGGTTGCTCAGCATGTTGAGACACTGCTTGCTCGGCTAGCGCTACACCACTCTCTAACTGCTGGCAGTGATGATAGAACTCTTCACCCGCTTCTGTAAGGTTCAGCTTTCGCGTAGTGCGGATCAGCAACTGCACGCCTAAATGCTTCTCCAGCCGCGAAATATGTTTGCTCACTACAGAGCTCGCTACACCTCTTTGTTCCGCTACCGCGCGGAAAGACTTGAGTTTCACCACTTGGGCGAACAGCAGCATATCATCCAGATTATTCATATCGGTTTTATTATTTAATATTTGGAATCAATTAAATTCGATTGTGCACGCTAATTTAATTATAGCGTTTGAGCTAACCTATCTCAAAATCATAATAACTAGGGAACCTACGAATAAGTCCTATACGACTTTGCTATGCCCCTTGGGTACAGGCTTAAAGAGCAATTGAAGCACGAGGCAATGATTACAGGCATGCTGGTTGCCTGTCGAAAATCATTAACAAAGTGATTCGTTTGCTATGTAAGCCCCGTAGGGTGAGCTATAAAACGACCATCTACTTTGTCAGTCAGCTTGAAAAGGTCCAGACATTTCGCTGCACTGACTTTCGCGTATCTGGTCGTTTTATAGCTCACTGAGAAAGTATGAGACTTATCAGTAGGTTCCCATAAGCTCAACTGACAGGATCGCATCATGCAGGAACAGGATAAATACCAAGAATTTATTGCTGAAGCCGCTAAGTTTATTCCGGAAAAGCGGATTATTACTGATTACCTTCGTACCCTTGCTTACGGTACGGATGCAAGCTTCTACCGCTTGCTACCGAAGGTGATTGTGCAAGTGGCGGAAGAGTCCGAAGTGATCCGTCTGATGGCTTTAGCGACAAAACTGAATTTGCCGATTACGTTCCGTGCTTCTGGCACCAGCCTGTCAGGTCAGTCCATTACCAATTCGATCATGCTTTCCTTAACACCGGATTGGAAAGATTATGAGATTCTTGAGTCAGGTAAAAAGATCCGCATGCAGTGTGGTGTGCTGGGAGGCGATGCCAACCGTTATTTAGCACCTCTAGAACGCCAACTTGCGCCAATGCCAGCGTCGATCGATGCGGCTACTGTGGGTGGTATCGCTATTAACAATGCGGCGGGCATGAACTCTATGGACACATACGGTGTTATGGATTCAGCTCGCTTTGTTCTGTTAGACGGCACTGTACTGGATACAGGCTCAGAAGAGAGTCGTGAAGCGTTCCGCGTGAGTCATGCAGGCATGATTGCCGACGTAGAAGCGCTATCGAAAAAGCTGCGCAGTAACACCGCGTTAAGCAAACGTATCTTGCGTAAATACGAAGTTAAAAACACCACCGGTTATGGTTTACGTTCTTTAATCGAGTGGGATGATCCGATCGATATCATTGGGCGTTTGATGATCGGGTCTGAAGGCACGCTAGGCTTTATCTCCGAAATTACTCACAACACGATTCGTAAGTACCCGCTAAAAGCCTCTGCGTTTTTGGTCTTCCCCGATATCCGTACAGCAAGTATTGCGGTTACGCGTTTTAAGCTAAATAAAACGCCGGTATCTGCGGCAGAGATGATCGACTACTTTGCGCTTAAAGCGGTACAACACATGGATGGTGTACCCAGTTATATCCAAGGTGTTCCAGAAGGTGCGACAGCGATCTTGGTGCAAGCCGAAGCCGATGAGCAAGAGGTTCTAGAAAGTCATATCGCGACGATTCTTGCTGAGATCGACGATCTCGAATTGGTTGTACCTGCCAGTTTTACCGATAAACCATCGGAATATCAGGCGTACTGGAATGTACGTAAAGGGATCTTCCCTGCGGTGGGTGCGACTCGTCCGAAAGGCACGACAGCGCTGATCGAAGATGTTGCTTTCCCAATCGAAACGTTAGCGGATGCGCTGGTGGATCTTCAGCAGTTGATGCAAAAGTTTGGTTACGATGATGGTGTTATTTATGGCCACGCTTTAGATGGCAACCTGCACTTTATTTTCTCGCAAGGCTTTAGCAGTAAAGAAGAGGTCGATCGTTACGAACGCTTTATCGATGAAGTCTGCGATGTCGTTGTTAACAAATACGATGGCTCTCTAAAAGCGGAACACGGCACCGGTCGTAATATGGCTCCTTTCGTCCAGAAAGAGTGGGGGGATGAAGCCTACAGCGCCATGTTGGAGATCAAGCGTATCTTCGATCCACAAGGCATCTTAAACCCGGATGTCATGATTACCCAGAATCCAAAGCTGCATATTAGTAACCTGAAGCCGATGAAGGCTGTTAGCGATATTGTTGATCAATGTATCGAATGTGGTTTCTGTGAGCGTATGTGCCCATCGAAAAATCTAACCCTCAGCCCGCGCCAGCGTATTATCGGCAAGCGCGAACTGGCGTTGTTAGAAGGTGAAAACCAGCAAGCTTTCGCTGATGAATATGACTATATGGCAGTAGATACCTGTGCGGGCTGTGGCTTGTGCTCAACGGTTTGCCCTGTAGGCATCAATACCGGTGATTTGGTTCGACAGCTTCGCCACGAACGTCATGCCAGCCGAGAAGGTATGTCCGAATGGATCGCTAATAACTTTGGGACGGTTACCAAAGCGGCGAAAACCGCCTTTGGTATAGCTGATATGAGTCACGGCTTGCTGGGTAGTAAAGCCATGGGTGCAGTAACGCGTACCGCGCGTAAACTCTCTGGTAATAAGATTGGTTACTGGAGTCCAGAGATGCCGACCCCGGCACCTAAACTGGAGACTGAAAAGCGCCAACCAGCTCAGCCAACCAATACTTCAGGTAACAAACTGAAGGTGGTTTACCTACCAAGCTGTGCTAGCCGTACCATGGGCCCAGCACGCGGCGCAGAAGAACAAATCTCGCTTGTGGACAAAACAGAAGCGCTGCTACGCAAAGCAGGCTTTGAGGTTATCTATCCACAAAACCTTAAAGAACAATGCTGCGGTATGCCGTTTAAGAGTAAAGGCATGTTTAACCAGGCCGAAGCTAAAGCCGCTGAAACAGTGGATATGCTGCTCGAAGCGAGTAATGGCGGAGAGATTCCCGTTTACTGCGATACCAGCCCATGTACGATGCAGCTGAAAGAGAATCTAGATTCTCGTATCAAGCTGTATGAGCCGGTCGACTTTATTCACACCTTTATGATGGACAAGCTGGACTTCCAGCCTGTGGATGACAAAGTTGCCCTGCACATTACCTGTTCGGCACGTCGCTTAGGCCTCGATCAAAAAATCGTCGAAGTGATGAATGCCTGCAGCACTAATGTCGTGGTTCCAGATCAGATTACCTGCTGTGGTTTTGCCGGTGACAAAGGCTTTACCACACCAGAACTGAATGAATCAGCACTACACACACTAGCGGATCAAGTTGAAGGCTGCAGCAGCGGCTACTCAACCAGCCGTACCTGCGAAATCGGCCTAAGCCACCATTCCGGTATCGACTACCAGTCCATCGTCTACTTAGTAGATCAGTGTACTGAGAGGAAGGGGTAGGGGCAGAACGCTTCGCTTTTAGGACGCCGCTTCGCGGCTAGAGAACGGCTGCGCCTAGAGGACGCCACTGCGTGGCTAGAGAAAAAGCCAGTTCAAGTTATCACAGGGATGTTTTTAGCTGAAACCTGACGCCCTCAGGTTTCAGCTTTTTTATTAAGTGGCCAGTGATCAGAATTATCTAGTTCAAAACAACTGCGTGTACTCGATAGAGGAATGAATTACTCGTAATAATAGGATTCCATCGGGAATCGGCTTATAAATGAGTAAGTAGTTCTTAGTTGGAAAAATTCTTATTTCAGGCCCTAATTCTAGATGCAGAGTTCCAATTTGTGGGGCGTGGGCAAGCTTTAATGCTTGGCTATTAAGATAATCTAGAAAACGGTCTGCATTGAGTGGGCTATCTTCTGCAATATATTGCCAGATGTGAATAAAATCACTTTCCGCTTCCAGCGAAGTGAGTAACTGTGGCATAAGCAATCCTTGCTTCTGGGTTTGGCGGGAGACGTTAAACTCTAGCGCGTTGTTTTAGTGTTTCCATATCTAACGGTTTAGCACCGTGCTTTTCCACAGAATCCAAACCTTTCTGAATTTCTGCTCTAAGGGTTTCTAATTTTAACTGCTCTTCGGTATCTCGTTGCTCGAGTAGGCGCAAAGCTTCCCGCACAACCTCGCTAGAAGAGTTATAACTGCCGCTTTCTACCTTTGATTTCACAAAAGCTTCCAGCTTTGGAGTGAGTGATACATTCATTATTGATTGCCCGCTTTTTGATCAGATATAACGAAGTTTAGCAAAGATTGTTGTTTTAAATACAGAGGTTAGTGGTTAGAACAGGCTTCGCCTTCTAGTCGCTAGGACGCCGCTTCGCGGCTAGAGGACGGCTGCGCCTAGAGGACGCCACTGCGTGGCTAGAGGAAAAGCGAAGGGAGTTTCTAACATTTAATAATTTAACTAATAGATTCTTTCCCATCAATCGCCTAGCATGTGGCTCTCTTTATCAGAAACAGATCAAAGGATTTGATTAGATGTTCTTATATTGGAAAAGGATTTTTCTCAGCATAACCACTGCTATCCTGCTCGCGGGATGCGCGTCTACTGCACCTCCGCAACACGTAGTTGTTCAGCTTCCTCTGGCAGAAGCTACTCTCAAGCTAGATGTTAAAAATAACGATCAGCTAGCCATTGGCGACTTTCTGCTATTAAACAGCGATGAAGGCTATGTCAGCATTCAAGTGCTTAGTGCTGAGGAAGAAATCGAATTGTGGGACATAACGACCCAAGAGTATCTTGATCAACTTTATGGCACTAGCAAGCCAGAAAATCAGGATATCGGACAGGCCAAGTTAGCATTGTCGGAAAGTGTACTTTCAACTGACTACTTAGAACACGAAAGCTATTTTGCGATATACCAAAAAGAGCAAGATGGGCGAGAGCGTATCTTCTTTACGGATAAAAATGAGCAATCATCTACGTATTACATTTTAGAAACTGAGGGAAAGGATTCCCGCAAAATATTCTATGGAGAGATAAATGATAATAAGCGCGGAAGATAAGCGATATGCCAAGGCTATACAGGCTTCGCCTTTTAGTAGTTAGGACGCCGCTTCGCGGCTAGAGGACGGCTGCGCCTAGAGGACGCCACTTCGTGGCTAGAGGAAAGGATAATAACTAAATCTGTATAAAGTAAGGTGTCCCAATGGCCGAATTTCCTGATACCGGCCACTGTTTTTTAATCGTCCACTGGTGAAGGTAGAGGTTTATCCGAGGTACCCTTTTCTTTTGCGCTTTGCGACGAGAATTGCCTGTGAAGTTTATACCCTGAAGGTAGCTCTTGGATTGACGAGCCTTCGCGGGTAAATAATGCATATCTGTTACCATCCACAGTGATCAGTAGACCTTGATTAATAGTGTTATTCTGACTATCAATAATTGTGTGACAGTTAGACAGCTGAGTCGTGGCTGAAATAAAGCATCCTTTTTCCAGATAATCAGTTTTTGACTGTTGCACTATATCCTGCCCTTTGAAAGTTCCCATTAGAGTTACACCGATCCAGAAAAAGATAAAAGCAAAAATAGCTAAGGCTACTTTCATTGCAGACAGCATTTCGTTGCTAACAAAGTGAAGTGAAAACGTAAGACTGTTTTCATCTGTATTTAGCTTGTTAATAGCTTTAGTCACATCGGCGGGGAGTTTCAATGACCCGGCTTTACCTTTAGTTAATTTATGCACTGAGAAAACAAAGAGGACTATCCCGATAAAAGTGAAGGCCAGCCAGATCCAGATGCCATCTTGTTTGAAAATATTTAAAAAATCTATGCAGTAAAATACGCAGGCGTAGTAAGCATTTACATAAGCGTCAGTTAACGATAATGGGAAAGCATTTGAAGATACGCCGAACTGATATAAGTAAGCTTGATGGTATGAAAGACCCATTAAATAGAAGGCGGGAGCAAGGATGGTGAGAAACAACGGGGCAACGGAAAGTAATACTGTTTTCTTCTCTACGTTCTTAATAAATTCAGTCTTTTTACTAGCTTGAGCTGTCATGTGCTTTCCCTACCGCGATCATATCGTCCATTTTTTGCATAGATAGCATAATAATGATTCTTATCAATTTGTGTAGTTGTATAAACGCTAATGTATAGGCATTCTTGATTGAAATAAGGCCAAGTAGGCCGTGGATTATCTTCGTCAAAAGGAAAGACGATGGAATGGATTTTGATCTTTGCAGTGTTGATGTTTGTCGCACTGATCTTTTTAAAGAAGCTAGCTGCGCAGAGCAGTGATTCTTCAGATAACACATTAGGTTATCGCCAAAAGAAAACCTTATTCACAGAAGCAGAGCGTTCGTTCTTAGGCGTGTTGGATCAGTGTATTGATCCTCAACAGCATCGGATATTTGGCAAAGTTCGGGTAGCGGATATTGTTGAGCCTAATCCAACCAAAAACCGCAGCGAGTGGAGTCGTGCCTTTGGCAAAATCAAAGCAAAACACTTCGATTACCTTATCTGCACCGCCGATACGCTCAAACCTGTTTGTGCTATCGAGCTAGATGACAAAAGCCACAGCCAGAAAAAACGCCAACAGCGTGACCAGCTTTTAGAAAGTGTCTGTTCAGATGCTAACCTCCCTCTTATTCGTGTACCAGCAAAGCGAAGCTATAAGCTTGAAGAAGTTAAGGCTGTGCTGTCGAAGCGCTTTGCGCAAACCCAGACTGGGTCTGCGGTTGGTCAGGATGTCGCTTCGCAACTAGAGAAAAAAATAAATACCGAATCCGTTAAGACATTGGATGTGATAAATACTAAAGGCACCGATATTGCAGTGGGCAAGGTTAATGAAGAAGTTAAAGTACTCTGACTCTTATAATTTTTTCAAACTGAGTTTTATTATTAAAAAGGTTTTTTATGTCATTTGATATTAGTGAGCAGCTAACTATAGAGTCAATTTATGACCTTTGCGCTGATGAATATAATAAAAAAAGGCTGGAGCAAGGTGGTCTCTTATTTAATGAACACATCGAAATGCCAGTTATAAAGAAGCTAACCCATCATGTGAGAAGGGGACGATCAGTTTTAGACATCGGTTGTGGTATAGGTGTGTATAGCAAGGCCTTCTCACAAAAAGGCTGTAATGTTACTGGGATTGATATTAGTGCAGGTATGCTTAATAAAGCTAAAGAAAACTGTGCAGGCTTACCTATTGATTTTATTCACAGTAACTTTATTGATTATGAGTTTGAAGAGCAGTTTAACCTTATTTTGGGAAGTTTTATGTTGGGGTACTTTCATGACTTGGATGACCTTTTTGGAAAGGTGAAAAGCCTATTAACTAAAAGAGGTAGTGCCATATTTTCAATGATTCATCCGATTAGGCTTCATTCAAGTAAAGATAAAAAAGGGTACTTAGTAAATAAATATTTTGATAGAGGTATTTATGAATCCGATTTTTTAGGCGAGGACTATAAAATACCATTAAAGAAATGGACTGTAAGTGATATATGCGAAGCTGCATATAGAAGCGGTTTGAAAGTAGAAAGATTGATCGAGCCTGTACCTAGTTCAATTCCTTTGTCCGCTGATAAGAAAGATGTTGAGTTTTTCTTATCAAATCCATCTGTTGTTGTTTTTAAGTTTAAATAGGTCAAGGAAGATTATGTTTGGTGCAAAGAAAGAAGAAATGATGGCTAGGTCAATGGCAAAGGTTACATCTATTGCTGTGCTATTTCTAGGATCAATAGGTACTTTAGCTACAGGTCCTTGGATTGAAAATTTCTGGGTTCGAGGTGCAATAGTAATGGGTTTTACTTTTGTGACAATAATTTATATATGGAAAGGAGATGAAAAAATATTTAAAAAAGTAATGAAAAGTGTTTCTAGTGTTGATGACGAAACTAAAAAGATTTTAGGCGATTGGATGATTAGTATCACTTTTGGAGAAGGTGAAAATAAAAAAGTAAGAATTGGTCAGTTGAAACTTGAGTCATCAATTACCGGTGTGAAGATTAAAGGATACCGTCTGTTAGATCAGGAGAGTGATGAGCAGACTATGGAAAGCTGGCATGCAGATGACGTTGAAATAAGAAATTTTCAGAATAAGACTATAATCCTTTATCTATATAGAACAAAGAATAGTAGTGATGAGAATAGTTTAGATAAGGTGGGACTAGTAGTGGCAACTCGAGATAATGGTTCAAATGCATTTGTTGGTAAATTTGATGACTTAAGTCTAGATAATAATGGTGCAGAAAAGAGATCAGGCACTGTGAAATTATTTAAGCAAGAATAACTTTAGTCCCAATTCTTACAGCGAATCTAGGAATATTAAAAATGAAATGTGCATTGGTATATGATTTTGATGGCACTTTAGCTGAAGGTGACTGTGCTCAACATGGATTAATGCCCTCGCTAGGAATTGATGATGTTCAGGGGTTTTGGGCATCAGTGAAACAAAGAGCAAAAGAAACTGATAGTGACGAAATTCTTGCATATCTTGGGATGTTAGCCGAAAGGGCAAGTGAAATTGGGTCTGATGATTTAAGTGTTCCTAAATTATCTGAACATGGGAAAAGCATTCCGTTGTTTTCTGGAGTAACTACATGGTTTCAAAGAATAAATGCGTTTGCCAAAAGTCATGGGTTGGAGTTAAACCATTACATTATTTCTAGTGGGCTAGATGCGATGATCAGAGGAACTGAAATTAGTCCTTATTTTAGACAAGTATATGCTTGTAAATATCACTATAGCCAGGATGGTTCGAAGGTTATGTGGCCCGCCCAAGCTATTAATTACACAACAAAAACCCAGTTCCTCTTTCGCATCAACAAAGGTATAGATAATTCATGGGATAATGAAGCCGTGAATCGATTTGTTGAGCTAGAGGAGAGGGAAATTCCATTTGAAAGGATGATTTATTTTGGGGATGGAGACACGGATATTCCTTCAATGAAAATGGTTAGATATCAAGGAGGGTTTTCTATAGCTGTATTTGATAATGTAAAGTGGTCTGATTTTAAGACTCAAGATAAAGTTGAAAAGCTAATTGCTGAGGAGAGAGCGAATTATGTTGTGCCTGCATTGTATGATGAAGGTAGTCAACTTGATGTAACAGTAAAAGGCTTACTAAAGTTATTTATTCGTAGAAAAAGTAGGCTAACTGTTTGAAGCCCCTTTATTTCTGAAACAAATAAACAGCTAGTTTCCACTAGCTATGCTTTGTTTTTCAGGCTTTTTCTAGCCACTCTAGCGGCGCAGACGCGTCCTAAGCGCGAAGCGTTCTAGAAGCGTAGCGCTCTGCCCTTAAGCGAGCCCCTCATTTCATTGCTAGACTACATACAGCTTTTTGTAGATCTATTGCTGGAGCCCTAGTGAACATCAGAACCCTCTTTCTATCTCTGTTCTTGCTACTGAATGTAAATTCCCCTGCGTGGGCGGATAAACATTCAGGGGTTACGCTTGTCTCTACAGAGTTGATGTCGGGCCTTTTGGAAAAGACGAAGAGTGGGGTGGAAGGGATCTATCCAGATTTCTTTGCACAAGCCGCGCGTAAAGCGGATGTCACACTAAATTACCGTATCGTGCCGTGGTCCCGCGCTGTTTTAGAAACTGAAAAATCTAAGGAATATCTTCTATTTCCGCTGACTCGTACTACGGAGCGGGAAGAGCGATTTACTTGGTTGGCGAAACTGTGGGAAGTGCCCATCTGCTTTCTGAGTGTGACTCAGCCAATTAATTCTTTTGAGGAGGCTAGAAGGTTAGAAGGGATTATGGTTTGGCGCGGCTCTTCTCATCAGCAAAAACTGGTAGAGCTAGGTTTTGGCAACTTGATAGCTTTTGATGATCCCCGTTTGGTTAAGCGTGTTGTGAAAAAAAGAAAAAATGTAGCTTGGTATAGCCCCTGTAATGAGGCGCTATCTCTCTTTGGTTCGTTTAACGCTGAGCATGCGATCATTATCGGTAAGGTAGTGGATAATGAGGAGGTTTGGCTGGCCGGAGGGCATAACTACCTCTCTACCGATGAAAGGCAGCGTTTCTTAAATGCAGTGTCGGAGTTAGCACCTGAAGGCACGCTTAGACGAAGAATTTTGATTGAAGGGAGATAGGGAGAGTAATCTTTTAGATCTCCACTATTTTCATCTATTCACTTCAAAGATATATCCATTTTTTAAAAAGCCCGAGCAATGCTCAGGCTTTAGGTAATCGCGTTGTCTTGACGCTCTTTGGCTGTTTCGGCGTCGTTACTTCAGGCTGCTGTAGTATGCAGACAAGTTGTCGATGTCAGCGTCTGAAAGCGTTGATGACATAGGTGCCATAACCAGATCTTTACGTGCACCGCTTTTAAAGTCACGTAGTTGCTTGGCAAGATAAGCAGCTTTTTGCCCTGCCAGATTCGGATACATAGGAAGCTTGCTAATGCCTTTTTCTCCGTGACAAGCGGCACAGATCACCGCTTTAGTTTTACCGGCAGCGATATCACCAGCCATTACCGAACCCGACAGGCTTAGTACTGCGATACCCGCGATTGCGAAAATCTTTTTCATTGTGGTGCCTCACTTTATAGTTATTTTATTAACTGATTATAAAACGCTAGATGCAGAGTAAAAGAAATGTATAAAAAAGCCCAGACCTAAGTCCGGGCTTTCTGTTTAAGCTTTTTCTAGCAACTGAAAACCTTGGATTCCAGCCTTCGCTGGAATGACGAAATAAAAAAGCCCAAACAGAATTAACTGCTTGGGCTTTTTTGTCTTTAGCGCTTTTTCTAGCAACTCTAGCGGCGCAGCCGCGTCCTAAGCGCGAAGCGTGCTAGAAGCGTAGCGATCTGTGCTTAAAGCGCTTCGATCTTACCGTATTGCTCTTTTAGCTTATCGAACGCTGCTTGAGAGCCAGCAAGTTTCTCACGCTCTTTCGCGATAACCGCTTCTGGTGCGTTAGAGACGAACTTCTCGTTACCTAGCTTACCTTCAACACGGCTAATCTCTTTCTGTAGCTTGTCTAACTCTTTCTGTAGACGAGCAAGTTCAGCATCTTTGTTGATTAGGCCGGCCATTGGTACCAATACTTCCATATCGCCCACTAGCTGAGTTGCTGCCATTGGTGCTTCGTCACCGGCATTTAGCCATGTGATGCTACTTAGGGACGCTAGTTTAGATAGGAAAGTACGGTTAGCTTCTAGACGTTGCTTGTCTAGATCACCACCGTTCTGGAACAGTACGTCTAGCTCTTTAGCAGGGGAGATGCCCATTTCACCACGGATGTTACGTACACCAGTGATAACGCCTTGTAGCCATTCGATCTCAGCTTCTGCATCGCTATCGATCTTGTCTGTGCTTGGCACAGGGTAAGCCTGAGTCATGATGGTGTCGCCTTCAACACCGGCTAGACCTTTAACCTGCTGCCAGATCTCTTCTGTGATGTACGGCATAATTGGGTGAGCAAGACGTAGAATTGCTTCCAATACGCGAACTAGCGTACGGCGAGTGCCGCGCTTAGCAGCTTCCGAAGCATCTTCGTCCCACAATACTGGCTTAGAAAGCTCTAGGTACCATGCACAGTAGTCGTTCCAGATGAAGTCGTATAGCGACTTAGACGCCATATCGAAACGGTACTCATCGAAGTGTTTAACCACTTCAGCTTCTACCGCTTGTAGGCGGCTAGCGATCCAGCGATCTGCTAGAGATAGCTCAACATCGCCGCCTTTCCCTTCAATAGAGAGTTGGCCGCAATCTTCGCCTTCGGTGTTCATTAGCACGTAACGTGCAGCGTTCCAGATCTTGTTACAGAAGTTACGGTAACCTTCTAGGCGCTTCATATCCCAGTTGATGTCACGGCCAGTCGAAGCCAGTGCAGCAAGGGTGAAGCGAAGTGCGTCAGTACCGTGTGCCTGAATACCTTCTGGGAACTCTTTCTTAGTACGTTTGCCGATCTTCTCAGCCAGTTGTGGCTGCATCATGTTGCCGCAACGCTTTTCTAGCAGCGTATCTAGCTCGATGCCATCGATCATATCCAATGGGTCTAGGACGTTACCTTTAGACTTGGACATCTTGTCGCCGTTTTCGTCACGGATAAGGCCGGTAACGTAAACAGTTTTGAATGGTACTTGTGGGTTGCCGTCTTCATCTTTCATGAAGTGCATGGTCATCATGATCATGCGTGCTACCCAGAAGAAGATGATGTCGAAACCTGTTACAAGCACATCAGTCGGGTGGAACGTTTGCAGACGCTGGGTATTTTCAGGCCAGCCTAGTGTGCCGAATGTCCATAGTGCCGAGCTGAACCATGTATCAAGAACGTCATCGTCCTGACGTAGTTCAACTTCTGGATCTAGACCGTATTTTTCGCGTGCAGCTTCTTTGTCGTTCGCTACGTATACGTTGCCTTCGTTATCGTAGAAGGCTGGAATACGGTGGCCCCACCAAAGCTGACGAGAGATACACCAGTCTTGAATGTCGCGCATCCAAGCGTTGTACATGTTCTCGTACTGCTGTGGTACAAATTTGATATCGCCTTTTTCTACTGCTTCAACTGCTGGTTTTGCTAGCGTTTTAGCATCAGCAAACCACTGGTCAGTTAGCATTGGCTCGATAACTACGCCACCACGGTCGCCGTAAGGAACCGTCATGTCGTTTTCTTCGATCTTAACTAGTAGGCCTGCTGCTTCGAAATCTGCAACGATTTCACGACGCGCAGCGAAACGTTCCATGCCACGGTATTTCTCCGGGATGTTAGTGTCGATATCGTTGTTTGGCGTACCGTCAGTGTTAAAGCCTTCACCTTCTTCGCGGATATCAGCGTTGTAGGTTAGGACGTTGATCATTGGCAGATTGCAACGTTTACCTACTTCGTTATCGTTGAAGTCGTGCGCAGGGGTGATTTTTACGCAACCTGTGCCTTTTTCCATGTCAGCGTGTTCGTCGCCAACAATTGGAATACGACGGCCAACAAGCGGAAGAACGATCTCTTTACCGATCAGATCTTTGTAGCGCTCATCTTCAGGGTTAACCGCAACACCGGTATCACCTAGCATTGTTTCCGGACGAGTCGTACCTACAACAATGTGGTCTTCGCCAGCGGCAGTTTTAACGCCATCAGCCAGTGGGTAACGTAGGTACCACATCTTGCCTTTGACTTCTTTGTTCTCAACTTCTAGATCAGAGATCGCAGTGTGAAGTTTAGGATCCCAGTTTACTAGACGCTTGCCGCGGTAAACCAAGCCTTCGTCGTATAGACGGATAAATACTTCCTGAACCGCGTGGTAGAAGCCAGAGTCCATTGTGAAGCGCTCGTTCGCCCAATCTACAGAGTTACCTAGGCGACGCATCTGGCGAGTAATGGTACCGCCGGACTCTTCTTTCCATTCCCAGATCTTTTCGATAAAGGCATCACGACCTAGATCGTGACGTGACTTTTGCTCTTCAGCCGCAAGCTTACGCTCAACAACCATCTGAGTAGCGATACCTGCGTGGTCTGTACCTACCTGCCACAGCGTGTTTTTACCCTGCATACGCTTGTAACGAGTTAGAGCATCCATGATGGTGTGCTGGAAAGCGTGACCCATGTGCAGGCTACCGGTGACGTTCGGTGGCGGAATCATGATGCAGTAAGAGTCACCTTCGCCTTGAGGTGCGAAGTAGTTGTTGTCTTCCCAGGTTTTGTACCAGGATTTCTCGATTTCGTGCGGCTGGTAAGTCGTATCCATTGCGCTCTGAGTCTTCTGAAAATCTGTCGAATTAGGCTGCCCGAGAGTTGCCGTGGGCAGCACGCATAAAGTCCAACATTATACAGGATATTAGTGAGTAGTAGCTAGGGCGAGGAAGACGATAGGGCGCGACTTTGCTAATAGCTTAAGAAAGAAGGACGGCTGCGCCTAGAGGACGCCATTTCATGGCTAGAGGACGTGGCTTCGCCACTAGAGGACGCTGCTACTCAGCTAGAGAAAAAGAAGGACGACTTACGCCTAGAGGACGCCATTTCATGGCTAGAGGACGTGGCTTCGCCACTAGAGGACGCTACTACGCAGCTAGAGGAAAAGAAGGACGGCTGCGCCTAGAGGACGCCATTTCATGGCTAGAGGACGTGGCTTCGCCACTAGAGGACGCTGCTACTCAGCTAGAGAAAAGAAGGACGACTTACGCCTAGAGGACGCCATTTCATGGCTAGAGGACGTGGCTTCGCCACTAGAGGACGCTACTACGCAGCTAGAGGAAA
Source organism: Neptuniibacter sp. QD57_21 (assembly GCF_047778075.1). Lineage (GTDB taxonomy): Bacteria > Pseudomonadota > Gammaproteobacteria > Pseudomonadales > Balneatricaceae > Neptuniibacter. Next base: position 3,080,466 of record NZ_CP180549.1, on the reverse strand, counting down.
AGAAGGACGGCTGCGCCTAGAGGACGCCATTTCATGGCTAGAGGACGTGGCTACGCCACTAGAGGACGCTGCTACTCAGCTAGAGAAAAAGAAGGGCGGCTGTGCCTAGAGGACGCCATTTCATGGCTAGAGGACGTGGCTTCGCCACTAGAGGACGCTACTACGCAGCTAGAGGAAAAGAAGGACGGCTGCGCCTAGAGGACGCCATTTCATGGCTAGAGGACGTGGCTTCGCCACTAGAGGACGCTGCTACTCAGCTAGAGAAAAAGAAGGACGACTTACGCCTAGAGGACGCCATTTCATGGCTAGAGAACGTGGCTACGCCACTAGAGGGCGCTGCTACGCAGCTAGAGAAAAAGAAGGACGACTTACGCCTAGAGGACGCCATTTCATGGCTAGAGGATGTGGCTACGCCACTAGAGGACACCGCTACGCAGTTAGAGAAAAAACGCAAAAAACGAGCTGTATGTTAAAAGTGCATTGAGGGTTATGTTTTTCTCTAGGCGAAGCCGTCCTCTAGCGCTAGCGTCCTAAGCGCGAAGCGTTCTCTAGCAGCTTTGCTGCGTCCTGTATTGATACTTCTATACTTATAAGTATCAAAGTTAGTGCGGAGGTACGAACATGAAACAATGTTATGCCACACGCGGTTTTTTACCTTGTCAGGATCCGGCGACTGAATTGGTTCTGGGGGAGCCTTATGCGGTACTGGATACGGTAGGTAATTCGTTACCGAGTTTGTTATTAGAAAAGGATGCTCGAAACTATCTGCGTCGAGTGTTTGTTCCCGATTGGCCCTATATCAATATCCCTGATGATCTCTGGCCGCAAGCGTGCCTTTATTATGTCAGGTTGGGTTTTATCGCGTCGGGTTATATCAATCAAATAGGGCAACCAAGTTGTCACTCTTTACCTGCTAACTTAGCCCGCCCCTTATGCAAAATTGCTGACCTGATGCAGCGTCCGCCAATCTTGAGTTACGACGGTTACGCGCTGTTTAATTGGCGACGTTTTGATATTCGTAAATCCGTTCAGCTTGGCAATATCGATACGATTCAGAACTTTGTTCATCTCTACGATGAGCATTGGTTTATCTTGGTCCATATCGAAATAGAGGCTTTGGCAGCTGATATTTTGGATGCGGTTTTAAGTCTACAAGGCGAGGTTCAACCCAGAGACGTTGATGCAGCACTCGATAAGATTGCCATGGCGATGACCTCGATTATTCAGGTGTTGCAACGGATACCTGAACGTATGTCGGATGAGCTGTATTTCTCTAAATTCCGCCCCTACATCGGCCAGTTCCAAGAGGTGGTGTATGAAGGTGTGAATATAGATCCGATCAGCTATCGAGGTGAAACCGGCGCACAAAGCTCCATCATGCCGTTACTCACAGAGTTTATGAAAATCCCACACCAAGATAATCGCCTAACCCGGCATTTGTACGATATGCGTCAGTACATGCCTGTCGATCATCGGGTTATGTTGGAGCAAGTACGCGCCATGCCTGATGTTAAAACCGTGGCAAACTCCGATAAGTTTGATGCAGTGTTAGAACTGATGGCGTGCTTCCGCGAAGTGCATTATCACTGGGCGATTAAATACATCGCACGCCGCTGTAATGATCAACAAGGCACCGGTGGAACGCCTTACATGCGTTGGCTTAAGTTCCTGATTGAAGAAACGCGTGGGCATAAAAAGTCTGGAGGGAAAGGGACTGTTGTGGCTTGAAGGGCAGGACGCAGCAAAGCTGCTAGAGGACGGCTTCGCCTATAGGAAAAGAAGGACGCTTACGCTAGAGAGCGGCTTCGCCTTTTAGGACGCCATTTCATGGCTAGAGGACGTGGCTTCGCCACTAGAGGAAAAGAAGGGCGCTGCTACGCAGCTAGAGAAAAAGATTAAAAAAATTATAAGTATTGTGAAGATTCGAAATGATTCGAGGGTATGGTCATTGAGGATCGTATTACTTAGAAATATTAAAAACTAATCCCTTAATTCCTATAGAGGTTTTTTCTCTAGCAACGAAGTTGCGTCCTCTAGCAGCTTTGCTGCGTCCTACAAGCGAAGCGACCTCTAGGCGAAGCCGTCCTCTACGCCTTCGGCTTAGGGCGCATATCATGCATATCAATCTGGATGCCATTAGATTGATATAGCTTGTAGTTCTTGCGGGTTGAGGCAAGGACGTCTTCTGTTTGTACGACGACTTCTAAGATTCGGTCGAATCCTAGTGCGTCTTCTGGAATATCTAAATTCAGATTAACGAACACGTCTTTATGTTCTGGGCGTTGTTGATCCCAGCCGATTTGGACACCGGCGTTGAGATCTTCGCCCACCAGTTGGTGCGGGATGAACGCTTCGGGGCGGTATTCCCAGAGAAGCTGATCAATATGTTTAGCTTCACCTTCGTTTGCGGTTTGGATGTAAAGTTGGTGCCCTAGCGCACGGATTTTTTCCACTAAACGGCAAAGGAAGCGACCGCGGGCATCCGGGTCGCTAGAAGGTAGTACATAGAAATCAGCTTTACTGGTCATCGGTTACTAAGCCTGAGGCTTATTCCTCGTCTGCTGATTGGTTTAGCAGGTATTGAGTTAGTAGTGGTACACAGCGGCCTGTAGCGCCTTTGTTTTTGCCACCGCTATGCCAAGCAACACCTGCGATATCCAAGTGAGCCCAACGGTACTCTTTAGTGAAGCGAGAAAGGAAGCACGCTGCAGTGATTGTGCCGCCTGGGCGACCACCGATGTTAGCGATATCGGCAAAGTTAGAGTCTAGCTGCTCTTGGAACTCATCCCATAGCGGTAGTTGCCAAGCTTTATCCGCAGCTTGGTTACCTGCTTGCATTAGCTCTTGAGCAATATCGTCATTGTTAGATAGTACGCCTGTTGCGTGGTGACCTAGTGCGATGATGCACGCGCCAGTTAGGGTTGCGATATCTACAACTGATGCTGGCTCAAATTTGCCTGCGTAAGTTAGAGCATCGCAAAGTACCAAACGGCCTTCAGCGTCAGTGTTTAGGATCTCAACAGTTTGGCCAGACATCGTCGTTACGATGTCGCCTGGTTTAGTTGCATGGCCGCTTGGCATGTTTTCAGCTGCAGCAACGATACCAACAACGTTGATTGGAAGCTCCATTTCACATAGCGCAGTCATTGCACCGAATACGCTAGCCGCACCACACATGTCGTACTTCATCTCGTCCATACCAGCGCCTGGCTTCAAGGAGATACCGCCGGTATCAAACGTAATACCTTTACCAACAAGTACGTGTGGCTTATCGCCTTCTTCGCCGCCTTTGTATTCCATAACGATTAGCTTGGAAGGCTGCTCAGAACCATTACCTACTGATAGCAGGCAGTGCATACCTAGTTCAGCCATCTCGTCTTCATCAACGATGGTTGCTGTTAGGCTTTGAAATTCGTCGTCTAGTTCTAGTGCTTGCTCAGCTAGGTAAGTTGGCGTACAGATGTTGCCTGGTAGGTTGCCTAGGTCACGTGCGATGCTCATGCCGTTGACGATTGCTGTACCGTCTAGAAGGGCTGTCTCTGCAACTTCTGCATCGCCATCGTTAACAACTAGAGCAATCTGTTCCAGTTTTAGAGGGTCCGCTTTTTTGCTCTTAGTTTCGTCGTAAACGTAAAGCTCAGCGCCTGCCCATTCAACAACATGGCGAAGTTGGCGGTATTGATCAGCGTCGTCACTTAGTTTGCAATCTAGCGCAAATGTTACGTTGCTTACGCCTGTGCCTTTAACGATGCCCATAACCGCGGTTACAGCTTTGCGTAGGTTACGGTTGTTACGGTCTTCTTCTTTACCAAAACCAACTAGCAATACGCGCTTAGCAGTTACGCCCGGTATTTTGTGGAGTAGAAGTGTTTGTGCTGTTTTGCCGCTGATATCACCTTGGTTGATGATTTCGCTGATGTATCCAGAGCTGGCGCTGTCGACTGCTTTCGCTGCAGGGGATAGGTTGCCATCAGCTTCAACTGCGATGACTAGACATTCTGTTTCTAGTGACTGAATCTCACCATTTACAATTTCAAAATCCATGTTAGCTCCAAACTCACGGCCAGCAGCCGTCTAAACAAGACATTAGGTGCGGATTAAAGGATAATGCCGATACTTTAAAACTCAGTACCTAGGCTTTGACAGATAATTTCCGCTGTAAAGGCCCATAATATAAACCATTTTTGTGTCGGTAACAGTTTCGTAGGGACATAGAGTGATCGTTTTTCGTTATTTATCTCGAGAAGTGCTACTCAGCATGTTGGCGGTGAGTTCGGTTTTACTCGTCATCATCATGAGTGGACGTTTTGTTAGGTACCTTTCCAAGGCCGCTGCTGGTGAATTAGATCCGAGTGTGTTGTTTGCCATTATGGGGTATCGCTTACCGGGATTTCTTGAGCTGATTCTGCCCTTAGGTTTATTTCTAGGCTTCTTGCTGGGTTATGGCCGACTCTATCTTGAGAGTGAGATGACAGTGCTCGAAGCCTGCGGTATGAGCCAGAAACGATTAGTAGCCTATTCCATGGGGCCCGCTTTGCTGGTGGCTGTTGTTGTCGGCGTTTTATCCGTTTTTGTTTCTCCTTATGGTGCTTCTGAAACAAATAAAATCTTTGATGAGCAAGAAAGTCGCAGCGAGCTAGAAAGCCTTGTGCCAGGGCGCTTTCAGAAGAATCAGAACAGTGCGCGGGTGACCTATACCGATTCAGTAAATGAAAATGGTGAGCTCGGTTTGGTCTTTATGGCTGACCGCAATCAAAGCACTAAGCGTTTGCAGATTACCTTAGCTGAATCCGGAAGTATGTTGACTGATACTGAACGAGATCAGCGTTTCTTAGTGCTAGAAGATGGCTACCGTTATGAAGGTGTTCCGGGCAAAGCGGATTACACTGAACTTGGGTTTAAGCGATACGGCTCAGAGGTTGAGCGTAAAAACCAAGAGATACGTTATGACAAAGTAGAGGCGCTTCCTACGTCTGTACTTTGGGATTCGGATGAGCCTAAGCACCGTGCACAGTTAAACTGGCGCTTATCTCTACCTGTTTTGGCGATTGTGGTTACCCTGTTGGCGGTGCCTTTAAGTCGTGTTAATCCGCGCCAGGGCCGCTTTGCACGTCTAGTTCCGTCGATCATTATCTATCTTCTATACCTCACCATTCTGAGCAATATGACCAGTAAAGTGAGCGACGATGAAGCTGCACCGATTGCAATCTGGATGGTGCATCTTGTTTTTGCTTTGTTTGCGCTCAATATGATTGTCTTTGGCCGTTTCTGGAGTCGGGTCTTTAACCAAATTCCTATGCCGACTTTACGTATGCCATGGAGTAAGAAAACATCATGAAGCTATTAGATCTGTATATCGCACGTCATGTCTTAGGTGGTTTCTTGGTGGTTCTGCTGGTGGTTGCAGGGCTAGATATGTTGTTTGCTCTAGTTGAAGAGCTTAAAGATGTTGAAGGCAGTTATACCTTCGCTGCTGCGGTTGAGTATTCTCTCCTTACCTTGCCGCGCCGTATCTACGAGTTTATTCCCCTATCTAGTCTGATCGGCTGTTTGTTAGGTTTAGGTATCCTAGCTTCAAGTTCTGAGCTTACGGTTATGCGTGCAGCAGGTATCTCGACTTTAGGGATTATCCTGTCTGTTATGAAACCAGTATTGCTGATTATTGCGTTTGCATTGGGCCTTGGTGAATTCGTTGTTCCCCATACTGAGCAGCAGGCACAGAGTCACCGCCAAGTGGCGCAAACAGGTAGCCGAGCCATTAATGATGCCAGTCGTGTATGGCACCGAGATGAGCGTACATTCCTACATATCAATGCTGTGATTCCTGATGGTTCTGTTCGCGGTGTAAGTCGTTACGAGTTCAATGAAGATCTGACACTTGCCCGCTCTAGTTATGCCAAAATAGGGCGTTACGAAGAGGGTAAGTGGGTACTTACGAATGTTCGTGAGACCCGTTTCCCATCGGCAGAAGGTCGAGCGACACCAGCGACATCTTCTGTGATTACGGCCAACTTAGAATCCGAAGTTTGGGAAAGCGGTTTAACACCTGAACTCTTGAAAGTTGTCATGGTTCAACCTACTAACCTGTCGATGAGTGGCTTGCTTTCTTACAGCGAATATCTCAATGAGCAGGGCTTAGCGTCTTCACAATACCGCGTGGCTTTCTGGAGTAAGCTGCTCCTGCCACTCGCTGTATTCGCTTTAGTATTGGTCGCTGTATCTTTTATCTTTGGCCCTCTTCGAAGCGTAACCCTGGGACAGCGCTTGATCACCGGCATCATCGTCGGCCTCGCCTTTAAGCTAACCCAAGACATCCTCGGTCCTACGAGTGCCGTATTTGGATTCGCACCGTTTGTTGCGGTGATAATTCCAATTCTGATTTGTGCGGGATTTGGTTTCTGGTTGCTTAATAGGGCGAAGTAGGACGCTGGCGCTAGAGGACGCCACTGCGTGGCTAGAGGACGGCTACGCCTAGAGGACGCTGCTTTGCAGCTAGAGAAAAGGCTTAAAACATAAACAACATGGAGGTTGTTATGAGTTACGAGAATCTGGATGTATGGAAACGTTCCTGCCGATTAAGTACAGATCTTTACTTAGTTCTTGCCAGTTGTAAGGACTATGGTTTCAAAGACCAAATTACGCGCAGTGGTCTGTCTATTCCCAGTAATATAGCCGAAGGGTATGAACGGAGCTCCGTTAAAGAAAAAAGGCAATTCCTTTACTATGCGAAAGGTTCTTCAGCAGAACTACGAACACAAATACTAATTGGGCAAAAAGTAGGTTTTATACCGAAGCAGAAAGCCCTAAGTTGGGCTGAAGAAATATTGGAGATTAGAAAAATACTCAATACTCTAATCAAGCAGTGTTGAAATCTTTTTCTCTAGGCGAAGCCGTCCTCTAGTCACGAAGTGACGTCCTAAAAGCGAAGCGCCCTCTAGCGTCAGCGTCCTTCTTTTACTCTAGCCACGAAGTGGCGTCCTGCCGTTATTCCAAAATCTTCGCATTCTTCGGTAGTTCTACCACATGTGTGCCTGACGCTAGGTCATGCCATGTCATCTTCTGTTTGTTGATAAACATCCACAGGAAGCCTACGCCGAATGCCGATAGGGAGATGATGCCTACAATGTAACGTATTAGGGATTGAGTGAAGTTAAGGCGGTAGCCTTCAGAGGTTTGTACACGTAAACGCCAAGCAAGCATGCCAAGGGTTTGGCCGTTGCGCATCCAGAAGAAGGATAGGAATAGGTAAACAATGATAAATAGAGCGGACTGATACACAGCAAAGTAAGGGCTGGTATCCAGGGCTTCGCCGCCGTTGATGGTCATAAGTACACCAGTGGAGACCATTAATAAGGCTGCAACTAACATTAAGTCATAAACAAAAGCGCCTAAGCGTTTAAGTGGGCTGGCGATTTTGATATCGGCATAAGTTTCTTTAAAGGCTCGGCTCATTTTATTAATACACGTATAGGGTCGAGTTTAAGACTGGGCGTTACTTGCTGGTTTGCGAAAATTGCCCGCTAAAAGTTATCTATCTAGGCGTAGATTTTACATGGAAATGGTTGTGCTCTGCCACCGACTTGGTTTCAGGCAATAAAAAAGGCGATCATCTGATCGCCTTTTTAGAATATTGAGACGCTTATTCTGCAATGTACGTTTTACGGTACTCAGCAGCTAATGCTTTAGCTTCTTCAAGTTCGCTTGGGTTTAGCTTCATTACCAAACGTTTTTCAATAGCTTGTGCAGTTTTGTTACCCAATTCAGCAGCATTGTGCATCCAAGCGTAAGCTAGGATATTGGTATCCTGATCTTTCTGAGAGCCGTGATTGTTGGAGTAAAGCGTACCCAAGAAGAACATCGCGTCAGTGTGACCTTGGTTAGCCGCTTTACGGTACCAGCGTTCTGCTTCTTCAAAGTTTTGTTCAACGCCTGTGCCGAAGTTATAGCAGCGGCCGATGTTGTGCTGTGCAGCGACATAGCCTTGATCAGCGGATTTTAGGTACCATTCGATTGCCATATCAGCGTTACGTGACATGCCGTAACCGAACTCTGCCATTTCACCCAAACGGTTTTGTGCTTGAGCATCACCAGATTCAGCGGCAGGTTGAACGGTTTTTAGTTCAACTTTGTATTCTTTGTCTTTCAGAGCACGCAGGCTGTTTACGTTAGCCATATGGCCTTGAGAAGCACCGCGCTTGTAGTAACGGCGTGCTTTAGCTTCGTCTACCTCAACGCCCCAGCCATTCTCATACATCTGGCCAAGCATGTTGAGTGCATCTGGATCGCCTTCTTTTGCCAGTGGCTTCAGCTCTTCAAGGGCTGTTGCGTAGTCTTGCTTGTCAAAGGCTAAAGAACCTTTGCCTAGATCGGCTGCCATTAGGTTTGTTGTACCAATGCTCAGCATTAGACTTGTAGCTAAAAGAATCTGTTTCTTCATCGAGTGTTGCCCGCATAAATTAGTTTGGGTTCGAGAGAGGTCGACGATTATACCTATATTGGAAAAAATTTGTTTGCTCCAAGTCGTATTTCCTCACCTGCACTTCATAAATGACCGTAGTCTCAGTATAAAGTTTTATTAAGCGCTATCTAATGTTTTGTTTTTACTGAACAAATAAGCGCTTTCTATTAGTCAGATACTAATTTTTGTACCTAAACTAGATTAGTAAACGTAATTATATAAAAGATAATTTTAAAATACATTATATCTTCTTGTATTTAGATCGATTGATATAGGTACTGATATCAATGTTTTTGACAATCGATCTGGGTAGCATCATTAACTGCTTGATCTAATTCGAATTGGTTGATGTATGAATTTGAATGCTATTGAAATCGAAGCGGCACCTTTGAAGGCGATACTTACACCTAGTGTTATAACTGTTTCACCGGATGTGCCCTTAAAAACGGTGCTTGCGTTAATGCAGCAGCATTCGATCAGTAGCATTGTCGCTGTCGGTGATTCTGCTAAGCCTGTAGGTATCTTTACCGAGAAAGATGCCATTCGTTTAATGCTTGATGATCATTCGATCTCCTCTTTATGCATGGCTGATGTAATGAGTCAGCCTGTCATCACTGTTTCCTCTAATCTTGGTTATGCCAAAGCTTATCAAACGATGTCTGAAAACAATGTCAGGCATCTGGTCGTCGTAGGCAACGAAGGACAGTTGTTGGGTCTTGTGAGTGAAGGGGATTTTCTTCACCACATGGGAATGGAGTACCTCGTTGAATTAAAAACCGTAGCTAATTCGATGAGTTACCGTGTTAAAGGAGTAGAGCCTGAAGCTTCGTTGGCTTCTGTGCTTTCTTTGATGAGCTCAGAGAAAATTAGCTGCACGGTAATTGTAGAGAAGGGTTGTCCGGTTGGTATCTTGACCGAGCGGGACATAGTTCGTCTAGCGACTGAAAATTTAGACATAGAAAAGGTGCTGGCAAGAGAGGTTATGGCTACGCCTTTAATAACTGTTTTGCCTGATCTACCTTTGCAAATTGCTAGTCGGATGATGGAGAGCAACCATGTGCGTCGTCTTGTGGTGGTTGAACATGATGGTTGCCTTAAGGGCATCTTGACTCGGCATGATATCGCTAAATCTCTACAGGGTTCTTATATCGAGTATTTGCAAGAAACCTTAGAGCGAAAAAGCCGTGCTTTAGTTAATAGTGAAGCGCGTTTAAGGGATATAGAGCAACGCGATTTTTACCAGCATTTGGTTGAACAGGTCAGTGATGCAATTTACATCATTGATGCTGATGATGGACGAATTTTAGATGCTAATGAGCAGGCATCAAAAAGCCTAGCTATGTCACATGGCGATTTATTAAATTTGCGTGTTGTTGATTTGACCACCGCGAATGAATCTTTAAACGACTGGTTAGAAAAAAATCTATCTGAGTTAAAGGTTAAAGAAGAGCTGTTACAAACAACAGAATATCGGCGCTTGGATGGCACCGTTTTTCCAGTAGAGGTTAAATCGCGTTTAGTACGCTTTGGGCATAAAGATTATGTTGTTGCTATCGCTCGTGATTTGACTGAACGGTTCCAAGCAATAGATTCTATTCGAGATAGTGAACAGCGTTTTAGAGTCTTGTTTGAGCAATCACCTGTTCCTATGGCCTATGTTGGGTTTGATGGAAAATTGATTAGCCTTAATAAAGCCTTCACAACAACATTAGGCTATTCAGCAAAACACCTACCCGATTTAGATACCTGGTTTTCCTTAGCTCATCCCGATCTACAATACCGTAAAGAAGCGCGTGAGCGTTGGTATGGAGCTATTGAGCGAGCGCGTATAACCGACCATAAAATTCCCTTAAGTGAATATAAGATTACTTGCTTGGAGGGTAAGCAAAAACTGATTAACGCCTCGGGTATTACTACTGAGTGTGGTTTCTTGGCTATCTTGGAAGATGTAACCGAACGCAAAAGCCAAGAAGATCGTCTTCGCCAGGCTGCTGCTGTGTTTGGTAGTACGACAGAAGGGGTGATGATTACTTCGGCAGCTGGAGTTATTCAACGTGTTAATAAAGCTTTTTGCCGGTTAACTGGGTATGGCAGTGACGAAGTGATTGGGCAGCCAGCAAAAATTCTCCAGTCTGGTCGACATGACGAGCAGTTTTACGCGGTGATGTGGGATAGTTTGAGAGAAAAAGGCAGTTGGCAGGGGGAGATATGGAATCGTCGCAAGGATGGTGCGGTTTACCCCGAGTTACTGAGTATTAGTCAGGTTACCAATGATTATCAAAAGGTCACTCATTATGTAGGGGTCTTTTCAGATATCTCTAAACTTAAAGAGTCTGAGCAAAAGCTAAATTATTTAGCTCATCATGACATGCTCACCCATCTGCCTAACCGATTGATGCTGCAATCACGATTGGAGCAATCGTTAGCCGTAGCAAGGCGGAATAGTAAACAGTTGGCCTTATTATTGTTGGATTTAGATCGGTTTAAAGATGTGAACGATAGCTTTGGCCATGCAGCGGGGGATGAGCTGCTACAGCAAGTAGCTGTGCTATTAAAAGACCGGTTGCGGCAAGTTGATCTTGTTTGTCGTATGGGGGGGGATGAATTTGCTTTGTTGCTTGAGGATATTCACCATCCGGAGGATGCAGGTCTTGTTGCAAATGAAGTAATCGAAGCTATTAGTAAACGCTGGGTTTTAAAGAATGGTGTGGATGTTGCCATTGGGGGCTCTATTGGGATCAGTATTTATCCTACCCAAAGTGAAGATGCGGAAGCATTATTACAGCATGCAGATGCAGCATTGTATAAAGCTAAGAACGAAGGGCGTGGTTGCTTTAATTATTTCACAGAAGAGCTAACGCGTGACGCTCGTAGTCGATTGGAATTGGAAGCTAGGTTATCCCGTGCGATAGAGAATCAAGAGCTAGAGGTTTTTTATCAGCCGCAAATTGATATTGTTTCAGGTGAGTTAATCGGTGCAGAAGCGTTGGTGCGTTGGCAAGACCCGGAAAAAGGTTTAATCGGCCCTGCTGATTTTATTCCATTGGCCGAACAAACGGGGTTGATCAATCCTATTGGTCTGTTTGTACTGAAGCAAAGTTGTATACAACTGAAGTCATGGTTGGATCAAGGTTTTAAGCCGATTACGATGGCTGTTAATTTATCTTCTGTACAATTGCGGCACACCGATATTTGTCAGCTTGTGGAAACGGTGCTTGAGCAAACGGAGTTGCCTGCACAATATCTAGAACTCGAAATTACCGAAAGTGCATTGATGGAAAGAGAGCAGGAATTTATTGATCTGCTTCATCAGCTACGAAAGTTGGGCGTTAAAGTCGCTATCGATGATTTTGGTACCGGTTACTCTTCATTAGCCTATCTTAAAAAATTCCCAATCGATGTCCTTAAAATAGATAAATCTTTTGTAGAAGATATTCCTCAGGATAAAGACGATATGGTGATTGCAGCTACAATCGTTGCCATGGGGCATAGCTTAGGTTTAAAAGTGTTGGCTGAGGGTGTGGAGACCCAAGAGCAGTTAAGGTTTTTGCAAAACAAAGCTTGCCATTACTATCAAGGTTACCTCAGCAGTCGGCCAGTACCTTATCTGCAATTTGAAAAATTAATGCTTAAACCTCAGTAGTACTAACCTTTAGGCTAAAAATTGAAATATTGAATGAAAGGAGTATGAACGGTCGGTAGAGTTTCTGCTAACCTAAATTAGAGAAAGAGAAAACAGTTCCTGCTGTATTGAGGTTGTTAGTTGTTGAGCCCAAAAGCCTTATCATCATCGTTGAGTCAATTTTTACAGCGATTCTGCTTAGTTGCCATTCTTGCATCGATTGTTCTATTACTGCTTAGTGGCTATGCTGCTAGCAAATTATATGAACGTCATGTCGTACGTCTAGCTGAATCCAACGCCATTAACCTTACGGAAGCGATTTTTACTACATACCGTACTGAGCTCAATTCAGCACTGAACTCTGCTCCTCTGCTACCTCCGCAATTATTAGAACTAAATAAAACTCTAAGAGACTTTATTCAGCCTTACGGTATTGTGAAAACTAAGCTGTTTTCCCCAGAGGGTATCATCATCTACAGCACAGATCTGAGCATTATTGGCAAAGATGCGAGTGCGAATGAGATGCTTAAACAAGCCGTTATAGATGGTGCGAGTTCGAATATTCAAACAAAAGACCAGATCAGGGATTTGGCTCATGAAACCCGGTTCGATGTTGATGTGGTTGAGAGCTATGTTGCCATGCATAATTCGGAAGGAAAGCTGATCGCAGTTTTTGAAATATACCAAGATACTTCGAGCTTTCGTGGTGAAATCCAACAAGGAGTTATTCTGTTTGTCGGTGTGCTAGCGATCATTCTGTTGAGCGTAATTTGCACAGCCTTCGTATTTATGCGTAAGGCGGTGAAGAAAATGGTTTATCAACAAGAGATGTTGGAAGAGTTGGCGACGGTTGATGCGGTAACAGGGCTTTATAACCGAGCTGAAATTACACGAAGAATGGAAGCTGAGTGGCAGCGTTATAAGCGCTCCTCGTCAAAAAAAGCTAGCTTTGCCTTGCTGATGCTAGATCTTGATCACTTTAAAAAAGTGAATGACAACTACGGTCATCTGGTAGGCGATAAACTCTTACAGTTGGTGGCGCATCGGTTGATGGGAGAGCTGCGCTCGTATTCAGCGATTGGTCGATATGGCGGAGAGGAGTTTATTGCCCTGATTCCTGATGTTTCTTATGCTGGTACAAAGCAGGTAGCTGAACGGTTGCAGCGGCTTGTTTCCCAGTCTGAATATGCGCTTTTGGGACACAAAATAAAAATCTCGATTAGTATCGGCTTTGCTACTGCGGAACCGACAGACATTAATTTAGATGCTTTGATTAAGCGGGCAGATGACGCTCTATATGAAGCGAAAAAAAGTGGTCGAAATTGCGTGGTTGGAGATGTGAGTCTAAAGCCTGTAGAGAACACTGCACCAAGTTCTATGTAAAAGACTACCTGTTATATTCAGCCCTCTAAATTTGCGTATTGGTGCCTACTGAAGAACAAAAAAGTCTTAAGCGTGCCTCGGTAGCTTACCTGCCTTTGTTTGAATTTTTATTACCTTCCTCTAGTTTTTATCTGCGATTCTAGATTTTAGTCACCATATTCACGAACGTTCCTTCCTTTATTTTTTCTATTAAAAATCATACCTCTGCGGGATCAATTCCGAATTCGTTTGTTAGGTTTTTTAGGAATGCTTCACGGGAATTTCGGGATGAAGTTGGCTCCAAAGTACTAGAAAAGGTGGCTCTAATGGCCAGTTTGGTAACATTTTTGAAACAGTTACCTTTTCTGTCACGTTTTTCGGACATGGGGTGCTAAGGATTAGTTCCCAACATTTCAAGGAAGTCAGATTAAGCCATAGCCAAGGGCAAAAAATTATGAGCACGGATAAACCAGCAGCTGATCCAGCTAAAAAGAAATTGTTGGAGTTGTTTGAAGATGTGCTTGCTCATGATGGTTATGGTGAGATCCGAATCGAAACCAAAATTCTAAAGCGCCAGCAAAAAGAGGTCATTCTCCATTACGGTCGACAGTACCGTTTTGTGGTGGATGTTTAAGCTAGCGAAGAGCTCGTCCCTAATTAAAAGAGTGCAATGCGGGTTTGCATCTTAAAGATTTTTATAAATAAAAATCCAAAAATCTGTGCGAGACAGATGCGGTAAAAATAATAAAGAGAAAAATAATGAACGCTCAACAGATGAAAGATTCTATTCGCAAATTTATGAAAGCTGACCTATCTCAGGTTAAAGACGCAGAGTTGCGCGCTAAGGGTGAAAAGCTACAAGCAAAACAAGGCGGTTTTACTCTGCTTGAATTGTTAGTAGTTGTTGCGATTCTTGCAGTAATTGCGGGTGCCGTAATTACTAATATGGATGGCCAAGAGGAAGGTGCAGCTCAAGCTACAGCAGTTCACACTATGGCAACCTTAGAAAACAGCATGAATGTTTTTAATGTGACAGAGCGACGTGTTCTTCCGGCGGGTCTGGACTCTTTGATCTGTTCGACAGGTGTGCAGCCAGATTATTCTGCTACTGTAACCCAGATTAGTAATGGTACCGAGCGACTTTTAAGTGATGCTGGTAATACGTCCAACTTGCAGAGAATCAATGGCGGCCTATCTTCTGATTTATTCAACAAACTAGGTATTGCAGAGATCACTTCAGGTGCGGTGACAGCACTTGCTGAGAATGGTCTAACATCTCTGCGCTACGTAAACGATGAGCTGTGTAATGGCTCTACAGGTAACAACTTGTTCACAACTGCTGGCGGCTTTGATGAAAATGTTGCTGAGATTGATTTGGTTGAAGTAACTAAGCCATCAATGGTTTTCAACTCACCAGTTGTTGAAGATGATGAATGGGAATTTGGCGCAGGTGCAGAAGTTGATTTGACCGGCGCTTTGACAACTGAAACTGTACCAATCGCATTATTTACTGAACCTGCTGAACTAGGACAGGCAGAAAATGCTGTACTTGCTGTATTTGGTGTTGGTCCAGCTGCTGAATTGGATGCTGTTATTGCTCGTGCTCCTCAAGATGGTAATTCCCCAGCTGATAAATACTCTAATTACTCTGTTGTAGTAAGACTAGCAGAGTGTGACAGTGGTGATGTAGAAGACCTAATTGATGGAACCGATTGTGCTGTTGCTAACTGGGAAGAAGTTGGTGATGAATTAGAAGTTGTAGCGATTCTTGATGCCGGCGGCGACGGTTACGACGACGAGATCGCTGAAGCGAAAGGTAACGAAGAAGAGTAATTCTTCTTTTTGAAAAGGCAGGAGCTAAGCTCCTGCCTTTTTTATAAGGAATGTGTTTGCCCTTAACCCACCGTTTTAAATGGATGAAGGGTTGGCAGTGACAAAGGTTTTACTTGGATGAAGGTAGATAGCTAAGGACAGGCTAATAACAATAATAAATACAATGGCTAAGTATGAAGTTGGTAGATAAAAAATACCGCAGTTCCCCTATAGACCGTTTTTCTAAAAGTGTCCGTAATGATGTTTTTAGCAAAGCGGTTTTGTCGTCTCAGAAGGGTTTTACACTTTTAGAAATGCTAGTGGTTGCGGCTATCTTGTTAGTAGTCGCTGGTGGTGTTGTGACCTCTTTCCGTGATGTTGGATCAGATGCCGCAGATCAAGCCACACGTTATCAGATGCAGCAATTGGGTGAGGCTGTCGAAGCCTATTATAAAGATAACGGCACTTTACCTGTTCGCGAAACCCCTGCTGATTTAGGTTTCTTATTTATTAAACCCGCTTCTGCTGCTGTTTGGAGTGTGGATTATCGGCGAGGTTGGCGCGGTCCTTACCTAAATGGTCATAAGTACCTATACCTGGATATTGGTGACGATCTGACATCTGATGGCTCGAGTATTAGTGACCCAGTAAATCCGGGCGAGCCTTTTGTGATCGATGGGGCGGAAATTCCTTCTGTTATTGGTATCGCAGACCCTTATGATCATTATCCCGTCGATGACGGGCAGAGTCGCAGTGTGAGTGGTTGTAGTACACCTGGTGCAAATGATTGCCTTCTGGAGTGGCGTAAAATTTCGGGTGATGATTCAACCCTGGTCAATCACTTTGGTCGACCTTATCTTGCGATTGATCTCGAAGCCATGGCTGATAGTTCAAGTCTAGGCGTACCTCGAATAGTTAGCTTTGGTTCTAATGGTATTTATGAGCCAAATAACTGTAATTACGACCCAAGTGAGCCTGATTATTGTACATCGGATGAACTTTGTAACAGCAGTGGGGATGATATTGTCTTATGCCTTCGCTAATCCTCAATCAACAGTCCTCTAAACGTCAATCAGGCTTTACCTTATTAGAGCTAGTGTTAGTGATGTTAATTATTGGCTTAGTGGCCAGTACCCCATTGGTGTTTATCGATAATCAGGATAACCAACTTCGTTACGATGAAACCTTAGATAAGATGGAGCTGCTTAGAAAAAGCATCTTGATGCAAAGTAGCTACCGCAATCAACCAGTGCTGTCTGGCTTTGTTATCGATAACGGTGTTTTACCCCCAGCGAGTGCAGCCTCACCACAAGTGGCCGAAATGTTACAACCATTAATCAATAAGAATGATTGGCCGGAAGATGGAGGAGACGATTGGCTGAACTACGGAATGCATTCTCCTTATACCGTTTTAGGTCCTTCTTCAACTGCGGAAAGATCAGCTTATCCGCAATTAAAAGGTTACCGCGGGAACTACCTTTCCTCTGGGTTAGATAGCAACCAAGAATTTCTCGACGGTTGGGGGATCCCTTTTGCTGTAAGCAATGCTTCTAATACCTACCAGTTTAATTATCAAGGTGATGAAGATCATCCAGCACCTTATGACATTGTTATTTCCGGTGAAGTAAAGGCAGATGATTGGCAAGTAAGGTTGAATCAAATTGATATCTTAGTCGATGACAAAAGTGGAAATAACCTAATTTTGGCCCTTGTGATTTTTAAAAATCAGTCAGCGGGTAGCCCAGCTAACCCTGCTAATCGTTGGGTTACCTATCATTTTGACGTTCCAGTCTCTTCTGCAACGCATTCATTATCTTTAGGTTCTGGGGAATGGAGTGAAAATGGTGAGCCCGTTTCTGATGCAAGTAATGAATTTGTCCCTGCAGGTCAGCATGCAGTGTTTGTATTAAATAGTGCAGGAAATACTGTTTTGAAATATGACCGCCTACTCGTTATTCCAGGCGCCACGCAGCCAGCACTGCAATTTGAGGTTAATTAATGCTGTCGTTTCTGAATAAAAAAACAGCCGGTAAAGGCTTGCTAGTCCTCAAAACCGACGGTTTTGGTTTGCGGGCCACCGTTATCAATGGCAACCGCGATGCGTTAAAAATTACTGTATCCGTGTCATCGCAACAGGTTGATCCTGTTGCTGCTCTGACTGATGTGCTTGAACAGTTGAAGAATGTACTGGGTAAAAATGTACCTAGTAATGCCTTGCTCCTGCATATTAGCGCTATACCAGATCTTGTTCAGATCACTGAAAGTTTTGATTCTGCTGAAGCAGAAAATTTACTTGAGATGCTGCGTTGGGAGATGGAAGGTGTGGTTGCCATGCAATCGCCAAACTGGGATCTGGGTTGGTTGTTGATGGGGCGTGGCTATATCACTCCAGAACAACGCGAAGAACTGGTGCATCTAGTAACAGAAGAGAAGCAGTTGTCAGCGCAACATGGCGGCCGAAGCCCGATGCGTTTAGGGGAAGTGGCGATCCGTGAGCAGATGGTATCTAAGGAACAGATAGCAGAGTGTTTGCATATACAGCAGAAACTTCAGCTTGCAGATCAGCGCTTGTTAACTCAGTGGCGACCGCAGCCTAAAGAGGAATCACCTTATAGTGATGATGACTTAGGTGATGTGCAAAAATTCCTATGCAGTGCTATGCCAGCTGCTCAGCATCAGCAATGGTTAGATGCAGTTAAAAAAGTGAGTGGTAGTTCTGGTTTTCCAAAGCTAAACCTGCGTCAGGTTTATCCGTTTGCTGGTTCCTCTCTGACTTTGTTGGATAGCAGTGATACTGTGCTGCTGACAGAATTTTACAAAGCCTATGTTTATTGTGCTGTGCTCCAGGATAACCAGATCCGAGATGTGGCGATGGTGAAATGCTCCAGCCATATGCTGGATGCTAATGCTGTAGCAGAGGTTGTCAGCGTAGGGACGTTTGCTGAGGCTACACGCTGGGTTGTGAGTGATTGCGATGGTGTGTTTGGAGAACAAATCAGCCAGTTAGAAGCTCTTTTGCAGTTGGATGCAGAACCGTTAGCACAGGCTTCTGCTGACAAAGTGCCTTCTGGCCGAGGTGAGCTAATTGCCGAACTTGGTGTGGCAAGGCACTTTTTGGGAGGTTCTCCTCTTTCTATCGCTCCTTTAACGGGTATGCCGCCACCAGACCCTATTTATCGTAGTAATGGTTTTAAAATTGCGATGGCAGCTTGTGTTTTGCCGTTGTTAATTGCTGCGTATGAAGGTTTCTTTTATTGGAAATTAGATCAATTGCAACAGGAATTAACATCTTCTGAAAGGCAATTGGAAATAATGGAAGAGAAAAGGGATCGGCAGCGTAAAGATAGTGCTGAAGCAAGAAAAAATATCACTGCGTATCAGAAGAACACCGTTTTACTTAGTGCGTTGCAATCTGAAAAGCAGCTGGTTGAGCAAGTTATTGTTAAACGTCAGTCATTTGTTGAGCGTCTTCTACCAGTGCTATCGGAAAGCATTAATGATGGTGTAGTGCTTGAATCAATGAAAGAAAGTGCTTGGTATGAATTTTCTATCACTGGCAAAGCGGTGGATCAGGCCAGTATTGATGACTTTAATCAGGTTTTATCTATCAGTCTTGAATCTCTTAATATGTACATCGATAAGAGCCCAAGTAATTTCAAAGGGGATTCTGCATTGATGCAAAATGGCATTTATGTGTTCGAATTCGTTTTAAAACAGAAGGGGGCTCAATGATGAATGCGTTCTCTGAAATGAACTTTCGTGAAAGAATCTTAGTGGCTGTTCTAGGTGCCGCTTTGATTGCTGGGGGCTATCTTTTCTTCCGGGGTGCAGATCTGAATAAACAGGTATTAGTGCTGGAAGACAGAATTGAATCTGTTGAAAAAAAGATTAATAAAGCGGTTAAAAAAGAAAGAAAAAGATCCACTCCATTACCTGAGTTGAATGGCAAAAAAGTCAGCGCGAGTGATGTGCGTAAATTAACTAAGGCGATTGAGTCTGAAAAATCTAAACTTTCGGGTTTTGGTTATAGCTTTATCGATGTTCGAGACAAGGCTCGGTTTGCGCAGTTATTGAGTCAAATTACCCAGCATGCGCAAGCGAACCGATTGCAGTTACTTTCTAAAGTACAAAGTGAAGGTAACCTGGCAGAGATGGTTGCTGCTAAACCGTCTAAGCAACGTAAAGGTGATCTGAACCGACCTTTATATGAATTACGTTTGCAGGGGGGCTACAGCGCGCTTTACGGGTTTATTAGGCAACTATCACAGTTGGAATATTCAGTCATTCCAATCAAATTTCAGATTAGTCGTACTGACCGTACCGCCATAGGTGGTGGTCGAGTGTTAGATATTGAGATGACGTTGGCATTGTAATGGATAGAAACAACTATACAGATCAGTTTGAGCAATTATTGGCATTAATGCTGGAGGCTGGCGCCTCTGATATGCACTGTTCTGCCAATGTTGCACCGGTGATGCGTGTTCATGGTGAACTGTCGGAACGAGAAGACTCAGATGCATTCACCAAGGACCAATTATTAGGAATGGCCGAGGCAATCCTGTCAGCCGAACAATTTGATCACTTATTGACGAAGCGTAGTTGTGACTTAGGTTATTCCAACTTGTTAGGTGTGCGCTTCCGCCTTAACTTTTATTTCGAACGCGGTAGTTTAGCTTTTGCTATCCGTGCATTAGATGGCACGTTCTGTACGTTTGAAGAGCTGCGTTTGCCTGCCCAACTAGAAGATGTTGTAGGTTTTAAGGACGGTTTGGTTCTAGTGACGGGGGCTACAGGTAGCGGTAAGTCCACAACATTGGCAAGCATTATCAATAAGATAAATAAGACACGTGCTTGTCATATCTTAACTATCGAAGACCCGATTGAATTTGTACACAGTAATATTCGCTCCGTAGTGCATCAACGCGAAGTAGGTGACGATGTCCTATCTTTTGCGGATGCAATCCGCAGTGCCATGCGTGAAGACCCAGATGTAATGCTGTTGGGTGAGATGCGTGACCTAGAAACCATGCATGCTGCTATTACCGCGGCGGAAACAGGCCATTTGGTATTTGCCACTCTACATACAAATGATGCGGTTGGCGTGATTGATCGATTAATCGGGATGTTCCCTGGCGATCTGCAAAATACAGTGCGCCAGCAGCTATCTATGTGTCTGCGCGCAGTTGTCACACAGACTTTAGTCCGCTCTCCTGATGGCCAAGGTCGTGTTCCGGTGAATGAGATTTTGATGGTCAATGGTGCTGTATCTAATCTTATTCGGGAGAATAACACCACTCAAATTCGTTCTGTGATGGAAACGGGGCGGGCACAAGGCAATCAGACTTTTGAATTTGCATTAGCTAAACGTGTATATGAAAAGTTCTTAACCAAAGAGCAAGCATTGCAGCTAACCAGTCGTAAAGAGCAGTTTGAGAACTCTCTTCGAGTGTTGGGCAGGTAACCGGCTATGGCGATTAGGGATAAATGGCTAATTGAAGCTGCTATTAAGCAAGGGCTGATTACTGAGAGCCAGCATACAGAGGCCAGCTTACATGCGCGCCGTTTAAAAATGGATGAGAAGACGGTGCTTTGTTATGAGCAGCGGATAGCGCCAAGTAGCTTCTATCATGCTTATGCTAGTGAGCATGGTATGCAGTATCTTCGACCATCGCAGATCCAAGTAGATAAAAGTCGCCTGAGTAATATACCGCAAAGTTTTATTCGTCAGTTTCGTATTCTTCCTGTCGATATAGGTGAAGTTGATAGCGATAAAATCTATGTCGTTACCGATTCTCCAGAGAATCCGACACTCGAAAAACAGTTACAGCGATTATTCAAGACGGATGTAAAACTCTGCTTGGCTGAGCCAGAAGCATTTGAATGTAGTTTGCGTTTAGATGTGGAGTTAAGCAATGCAGAATTAGGTTTTGATGCAGTTGCAGAGTTTTCTGAGTTGTTGAATCAAGCTTATATGCATCGAGCATCCGATATTCATATCGAGCCCTTAGCTGACTACTACATTGTGCGATTGCGGGTAGATGGCCAATTACAGCAATATGGGAAGCGTTTTACCCTTTCGGAAGGGATCTCTTTAGTTAGCCGTATTAAGGTTATGTCTAACCTGGATATTGCCGAAACTAGAATGCCTCAGGATGGCGGTGCTGATTATACAACGCCTTATAATGTCGAGTTTGAAATGCGTGTGGCGACAGCGCCAACTAAGCATGGTGAGCGAGTAACCCTACGTTTGCTTGGCACGGATAATCAGTTGTTTACCCTGAAACAGCTAGGGATGTCTGATGTAACGTTACGGCAGTTCAGCCGCGTCATTGCTCAGCCTCATGGCATTGTTCTGATTACAGGGCCTACAGGGAGCGGTAAATCTACAACGCTCTACGCTGCGCTTGAAGAGTTAAAATCGGAAAGCACCAATATTCTTACTGCTGAAGATCCTGTTGAGATGGTGGTAGAGGGTGTTTCTCAAGTGCAGATGAATGCGAAGGTGAATTTTGCTTCTGCCCTTCGAAGTTTCCTTCGTCACGATCCCGATATCATTATGGTCGGTGAGATTCGTGACTCTGAAACCGGTGAGATTGCTCTAAAAGCTGCTACTACGGGCCATATGGTTCTATCTACCCTGCATACCAATTCTGCGATTGCCAGTGTCACGCGATTGAAAAATATCGGTTTAGAACCGTTTATGATCGCTTCAAGCCTTCAAGGGATTGTCGCGCAACGATTGGCCAGAAAGCTTTGTCAGAGTTGTAAGTTAGAGATGCCGGCAGATTTCTCAGAATTGAAACAGCTGGGTTTACCATCGGATGATCTAGTTATGCTCTCTCACCCTCAAGGGTGTTCGCTGTGTAATGGCACGGGCTTTAAAGGGCGTATTGCTCTATTCGAAACCTTGTGGATGGACGAGATATTGCGTGAGTTAATCACGCAAGAAGCCGACGAACAACAGTTACGTAAGCATGCTCAGTATTATATCAGTCTTGCTCATGATGGCCGCGAGAAGGTACTTCAGGGCTTAACCTCGATGGAAGAACTCCGCCGCTTAGGTCTTCTTAATCAGTTTGATGAGGAGGCTAACGGATGAAGTTCGTCTATCAGGGGATGAATACCTCGGGTGAAACCTGCGAAGGGACTATCTCTGCCGTTGATCATGATGCAGCAATTGCTAAGCTGCAAAAGAAAGGGATCTATATCAGCAGTATTCAAGAGAATGCTGGAAGTGGTGCTGCAGATAAACCGAAACAAGATGCCTTTGAGCAGTTGCTTTGTCTGTTACCTGTTAAGACCAACCAAAAAATATTCTTTTTCCGTCAGTTAGCATTGATGTTTCGTTCGGGGCTCTCCGTGACTGAGGCGCTGAATATTTTAGGCGGTATTCAGCGTGGCAGAATGCGCGAAATTATTCTGGATATTAATGACCAGATCAGTGCGGGTCAGTCGTTCTCTCAATCTATGGAGAAGTATGAGTCGGTTTTTTCACCACTAGCGCTGCATATGCTGCGCAGTGCTGAAGCCAGCGGTGAGTTGGAACCTGCTCTAGTACGTATTGCTGATTTTATGGAGCGCCAAGCTGATATCAAAACCCAACTTATCTCTACCATGACATACCCGGTGGTGGTGCTGTTTATGACTGTTGGGGTGTTTATCTTTTTGATGTCGACGGTTATTCCTAAGTTTGCCGCTTTCTTTGAAAAAACGGGTAGAACGCCTCCGCCAGAGATGATTCAGATGATGGGTATCTCTAACTTTATCCAACAGTATTGGGCGCATGTATTGGTAGGGATCTTACTCATTTTGATCGGAATTATTTTGACGTATTCCCGTAAGAAAGGGCGCTTTTATATCGATTACTTGCTCCTAAAAGTTCCTCTGGTGGGTAATATGATCTCTGCAAGTTCTATGTCGCAAATTACTTGGGGATTATCCAGTATGTTGCAAAGTGGCATATCAGTAGTTCAGTCCTTAGAGATCATTAGTAAATTGATCAATAACAAGGTGATAGCAAAAGATATTGCGGATGCATCAGAAGAGATTCTTCAGGGGGCTGATATGGGGAAAAGCTTCCGTAAGCCTCATATCGAAGGGCTTATTCAAGAGATGACTTTAGTCGGTGAAAGAACAGGTAGCATGGTATCGGTGATGAAGGATGCCGGTACATTTTATGAAGAGCGTGTGCGCATGATCACTAAGGCCATAGCAACAGCTATGGAGCCGGTAGCCATTCTACTGATTGGCGGCATTGTCGGTTATGTGTATTACGGATTCTTCAAATCGATGTTTGCGGTGTCAGGTTAATTGATGATGAAAAAAATAATATTACTGATGTTTTTAATTATGGCGAACCCGACGGCTGTTGTAGCGGAAATGGTTAAAGCTACTCATGTTAATGTCGGCGCAGGTTCTGGCGTAATTATTATGCGTGATCCATTTAGCGAACCTCAAACATCGCAGCGGAGTGATAAAAATGGAATTCTGGGCGGGCTGGTTAATAGCTTCGGACAAGGCTTCCGTAGGACACCAGGTGAGGTAAAAGTTCCTAAATTGCTCTTCAAGGGCTATATAGATCGAGGTGATTCCAGTCCAATGGCTTTATTGCAGATTGCTGGTAATCGGGTGCACTTAGTTAAAGAGGGGGATGAGATTAATGTAGATCCCGCTAACCCGCGCCAAGCAATCAGAATTACAAAAATATCCCGTTTAAGTATTACTGTAGAAACAGGCACTTTAGGGCAGATGAAGGTATTACGATGAAAGGTTTTGGAAGAATTGCCCTAATACTGGCTTTATTAAATCCGTTAACAGTTTCTGCTGCAGTTATTTCGGAATTGGAGTTTGCGGATACTCAGTTGAGAGATGTTATTCGCACGCTATCGGAGTTATCGCAGAGTAATATTATTGCAACCCCTGGTGCTATCAATAAACGAGTGACCATACATCTAAAAAATGTGTCAGATATTGATGCTATTAAGTCGATAAGTCGTATCAGTGATCTATGGTATCGCTATGATCAAGATACAAATACTTACCGGATTATGACTCGGGAAGAGTATGCAAAGGACTTGGTTGTTCGTGAAAGTCAGCGTATCGAAGTATTTCGCTTACTCAATGCCAATGTCCGTATCGTCGCTCAGGCAATTGAAGATCTTTATGGTGATCGTGTAGAGCTTTCTTTAGGCGAAGAGCCTGGTAAAACTAAGTTTTCAGGTAGTTCAAGATCATCTTCTAAGAACAGTAACCTTCAAACATCTGCAGCTACTGAAGAAGCTAAGAAACTGTCTCTTGGGCAGCTTGAGCAATTGCTGCAAGGAAACACTAATGCTTTATCGATAGATCCGGCTGCTATGCAGGCCGTAACCCTTAAAGCGCAGCCAATCTATGTCACAGTGAACAATGAGCATAATATGATTATTGTGCGTACTGATGACAGCAAGATTATTAATTCCATCAAACAGTTGGTGGATAAGATGGATATTCCAGTACCTCAAGTAATGCTAGAGATGAAAATTTTGAGCATAACTTTAGGTGATGACTTTAACTCTATCTTTAACTTTGAGTTAGCGCCTCAAGGTGGGAATCAATCTACAGTTCCTCTCAAATTGGGTAATAATGCTTTGCTTAATAGCGGCAGTTTTATCTATGAATTCCTTAACGATAAGCTTAAAGCAAATATTGAATTTCTTGATGAAAATAAGCGCTTAAAAGTGTTATCAAATCCGATGGTATTAGCTTCTAATCACCGAGAAGCGGATCTATTTATTGGTGAAGAAAGTGTACTGACACGTGGGTTTACCTTTAATCCTGCTCAGATTGATAATGGGGTAGTTGTATCTCCTTCTTATATAGAAACAGATACTGAGTTAGAGGAGATCGGTATCTCTTTAAAAATTACTCCACGTATTAATTCAGATGGTACGGTGCTACTGGAACTACAACAAGAAAGCTCCACCCTGAATCCTGGGGGTGGCACAATTCCTGTACCTGATGGTAATGGTAATGTTGTGAATTTAGCGATTGATACAGTTAATACCTCTCGCCTAAAAGGTATCGTTGCAGCTAAGAATGGTCTCACAGTTGCTGTAGGTGGCTTAATTCGTACTACTAGAACTAGAAATGAACGCAAGGTCCCGTTACTTGGTGAAGTGCCTGTTGTGGGGAATATCTTTAAGTCGACGATCGAAAGCGATGAAGAGACAGAGATGGTCTTATTGATTACTCCTAGAATTCTAAATTCACCTTCAGAGAGCCAAGAGTTGCAACGTGGTAATAACCGTTTTTATCAACAGTATAATGACGGATTCCCTGATCCAGCCCCTGCAGAGAACCGTTTTATACAAGCACCTGTTCAGCAGTCGAAACCTGAATCTAAAAAAGCTGGATCGGAGCTGTCTGATATTGATCAATTTATGATGGATGCAGGTTAAAGCACATCCATCATTCCTTTCTTTAAAGCAGGCCTAGATACCTAGGTTTGCTTTAGTCTGTTCTC
Source organism: Neptuniibacter sp. QD57_21 (assembly GCF_047778075.1). Taxonomy (GTDB): domain Bacteria; phylum Pseudomonadota; class Gammaproteobacteria; order Pseudomonadales; family Balneatricaceae; genus Neptuniibacter. Next base: position 3,054,711 of record NZ_CP180549.1, on the reverse strand, counting down.
TTCGTCCCTAAAAGTTCGATCATATAACCGTCAGGATCTTTTACAAAGGCTAAGATTGTTGAACCGTGTTTCATCGGTCCGGCAGGGCGAACCACTTCACCGCCTTTGGCTGTTATTGCATCGCACGCGGTGTATACATCTTCAACTTCAATGGCTAAGTGACCAAACGCATTACCGAGTTCGTATTGATCAGTATCCCAGTTATGGGTGAGCTCAAGTGCGGTGTGCTCAGATTCATCGCCATAGCCTAAAAAAGCTAAGGTAAAGCGGCCGTCAGGATAGTCTTTACTGCGTAACAGTTTCATACCCATTAGCTGTGTATAAAACTCAATAGATTGCTGTAAATCAGTAACACGCAACATGGTGTGTAAAAGGCGCATAATTCAGCATCCTTTTTATTTATCTTTGGTATGATGGGAGATATAAGTTTTGCCATTATATCTTTACAGTGCTTTATTATAAGGATAGATATAACAGAAGTCCTACGTTCTGTTCTGGGTATTGTGTGCGTACGGTTGTTTCTCTGGCGAGATAGGGAAGGTGTTTATGTTTCAAGATATGAATAAAAAGATCTCGGATTCGATGGGTCCGTTCAAAGAGTTGGTCAATATTCAAACCAAGATGCTTGAAGAGCTTACTCGCCAGCAGATGGAATGCACAAAGTCTTGTATTGAAGCGACTATTCAGCAGACAAAAGAGATGCAAAAGTGTCAGTCACCAAGTGATTTGATGGAGCTACAACGTAGCTATGCGAAAGAATTGGAAGACACACTCAAAGCGGCAAGCGAACAGAATATGAAAGCGTTACAAGATGCTCGCACAGAAATTGAAGATGTAGCTCAGCATACATTCGACGCTTTTAATAAGTAATTTTAAACCACCTAAAAAGCAGCCTAGGGCTGCTTTTTTTGTTTTATCTGGAAAGAAAAATGAGTGCTTCAATCGGTTTGTTTTATGGCTCCACTACGGGGAATACTGAAAGCGTAGCAGAGCTAATTACAGAACACCTTGGTCAAGATAAAGTCCATCGTATCGATATTGCTGCTGACGGTATTGAGAGCGTGTCTGAATATGAACATCTTATCCTTGGAATCTCTACTTGGGACTTTGGTGAGCTGCAGGAGGATTGGGCAGACCTATGGGAACAGTTGGATGCCGTAGCGGTTGCAGGTAAAAGCTGTGCCCTGTTTGGCTTGGGTGACCAGATTGGCTACAGCGAGTGGTTTTTAGATGCGATGGGACTTTTACACGAACGATTGCAGAGTAAAGGTGCCCAGATGGTTGGTTATTGGCCTGTTGAGGGTTATAACTTTGAAGCGTCTAAAGCGCTAACACCAGATCATAATCAGTTTGTCGGCCTTGCGATTGATGAAGATTGCCAGCGTTCAGAAACTGAAGAGCGTGTTGCCACTTGGTGCCAGCAAATCAGCAAAGAGTTCGAACTCTAGTCTTACCGCTGTTATCAAATCTGTGTTAACAATTCAGCCTAAACAAGTAGTGTTATGTGCTGATTTTCGGTAAAATATCGCCCTTTTTTAAACTGCCGGCTATAGATTCTATACCATGGAAATTAACCCGATTCTTAACAACCTCAAAGATATTACAGTGCGTACTGAAGCGCTTCGTGGCTTTCTTGATTACGAAGGCAAAAAAGAACGCCTGGAAGAGGTCACTCGTGAACTGGAAGACCCTGCAGTTTGGGATAATCCAGAAAATGCGCAGCAATTGGGTAAAGAGCGTTCTACGCTTGAAGCTGTGGTAAACACAATCGACGAACTGACAGCGGGTGTTGATGATACACGTGATCTGTTAGATATGGCTGTTGAAGAAGATGACGAAGATACAGTCGCAGAAGTCGAAAGTGATGTTAATAGCATGCTGGATAAACTGCAGACGCTTGAATTCCGTCGTATGTTCTCTGGTGAAGCCGATCCAAATAACGCCTTCCTAGATATCCAAGCGGGTTCTGGCGGTACTGAGGCTCAAGATTGGGCTGAAATGATGCTGCGTATGTACCTGCGTTGGGGCGAGGATAAAGGCTTCAAAACTGAGCTTTTGGAATGTTCTGCGGGCGATGTTGCGGGTATTAAGTCTGCGACGATTAGTTTCCAAGGCGAATACGCTTTTGGTTGGTTACGCACCGAAACCGGTGTTCACCGTCTAGTACGTAAATCACCATTCGATTCCGGTGGTCGTCGTCACACATCTTTCTCTTCCGTATTTGTATCTCCAGAGATTGATGACAACGTTGAAATTGAGATCAATCCAGCAGATCTACGTGTCGATGTATACCGTGCATCGGGTGCTGGCGGTCAGCACGTCAACCGTACAGAATCTGCAGTACGTATTACGCACGAACCTTCCGGCATTGTGGTGCAGAGTCAGGCGCAGCGTTCTCAGCACCAGAACAAAGACACCTGTATGAAACAGCTTCGCGCTAAGCTATATGAAGTTGAGATGCTTAAGCGTTCAGAAGCGGCGCAGGAGCAAGAAGATAATAAAGCGGATATTGGCTGGGGCAGCCAGATTCGTTCTTATGTGTTGGATGATCAGCGCATTAAAGATCTGCGTACAAACGTTCAGAGTTCAAACTGTGACAAAGTACTGGACGGCGATCTGGATCTATTTATCGAAGCTAGCCTTAAAGCTGGCCTGTAAAGAATTTATTAACTTAAAGGTTTACCACACCGATGTCTGATAACACTCAGAAGCAAGATGAAAACCGCCTGATTGCGGAGCGCCGTGAAAAGCTAAACGCGCTACGTGATGAAGGTAATGCATTCCCAAATAACTTCCGTCGCGATAGCTATGCTGAAGACCTTCAGGCTCAGTACGGCGATAAATCGAAGGAAGAGTTGGCTGAAGCAGGCATCAAGGTGAGCATTGCGGGTCGTGTAATGCTAAACCGTGGTGCTTTTGGTGTTATTCAGGATATGACAGGTCGTATCCAGTTTTACGTAAACAAAGAAGCACGTAAGTTTGCTAAAAGCTTGGACCTTGGTGATATCGTAGGTATCACAGGTGAGCTGCATAAGTCTGGTAAAGGCGATCTATATGTAGATATGGGCGAATACCAGTTGCTAACGAAAAACTTGCGTCCGTTGCCTGATAAGCACAAAGGTCTTCAGGACACTGAGATCCGTTACCGTCAGCGTTATGTCGACCTGATCACTAACGAAGATTCTCGTAAGGTATTTGAAACACGTTCTAAGATTGTTTCTGGTATCCGTAACTACCTAACTGAGCGTCGCTTTATCGAAGCAGAAACGCCTATGTTGCAGGTGATTCCAGGTGGTGCGACAGCACGTCCATTTATCACGCATCACAACGCGCTAGATCGTGATATGTATCTGCGTATTGCACCTGAGCTATATCTGAAGCGTTTGGTTGTCGGTGGCTTTGAGCGTGTATTCGAGATCAACCGTAACTTCCGTAACGAAGGCCTTTCTACGCGTCACAACCCTGAATTTACAATGATCGAGTTCTATCAGGCGTATGCGGATTACAATGATCTGATGGACCTAACAGAAGATATGCTGCGTACTGTTGCGCAGGATGTTTTGGGTACAACAACAATCATCAATACAGTACGTAACGATGAAGGTGAAGTGCTGGAAACATTTGAATACGATCTAGAAAAGCCATTCCGTCGTATCAGCGTGTTCGATTCTATCCTGCACTACAACGATGACATTACTGCTGAAGCGCTAGCAGATGAAACTGCTGCTCGTCAGATTGCACAGCGCATGGACATCGATGTTAAAGATAGTTGGGGCCTAGGTAAGGTTCAGATTGAGATCTTCGAAAAGACTGTAGAGCACCGTTTGGATCAGCCTACATTCATCACTGAATACCCAGCAGAAGTGTCTCCGCTTGCACGTCGTAACGATGCAAATCCTTTCATTACTGATCGTTTCGAGTTTTTCGTAGGCGGTCGTGAGCTTGCTAATGGCTTCTCGGAGTTGAATGACTCCGAAGACCAAGCTGAGCGTTTCCGTGCGCAAGTAGCTGAAAAAGATGCGGGTGATGATGAAGCGATGCACTACGATGGTGACTACATCAACGCGTTGGAGTACGGCCTACCACCAACGGCTGGTGAAGGTATTGGCATCGATCGTTTGGTAATGTTGTTTACTGACTCTCCATCTATTCGTGACGTGATCCTATTCCCTGCAATGCGTCCGCGCGGCTAAGGTTAGAACCGTTTTCATACTAAAGCCCTCGTTTGAGGGCTTTTTTGTATATAGCTAAACCTATGTTTGTTCTATATCGTTAGGTAAAAAAGGAAGAGATACTGTGGCGATGAACTGGTTATTCCCAACAGAAAAGCGCTCTATACCAGCTAAGCGCTGGTTGGGTATAAGTTTGCGAACGATTCATCTCGTTGGTATTGCTGGTTTGGCTGGAGCCTATCTTTTCCAGCAGCCAGAGAGTAGTTGGTATCCTTATTTGCTTATGACCCTTGTTAGTGGTTTTCTGATGGCCGCTATGGAAGTGTATGGGGATGGTATTTGGTTGATACAGCTCAGAGGCACAGCTATTGGCATTAAGTTGCTGCTGCTATCCACAGTTTTTTGGTGGTTTGAGCAGCCAAATGCCTATATCTATTTTCTAGCCATTATTATCTCTGGCATTGTTTCTCACGCTCCTGGAAAGTTACGGTACTATTCCATCTGGCATCGTAGAGTCATAACAGAGCCTGTTGCGTTAAGTTCTAACGAAGTTAAAAATTGTGGTGGTTGAAATGCGTACGGCATTAGAGAATGCTTCAAGTTGGCAGGCTGTTCTTGCTGAACAGTTTAAGCAGCCTTATATGCTAGCTCTGAATGAGTTTCTTGAAGAGCAAATGTCTCAGCATAAAATTATCTATCCTCATTCAGATAATTGGTTTCATGCTTTAGAAACGACGCCGTTGGATGATATTAAAGTCGTGATTTTGGGGCAGGATCCTTACCATCAACCTGGTCAAGCTCATGGGCTGTGCTTCTCGGTGATGCCTGGGGTCAAAGTACCGCCCTCTCTTGTGAATATCTATAAAGAGCTAGAGAGTGATTTAGGGCTTCCTCGACCTGATCATGGTTATTTGGAATCATGGGCTCAGCAAGGGGTTTTGCTACTCAATAGCGTGCTAACAGTGGAGGAGAGCAGTGCAGGTGCTCATCAAGGTAAAGGCTGGGAGGTGTTTACCGATCAAGTCATCCAAGCGGTAAATCAACATTGTAATAATGTTGTATTTCTTCTTTGGGGAAGTTACGCGCAGAAAAAAGGAGCTTGTATTGATGAGGCAAAGCACCTTGTCTTAAAAGCACCTCATCCATCACCTTTGTCTGCTCACCGTGGATTCTTGGGCTGTCAGCATTTCAGTAAAACCAATCAGTATCTACAGCAGCAGGGTAAAGTGCCTATCGATTGGCAGCTTCCGGCTCTCTAGCATCATGAAGAAGTGGTAGTTCGGACTGGGTAACCGGACTAGGGGTAAAGTAGCAATGCTGACCCCGCCCGCGCTTTTTACTTTCATACATGGCGATATCAGCCCAGTGTAATAGACCTTCAAAATCGGTTGCATCTTTCGGTGCAAACGCAGTCCCTGCGCTACAGCGTATATGTAGTGCTGCTGGAGTGTCGATAATTGGATGATCTAAGCGTTCATGGATACGCTCCATAATATGATCCAAAGCTTCCTGTGCTTCAAAAATGCTGTCGGCTTGAATCAGTAAAATAAACTCGTCGCCGGCAAGGCGGGCCAAAATATCATCTTCACGAAGGATTTGGTTAATAGCCGTAGTGAAGCTAGTGAGAACTTTGTCCCCAACGTTATGGCCGTACTCGTCATTAATAGGTTTGAAGAAATCTAGATCGATAAAAGTCAGGGATAGAGCGCTTTGTTTTCTTTGCGCTCGACTGATTGCTTGTTTTGTAATGGCTTCAAGCATTTTTCGATTGGGTAGGCCGGTTAGCTGATCAGTATGGGCTAGCTCTTGTAGGCGTCTATTTTGCTCGGATATCTGGGTGTTAGCTAAAGCTAACTTTTGCATATAACGAGTTCGGCTATCAGTAAAGCGGTGAACTGAATAGCCAGATATTAAGGTCATGGTTACAATGGCTAAGAGTAGTAGAGCAAGCAAGGAGTTTTGAGCCGTATCTTCATAACTAATGCGCATTGTGAGAGAGCTTTCTAGAGCATTAGCTTTCTGAATAATCTCTATGAAAATCTTATCTTGGCGTTGTTCTTCCTCTGTTCCAGCATGTGCAGCTTCGAGGTTGAAATATCTTTGATCTATAGACTTACGGAGTTTCTCTAGTCTATAAACAAGCCGATTAGCTTGCTGTCGAAGCTCTTTGTACTCTAGGGGTTGGTAGATATTTTGATTGAGGGTTCCTCCATCTAAAATCGCGTTTGCGTACCATATTGCTTGATCTAGATGGGTGTATACCGTTCCTATTGATACAGTAGAATCGCCTGCAGATATCTCTTCAAACCATAGGTGAGCTTGCGCCACCTCAAGTTTGATCTCCATAGAGGCATCAAGCCACGGGATGTATTTTTGAAGTGTGCTTTGAGCGCTAAGGTGAATATATAAGAGAAGGAGTAGGCACAGGGTGGCCGTTGCACCAGTAAGCAATAATGGTACTCTCGGGCTGGTTGGTGCCGAAGTTGTCATCCTTGAGCCTCTCCCTAGGCCTTTTACGAAAGTTGTAAGGGAGTGTCTCGTTTATTGCTTTCTGGGTCAACAGTTGTGCTCTATTTGTTCAGTTTTATTTTGGCTCAAATAGTTTGGGGTCTAGCTCGTAAGGAAGTGAAGCTAGCTCTAGCTTTGCATCTCCAATTTGTAGATCGCCTTTTTCGGCTAGGGTTTTAACTAATACGGCCAGTACGCGGTAACGGTTTTCGCCACAAGGTGCAGCAATCACTACTTGGCCTGCTTTTGGCTTGTCTGGGCTGCTCACTTCCTGGCCTGGTTTTGGTTGCTGATTAGCTGTGATTTCAGCAATGTACATCGGCTTTTTGAGTTGTCCGCGATGTTGTAGACGGGTAATGATCTCTTGTCCTGTATAGCAGCCCTTGCGGAAGCTAACGCCGCCCAATGCTTGGAAGTTAGTCATTTGAGGAATGAAGGCTTCTTGTGTTTCTGCGCGAAGGTCAGGGATTGCAGCGTCTATTTCGCTGAGTATCCAGGTATCGGTTGAACCAATGCCTACTTCGTCTGGCAGATTTTGAATTAGTTCTACTAGACCGCTATTTTCCATCCAAATTTCGTAGCGGTTGCCAGGTACACGAACAACAACGCCGTTACTTAGGCTGATAATGCTATCGTCTTCGGTTGGAGACTGTTCAAATAGCTGCTCAATAAGTGCTTGTGCGCCAGGACCAGTTAGGCCAATGCCACTTACTTGGGTGCTAATATCTTCCGCTTCTGCTTTGGAAAAGATCATATACTTTTTCAAGTTATTGCTGGCACTTTCAAAAATATCGTGGCTCATGCGCAACCAAACGTGATCTTCGCCTTGTTTAAGCATACGGAATAGGCTCAGCATATGGCCTTTGATATTGCAGTGAGCCCCGAGAGCGCTGCCTCGCACGAATACTTCTGAAACATCGCAGGTCAGCTGACCTTGAAGGAATTTTTCTGTATCCGGACCTGCTATAGATAGAACGCGTTGATGTAGCAGTGGGATGATTTGGGTTGTTTTGGGGGTTGTACTGAGTACAGCTGTGTTGTCAGTATTGAGTTGAATATCTTTATCTTTTAATAATTCAATCAGATTGCTCATCGTACATTAATACCTAGACTGTGACTCTACACTCCTAGTGTATGCTAAATACAAACTGAGGACAGCAGACAAAGTTTATGGTTATTCAGAATGAGATCGATCCTTCTGACTAACCTTTGTGGTGCACCTTGGTCAGTTGAAGTGAGGAAGCTAGGTGCACAAATACAAAAGAGGATGTTTAAGCGTCGATTTTCTTCGCTATCATTTTGCCAAGTTCAACAGGGCTTTCTGCGGCGAGCTCTTCTGCCCAAGAGATCTGGTCTTTGCCAAATAGTAATACAACAGTTGAACCGAGTTTAAAGCGCCCCATCTCTTCGCCTTTCTCTAAAGTAATTGGTTCAGGAGAGGTTGGGCTGAAACTTGTGTGAACGGGGCGTTTTAGTGCAGGCGCTTCTTGTCCTGACCAAACTGTCTCAATGCCAGCCACAATCATTGCGCCGACTAACACCATCGCCATAGGGCCGTATTCTGTGTCGAAGTAGGCAACTAAGCGCTCATTGCGGGCAAATAATTGATCAACGCCTTCTGCTGTTGTCTGGTTTACTGAAAACAGATCGCCAGGAACATAAGTGGTATGAGTTAGCGTACCCTTAACAGGCATGTGAACTCGATGATAATCCCTAGGGGAGAGATAGATAGTCGCAAACTCACCATCAATAAAATCTTTTGCTCTTTCTTGATCGCCACCTAATAGCGTTGCTAAACCATAACCACGGCCTTTTGCTTGAAAGATACGACCATGCTCAATTTTCCCTAATTGGCTAATTGCGCCATCTGCTGGACTCACAATATGTGTTGAATCTGTATCGATCGTGCGCGCGCCGTCTTTTAATTCACGGGTAAAGAAAGCATTGAAACTAGGGTAGTTGGTTGGAATCTCTTCACGAGCTTCCGTCATGTTGATCTGATACTTCTTGGCGAACCATTTGATAAATGTGTTTTTTACCCAAGGAGTTTGGCAGTCTGCAATCTTGCCTACCAAGCGTGATAACAAATGCTGAGGCACGATATGTTGAAATAAAATAAACAGACGGTCAGTAAAGCTTTTCATTATTTCTCCACAGGAGTGTTTGGAAGATTACCCCATTCGAACCACGAGCCGTCGTAGCAGCGAATGTCTTCAAATCCGAGGTGTTTAGCAACCCAGTAAGTTAGACCTGAGCGGCGGTGAGTTTGGCAGTGGGTAATAATCGTGTTTTCAGGATTAATCCCTGCATCTGCTAGTAAGGATAACAATTCCTCTTTGGGTTTTAGGCGAAGATCGGAATCACTGATCAAGCAGTCAGTCCATTCGAAATGTTTAGCACCGGGAATATGGCCGCCTTTTTGAGCATTGATGACCTTTTCGCCGCTGTATTCTGCTGCACTGCGTGCATCCCAGATGGTGAAGTTAGCATCATCCAAGTGTGAAAGAATAAAATCCGCATCAGCAAGCAGGGAGTCATCATAGTTGATCTCGTGATTACTTGGTGAAGCTTGGTTCTTTTGCTGTTCAATTGCCAAGCCTGCTTGTTTCCAAGCGTCGAATTGGCCATTTAAAATGGAACAGTTTTGGTGGCCTAATATGTTTAGTGTCCACATGAAGCGGCCAGCCCAAGGCCCTTTTTGATCATCGTACGCAACAACCCATGTATCAGCTGTGATACCTAACTCATTGTAGAGAGCCGCTAATTTTTCTTTGGTTGGAATTGTATTAGGAACTGGCTTCTCACCATTTAGCAGACGGCTTGATGCTAGGTGAATGGCACCTGGAATATGCCCAGCTAGATAGTTTTCTTCACTGGATAGGTCAATTACCAGTACCTGTGGATCGTCGAGATGCTGGTGTAAAGTTTGCACCTCAACACTTAAAGGTAAATTCATTCAATCACTCCAAAAGAAAGGGCTGGTCAAAGACAATATTGGGACTATTACGACTTATTTCAAGCGTGTTGAGATACCAGTCTTACTTAAGCATTTTTTTCAGGCTAAGAGTTGCTGCTGAACAGAGGTAGCGGAATCGCTCGTGGTGGAAATCACTGATTTCAGGCCCCTGACTACCATAATCTACATGGATAATCGCAATAGGTTTTTTTCCAAAGAATAACGACATCAGTAAGAACCCATTTGGATTACCCCAACTACGGTAGACCTCCGGCAGCATTGGATTCATTTTGTCGATGTTTTCAGGCTTCACCCAAATGCACCCAGGTTTCTCTCTCAGTTTTTTAAATAAGCTAGGTATTTCCAAATCATATTGAAACGTCGACATCGGGTGAGTGTCTTCAAACCCAACGGCAAAAGCGGTCTTCATGCTGTTTGTCTTTGGGTTGACTAAAAACATACACACTCGCTCAAAACCTAATCCACGGTTCGTGCCTTGAATTAGTCCCTGAAGGATATGCTTGGGTTGCGTATAAAGGTCGTAACCTTTTAGGAATCTTTCGGCGATTTGATCGTAGATGTTTTGATCTTGAAAATCGGGTTTAACAGGCAGGCTTATTTCAGGCTCAGTGGCCTCTTCAGGTTCCAGTGTTGGCGCCGGAATCACAATTTGTGGCTTGGTTACTTCAGGCTGGCTTGCCGCCAGTATTTGGCTTTCTCTATCAGATAAACGGTAATTAATTTGTTTATCTGAGGGAAGCATGATCATTTCGGCAGCGGGTGCTAGAGTGCCTGCTACATGGTACATAGTGGATGCGCGGGCGCAGTTTTTATGCAGCATGTTGATCGTATCTGCAATTTCGCCTTTTAGATAATCGTTAACAATATCAATTATCTTCATGGTCTTGGTTTGTTGCCAACCTAGGTTGGCGGTTAAGGCGATCCAGTTTGCAAGTTTTACAGGAAAGAACTTTTCTTGTACCAGATGATTTATCTCGCGGAGATCTTCATCGCTTAGTCGAGGGTCACCCAATGCTCTTTGATGCAATTGAGCTAAGGTCTTTTTATTTGGGGATGTTTCATGTTCAAGGCTGATTGAAGCTAGTTCAGAGATTCCCCAGTGCTCGATTAAACCATGCGATATCTCTTGTATGGTGCAACCAAGTACATCTGTTTCTGCGAGAACAACATCAGTTCGTTCTTCTCTGAGTTTAACTTGGATCGCACTCATATGTAGAGCTGCATGTTGCCAAAGCATCCAATGACCTACACCGTAAAAGAGTGCTGCTAAGTGTGTTTCTTCAATGAAAGGAGCACGACGTATTTCGAGCCAATTTGAGGCTTGGGTTGCTGCATGATGGCTTATGGCGATGTAACGGAAGTACATCTTTTGAGCAACGCTAGATGGGTTTAGTTTGAGTGCTGTTGTTCCTTTTAAAACCGCATCAATATTATCTAGGCCTAGTGAGCTTATGGCGTGGTCAATGCTGGTTACTTTTGAATCGACTTGGTTATGTAATTCAGATGCCTTTCTGACCATATGTAGACACAAAACCGGATCTGATTTAATGATTCGGTTAAGAGTTTGAAGGGTGACGTTGGGGTCTCGTAACTGTTTTTGCAGACGACGAAGAACACTGTTTCTGACAGGTAATGGGCGATCTTTCAGGTATTCAACCCAACTCTCCACTCCGTATGGGGACTCTGACATCTGTTCTCCGCCTGATTCCAATATTGAAACTATGGACCAAATTTAACTATTTTGCTCTTCAATAGAACTAAGAATATGTTTGTAGCTCTTCCAACGGTATTCGCTGATAGTACCATCTTCAACAGCCGACTTTAGTGCACAGCCAGGTTCTTTTTCATGTTTACAATCGCGAAAACGGCACGACCCAGCTAAAGGCTGTAACTCTTTGAAACCATTGATAACATCATCAGGCTCAATATGCCACAAACCAAACTCCCTAATCCCAGGAGAATCGATCAAGTCACCGCCATCTGGGAAGTGGAATAATCGTGCTGTTGTAGTAGTGTGTCGGCCTTTTTTTGTTTGAGTTGAGAGTGAGCCTACTTTTAAATCTACACCAGGCAGCAACACATTGATTAAAGAGGATTTACCGACACCGGATTGACCAACGAATACGCTGATTCGATTGTCGAGATAGCTCTTCAGATCTGCTAAGCCTTCTTCGCTGGAGCTTGAGGCAAGAAGGACGGTATAACCGATATCTCTGTAACGTTGCAGCATTGCGTCAATCTCGACGCGATTGTCGTTATTTAATAGATCGGTTTTATTTAACAAAATAACCGGTTCTATCCCGCTTAATTCTGCTGCCACTAAGTAGCGATCAATCAAATTGGCATAGGGTGTTGGTTCTACTGCGACGGTGATAACTATAAAATCAATATTGGCGGCAACGGGTTTCATATCGCCATAAGGGTTAGGGCGGAGTAATTCACTTTTGCGCTCGAGTTTCGCTACAACCACCCCAGTATCTTTGCCTTCACGCCAGATAACTCTATCGCCGGTAACAAGTTGCCCTAAGTTAGTACGCATATGACAACGAATGATCTCTCCCTGGTTGTCACCTTCTTTCGCCTCGACATCAACGGTGCGGCCGAAATGGGAGATAATTAAACCATGTTGCTCTGGGCCAAGGTCGCTGCTATCCAATTGCTGTTCAATCGCAGCGTCCTTTTTCGATGCGCGAGCGGCGCGTTCGTCTTGAATTTTTTGAATGCGCCAGCTTTGACGGCGAGTTAATTTACGTTTTGCCATAATGAGTTAGCAGCGTTTTAAAGCGCGAATGCTAATAGTCTCCATTAATATCGAAGCAAGATGTTAGAAGGTAGGGTATTCTAAGGGAAAGTCAAAGAACCTGCGAATTAAGTCCGCTATTCAGTGACAGAGGTAGGTGAAAACGTCATTTTTGGAGGTAATAAGGTGGTAAGTAAGGAAAATCTGATCTGGATTGATCTAGAGATGACCGGTTTGGAGCCGAAAACAGATGTCATTATCGAGATTGCAACCATTGTCACTGATTCTGATCTGAACATCTTAGCTGAAGGTCCAATGCTAGCAATTCATCAATCAGATGAGCTTTTGGATGGTATGGATGAGTGGTGTACCAATCAGCATGGTAAATCTGGCCTTACTCAGCGCGTTAAAGATAGCCAGGTAACTGAAGCGCAGGCGGAAGCGCAGACAATTGAATTTTTAAAGCAGTATCTGGAAGCAGGCGCATCACCAATGTGTGGAAATAGCATTGGTCAGGACCGCCGCTTTTTGAATAAGTATATGCCTGAGCTAGAGGCATTCTTCCATTACCGCAATCTTGATGTGAGCTCTTTAAAAGAGCTGGCGAAACGTTGGAAGCCAGAAGTCGCCAAAGGCGTTGTGAAAAAAGGGTCTCATCTGGCGCTAGACGATATCAAAGACTCAATTGAAGAGCTTAAATACTACCGCGAGCACTTTATTAAGCTGGATTAAAATTGAATTTTCTTTCGGCGAGGGTGGGTCTGAATAGGAAGAATCTTTGCAGTAGTTCTACTTTCTAGTTGCTTTAGGGCCCACTCAACGTGCTCTCGAACGATATCAGATTCGTGAGTACGTTTACTTTCTAAAGCTTCAATCACTGTAGTGCCGCCGTTGCTGTTTCCCAACGCCACTGCAATGTTTCTCAGCCAGCCAATATGTCCTGTTCTTCTGATTGCCGAACCTTCGGTTTTTTTCAAAAACTCATCTTCTGACCATGCGAACAGAGTAGCTAACTCTATGTCATCTAATCTTTGTCGGGGGTGGAAGTCATTTTCTTGGGTGAAATCCGAAAAACGATTCCAAGGGCAAATTAACTGGCAATCATCACAGCCAAAGATCCTGTTGCCCATCAGAGGGCGCAACTCTTCAGGAATTGAGCCGCTTAGCTCAATGGTGAGATAGGAGATGCATCGGCGTGCGTCCAAAACATGCGGTTGCGGAAACGCCTTGGTTGGACATACGTCCAAGCAAGCTGTGCATTTACCACAATGATCTTCTGTAACGGGTTCATCTATTGGCAATGGCAGGTCGATCAAAAGCTCGCCAAGAAAGAATAGGGAGCCAGCTTCACGGTTTAGAATTAGGGTGTGTTTGCCACGCCAACCAATACCAGCTTTTTCCGCGAGAGGCCTTTCCAAAATGGGAGCGCTATCTACGAACGCTCGGTAGACCGATTTGCCGACCTCTTGCTCAATTCTTTTGCCGAGCTGGGTCAAACGTTTTCTAATCAGTTTGTGATAATCTCGGCCTAAAGTGTAGCGCGATACATAAGCTTTATTGTTATCGTCGAGGATCTTTGTGATCTTAGTGTCGGGTGGCAGATAATCCATGCGAACGCAGATGATACGTTGCGCTTCGGGTACTAAACTATTAGCAGAGAAACGTTTATCTAAATGGTTCTCTAGATATGCCATCTCTCCATGGAAGCCGTTGCTAAGCCATTGTTCGTAATGCGCTTGTTCTTGGCTTAAATCGCAGTCGGTAATTCCACATTGCTGAAAGCCAAGTTCCTTTGCCCAAATTTTGATCTTTTGGGCTAACGCTTTCAGGGATTCAGTTGGCATATCTGTCATGGTATCTGCTTGCCTTAATAGGCACAGGTTCCTCTATAATGGCAGAAATTCAAAGGAGTTCGCAGAGCAGATGTCCATCAACAGAGCTGTCTTACCCGCACCATTATACACTGCTGAACAAACTCGGGTGTTGGATAATACCGCAATTACTCAGTTTGGTATTCCGGGTATTCGCTTAATGCAGCGAGCAGGCCATGCTGTGTTTGCTGAAATACTCGATCGTTTTCCGCATATAGCGTCATTAAGTATTGTTTGTGGCGCAGGTAACAATGGTGGCGATGGCTTTGTGGTAGCAGCCCTCGCCATTAATAAAGGCTTGCGGGTGCAGTTAGTCTGCGTAGGCAAAGCCGATTTATCTTCGCAGCTTAGTGGTGAAGCACTAGAGGCTTGGGAGCAGTTGCAGCCGATAATTGAAAACATAGAGGTGGCATCTGCAGGATCTGAACTATGGGGCGATCTTATTGTAGATGCGCTGTTGGGTACGGGGCTGACGGGTGAAGTCAGGGAGCCCTTTGCGGGGGTGATCAGGCAGATCAATCGCAGTCATAAACCAATATTCGCAGTTGATATTCCCTCAGGTATTTGCGCTGATACCGGTGCTGTTTTAGGTGTGGCTGTTCGAGCAGATATCACATTAAGCTTTATTGGCCTTAAACGTGGTCTGTTTACCTCAGAAGGGGTCAACTATCGTGGTCAGATTCTGTTTGATGACTTAAAAGTGCCCGATGAAGTTTATGACCTAGTTACGGTAGATGTTTTTCGAACCACGGAGAGTGATTTAGCTGAGCTGCTACCAGCGAGGGAGCGCAATGCCCATAAAGGTAAGTTTGGTCATCTGTTGGTGATTGGTGGTAATTCCGGCATGGGGGGAGCGGCCCTTTTAGCT
Organism: Neptuniibacter sp. QD57_21; assembly: GCF_047778075.1. Classification (GTDB taxonomy): domain Bacteria; phylum Pseudomonadota; class Gammaproteobacteria; order Pseudomonadales; family Balneatricaceae; genus Neptuniibacter. The sequence goes on along the minus strand of NZ_CP180549.1, from coordinate 3,039,575 downwards.
TCTCAGGCAGCGATGCGAAGTGGATCTGGTTTAGTCTCTTTGGCGACCCGTTCAGAGCATGTAACGGCTTCATTAACGCGCTGTCCTGAAGTTATGGTGCACCCTGTTGATTCAACGGGGCACTTATTACCTTTATTGGATCGTGCGGATGTGATTGTCATAGGGCCGGGTCTTGGGCAAAATGCGTGGTCCGATCAGATGTTACGTGCTGCGCTAGCAACCGAGAAACCTTTGGTTTTGGATGCTGATGCGCTGAATTTAATTGTTGAAAATTCGTTATTTGCCTCCCTGAATCGGAAAAATTGGATCTGCACCCCTCATCCGGGTGAAGCTTCCAGAATCATGGATAAGTCTGTAACTGAGTTAGAAGCTGATCGTTTCGCATCGGTTGAGCGTTTGCAGCAAATTTGTGGTGGTAGCGTTGTTTTAAAAGGTGCTGGTTCGTTGGTCAGTGCTGGTGAAGTAGTTTATCTTTGTGACGCCGGTAATCCAGGAATGGCGGTTGCTGGGATGGGAGATGTCTTGTCGGGTATTTGTGGCGCTCTCCTAACTCAAGGTTTATCACCTGAGAATGCCGCTCGTTTGGCGGTGTTTATTCATGCTAAAGCCGCTGACTACGTTGTGAAGCAACAGGGCGAAATAGGTTTAATCGCATCAGATCTGTTTGATGCAATTCCAAGAGTAATAAATAGTAAGTATGAGTAATCAGTATCAAGTAAAACTATCCGATGAAGAGGCGATGATCGCATTCGGCCATAAAATTGCGAATGCAGCAGCGGGTAGGGGTGTTATTTTCCTGTTAGGTGACTTAGGTATGGGTAAAACAACCCTAAGTCGCGGTATTCTTCGTGGTTGTGGCCATCAAGGTTCGGTTAAGAGTCCAACCTATACGCTGGTGGAGCCTTATGAAGTGGGCGAACAGCAGATTTATCACTTTGATTTGTATCGGTTGTCGGACCCTGAGGAATTGGAATTTCTTGGTATTCGTGATTATTTTGAAGATAAGGCATTATGTTTAGTTGAATGGCCAGAAAGAGGGCAAGGTATTCTGCCTGAGGCTGATTTGTTATTGCAGATTGAGCTTGATGGTCGCGGACGACAATTAACTTGGACACCACAGTCTGATTTAGGCCAGCAGATGGCCGATAAATTATTGCAAGCGACTGAAGAGAAGTAAGAAGGGGTTAAGCTTAAGCACTATGCGAATGAGCGGTTTCCGGCATGCTTTTGCTGGATTATTAGGTTGTTTGATTTTTATCTGTAGCGCGATCACTCATGCTGCGGATGTTAAAAATGTGCGTATCTGGTTAGCGCCGGATCATGCTCGTCTCGTATTTGATATGAGCGGTCCTGCATCTCACAAAGTATTTACCCTCGATAAGCCTGACCGAATCGTGCTTGATATTGAAAAGGCATCCTTAAAAGCTGGGCTGGATAAGCTTGGTTTAGATAAAAGTCCGGTCAAAAAGATTCGTTCTGGTAAAAACGGTCAAACCCTCCGTTTAGTATTGGATCTCAAAAGGGCGGTTCGTCCCAAGAGCTTTGAATTAAAGCCCAATCAAAAATACGGTCACCGACTCGTCTTAGATCTTTACGAAAAGTCTTCGCTTAAAACAGTTAAGAAAACGGCCAAACCCAAAGCAGTAGCGGGTCGCGATATTGTGATCGCTATCGACGCTGGTCATGGCGGTGATGATCCAGGGGCAATTGGGCCTGGTGGAGTTCGAGAGAAAGATGTTGTACTTGCGATTGCTAAAGAGCTAAAACGACGTTTAGACGCCACCCCTGGTTATAAAGGCAAGCTAACACGTACGAGTGATTACTATGTAAGTTTACGCGGTCGAACGAAAGCTGCCCGTAAGCATAATGCCGATCTCTTTGTCTCTATACACGCGGATGCCTTCAAAGATGCACGTGCTCGAGGCGCTTCAGTCTGGGTTCTATCGTCCCGTGGTGCAAGTAGCGAAATGGGTCGTTGGTTGGCGCGTAAAGAAAATAGTACCGACCTCATTGGTGGTGTAGGTAGCGTTAGCTTAGATGATAAAGATAATGTGTTGGCGAGCGTGTTGCTCGATATGTCGATGACCGCGAGTCGTGAGGACAGCCGCTCTATCGCCAAACAGATTCATGGCAATATAAAGCGCTTCGCTAAAATGCATAAACCCCATGTAGAGCAGGCGGGGTTTGTTGTCTTGAAATCACCTGATATCCCATCGATTCTGGTTGAAACAGGCTTTATCTCCAATCCTGGTGAAGCAGCGAAGTTAAAGACCAAAAGCTATCAGAAGAAGATGGCGGGTGCTGTCTTTAAAGGGATTACACAACACTTTGAGCGTAAGCCGCCTGCGCTAACGTATATCGCGCAGCGTAGAGAAAAAGATAATCGTACATACAAAGTTGTTCGTGGTGATACGCTATCGGTGATTGCTTCTCGCAACGGTGTATCTCTATCCTCATTGCGCAAAGAGAACAACTTGAAAAATGATCGAATTAAGATCGGTCAGGTTTTACGTATTCCAACCAGCTAGCCTCAGCTAAATCCAAAGGTAGATTAATGTCACGTATACAGCTTTTATCGCCGCGTTTGGCCAACCAAATTGCGGCGGGTGAAGTAGTTGAGCGCCCAGCTTCTGTTATCAAAGAGATTCTTGAAAATAGTTTGGATGCCGGAGCAGATAAAATTGACGTCGATGTTGAGCAGGGCGGCGTGAAGCTCATGCGTATCCGTGATAATGGCTTTGGCATTGAAAAAGATGATCTTTCTCTCGCGCTTAGTCGACATGCCACTTCAAAAATCAAAGTGCTAGAAGATCTAGAGGCAGTTGGTAGTCTGGGGTTTCGTGGTGAGGCGCTAGCCAGTATAAGTTCGGTATCACGTTTAACCTTGACCTCTAGACAGGCTGAGCAAAATAACGCTTGGCAGGTGCAAACGGAAGGGCGGGATATGGAGGCTCAACTTGAGCCGGCTGCCCATCCACAAGGCACAACGGTTGAAGTGAAAGATCTGTTTTTTAATACCCCAGCGCGTCGGAAATTTCTAAAAACGGAAAAAACTGAATTTCGTCATCTTGATGAGGTGGTAAAGCGCCTTGCATTAAGCCGCTTCGATGTTGCCTTTCAGTTGCGCCATAACGGCAAGGTTATCCATCAGCTTCGACAGGCGGATAGTGAATTAGAACAGGAACGTCGTGTTGCCAGTATCTGTGGTTCAGCGTTTATTGATAACGCTTTAAAAGCAGATGTGGTTGCCGAAGCATCGGGTCTGCGTTTATGGGGTTGGGTTGGATTGCCTACTTTTTCTCGTAGTCAGGCTGATCTGCAGTACTTCTTTGTAAATGGTCGAATGATTCGAGATAAAGTTGTTACGCACGCTGTAAGACAGGCTTATGCAGATGTGCTTTATCACGGTCGCCATCCAGCTTATGTGCTGTATCTTGAGCTTGATCCAGCATTGGTTGATGTTAACGTGCATCCGACTAAGCATGAGGTACGCTTCCGCGAGAGTCGTTTAGTTCATGATTTCTTATTCCGGACTTTGCACCGTCTGATTGCGGATATGCGCCCGCAAGATCAAATGCCGGAAGGCTCCGCGCCTGCAGTTGCTGAGTTACAGACTCAACAACAGCCAGTACAACAGAATTTCGAACAAAATCGCATGGCGTTTAGATCTGGAGTTAATAGTTCCGGTGGCAATGGTTACTCTGCACCTGCTTATCAGCCAACTTCAACGCCCTCTGGTCCTCAGATTCAAGAGCAGATCAGTGGCTATGCCGCGCTTCACCCTCAGCCTGCAACAACAGTCGATACTGGTGTGTCTGCTGAATCTGAGGTAGAGCATGAGCAATGCCCACCAATGGGATACGCGATCGCTCAGTTACATGGGGTGTACATTCTTGCTCAAAATGACCAAGGCTTAATAGTGGTAGATATGCATGCGGCCCATGAACGTATCGTCTATGAACGCATGAAACAGTCTTTTGAACAGGATGTTGTACGCTCTCAACCGCTCTTGGTACCTATGAGTCTTGCAGTAAGTCAGCGGGAAGCGGATTGTGCTGATGAGCAGGCAAATACGTTTAAGCGCTTAGGCTTTGAGTTAGCGCGCATGGGCGAAGAAACGATTGTTGTTCGCCAAGTACCGGTTTCTTTGGCTAAAGGCAATATCGAGCAACTGATCCGTGATGTGCTTTCAGATATGTTGGTATATGGCGAAAGTAAGCGTATAGAGCAACATATCAATGAATTGTTGGGGACCATGGCGTGTCATGGGGCGGTTAGAGCAAATCGCCAATTAACTTTGCCAGAGATGAATGCCTTGTTAAGGGATATGGAGCAAACCGAGCGCAGTGGTCAGTGTAACCATGGTCGACCAACTTGGAGTCAGATGACCATGGCTGATCTTGATAAATTATTTATGCGTGGCCAGTAGGAGCAATTTAGTGAGTAATCTACCCGTCGTTTTTTTAATGGGGCCTACTGCGTCTGGTAAAACGGATCTCGCGATGAAGCTTTACGATCATATGCCTTGCGAGATCGTTAGTGTTGATTCAGCTATGATCTACAAAGGCATGGATATAGGGACTGCGAAGCCTGATCACGAAACGCTGGCTAGATATCCGCATCGTCTTATCGATATTTGTGATCCTTCTGAAGCCTATTCGGCTGCAGAATTTCGTATGGATGCGCTAAAGCAGATTGAGGAAATTCGGTCAGCGGGTAAAGTGCCGATTTTGACGGGTGGAACTATGCTGTATTTCCATGCGTTGAAAAATGGCTTAGCGAATCTACCAGAGGCCGATGTAGCGGTTCGTGAAAGACTGCTACAGGAAGCTGAAGCTGAAGGTTGGGCTGCTATGCATGCTCGATTGGCTGAAGTTGATCCTGAATCAGCTAAACGACTGAACCCTAATGATGCTCAGAGACTTCAACGTGCCCTAGAGGTATATGAAATTACTGGCCGTTCTATGACGGATCTGTGGGCCGAGCAGGAAAAGCAAAAGCCCGATTTTCCTATTGTCTCTCTGGCAGTGATGCCGCAAGAGCGTTCTGAACTGCATGATCGCATTGCTCGTCGTTTTGATATCATGCTTGAGCAAGGTTTTGTCGATGAAGTAAGGACGCTTTGGGATCGAGGTGACTTAGACCTGCAGATGCCATCTGTGCGCTGTGTTGGTTATCGCCAAGTATGGGAATATTTTGCCGGAACTTGGGATTATGACACGATGAAATTTAAAGGTGTTGTAGCTACGAGGCAGCTCGCAAAAAGGCAGGTTACGTGGCTAAGAAGTTGGGAAAACCTTAACTGGATTGACACTCACGATACAAAACTCTTGCAGAATGCCTTGAAATTCATTGAAGGTAGCATTATATAATGTCAGGCTAGACAGTAAAAAGCTGTAAAATAAGGCGTTTAAGCGGCGAAAGCAGTAAATTTAAGAGCCGTCAGCCATACTATAACGAAAAAATTATAAAATTTTCCTCGGGAAGGAGTTTGCAAATGTCAAAAGGGCAATCATTACAAGACCCTTATTTGAATGCGCTACGTAAAGAGCGTATTCCTGTGTCTATTTTCTTAGTTAATGGTATTAAACTGCAGGGCCAGATCGAGTCTTTCGATCAGTTTGTTATTCTGCTTAAAAATACTGTTAGTCAGATGGTTTATAAACATGCCATCTCAACTGTTGTTCCTGCGCGCCCGGTTAAACTGCCAGCAGCAGACGAAGCAAAAGCAGAGGACTAATAATCATTGTTCTTTGAACGTCCTAAAAGTGGCGAACGTGCCATTTTGATTCATATGAATCTGGCCGCTGAGGCCGACCAAGAAAGTCCTAAAGAGCTCGAAGAACTAGCCCTATCTGCAGGTGCAGACCCAGTCGAATTTCTGACTGGGTCTCTTTCTCATCCTAATCCGAAGTTTTTTATTGGTCAGGGGAAGCTAGATGAATTGCGCGAGCTGGTTAATCTGCATAATGCGCAATTAGTGATCTTTAACCATGCTTTAAGTCCTGCTCAAGAGCGTAATATCGAACGAGAGATACAAAGTAGGGTGCTTGATCGTACAGGCCTTATTTTGGATATCTTTGCTCAGCGCGCGCGAACCCATGAAGGTAAACTTCAAGTTGAACTAGCCCAGCTTGATCATATGTCTACCCGTCTTGTACGTGGTTGGACTCACCTTGAACGTCAAAAAGGTGGTATCGGTCTACGTGGTCCGGGTGAAACTCAGCTAGAAACAGACCGACGTTTGCTTCGTGCTCGGATGAAATCTATTCACAAGCGCTTAGAAAAGGTTCGCAAGCAGCGAGAGCAGGGTAGACGGTCGCGTAAACGTGCTGAAGTACCAACTTTATCGTTGGTGGGTTATACCAACGCAGGTAAATCAACGCTGTTTAACTCGCTGACGACTTCTGAGGTTTATGCAGCAGATCAGTTGTTCGCAACACTAGATCCAACTTTGCGTCGGATTGAAGTGGAAGATATTGGTCAGGCTATTCTTGCGGATACAGTAGGTTTTATTCGTCATCTTCCACATAAACTGGTGGAAGCATTTCGTGCGACCTTGCAAGAAACCATAGAGGCGACTTTGTTGCTTCATGTCATCGATGCTTATGATGATGACCGTCATGATCATGTAGCTGAAGTAGAAAACGTACTAGCTGAAATTGGTGCGGATGAAGTGCCAGTTTTAGAGGTTTATAACAAGATTGATCTGATCGAAGGGCGTAAGCCTCGTATCGATCGTGATGAAGATGGTAAGCCTAGTCGTGTATGGTTATCCGCAGTCACGGGCGAAGGGCATGATCTGCTGTTTCAAGCGGTTAATGAGCTGCTTGCAGATGATGTATTTCATGATAACGTGTGTCTGGAACCGCAAGAAGGTCAGTTTAGAGCTAAATTGTATGAGAGCGGTGCCGTACTTTCTGAACAAGTAGATGAAAAAGGATCTATTATTTTGGAAGTGCGTATACAGAAAAAAGACATGCTGCAGCTGTTGAGCCGATTGGGAATGGAACGTGATCGTTGTTTTCCTGTCGAACTGAATCCTTGGTAAGGATTCAGCCTGTCGAGTAAAAAGTTTAAAAACCTCGATTTTAGTTAATTGAGGGGTAATATCTGGCGAATAATATTTTTCGCTGATATATGTTTTAATCTACCTAACATGTTGTTTTTATACGGAGTGACGTATGGCTTGGAATGAGCCTGGTGGTAACGGTGATAATAAGGACCCTTGGGGTGGCGGTAATAACAATAACCGCGGGGGTAATAAAGGTGGTGGTGATCAGGGGCCTCCTGATCTAGATGAAGCGCTACGTAAACTGCAGGATAAATTGAACGGCATCTTCGGTGGTGGTCAAAAATCCAGCGGCTATGGCGGTGATGGTGGTGGTTCTTCTTCCTCCTCCTCTGGTTCTGGCTTCTTCTTTATCGTACTTCTGATTGCTGCTCTAGGTTGGGCTGGTATGGGCTTTTATACCGTTGACCAACAAGAGCGTGGTGTGGTGCTACGACTTGGTAAGTTCAGCGAAACTGTAGGTCCAGGTCTGCAGTGGAATCCACCTATGATCGATGTGGTTGAGATTGTTAATACAACTCGTCTACGTACTCGTGATCATCGTGCTCTAATGCTGACCAAAGATGAGAATATCGTCGATATTGAAATGACGGTTCAGTATCTGATCTCTGATGCCAAAGGCTTTGCGCTGACTGTACGTGATCCTGAATCCAGTCTGTCACACGCAGCTGAATCGGCTCTTCGTCATGTGGTTGGTTCTACTGATATGCACTCTATCTTGACACAAGGTCGTGAAACTTTGTCGGTTCAAGTTCAGGATCGTATCCAGAACTACATGAGCGAATACGGTACAGGTCTTCAGATCTCTAAAGTGAACATCAAAGAAGCAAAAGCACCTAACCAAGTGCAAGATGCATTCGATGATGTGATCAAGGCGCGAGAAGATGAGGTTCGTGTTAAGAACGAAGCGGAATCTTACGCAAACGGTATTATCCCTGAAGCGCGTGGTCTAGCACAGCGTATGCTTGAAGAGGCAAGTGCTTACCAAGAGCAAGTTGTTGCTCGCTCAGAGGGTGATGCGAAGCGTTTTACTGCTTTGTTAACAGAGTATGAAAAAGCACCTGAAGTAACGCGTGAGCGTCTATACCTAGACACTATGCAGGAAGTTCTTTCTCAGAACCCTAAAGTGCTGATTGATGTGGAAGGTGGAAATAACATGATGTACCTGCCGCTGGATAAGATTATGCAAAATCGCCCAGTAACAGGTGATAGTAATCGCTCAGTGCGACTAGATGGTCAGAGCCTGCGAGAAGTGACTGATCAAGTGGTTGATCAGCTACGTCAGCGTCAAGGTAGTCGTCGGGAGGGTCGATAATGCAGTCTAAATCACTATTTTTCATAATCATTTTTGCTGTATTAGTTCTGGTTGGTCAGAGCTCTCTTTACATCGTTAAAGAAACTGAACGTGCGGTATTACTCAAGTTTGGTGAGGTGGCTGATGCCGATGTGGGTCCAGGTCTTCACTTTAAGATTCCAATTGTAAATAAAGTACGTAAGTTCGATTCACGTATTCTGACGTTGGATGCTCGTCCTCAGGCCTACCTTACACTTGAGAAGAAACGTCTGATCGTGGACTCTTTTGTGAAGTGGCGTGTTAAAGATGTGCAGAAGTACTACACAGCGACTTCGGGTGATGAGTTTAACGCCGCAAACCTTCTGTCACAGCGTGTTGATGCTGCGCTGCGTAACCAGTTTGGTGCGCGTACGGTAACTGAAGTGGTATCTGGTGAGCGTGAAGAGCTTATGCGTAAGCTAATCAGCGAGATCAGCCCCGTAGTTATCGATAAACTGGGTGTTGAAGTTGTTGATGTGCGTGTAAAGCGAATCGATCTTCCTCAGGAAGTATCTGAGTCTGTATATGATCGTATGCGTACCGAGCGTGAACGTGAAGCACGTGAGCTTCGTTCTCGTGGTAAAGAGCTAGCGGAAGGTATCCGAGCGGATGCGGATCGTCAGAAGACGGTTATTGAAGCGGAAGCTTACCGTGAATCAGAAGAGATTCGTGGTGAAGGTGATGCCGTAGCTGCTAAAAACTACGCTGAGGCATACTCTGCAAACCCAGAATTTTACTCTTTCTACCGTAGCTTGCAGGCATATCGTGAGTCTTTCGGTCAGAGTGGTGACGTTCTAGTACTTAAACCAGATAGTGACTTCTTTAAATATTTGGGAGCACCAAAAGCCGAGTAACAACGTCTGGCGTAAAAATGTACAAAAAAACGGATCAGGGGAAGGCATTCCTCTGATTCCGTGGTAGAATAGCAAAACCGGGTTAAAGCCCGGTTTTTTTGTGGCAATTGGATTGTATAGGCTGAAGTAAGCATGTCATCCGAACTACTGCATTCACTCGCTGTTGGTTTTTGCTTGATGCTGATTTTGGAAGGGGTTATTCCTTTTCTTTATCCACAGCGCTGGCGAAATTTGGTGCAACAGCTTTCGATGATCAGTGATCGGTCACTACGCCTGATAGGCTTAGTGAGTATGCTGTTGGGTCTAGTTGCGCTTTATATAGTGAATTAAAGCCGAGTCGCTACTGATCGGCGTGTTGTTTTATAAGATACGGAGTACCACATGGCATTGGCAGATCGTTGGCTGCTACCGGAAGGTGTACAAGAATTACTTCCACCGCAGGCTCGTCGCGTTGAGGTTTTACGCAGACGTTTATTGGATCTGTATGAGCATTGGGGCTATGAGCAGGTTATGCCTCCTGTAATGGAGCATTTAGAATCTTTGCTTACAGGTGTAGGTCATGATCTTGATCTGAATACTGTAAAAGTAACTGATCAAATTAGTGGTCATACCCTAGGCTTCCGAGCTGATATTACACCTCAGGTTGCACGTATTGATGCGCATCGTCTGCGTGAATCTGGTGCTACACGTCTATGTTATTGTGGTTCAGTTGTGCATGCGTTGCCAACTCAGCCGCTAGCTTCTCGTAACCCGCTGCAGTTGGGTGCTGAACTCTATGGTCACTCAGGTATTGAGAGTGATGTAGAAGTGATCTCTCTGATGGTTGAAACTATGCATTCAGCGGGAGTTGATCGTGATCTTAGTATCGATCTAGGCCATGTTGGTGTGTTTTCTGGTTTGATGGAGATGATCGAATTATCTGCTGACGACAAAGAGCAGTATCTAGATATTCTTCAGCGTAAGGCACTACCAGAACTTCAATTGTTTGTAGAGCAGCTAGATCTAGACGATACAAGTAAATCTTTCTTGGCAGCGTTGCCATCACTGAACGGTGGTAGCGATGTTTTAGCTCGAGCGCGTGAGCTGTTCGCGACTGCGCCAGCGCAAGTGCTTGAAGCTATCGAATATTTGCAGCAGTTAGCAGAGCGTATTGCTTTGCGTTTCCCGCAGTTAGACCAGTATTTTGATCTGAGTGAATTGCGTGGATACAACTACCATACAGGTGTGGTATTTGCTGCTTATACGCCTGAATTTGGTCAGGCTATCGCAAAAGGTGGTCGCTACGATGAGATCGGTCGAGATTTCGGTCGTGCGCGTCCAGCTACGGGCTTTAGTGCTGATCTTAAAACGTTGGTTGAGCTTTCTTCTGTTGTTCTTGATGAAAAGCAGATCGTTTTAGCGCCAGCGGAAGAGAGCGCAGAACTATTGGCTAAAGTAAGTCAGCTGCGTTCTGAAGGTGTAAAAGTTATCTATGCGTTACCGGGCGCTGAACCGGCAAAAGAGTGTACTGCTGAGCTAGTACAACGTGATGGAGAATGGGTCGTTAGCGGCCTGTGATCAGTAAAAATTTTTATTCTTAAGTAATCTCAAGTAGGCAACAATGGGCAAAAACGTAGTTGTTCTGGGTACCCAGTGGGGTGATGAAGGTAAAGGCAAGATCGTAGATCTGCTTACGGATCAGGCTTCTGCAGTGGCGCGCTTTCAGGGCGGTCATAATGCGGGTCACACGCTGGTTATTGATGGCGAAAAAACAGTTTTGCACCTGATTCCTTCAGGTATTTTGCGCGACAATGTCGTGTGCATGATTGGTAACGGTGTAGTGCTTTCTCCAGAAGCATTGCTGAAAGAGATTAAAGGTTTGGAAGAGGCGGATGTGCCAGTACGCGAACGTTTGCGTTTGAGCCCTTCTTGCCCACTTATCTTGCCATACCATATTGCTATGGACCAAGCGCGTGAAGTTGCGCGTGGTAAAGCTAAAATTGGTACTACAGGCCGTGGTATCGGTCCTGCTTATGAAGATAAAGTGGCTCGCCGCGGTCTTCGTTTGGCTGATCTTCTAGATAAAGAGCGCTTTGCAGAAAAACTGAAAGAAGTTATCGAATACTATAACTTCCAGTTGGTTGAGTATTACAAGGTTGATGCTGTTGATTACCAAACAGTTCTAGACGAAGCATTGGCTATGGGTGAAGAACTTGCGCCAATGGTTGCTGATGTGACTTCAATGCTTCATGACCTGCGTAAGCAGGGCAAGAACATCATGTTTGAAGGCGCTCAGGGTTCATTGCTAGATATCGACCACGGTACTTATCCTTACGTAACTTCTTCAAACACAACTGCCGGTGGTACATCTACAGGTAGTGGTTTTGGTCCTCTGTACCTAGATTACATTCTGGGTATCACTAAAGCGTATACAACGCGTGTAGGTGGTGGTCCTTTTCCAACAGAACTTCATTGTGAAGTGGGCGAAGGTTTGGCTGAGCGTGGTCATGAGTTCGGTTCTACTACAGGTCGTGCGCGTCGTTGTGGTTGGTTTGACGCTGTTGCAGTTAAGCATGCTATCCAGATCAACTCTATCTCAGGCTTGTGCCTAACTAAGCTAGACGTACTTGATGGTATGGAAGAGATTCGTATCTGTGTAGGTTATAAAGACTCTGCAGGTAATGTGGTTGATTCTTTAAGCGGTAGCGAAGACTACGAAGCAGTAACGCCAGTATACGAGACTATGTCTGGTTGGGCTGGCTCTACTGTTGGTGCTAAGTCTATGGATGAGCTGCCTGCTGAAGCGGTAGCGTACATCAAGCGTTTAGAAGAGTTAGTTGAAGCGCCTGTGGATATTATCTCTACTGGTCCAGATCGTATCGAGACTATCGTATTGCGTAACCCTTACGAAGCGTAAGGATTGTGCTAATAAAAAAACCGGCTGATGCCGGTTTTTTTTGTGCGTAAAAGGCCATCCCATGGATGGCTTTTTAGTATATCTTTTTCGCTTATTTTAACTCTTCAGTTAAAGAAGATTGTAGGCCCTTTAAGATGGCTTTAAACATCTTAGGGTTGCCAGCAATTAAGCTGCCGCTCTGGCGGAAATCGTTTCCACCCATAAAGTCACCTACAAGGCCGCCTGCTTCTTGTACTAATAATAGGCCAGCTTCCATTTCCCAAGGGTTAAGGCCGATTTGGTAGAAGCCATCAATGCGACCAGCTGCTGTGTATGCAAGGTTTAATGCTGGAGAGCCACCGTTATAGATAGTGCCGCCAGTCAGTGTCATATCGCGGAAAATGTTTAGGTAAGCTTCTAGGTGTGCTTTATCGCTTGGGCGATTGAAGAAGCCTGTGCCAATCAAGGATCCTTCAACCGTTTTGTGATTGCTAACGCGTAGGCGTTTGCCGTTTAACTGTGCGCCATCACCGCGGCTTGCAGTGAACTCTTCGCCAGTAATTGGATTCAGGATTAGAGCGTGCTCTGTACGGCCGTTTTGTTGGCCTGCCATGCTAATTGCGAAAACCGGCAAGCCATTGGAGAAGTTGGAGATGCTGTCGATTGGGTTGATCGTCCAGCAGAATTCAGGTCCTTCGCTTAAAGGTGCGTGATCGCCTGTGTATTCGCCCACGATTTTGTGATTTGGATAAGCTTTTTGGATTGTGTGAACAATACTTAGCTCTGCTTTTTGGCATGTGTCGCTAAGAAGCTTAGCTACATCAGATTGTTCGGATTTAACCAAATCCAGGCGCTCTACAGCGCGGACGATCTGCTCGCCTGCAACGCGTGCTGCGCGCAGTGCAATATTAACCATGGGTTGCATTTGTTAGGAACCTGAAGAATATTCGGGAAAATTAAAAAAAGTATTATACCTGAGGATAGGGGATGCTGTGAATAAGTGGCTCAATTGTTTGTAGCTCTGTTAGAATACGCGCCTTCATTTATTGTGGTGGTGGCAAGATCTATGTCTGCAAATATTCGCATTGTTCTCGTTAATACAACTCATCCAGGCAACATTGGTGGTGTGGCGAGGGCTATGAAAAATATGGCTTTGGGGGAGTTGCATCTCGTAGCGCCTAAAAAGTTTCCTCATGTGAATGCGGATGCAAGAGCGGCAGGAGCTACTGATCTACTAGAGGCTGCTGTTATTCATGACACGCTTGAAGAGGCGATTGCAGATTGCCAAGTTGTTGTTGGGACAAGTGCTAGGGGGCGTCATATTCCTTGGCCGGTGGTTGATCCGCGAGAGTTGGCCGCAATTGTTCAGCCAATTGCAACGGATAAAAAGATTGCGATTGTTTTTGGTCGAGAAGATCGTGGACTAACAAATGAGGAGCTTCATCTTTGTCAATACCATGTGCATATACCTTCAAACCCTGATTTTAGTTCATTGAATCTTGCTGCAGCTGTTCAGGTTGTTACTTATGAGTTACGTATGGCTTCAATTTACGCTCAGGAGAATGAGCAGCATAAGCCTCAATGGGGAACAGATTGGGATATTGAGCTTGCTGATAGTAGTGATCTTGAGCGTTTGTTCAAGCATTTGGAGGAGACTTTGGTCGATATTGATTTTCTAGATCCAGAAAATCCGCGTCAATTAATGCCAAGGCTTCGCAGGCTATATCTACGGGCTATGCCGGATAAAGTAGAAGTTAACGTATTGAGAGGGATTTTGACGGCTACCCAAAAGAATTCTAATGCTAAAGATTGACCCTTAAGCGTTCGGTTGTGAATATTTCGTGTTAGAATTCGCGCGATAAAGAATATAAAGACCTACAATAATAGTAGGGTATTTAGTTGACCTTTTTAGTCGGGTATTGCATAATGCCGCGCAAATGCTATTGCGCGTGAAGGCGGGAATTATGCGATTAACAACTAAAGGGCGATATGCCGTTACAGCGATGCTGGATCTGGCTCTTCATGAAGGTAAAGGGCCGATTAGTTTGGCTGATATCTCTGAAAGACAGGGCATTTCATTGTCATACCTAGAACAGCTTTTTGCTAAGCTGCGTCGCAACGAACTAGTTCGTAGTGTTCGTGGGCCAGGTGGTGGTTATCAACTAAATCGTGAGCAAGCAGGCATCAACGTTGCACAAGTGATTGATGCTGTGAATGAATCAGTAGATGCAACTGGATGTAATCGCCAGGGTGACTGTCAGGGCGGAGAAACGTGCCTTACTCATCACCTTTGGTGCGACTTGAGCGACCAAATTCACGCTTTCTTAAGTGGAATTACGTTGGCTGACCTAGTTGTAAGAAAAGATGTTCAGGTTGCATCTGAGCGTCAGGACCGAATCCAGATGGACCAGGTTTTGATTGGCGCGGAGAACTTGAACTGCAGTGAAAAAGCGATCGTTTAAACTCGCTTGGAGAGAATGAATGAAAACACCGATTTATCTGGATTATTCTGCAACTACCCCAGTTGATCCTAGGGTTGCTGAAAAGATGACTGAATGCCTTACAATGGATGGCAACTTTGGTAATCCAGCTTCACGCTCACATCTCTTCGGCTGGAAAGCGGAAGAAGCAGTTGAATCTGCTCGCCGTCAGGTCGCTGATCTTATCAATGCTGATCCGCGTGAGATTGTTTGGACTTCAGGTGCGACCGAGTCAAACAATTTGGCAATTAAAGGTGCTGCACATTTCTATCAGAAGAAAGGCAAACACATCATTACGTCCAAAATTGAGCATAAGGCCGTTTTGGATACTTGCCGTCAATTAGAGCGCGAAGGTTTCGAAATTACTTACCTAACGCCAAACTCTGATGGTTTAATTGAGCCGCAAGCAGTAGCTGAAGCGATTCGTGAAGATACTATCGTTATCTCGCTAATGCATGTTAACAACGAAGTAGGCACGATCACTGATATCGAAGCGATTGGTGAGCTTACTCGTTCTAAAGGCATTATATTCCACGTTGATGCTGCTCAGAGTGCGGGCAAGATTGAGATTGATTTAGGTAAAGCTAAGGTTGATCTGTTATCTATCTCTGCACACAAGATGTACGGTCCTAAGGGTGTTGGAGCTCTATTTGTTCGCCGTAAGCCTCGTGTGCGCCTAGAAGCTCAAATTCATGGTGGAGGCCATGAGCGTGGTATGCGTTCGGGTACTCTACCAACTCACCAGATTGTCGGTATGGGTGAGGCCGCTCGTATTTGTAAAGAAGAACTGGCGAAAGACACAGCGCATATTATCGCTTTGCGTGATCGCTTCTTGGCAGGTATGGGTGAAATGGAAGAGGTTTACCTAAATGGTTCTAAAGAGCAGCGTGTTCCAGGTAACCTGAATATCAGTTTTGCTTTTGTAGAAGGTGAATCTTTATTGATGTCGCTGAAAGATCTGGCGGTATCATCTGGTTCGGCTTGTACATCTGCTAGCTTAGAGCCTTCTTATGTACTACGTGCATTAGGTTTGAATGATGAGCTAGCACACAGTTCAATTCGTTTCTCCTTTGGTCGTTTTACTACTGAAGAAGAAGTGGATTATGCGGCTGCTCAAATTCAAGATGCAGTTAGCAAATTGCGTGAGCTCTCACCTCTGTGGGATATGTTTAAAGACGGTGTCGATCTGAGCAAGGTTGAGTGGGTACATCACTGATCTGGCACTAAGACTATTTGGAGGTCGTCATGGCTTATAGTGAGAAAGTAATTGATCATTACGAGAACCCTCGTAATGTCGGCAAAATGAATGATAACGATGGTAACGTTGGTACAGGCATGGTTGGAGCGCCTGCTTGTGGTGACGTTATGCGTCTACAGATTAAAGTAAGTGATGAGGGCATTATTGAAGATGCTAAATTCAAAACTTACGGTTGCGGTTCTGCAATTGCATCAAGCTCGCTAGTAACTGAGTGGGTCAAAGGCATGTCTCTTGAAGAGGCGGCTGAGCTTAAAAATACTGCTATCGCTGAAGAACTAGCGCTACCACCAGTGAAAATTCACTGTTCAGTATTGGCTGAAGATGCAATCAAAGCTGCTGTTGCAGACTACAAAGAAAAACAAGACAAATAAGACTCGACTTATTTGTTGGGAGAGCTAGACGTTTATGGCAATTACCATGACTGATGCTGCAGCAGATCATGTTGCGCGCTACCTAGAGAAACGTGGTCACGGCGAAGGTATTCGCTTGGGTGTGCGTACTTCAGGTTGTTCCGGTATGGCTTATGTTCTTGAATTTGTTGATGAAGTAAATTCTGAAGATGAAATTTTCAAGGGCCCGCAAGACGTTAAGATTGTGATAGACCCAAAGAGTCTATTGTATCTTGATGGTACTGAGCTGGATTTTGTTAAAGAGGGGCTTAATGAAGGGTTTAAGTTTAATAACCCTAATGTCTCTAGCGAATGTGGTTGCGGCGAAAGCTTTAACGTCTAATTCTTCTTGGCAGAACGATGGATATCAATAAGAATTATTTTGATTTTATCGGCCTGCCGATATCATTTCATGTAGATCAGGCAGTCTTGTCTGATCTATCCCGTGAACTGCAAAAAACACTTCACCCAGATCGCTATGCGCACAAATCTGAGCGCGAACAACGCTTGGCTGTTCAGTATATGGCGCATCTAAATGAAGTAGTTGCTACATTGCGCTCACCTTTGCTACGTGCTCAATATCTGCTGTCATTACAGGGCATTGATACAATTAGTGAGTCCTCTACTGCTATTGATCCCATGTTTTTGATGCAGCAGATGGAGCTTCGAGAGCAGCTGGAAGAGATTCCAGATCAGGACGATCCATTTGATGAGCTTGAGTCTCTGCAGGACGATGTGACTGGATCGTTGGAACAGTTACGGGAACAGTTTGCACAGTGTTATCAGTCAGAACAGTTAGATACTGCTGCTGTCATTGTGCGCAAAATGCAATTTTTAGAAAAACTGATAGTCGAGATTGAGCGTCTTGAAGATCGGTTGGATGGCTGACGTAAATATATGGCGCTATTACAGATAGCAGAACCGGGGCAGAGTGAAGCTCCACATCAGCATAAGTTGGCAGTAGGTATTGATTTAGGTACGACCAACTCCCTAGTGGCATCGGTTAAGAGTGGTGAAGCGGTAACTTTGCCTGATCTTGATGGCGAACACTTATTGCCTTCCGTTGTGCGTTATCTGCCTTGTGGTAACTCTCAGGTAGGTCGAGAGGCTCGATCGCATGCATCCGAAGATCCATACAATACGATTATTTCAGCAAAGCGTCTTATGGGGCGTGGAGTTGCTGATGTTAAAGCGCTAGGTGATGAGGCTCCTTATCACTTTGAGGCTGAAGATGGCGGTATGCCATACATTCGCACGGCTGCAGGTAATAAGAGTCCGGTTCAGGTTTCAGCAGATATCCTAAGTAGTTTGGTTGAACGTGCTGAAGAAGCGCTTGGTGGCGAGTTGGTTGGTGCGGTTATTACTGTGCCAGCGTACTTTGATGATGCTCAGCGCCAAGCTACCAAAGATGCAGCTAAAATTGCCAATATCAAAGTCCTTCGTTTACTTAATGAGCCGACTGCAGCTGCAGTTGCTTATGGTTTAGATGACGGTAAAGAGGGTGTTATTGCTGTCTATGACCTAGGCGGTGGCACTTTTGATATCTCAATTTTGCGCCTGAATAAAGGTGTTTTCGAAGTATTGTCTACTGGCGGTGATAGTGCTTTAGGTGGTGATGATCTTGATTTGGCATTGGCGCAATGGTTTGCCGAGCAGCTTCAGCTTGAGCAGATAGATAGTCATGCGTCTCGTTATCTGACAGAGAAAGCTAAAGAAACCAAAGAGCTTCTAACAGATAAGCCTCAAGTTAGCGTTGTGTTGGAGTTAGGGTCTGAGTGCCATGAGCTGGTTGTTACGCGCGAAGATTTTGATTCTCTGATCGAGCCATTAGTAAAACGTACAACTCGTGCTTGTCGCCGTGCTTTGAAAGATGCTGGTGTTTCAGCGGATGAAGTGCTTGAAGTTGTCATGGTGGGTGGTTCGACTCGTGTACCGCTAGTGCGTGAACAGGTTCAGAAATTCTTTGGACGTGAGCCTCATATCAATATCGATCCGGATCGTGTTGTGGCTATCGGTGCTTCAATTCAAGCTGATGTGCTAGCTGGTAATAAGCCAGATAGTGATATGTTGCTGCTGGACGTGATTCCGCTATCGTTGGGTCTTGAAACGATGGGTGGGCTAACTGAAAAAGTTATTCACAGGAATACTTCAATCCCAGTCGCGCGTGCGCAAGAATTCACTACTTACCAAGATGGTCAAACGGCTATGGCGATTCATGTTGTCCAAGGTGAGCGTGAATTAGTTCAAGATTGTCGCTCGCTTGCGCGTTTTGTCTTGCGAGGAATCCCTCCGATGGCGGCAGGTGCTGCTAAGATTCGCGTGACATTCCAGGTTGATGCTGATGGTTTGCTCGGTGTTGAAGCGAAGGAGTTAACCTCGGGTGTGGAAAGTAGTATTCAGGTAAAACCTTCTTATGGTCTAGGTGACAGTGAAATTGCCGAGATGCTTAAATCATCTTATCTCAATGCCGCAGAAGACAAAGATGCGCGTGCATTGAGAGAGCAGCAGGTGGAAGCGGATCGATTGATCGTATCTTTGAAGGATGCGCTAGCTGTGGATGGTGGCAAGTTACTGAGTGAAGATGAGCGATCTCAGTTACAAAATGAAATAGAAACTCTGGTAGAAATTCGCCAGGGTAGTGATGTAAGTGCGATTGAGCAGGGGATCTCTGCTTTATCAAAAGCATCTGATGAATATGCCGCACGCCGTATGGATTATAATATTCAACAGGCGCTGCAGGGGCATAGTGTTGATGAACTTGGGGAGAGTGAGTAATGCCGCAGATTATTTTTCTGCCACACGATGAGTTATGTCCAGAGGGTAAAGTGATCGAAGCTGAGCCAGGCGTAACGGTTTGCGATGCGGCGCTTGCGAATGGCATCCATATTGAGCATGCGTGTGAGAAATCATGCGCGTGTACTACCTGTCACGTTGTTGTGCGTGAAGGCTTTGATTCTATGGAAGAATCCGATGAGCTTGAAGATGATATGCTTGATAAGGCTTGGGGTTTAGAGCCTGAGTCACGTTTAAGCTGTCAGGCTGTAGTTGCTGAAGAAGATTTGGTTGTTGAAATTCCAAAATACACAATTAACCAAGTGTCAGAGCGACACTGAGGAGCTGGTTGTGAGTCTTAGATGGACAGATGTTCTAGATATCGCTATTGAGTTATCTGAAAAGTATCCAGATCAGGACCCAATGGTAATTAGCTTCCCGGATCTGTACCAGAAAGTTATGGATCTAGAAGAATTTGATGATGATCCAGATCGTTGTGGTGAGAAAATTCTGGAAGGAATTCAGATGGCTTGGATAGAGGAAATGGATTAATTTCATTTCGTGCTTTAAAACAAACCCGGCTTGCCGGGTTTGTTTGGTTATGGGCGCTAATATTAGCTACTGTCTTCTGTCATAAGAGTGGCGTATAATTGCGCGCTGATTTCGAGGGGCTAGCTAAAAGCCATTTTTCAGCTATCTAAGTTTATGCATGATTTATTGTTTAATTATGCTGAGGTATTGCTGTGCTGGTTTTTAGATATTTCTTTTTATTTTAATTTTGGGAGTTAAAACAATGGCTCTAGAACGTACGTTCTCTATCATCAAGCCTGATGCAGTTGCTAAAAATGTAATCGGTAAAATCGTTTCTCGTTTCGAGTCTAACGGTCTTAAAATCGTTGAAATGCAACTAAAACAGCTTTCTAAAGAAGAAGCTGAAGGTTTCTACGCTGAGCACAAAGAGCGTCCATTCTTCGGTGATCTAGTTGAATTCATGACTTCTGGTCCTGTAGTTGTTCAGGTTCTAGAAGGCGAAAATGCAATCGCTCTAAACCGTGAACTTATGGGTGCTACTAACCCACAAGAAGCAGCTGAAGGCACTATCCGTCGTGATTTTGCACAGTCTATCGACGCTAACGCTGTACACGGTTCTGACTCTCCAGCTTCTGCTGAGCGCGAAATCGCATACTTCTTCGGTAAGTAATTGCCGTTTGGGCTGTCTGTAATCTAGACTTTTTATGGGCAGCCTGCCTTTGTTACAAAATATGAGTACCTGTCATCCATGACTGAATCCACTAAAAAAGTTAATTTACTCGGTTTGTCCCCTACAAAGATGGAAGCTTTCTTTGAGGAAATCGGAGAGAAAAAATTCCGTGCAACCCAAGTGCTGAAATGGATTCATCAGCTAGGTGCTTCTGATTTTGAAGAGATGACAAATATCAGCAAATCTTTGCGCCAAAAATTGGCGGAGGTTGCTGAAATCCGTGAGCCTGAAGTCATCATGGAAAAGACTTCTAAAGATGGAACCCGTAAGTGGGTTATCCGCACGGATGGTGGTTCAAGTGTTGAGGCCGTACTGATACCTGATGGTGAGCGCAAAACTCTTTGTGTTTCCTCGCAAGTAGGCTGTTCTCTTGATTGCAGTTTCTGCTCCACCGGTAAGCAAGGTTTTAACAGCAACCTAACAGCGGCTGAGATTATTGGTCAGCTTAGGATTGCGATTCGCTCTTATGGCGATTACAACACGACCTCACAGCGCGTGGTGTCCAACGTTGTAATGATGGGTATGGGCGAGCCCTTGATGAATTTTGAAAATGTTGTCGATGCGATGACATTAATGATGGAAGACAATGCTTATTGTCTTTCTAAGCGTCGAGTAACTTTATCCACAGCAGGTGTTGTGCCGGCTATTGATAAGTTAAAAGATGTAACAGATGTGTCTTTGGCTGTTTCCCTGCATGCGCCAAATGATGATCTACGAGATATTTTGGTTCCGATTAACCGCCGTTATCCAATCAAAGAATTGGTGGCTGCGTGTAACCGATATCTTGAAAATTTAAATGATAAGCGTGTTATCACTGTTGAATATACTTTGATAAACGGTGTGAATGATAAGCCAGAGCACGCAAAGCAGTTATTAAAAATTCTGCGTAAGATGCCTTCTAAGCTGAACTTGATTCCATTTAATCCGTTCCCGAATTCTGGTTATGAGCGTCCATCGGAAGAAAGAATACTGGCATTTAAAGAAGTAATCGTTCATGGTGGAATTGTAACTACAGTACGACGTACGCGTGGTGATGAGATCGATGCAGCCTGCGGTCAGTTAGTGGGGCAAGTAGCAGATAAAACCAGACGCAGTCAAAAATACATTCCTGTTGTCCAAGAAGAACAGCAGGTGTCGCAAAATACGCAATAAGAGGGATAGCGCGTGAGAGGAATCAAACTGGTACTCGCTTTATTCATGGTGCTAGTCGTTGCAGGGTGTGCAACTAAAGGCTCCTCCCAAAATAGCGAAAAAAATCAGGCCCATGAGGCTTATTCTCGTTTAGGATTTCAGTATCTCCAATCAGGAGATACCGCAAATGCTAAAACCTCGTTTAAAAGGGCGATTGAAATCCAGTCAAACTATGCTGAGGCTCATAATGGCATAGCTTTAGCTTTCCAAATCGAAGGCGATGACGCTTTAGCTGAAAAGTATTTCCGTAGAGCAACCGCACTTGAGCCTTCCTCTGCAATGATGCACAATAATTTTGGTGCATTTTTGTTCGCAAAAGGGCGTTATGATGAAGCGTGTCAATCACTAGCACGGGCGACAGAAGATCCTTTTTATAATCGTCGCTCTCAAGCATTTGAGAATTTAGGTCGCTGCTATCGCCACCTGAATAGAGAAAGTGCTGCTAAGCATGCTTTTCAGCGTGCGCTTCAGGTAACTGCAAATAGACCGATATCTATGGTTGAATTATCTGAAATATTGCTTGCTGAAGGTAACTATTCAGAAGCAGATAAACAGTTTCAAAAGTTCTTAGCGCTTGTTGAAAGCCGCAGAGTTGAGCATTACGCTAAAAGCCTCTGGGTTGGTATTCGTTTAGCAAGACAAGAGCGGAACGCATCCAGAGCAGCTACATACGCTTTGATATTGAAAAATTTATTTCCTGAATCAAAAGAGTATCAGGAATATAAGGAGTCCACTCGTTGAGCACAGAACAGCAAGAATGTTTGCCTGAAGTATTGGCAGAAGAGTGGGGTGCGCGTTTAACTACAGCACGTGAAAATCTATCTTTAAGTATTGAACAAGTAGCGACAGATCTTAATTTGCCTGCACAGTATATTAGTCAGCTGGAAGCTTGTAGCTTAGAAGGTTTGCCTAGCCTTGTCTTTGCTAAAGGCTATATCCGCGCTTATGCGAAACTTCTCCACCTAGATGATGATCAACTCGTTACAGAATTTGAAACTATTCATGGTGAGGGTGGTAAAGGTCAAATTCGCCCAGTCAGCCGTGTTCGACAGCAGGTTGAAATGAATCACCCGGTGATGAGATTCTCAACTTGGATAATCGTAGCTGCATTAGTTGGATTAGTCGTTTGGTGGTGGCAGACTCAGCATGGTGGATCTTTAAGTTTAACTCTTACTGAAGAAGAGGCTGCACAAGTAGAGCCATTAGCTACAAAGACAGAAGATGCTGTGGTAGCTATAGACGGTGGGGTAGCACAACTAGTTTTACCGCCCTTAGATGATCAGCCTGTATCTGAATCACTAGAAGAGCAAGTGCTTGTTGGGAGTCAGTCCGAAGCTGAACCTGAATATCTTACTGATGCTGAGATAAAAAAATTGCAAACAGCTATTGAGCAAAATGAAGCTCAAACAGAAGAAGCTCGCACTGTATCTGAATCAGAGGTTAATTCGCCTCTAGATACTGCTGATCTGCGTGAAGTTAATTTTAGCGCCTCTTTTATCGCAGATTGTTGGGTGAAGATTAAAGATGCCAATGGTAAGACTCTGTTTAATAACATGCGTTATGAAGGGCAAAGTCTCAATGTGACAGGTAAGCCACCGTTGAATATTGAAATCGGGGCTGCTGATGCGGTTTCCAGTGTTAGTTATAACGGTAAAGCCCTGAATCTCGCCCCTTATACGCGTAAAAATATTGTCCGCTTGACCCTTCCGGTAGCAGAATAATTTGAATTAAGGTTTTCGTTTTGGCCAAGATTAAAGCCATTCGCGGGATGAATGACATCCTGCCTGAACAGACGCCAGTATGGCAGTATCTAGAAAAGACAGTTAAAGACGTTTTATCAGCATACGGATATAGTGAGATTCGTATGCCGGTTGTTGAACAGACCAATCTTTTTAAGCGCTCTATCGGTGAAGTTACTGATATCGTTGAGAAAGAGATGTACACCTTTGATGATCGTAATGGTGAGAGCTTGACCTTACGCCCAGAGGGAACTGCGAGTTGTGTTCGTGCAGCGGAAGAGCATGGTTTGCTATTCAACCAGATGCAGCGTTTTTGGTACCAAGGTCCGATGTTCCGTTATGAGCGTCCTCAGAAAGGTCGTTATCGTCAGTTCCATCAAATTGGTGTAGAGACTTTTGGTATGGCGTCGTCAGATATAGACGCTGAAGTTATCATGCTAAGTGCGCGTCTATGGAAACGCCTAGGTCTTCTCGATTCAGTAACGCTTCAGTTAAATTCTCTAGGTAGTAATCAGGCTAGAGCGGAATACAAAGCTGCACTTGTAGAATACTTAGAGGAGAGAAAGGATCAGTTAGATGAAGACAGTCTGCGTCGTCTTGATTCCAATCCTCTACGTATTCTAGACAGTAAAGATCAGAATACACAGGCGTTACTTGATGCAGCCCCAGTGCTGACTGATTATCTTGATGAAGAGTCGAAAACGCACTTTGCTGAATTAACTGCAATGTTAGATGAGGCAGGTATCGCCTATGAGATTAATCCCCGTTTAGTACGTGGTCTCGATTATTACTGCAAAACAGTTTTTGAGTGGGTGACTGAGAAATTAGGTGCTCAAGGAACAGTATGTGCAGGTGGTCGATATGATGGCCTGGTTAAACAGCTTGGTGGACGTCCAACGCCTGCAGTAGGTTTTGCAATGGGTGTTGAACGCCTGATTCTAATGTTGGAAACATTAGATCTGATTCCTGAGAGTGTGAAGCAGCCTTTTGACCTTTATGTGGCAGCTGAAGAGAAAGGTATTCAATCGCGAATCGTATTATTCGCAGATAAGTTACGTGATCAATTCCCAGGTCTAAGGGTCCGTATTCACTGCGGCGGTTTAAAAAATATCAGCCAAAAAGCACAGCAAACGGGTGCGCCTATTGTCCTGTTGCTTAAAGCAAACGATAATCAGCAGCTTTCTGGCACAATTTGGTATGATAAAGAGCCATCATTCGATCTTAATGAAGATCAAATTATCGATAAAATCAGCAGTGTAAGATAAGTCTGATTAGTAAAATTACGATCGTAAAAGTTTATTAGATACAGGAGTTAAAGGTGGCAGAGTTACGCACCGAAGAAGAGCAGGTCCAGGCACTTAAAAGCTGGTGGGATGAAAACGGCAAATCTCTGATTTTAGGTATTGCTGTAGCATTGGCTGCTGTATTGGGATGGAAAGGCTGGCAGGATCAACAAGCTGCCAAAGCTGAAAATGCATCTATCCTGTATCAAAACCTTCTAGAAGCAGTTGTAGGTGCGGTTGGGCCTCAACAAGATGAAGCGCAAATGGCGACCGCGACTCACTTAAGCCGGGAGCTAAAAGATGATTATGAAGGCACTGCATATGCTAATTATGCAGCGTTAATAATGGCCCGTGTTGCTGCAGATAATAACGAGTTACCTAAAGCGCTAGCAGAGTTGGAGTGGTTACTGCAAAACCAGCCAACGGAATCTATGTTTATTTTGGCCAACTTACGTAAAGCACGCATTCTTGCTGCTCAAGGTGAAGTAGATAAAGCACTGACGCTTATTGCTAGTGTACCAGTAGGTGGTTATAAAGTTGCAATTGAAGAGCTTAAAGGTGATCTATATTTGCAAAAGGGTGATGCAGATAAAGCTCGTACAGCCTACAAAGTTGCGGTTGCAGCAGCAGGTCAGGAAGGTACTCGACCAATTCTAGAAATGAAACTTAATGACTTGGCATCTGAGGATAGCTAAATGAAGAGCCTTGTTCGTGTAACAGCTGTAGGTTTGTTAGCTGCTGTTGTTAGTGGTTGCGGTTTCTGGGGGGATGATGGTGAAGAAGTTCAACCTACCCCGTTAGAGTCTTTTGAAGCAGAGAAAAAAGTATCGGTGCTTTGGTCGACTTCTGCCGGCTCTGGAATGAAGGGTAAGTTCCATCAGTTTAAACCAGCTATCGATCATGACGCTATTTTTGCAGCCGATGCGGACGGCTCAGTTATGGCTTTCGACCTAGAGACAGGTAAAAAGCGCTGGATGGTTGAGTTAGATTTGCCAATTGTTGGTGGTGTTGGTGCTGGATACGGTAAAGTTGCTGTTACTACTGAAGAGGGCGAGTTGATTGTTCTTGCTGCAGACAATGGTAGTGAGCTTTGGCGTGGAAAGGTTAGTTCGGAAGCTACGTCTGCAACTCAGTTTAATGCTGAGCTGGCTGTAGTTCAGCTGATCAATGGCAAAATTGTGGCTTTTGAGGCGAGTACCGGTGACCAACGCTGGGTATATGATAGCCAAGTACCACGATTGACTCTTCGTGGTACCAGCACTCCAATCGTAGCTAGCGATGTAACTTTTGCTGGTTTAGCAAGTGGCAAGCTGGTTGCGTTGGATAATCAAAAAGGTATCCCTATTTGGGAAAACCGTGTCGCGCTTCCGCAAGGCCGTTCTGAATTAGAACGTATGGTTGATATTGATGGTCGCCCATTGCTTGTTGATGGCATGTTATACGTTACGAGTTATCAGGGACGTTTAGTAGCTATTAACCCATTTAGAGCTCAAGTTGTATGGGCGCAGGATGTATCCAGCTACCGTTCAATGGCTGAAGGCTTTGGTAATATCTACGTAAGTGAAGCTGATGATTCTGTACAAGCATTCGATAGAGGAAGTAGCGCTAGTGTATGGCGTCAAACCAAGCTTCAATATCGAAATATCACTGCACCTGTTTCTTTAGGTTCTGAAATAGCAGTGGCTGATCGTCAAGGTTACATCCACTTTCTATCACAGATTGACGGACGCTTTATTGCACGTCATAAACTAGACTCATCAGGTGTCTATGGTGATATGGTCGTGAAAGATGATGTTCTTTACGTGCTGACTAATGGTGGTCGATTAGCTGCCCTAAGTTTGCAGTAATTAGATTATAAATTTTCAGGCGGCTATTTGCTGAGCAGATAGCCGCCGTTTTTGTTTTTACCTGCACTTAAAGCAGGGGTGAGTGAAATGCTACCGGTAATTGCGCTAGTTGGTCGACCAAATGTCGGCAAATCTACTTTGTTTAATCGTCTTACTCGTTCTAGAGATGCCTTGGTTGCTGATTTGCCAGGTTTGACCCGTGATAGAAAATACGGTGAAGGTCGATTGGCAAATGAAGAACAGGATTACATTGTTGTTGATACCGGTGGTATAACCGGTGATGAACAAGGTATTGATTATGAAATGGCAAAACAGTCGCTTCAGGCAGTGGAAGAAGCGGATGTAGTGCTATTTATCGTAGATGGTCGAGCTGGTATTAATCCTGCTGATGAAATGATTGCGAATTACCTTCGTCGCAGTAATAAACCATTCTACCTTGTTGTTAACAAAACTGATGGTCTAAATCCTGATGTGGTTGTCGCTGATTTCTATGAGTTAGGCTTTGGTCAGCCATTCCCGATTGCAGCTTCCCATGGCCGTGGTGTAACTCAATTGATTGAGATGGTTCTTGAAGAGCTTCCTGAAGTCGAGGAAGAAACACAAGAAACCATGGATGAAGTTGATAAGAGTATTAAAATTGCTGTAGTTGGTCGCCCAAATGTAGGTAAATCTACTTTGGTAAACCGTATGTTGGGTGAAGATCGTGTTGTTGTATTTGATAAAGCGGGTACAACAAGAGACAGTGTTTATATCCCATATATTAGAGATGAGAAAAACTACACCTTAATTGATACGGCTGGTGTTCGTCGTCGTAAGAATATTACAGAAGCGGCAGAAAAATTCTCTATCGTTAAGACGCTGCAAGCAGTTAATGATGCACATGTCGTTGTATTTGTGATCGATGCTCGAGAAGGTGTGACAGAGCAAGATATGCATATGC
Organism: Neptuniibacter sp. QD57_21; assembly: GCF_047778075.1. Classification (GTDB taxonomy): domain Bacteria; phylum Pseudomonadota; class Gammaproteobacteria; order Pseudomonadales; family Balneatricaceae; genus Neptuniibacter. Next base: position 3,012,281 of record NZ_CP180549.1, on the reverse strand, counting down.
TTAGCTTTGTCATCGATAGTGGTCGCTCAATGGTCATTGCACTAAACAAGTGGGATGGCATGACCGGTGAAGAGAAGGCGAAAGTAAAAGAACAAATTGAAAGAAAGCTGGAATTTGCCGATTTTGCGGAAATGCATTTTATATCAGCATTGCACGGCAGCAATGTCGGAAATATGTACGACTCGGTCGATGAAGCATATGAATATGCAATGGCGAAGTGGTCAACGAGTAAATTGACTCGACTACTAGAAGATGTGGTAGCTGATCACCAGCCTCCAATGGTTAAAGGTCGCCGTATTAAATTACGTTATGCGCACCAGGGTGGCTCTAACCCGCCAGTAATTGTGATTCACGGTAATCAGACAAAATCTCTACCCGGTTCTTACAAACGGTACTTAGAAAATAAATTTATTCAGGTACTCGGTATAAAAGGCACACCAATTCGATTTGAATTTAAATCGAGTGAAAACCCCTTTGAAGGAAAGCAAAATCTGCTTAGTAGTCGTCAATTAGCTAAAAAAGAGCGTTTCCGTGATCACGTAAGGCAGTTGAAAAAAGCTAATAAAAAGAAAAAAGCAAAGTACAAAAAATGAGCGACAGTTGTAGCCTCCCTATAGGGGTATTTGATTCTGGTGTAGGTGGACTGACTGTACTAAATGCGCTTAGGAAGCGTTTGCCTTCAGAGAACCTTCTTTACCTAGGCGATACCGCGCGGGTTCCTTATGGAACTAAAAGTGCTGCATCAGTAACCCGGTACGCAGAACAAGCTGCAACGGCACTGGTAGAACGTAAAATAAAATTATTAGTCATTGCTTGTAATACTGCTTCAGCAGTTGCTGTTGAGCCTTTACAGGTAATCTTTCCGCAGCTGGCTGTTATGGGTGTAGTAGGTCCAGGTGCTGAAGCGGGTTGTGAAGTAACACGTAATAACAATATAGGTGTTATTGCAACTGAGAGTACAGTTAATAATCAAGCCTATCAGAATGCAATTCTTAAACTAAATCCTGAAGCATCGGTGTCTGCAGAAGCTTGTTCTTTATTTGTAGCTTTAGCGGAAGAGGGTTGGCATGAAGGTGAGTTGGTTGAGCAGATTGTTGATAAGTGTCTTCAACCACTTAAGCATAGAGGCTTAGCTAAGATTGATACTCTTGTTTTAGGTTGTACACATTTTCCAGCTTTAAAATCCAGTATAGCTGCGGTGATGGGTGAAGAGGTTAGCCTAGTTGATTCTGCTGAAACTACTGCAAAAGCAGTTGAGAGAACATTAACTGAATTGGGATCTCTCAATATATCGTCAGGAAAAGGCGAAGTAGAATTCCTCGTTACAGACGATCCTTTAAGATTTGCTCGAGTCGCATCTAACTTTTTTACCGAGAGTATTGATGTTGGTGAAATACAACTGGTGGATATCCAGCATTTCAGTACACCAGACTAAGATATAATCTATAAAGGCGCTGAAGTAATCAATAGCGTCTTTTTTGTATCTATTGACTGGTATTTATACGTTGCTGATCAGTCCTTGATCGATTGATGGTGTTTTGTAAGTTTTTTACAACTTTTTTCAGTTTTTTATAGATTAGCTGTTGACGCATTTTTAGATGTCTGTAGAATTCGCCGTCCTTGCTTAGGGAGGCCGCTTTTAAAGGGGCTGCAGAGCTGAGTGAGGTGCTCAGTAAGTGATTGAAAACATTGGTTTTTAAGATTGCTTGCGGAGCAGGATTCAAAGTCCGGTTGCTGAGTAAAAACTTTTTACGAAATTGCAAAATAAACGGTTGACTTTGAATGAGCGCAAAGTAAAATATGCGCCTCGCTTGAGACGAAACGCTGATTCAGCGGAGAGTCAAGAAAGCAACGCTCTTTAACAATTTGATCAGATAATTCGTGTGGGCGCTTGTTGAGAAGAAGCAAACTTTTTCTAGACAAGCAACCAAGTGAATTCATTTAAAGCGATTTACAAAGGTTTAACGTTCTTAAGAATGTTATCCGGTTGTTTAGTGCTAGAGCCCGTTACCACATTCCTGGTAACACAAATGATTTAAACTGAAGAGTTTGATCATGGCTCAGATTGAACGCTGGCGGCAGGCCTAACACATGCAAGTCGAACGGTAACATGACTAGCTTGCTAGTTGATGACGAGTGGCGGACGGGTGAGTAACGCGTAGGAATCTACCCAGTAGCGGGGGATAAGCCAGAGAAATTTGGTCTAATACCGCATACGCCCTAAGGGGGAAAGCAGGGGATCTTCGGACCTTGCACTATTGGATGAGCCTGCGTGAGATTAGCTAGTTGGTGAGGTAATGGCTCACCAAGGCGACGATCTCTAGCTGGTCTGAGAGGATGATCAGCCACACTGGAACTGAGACACGGTCCAGACTCCTACGGGAGGCAGCAGTGGGGAATATTGCACAATGGGCGCAAGCCTGATGCAGCCATGCCGCGTGTGTGAAGAAGGCCCTAGGGTTGTAAAGCACTTTCAGCAGTGAGGAAAGGTTAGTAGTTAATACCTGCTAGCTGTGACGTTAACTGCAGAAGAAGCACCGGCTAACTCCGTGCCAGCAGCCGCGGTAATACGGAGGGTGCGAGCGTTAATCGGAATTACTGGGCGTAAAGCGCGCGTAGGTGGATTGGTCAGTCAGATGTGAAAGCCCAGGGCTCAACCTTGGAACTGCACCTGATACTGCCAATCTAGAATACGGTAGAGGGTAGTGGAATTTCCTGTGTAGCGGTGAAATGCGTAGATATAGGAAGGAACACCAGTGGCGAAGGCGACTACCTGGACCGATATTGACACTGAGGTGCGAAAGCGTGGGGAGCAAACAGGATTAGATACCCTGGTAGTCCACGCCGTAAACGATGTCTACTAGCCGTTGGGAGACTTGATCTTTTAGTGGCGCAGCTAACGCGATAAGTAGACCGCCTGGGGAGTACGGCCGCAAGGTTAAAACTCAAATGAATTGACGGGGGCCCGCACAAGCGGTGGAGCATGTGGTTTAATTCGACGCAACGCGAAGAACCTTACCAACTCTTGACATCCAGAGAAGTTACTAGAGATAGTTTCGTGCCTTCGGGAACTCTGAGACAGGTGCTGCATGGCTGTCGTCAGCTCGTGTTGTGAAATGTTGGGTTAAGTCCCGTAACGAGCGCAACCCTTGTCCTTATTTGCCAGCACTTCGGGTGGGAACTCTAAGGAGACTGCCGGTGACAAACCGGAGGAAGGTGGGGACGACGTCAAGTCATCATGGCCCTTACGAGTTGGGCTACACACGTGCTACAATGGCCGGTACAGAGGGCCGCGAACCTGCGAGGGTAAGCTAATCTCAGAAAACCGGTCGTAGTCCGGATTGGAGTCTGCAACTCGACTCCATGAAGTCGGAATCGCTAGTAATCGCGAATCAGAATGTCGCGGTGAATACGTTCCCGGGCCTTGTACACACCGCCCGTCACACCATGGGAGTGGATTGCACCAGAAGTAGCTAGCTTAACCTTCGGGAGGGCGGTTACCACGGTGTGGTTCATGACTGGGGTGAAGTCGTAACAAGGTAGCCCTAGGGGAACCTGGGGCTGGATCACCTCCTTAAACGAAAGCCGATTCTCGGCAAGCGTTCACACGAATTATCTGATCAGAGAAGTTAAGAGCAACGGTGTAGGCTTGTAGCTCAGCTGGTTAGAGCGCACCCCTGATAAGGGTGAGGTCGGTGGTTCAAGTCCACTCAGGCCTACCAATCAATAGCCTTACTGTTTTTCTTGGGGCTATAGCTCAGCTGGGAGAGCGCCTGCTTTGCACGCAGGAGGTCTGCGGTTCGATCCCGCATAGCTCCACCATCATCCTCTGGATGAGAAGGAAGAGTTTTAAAACATATTGTCGTTTAAGACATTATCTTTTAAAGCTTTTTTGCTTTAAACGCTCTTTAACAATTTGGATTTGATTCATTTGATTTAGATTTAAGACATGTAGTTTTACTGCATGCGCCAATTCGGCGAAATCTATCGTTACTAGCAATACAAGTTACTGTGATTCCAGACGCCTTCGGGTTATATGGTCAAGTGACTAAGCGTGCACGGTGGATGCCTTGGCAGTCAGAGGCGATGAAGGACGTTGTAACCTGCGATAAGGTTCGGGGAGGTGGTAAACAACCTTTGATCCGGACATTTCCGAATGGGGAAACCCACCTATTTATAGGTATCTTTTAACTGAATACATAGGTTATTAGAGGCGAACCTGGGGAACTGAAACATCTAAGTACCCAGAGGAAAAGAAATCAACCGAGATTCCCTAAGTAGCGGCGAGCGAACGGGGACTAGCCCTTAAGCTTTATTAGATTTAACAGAACACTCTGGAAAGTGTGGCCATAGTGGGTGATAGCCCCGTATGTGAAAGGTCTTTTAAAGTGAAATCGAGTAGGACGGCACACGTGAAACGCTGTCTGAATATGGGGGGACCATCCTCCAAGGCTAAATACTCCTGACTGACCGATAGTGAACCAGTACCGTGAGGGAAAGGCGAAAAGAACCCCTGTGAGGGGAGTGAAATAGACCCTGAAACCGTGTACGTACAAGCAGTGGGAGCCGTTTTCGGACGGTGACTGCGTACCTTTTGTATAATGGGTCAGCGACTTACTTTTAGTGGCAAGGTTAAGCATTTGCGGAGCCGTAGGGAAACCGAGTCTTAATAGGGCGTCCAGTCGCTAGGAGTAGACCCGAAACCGAGTGATCTATCCATGGGCAGGTTGAAGATGCAGTAACATGCATTGGAGGACCGAACCGACTGTCGTTGAAAAGCCAGCGGATGACTTGTGGATAGGAGTGAAAGGCTAATCAAACTCGGAGATAGCTGGTTCTCCTCGAAAACTATTTAGGTAGTGCCTCGTGTCTAACCATGGGGGGTAGAGCACTGTTTCGGCTAGGGGTCATCCCGACTTACCAACCCGATGCAAACTCCGAATACCCATGAGTTCAATCACGGGAGACACACGGCGGGTGCTAACGTCCGTCGTGGAAAGGGAAACAACCCAGACCGTCAGCTAAGGTCCCAAAGTTTATGCTAAGTGGGAAACGATGTGGGAAGGCTTAGACAGCTAGGAGGTTGGCTTAGAAGCAGCCACCCTTTAAAGAAAGCGTAATAGCTCACTAGTCGAGTCGGCCCGCGCGGAAGATATAACGGGGCTAAGCATAACACCGAAGCTACGGATGCACTTTGTGCATGGTAGAGGAGCGTTCTGTAAGCTGTTGAAGCGGAAGCTGTAAGGCACCGTGGAGGTATCAGAAGTGCGAATGCTGACATGAGTAACGATAAGGGAGGTGAAAACCCTCCCCGCCGGAAGACCAAGGGTTCCTATCCAACGCTATTCGAGGTAGGGTGAGTCGGCCCCTAAGGAGAGGCTGAAGAGCGTATCCGATGGGAAACAGGTTAATATTCCTGTACTGCTCATAACTGCGATGGGGGGACGGAGAAGGCTAGGCTAGCGCGGCGTTGGTTGTCCGCGTTTAAGATAGTAGGTTTAGAGCTTAGGTAAATCCGGGCTCTTTTAAGACCGAGAATCGATGACGAGGTCCTTTATGGACTGAAGTAGTTGATGCCATGCTTCCAGGAAAATCCTCTAAGCTTCAGGTTATGACTAACCGTACCCTAAACCGACACAGGTGGTCAGGTAGAGAATACTAAGGCGTATGAGAAAACTCGGGTGAAGGAACTAGGCAAAATGGCACCGTAACTTCGGGAGAAGGTGCGCCGGTTTTGGTGATGGGACTTGCTCCCTAAGCTGAGGCCGGTCGAAGATACCAGGTGGCTGCGACTGTTTATTAAAAACATAGCACTCTGCAAACTCGAAAGAGGACGTATAGGGTGTGACGCCTGCCCGGTGCCGGAAGGTTAATTGATGGGGTTAGCGCTTGCGCGAAGCTCTTGATCGAAGCCCCGGTAAACGGCGGCCGTAACTATAACGGTCCTAAGGTAGCGAAATTCCTTGTCGGGTAAGTTCCGACCTGCACGAATGGCGTAACGATGGCCACACTGTCTCCACCCGAGACTCAGTGAAATTGAAATAGCTGTTAAGATGCAGTTTACCCGCGGCTAGACGGAAAGACCCCGTGAACCTTTACTACAGCTTCACAGTGGACTTTGACATTACTTGTGTAGAATAGCTGGGAGGCTTTGAAACCCTGTCGCCAGATAGGGTGGAGCCACCTTTGAAATACCAGCCTGGTAATGTTGAGGTTCTAACCCAGTTCCCTAAGCGGGATCGGGGACATTGTGTGGTGGGTAGTTTGACTGGGGCGGTCTCCTCCCAAAGAGTAACGGAGGAGCACGAAGGTACCCTCAGCATGGTCGGAAATCATGCAATGAGCGCAAGAGTAGAAGGGTGCTTGACTGCGAGACAGACACGTCGAGCAGGTACGAAAGTAGGTTCTAGTGATCCGGTGGTTCTGTATGGAAGGGCCATCGCTCAACGGATAAAAGGTACTCCGGGGATAACAGGCTGATACCGCCCAAGAGTTCACATCGACGGCGGTGTTTGGCACCTCGATGTCGGCTCATCACATCCTGGGGCTGAAGCCGGTCCCAAGGGTATGGCTGTTCGCCATTTAAAGTGGTACGCGAGCTGGGTTTAGAACGTCGTGAGACAGTTCGGTCCCTATCTGCCGTGGGCGTTTGAGATTTGAGAAGAGTTGCTCCTAGTACGAGAGGACCGGAGTGAACGAACCTCTGGTGTACCGGTTGTGATGCCAATTGCATTGCCGGGTAGCTACGTTCGGACGGGATAACCGCTGAAAGCATCTAAGCGGGAAGCCTCCTTCAAGATGAGATCTCACTGGGAACTTGATTCCCCTAAAGGGCCGTTGAAGACTACGACGTTGATAGGTTGGGTGTGGAAGCGCTGTGAGGCGTTGAGCTAACCAATACTAATTGCCCGTGAGGCTTGACCATATAACGCCCAAGGCGTTTGGCAAGTGACTTGTAAGATACGTAAGACGATAGAGAGTAACGAATTAGCGCGTAGTTAAGCTACAGTCGATAAACTATCTAGATCAAATAAAAGAAGAATCAGATCTAAGTTGTAACAGTTTTGCTTGGCGACCATAGAGTTGTGGAACCACCTGAATCCATCCCGAACTCAGACGTGAAACGCAACATCGCCGATGGTAGTGTGGGGCTTCCCCATGTGAGAGTAGGTCATCGCCAAGCATATATTCCTAAAAAAAGGCTCATCCATTGGATGGGCCTTTTTTTATGCTTCATTGTTCGGATACCTACTCGAACATGGAACATGTGTACCCAGAGGGCATGACAACAACCGATGCACCGCAGGTGCCAGGTTGAAGCGCCAAAGGCGTCGCGGAGCGAGTGAAAGCGTAGCTTTCAACTTATTGTAGGTCATCGCCAAGCATTTAATTAAGAGAAAACCCCAGTCACGATGTGATCGGGGTTTTTTCGTTGTGGGTTATAAAATACGGTTAAGAGCGGATAGGCGCTGCTTAGAGCGGATAAAAACGGGTAAAAGCAGATAAGCCCGTCAGGATGAGTTGTCTTAATTAAACTTAATATTAAACTGAATACTGTCCTTAGCTGTCCTTAGCTGTCCTTAGCTGTCCTTAGCTGTCCTTTATTGCTGTAGGCTAAGGGTATTTAATATATCTTCTTTAAGGTCTGCGTAATCAAAATCGCTAATCCCAAGGAAATTTAAGATAGGCATAATCTTGACTGGATCTTCTTTTGGATCAGGTATGCGCCAGAAGTGGCGGTAAGCATCGCTGATATCTCGTGCTAAAAGAAGCATGCATAATTTTAAGCGCATCTCTTCTTTCTCATCAGCGGGTTCTTGAAAGGTTTGTTCGTAATAAGGCTGTCTGCTGATGGCTTCTGCAGTTGATTCGCCTATATTCCATTTTCTAGCCAGCTCAGCACTTAATTGATAATGACTAACGCCATATAGGGCGAGTTCTTGCTCATTTATCTCAGTGAGGCTTGCTCCATTGAGTTCTCTGAGTTTGTCTTTAAATTCTGGTTTGGCCTGCATTAATAGAGGAATACCACTGTCGTGTAGCATGCCGAGTGTGTAGGTTTCGTCAGGATCTAGGTTGGTAAACTGATTTGCTAAAGCGGCAGTAATACGAGCTACTTCTGTTGCTGTATCCCAGAATCTTTCCATGGGGCCGACGGCGGACAGGCTATTTTTCAATGCTGCTAGTTGTACAATATTGAATACACGCTTGATGCCCAAAAGTGCAACTGCACGCTCAACAGAAGATATCTCGGTTCGTATTCCAAAATATGCTGAGTTAACCGTTGCGATAACTGAGCTATATAAAGCGACATCCTGTTTAATTAAATTACAGATCCCTTTTATATCAGGGTCTGACTGTCTTAGGGCCTCGGTAATACTGATAAGTACCTCTGGACGAGCAGGGATCAGATAACTTGTTGATTGTTCAGAAACAGGAGGCATACAGTCTTTCTCAAATAGTTGTTAAAATACAAGTTACTTTATTCAATGATAGCTGACAATTTTTAATTGTATTCAAAAGCTTAGCTTAGACTAATTATCTGGCTAAGCTATTTTGTGATTACTTTAAATTTTTTCAGCTAAATGAGGCATTAGATGTTAAATATTGCTGCTTTTACTTTTAATTATGATCAATTGGAAGATCGAATTCTTCTTGTCGGTAATTTGAGTAACGGCCAGCAGAGAATCGACTTTTGGCTGACACGAAAATTAGTACTGCGTTTGCTTGATGCTGTCCAGGGGTTACTCGAAAAGACGGTTACGGAAATAGCCGACGCGCCCGTTCAGCAAAAGATGCATATGGCTCAGTTTCATCATGAGGACGCTCAACAAGCTCTTCAGGTTCAGAGAGAAAGCGCGCAAGTTATGGCTCAAAGTGCATTGCTACTAAGTCGATTAGATATTAGCCATCACGACGGGCAGTATAAGCTTTTATTTTTTTCCGGTGGTGACGAACCTATCGCGGCTAGTGTTCTAAGTTATCAAGAACTCCATCAAATATTTCATCTCTTACACCGTGGAGCCGTCGGTTTAGACTGGGGTGTCGCTGCGGAGCTTTTCCAATCTTCTAATCAACCTCAAACATTACAATGATTGAATCCAAACCCTTCATTGCACGCGGGTCTAAAACCGAGCGTTGTGAGTCGTGCCTATTGTCTATTTGCGCTTGTATTTGCGATTACAAACTTCAGTACGATGCTTTAGTAAGTTTTTACTTACTGATTCATCATGATGAAACATTCAAGCCTACCAATACTGGGCGATTGATTGAGGACTGTATTGCTGGGACACAGCGATTTAAATGGTCTAGGACAGAGCCTAGTCAGCAGCTGCTTGAGGCAATTAATCATCAGGATATAGATCCTTATATTGTGTTTCCCGAGGGTGATGACTATCAGGAGAGGATGGTTGATTTTGAGCTAAAGCCTGGGAAAAAGCCTGTTTTTATTATACTTGATGGTACTTGGCGACAAGCTAGGCGTATGTTCAGGCATAGTCGTTATTTAGATCACCTCCCCGTTATCCAACCTCGGGTAACTTCTACCTCTCAATATAAGTTGAGAAAGGCTCCTGTTGCTGGTCAATTGTGCACGGCTGAAGTAGCTGCGGAGATGTTAAAGCTGGCCGGGGATCAAAAAGGTGCTGAAATAATGTCAGATTATTTTTCAGTTTTTAATAGCCATTATCGGGCGGCGAGATTAAATCGACCGCTTGATGATGAGGCAGAAGAGAAGAAGAGATTAAAGACCTATCAGCTCTCATCTGAGGTTTGATAGGCCCTGTAAATTTAGCTTTCGAGCCAAAAGGTAACTGGTCCATCATTGGTTAATGAGACGGCCATATCGGCAGCAAAAATACCGGTTTCAACCTCTGTGTGCTGTTGTTTAGCTTGCTTTACAAAGTAGTTATATAGTTTTTCACCATGCTCTGGTGATGCGCCCGAAGAGAAGCTTGGGCGTAGCCCTTTTTTTGTGTCTGCAACAATCGTGAATTGAGAGACTACGAGTAGTCCACCATTGATCTGTTGTAGGTTGAGATTCATTTTTCCTTCTGCATCAGCAAAGATGCGATAGCCAAGTATTTTCTTCAGTAGTTTGTTGGCATCCGCTTCGGTGTCGTCTTTTTCTACACCAAGAAGTAATAGAATGCCTTGGTTGATCTTGCCCACGGTTTCAGCGTTCACTTCAACGCTTGCAGATTTGACTCGTTGGATTAGTGCTTTCATATCCTGTTTTTCTTGTGTCTGTATGTCATTATGCTAATGAGATGGCGAAGTTATCTGTTGCACGAATTAGATTGTCAGTAATACCTGGCTCAAAAGCTGAGTGGCCTGCATCTCGTACGATGTGAAACTCTGATTCTGGTAAAGCGTCATAGAGGGCTTGAGCTTGTTCTATTGGACAAACCATGTCGTAGCGGCCATGTACGATCACTGTTTTGATTTCTTCTATTTTTGAGCAATTATCAATGATTTGGTTAGGCTCTATAAAAGCTTTATTTATAAAGAAATGAGCTTCTATTCTCGCCATCGCAAGTGCTACGTGAGGGTCTGCAAAATGATCAACGATATCGTTGTTTGGGTCTAGAGTGGAACAGCGACCTTCCCAAATAGACCATGCTTTTGCTGCAGACATACGTGCAATCTCATTCGATGAGGTTAAGCGCTTGTAGTAGGCTTTGAGCATGTCGTCGCGCTCGGTGTCAGGAATGACCTGTTCGTACTCTTTCCAATAGTCGGGGAAGATTGCACTCGCACCACGTTGATAAAACCACTGGATATCCTGATCCCGACATAGAAAAATACCTCTAAGAATCATGCCGGAAACGCGGTCAGGATGAGCTTGAGCGTAGAGAAGGCTAAGTGTCGCCCCCCAAGAACCACCGAATAGCAACCATTTATCCACATTCAGATGATTTCTGATTGCTTCGATGTCTCCTATTAGATGCGTGGTCGTATTATCTGTGAGATCTGAATGGGGTATTGATCTGCCGCATCCACGTTGGTCGAACAGAATAATTCGATATTTCTCGGGATCAAAAAAACTTCTATGCGCTGGTGCTGTGCCGCCGCCAGGGCCTCCGTGAATAAATAACGCTGGAATCCCTTGAGGGTTACCACTTTCCTCTACGTAAAGGCTGTGGGTATCAGAAACCTTTAGCTGAAATTCGTTATAGGGATGTATTTCAGGGTAGGGAATGCGCATATAGCCTCCGGCACAGATTGACGTCCTAATTTTTAAGTATAGTGAGCTAGTTGTGTCAGAGCTACGGTATTAGAAAATAAAAAAGGCAGCTCAAGGCTGCCTTTTTATCATAGAGATAATCTCTTATTTGTTCTTCGCACGCTTACGTTCGTTCTCTTTAAGAAGCTTCTTACGTAGGCGGATGAAGTTAGGTGTTACTTCTACCAATTCGTCATCTTCGATGAAATCCAAAGCTTGTTCCAGAGTGAATTTTACTGGAGGAGTCAGTTGGATGTTTTCATCTGTGCCAGATGCACGTACGTTTGTTAGTTGCTTACCTTTGATTGGGTTAACTGCTAAGTCATTACTACGGCTGTGAATACCTAGTAGCATGCCTTCATAAACGTCGATATTTGGTTCGATGCAGAGGCGGCCACGGCTTTGTAGATTCCATAAAGAGTAGCCAAGTGCTTTACCTGTAACCATAGATACAAGTACACCATTATTTCGGCTTTCTACTTCACCTTCTTTAACTGGTCCATAATGATCGAACACTGAGGTCATGATACCTGTACCAGAAGTCATGGTAAGGAACAGAGAGCGGAAGCCGATTAAGCCGCGAGAAGGAATGATAAAGCTAAGGCGTGAACGGCCTTTGCCGTCTACTTCCATATTGGTCATATCGCCTTTGCGCTTACCAAGCTCTTCGATGATCGCGCCTTGGTGTTCATCTTCAACGTCAATCATTACGTCTTCGTAAGGTTCATGGATTTCGCCATCAACCTCTTTTTGAACTACTTCAGGACGGGATACACCTAGTTCGAAACCTTCACGACGCATTGTTTCGATCAATACGGAAAGGTGTAGTTCACCTCGACCAGACACTTTGAATTTCTCTGGTGTGTCTCCATCTTCAACGCGTAGGGCAACGTTGTGGATAAGTTCGCGATCTAGACGCTCTTTGATGTTACGGCTAGTTACAAATTTACCATCCTGGCCAGAAAACGGAGAATCGTTAACCTGGAACGTCATGGATACAGTTGGCTCATCTACGCTTAGCGCAGGTAAGGCTTCAACTTTATCTGGGTCGCAGATTGTGTCCGAAATGTTTAGCGCATCGATACCTGTAACGCAGATGATGTCCCCAGCAGTGGCTGTATCAACTTCAACGCGTTCTAGGCCGTGATAGCCCATGATCTTAAGGATACGACCACTGCGGATAGCGCCTTCGCGGTCAATAACTTTAACCTGAGTGTTAGTTTTGATCGTACCACGGGTAACGCGGCCAACACCGATAACGCCTAAGTAGCTGTTATAGTCCAGAGCAGATACTTGCATCTGTAATGGGCCGTCAACATCTACTTTTGGTGGTTCAACATGTTCAACGATTGCTTCGAAAAGAGGCGTCATATCGTCAGACATATCGTCTGGTTCTAGGCCTGCGATGCCGTTTAGTGCAGATGCGTAAACGATTGGGAAGTCTAGCTGTTCATCCGTTGCACCAAGGCTATCGAAAAGATCGAATACTTGATCGATAACCCAATCTGGACGCGCACCTGGGCGGTCAATTTTATTGATAACAACGATTGGGCGAAGGCCTTGGTCAAATGCTTTCTGAGTTACGAAGCGCGTTTGTGGCATTGGGCCGTCAACAGCGTCAACCAGTAGGCATACACAGTCAACCATGGACAGTACGCGTTCTACTTCACCGCCGAAGTCGGCGTGTCCAGGAGTGTCAACGATGTTGATGCGGTAGTCGTTCCATGTAATGGCAGTATTTTTTGCCAAAATGGTAATGCCGCGCTCTTTCTCCTGGTCATTGGAGTCCATGATGCGCTCAGTGCCTTCATCACGACGGCCTAAAGTGCCGGATTGTGCAAGCAGCTTATCAACCAAGGTTGTTTTACCGTGGTCAACGTGCGCGATGATAGCGATATTTCTTAGCTTTTCGATCACGTGTGTATACCTGTGAGATATTTTTGCGAATGCGGAATTATACGTGTTTATAGAGAAATTACTGCATATTTCTTAATCAATTATGCAGAGTTTTACTTTTTCTTTTTATGAAGAGAATGGTTGAATTGATCTGGGTAAGAATTAAGTTAAAAACAGGCCCATTATAGGTGGGCGTTTTTAATAAGGTTGGAGTATATTATAGACCCATAACGGTGCGTAAAAATTGATTTAACAAGATTTGCACTATTATGGTGCGCTAAAGTTGCTTGTGTTCGATTTTGGTGCGGTGCTTTTGGTGTATTTATGCTGCAAGTGCCTCTAATTGTGGAGGAATGCTGGTTTTTATATTCTGGCACGCTTGTTGCTAAGTCCTAAGCCGATAATAAATTCTGATTTCTTGAGGCTGGCGCTGTTCGGCCTGGTAATTATTAAGTGGAGACAGTCAAATGTCAGAGAAGACTCTGAATCTGATCAAAGAAAGCAACGCTAAATGGGTTGACCTGCGTTTCACCGATTCTCACGGTAAAGAGCAGCATGTAACTATCCCTGTATCTGATATGGGCGACGACTTCTTTGAAGAAGGTAAAATGTTCGATGGTTCATCCATCTCAGGTTGGAAAGGTATTAACGATTCCGACATGATCTTGATGCCGGACGACAGTGCAACTGTACTGGATCCATTCTCTGAAGCAACGACTATCATCGTTCGTTGTAACATCGTTGAGCCGGCTACTGGCCAAGGTTATGAGCGTGATCCACGTTCTGTTGCTAAACGTGCAGAAGAGTACCTAAAATCTACAGGTATTGCAGATTCAGCTATGTTTGGTCCAGAGCCAGAGTTCTTCGTATTTGACGAAGTTAAATGGCACGCAGACATCTCTGGTTGCGGTTACACAATCGCTTCTGAAGAAGCTTCTTGGGCTTCTAGCCACAATGTTGAAGGTGGTAACACAGGTCACCGTCCACGTGTTAAAGGTGGTTACTTCCCAGTACCACCAATTGATTCTCTTCACGACCTACGTGGCGCTATGTGTGACGCGATGGAAGCAATGGATCTTGAAATTGAAGTACACCACCACGAAGTAGCAACAGCTGGTCAGTGTGAAATCGGTGTAGGTCCTAATACGCTTACTGCTAAAGCAGACGAAGTTCAGGTTCTTAAATACTGCGTACACAACGTTGCACACGCTTACGGCAAAACAGCTACGTTTATGCCTAAGCCACTAGTTGGTGATAACGGTTCTGGTATGCACGTTCACATGTCTCTATCTAAGGACGGTGTTAACCTGTTCTCTGGTGATGCTTATGCAGGCATGTCTGAAACTGCTCTTTACTACATTGGCGGTATCATCAAGCACGCTAAAGCGCTTAACGCTCTAACTAACTCTTCTACTAACGCTTACAAGCGTCTAGTACCAGGTTTCGAAGCGCCAGTTATGCTTGCTTACTCTGCACGTAACCGTTCTGCCTCAATCCGTATTCCATACGTGACTAATCCTAAAGCACGTCGTGTAGAAGCTCGTTTCCCTGATCCATCTGCTAACCCATACCTGTGCTTCGCAGCGCTTATGATGGCTGGTCTTGACGGTATCAAGAACAAGATTCACCCTGGCGATGCTGCTGATAAAGACCTTTACGATCTACCGGCTGAAGAAGCTGCTGAGATCCCACAGGTTGCTGCTTCTCTAGAAGAAGCTCTAGATGCTCTAGAGAACGATCGTGAGTTCTTGACTGCTGGCGGCGTATTCACTGATGACATGCTAGATGCATTCATCGAGCTGAAGCGTGAAGAAGTTGAGAAAGTTAACATGACTACTCACCCAGTTGAATTTGATCTGTACTACTCTGTATAAGTCTTAATTCTTCTTAAAAAAGCCTCCCTTGTGGAGGCTTTTTTGTTTTTAAATCTTTCCCTTATGCACTTATTTAGTGACGTTTAAAATCTTAATAATATTTAATGCACTAAAATGGTGCGCTATCATTTTTAAGTAGCTACACTCAATATTAGAATAGTCAGTAATGGTGCTGCCTGAGAGCAATTTAGGGCAGGGGTGAAACTTGGTTTGCTTTTTGCAGAAGTAAACTTAAGTAAAAGAGTGTAGGTCGATGCCAGTAATAGATTTTCATAAACAGATAATAGAAAACCTTTCTACAGCGGTGGTTTTGCTGGATGGCAACCTTGATGTGGAATATGCCAATCCTGCGGCTGAGATGCTGTTAGAGGCGAGTTTACGCCGTTTGTCTCAAGTGTCTGTAGCGGAGTGGTTCTCACCAGAGGAGCAAGGCATTGAAGATCTGCGCGCTTGTATTGAAACTGGTCACCCTTACACTCGCCGTGAAGCTAAATTGGTGACTCAGAGTGGCAGTGTACTAACGGTTGATTATTCAATTAATCCATTGTTCTGGTTGAGCGGTCGACAGCTCCTGATTGAGATAGAAGCTAGAGACCGTTTGATGAGAATTGAGCGTGAAGAAGACCTTCTAACTCAACACGATACTGCCAGATCCCTAGTCCGTGGCATGGCGCATGAAATTAAGAATCCTCTTGGTGGAATTCGTGGTGCCGCGCAATTGCTAGAACGAGAGCTGCCAGATCCTGCGCTACATGATTATACCCGCGTAATCATTGAAGAGGCTGATCGTTTAAGGAACTTGGTGGATCGTCTGTTGGGGCCGCGTAAGTTACCTAAGCTTGAAGACGTTAATATCCACGCCATACTCGAACGGGTTTGCCAGCTAATTGAGGCTGAAACGAAGGGGGCTGTATCCCTGTTACGAGATTACGATCCGAGTATCCCTGAGTTTACCGGTGATGCAGAGCAACTTATTCAAGCGGTATTAAATATTCTGCGTAACAGCATGCAAGCCATGCAGGCTGCGGGAAGCGCTGATCCAACCATTCAGATTAAAACTCGGGCTTTCCGTCAAATTACATTAGGCGCAGAAAAACACCGTTTGGTGTGTAGTGTCGAAATTGTGGATAACGGCCCAGGAATTCCAGAAGAGATACTCAGTAAGATTTTCTACCCTATGGTAAGTGGGCGTGCAGAAGGAACCGGCCTTGGCTTGTCGATTGCGCAATCGATTATCAATCAGCATCAAGGATTGATTGAGTGTGAAACTCAGCCAGGGGAAACCAAATTTCAACTATTCATACCTTTGGAGATAAGTCATGAACCTGTCAGGTAAAATCTGGATTGTCGATGATGATCGTTCAATTCGTTGGGTGCTTGAAAAAGCAATGGCAGTAGAAGGGCTTCAAACCGAAGTTTTTGATAGTGCAGATGCTTTATTGGCTCAGCTAGAACGTGAAGTACCAGATGCCATCATTAGTGATATTCGCATGCCTGGAACAGACGGTCTGCAGTTGCTAGAGAAAATTCAAGAAACTCATCCACAAGTTCCGATCATTATTATGACGGCGCACTCCGATTTAGATTCTGCAGTTGCGTCTTATCAAGGTGGTGCATTTGAGTATTTACCAAAACCGTTTGATGTTGATGATGCTGTTGCACTAACCAAACGCGCTTTGGCACATGCGATTGAGCAACGAGAGCAGGTAGCTGAGCAAGCTGCTGAAGAAGGTACAGAGATTATTGGCGAAGCGCCTGCTATGCAGGAAGTTTTCCGTGCGATTGGTCGATTATCTCAATCCAATATCACGGTTCTTATTAATGGTGAGTCTGGGACGGGTAAAGAGCTTGTCGCGCACGCGCTGCATAAGCATAGCCCGCGTAGAGATAGGCCTTTCATTCCTTTGAATATGGCAGCGATCCCTCATGATCTGATTGAATCAGAATTGTTTGGTCATGAGAAAGGTGCCTTTACGGGTGCGGCTGCGGCTCGTCGTGGTCGATTTGAGCAAGCCGATGGCGGTACGCTTTTTCTAGATGAAATTGGTGATATGCCTGCTGATGCTCAAACACGTTTGTTGAGAGTGTTGGCCGATAGTGAATTCTATCGTGTTGGCGGCCATACCGCTGTGAAGGTTGATGTTCGTATTATCGCGGCTACCCATCAGGATTTAGAAAAGTTGGTAGCTGAAGGTCGTTTCCGCGAAGATTTATTCCATCGTCTTAACGTCATTCGTGTTCATCTACCCAAGTTAGCTGAACGACGTGAAGATATTCCGCGTTTAGCGCGCCATTTCTTGAGCATGGCTGCTGAAGAGCTAGATGTGGAGCCAAAGATACTTGCTACTGACACGGAAAGTTATATGTGTAATTTGGCATGGCAAGGTAACGTTAGGCAGTTGGAAAACACTTGTCGCTGGTTGACGGTAATGGCGACTGGCCGAGAAGTGCTTATTGATGATTTGCCGCCAGAGCTTATGCAGAGTAGTGAATCAGAAACAGCTGTGGCGGGTGATTGGGAATTGTCATTGCGCAATTGGGCTGATCAGCAGTTGGGGCTTGGTCATCGCAATCTATTGGATACTGCAGTGCCTGCTTTTGAAAAAATTATGATTGAGACTGCGCTCAAGCATACAGCAGGACGTCGACGCGATGCTGCAGAGCTTCTGGGTTGGGGGCGTAATACTCTAACGCGGAAAATTAAAGAGCTGGGTATGGACGAAGATAAAGGCGATGATCAGGAGGTTGCCTAAGTTATTCCTTTACAGCCATAACCACGTTTTTTGAATTCATATATAATCCCAGCAGCTTTTAAACTGAGGGGATTTTTTATGCTTCATGTTGTCCTATTCGAACCTGAAATACCGCCAAATACCGGTAATATTATTAGGCTTTGTGCTAATACAGGTTTTCATCTTCATCTTGTTGAGCCTTTAGGTTTTGACTTTGATGACAAGCGGTTGCGTCGTGCAGGCTTGGATTATCATGAGTTTGCTGCAGTTAAAATACACCCTGATTTAGAAGCCTGCCTGGCTGAAATAGAGCCTAGAAAGGTTTGGGCGTTAACGACAAAAGGTAAAACCTGCTACACCAAAGCAGATTACCAAGCAGGCGATGTTTTGTTGTTGGGGCCAGAAACTAGAGGTTTGCCGGTTGAGGTGAGAGAGAGCTTTCCTAGCGAACAGTGGTTGCGAATGCCGATGAAAGAAGCAAGCCGTAGTATGAACCTTTCTAATGCTAGCGCTGTTGTTGTTTATGAAGCATGGCGTCAACTGGGGTTTGAAGGCGCTATCGATAGTTAGTTTTAAAAGCGGTTCTACATATAGATACTTAAATGTTGCTATAACGACTATAGTGAAAGGAACTACATGACGGTCAGTAATTCTATGCAGCACGCTTTCATAGTGACAAAGATTGAAGCTTATTTAACCGAGCAGGCGGGTGAGGTTTTTAAACTGCATGTTACCGACTATAGGGAGCGTGCAGTATGGTTGTTAGGTCGGCTTGATCAGCAAGTAAATATCCAAACACTTAAGAACCAACAGCTTCCGGTAGTTCTGATCTCTGATCAATTAGAGTCTGGCAGTGAAGGTCAATTTCTTATCCCAGCAAGCTCGCTTGTAAGTATTGTGCCGTTGCCAGCAGCTTCATTGCAACAGGTCCTTGAATTAGGTCGTGCTGATGAAATACTGCAAAGTCTTTCCTTAAAATCATGCTAGAATGCGCTTTTGATTAATATGTGTACAGTTGATAGTGTTGTTCGGTAAGTATATGTGGAAAAAATATAGCTCCCTTTTTCTTGGGAGTTTTTTAATCTTGATCTCTTCTTTGACTCATGGAGCGAATCATCCAGAAGAGGTGACGAATGTCTGCAAACAGGTTGGTAAAAAACTAGCCAGTGTTTCGGTTAAAGAATGTTTAAGTAATCCTTATCTTCCACCTCGTTTTTATTCAGTTCAAGGTCGTGCAATTTTAGAGGCACACTTTCAGGCATCAGAAGAAAATAAAGATGCACCAAGGGTTCTATTTATAGGTGGTATTCATGGTGATGAGTACTCAAGTGTTAGCGTAACCTTTAAGTGGCTTAATACCTTACGTAAACATCATAGTGGTGCTTATGATTGGTATTTCTTGCCGGTTGTGAATCCAGATGGCTTATTGCAGCGTAAGTCGAGCCGAGTAAATGCGAATAAGGTTGATCTGAATCGAAACTTTACCCCAGCGCCAGAATTCCCTGAGCCTTTAGCGCATTGGCAAAAAAGTGCGAAAAAGCGTTTGCGCTATTTCCCTGGGCACGCGCCTTTAAGTGAGCCTGAAAGTCGTGTTATTCACAATTTGATTGATGAATACAAGCCGACGGTGATTGTCTCTGTACATGCGCCGCACGGAATTTTGGACTTTGACGGTGGTGTTCAACCGCCGCGTAAACTTGGGCCGTTGCACCTACGTCAGCTAGGGACATACCCTGGTTCTTTAGGCAACTATGGCTGGTTTGTTAAGAATATACCTGTGGTGACCATTGAGCTTCCATATGCTGGGATCATGCCACCGAAAAAGGATATTGATAAGATGTGGACGGATTTGGTGGGTTGGTTGAAGTATAAATCGAAACGCAACCGCAGTGAGTTGGCTGCATCTGAATCATCCAAATAGATAGATCCAAAAACAAAAAAACGGAGCCTAAAGCTCCGTTTTTTTATGCGACAACGATCAGCTTAGTGCTGAGCTTCACCTTGTGCAGCTTCTTGCTGGGCTTGAGCCATTTGCTGAGCATATAGTGCATCAAAGTTTACTGGAGCAAGCATTAGCGCTGGGAAGCTAGCTTTAACAACCATTGCGTCAATTGCTTCACGTGCATATGGGAATAGGATGCTTGGGCAGAATGCGCCTAGTGTGTGGTGCATCTCTTGCTCGCCTAGACCTGCGATAGAGAAAATACCTGCTTGTTGTAGTTCAACTAGGAATGCAGTTTTATCTTCGTTTTTAACCGTAACTGTTAGCGTTAGAGTTACTTCAAAAGCGTTGTCACCTAGCTGAGCAGTTTGAGTGTTCATCTCTAGACCAACTTCTGGCTGCCATGGGCTCATGAAAATTTCAGGAGCGTTTGGAGATTCAAAAGAGGCATCTTTAATGTATACGCGTTGTACCGCAAACTGAGGTCCCTGCTGTTCTTCTTGGGACGCTGTGTTCTGATCGTTCTCAGCCATGATTTATCCTTATTTTTTAATAATTAGTTTGCACTAAGTAGGGTGTCGAGCTTGCCTTGGTGTTCAAGGGCAAACATATCATCGCAACCGCCGATAGGTGCTTCGCCGATAAAAATTTGCGGCACAGTGTGACCTCCACTTAGTTCCGTCATTTCGCGACGTTTTTCTGCGTCGCCGTCGACTTTAATCTCAGTGTAAGGAACGCTCTTATGATCCAAAAGCATTTTTGCTCGGATACAGAAGGGGCACCACGCGGTTGTATAGATGGTAACTTCTTTCATCGTGATTATTACTTAACAATCGGAAGACTTTGGCCTTTCCATTCGGTCATACCGCCAGATAGGCGCACCGCATTTTCAAAGCCTTCAGCCTTAAGTTTGCGAGTAGCAGCGCTTGCTGCCTGACCTAAATTACATACAACGATAATCGGGCGTTGTTTGTACTTAGTTAGCTCGTCCATACGACGATCTAAATCAGAAAGAGGGATGTGCTTTGCATTGGTGATATGACCTGTTGCCCACTCTTTTTTAGGGCGGATATCAACGATGATTGCGTCTTCTTTGTTGATTAGGTTTGTTGCTTGCGCCGGAGTAACGGCTTTGCCTGCTTTACTACGTTCATAAAGAACGAACATCACTAGAGTTAAAAGCCAAGCACCAACCAAGAATGGGTGGTTGCCGATAAATTCGATAAATTGATCCATTTCTAATCCAAATAAGGTCTTACCTGAAGACCATTAAAAACTGTTGATCGACGATTGAGGAGCAATAGTATACCTCGCGATTTTTGACGGTATAAGGGGAAGACGTGGTGAAAATGATTATTTAGTGGCAATTATTCTGCTTCGGGCCTTCAATCGTTAGCCTTAAAGGGGCTTTCCAAGTAAAATTGGCGGCAATTTTATAACCGTTGCAACAGAATCCTACAGATATGACACAAACGCGCGCGACAAAAGCTTTGATCATCCTTGATGGTTACGGTGTAGAAAGTTCAGAATCTTCAGCAATTCAGGCAGCTAATACCCCAGTATGGGATGCACTGCTTGCTGATAATCCAAATGCTCGAATCGAAACTTCAGGTATGGCTGTTGGCTTGCCGGATGGACAGATGGGTAACTCAGAAGTTGGCCATATGAATATTGGTGCAGGGCGCACGGTTTATCAAAACTTCACGCGTATCTCCAAAGCGATTGAAGATGGTGATTTCTTCGATAACGAGACGCTAGTGAATGCGATGGATTCTGCCATTTCGCAAGACAAAGCGGTTCACATTTTGGGCTTGTTATCACCAGGTGGCGTTCACAGCCATGAAGAACATATCTTTGCGCTGTTAGAGATGGCTGTAAAACTTGGTGCGACAAAGCTTTATGTTCATGCCATTTTGGATGGTCGTGATATGCCACCACGTTCTGCGGAACCATCGATTCACCGTACGGAAGAAAAGCTAGCCGCACTCGGTGTAGGTTCCATTGCTTCTGTAGCGGGCCGTTATTTTACAATGGATCGTGATAACCGTTGGGATCGCGTGCAGAACGGTTACGATGCAATGACTATCGGTCAAGCGCCTTGCAAAGCTGAATCTGCCATTCAAGCGCTGAATGAAGCTTATGCGCGTGATGAGAACGATGAATTTGTTCAAGCAACAGTAATTACGGATGCTACTGGCGAAGCGAAAGGTCTAGTTGCTGACGGTGATGCGCTAATCTGTGCGAACTTCCGTCCTGATCGCGCTCGTGAGATTACTCGTGCATTTACTGAAGGTAGCAGCTTTGACGGTTTTACACGTGAAAAAGCACCAGAACTAGCTGCATATGTAATGATGACTCAGTACGCATCTGATATCGATGCTGCTTGTGCTTATCCACCGCAAGCGATTCAAAATGATCTAGGTGAGTACCTATCTGGTTTGGGCAAAACCCAACTGCGTATTGCTGAAACTGAAAAATATGCTCATGTGACTTTCTTCTTCAATGGTGGTCAGGAAGAAGTTTACGAAGGTGAAGATCGTATTTTGGTTCCTTCCCCAGATGTTGCGACTTATGATTTGCAGCCTGAGATGAGTGCGCCAGAAGTGACTGAAAAGTTAGTTGGAGCGATTAAGAGCGGTAAGTATGACCTGATCGTTTGTAACTATGCGAACGGTGATATGGTTGGCCATACCGGTAAATTTGATGCAGCTGTGAAAGCTTGTGAAGTCGTTGATGATAGCGTTAAACAGGTACTAGAAGCGCTACGAGAAGTCGGTGGTGAAGCACTGATAACTGCTGATCACGGCAATGTTGAGTTGATGGTTAATCCAGAAACAGGGCAGCCTCATACATCTCACACAATCTGGCCAGTGGCGTTGATTTACGATGGTCCACGTGCAGAAAATCTCAAGCTAGAAGACGGTGCGCTTTGTGATTTAGCACCAACTCTGCTGTCCTTGATGGACATTGAGGTGCCTGCGGAAATGACGGGCAGATCTTTAGCATCCTTCTAAAGAGGCTTTAAAAGGGATAACTCGTTTATCCCTTTTTATTTTGTGCAGAAAAATTATGGTGCGATCTTTACCTGCCTTTATTTTCTTACTGTTTAGCTTGCTTACGTCATCTGTAGTGTTGGCAGAGGACGAACAAGCATTAACTGAAAAGCAGATAAAGCAGCTCAATTCACGTATAGCCTCTTTGCAAAAAAACATGCGCTCGCAAGAGGGTGAGTCTCGTGAATTAAGTAAAGAACTCCGTGACAGTGAAGTAAAAATTGGCAAGTTAGCCCGTCAGATCCAATCACTGGATAAGCAATTAAGTGGTCTTGGTTCTCACGCTGATTCCCTTGAACAGAAGCGAGATGCTTTAAAAGTCGAGCTTAAGAAGCGTTCCGAACTAATCGCTAAGCAGATAGCCCAGCAATATAAAATGGGTAACCAAGCGCGCTTACAGCTGCTGCTTACTCAGCGAAATCCTGAAACATTAGATCGAGCTATTCGCTATTATGACTTCGTAAATAAAGAGTTACGCCAAGACCTGATTCTTTTCAAAACCAAACTGGCGGATCTTTCCGGAACTGAATTAGAGTTAACCGATACCGAGCAAAAAATGGTCCTCAAGCGCGAAGAATTGCGTAAAGAGGTCACTGCTCTGAGGGCCTCTCAAGCGAAGCGAAAAGATACCCTTGATCGGCTAACAAAAGCCCTTTACACAGACAAAAAGAAGCTTAAGCAGCTCAAGCTGGATCAAAAGCGTTTACGTGCAGTACTAACTGAAATTGAGAAAAGCTTAAATTTCGCCACGCTTGTCAAAGACGATAAATCCTTTAAACAATTAAAAGGTAAGCTACCTTGGCCGTTAAAAGGTAAGGTGAAGCAGAATTATGGTACTGTCAGAAATAATATCCGTTATGATGGGATCTGGATTCAAGCTTCGAAAGCGGAGCCTGTAAAAGCGGTTCATCATGGGCGCGTAGTATTTTCAGATTGGCTTAGAGGTTATGGCTTAGTTTTGATTATTGATCATGGCTCAGGTTATCTAAGTTTGTATGGTTATAATCAAAGTTTGTTATTAGAAACAGGCGATTGGGTTGCCGCGGGTGATGCGATCGCAACGGCAGGGCAAAGTGGGGGCCGTACTCAAACAGGTCTTTATTTTGCGGTTCGTTATAAAGGTAAGCCGAGTAATCCAAAAAGCTGGTTGAAGCGCTAACATTATTAGGGAAGAAATTATGAAGTCAGTTTTATGTTCGGGCGGGTTCAAACGTACCTTGCTTGGTATAGTTGTTGGTTCGCTTGTCTCTTTCCCGCTTTATGCTGCTGATCCAAAGCCTGCAGATACTTCTGCTGTCACAGACGAAAAAGTATTGCCCTTAGATGAACTTCGATTATTCACTGAAGTGTTTCAGCGTATTAAATCCTCCTATGTTGAGCCAGTTGATGATGCGCGTCTGCTTGAAGATGCTCTGCGAGGCATGATTGCAGGACTAGATCCCCATTCCGCTTATTTGGAACCCGATGAATTTGAGAGTCTACAAGCAAACACTAGTGGTGAATTTGGTGGTTTAGGTATCGAAGTAGGCTCTGAAGATGGCTTTATTCGTGTGATCACGCCTATTGATGATACGCCAGCTCAACGTGCTGGGGTTAAAGCGGGTGATTTGATTACTAAGCTCGATGATACGCCTGTACAGGGTATGCCGCTGAGTGAAGCTGTAGAGCTAATGCGGGGTAAGCCGGGCAGTAAACTCCTGTTGACCATTGTACGTGAAGGCGAAGAAAAACCGCTGGAGATTGAAGTTGTAAGAGACATTATTCAAGTGGCGAGTGTTAAAAGTCGCATGTTGGATGAGGGGTTCGGCTATCTACGTGTTTCCCAATTTCAAGTAGATTCAGGAAAAGAGGTTAACAAACACCTTAAGCGCTTGATGAAAAATGATCTGAAAGGTGTTGTCTTGGATCTTCGTAATAACCCAGGTGGTGTATTACAAGCGGCAGTGGATATCAGTGATACTTTCCTAAACGATGGCCTGATTGTTTATACCAAAGGTCGTTTAGCAGATTCTGAGCAGCGCTTTCGTGCGACTAGCGATACTTTACTTCCAGAGCTTCCACTTGTTGTCCTGATTAATGGCGGTTCGGCATCGGCTTCAGAGATTGTTGCGGGTGCGCTTCAGGATCAAGAGCGTGCGGTTATTATGGGAGTTGATAGTTTTGGTAAAGGCTCGGTTCAAACGGTTCTGCCTTTAACAAAAGAGCGTGCGCTAAAAATTACTACGGCTAGATACTACACCCCCAATGGCCGTTCTATTCAGGCACAAGGCATCAAACCAGATATTGAGGTTAATGATGCTGAGTTAACCTTGCGCGAAGGCGGCCCTGAATATTTGAAAGAAAAAGATCTAAGTGGCCATCTTGAAAATGGTGAGAAGAAGGCTGCGGAAGAAGCGAAAAAAGATAATCTTGCAGCGAGAGATTATCAGTTATATGAAGCTTTAAACTTGCTAAAAGCTCTAGCGATCGTGCGTAAGTGATATGCAACTTTTTAGACGGTTTTTCTCAGCGGTTATTACTCTTGGTGCTTTAGTTGGCCCTAGTTATGCCGACCCAGTATTCACAGATAACCAGCCGGTGATGGCAATTGTTATTGATGATATTGGTGATAACCGTAAAAAAGGTTTGGCTGCGATCGACCTACCTGGTGCGATTACCTATGCATTTCTGCCCCATACCCCTCACTCCTATGATCTAGCAGAAATAGCATACAAGCAGGGTAAAGAGGTTATATTGCATGCGCCAATGCAAAATAAAGCGGGACTTCGTCTAGGGCCAGGCGCGTTAACTGAGCAGTTATCTAGGCAAGAGATTCAACAGGTACTGCATAATAGTCTGGATTCGATTCCCCATGTAGTTGGAATGAACAACCACATGGGAAGTCTTCTGACTGAAAACCGTCAAAAGATGAAAGAGATTATGGCTGTGGCAAAACAGCGTAATATCTTCTTTATCGATAGTGTGACAACAGGTCGAAGTGTGGCTTGGAAGGTGGCCCATGAACACCAGATCCCCTACCTAGTAAGGGATGTCTTTTTAGATAACAAACAAAATTGGAATTATATCCATAACCAGTTCAAACAAGCTTTAAGTTTGGCTGTTACGCAGGGGCATGCCGTTGTAATAGGGCATCCTTATCCAGCAACAGTGGAGTATTTATCTGAAGCACTGCCTATTCTCGAGCAATTAGGTATCCGCTTAGTGTCGGCGTCTGAGTTGCTTAATATTCGATCTCGCACTCAGTTGCTAATGGCTCAACCGAAAGTGGAGCCTTGCGATCGTAGCGAAGGGCACTGCCAAGCTTTACCGGTTGCGATTAAACATTAAGGCTTTAGAGAGCCATTAATATTCCGATCCCATCCCCCGTCAGTTTTATTCCTACTAGAACTGTGAGCGTTTCGAATGCTCTTTTTATCAGCTGATTACCTTGAGTAATGGCTAAATGTGCACCTGTATAAGAGCCGATAGTGGCGCCGATCAACAGTGCAGGTAACCATTCCCAACGAGGATCTACCTGTAGTGCTACGGTAATAGCGCCGGTGGAGTTCCAGAACAAACCTACCAGAATCAAGACATAGGTGACGGCCGTTTTGTAGTCTAGACCGAACCAGCGAACGAGCCAGAGTGTGACAAATAAGCCAGTGCCTGAAGTCAAAGAGCCGTTTAAGGCGCCAATAACGAACAGTACACCACCCCCAACGATAAGTCCTAACCGATCTCTGTTACGAGGTTCTGCGGTAAGTCCAAGCGCCTTCTTACGAAACGAATAGATGCCCAATCCAGTTGTTAATAAGCCTAAACTGAGTATGGTCCAGCCTTCGGGGATGTCGATGATGATATCAGCCCCGATAACCACGCCGGGCAGGCCGCATAGCAATATAAATCCACAAAACTTATAGTCCAGCTTTCCTTCACGCAGATGCCTAATGGTTGCACCTATACCTAAGGCTACGCTGGCCATTTTATGGGTGGCAAGTGCTGTATTGAAACTTAAGCCAAGGAACAGCAGTACAGGGAGTTGCAGTAATCCTGCTCCGCCTCCGGCCATTGCTGATAAGGCATTGGCGAAAAATGAGAGAACAAATAATCCGCCGTGTTCAATAAGTTGATCCATAGTTGTGCTGGTGGCCCCGTAGAAATAAAAAAGGGGAAGCTAGCTTCCCCTTAAAGAGTCATTGTACCAAGCGTCAATTAGGCTGGGCGGAAAGCGCCGGCAGCAATTCGCGGCCATTGCTCGCTCCACTGCTCTGTCGGCGTTTTGCGGAACTCTGTTCGTACAAATTGACGGATGCGACCTTCGCAACACGCAAGCATCAAGTTGGCAGTTGCTCCAGCTGTTGTTTCAGTACGTAAGCCTTCTTTGACTTCTGCTTCGCGTAGGATCTGTTTGATTTGCGTTTCTAAGCGTTCGAAGAATTGGTTGATACGCTGTCTTAAGCGATCTGTTTCGCCGGTAAGGGCATCACCTGTAAGTAGTCGGGCCATACCTGGATTGCGTTCTACAAAAGCTAGCAATAAAGTAAGTACTTGCTCGCATTGTTTGATTGCGCTTGGTTCAACTTGTGTGATCGCAGTAACGCGACTAAAAACTGTATCTTCGATAAAGCCGATAAGGCCTTCAAACATGCGTGCTTTACTTGGAAAGTGGCGATAAAGCGCTGCTTCAGATACACCTACTTCTTTAGCTAGGGCTGCAGTTGTAATTTTTTGCCCTGGGTTTTCCAGCATGCGAGCAAGGCTTTGAAGAATCTGTTCGCGGCGGGATACTTTGACTGTTTCGCTCATGGTTCGTCCTTATCCGCGGTTGGTGATCAGAGTACCAACACCTTCATCGGTAAAGATTTCTAGCATGCAGGAGTGTTCTACACGGCCATCAATAATATGAGAGCTGTTTACGCCGCTTTTAACTGCGCTTAGTGCACAGCCGATTTTAGGCAGCATACCGCCGTAGATTGTGCCATCTTCAATTAGATCATCTACTTGTTTGGTTGTTAGGCCGGTTAGGATATTGCCGTCTTTATCCATTAAGCCTGCAATATTGGTCAATAGAATCAGCTTTTCAGCTTGCAGTACTTCAGCAACTTTACCAGCAACTAAGTCTGCATTGATGTTGTAGGACGCGCCGTCTTCACCCACACCAATCGGTGCAATCACAGGAATAATGTCGGAGTTAACCAACATATCTAGCACCTTAACGTTAACGCTTTCTACTTCGCCTACGTGGCCAATATCGACGATCTCCGGTGCTTCCATCTCAGGTGTTTTATGTTCAACACGTAGCTTTTTAGCACGTAGAAGTTGACCGTCTTTACCTGTTAAGCCAATAGCTTGGCCGCCGTTATTGTTGATCAGGCCAACGATCTGTTTGTTTACCGCGCCGCCCAATACCATCTCGGCAACGTCCATTGTTTTGGAATCGGTTACACGCATACCGTTGATGAAGTGTGATTCGATTTTCAGATCTTCTAACAGTTGTCCGATCTGCGGGCCGCCTCCGTGTACAACAATTGGGTTAATACCAATCAGCTTCATCATCACAATGTCACGGGCAAAGCTGTTTTGCAGCTTTTCATCAATCATGGCGTTACCGCCATATTTGATGACAATTGTTTTGCCGACAAAGCGCTGAATATATGGCATAGCCTCGCTCAATACATGAGCGGTAGTCATGGCATCTTTACGTGTTAGAGGCATAGTCTTTCCTTAAAATTATTATATGAGTGCACCGATTTAATCGGTGCACTCCTGCCGTTTGGGCTTTATTCGTGTGGGATAACGAGACTGTTATCCACTTCATGTAGCTTTTGCTCGAAATCGTTTCGGATACGCAATAACGCATCGTTTGTTTCTGCTTCAAAACGAAGAACAAGCACTGGTGTTGTATTAGATGCGCGAACTAAACCCCAGCCATCAGGGTAGTCGACGCGTACACCATCAATATGGTTGGCAGTACCGCCTTCAAAGTGTTTTTCCTGAAGGGCTGAGACGATATCGAATTTGTTTTCGTCGGTAACTGTGATGTTTAGCTCTGGTGTGCTTACATCTTCAGGGTATTGAGCGAATAGCTCTTCAACGGTTTGATCTGTATTCGCCAAAATTTCAAGAAGACGTGCTGCACTGTATAGCGCATCGTCAAAACCGTACCAACGCTCTTTAAAGAAGATATGACCACTCATTTCGCCGCCAAGCAGTGCGCCGGTTTCTTTGATTTTTTGTTTGATCAAAGAGTGGCCTGTACGCCACATAGTCGCTTTACCGCCTGCTTCGGTAATCACTTTGGCGAGTAGGCGTGAGCATTTTACGTCGAAGATGATTTCTGCGCCTGGGTTGTGCTTAAGGATCTCTTCAGAGAACAACATCATGATGCGATCTGGATATACGATATTACCTTCGTTAGTGATGACGCCTACGCGATCGCCATCACCGTCAAATGCTAGGCCTAAATCCGCACTCGTCTCTTTTACCTTCGCGATCGCATCGATAAGGTTTTTCGGTTTGCCCGGGTCTGGGTGGTGATTAGGGAAAGTGCCATCGACTTCACAATAAAGCGGGATAATCTCGCAGCCTAATTGTTCAATCAGCTTAGGCGCTAGCTCAGCTGGAATGCCGTTACCGCAATCGACAACGACTTTTAGTTTTTTATCTAGTTTGATATCCGAAAGGATGCGCTCAAGGTAGCTTTCACGGATATCTAAATCGCGTTTAGAGCCTTCGCCGTCTGAATAGTTTTGCTCAATGATACGTGTTTTAAGGGCTTGGATTTCATCGCCAGACAATGTGTGGCCGTCGATCATCATCTTAAAGCCGTTGTAATCAGCTGGGTTGTGACTACCTGTGATCATTACGCCTGTGCACTGACTATCCTGATGTGCTGCATAATAGAGGGTAGGGGTTGGTACATAGCCTGTATCTATGACCTGGCAGCCGCCATCTATTAAACCTTCACTAAAGAGTTGTTTAAGGTGCGGGCTGGATAGGCGGCCATCGGCAGCCACATTAACGTTTTCAACGCCTTGTGATTTTGCTTCGGCAGCAAAAGCTCTGCCTAGGTGATAGACCGTGTCATCTGTTAAGGCTGAACCTACAATGCCTCGGACATCGTAAGCACGGAAAATTGCGTGGTCTAGAGAGTTTAGAGGGTAACGCATGTTAATCCTTTAATGTTCACAAAGTTTGAAATCCAAAATAAGTTATGCAGTTTCGATCTCTTTTTCCGTTACTGCACTTCCATGATACTGAGCTGCAATCTTTTCGATCAGCTTGCTGGCTAACTGGCGCTTAGAGGCTTGGGGTAAGGTTTCAGTTTTTGTCGCTGAAATAACCGTAACCGCATTTTCGTCGCTGTTAAAACCAATATCTGAGCGAGAAACATCATTTGCGATGATGAGATCGAGGTTTTTACGCTCAAGTTTGCTTTTGGCGTAGCTGATAACATCACGTGTCTCTGCAGCAAAACCCACCGTAAATGGTTTTGGTGAACTATTCGCTACAGTGGCAACAATATCTGGGTTTTTAACCAGATGAAGTTCCATGATCTCTTCTGAGCCTTTCTTTATTTTGTGTTCAGCTATAGCCGTAGGGCGGTAGTCTGCTACTGCCGCCGCTGCGATGAAGATGTCGCATAGAGAGAGATCTTCCAGAGAGGCGTTAAGCATCTCTTCGGCGCTTTCCACTGACGTTCTGCCAATGCGAGCCGGTGCAGGAAGATTTACAGGGCCACTAATTAATTTAACTTTAGCACCCGCTTCCATTGCAGCTTCTGCAAGAGCGTAGCCCATTTTTCCTGAGCTATGGTTGGATATATATCGCACAGGGTCTAATGGTTCTCGGGTAGGGCCAGCGGTAATAAAGACGGTTTTACCTGTCAGGCTACCCCGGTCAAATTGGGCTGCTGTTAGTTCTGCTATCTCTGTTGGTTCTAGCATACGGCCTGGACCAGTATCGCCACAGGCTTGCTCACCTACACCTGGTCCAAATAGTTTGAGGCCACGAGATTCCAGTGTTGTTGCGTTCTTTTGTGTGCCTTCGTCACGCCACATTGCTTGATTCATCGCTGGGGCTAAGCAGATAGGTGCATCTGTCGCTAGGCAGATCGTTGTTAGTAGATCATCGCCTTGGCCTGAGGCTAATCGAGCCATAAAGTTCGCACTTGCTGGCGCAATCAGGATCAAATCAGCCCATTTAGCTAATTCAATATGACCCATGCCTGCTTCTGCTTCGGCATCAAGAAGATGCTGGTGGACGGGATTACCTGAGAGAGCTTGTAAAGTCAGTGGGGTAATAAACTCGGTTGCAGAGGCTGTCATTACAACGCGAACTTCAGCACCGGCTCCTTTGAGGATTCGAGTTAACTCTGCGCTTTTATAAGCTGCAATACCGCCGGTGATTCCAAGAATAATTTGTTTGTTAGTAAGTCTCTGCATACTGGCTAACTACTGTAATCTTTGCGTTTGTAGCGTCGGTAATCTAAATGACGCTGAAATAAAAAGGATCGATACCATACCATTTTCAAGTAAAGTTTCGTAGATTGTATGGCGTTAAATTAATGCAATTCATCAAGGATGATGACTCTTCTCAAGGTTTGAAAGCCTTTGCTTCGTGAGTGGCAAATAGAGAAGAGATAAAATGGAGACCTCTTATGTCTATTTCGCATTGGCCGGAAGCCGAGCGACCTCGGGAAAAGCTTTTGCTTCAAGGCGCGGCTTCGCTGTCAGATGCCGAACTCTTAGCTATCTTTTTACGCACAGGGGTAAAAGGTAAAAGCGCGGTGGATCTGGCTCGCGATTTATTAACTACATTTGGTTCTTTACGCGCGCTTCTCGAAAGTGATGAAAAGGCTTTTTGTTCCGCGCATGGCTTAGGTTCTGCAAAATATGCCCAATTGCAGGCTGTTTTGGAAATGAGTCGCAGGCATCTACAAGCCTCTATTGAAAAAGGAGATGCGATGGAGAGGCCGGAGCAGGTGAAAAATTATCTGGCTTCGCAACTGCGTCATCATCAAAGAGAGGTGTTTGCTTGTATCTTTCTGGATAACAAGCACCGCGTACTTAAATATGAAGCGTTATTCTTTGGTACGATTAACGCAGCGGCAGTCTATCCCCGCGAGGTCGTCGCAAAAGCATTGGAGCACAATGCTGCTGCGGTCATTCTTGCTCATAATCATCCATCTGGGGTAGCGGAGCCAAGTATGGCCGATCAGCACATAACAGAACGACTCAAAACCGCATTGGAGATGATCGAAGTTAGAGTTTTAGATCATATGATTGTCGGGGATCTTGAGATCGTTTCGTTTGCTGAACGGGGATTATTATAAAAGTTATTAAGTGCTGGTGAATGTGTATGCTCTTGTGTATAATTCGCGGCCTTCTATCCATACTCCGGTACGGTATCTTGTCTAGTTACGGGACGCTCCGCCTGAGAAACGGTTTGGACTCTGGAGAGTGCAGAGGTTTTTCCTTATATCGTTTCAATAAAAAAAGAGAATAAAGGATAGATTCGTAACCCTTAATTTTAAAGGCTTTATAATATGTCTAAAGTTTGCATGGTAACTGGTAAGCGTCCAGTTACAGGAAACAATGTTTCCCACTCACAGCGTAAAACACGCCGTCGTTTTCTTCCAAACCTGCACTGGCACCGTTTTTGGGTAGAAAGCGAAAACAAATTCGTACGTCTACGTGTTTCCTCTAAAGGTATGCGTATTATCGACAAAAAAGGCATCGACACAGTTCTAGCTGAAGTTCGTGCTAACGGCATCAAAGTTTAAGGAGCTGAATCATGGCTAAAGGCGCACGCGAAAAGATCAAGCTAGTTTCTTCTGCTGGCACAGGTCACTTCTACACTACTGACAAAAACAAGCGTAACACTCCTGAAAAGATGGTGTTCAAAAAGTACGATCCAGTAGTTCGTAAGCACGTTGAATACAAAGAATCTAAGATTAAATAAGATCTTACTTTCTTCTAAAAAACCCAGCCTAGGCTGGGTTTTTTATTGTCTGCTGTTTAGCAACCGCAGATTACTCTGCGGCTGCTTTAGGATGGTTTATTAACTGTAAGCTCTCTTCGGCGAAACCGAAGCCCGCTTCTGTATAGAAGTTGAAAACAGTATGAATGCCGCCATCAACGAGTTGTTTATGTTCATCTGGGAAGCGGGCAATTGCAGCAATCTCCCCAGGGTAGTTAGCGCTGTGCAGCTGTTCAGCAATGTTGAGACTATCCTCTATCGAAGGCAGTGCAAGCAAGACTAGTTTGATGTTTTTGACATCCATATTGCACCAAAGGTCGGCATCCTCACCATCACCATAGAAAACGTGTAATCCTTTGTTTTGGAATTTCTGAATACGGCTACGGTCTGCATCCATTCCCCAAACTTTATCCCCAACAATGCTATGCAGGGCATTGAAAGCGCCTTTTCCGACACGACCAAGTCCGATCACTAATATTTCAGAATCTTTCGGCTGAACAAAGATATCGCTTGGAAGAGGAGTGTTTGATTCGTAACTTTTAATCTTCTCTTTATGGCGTAAATAAAAGGAGTGCGCAGAACGGTAGACTACACTGGTTAGGATAAATGATAGTGAAACAGCAAGCGCTAGAATGACCAACCACTCTTTACTTAGCCAGCCGCTATCTACACAAAGATAAGCAACAATTAATCCGAATTCACTGAAATTACTCAGTGCTAAGGCACATAGATAAGACGTTCGTCCGCGAAGATTCAAGCGGGTGAAAATTCCAAAGAACATGATGTATTTTAATGGAATTAGAACCGCAAGGATCGCTGCCATGCCTAGCATTGACCAGTCAGGTAAGGCTGTGAACCCTATAGATAGGAAGAAGCCAATCAGGAATAGATCTTTAAAGCTTAAGAGGGACTTAGTTAATTCGCTCGCTTTAGGGTGAGTGCTTAATAACATGCCGAAGACAAGTGCTCCTAAATCGCCTTTCACACCTACTAGGTTAAAGAGTTCATAACCGCCTAGTGCTAGGAAGAAGCCGGCCAAAGGCAGCAATTCACCATGGCCTGCACGCATGAGTAAATGATTTAGCAGAGGTCGAACGAAGACTAAACCGAGTAAGCCTAGGGCCCATATTGATGGGATTTTCCCCGTGGCGGCCACAAGGAACAGAACGGCAACAATATCTTGCATAACCAAGACGCCAATGGCGAGTTGACCATGCCTTGTTTTCATCTCACCGCTTTCCTCTAAAAGCTTCACGATACATACGGTACTGCTGAAGCTAAGGGCGAAGCCGATCAGAGCAGCAGATTTAAGGTCTAGATCTGAAAAGTACGGAATTGAAAGGGTGGCGAGCAGTATAAATGCAGAGCCGGCTAAAAGTGTCCAGAGTGTCATATGGGACAGTGTGCTGGCCCACACTTCTGTTTTTAATAGGTCTTTTACATTTAACTTCAGGCCGATAGTGAAAAGCATCAAGGTGATACCTAGGTCAGCCAAGGTTTGTAAACTATCTACTGGTTCAACACCAATAAAGTGCAGGAAGAAACCTGCAAATAGGTACCCTATAAGAGGGGGCATCTCAATCAATCGCAGTGTGTAACCGCAGACGAATGCAAATAAGATCCAGATAAAATCCATTGAGTACAAATCACCTTACTAAATTAGACCTAGAATGTAGCATAGCTTGACTAACGTCGGCATTGAGATAGGCCCTTAATTCATTGATTTTATGTTAGTCTAAGCGTTCAATGTTGTATTACAGTTGAAATTCATGCCTGAATTGCCAGAAGTAGAAACGACCTGTAGAGGCATTAGCCCTCATGTTAATCAGCAGAAAGTAACCCGCTTGTTGATCCGCAATCCTAATCTTCGTTGGCCTATTCCTGATTTTCTTGCTGATGAGGTAGAAGGACAGGTGATTGAATCTGTTGGTCGCCGCGGAAAATATATTCTTCTCAAAATATCTACCGGCGAAGTGATGGTGCATCTGGGGATGTCAGGTAGCTTAAGAATTGTTGAGCAAGATGAGCCCGTACTTAAACATGATCATGTGGATTTCTGTTTCGGGAGTGGCAAGGCTTTGAGGCTGACGGATCCGCGTCGTTTTGGCTCTGTTTTGTGGCAACCGCTTAATGAACACCATGAACTGCTATATAAGTTAGGCCCAGAGCCTCTTTGTGAGCAATTTGATGCTAAGCACCTTCATGCGATCTGCGCTGGACGTAAAGCGGCTATCAAACAAGTGATTATGGATAGTAAAGTCGTGGTTGGGGTTGGGAATATCTATGCCACCGAAGCGCTCTTCCTGTCAGGGATCGATCCGAGGCGAGCAGCCGGTAATATCTCTTATGAACGCTTAGCGTGTTTAGTTGAGAATATTAAAAAAGTGTTGGCTGCCGCAATTGAGCAAGGTGGTACAACGCTGAAAGATTTTGTAGGTGGCGATGGTAAACCGGGCTACTTTAAGCAAAAGCTCAATGTTTATGGGCGAAAAGGGGAGCCTTGTGTACAGTGTATGGCTCCATTAACAGAAGTACGCTTGGGGCAGCGCTCCACAGTGTTTTGTAAACACTGCCAGCGATAAGTTGAGTTGATTATGAGTGTTCAAATCAGACCGCCTATTTTGTCCCAAGAAGGTTGTAGCTTACGTGTTGATCTGCGTGACAAGCTGAATTTAGAGCAATTTTTAAAACACCGTACAGCTTTTTGTGTCGGTGAAAGTGCTGTTCATTGTGAGTTATATGAATGCGCGCCAGATGCACCAACCATTATCTTTTTACCGGGAATTGGTACTTATTGTGAAATCTATGCAGAGCTGTTGTCTAAGCTATCTCAGCAAGGGTTTAATGTTATTGGTGTTGACCCTCTTGGGCATGGCTATTCAGGGGGCTCTCGAGGTCATTACACTGTAGATGAGATGTGTAATGCTGTATCGGACGTTTTGGATGTATTGCAGCAGCGCTTTAAGGGCCCATTTGGTGTTTACGGATATTCAATAGGTGCATTGCTTGCTGTTGCAGCAGCAGAAAAGGATGAGCGCCTATCTACAGTCCTTTGCGGGACGTTATTGGTGCCTGATTTGGCCCCTGATTTAACTTATAGAATGGGCTGGAACTGGACGTGGGCATCTTCCTTAATGCTTCCAGGATATAAAGTGCCACTAAAATCTTTCGTTGATTTTGAGCAGCTGTTAAAGGGGCACCCTGCAGGTGCCGCAATTAATAATGATCCATTGATAGTGTTTGATTACCCTCTTAAAACTTTATCTAGTCTGTTTAATCATCGTTGTAATATCGTAAATAGGGTGCATCGTTTCTCTGCTGCTATTTTGCATGGAGATAAAGATGAGGTATTACCTGTGAGTTATTCTCAGAGAGTGATGAATTATTGTGAGCAGCCCATGGAGTTGTTGGTAATGAAGCGCCAAAGTCATATGG
This sequence comes from Neptuniibacter sp. QD57_21, assembly GCF_047778075.1. Classification (GTDB taxonomy): domain Bacteria; phylum Pseudomonadota; class Gammaproteobacteria; order Pseudomonadales; family Balneatricaceae; genus Neptuniibacter. The sequence continues at coordinate 2,976,165 of NZ_CP180549.1, read as the reverse complement.
TGCCTTTATTGCAGCCTGACCTAGTTGTGACCATGGCCGCGCAATGGTTTGAGCAGGAATTTTCTAAAGAGATGGCTGCTGCCGTTTTGTAATTGAACTGTCAAAAAGTATTCATTGAGCTGTCACCTAGTACTTTCATCATCTGAAAGCATGATGAAAGTATTGGGAGATACTGACAATGAGTGCTATTCGACTAGTAACAGCGTTTGATTTACTCACCTTTAATTGGTGTTTGGGCCTTCCTAAAGCAGCTCAAATTGCTTCGGTAAGTCGGCAAGTTTCTCGATTAGGTGATGGTGTTTTATACCTATTCATTGGCTTTGCCCTTGCTCTTTTTGAGCAGCAGTTTGGTCTTTTGTTTTTGTTGGTTGGTTTATTTGCTTATACCATTGAGCTGCCGCTCTACCTTATTCTTAAAAATACTATAAAGCGTCATCGGCCTTGTGATTCGTTGCCATTTGAAGCTTATATAGTCCCATCTGATAAATTTAGCTTCCCATCAGGCCACTCTGCTGCTGCGTTTGTATTTGCTGCACTTGTAGCGCATTTTTATCCTGAATTTGCGGTTCTATCCTATGTTTTAGCTGTTGCTATAGGTATGTCTCGGGTTCTCCTTGGTGTTCACTATCCTACAGATATTTTAGCGGGTGCCGTGCTGGGCTTAAGCTCTGTAGCTGCTGCGATTTCGCTTATTCCTTTCTTATCTGTGCTGGTCTGAACTGATGCGTATTCTTTACGGTGTGCAAGCTACAGGGAATGGCCATATCACTCGGGCACGGGTGATGGCACCTGCTTTGGAGAAGGAGGGGGTCGAAGTTGATTATCTGTTTAGTGGTCGAGAACCTGAGAAGTTATTTAATATGGAGCCCTTTGGTGATTACCAGTGCCGAAGGGGGTTAACCTTTTATATGCAGGGAAGTAAGGTTGACCATTGGAAAACATTTACGAAAAATAGTGTTTTTCAATTGTTGAGAGATATTAGGGCACTCGACCTTACGGGATATGACCTTGTGATCACTGATTTTGAACCGGTAACTGCGTGGGCGGCGAAGTTAAAAGGGATCAACAGTGTAGGTATTGCTCATCAATATGCTTTTTTGCATGATTTGCCCGATAAGAAATCAGGGCCTTTGCTCAAGGCCCAAGTAAAGTCATTTGCCCCAACTGACATACCTATCGGGTTGCATTGGGATCGTTTCGATCAAGATATCTGCCCACCACTAATTCAAAAGCCTTTGTTTAGTCCAAGCCTTACTGAGAATAAAGTGGTGGTCTACCTGCCTCATGATGATCTAGAGGCCATGATGCCTATCTTTAAACAATGTAGTCAGGCTCACTTCTTTATCTATTCTTCAGTTGATCAATCCTTGGATCAAGGAAACTGCCATATCAGGCCTTTTTCACGAATGGGTTTTCAGCAAGATCTATCTGATTGTGAAGGGGTGATTTGTAACGCCGGTTTTGGCTTGTTAAGTGAAGCTTTGCAATATGGAAAAAAGATAATGACCTTGCCGCAAAAAGGTCAGGCTGAGCAAGAGTCCAATGCTGAGGTACTGGAAATCCTTGGTTTAGGTAGAGTTGTGGCCGCTTTAGACTGTCAAAAGATAGGAGCTTGGCTTGAATCACCACAACCAGAACCATTCTGCATTCCTGATGTTGCGACTCCGTTAGCTAAATGGATTAAAGCGGGTTGTCATGTATCTATTGAGAATCTGATTGAAGAAACATGGTTAACACAACCGAGTTACGTAACTGCGTAAGGTATTGAGAGGATAGAGCTGGTATTTTTTGTAGGTAAAAAGTAAGGGGCTGCTCCTTCCGTGAAGCAACCCCCTTGTTGGCTTCCTTAATCCTTGCGGTCTTTGTCCTAGGGCATCAATGCCATCCTTTCCGCTTATCGAGGCCGTCCTTTGTATTCGTTCCATGAACAGGAGATCCACGTTTCTAATTATGCCTTTTGCTACCGGAAAGGAAATAAGAAAAATTCTTAATTTCATTTGTCAGGTCTAACTCGGGCAATATGCCCGCGTGGATGATCAATTTATAAACAAAAAGGGCGCCTCATCCATGAGGCGCCCTTTTCTTTGGCTCCATAATCCTTGCGGTCTTTGTCCTAGGGCATCATGCCATCCTTTCCGCTTATCGAGGCCGTCCTTTATATTCAGTCCGTGAACAGGAGATCCATGAAGTTAATTATGGCTGGAAATACATAAAAAAAAATAAGAATTATTCTTAATTTCTGCCATCCCGAAGATTTCGGGAAGAATTCCCGAGGCATGGGAATCATAGGGGAAGTGGGAAAGTGTATATAAATAAAAAAGGCGCCTCATCCATTGAGGCGCCCTTTTCTATGGCTTCCATAATCCTTGCGGTCTTTGTCCTAGGGCATCAATGCCATCCATTCCGCTGTTCGAGGCCTTCCTTGTATTCTTTCCGTGAACAGGAGATTCATGTCATCAAGTATGGCTGGAAATATGGGAAAAGAAATAAGAAAAAATCTTAATTTAAAGAGTTCTGTATTGGGTGGGGCAAATACTTGCTTTGTATAGGATAGATACGAAAAGGGCGCCTCTTCCATTGAGGCGCCCTTTTCTATGGCTTCCATAATCCTTGCGGTCTTTGTCCTAGGGCATCATGCCATCCGTTCCGCTTATCGAGGCCTTCCTTGTATTCTTTCCATGAACAGGAGATCCATGCCACTCATTATGGACGTATATAAGGTAAAAAAAATAAGAAAAATTCCTAATTTTTCTTAATTGAGGATTTTTTTCTCTGATTTTTGTTTAGATGAAGGAGTTTCAGGTGCTTTTCTGGACAGAATGCAGGTGAGTCTTTAAACTTGGATTTTGTCTTGGTCGGGGTGCCCTGTGGGGCTGAGAGTAAACCCGTTGAACCTGATCCGGTTTGTTCCGGCGTAGGAAATCGAGATTTCATTTCTATGGATTTATTTTTTTTTAAATTTGGCTCATTTAGCTCCAGTTATAGGGGGCTATGATGGCTAATATCTCTTCCGCTATCCCTAATGTGCTTACCATTGCTGGGTCTGATTCCGGTGGTGGCGCAGGTGTTCAGGCAGATTTAAAAACGTTCTCAGCAATAGGGGCTTACGGCACATCTGCTATTACCGTTTTAACTGCGCAAAACACTCAGTCAGTTAAAAGTATCTATCCTGTCTCGGCTGAATTTTTATTACAGCAGTTAGATGCGGTATTTGATGATATTGAAATTAATGCGGTTAAAACGGGTATGTTGGGTAATACCGATATGGTTTTGACTGTTGCGTCGTTCTTGAAAAGTAAAAATGTTCCGCTGGTTATTGATCCTGTGATGGTATCGACTAGTGGGAGCAAGCTTCTGAGCGCTGATGGCATTGATAGCTTAGTAAAACATTTGATTCCGATAGCGGATATTATCACGCCTAATTTGCCAGAAGCTGCTGTGATGCTAGGACAATCTGAACCTAAAGATCGCACGGGTATGGCTGATATGGCTGCTGAATTGTTGGAGTTAGGTGCTAAGCAGGTGCTGTTGAAAGGCGGCCATTTGCAGGGTGAAGAGTGTCCGGACATTTACTATGATGGGCAGGAGTTCATCGAGTTCCTTAGTCCTCGGGTAAATACAAAAAACACCCATGGTACAGGGTGCACATTGGCAGCGGCTATTACCGCTTACCTAGCCAAAGGGGAGTCGCCTGCAACGGCGGTTAGATTGGCTAAAGACTATATTACATCTGCTTTGCGAGGGGCGGATAAACTGAATGTGGGTGCAGGTCATGGCCCAGTTAATCATTTTCATGCGTATTGGTCGTAGTTGTATCGACGCTGACGAAAGCAATATAAGAACAGGTTGAACGATGGTAGATAATAATTCAGAGCAAAATCAGGCATTGAGCCAGACGGCTAAGGTGGATACAGATTCTGTACAGCCGTTTCCAAAATCACGCAAAGTCTATGTTGAAGGTTCTAGATCTGATATTCGTGTTCCAATGCGCGAAATTAGTTTAGATGACACGCCAACAGGCTTCGGTGGTGAGAAGAATGATCCACTGTATGTTTACGACACTTCCGGTCCATACACCGATCCAGAAGTATCCATCGATGTACGTAAAGGTTTGCAGCCTGTTCGTGAGGCTTGGATTCTAGAGCGTGAAGATACTGAGCAGTTGGACAAACTGACTTCTGAATATGGTCGTGTTCGTGAAGCTGATCTGCGCCTAGATGAGTTGCGTTTTGAGCTAACGCGCAAGCCACGCCGCGCTCAAGCGGGTAAAAATGTGACGCAGCTGCATTATGCTCGTAAAGGCATTATTACCCCGGAAATGGAATACATTGCTATTCGCGAAAACATGAAGTTAGCGAAAGCAAAGGCGGAAGGTAATGTGGTTGCAGAACAGCATCCTGGTTTTAATTTTGGTGCAAACCTTCCAGAAGAGATTACGCCTGAATTTGTACGTCAGGAAGTAGCTGAAGGTCGCGCGATTATTCCTGCCAATATTAACCACCCAGAAGTTGAACCAATGATTATCGGCCGTAACTTTTTAGTTAAAATCAACGGTAACATTGGTAACTCTGCTGTAACTTCATCTATCGAAGAAGAGGTGGAGAAAATGACCTGGGGCACTCGCTGGGGTGCAGATACCATTATGGATCTGTCCACAGGTAAGAATATTCATGAAACACGTGAGTGGATCATGCGTAACTCGCCAGTCCCAATTGGTACGGTACCAATCTATCAGGCGCTTGAAAAAGTTAATGGCGTAGCTGAAGACCTAAATTGGGAAGTCTTTAAAGATACGCTTATTGAACAAGCCGAACAGGGTGTGGATTACTTCACAATCCATGCGGGTGTACTACTACGTTATGTACCTATGACTGCTAAGCGTATGACAGGCATCGTATCTCGTGGTGGCTCTATTATGGCGAAGTGGTGCTTGGCGCATCACGAAGAAAACTTCCTATACACGCACTTCCGTGAGATCTGTGAAATCTGTCAGGCATACGATGTATCTTTCTCTTTGGGAGATGGCCTGCGTCCAGGTTCCGTTTATGATGCGAACGATGAAGCTCAGTTTGCAGAGCTAGAAACCTTAGGTGAACTTACTAAGATTGCTTGGGAGTATGATGTTCAGGTAATGATCGAAGGCCCAGGTCACGTACCTATGCATATGATCAAAGAGAATATGGATAAGCAGTTGAAAGAGTGTCACGAAGCGCCTTTCTACACGCTGGGTCCATTGACGACTGATATAGCACCAGGTTACGACCACATCACATCAGGTATTGGTGCTGCGATGATCGGTTGGTACGGCTGTGCCATGCTATGTTATGTGACGCCTAAAGAGCATCTGGGTCTACCTAACAAGGCTGATGTAAAAGAAGGAATCATCACATATAAGATTGCTGCGCATGCTGCCGATTTAGCGAAAGGTCATCCAGGTGCTCAGATTCGTGATAATGCGATGTCTAAAGCTCGCTTTGAATTCCGTTGGGAAGATCAGTTCAACATCGGCTTGGACCCAGATACAGCGCGTGCTTACCATGATGAGACTCTGCCAAAAGAATCTGCGAAAGTGGCGCACTTCTGCTCCATGTGTGGACCTAAATTCTGCTCTATGAAAATCTCGCAAGAGGTTCGTGAGTTGGATGATGAGGAGGTAGCAGCTATTAATGCGAAAGCTGATCAAGGGATGCAGGAAAAATCAGCTGAGTTTAAAGAAACAGGTGCTGAGATCTATCATAAGGTCTAGTCACTGAGTTTATAAAAAAGCCGCTCGTGCGGCTTTTTTCGTATCTAGAGGAATCACTGATGAGTGATGAACTACTTAAATATCTACTGGTGGGATTATTAGTTCTGTTTGCTTTTATTCCTGTCACCTTAAATGCGATTCGCCGATCCCGCGAAAACCCACCGCCCATGGCTGCGAATGATCGTAAACTTTATCGTTTGTGGCGCTCAGATCCAGAAGCTTATCAGCGCCAATATGGTAAGTTAGATGAAGAGTATGCAAAGGCGCAGGAAGAGAAAAAATCTAAAAAATAGAATTGAAGCCAATTCTTACCAAATTAGGTATCAAGCTGGTTTGCAACGCCTGATTTGATCTATATCGCACGGCCTAAAATTTTGATGCTGATTTTCTTGATGCATATCAATAATTGCAGGCCGTTCACCCTAAAAATCCTATAGCCTATCCGTTTTCTAGTGGTTAGGATTTAACCCGTTTACCATTAATAATGTGATTTCGCTCTATGTTTAATAGTTTTGTGCATTTTGGGGTAAAGAATACAAACTGTCTGGTCGGTTCTTTTGACTGATGAATGACGGTATTTTTATTCCACTGATCAATAACGTTGCTCTGTTGCTAGCGATGGGGGCGTTATACGATATTTTTTCTTTTGAACACAAGCGATTATCTGTTCTTAAGAAAGTTATTAGTGGAATTCTAATAGGTGTAATCGGGATCGCAATTATGTCGATGCCGCTATCCATTGTTAGTGGTGTGTTGATTGATGCGCGCTCCATTCTCCTCTCTGTAACCGGCTTATTTTTTGGTTTTATCCCCACAGTTATTGCTGTAGTGATTACTGTTGCTTTTCGATTATTCGAAGGTGGACAAGGCATCTTTGCTGGATTTCTCATTATTGTCAGTTCTTCAGGCCTAGGGTTGTTGTGCCACTATTGGCGGGTGAACCTGAATGAGAGTAGAGCGGTCGCTTGGTGGCAGTTGTATCTGTTGGGTGTAGTTGTCCACATCATGATGTTGTTTTCACTGCTGGTTCTTCCGTTTTCGACGGTGGATCTGTTACTGAGTGAGTTAGCATTACCGATTATGCTGATGTTCCCTATAGTGACTGTATTACTCGGGATTTTATTAACGCATCAGATAGAACGCCGTAAAGCTGAGTTAGCGCTGAAGCAGAGTGAATATGAAAGTGATCTTTCTCGACAAAAATTAGAAGCTATTTTTGCTGCAATTCCCGATCTCTTATTTGATATGGACAGTCAAGGGCGCTACTACGCCTGCCATAGTGCTAAAAAAGACGAATTGATAGCCCCTGAATCTGAGTTAATCGGTAAAACAGTATTTGATGTGATGCCTTTCGAGGCTGCAACCACAGTGCTTGAGGCGCTTGGCGAAGCAGAGAAACAAGGGTTGTCGAGAGGTCACCAGATACGTTTACCGCTTAAGCAAGGTGAAAGAGTGTTTGAGCTGTCTGTTTCACTTAAAGAAGGTCGTGATTATGATCTTCCTCACTTTATTGTTCTTTCTAGAGATGTTACTGATCGTAAGCGCGTAGAAAAAGAGCTACATATAGCAGCCACGGCTTTTGATTCTCAAGAGGGGATGCTAATTACCGATTCAGACCATGTTATTTTGCGAGTAAATAGTGCTTTTACAAGAGTGACTGGATACGAGCCTGAAGAAGTGATTGGGGAAAATCCGGCTATTTTACAATCAGGTCAGCATGGGAAATCATTTTATAAAGAGATGATGACACGGTTGCAAGCTGATAAATATTGGCAGGGTGAAATATGGAATAAGCGTAAGTCAGGAGAGATTTATCCGCAGTACCTGACGATTACAGCTGTACAAGGGGATGGTGGAGAGATTACTAACTATGTTGGAGCATTTACTGACATCACTCAGCGTAAAAAGGATGAGGCAAATATCCACAAGCTTGCTTTTTATGATGTTCTTACAGGCCTACCTAATCGCCGTTCACTACAAGAGCGTCTGAGCTGTGCGATTCAATCCTGTCATTTGACAGGTCAGTTTGGTGCGGTCTTATTTATTGATCTGGATAACTTTAAAAATCTGAATGACACACAAGGTCATGATCAAGGTGATCTTTTGTTGATCGAAGTAGCACATAGGCTTAGTGCTTGTGTGCGTAATGCGGATATGGTCGCTCGTTTAGGTGGTGATGAATTTATTATCGTTTTGGAAAATTTGGGTGTAGAAGAAAGTATCGCTTTAGCTCAGGTTAGTGGCATTGTTGAAAAGCTAATTGTTGCGGTCCAGCAGCAAGTATCTCTTGATGGGATTCAATATCATACAGCTTGTAGTGTCGGTGTAACGTTGTTTGACAGTGGTGATGTTGTAGATAGTGTGATGAAGCGTTCTGATATGGCGATGTATCAGGCAAAAGAGTCAGGTAAAAATACGTATAGATTTTATGATCCTGAAGCAGAGAAAATACTCTGCAGCATGGCCGCGCTTGAGTCTGATTTACGTAAGGCCTTATCAGGTAGTCAGTTAGAGCTGCACTATCAGGCTCAGTATCGTAAAGATGAGTTGATAGGAGCCGAGGCTTTGGTGCGCTGGTTTCATCCAGAGAGAGGTTTAGTATCGCCAGCAGAATTTATTCCCTTAGCTGAGGATACGGGTTTAATTGTACCTATAGGCGATTGGATTCTAGCTCAGGCTTGTCAGCAACTTAAAAAATGGCAATCCGATCCGAGCATGCCTAATTTGAGTATTGCTGTAAATGTGAGTGCGCGTCAATTTATACAGGAGCACTTTGTTGCTGAAGTCGCAGATTGTATCAATCGTTATGATATTCAGCCTGACCTATTGAAATTAGAGCTAACGGAGAGTCTTGTTTTACAGGATATCGAAGATACGGTTGATAAGATGCATCAACTACGTAAGTTAGGTATTCGTTTCTCTTTAGATGATTTTGGTACAGGTTATTCTTCTTTATTGCATCTTAAACGCTTACCGCTTGATCAAATTAAGATTGATCGTTCTTTTATTCGTGATGTAATTGAAGATAAAGATGATGCTGAAATTGTCCAAGCCATCATTGCAATGGGGCATAATCTTGGACTGAACGTGATTGCTGAGGGTGTTGAAACCGAAGCGCAGTGTATGTTCTTAGCAGGGCATAGCTGTTTAGATTACCAAGGTTATTTCTTTGGTAAGCCTCTTCCTGTAGATGATTTTGAAAAGGTTTGTGCTCAAAAACGCTTAGCTTGTTAAGGTTAAACCTAACAAAGGTTTAGTAAGTATTCATTTGCTGATCCCAAAAGCGTTCTAATTGTCGAAGATTAGATCTTAACGTCGACATGTCGCTTTGTTCCATCAGGCGCTCTGCACTGATCTCTTCCAATTGTTGATCAAACAGTTCTGCAATCAAGTTGTGGATAGCTAAACCTTTTTGGCTGAGTTTAATGCGCACAGAGCGAAGGTCATGCTCTGAACGTTCTTGGTTGATGTAACCATTACCAACCATTTTTTTTAAGTTATATGAAACATTAGAACCAAGATAATAGCCTCGGGTTCTTAGCTCGCTGGCAGTCATTTCACGATCGGCAATATTGTGGAGGAGCAGGGCCTGAACGCTATTGATGTCGGTATAGCCTAACGCTTCAAGACGAAATTTAAGAATATCAAGGATTCTACGGTGTAACCGTTCGATCAATCTCAAACAATCTAGGAAATCTGTTTTATTGTTTGAGCTTAGCTCTGATTGTTGTGAACTCATTGAAATGTAAGCCTTGATATCAATATTCGTATTTTAAATAGTAAGCCTGAATCTGTCGTAATAGCAAAGAAAAAGCACATTAATGAGCGTTTGTTTACGCATAATTCCAAATACGTATTTAGTAATTACAAATAATGCTGCTACTATTACAATCAGGCTTAATGATATCTGAACTAACCTTTTGGTTTGTTCGGATTGTTGAGCTGTTTCCAGCGAATAGATCCTCTCTCGATAAAGGCAAACCAGAAGCAATTCTGGGACGCAAAGTCACAGATCCCACGTGGATGGCTGGGCTATCGAAAGAGAGATTTTTTATTTCTTCAGCGGATGATTCTCCGGTAACTGCCTTTCTACCCATAAAGCCAATTTGTGTTTCATATTGGGCTCAGTGACTTGATCCTTTGCTAAGGCTTGAATAAGTCCGTCATTCACTAGTAAGCGATAAATTGCTTTAATTTTGCTTGAAGCACTATCAGTGGCTTCAAAGTGGCCTGCTCCGCGCTTTTCAAAATAGATTGCGCCAATCTTAAGGGCTTCTTTTACTAGCTCTGCTTCATGCTTATTTTTTTTCATAGTTTCTTCCTTAGAAGTCCTTATAGATAATTTTCTTTTAACTTTGAATCTAAATTTCTAAAAAGACAAGCGCTAGCTATAGTGCTTTGGTGCGTAATGCTTTGTCTTTAACTCAGGCCTGATATACTTGCCGCCTATCAACATCTAATTCCATTGGCGATCCTATGAAATACAGAATTATCCCGGTTACTCCATTTCAGCAGAATTGTTCTCTTATCTGGTGTGAAAAAACCATGAAGGCAGCGGTTGTTGACCCAGGTGGTGATCTTGATCGAATTCTAGCTGCAGTAGAGGAAGAGGGTGTTGAATTAGAGAAGATTCTTTTGACCCATGCACATATTGATCATGCGGGCGGAACGGCTGAGCTAGCTGCATCGAAGAAATTACCAATTGAAGGGCCTCATAAAGGAGATCTGTTTTGGATTGAAGGCATGGCACAGCAGTGCAACATGTTTAATTTCCCGCCTTGTGAAACCTTTACTCCAGATCGCTGGTTAGATGATGGTGATACTGTTCAAGTAGGTGAATCTACACTAAACGTTATTCACTGCCCGGGTCATACTCCGGGGCACGTTGTTTTCCATCATGTCGAAGATGAGATAGCGCTGGTGGGTGATGTGCTTTTTAGCGGATCTATTGGACGTACAGATTTTCCACAAGGGAATCATCAAGAATTGATTGATTCAATTAAGTTAAAACTGTTCCCGTTAGGTCAGTCGGTCGAATTTATTCCCGGTCATGGGCCGGGTTCAACCTTTGGTCGCGAGATGCAAAGTAATCCTTACGTTCGATAATTTTTGGTAACTTTAAAAGTTATTTGTGTAGTAGTTGTACATGCTCGAATAGTTGAGCATCTAGCTGTTTCTTTTTATCAATAATATGTTGTAACGGAGTCTCTGCGATGGCTCCGTTTTTTATTCCGATCATCACATCGTTATAGCCCCCGCAAAGATAGTCCACAGCTGCCGCTCCAAGGCAGGAAGCAAGCACTCGATCATGCCCTGTTGGACGGCCACCTCTTTGTATGTGGCCCAAAATACAGACCTTGGGTCGCTGACCGTGCTGCTCTAATTGTTTGGCTAAATTATAAGTAAGGCCAGGGGTTGGGCCCTCAGCTACAACAATAATCCCGCTTGATCCTTTGCCTTGAACACGATTGTTGGCAAGCTGAAATGAGATTGCATCTACTTTAACTTCATACTCAGGAATAACTACCAGCTCTGCACCGCAGGCTATACCTACATGAGTCGCAATAAAACCGGAGTTCCGGCCCATCACTTCGACTAAAAACAGGCATTCATGAGAGAGTGCTGTATCACGGATTTTATCTATGGCATCAAGCGCGGTGTTAACGGCTGTGTCGAACCCAATGGTGTCATCAGTGCCGTAGATGTCGTTATCGATAGTGCCAGGGAGTCCTATAACACGAATCGAGCTTTCCGAGGCCAGCATATGAGCCCCGGTTAAAGAGCCATCACCGCCAATCACGACTAGACTATCAATCCCTTTTTTGAGTAAAACTTCGGCCGCCTGATGTCGAACCGCGGGATCTAGAAAAGCTTGGCAGCGATCACTTTTAAGTAGTGTGCCTCCGCGCTGCACTATGTTGGTTACAGATGCAGAGTCCATCTCCCACATATCGCCAATAATTAAGCCGCTATACCCTTTGTGAACCCCGAAAACTTTGATGCCTTGGTGGAGAGCTGCTCGTACTACCCCGCGAATAGCAGGGTTCATTCCTGGTGAGTCCCCGCCACTGGTTAAAACAGCGATTGCGGTAGGTTTATCTTCAGTCGTGTTGATCGAAGTATGGGTATACATAGTGTCAAACCAAATGGCTAATTGTCTTATCTAAGTTTAGCTAAACTGAATGACCAAGGTGTTTCAATAATAATGGTTATGAAGTTCTACAGTATGAGGAGATGGTATGTCTCATCAAGTACATCAGCGACTTGCATCGCAAATAATGGCTTTTTTTGCAGAATATCGACTGAAATTTCAGGAGGTTACTGAGTCAGCAAAATATTTATTTGAAGTGGCTGATTGGCGTGGAATTCAGTCATTATCGGCTAAGCGCTTGGGTTTATATGATCTGATGGTGTCTGATACTGCAAAAGCGCTGACGTATGTAGGGGTAGATATTTACAGGCCGGAGGTATGGGGGGGCGCTAAGCAATATTACGCTAAGTTGATACGTCAGCGAACAGATCCTGAATTAGCAGAAACATTCTACAACTCTGTTTATTGTTATCTATTTAAACATAGGCATATTGATAGTGAGCATATTTTTGTTCGATCGAGCAGAGAAGGGAAAGAGCTTTGCTCAGGTGAGAGTGTATATAAATCTTATGTATTAAGTGGATCTGGTCTAGTTCAACTTGTTGGTCGTTTAATGTCTGATTTAATGTTTAATGTGCTATGGAGAAATAAGCGACAAGATATCAGTAATTTGGTTCGTTATGTTCAGCAGCAGATTGAGCAAAAGCAGTTGCCTTATGATAAGGCGGTGATTGATATTGTTAGCAGTCTTTTTTTTCGTAATAAAGCGGCTTATGTTGTAGGGCGCATCCGCTTCGCAAAGCATAGTCAGCCATTTGTGTTGTCTATACTCAATGATGGTAAAGGTATTTATTTTGATGCGGCATTGAACGAAGAAAATGATATATCCACAGTGTTTGGTTTTACTCGGTCATATTTTCTGGTGGATGTAGATGTGCCTTCCGAATTAGTTAACTTTTTACACACCCTGATCCCGCAGAAATCTAAAGCCGAGCTTTACAGTTCAATAGGTTTTTATAAGCAAGGTAAGGCGGAATTCTTCCGGGCTTTTATCGATCATTTGGGAAATTCAAATGATCAATTTGAAGTGGCGCCAGGTGTTAAAGGGATGGTAATGATAGTTTTCACACTGCCATCTTTTCCTGTTGTATTTAAAGTTATTAAAGATGAGTTTTCTCACTCTAAAAGAATCACAAGACAAGTGGTTCTTGATAAATATCAGTTGGTTAAAAATCATGATCGGGTTGGTCGAATGGCGGATACGTTAGAGTTCACTAACTTTATATTCCCGATTAATAAATTTTCTGAAGAGCTTACCGAAGAACTGACAAAAGTTGCTGGCTCTTCTATTGAGCAGCAAGGTGATCAGCTATTGATTAAACACTTATGGGCTGAGCGGTATATGACACCTTTAAACATCTATATCGATCAAGCGTTGGAAAATGAAGATCAAGAGCAGTTGTTTCATGCCATAGATGAATATGGTAAAGCGATTAAAGAACTTGCTGCATCGAATATTTTTGCTGGGGATATGTTGTTTAAAAATTTTGGTGTAACCCGGCATGGGCGTGTTGTTTTTTACGATTATGATGAAATTCTATATTTGACTGAATGTAACTTCCGGGAAATACCAGAACCACTGTATCCGGAACAAGAGTTGGCTGCTGAACCTTGGTATTCAATTGGTGACAATGATGTGTTTCCGGAGGAGTTTTCTATGCTTATGGCGTGTGATAGACGTGTGAAAAAAATCTTTGATCAGTTGCATGGGGATTTGTTGACGGTTCAGTTCTGGGAAAGAGTCCAAGTTCAGGTTAAAAAGGGAGAGTTAATTGATGTATACCCTTATAGGGAAATCAACCGTTTTTTGTGCCCCAAACAGGAAAATCAAGTGAAGTGATGCATAGTGAAGTGAATATATTGATGCGTTATTCGTAAGCATGTTATCTATCACCAGCCTATGTTAGTTTATCTTATTGATGTTTCAGAACTTTGAAACATTCGATAGGCAATACTAGTATCAAAGAAGATGGGTAAAAAAGGGCCTGATATATGGCTCTAATTATAAAAAGATAATAGATGGAGTTTGTTATGGCATTTCGTAAGACGGTTACTTCTAGTTTGTTAGCGATGGGTGTTGGTTTAGCTGCCATGGGTGGTTCGACTGCTGCATCAGCACAAGAATTTATCACGATCGGTACCGGCGGCGTAACTGGCGTTTATTACCCTACGGGTGGTTCAATTTGCCGATTGGTGAATAAAAATCGTAAAGACCACGGTATCCGCTGTTCAGTAGAGTCTACGGGTGGTTCAGTTTACAACCTAAACACTATTCGTGCAGGTGAATTGGATATGGGCGTAGCTCAGTCTGATTGGCAGTTCCATGCTTATAATGGTACTAGCAAATTTAAAGATACTGGTGCTAATAAAGATCTACGCGCAGTATTCTCTGTACATCCAGAGCCTTTCACTGTTGTTGCACGTGCCGATTCTGGTATCAAAAACTTTGATGATCTTAAAGGTAAGCGTGTAAATATTGGTAACCCAGGTTCAGGTCAGCGCGGTACTATCGAAGTGCTAATGGAAGCTAAAGGCTGGTCGATGGATGATTTCGCTCTAACGTCTGAGCTTAAAGCGTCTGAGCAAGCGAGTGCGCTATGTGATAACAAAATTGATGCCATGGTTTACGTAGTAGGTCATCCAAGTGGTGCAATTAAAGAAGCGACAACGTCTTGTGATAGTACGCTTGTAAATGTTGATGGTGATGCGGTTCAGAAGCTGATCAACGATAACAGTTACTATCGTACAGCAACTGTACCTGCTGGCATGTATCGCGGTAATGACGCTGATACGCAAACGTTTGGTGTTGGTGCAACATTTGTATCTTCTGCAAAAGTGCCTGAAAAAGTGGTTTACGAGGTAGTGAAGGCTGTTTTCGAAAACTTCGATACATTCCGTAAGCTGCATCCAGCTTTTGCTAACCTGAAGAAAGAGCAAATGGTTCAAGACGGTTTGTCGGCACCTCTTCACCCTGGTGCAATTAAGTACTACAAAGAAGCAGGTCTTCTATAAGAGTTGATTTAATAGGCGACGGGGACATTATGTCCCCGTTTTGCTTTACGGCTTTTGCTTAGGTTTAGCTCTATAAAATTATTATAAGCTGTTTTAAAACGGTGATTGTGTGACGGATAATCAGAACAGTTCTTCGGCTAGCATTTCACAAGAAGTGCAGGAAATGGTGGCTCAGGCAGATTCTGGGGCGCGCGCTCCAGAAGGGCTTCCTGGTAAATTTCTATGGGGTGTAGCGCTTTGCTGGGCTCTATTTCAGCTTTGGTATGCATCGCCTCTACCATTTATGCTCGATTTTGGTGTCTTCAATGATACTCAGGCTCGAGCTATTCATCTAAGCTTTGCGGTCTTTTTGGCTTATACCGCATTTCCTGCATTTAAGCGCTCTTCTAGATCGGTTGTGCCGTGGCATGATTGGATTTTTGCTGGGGTAGCTGCGTTTGCTGCTAGTTACTTGGTGATTTTTCACGCTGAGTTGGCTGGGCGAGCGGGTGCGCCGATAAAACTGGATATCGTTGTTGCTGTCAGCGGTATGATCTTGCTATTGGAGGCGACGCGTAGAGCATTAGGCCCGCCATTGATGGTCGTGGCTGGTATCTTCATGCTTTACACCTTTGCTGGACCTTACATGCCGGATGTTATTTCGCATAAAGGAGCAAGCCTTAATAAAGCAATGTCGCACCAATGGCTAACCTCAGAAGGCGTATTTGGTGTTGCTCTTGGTGTATCGACAGGCTTTGTATTTCTGTTTGTATTGTTTGGCGCTTTGCTTGACAAAGCGGGTGCTGGTAATTACTTCACTCAGGTATCTTTTTCACTATTAGGGCATATGCGCGGTGGGCCCGCTAAGGCGGCTGTTGTTTCCTCTGGATTAAGTGGCTTGGTATCAGGCTCGTCTATTGCCAATGTTGTTACGACAGGTACTTTTACAATCCCGCTGATGAAGCGTGTAGGTTTTCCAGGTTATAAAGCTGGTGCGGTCGAGGTGGCGGCTTCAACTAATGGTCAGTTAACACCTCCAATTATGGGGGCGGCTGCATTCTTGATGGTTGAGTTTGTTGGTATTTCTTATATAGAGGTAATACAACATGCAATCTTGCCCGCGCTGATTTCCTATATCGCCTTGATCTATATTGTTCATCTAGAAGCGGTGAAGGCTGGAATGAAGGGGTTGCCTACTCGAAATCATGCAACATTGGCGCAAAAACTGTCAGTTTGGGCGATGATCATTGTAGGTGTATGTGCTATCTCTTTAGCTGTGTATCACGGATTAGGCTGGACTAAGAGTTACATGGGTAACTGGTCATATCTGATAGCTGGTCTTGTGATTCTTATGGCGTATATCGGGCTTGTTGGGTATGCGGCGAAGTTTCCAGATTTGCATATGGATGATCCAAATTCCGAAGTTGTGATGCTCCCAGAAGTCGGACCAACAGTTAAATCAGGTTTGTACTATCTACTACCTGTTGTTGTGCTGGTTTGGTGTCTAACGGTTGAACGTTTCTCGCCGGGTTTGTCTGCTTTCTGGGCAACGGTGTTCATGATCTTCATTGTATTAACCCATAAACCAATTAAGACCTATTTCCGAGAGCCGCAGGCATGGAGTAGTCAGGTAGTGCATGGCGTCGAAGATCTTCTAAATGGTCTTGTGGGTGGCGCTAGAAATATGATTGGTATTGGTGTAGCAACTGCCGCAGCAGGGATTGTCGTAGGTACAGTTACCTTGACTGGTCTAGGGCAAATGATGACAGAGTTTGTCGAGTTCATCTCAGGCGGTAGTATCTTCTTGATGTTATTGTTTACGGCAATTATTAGTTTGATTCTGGGTATGGGATTGCCGACAACTGCTAACTATATAGTGGTGTCTTCATTGATGGCGCCGGTGATTGTAACGCTTGGTGCTGAAAATGGATTGATCGTACCCTTGATTGCTGTTCATTTGTTTGTTTTTTACTTTGGTATTCTCGCGGATGATACACCACCCGTTGGCTTAGCGGCGTTTGCAGGTGCCGCGATAGCGCAATCAGATCCTATTAAGACGGGTGTTCAAGGTTTTACCTATGATATTCGTACAGCGGTGTTACCGTTTATGTTTATCTTCAATACTGAATTGATATTGATAGGTATCGAAGGGCCAATGCACCTTCTGCTTACTATCTTTGGCGCATTAGTGGCAATGTTGGTATTTGCAGCGGCGACGCAAGGATACTGGATAGTAAAAACTCGGTGGTATGAAACCATCCTGTTATTAGCTATCGCGTTCTTGATGTTCAGGCCAGGAGCTATATGGGATGAAATTTACCCTGCTATTGAGCAAGTATCCCCTACCAAGCTAGAGCAAGTTGCAGAAGATATGCCAAATGGTAGACCGTTAAGGATGATTGTGGCGGGTGAAACTATTGATGGCGATTTTGTGAATAAAACAGTTGAGTTGCCATTAGCGAACGAGGGTACAGGGGCTGAGAAAATCGAAGCTGCTGGCCTAATGTTAAGAGAAGAAGGTGAGCGTGTGATCGTTGACCTTGTAACCTTTGATTCAGATGCTCAAAAGGTAGGTTTGGATTTCGATTGGGAAATAAAAACGATTGAGGTGGAGGCTGATCGGCCACCGAAACAACTAGTGTGGATTCCGGTGTTGCTAATACTGATAGCAATGGGTTGGATGCAAAACAGACGGCGTAAGACAGAAAAGGGGTGCTAAACAATGTTTAAGAAAATATTGGTACCACTCGATCTTCAAGACGGAACGGGAATCGAACAGACGTTGCAGACTGTTAATGAATATATAGATGAAAATGTCGAACTTCATCTGATGACTATTCTGTCTGGCTATCAAATGCCAATGGTTGCATCTTACTTTCCTAAAGGTGCAGTTGAAAAAGCATTGGAAGCAATGCGTAAAGAATTGAAGATAATAGGTGAAAAGGCATTAGGCGCTAGAAACTTTGATGTTGATGTCAGAGAGGGTAAAGCGCACAAAGAGATTGTTAGGCGTGCTAAAGAAATAGGAGCAGATCTAATTATCATGAGTGCGCAAAAACACGGAACTGTTGAGAAGGTAATGCTAGGTTCTGTTACTGCAAAGGTAACGGAGCGAGCAAAATGCTCTGTTCTAGTATTAAAAGGCTAAATTAAAGTATAAGTAAGAGGCGTTGAGGTAAAACTCAGCGCCTTTTTGTATCTATTGACTGGTATTTGTACGTTGCTGATCAGTCCTTGACCGATTAGCCGTGTTTTGTAAGTTTTTTACAACTTTTTTCAGTTTTTTATAGATTAGCTGTTGACGCATTTTTAGATGTCTGTAGAATTCGCCGTCCTTGCTTAGGGAGGCCGCTTTTTAAGGGGCTGCAGAGCTGAGTGAGGTGCTTAGTAAGTGATTGAAAACATTGGTTTTTAAGATTGCTTACGGAGCAGGATTCAAAGTCTGGTTGCTGAGTAAAAACTTTTTACGAAATTGCAAAATAAACGGTTGACTTTGAATGAGCGCAAAGTAGAATATGCGCCTCGCTTGAGACGAAACGCTGATTCAGCGGAGAGTCAAGAAAGCAACGCTCTTTAACAATTTGATCAGATAATTCGTGTGGGCGCTTGTTGAGAAGAAGCAAACTTTTTCTAGACAAGCAACCAAGTGAATTCATTTAAAGCGATTTACAAAGGTTTAACGTTCTTAAGAATGTTATCCGGTTGTTTAGTACTAGAGCCCGTTACCACATTCCTGGTAACACAAATGATTTAAACTGAAGAGTTTGATCATGGCTCAGATTGAACGCTGGCGGCAGGCCTAACACATGCAAGTCGAACGGTAACATGACTAGCTTGCTAGTTGATGACGAGTGGCGGACGGGTGAGTAACGCGTAGGAATCTACCCAGTAGCGGGGGATAAGCCAGAGAAATTTGGTCTAATACCGCATACGCCCTAAGGGGGAAAGCAGGGGATCTTCGGACCTTGCACTATTGGATGAGCCTGCGTGAGATTAGCTAGTTGGTGAGGTAATGGCTCACCAAGGCGACGATCTCTAGCTGGTCTGAGAGGATGATCAGCCACACTGGAACTGAGACACGGTCCAGACTCCTACGGGAGGCAGCAGTGGGGAATATTGCACAATGGGCGCAAGCCTGATGCAGCCATGCCGCGTGTGTGAAGAAGGCCCTAGGGTTGTAAAGCACTTTCAGCAGTGAGGAAAGGTTAGTAGTTAATACCTGCTAGCTGTGACGTTAACTGCAGAAGAAGCACCGGCTAACTCCGTGCCAGCAGCCGCGGTAATACGGAGGGTGCGAGCGTTAATCGGAATTACTGGGCGTAAAGCGCGCGTAGGTGGATTGGTCAGTCAGATGTGAAAGCCCAGGGCTCAACCTTGGAACTGCACCTGATACTGCCAATCTAGAATACGGTAGAGGGTAGTGGAATTTCCTGTGTAGCGGTGAAATGCGTAGATATAGGAAGGAACACCAGTGGCGAAGGCGACTACCTGGACCGATATTGACACTGAGGTGCGAAAGCGTGGGGAGCAAACAGGATTAGATACCCTGGTAGTCCACGCCGTAAACGATGTCTACTAGCCGTTGGGAGACTTGATCTTTTAGTGGCGCAGCTAACGCGATAAGTAGACCGCCTGGGGAGTACGGCCGCAAGGTTAAAACTCAAATGAATTGACGGGGGCCCGCACAAGCGGTGGAGCATGTGGTTTAATTCGACGCAACGCGAAGAACCTTACCAACTCTTGACATCCAGAGAAGTTACTAGAGATAGTTTCGTGCCTTCGGGAACTCTGAGACAGGTGCTGCATGGCTGTCGTCAGCTCGTGTTGTGAAATGTTGGGTTAAGTCCCGTAACGAGCGCAACCCTTGTCCTTATTTGCCAGCACTTCGGGTGGGAACTCTAAGGAGACTGCCGGTGACAAACCGGAGGAAGGTGGGGACGACGTCAAGTCATCATGGCCCTTACGAGTTGGGCTACACACGTGCTACAATGGCCGGTACAGAGGGCCGCGAACCTGCGAGGGTAAGCTAATCTCAGAAAACCGGTCGTAGTCCGGATTGGAGTCTGCAACTCGACTCCATGAAGTCGGAATCGCTAGTAATCGCGAATCAGAATGTCGCGGTGAATACGTTCCCGGGCCTTGTACACACCGCCCGTCACACCATGGGAGTGGATTGCACCAGAAGTAGCTAGCTTAACCTTCGGGAGGGCGGTTACCACGGTGTGGTTCATGACTGGGGTGAAGTCGTAACAAGGTAGCCCTAGGGGAACCTGGGGCTGGATCACCTCCTTAAACGAAAGCCGATTCTCGGCAAGCGTTCACACGAATTATCTGATCAGAGAAGTTAAGAGCAACGGTGTAGGCTTGTAGCTCAGCTGGTTAGAGCGCACCCCTGATAAGGGTGAGGTCGGTGGTTCAAGTCCACTCAGGCCTACCAATCAATAGCCTTACTGTTTTTCTTGGGGCTATAGCTCAGCTGGGAGAGCGCCTGCTTTGCACGCAGGAGGTCTGCGGTTCGATCCCGCATAGCTCCACCATCATCCTCTGGATGAGAAGGAAGAGTTTTAAAACATATTGTCGTTTAAGACATTATCTTTTAAAGCTTTTTTGCTTTAAACGCTCTTTAACAATTTGGATTTGATTCATTTGATTTAGATTTAAGACATGTAGTTTTACTGCATGCGCCAATTCGGCGAAATCTATCGTTACTAGCAATACAAGTTACTGTGATTCCAGACGCCTTCGGGTTATATGGTCAAGTGACTAAGCGTGCACGGTGGATGCCTTGGCAGTCAGAGGCGATGAAGGACGTTGTAACCTGCGATAAGGTTCGGGGAGGTGGTAAACAACCTTTGATCCGGACATTTCCGAATGGGGAAACCCACCTATTTATAGGTATCTTTTAACTGAATACATAGGTTATTAGAGGCGAACCTGGGGAACTGAAACATCTAAGTACCCAGAGGAAAAGAAATCAACCGAGATTCCCTAAGTAGCGGCGAGCGAACGGGGACTAGCCCTTAAGCTTTATTAGATTTAACAGAACACTCTGGAAAGTGTGGCCATAGTGGGTGATAGCCCCGTATGTGAAAGGTCTTTTAAAGTGAAATCGAGTAGGACGGCACACGTGAAACGCTGTCTGAATATGGGGGGACCATCCTCCAAGGCTAAATACTCCTGACTGACCGATAGTGAACCAGTACCGTGAGGGAAAGGCGAAAAGAACCCCTGTGAGGGGAGTGAAATAGACCCTGAAACCGTGTACGTACAAGCAGTGGGAGCCGTTTTCGGACGGTGACTGCGTACCTTTTGTATAATGGGTCAGCGACTTACTTTTAGTGGCAAGGTTAAGCATTTGCGGAGCCGTAGGGAAACCGAGTCTTAATAGGGCGTCCAGTCGCTAGGAGTAGACCCGAAACCGAGTGATCTATCCATGGGCAGGTTGAAGATGCAGTAACATGCATTGGAGGACCGAACCGACTGTCGTTGAAAAGCCAGCGGATGACTTGTGGATAGGAGTGAAAGGCTAATCAAACTCGGAGATAGCTGGTTCTCCTCGAAAACTATTTAGGTAGTGCCTCGTGTCTAACCATGGGGGGTAGAGCACTGTTTCGGCTAGGGGGTCATCCCGACTTACCAACCCGATGCAAACTCCGAATACCCATGAGTTCAATCACGGGAGACACACGGCGGGTGCTAACGTCCGTCGTGGAAAGGGAAACAACCCAGACCGTCAGCTAAGGTCCCAAAGTTTATGCTAAGTGGGAAACGATGTGGGAAGGCTTAGACAGCTAGGAGGTTGGCTTAGAAGCAGCCACCCTTTAAAGAAAGCGTAATAGCTCACTAGTCGAGTCGGCCCGCGCGGAAGATATAACGGGGCTAAGCATAACACCGAAGCTACGGATGCACTTTGTGCATGGTAGAGGAGCGTTCTGTAAGCTGTTGAAGCGGAAGCTGTAAGGCACCGTGGAGGTATCAGAAGTGCGAATGCTGACATGAGTAACGATAAGGGAGGTGAAAACCCTCCCCGCCGGAAGACCAAGGGTTCCTATCCAACGCTATTCGAGGTAGGGTGAGTCGGCCCCTAAGGAGAGGCTGAAGAGCGTATCCGATGGGAAACAGGTTAATATTCCTGTACTGCTCATAACTGCGATGGGGGGACGGAGAAGGCTAGGCTAGCGCGGCGTTGGTTGTCCGCGTTTAAGATAGTAGGTTTAGAGCTTAGGTAAATCCGGGCTCTTTTAAGACCGAGAATCGATGACGAGGTCCTTTATGGACTGAAGTAGTTGATGCCATGCTTCCAGGAAAATCCTCTAAGCTTCAGGTTATGACTAACCGTACCCTAAACCGACACAGGTGGTCAGGTAGAGAATACTAAGGCGTATGAGAAAACTCGGGTGAAGGAACTAGGCAAAATGGCACCGTAACTTCGGGAGAAGGTGCGCCGGTTTTGGTGATGGGACTTGCTCCCTAAGCTGAGGCCGGTCGAAGATACCAGGTGGCTGCGACTGTTTATTAAAAACATAGCACTCTGCAAACTCGAAAGAGGACGTATAGGGTGTGACGCCTGCCCGGTGCCGGAAGGTTAATTGATGGGGTTAGCGCTTGCGCGAAGCTCTTGATCGAAGCCCCGGTAAACGGCGGCCGTAACTATAACGGTCCTAAGGTAGCGAAATTCCTTGTCGGGTAAGTTCCGACCTGCACGAATGGCGTAACGATGGCCACACTGTCTCCACCCGAGACTCAGTGAAATTGAAATAGCTGTTAAGATGCAGTTTACCCGCGGCTAGACGGAAAGACCCCGTGAACCTTTACTACAGCTTCACAGTGGACTTTGACATTACTTGTGTAGAATAGCTGGGAGGCTTTGAAACCCTGTCGCCAGATAGGGTGGAGCCACCTTTGAAATACCAGCCTGGTAATGTTGAGGTTCTAACCCAGTTCCCTAAGCGGGATCGGGGACATTGTGTGGTGGGTAGTTTGACTGGGGCGGTCTCCTCCCAAAGAGTAACGGAGGAGCACGAAGGTACCCTCAGCATGGTCGGAAATCATGCAATGAGCGCAAGAGTAGAAGGGTGCTTGACTGCGAGACAGACACGTCGAGCAGGTACGAAAGTAGGTTCTAGTGATCCGGTGGTTCTGTATGGAAGGGCCATCGCTCAACGGATAAAAGGTACTCCGGGGATAACAGGCTGATACCGCCCAAGAGTTCACATCGACGGCGGTGTTTGGCACCTCGATGTCGGCTCATCACATCCTGGGGCTGAAGCCGGTCCCAAGGGTATGGCTGTTCGCCATTTAAAGTGGTACGCGAGCTGGGTTTAGAACGTCGTGAGACAGTTCGGTCCCTATCTGCCGTGGGCGTTTGAGATTTGAGAAGAGTTGCTCCTAGTACGAGAGGACCGGAGTGAACGAACCTCTGGTGTACCGGTTGTGATGCCAATTGCATTGCCGGGTAGCTACGTTCGGACGGGATAACCGCTGAAAGCATCTAAGCGGGAAGCCTCCTTCAAGATGAGATCTCACTGGGAACTTGATTCCCCTAAAGGGCCGTTGAAGACTACGACGTTGATAGGTTGGGTGTGGAAGCGCTGTGAGGCGTTGAGCTAACCAATACTAATTGCCCGTGAGGCTTGACCATATAACGCCCAAGGCGTTTGGCAAGTGACTTGTAAGATACGTAAGACGATAGAGAGTAACGAATTAGCGCGTAGTTAAGCTACAGTCGATAAACTATCTAGATCAAATAAAAGAAGAATCAGATCTAAGTTGTAACAGTTTTGCTTGGCGACCATAGAGTTGTGGAACCACCTGAATCCATCCCGAACTCAGACGTGAAACGCAACATCGCCGATGGTAGTGTGGGGCTTCCCCATGTGAGAGTAGGTCATCGCCAAGCATTTAATTAAGAGAAAACCCCGGTCACGATGTGATCGGGGTTTTTTCGTGTTGGGCTAAATAAAGCAAAACAATACTGAACGAAGTACTTACACCAGGCTTAATCCGCATACACTCATGGACTGACCCCGTTTCAGTGGACACCTTTTAACACGCTAGGGGTGTCTTATGTATTTCAAAAAACGTACAGTCTACAGTGACGAATTTAAAACACGAGTGGTGCTGGAATCACTTAAAACTGAGCTAACATTAACTGAGTTTGTAGAGGACCTTCCGATAGCGGTAGGGACATTGCGTGCTTGGAGGCGTCAATATATGTCAGCTCAAGATCCCAAAGCGGTGAATGAAACCGCACCTCGTAAGAGTTACCGTCAGTTAGAACAAGAGTTGGATAAAGTTAAAAAGGAATTGGAACGCTCTCAACTGGAAGTCGATATCTTAAAAAAGACACGAGAGTACTTCAGCGAAGCAAAGTAGAACGCTTTGCATGTATAGAGAAGTACTCAAGTTGCTTACCCGTGTCGCGGTTATGCAGGCTCTATGGTGTTCAGCGCTCGGGTTATTATGCTTGGCTAAATCGTGCTCCATCCCTGCGGGAGCAGATGAATCAAAAGATCTTATCGCGTGCTTTAGAGTTGGCGGATCAATGTCGAGGTGTTTATGGCTACCGCAAATTATGGCAGGCGTTGTTATGTGAGGGCTTTTGTTGTGGGAAAAATCGCCTCTGCCGTTTATTGAAGCGCGTAGGGTATAAGGCACAACTTGTTGTAAGGAAGGCTCGTTACTGCTTGGAAGGAGGTCTGATGCCTCAGCCTAATCTGCTAGATAGGGAGTTTAATCCGAGTCAGATTAATCGTGTATGGGTCTCCGATATTACCCAAGTAGCTTGTCGCGAAGGTTGGTTATATGTATCGATCGTTATGGATTTACATAATCGGGAAATTGTAGGATTTGAATGTTCAAGGCAAGTAACTGCGGATATCGTGCTGAAATCCTTACAAAAAGGTTGGAAGAAAGCTAAGCCGGATCTGACTCATAAATTGCTGTTTCACTCTGATCAAGGGAGTCAGTATCGCAGTGAGCGGGTAATGAGCTGGTTGACGAAAAGAGGCGTTACAATCAGTATGTCTCGTAAAGGTAACTGCTGGGATAATGCGTGTGCAGAGAGCTTCTTCTCGTTGTTGAAAAAGGAATGTACACGTAAGTTAGGGTTGATTACCTGTTCTGAAATGGCGAGAGAAATAGGTCTGTATATCTCTTGCTTCTATAATACGATCAGAAGCCACAGAGTACTGGGGTATGAATCTCCAGTTGGGTTCCGATCTTAAGCAACTGTCCACTTTATCGGGGGCGCTCCAACGCTCCATCTCCAGCAACTAGCAACTGCTATAGACTCTTGTCGCTAGTGCCTTCTTCCTTATTTCTGGTATGCTTAGCGCGCAATGCGAAACCTCTAAGGAAAAATTAATAGATGTATACTGAAGATGATATTCGTCGCCTTAAGTGGCAGAGTCGACGTGGTATGTTGGAACTTGATGTTCTTTTTGTTCCGTTTGTAGAAGAGGCTTTTGCAGACCTAGATGAAGCTGATCAAGATCGCTTTGTAAAGTTATTAGATGAGGAAGATCAGGATCTATTTGTGTGGCTTATGGAGCGCGAAGTGCCAGCTGATCCAGACTTGCAAAGGATTGTGAGGATTATTCTGGAGCGTGTTCAGCCTAAATAACGAATCTATCTCTCCTTCCTGTACCCTGCTTGTTATCTATTGTGGGGTGCATCTTTGTGCGTGCTTTGCACTTTTTTATGCTGCTATTCCGTTACACATCGCTGGTCTAGCTACAGGAGCACTTCTTTTTAGTTTCCTTTTTTATATAAATGAAAGGGTGCTATTAACGTCCCCTCTAGCCGTTGTCGGTATTACATGGAATGGGGAAAGTGGAGGAATTTCGTTGCTGCAGAGAAACCAGCAACGAATAGAAGTGAGCCGTATTAAGCAAAAGGTGATCACTCCGTTTGTGATTGTCATGTTGTGCAAAACCGACTGTCGCTTTTACACTATCCCTGTTGTAATTATGCGTCGGAGCTTCAATGAAAATGCATTTAGGCGGCTACGGGTTCTATTATTATATAGTCCGCTGAATAATCTTAATTCCAGTGGAAATTGATTGGCGTTAAGATTGTATCTAGTGCTTCAGGGCCCTGCTCTGGGAAGTCTAGTGTGTAATGAAGTCCGCGACTTTCCTGCCTTAACATTGCTGAGCGAATAATCAAATCTGCAACGACGGCTAAGTTACGAAGCTCTAGTAGGTCGTTACTAATTTTGTAGTTGCTGTAATATTCACTAATCTCTTGCTGTAACAGATCTATGCGGTGCTTAGCTCGTTGAAGTCGTTTGGTCGTTCTCACGATGCCTACGTAGTCCCACATAAAACGGCGTATCTCATCCCAGTTGTGAGAGATAATGACATCTTCATCTGAGTTAGTTACTTGAGACTCGTCCCATGCCGGGATGATTGATTCATCCAGAGGTGCGGTTAGAGATTGAACGACATCGTCTGAAGCGGATTTTGCATATACAAGGCATTCTAGAAGAGAATTGCTAGCCAATCGATTAGCGCCATGTAGCCCCGTGAACGAGGTTTCACCAATCGCATATAGCCCTGGAATATCGGTGCGCCCTTTTTCGTCCGTCACGACTCCACCACATGTGTAGTGGGCAGCAGGTACAACTGGAATTGGTTCTTTAGTGATGTCGATGCCTAGGCTCTTGCAACGCTTATAGATGGTGGGGAAATGAGACTTAATAAATTCTTTAGATTTGTGGCTGATATCTAAAAATAAGCAGTCGCTACCTAGCCTTTTCATTTCATGGTCGATTGCGCGAGCAACGATATCTCGGGGGGCTAATTCGCCTCGCTCATCGAAGTTATGCATGAACGGCTTGCCATCAGGAAGTAAAAGCTTTCCACCTTCACCACGCACGGCTTCTGTAATCAAAAATGATTTTGCTTGTGGGTGATACAGGCAGGTAGGGTGGAACTGATTAAATTCCATGTTTCCGACACGGCAGCCAGCACGCCAAGCCATGGCGATACCATCACCCGTGGCACCATCCGAATTGCTTGTATATAGATAGGCCTTTGATGCACCACCTGTAGCTAACACAACATGAGGAGCTTGAAATACCTCTACGTGTCCTGTTTCGTCATTAAGAATGTAAGCGCCGACACAACGGTTGTGCGCTAATCCTAGTTTCTTTCGCGTAATGAGGTCGACTGCAATATGGTGTTCGAATAGGTCGATATTTTCAGAGGCTTTGGCTTTCTCTATCAATGTCTGCTGAAGCGCTTTTCCTGTTGCATCTGCAGAATGGATGATTCGGCGATGAGAGTGTCCGCCTTCTTTGGTTAGATGGTAGTCGTCACTATCTTGGGTAAAAGGAACGCCTTGTTCAATCAGCCAGTCAATGCTTTCTCTGCCGTGTTCGACGGTGAATTCCACTGCGTCTTTATGACTAAGGTGCCCGCCAGCAGACATGGTGTCCTCGATATGTGCTTGTGTGCTATCTTCAGTATCGAGTACTGCAGCGATACCGCCTTGAGCCAGCCATGTAGATCCACTCTTAAGTTCTCTTTTACTAAGAACTGCAACACGCGCATTTTGAGCTAAGTGGAGGGCCATGCTAAGTCCAGCAGCGCCACTGCCAATAATTAAAGCGTCGTAGTGATAGTGTTGCGTCATGCTGTGCTCTTCTTAACTTGAGGGTTCTTGGCTTGAAAAATTGAGTGCTTATTTTAGTGGTAAATTCGAGGATAAAACTAGCTAATTACATGTGTTTCATCGGTATTGAGTCACAATTTAGCATTTTTTTTTGGACTTAGGGAACTTAAGCAGTTTTGAATGCTCATAGAAGTGTTCCGGCACTCTGATGAGGTAATATGTTGTATTAGTTGAAAGTTATTGCTGCTTTAGCTTCTATATTTATAGAGACAGGTATTAAGGACAGTTTAAGGAATATTGAGTGTCGAGTGAAAGTCAGACAGCGGTCGATCAAAAGTTAGTCGAACGGGTAAAAGCGGGCGATAAACGTGCTTTTGATCTTCTAGTTAAAAAATACCAACATAAAATTGTTGCGTTGATTGGTCGTTATGTTTACGACCAACATGAAGCATTGGACGTGGCGCAAGAAACTTTCATTAAGGCTTATAGAGCGATACCAAAATTTCGCGGTGATAGTGCTTTCTATACATGGTTATACAGAATAGCTATCAATACAGCCAAAAATCACCTTGTTGCTCGTGGTAGACGTCCTGCTGATGTAGATGTTGAAGATGCCCAGTTCTTTGAAGGTGATAATGCTTTGAAAGATATTGAGACGCCAGAAAATAAATTGTACAAGGACGAGCTTGAAGCGGTGATTCGGAAAACTCTGAATAAACTCCCTGAAGACTTACGGGTGGCTTTAACGCTCAGAGAGTTTGAGGGCATGAGTTATGAAGAGATAGCTGGGGTTATGGATTGCCCTGTGGGAACTGTGAGGTCACGTATCTTTCGAGCACGTGAAGCAATTGATAAAGAAATTATGCCGCTTTTAGCGAGCTGATCCTGCAAAGGTAAATTGAGGTAAATTCTATGGATGATCGATCTACAGAATCTGTTTCGGCATTGATGGATGGTGAAGTCGCAGACTTTGAGTTACGACGTACTCTTGATCGCATAGAGCAGGAGCCAGAATTGGCTGAGCAATGGCAGCGATATCATTTAGTTCGTTCAGTTATGAAAAATGAAGAAGCTGAATTGAGCGGCTTTGATATCAGTAGTCAGGTTATGCAGGCTCTGGAACAAGAGCCTGATTTGGAAGTTGATACTGCTGCACCAGAAGTTAAGTCCGACCCTAAAGGAAGTTTTTTTTGGAAACCGCTTGCTAGCATGACTGCAGCGGCTTCTGTGACGGCAATGGTTATCTTGGGTGCCCAAACCTACAATCAGCCTGTGAACGATACGATTGTTGATAATCGCCCTAACTATGTTCTTCCGGGCAATTCACTTTCTGATGATCTAGTCAGAGCACAGTTTGGTAACCGTTCGATGATTTCATCACAGGGGCAAGAGCCTGAAATTATTCGCTTATCTGAAGGTGTCGAGCGTTATGTGTCTCAGCATAAGCATATGCTTTCGCACCAAGAATCAGGTTGGGAAGCAACATGGTTACCAGAAGGTTTTTCGGGTAAACGTAGAGATGTGATGGCGCATGCTGAAGTACAAATGTTCAGTAATGGACGCCATTCATTTACCGTTTGTGTTGAAAAATTTGGCCGTCAGTCCGTTCCTGAAGGTGCTGTTCAGTCAGATGGTATGGTTACTGTGGGTAAACGCATTGGTGATCAATTTGTAACAGTCGTCGGTGATGTCCCTCTAATGATTGCGGAACGTATCGCTGCATCAGTAGAACGTAAATGATTGAAGAAAGCGGTAAAGTTGTAGAGGTCGATGAGCACGGCGTATGGGTAGAAACGATGCGTCAGAGCGCTTGTGCCAGTTGTGCTGCACGAAATGGTTGTGGGCAAAAATTGCTAGTGCAAGCTGGTCAAGAAAAACGCTTTATATTCTTAGTTAATAACCCTACTTCTTTGAAGGTGCAAGCGGATGACCAAGTCCTCTTAGGTATTGAAGAAGGTGCTTTTATCAAAGCAACAGTATTTATGTATTTGTTGCCATTAATAGCGCTTTTTTTAGGGGCTGTAATAGGTGATTTTATATGGGGTGATGAATTACTTGTGATTGCCTCAGCATTCTTTTCTCTTGTTGCTGGTTTTATGTTTGTTCGGTTTAGTAGTTCTACTTTCTTTAGATCCTGCCAATATCAGCCTACGCTAATTAAAGTTATATAACCCAGTTTTTTGATAGACATAGGTGTTTGTTTTATGAAATCTATATCAAAATTCATTGTCGCAATTTTTTGTTTTATTTCTCTGCCGGTTTATGCTGCAAACTTACCTGATTTTAAATCTTTGGTGAAAGAAGCCTCTCCTGCAGTAGTAAATATCAGTACTGTCCAGAAAAAAGCACGACAGGGTGAATTAAATCCGTTTCAAGGGCCAAATGGCGAAGAAATTCCTGAAATATTTCGCCATTTTTTCCGTATGCCTGAATTTGATCAGGGAGAACGGCCACGCCGTAGAGCCCCTCAATCTTTAGGGTCTGGTTTTATTATTTCTGACGATGGATACCTGCTAACCAATCATCATGTTATTGCTGGGGCTGATCAGGTTATCGTGCGCTTAGCTGATCGTAGGGAGTTAGAAGCTGAAGTCATCGGTTCTGATGAGCGCTCTGATGTAGCGCTGTTAAAAATCGATGCTGAGGACCTACCGACAGTTGAGCTGGGAGAGTCTAAAGCGCTTGATGTTGGTGAGTGGGTACTTGCGATAGGCTCACCATTTGGTTTTGATCATAGTGTGACAGCGGGTATTGTCAGTGCCAAAGAACGTGCATTAGCGGGCGATACTTATGTTCCGTTCATCCAAACTGATGTAGCTATTAATCCGGGGAATTCTGGAGGCCCATTATTTAATCTGGATGGTGAAGTCGTTGGGATTAACTCTCAGATTTACACTCGTTCCGGTGGTTTTATGGGGCTGTCCTTTGCTATACCTATTGATGTCGCGATGGATGTTGCGGATCAATTAAGGAAGCATGGTTATGTGACTCGCGGGTGGCTAGGTGTGGTTATTCAAGAGGTTAACCGTGATCTTGCTGAATCATTTGGCTTAGATAAGCCGGCAGGGGCTTTAGTGGCAAAAGTGTTACCTAATAGTCCAGCAGAAAAATCCGGTCTTCTAGAGGGTGATATTATTCTTAAATTTGAAGGTGCGGATATTATTCGATCTTCAGATTTACCTCACCATGTAGGTCGAGTAACGCCAGGTAAGAAAGCTAAGGTTTCAGTCATTCGTGCGGGGCGTGAAATGACCATTAAGGTCGAAATCGAGGCATTACCAACGCAGGATGAGCTTGCTAAAACTAACGTTCGAAAGCCAAAAGATGATAAAGGCAATCGTCTAAATATTCAGGTGGCTGAACTTGACCAAAAACGTAAAGAAAAATGGCAAGTGAGTAAAGGCGTTGTTGTTCGTAAAGTTCTACAAGGACCAGGTTCAGATGCAGGTCTGATGGTTGGTGATGTCATTACTATGCTAAATGGCGAACAGATTGCCAGCGTTTCTGACTTCAATAAAGTATCTACCGATATAGCATCTGGAAAGTCGGTTCCGATGCGGATTGTTAGGCGAGGAAGTCCGTTATTTATTCCATTACGAGTATCGGATTAAGTTGTATAAAATTCTAAGGGGGCTAAGGCCCCCTTTTTCGTAGCCCAGTTTAAGCAAATGCTGTAAACTTGCGCCTTTCCAGCGAGTATTAGAGTAGCGGTAGCCTGCACGTGAGCAACCTTAAAAATATCCGAAATTTTTCTATTATTGCCCATATCGACCACGGTAAGTCGACTTTGGCCGATCGTTTTATCCAAATGTGCGGTGGCTTAAGTGACCGTGAAATGGAAGCTCAGGTTCTTGATTCCATGGATTTGGAACGTGAGCGTGGTATTACCATTAAAGCGCAGAGTGTTACTCTGAATTACAAGGCGCAAGATGGTGAAACTTACCAGCTTAACTTTATCGATACACCGGGCCACGTAGATTTCTCCTATGAGGTTTCTCGTTCTTTAGCCGCTTGTGAAGGTGCGCTTTTGATCGTTGATGCTGCGCAGGGTGTAGAAGCTCAGTCAGTTGCTAACTGCTATACAGCAATCGAGCAAGGTCTAGAGGTTGTCCCAATTCTAAACAAAATGGACCTGCCTCAGGCTGAGCCGGAGCGAGTTCGTGTCGAGATTGAAGAAGTTATCGGTATTGATGCTACCGATGCAGTAGCTTGTTCGGCTAAAAGCGGTATGGGTGTAGAAGACGTTCTTGAACAGTTGGTTAAGGAAATTCCACCGCCTGAAGGTGATGTTGATGCTCCTCTACAAGCCCTAATTATTGATTCTTGGTTTGATAATTACCTAGGCGTTGTTTCTCTGGTGCGTGTAACTCAGGGTACATTGCGTAAGAAAGACAAGATTCTAGTTAAATCTACCGGTCAAAACTATCAAGCAGAATCGGTAGGTATTTTTACACCTAAGCAGAAAGAAACCGGTGTTTTGCATGCAGGTGAAGTAGGCTTTATTGTTGCGGGTGTTAAAGACATTCATGGTGCACCTGTAGGTGACACATTGACCCATGTTAAAACGCCAGAGGTCGAAAGCCTTCCTGGTTTCCAGAAAGTACAACCTCAGGTTTATTCTGGTCTATTCCCAACAAGCTCTGATGATTATCAAGATTTCCGT
Source organism: Neptuniibacter sp. QD57_21 (assembly GCF_047778075.1). Lineage (GTDB taxonomy): Bacteria > Pseudomonadota > Gammaproteobacteria > Pseudomonadales > Balneatricaceae > Neptuniibacter. The sequence goes on along the minus strand of NZ_CP180549.1, from coordinate 2,943,996 downwards.
GAAGCATTAGATAAGTTGACGTTGAATGATGCTTCGTTGTTCTTTGAGCCAGAAACATCAGATGCACTTGGTTTCGGTTTCCGTTGTGGCTTCTTGGGTATGCTGCACATGGAGATCATTCAAGAGCGCCTTGAACGTGAATATAATCTGGATTTGATCACTACAGCTCCAACTGTAATTTATGAGTTGGAGATGAATAATGGTGATGTCATACAGATTGATAGCCCTTCTAAGCTTCCTGATCCTGGTTCAATCAACGAGATGCGTGAGCCAATTGTTGAAGCTAATATCCTTGTTCCACAAGATTATCTAGGACAGGTGATCGGACTGTGTGTTGAGAAGCGTGGTATTCAAAAACAGATGAACTACGTAGGTAACCAAGTACAGATTACTTATGAACTACCGATGGCGGAAGTCGTTTTGGATTTCTTCGACCGTTTGAAGTCTGTAAGTCGTGGTTATGCTTCTCTTGAATATAATTTTATACGCTTTGATCCTGCGAAATTGGTGCGTATGGATATTCTTATCAATGGTGATAAGGTCGATGCCTTAGCCGTTATTCTGCATCGTGATAATGCTCAATTCCGTGGCCGTCAGCTATGTGAAAAGATGAAAGAGGTTATTCCTCGTCAGATGTTTGATGTGGCAATTCAGGCTGCTCTTGGTGGTAAGGTCATTGCGCGTACAACAGTTAAAGCATTGCGTAAGAACGTAACCGCGAAGTGTTATGGTGGTGACGTAAGCCGTAAGAAGAAACTGCTACAGAAGCAGAAAGAAGGTAAGAAACGTATGAAGCAGGTGGGTAGTGTAGAGATCCCACAGGATGCGTTCCTTGCAGTACTTAAAGTTGATAGTTAATTATCAGGAAGGGCATTGTTAGATGGATTTTGATTTCGCATTAGTACTGGTTGCGTTAACTTTCATCTCCGGCATCGTTTGGTTTTACGACCGAATCTCTTTGAAACCACAAAGAGATGAAAAGCTGAGAGCTGCTTCTGCCCAGGCGGAAGGACCGCTTCCTGATGAAGCCATTGAACAGATTAATCGTGTATCGGGTTGGGTCGATACGGGTCGATCAATGTTTCCAGTGCTGTTCATCGTTTTGGTATTAAGGTCATTCCTAGTAGAGCCTTTTCAGATTCCATCTGGCTCAATGTTACCGACGTTGAAGATTGGCGACTTTATCTTGGTAAATAAATTTCACTATGGGCTTCGTTTACCTGTTTTGAATACTAAGTTTATTGAGATTAATGATCCTGAGCGTGGTGATGTGGTTGTATTTAAATTCCCTGAAAAACCATCTATTAACTATATTAAGAGAGTAGTGGGGCTTCCGGGCGATGTAATTCGTTACCAAAACAAGAAATTGTTTATAAACGGAAAAGAGCAATCCCAACAGTTGTTGGCGCAATTACCACCACAAAATCCACAACGCTTGTTAATTAATGAAAATTTAGATGGTGTTGAACATCAAATGTATAGAGATGTTCGCAGACCAGCTCAGAATATGGAGTGGACTGTACCTGAAGGTCATTACTTTATGGTTGGAGATAATCGCGATAATAGTAATGATAGTCGCAGGTGGGGCTTTGTATCTGAAGATCTTCTAGTAGGTAAGGCATTTGCAGTTTGGATGCATTGGCCTACCTTTTTAAGTATACCGTCATTTGGCGATGTTCGTGTGATTGAGTAATGGAGGCTCATATGAGATCTACTCTGAAGCACCAAGCAGGTGCATCAATGTTCTCTATTCTTATAGTACTTATTGTTGCAGGCTTTTTGTTTACTATTGCATTCAAACTTATGCCAGCCTATATGGATCATAGAACTATAAATTCTGTTCTTGTAGATGCGATGAATGACCCAGATGAACTTGCTAAAGGAGCAAGAGGAATACGAATTGGGATGACAAAGAAACTGATTATTAATCAAGTTAAATTACCATCAAATGATGGTTTACGAATTGTTCAAAAAGAAGGAATAATTACAGCGATACTTGATTATGAAGTGCGCGTTCCAATGTTTGGTAACGTAGACGCGGTTGTATTTTTTACTGAAGAATATGAAGCAGAAGCCCCTTGATTAAACCAGTATCTGATTTAGCCCGTCGTATAGGGCATCCATTTGCCGATGAATCTTTGTTTGAGTTGGCACTCACACACCGTAGTTGCGGGAAGAAAAATAATGAACGCCTAGAATTTCTAGGCGATTCTATATTGAACTTCGTTATAGCTGACGACTTATTTGCAAGATTCCCCCAAGCTAAAGAGGGTGAATTGAGCCGCTTGCGTGCACGTATGGTTAAAGGTGTTACCTTGTCTGAAGTAGCCCGTGAATTGGGTTTAGGTGATTACCTACGTTTAGGTAGCGGTGAGCTCAAGAGTGGTGGTTTCCGTAGAGATTCAATTCTAGCTGATGCTGTAGAAGCTATTATTGGTGCTATCTATCTAGATTCCGATATGGAAACAGCCCGTGGATTTATTCTTTCTTGGTTTAAAGCGCGTTTAGAGAAATTAGACCTAAATGAGACTCTTAAAGACTCTAAAACACGCTTGCAGGAGTTTCTACAATCGCGTCGTTTAGCTTTGCCAACTTATGAATTAATCAATGTAGAGGGCGAAGCTCATGATCAAACCTTTTATATCGATTGTACAGTAGCAGGCTTAGCTAAGCCTGCAAAAGGTATTGGTAGTAGTCGCCGACAGGCTGAACAAGAAGCAGCAAAACATGCGCTGATAGAGTTGCAGGTGGAGAAATAGTTATGGCTGAAGATTTAATGCACCTGCTGGAGCCTCGTAATCCAGATCAAAAATGTGGCTTCGTAGCGATTGTTGGTCGCCCTAATGTTGGTAAATCGACATTGATGAACCACATCTTAGGACAGAAATTGAGTATTACTTCGCGTAAGCCTCAGACAACTCGTCATCAGATTATGGGTATCAAAACTGAAGATGATCTACAGATTGTTTATGTGGATACCCCAGGTTTACATAAAGATGACGGGAAAAAAGCTTTAAACCGTTATATGAACAAAGCTGCATCAGACGCATTGCGTGATGTTGATGTTGTTGTTTTTATTGTTGACCGAACTGCTTGGACTGAAGAAGACCAGATGGTACTGGACAAGGTCAAGCATGCTCGTTGTCCGGTTATCTTAGCTGTAAACAAAGTTGATCAACTGAAAGACAAAACGGCTTTATTACCTCAGATGCAGACACATTCTGAGCGTATGGACTTTGCTGAAATGATTCCGCTTTCAGCTAAAGATGGCCATAACGTAGAGCAGCTTGAAGAGTTAATCGCCAAGCATATTCCTGAGGGTATGCATCACTTTCCTGAAGATCAGCTAACAGATAAAAGCTCACGCTTCATGGCTGCGGAAATGGTTCGTGAAAAGCTGATGCGTAACTTAGGGGATGAGATCCCTTACGGTACTACCGTAGAGATAGAAGAGTTTAAATACGCCAAAAACGGTGTTCTCCATGTGAGTGCGCTAATCCTAGTAGAGCGTGATGGTCAGAAGCGAATTGTTATTGGGGATAAAGGTTCTCGAATCAAAACAATTGGCCGTGATGCTCGCATGGATATGGAGCGTATGTTTGATGCTAAAGTAATGCTTAACCTATGGGTTAAAGTTCGTCGTGGTTGGGCGGATGATGAAAGGGCATTACGTAGTTTGGGTTATGACAATACCTAAAAAGCATGAGTCATTCTGATCCGCAGGCGGCTTATGTCCTCCATAGCCGCCCTTATCGCGATACCAGTCTTATCGTTGATTTCTTCACTCTAGAACATGGTAAAGTTTCCGCTGTTGTTCAGGGTGCACGCAGACCCAAATCAAAATTACGTGCATCAGTACAACCTTTTGTACCTATTCAGGTTACATGGCGTGGACGTAACGATCTCAAAACATTAACTCAAGCCGAGCCTGTTGCTGCTATGTTGTTCCTGAATGGCGATGCGCTGCTTTGTGGACTTTATGTAAATGAATTGTTAGAACGTTTGCTCCAGCCATTTGATAGTCACCCGAAACTCTATGTTTATTATCAGTATGTTTTAAATGAGTTAGTATCTGGTGAAGATATAGAGGGAGCGCTACGCACCTTTGAGCATCGTTTACTTGATGATCTTGGTGTATTGCCAGAGCTGGAACAAGAATCTGCTGATTTAGTATATTGTTTTAACCCTGAACATGGCTTTGTTCCTGTTGGCGCAGTAACAGATAAAAATAAGGCGTCTTGTTTTTATGGTTGGCAGTTGTCTGCGATTGCTGTTGATGATTATTCAGATATTCAAGTTCGCAGAGCTGCTAAGCGCTTGATGCGAAATTTAATTGATCGTGCTTTGGGGCAAAAGCCCTTGCGTAGCCGAGAGCTATTTCAAAAAATGTGAGGAAAGTGGTGTGATTGAACCATCCCGTTTGTTATTAGGGGTCAATATTGACCATGTCGCTACGATTCGCCAAGCGCGTGGTACACGCTACCCGGATACTGTTCAGGCTGCTGCGCTAGCGGAAGAGGCTGGTGCCGATGGTATTACAATTCATCTGCGAGAAGATCGTCGCCATATCCAAGATCGTGATGTTTATCTTTTGAAAGAGACATTACAGACACGTATGAACTTCGAGATGGCTGTGACTGAAGAGATGATTGCCATTGCTGAAGATGTAAAGCCTACTCATTGCTGTTTAGTTCCAGAGAAGCGTGAAGAGTTGACGACCGAAGGTGGTTTGGATGTCGCTGGTCAAGAAGAGCGGGTGAAAGAAGCTTGTGATCGATTAGCTGCGGCAGGTATCGAGGTGTCTCTATTTATTGATCCGGAGCCAGCACAGATTAATGCAACTATTCGTTGTGGTGCTCCAGTGATTGAATTGCATACAGGTGCTTACGCAGAAGCTGAATCTTCTGCAGAACAGGCAGATGAGCTGAAACGTATCCGTGAAGCAGCTACCTATGCTTACCAAAAAGGCCTAATTGTAAACGCCGGCCATGGTTTGCATTATCATAATGTTGAGCAGATCGCTGAAATTCCTGAGATGAATGAGCTTAATATTGGCCACGGGATTATTGCGCGTGCCTTATTTGTTGGTTTAAAAGAAGCGGTATCTGAAATTAAGCAACAGATGCTTCAGGCCCAAGCTCGAATTCAGCCGCAAAGAGATGCATTAAAGCGATGATTCGAGGTATCGGGACCGATATTCTTCAGATCAGCCGCATGGAGCAGGCGTTGGACAGAACGCCTGCCTTGCCGCAACGTATCTTATCTACTTCCGAATATGAACAGTTCCTCAAAGTATCCAATCCACCTCTGTTTCTAGCTAAACGTTTTTGTGCCAAAGAAGCGGTATCTAAAGCTTTAGGCACAGGTATTGGGCGAGGCGTTAGTTGGAAGCATATTGAGATTACGAAAGATAAGAATGGTCGACCCGAAGTGAGTCTATCAGGAGGTGCTGCAGAGCGCGCCGAAAAGCTTGAAGTTGCATGTATGCATCTAAGTTACAGTGATGAGAAAGATTACATTGTTGCGTTTGTTATTGCTGAGGGATGAAGAGTTCTATGACTAGGATTTGTGTCGTTACAGGTGGTTCTGTTGGTATAGGACGAGCTGTCGTTGAGCGTTTATTAGATGACGGTTACAAGGTTTATAACTTAGACCTGAGTGAATCTGAGGTCGGCGAATTTATTCAATGTGACATGACTGATTCAAATCAGGTTACACAAGCTATTGATCATGTCATCAAGGAATCTGGCAGGATTGATGGTGTTGTATCCAATGCCGGAATTCATTTCTCCGCAACTATAGAAGACACTTTAGAAGCGGACTTTGATCGAGTGATGGCGATTAATGTAAAGGGGGCCTATTTCCTTTTACAATCTGTACTACCTCACATGCGACAGCAAGGCTCGGGCTCAATTGTTTTGTTAGGCTCGGATCAGTCTGTTATTGCTAAAAGAAACTCTTTTGCTTACAACATGAGTAAAGCGGCGCTTGCTTCAATGGCTAAGACCACAGCATTAGATTACGCTTCTTTTGGAATTCGAGCTAATGCTGTTTGCCCCGGAACCATAGAAACACCACTTTACCACAATGCAATTGACCGCTATTGTGAGAGCAGCGGAAGTGAAAAAAGTGTTGTACATCAAGAAGAAGCAGCTTTGCAGCCATTAGGGCGTATAGGCCAGCCAGAGGAGGTTGCTGCACTTGTTGCATTATTGATTGGTGATGATGCTCGTTTTATTACCGGTAGTTTGCAGTTAATTGATGGTGGTTATACAGCCCAGTAATTGAGCTGTAAAAGTGAAACTTGCGATCTAAAGGCGGTATATGAGTAGAGTGATAGACCCGCATCTGCACCTGTTTAATCTTGAAAAAGGGGATTATCACTGGCTGCAAGAAGGGCACACGCCTGAATGGTCTGATAAAAATAAGATTAGGCGCGGTTATAGCGAAGGTGATTTAAGCCAATCAGGCTCAGCAGATATTGTAGGTTTTGTACATATCGAAGCGGGTTTTGATAATTCCCATCCGTGGCGTGAATTGGAGTGGCTTGAAAGTCATTGTGAGTTACCTTTTCGTTCAATAGCTTATCTTGATCTAACTTCCGATAGCTTTGATGAGCATCTGGAAAAACTACAAGAATTGAAGTCATTAGTTGGTGTGAGATATATCTTAGATAATGCCGCTCAGGAAGTGTTGTCCAATCCAAATGTCTTTAAACGTCTTGCGGTACTATCTGATAACCAGCTAATTTTCGAAGCTCAGCTGTCTTTATCTGATCCAGGTGCGTCTTGTGCACTTGCGGATGTAATGCAACAGTTGCCAAATTTAAAGGTCGTGATTAACCATTGCGGGTCACCTGTACAGCTGAATGAACAGTGGATGCACTCGATTACTCGGCTAGCACATCATCCAGAATGTTCTATTAAATGCTCTGGTTGGGAGATGTTTAATCGTGATTGGAGTTCGGAGCAGGCCAAACCTATTATAAGTTTTGCCGTTAGGCAATTTGGGCTTACTCGGGTGATGTTGGCGAGTAACTTCCCTGTTTCTGAATTGGCTTGTAGTTATGAAGATTTATGGCAGAGGTATCTCAAAGAGATGAAGTGGAAGGGCTTTGAGAAAGAGATGCTGATATTTGAAAACGCTAAGCGAATATACCAGTTAGATATCGATTAGCGTGATTAGAAAATAAAAAGGGCGCCTGATAGCGCCCTTTTTATATGAAGTAGAAAATTACTTAACTTCAATACGCGGTGAACGCATTACTACCTCATCGTTCAATTCGATACCAATTCCAGGCTCTTCAGAAACTTGGAAGAAGCCGTCTACTGGTTGAGGGTCTTGAATACAAAGCTCACGGTTCCATTGCTTAATCGCATAGGTGTGATGTTCATGGATTAAGAAGTTTGGAATCGCTGTTTCAAGATGCAAAGAGGCCGCTGTTGCTACTGGGCCACCACAAACGTGGGCTTGAATTCGAACGTCGTATACGTCTGCGTAATCACAAACCTTTTTCGTTTCTGTAAATCCACCACATAAACCGATATCTGGTTGTAGTACATCTAGACTTTGATCTTCAAGATACGGACGAACACCCCAGCGGTTATACAAACGTTCGCCACCGGCAATTGGAACATTTACTTTGTCGGCTACGCGTTTATGCAGCTCCGAGTTTAAGTAGTTCACTGGCTCTTCAAAGTACATGCAGCGTGCTTCTTCGACCAACTCACCCAATTGAATCGCGGTTGAAGCGCCTGGCAAACTGTGACATTCAAAAATGATATCACCGTCATCACCCATGGTTTCACGGATAGCCATTAAGCGGTCGCGGAACATCTTCATCTCTTTGTTAGTAAAGAGCTTAGTACGATCGAAGAAGGTTTCGCCCTTTTCGTTATACATGATCGGATCGACTTTTACAGCGTCATAACCTTCTGCCAGCGCTTTTTCAGTCGCTTTTGCATAATCTTCAGGATCTGTTAGGGCTTTAAATTCTGAATCCCAATCAAATTGAAGCTGGCTGGCATAAGTGCGTAGTTTATCGTTAACTTTACCGCCAAGCAGTTGGTAAACAGGTAGATCTAGAGCCTTACCTTTAATGTCCCATAACGCAGTATCGATCGCACTCATTGCAGCATAGATAATAGGGCCGCCACCTAGACCCCAAAAGCTACCACGTAGCATTAGGTTCCAAAGGTCTTCAGTTTGGAATGGGTCACGACCAAGCAGCATCTCTTCTGCAAATTCTTTAATCATGTTTGCAGCAGCACTATGACCTAGGTCGTAAGCTAAGCCCGCTTCACCTACACCGCTGATGCCTTCATCTGTGTGTACTCGAACAAATACCGGATTCCAAACAGGACGATCCGGACAGTGAATATCAAAAATTTCTACGCGATTTATTTTCATGAATCAGCCTTATTATTCGGTAATTTTCAGATTATTGCGCAAAGCTTGGATCAAGTCGGTAGGCTTTACGAAGCATTGCAGGCCATGACTTCTGTCCACCGGTAGTTCCTGAATGAACGACATTTGCTTGTTTAGATATGCCATCAACGATTTCTGGAGCCACTTCTATAGCATCTTGACCTGTTGATTGAATTAATAATTGAATTTCACAAGCACGTTGTAGGTCATACATGCGCATAAATGCATCGCCTACGGTCGGACCAACGGTGAGAGCGCCATGGTTAGGAAGTAAAAGGTGGTTGTTATTACCCAAATCTTCTTTTAAACGCACTTTCTCATCCTGATTAACAGCAAGGCCCTCATACTGGTGATAACCCAATGAAGCCAATTGGAAACAGGAATATTGGCTAAGGGGTAATAGCCCGCATTTTAGGGAAGCTACCGCAATAGATTCTTTTGTATGCAAGTGAAGAACACAGTGTGCATCACTGCGTACAGAGTGAACGGCGCTGTGGATAGTAAAACCTGCAGGGTTAATATTGAAAGGAGTATCGTCGAGAACATTTCCTTCAAGATCAACCTTAACCAAGTTTGATGCGGTAACTTCATCAAATGTCAGGCCAAATGCATTTACCAGATAATGATCTGTTTCTGGCACTTTTGCTGAAATATGGGTATAGATTAGATCTCCCCAGCCTAAATCTTCCACTAGCCTGTAGCAGGCGGCTAGATCTACCCGTACCTGCCATTCCTCTGGAGAAACTTTGTTTTTTAAATTGAGTTGTGGAAGCTCCAGCATAAAAAATCCTCTGGCTTAAATAGATGTGCCTTTGACGAGCAATATTGATTGCCAGAATTATACAGGGAGCGACGAAATAAAGAACATGATGCCAATGAAATGATTATTCACTAATAAGAATTATTTGCATTTGGTTTCTTCTTAGATAATAATGATTCCTATTACTGATAAGGGGAGTTGTTATGAATAGCCCTGTTAATAAATCCGCATTGGAATTTCCAGTTATTGCTTTTGTTGGTGCTGTTGCATTAGGTTTTATGTTTCTTCCATTTGTTGGTTAATATTTTCTTTAGCTAAACGATCAAACCCATGTTTGGTTGTTGTGAGCTAGCTAAAGGCTTTAGTTTAGATCGATTTTGTCTGCTCAGTACTGACGGCTCTAAAGAGAGCTGATAAAGAAAAGTTTCCCTCACCTAGTAGCATGATGACTTGGCTGCCTCCCAGGCATAGCATTGCCCATTCGTATCCGCCATCGCTTCCATAAAACCCTTGGGGAAAGTGAAAGTATATTGCGACGCCCATCATTAATGTGAGTAAAAAGCCTGCGATTCTGCTTGCTAGACCTAATACAAGGCACCATCCCGCAATTAGTTCGATAGATGCTGTAATTAGAGCAAGCCAAAAAGCTTGTTCGGAGTTCAAGAAAGGAAACAAACTATTAATTATTTCAGCAAATGGAATGATTGCCTGGGTGAAGTAGGCGGTCCAGTTATCGAGTTCCCACAAAAGCCAGACGCTTTCTAAGCCAAATTTATCACAAGCATGGACAATAAAAATTGAGCCAAGCGTAAGCCTTAATCCCAGAAGGGCTAAATCCATTTGCATCTAGATCCTATCACTTTAATTGAGAAAGTAATAGATAATGATTCTCATCATTGTTTTTTTCAAGGGTTAGTTTAAAATATCACGCTTTGTGCATATAACCTGATGTTGGGGTGTCTGAGTGAGGACTTTTTTTTTGGTGTTTTTGGGCTGCTTGTCTGGAGTTGTTTTTGCCGCTGAGCCTGAAGAAGCCTCTGATGTGGTTGATCGTTTGATCAATAGGACAGACCTAGGTAAAAATTTGCAAACGCTTGATGATTATTACTCGCAGATTAACCAGAAGTTAAATAAGCAAGTAAAGAATCGGCATCGAGACCCATTCGAAAGGTTGGTACAGCAAGAGCTTAAGGTAGAGCAAAAGGCTGCAAAACCAAGATTTATTCCACGCCAGAAAACGGCAGAGTCTCTAGGGGCTTCAAGTATTTTAAATAAGACCCTCGCAGGTAAAAGGGAGCAAGATCAAGGAGGGCTGCCTGTTATGCAGTTTCGTGGGTTTATCAAATCAGATGAAGAAAAGGCTGGGCTTTTAGAGATTGAAGGGCAAGGAACCTTTGTTGTGCATGAAGGTGATAAGGTCGGTTTACAGCAGTTAGGTGGCGATATGGTGATCCGAGTTGTAGAGATTAATGCTCTCAACCTGATTGTTGAGTTTGGAAGTCTGGGTGAAAAGGTAGTAGTGCAGTGAAACGTTTTTTTAGTGTTTTCCTAATTGTCGCTTCTTTGCTGGTGGGTAGCGTTCAGGCGGGATCTCGTATTGAGTTTGTTGAATTTAAGGATGCTGAAATACGTGATGCCGCTCGTATTCTTTCCTCAATGACGGGGGCGAATATTGCTGTAACAAAAGAGGCTAGTTCGGAAAAGGTTACTTTGTTATTGCAAAATACAGAACTGAAGCACGCAGTAGAAATGCTATCTCGAGTGGCGGGCCTTTGGTACCGATATAGCAAGTTAGGGAATAGTTACATCATTATGACTGAGAAGCAGTATCAGGATGATATTGTGGTTTATAGAGATGACGTGATTCGGACTTTTACGCTTCGTCATCAAAATGTAAGTACCACCGCTGTCACTATTCAGAGCTTATTTGGTGATCGTGTACGCCTTTCTCTCCAGCAGGGGAATGATGATTTTCAGGGATTGGATCTAGAGGTAGGGGATACCAATGAGGCCACTACGATAAATAGTGATTCTGATGATTCGAACGAGATAAAGATCCAAGAATTGGAGCGCGAAGAATTTGATCAAGCTGATGGGAACCAGGTTGCCGAAAAATCACTTTCAAAAGGTGCGCTTCGCCAGTTAGGTGGTGCAGAAGAGGTTTCTGAAGATTCCGCCAATAAATTATTGGGCGCGAAAACACCAATTTATATAGCAACCAACAAAATTCATAACCTGCTCCATGTTCGTACTAGCGACGAAAATGCTTTGGCTGAAATCGCTCACTTAATAGAAGAAAGTGATAAGCCTACGCCTCAAGTTTTGCTTGAGATGAAGATTGTGAAGATAGATGTGGGCGAAGGCTATGAGCAGGATTTTGATCTTAGTTTTAATGATGCCTTGAATGTAACTGGTAACTATCAGGCATTAGAAAGCCAAAGTCCGAGTAGTTTAGATTTGAGGAATGCTCAGTATCAAACAAGTGGGGTTGGTATAAATGAGCTAACAAATACTTTTTCGCAACTGTTAGGTAAAAAAAGTACTGGCTTTGGATTTAACGAAGTTGATGGCGGCTTTTACGAGTTCTTCAGTAACTATGTAACTGCGAAAGTAGCTTTTTTAGAACAGAATAATCAAGCAGAAGTTGTGGCTAAGCCTGTGATGTTGGCTTCTAACAATCGACCAGCACGCTTGTTTATCGGCTCTGAGCAGGTTGTGCCGGTTAATTTAGAAACGGATACTGAATTTTCTGCAGCAAACAATAATGGTGACCGAACCTCCAGTACTACAACAACCTTAGAAACCGAGCGTCGTAAAATCGGTAATACCCTGATTCTATTGCCGAGTGTCAATGCTGATCGAACGGTGACAATTGATATATTTCAAGATACTTCCAGTATTGAAAGAAATGGTATGAATTTTCCTTTTTTTAATTCTGAAACTAATCGTATAGAAACGATTCCTCTGGATGCCGTTCAGGAATCCAATGTGAAAACTGTTGTAGTTGCAAAAGACGGTAAGACTATTGCGCTCGGAGGGATGATTACGAGTGAGCAGTCTGACTATGAAACGGTTGTTCCCTTGCTTGGTCAAGTTCCTATTATTGGCGAAATGTTTCGCTCTAAAGAGGAAAGGGATGAAAAGTCTCAGTACGTGATGCTGATCACCCCCCATGTATTGATGAACCCGGAAGAATCTGAAGATCAAAGCCGAAAGGTTAAAGAGTTTGCACCAGAAGTTGATGCGCAATCTTTAGCGCAAAATTCAAAACAGTATTCGGTTGCCGATTATATTCGCTTAACGCGTTACGCAGCGCAGATTGGTCGAGGTGATGATATTGAAAAGCCAAAGGGATTGGTCGATGTACCAGTAACCTTGTCACCTCTATCATTTATTTTCTCTGATTCTTCCTTGAGTGTTTGGCCTGTGGGGAGTTGGCAGCAAAATGGTTTGCATATCACTTTGCTTAAAGCGCGTAACCACCTTGATAAGTCTAGATCCATTGATCTGACTGAATTACCTGGTAATTGGTTGGCTTCTGCTGCAGGTCAAGAGCGACTAGCAGCTTTTGGGCAGGCTGGTGATGAAGGGGATTTGTATCTGTTATCTAGAATGCCTTTCAACCAAGTTGTCGCTGAAGTAAATAGTAAAGGGAAGCAATGATGGCTGTTTTAACTAAATTTCTAGCGTTTGCTTGTGTGCTTATTCTATCGGGCTGTACGCTGAATCAAACGAATCAGTCTCATACCGCATTTGAGGTAGGTGCTTCTATCAAGCCTGCTTCTGCAATTTCTCTATACGTATATCCACATACTGAGTCTGTTAGTGGTGAAGATCAGTCAGGCTACTTTATTGAGTTTGATTTGGCTGATAAATCGGATATTCCAACCATTAAATATCAAGACTGATTTACTTAAATGTAAAAAACGTAAATTAAGCTATTGACATATATGATGGCAATAATGATAATGATTCGCACTTAGATTGATTGGAAATCAAAGCACGGAAGCTTACTTATAAACTCAACTTTAAGATTGAGTGAAAAATATAAAGGTAGTGTTGTGAATCAAGTGCAAACTCAAACGGGTAGTAACCAAGCTGAGCAATTGGCAAAGCTTGAGCAGCATAAAGAAGTGTTGGGTCAGTTATTTGAACTCTACACGGATCTATTTAGTCACGACGGCTATGGAGATATTGGTGTAGAAATCAAAATTCTACGTCGTGGTCAAAAGGAAGTGATTCTGCATTGTGGTAAACAGTACCGTTACGTACTGGATTGCGACAGTGCTTTGGCGAATGAATCGCCAATTAAAGCTTTATTGAAAAGAGATCTTCTTTCTTCGTGAGTCTCTTTTTAATTTTTGCCTGAGAGATCAGGTATGCAGTTTAGCTGCAGTAGGAGTAAAAGGAATTGCTCTGAAATGGTGCAAGGCGGGTGGCCTTAGTTTCGCGGTAGAAGCAGCGCCAAGGGAAGCGTTCTAAATCGGACTGGGTGAGATGCCGTAGCTCTCTGGGGGAGAGTCAGCTCTTACGTCAAACAGTCTTAACCCAAAATCGTTTTAGAAACTGGAATTTATAAAAATGTTGAAATCTCTAATGGAAAAGCGCGAAGCGCTAATGGCTCGTTTTGCAAAAGTTGAAGAATCTCAGATTCAAGATGCCGAGCTTCGTTCTAAATTCCGTTCACTTAAAGCTAAGCAGGGCGGTTTTACACTGCTTGAGCTACTCGTTGTTGTAGCAATTCTTGCGGCTATCGCTGGTACTGCGGCTATCGCTCTTCAAGATACGGACGCACGTGCATCTGCAGCAGCTCACGTTGCAATGATGGATGAGCTAAACAAAGGTGTTCGTACTTTCCGTGTACTAAACAAGAATACGTTACCAAACAACTATGATTCACTACTCGTTGCTGCTACTTCTGATACCGCTGGTGTAACTGCAGCGACTGCATCGAGCGTATTGGCGATTGAAGATATTGATACGATTGCATTGACCGCAGACATTGTGGGTATTCTGGATGCAGGTGGTGTGACGCAGCTTCAGTACTTAGGTGAAGACCAAGGTGATGATGCAGTTCATGGCTTCGTAACTGCTTCTGGTGATGCTTGTACTGATGTAAACATGCAGGCAACAATCGCTTCTCGTAGTAACCACGTTGTAGCGGGTAACATCTTCCTTACTCCTGATGGTAACGGTTGTGGCTTTGCTCGTACTCTAGCTGCAGGCGATCAGGCTGCATTCTGGACAGGTGGTGAAGAGCGTCTTCTTGGTCAGCCTGTAGCTGCTGGTATTGTTGAGTATGATGGTACTAACTTGGCAACGGCAACAAGTAAAGCGTTCTTAGCTGTAGGTCTAGGTCCTGCCTCTAACTTGTTTAATGCTAACGATCTAGGTGGTATGACTTCTGTTCCTGTATACCGCCACGTATCTGAAACTGAATACAACCGTTTTGTTGCACTATTCAACGTGGGTGATTTTGACGGTGCAGGCTCCATCAATGCTGGTGATCAGGTAGTGCTTTCTGCGATCGTTGATGGCGCTGGTGATACTAAAGAAGAAGAACTGGGTGAGTGGGACGGTACTCGTAACACTATCTAATTCGGTTTAACCGGATAACCCTTAAGCCGGTTAGGTCATCCTGACCGGCTTTTTAGTATCAACGTTGTGGTTAGATCATGCGCTATTATTTTTTGTTCTTCTTCTTTTTTTCTCTGCAATTACATGCTGATTCTTCATTAGATAAGCTGCGAGACACCTATCGTAGTATCGAATTAGCTACCTTTGTTAAGGCTAATTATGTATCTGCAACGATGGCTGAAAAAAAACAGCGCCTCATGCTTCAACCTGAAGCAATTCAGTTTCAGGCATTACTAATGGCTCGTCCTAAACCTGGAAGGTTTTCTTTGGCCTACGATGCCTTGCAGCTTTGGGAAAGGGATGAAGAGCTCCCCAATATTGACCACAGTGCTTTTGTAGGTTTGAAAAATGGCCCTGTTTTAGGGGTGTACGTCACTCATGAAGCAGCAAAAATGTTGAAAAAAATAGAATTAGAAAAGCCTGTGCAGTTTTATGCCATGCATATCTATAACTACTCCAACGGGCCGCGATTAGTAATCGTTGCTGCTCAAGAAAAAACTTTGGATTAATTCTTTTCTCTCTTGGTATCCACTTAATGTCAGTGCTGCAAAAGTTTTTAAAGCGAAAGCCACCTCTTGATGATGAAAATCATCTAGATGAGTTGCCTTTAGATGAACATGATTTAGTTAATCCTTTTGAGCCTGGTTTGATGGATAAAGAAGGGGTTGTTGGTGAGTCCCCATATTTATCAACGGCAAATGATAAGGCTTCTGATCAAAATGATATCGTCGATCCTGAACTTGTTGCTGCAGAGCAGAAAGAAAGTCGATTTAAATCCCTCATCAGTGGGATTCGTTTACCTACGCCGGGCGCTAGTTACAATCTTTTAGCCTTTCAGGCTGGTAGCTTTGGATTGCGTGGGGTTTTAGTTTGTGATGCTCGTCATGGGGCATTGCTCGGTCCTGCAGCGGAATCGAATAATGTTGATTTTACCCGTGCCATCGCAGAAGTCGTTGATCAGCTTAAGCTGCATCATAAGCGCCTTCCCAAGCAAGCTATCTTAGTTACTCCTAGTGTAATCTCTTCCATTGTTGAACTCCCCGTTAGTCCATTGCGTCCTCGCTCTGAGGATGAAATGCGCGAGCTTATTCGTTGGGAGTTGGAAGGCACTTTAACTCAGCAAAATAAACACTGGTTAATTGGATCAATGCTGGTGGAGCGTGGTTACTTAACAGCCTCCCAGCGAGATGAATTAGTCGAAGAGCTTCAAATTAGGCAAAGCCAGGGCGGGCAAGAGGGGCTTCTGAGATTCGGCGATCTTGCTGTACAGCTTAATTATATTACCCATGAGCAATTAGAAGAGTGTTTTGTCCTGCAAGGCAAACTTATCGCAGTTGATGATGATCTGGCCTATGGTTGGCAGGCTGAGGAGCCACAACTTACACAAGGTTTAAGCGATGAAGCGTTGTTAAGTAAAGACGATGACGGTGATAGTGCTCATAAATGGTTAGTTAGTGGTATGAGCAAGTCTGTTCGCCGTCGTTGGGTTGGGGCTTTTAACCTTAATGGTATTAAATTGCAGGCTTTTTATCCTGCGGTAGGTAGTAGTTTTGCGATGCTTGCTCAGCGTTGCTCTGATCCCCAGCAAGCTTTATTGGAAATTCATCAAGAACAGCTAGCCTTTATTACAGGTGGTCCAAGCGCGGTAAATGAAATTCGTGTTGAAGAGCGTCAATATGGAGACGTGCGTCAGGATGAAATTCAGCGTTTATTAGGTGTTCTTCCGTCCGATCTGCACAAGCTCTATGTCAATTTTCAGGGTAAAGAGAAAGATGAAATTCTTTTTGCTTTATCTAATAGCACAGCCCTAGATATAGAAACCTTAAATTTTGAAGGGTTGGATATTCCAAAACCTGAGCATCTCTTTAATGAGGCACTGCTTGGTATCGCAGGCGCTGCAGAGCACTTTTTAAATCATGTCGCCAAAGCGAGATTGAGCTGGATTCCTGCAAAAGATGCCGAAGTCTCTTTCTTTAAAAAGCTACTTGCACCGAAAGTGCTAAAAATATCTGCCGCTGTAGCTGTGGCTTTTTTGATGATGGGCTTTCTTGGGTGGATGCATTGGAATATGTGGCAGCAACAAGAGCGTTTGGATCAGTTGAATACTCGTTTTGAAACAGACAGTAAACTCAAACAACAATTTTCTGGAATTGCTGCTGAACAAGTTCATTTAAAGCAAAAAATTATAGAAGCGAAAGAAGAAGTAGCTCTAAATTCAAAATTGTTAATTCTTCTTGGAAAAGAATTTCCGCGAGATAAAAACCTGATCAATATTCTTTTGAAGTCACTTATTTTGGTGACTCCTGAAGGTGTCAGCATTCAAAGCATTACGCAGTCCGAAGGGTTATTAATGATTGCCGCATTGGCTCATCGGGATACGCAAGGGCAGGAATTTGTCAGTGCGCTAAATAAAGTAATGGTTCCTCTTGATTACCAAGTGTTTAGCTCTGATGTCTCTCAGCATGAGAATTTAGATGAAAGTGACTTTGCCCCTTATCAAGTGAATATCACGCTAAGGCAGAAGGTCAGTGCTTATATTTCGGAGGGTCAGAAATGAACTGGGTGAAGGAAAAGTACCTCAATCTATCCAGTAAAGAGCGGAAACAAGTGCTTGTTCTGACTGTTTTTGCTCTGCTGGCGGGTTACATGTTTTATGCAGCGCAGACTTGGCAGGCGATGTTTCATACCGAAAAAATGGCGAATCGCAAAGCTGACCGTATTGAAAAGCGTATCGGGGAGTTTAAGGCTCCAGAGTTGGAAGAGGGAATCAGTGACCAGGTTTTATCTAAGCTAGAGGGGCAGCTTAAAAAGCAGGAATCATCTCTAAAAGACTATGCCAATTCATTGATGCCAATTGGCGATGCAACCGCGCGTGAAGCTCTGAAATTAGAACTTACTCAACTCGCTTATGCTAACCAACTGCGTGTGGCTCGGATGAAAGCAAGCGAACTGAAACCTAGTGTTGAAGTAGTTCAATTATCTGGCGAGCAGCTCCGAGATTACTTACAGGAGCGGCCAGTATTTAAGCTGGTTTTAAGTGGTCAATTTTTAAATTTAGTGAGCTTTGTTGATGGACTTAATCAATTGAAATATCAGGTCTATGTGAGTGATCTCAATATTGAATTGCTCAACGATCAAAATAGCTTGTTAAAAGTAGAGATGGAATTGCGGATCTAGGGCGTTGTATGAGTAGTCTTAATCAAATTCAGCAGTTAATGGATGACTGTGTTCGTCTTGAAGCCTCTGACCTTCATATCTCTGTCGGCCTTCCTGCAACCTATCGTATTCATGGGCGAATTACGCGTAATAATGAAGAGCCATATTCATCTGAGCTGGTGGATGAGATGGCCTATGCGTTGATGAGTGATTCCCAGCGAGAGCAATTTCAAAACGACCAAACATTAGATATGGGTTGTAGTACGGAGGCTGGACATCGTTTTAGGGTGAATGCCTACAGAGAACAAGGTAATACCGCTTTAGCTATCCGTTTTTTAGATGGTGGATTAAAAACCACCAGAGAGCTGGGTTTGCCACCACAGATGGATTATCTGGCTGAGTTAAAAAGTGGTTTGGTCCTTGTTTGCGGCGCGACAGGTT
This sequence comes from Neptuniibacter sp. QD57_21, assembly GCF_047778075.1. Classification (GTDB taxonomy): domain Bacteria; phylum Pseudomonadota; class Gammaproteobacteria; order Pseudomonadales; family Balneatricaceae; genus Neptuniibacter. The sequence goes on along the minus strand of NZ_CP180549.1, from coordinate 2,925,575 downwards.
CCGGTAAATCAACGACACTGACAGCTATACTCAATAGTATCAATGAGAATCAAGCTAAGCATATTTTGACAGTGGAAGACCCGGTGGAGTTTGTTCACCAAAATAAGCAATCTATTGTGCACCAGCGTGAGCTTTATACGGATGTACCTGACTTCGCCAGTGCAGTAAAAGCGGCGCTGCGAGAAGATCCTGATGTAATCATGGTCGGAGAGATGAGAGACCTCGAGACCATGCGAACAGCGCTAACAGCGGCTGAAACCGGTCATCTAGTATTTTCAACATTGCATACTAATGATGCGGTGGGTGTTGTCGAACGTTTGATTGGTAGTTTCCCGGGTAACGAACAAGGTGTTGCCCGTCAACGTATCGCTCATGCTTTAAAAGCGGTTGTAGCTCAAAATTTAGTACCTACGGCTAACGGCAAAGGTCGAGCGGTTGTTGCTGAAATTTTGATGGTGAACACGGCCGTTGCCAACCTAATTGAATCCGCAAAATCCAAACAAATCTATTCAGTGATGGAGAGTAGTACTCGGCAGGGAATGCAGACTTTAGATCAGGCACTTGCGCGTTTAGTTGCGGCGAAGAAGATTACCCTCGAATCGGGCAGGAGTTTGTGTAGAGATATTGGTTCGTTTGAGCGTATGCTGGGTGGTCAATAATGGCTGCACAAGAAAATAGTTTGCTCAATGCCGGTACTCAGGCAGGTCTAATTGACCCGATAATGCTGCCTGAACTTAAAAGTAGTGCTCGACGATCAGGGACCGACTTGATTGAGCTGTTGTGCCGAACAGGCCGTTATCCCAAAACGGCTTTGTATCAAGCTTTAGCTGATAGCCGTTCATTACCCTTCCTAGATCGTGAATCGATCGAGATTGACACTAACTTGCTCAATCCATTTAACGCTGACACATTGCTTCGGCGGATGTTTGCTCCGGTGAGATATCAAGGCGAATTATATGTGCTTTTATCAGATCCCGATGATCGTATGGGCTTGGATACGGTTCAGCGAATCATAGGTAAACGTGCGACACCGGCGTTAGCAGATCCAGCATTAATCGAATCAATCATTCGTAAACATTTTAATGTTTATGAGATCGGTGCGAATGCAGTCACGATTATTGATGACATTATGAAAGAGGCGTATATCTGCTCGGCAACGGATCTTCACTTCGAGCCTCAAGAGACGGGCATGCTGTTACGTATGCGAGTCGATGGCAAGATGCAAAGTTATGAACGGCCGATCAGTAAAGAGCTTTCTGAGTCGCTGATGTCGCGTATCAAGGTGCTTGCGGGCCTCGATATCGCTGAGCAAAATATGGCGCAGGATGGTGGCTTTAGCTACAAGATTCAAGATTGGTTTGAGGTTGATGAAGTTGAGCTCCGTGTCGCGACCATCCCTAGCCGTTGGGGTGAAAAAGCAACCTTAAGGGTTCTAGGTCAAAGTACTGCAGGTCAGACCTTATCTGATTTGGGTATGCCGGATCATATCCTCACGTCAATGAAGCAAGCTTTAGCCAAACCTCACGGCATTATTCTGGTAACGGGGCCTACGGGTAGTGGTAAAAGTACAACGCTGTATGCATCCCTGCGTGAATTGGATGCTTCGCAGTTAAATATCCTCACGGTTGAAGATCCTATTGAACAGGTTGTTGAAGGTACTACACAGGTTCAGGTATCCGAAAAAGTTAGCTTTTCCAAAGCCTTACGATCTTTCCTACGTCACGACCCTGATGTGATGTTAGTAGGTGAAATTCGAGATAACGAAACGGCCGAGACCGCGGTTCGCGCAGCGATGACTGGGCATATGGTGCTGTCCACCTTACATACGAATAGCGCCGTCGCCACGGTCAACCGCCTTATTGATATAGGGTGTCCCCGTTACCTCATCTCTTCAACGCTCGCTGGGGTATTAGCTCAGCGATTGTTACGTCGTTTATGTTCTCACTGTAAAGAGGCTTATCAGCCTGATCAGAGAGAGCGTGAGATTCTTCAGTTGTCTCAGAGTGAAGATATTACTCTGTATCGCAACCATGGATGCCCTCAGTGCACCGGTAGTGGCTACCGGGGACGTGTAGGTATTTATGAAACCTTATGGATTGATAAAGAGATAGAGCTATTGATCCATTCGGGTGCTGAAGATGAACAGATAGCAGAAGCCGCTGCGGGTGCAGGTCTGCTCAGTACTCTCTGGCAAGACGCCAGAGATAAAGTGCTAGAAGGCACAACAAGCCTTCAAGAAGCAATGCATCTGTATTAGGAGAAACTATCTGATGAAGTTCAGCTATAAAGCGTTGGACCCTCAGGGACGTGAGCGTCAAGGCACTGTTGAAGCGAATAGTGCTGCAGACGCAACCGCACAATTACGGTCACGCTCCTTACATGTCCTAAAGCTTGATGCGGGAGGCCAAGCTTTCAGTTTGATTGCCTTTATCGCAAAGATTTTTAGTTATATCTCAATTAAACGCTATACCAGCGCCAGTGCCGCGGACCAGGTTATTTTCTTCCGCCAGTTATCTCTAATGCTGCGCTCGGGTAACACCTTAATGCAGGGCTTAGAGCTCTGTTCGGAAATGACCGAAAAGATTCAACTGCGTAATAGCTTGATCAATATTCTAGTGGCAATTCAGGGCGGTAGTAGCTTTGCAAATGCGATTGAAAAGCAGGGCAGTAAATTCCCGCCAATCGTGGCCAAGTTGATCGCTTCAGGTGAAGCGTCGGGTGAATTACAAATGACACTAGAGCGCTTGGCTGATTCGCTTGAGCGAAGTGCTGCGCTGAAGCGTCAATTTGTTTCTAGTTTGATCTACCCAGTTCTGGTTGTGACCGCAGCGCTTGGTGTGACTCTTTTCTTAGCGTTGAGCATTGTGCCGAAATTTGCCAAGTTGCTCGAGGGAAAATCGCAGCAATTACCTGCTGCAACTCAAGTTATGATGGATGTCTCGGCTTGGTTAATCGATTATGGCTTTTACCTCGGTGTAACGGTTGGTGTGGTTATCTTTGCGATTTTAGTGGCTTACACCACTAAGGTTGGTAAGGCCATTATCGATCGTGTTTTGATCAACCTTCCTCTTGTCGGTAATTCGATTAAAACCTCTGGTATGGCTCAGATGGGATGGACTATGTCCATGCTATTAAGCAGTGGTTTAACGGTACTTGAATCTCTTCGAGTGGTGAGCTCGGTTGTGGGTAACGACCGCTTATCACTTTGTTTCTCTCATGCCAGTGATGAAATTCTGGCCGGTCGAAGTTTAGCTGTAGGCCTTAACCAACGAAATATTCCCATGATGGTTCAACACATGGCGGGTATCGGTGAGCGTAGTGGTGAGCTGGAACATGTCATGTTGGAGCTCGGGCGTTACTACCAAGATCAGGCGGAAGCTCGAATTAAACGGATGATCGCAATGATTGAGCCTGCAATGACATTAGTTGTGGGTGGTCTAGTAGGTGGCGTCTATTACGCCTTCTTCAAAGCGATGATGCAGGTTTCTGCAGGTTAAGGTCGGGAGATAAATTATGCAATTTGATTTAACAAAATACGATGTTAGCGCAGATAACCTGATTTTTGCGGCTAATGAATCTGATGCGGATAGATTTGATCAGGGTACAGATACTTATAACGATCAAACGGCACCGTCTTATCTAAATGGTTTGTTGTTGGATGCAGTGCGCGAAGGTGCCTCTGATATTCACTTTGAGCCTTACGAAGAAAAGCTACGTATTCGTGTACGTGCCGATGGGGTAATGCGTGAGCTCACCTCTATGCCTCGCGGTTTTGGTAACTTGCTGACCATACGTCTTAAAGTTATTTCTGGTTTAGATATCGCGGAACATCGGGGTACTCAAAGTGGCCGTTTCCGTATGATGATCACAGATAAAGTGGGTTTAGATTTCCGTTGCTCGGTTACGCCGACACTCTTCGGTGAAACTATCGTTCTGCGTATGCTTTATCTGCCAGAAGAGCTGCTGAATTTAGATCATTTAGGTATGGATCAAAGTCAGATTCAATTGGCTCAGCAAGCAACTAAAAAGCAGCAAGGGATGATTCTAATTACCGGGCCTACTGGTAGCGGTAAAACCGTATCCTTGTATACCTTGTTAAAGCAGTTAAACAGCCAGCAGCGCAATATCTACACTATCGAAGACCCGATCGAAATTAACTTGCCAGGGGTTAATCAGATCAATGTCAGCCAGAAGCAGGGTATAACCTTTGCCAATGTAGCTCGTACGATTCTTCGTCAAGATCCGGATGTCATCATGCTAGGTGAAATGCGTGATCACGAAACGATCGATTCAGCGATTAAAGCTGCGCATACCGGTCACCTTGTTTTATCTACACTTCACGCAACCTCAGCACCTAAAGTGATATCGCGCTTGCGCAATATGGGGGTCGATCCTTACAACATCGCTTCGACGGTGAGCTTGATCATCAGTCAACGTTTACTTCGTAAGCTTGATCCTGCAAAGCGTGAACGAGCAGAGGTGCCTAAAGAACGTTTATTAGCAATCGGTTTTAAGGACGATGAACTACAAGGACTAGAGCTTTATCGAGCTAAAACCGGAGAAGGAAACCCTACAGGGTATAAAGGCCGAATTGGTATCTTCGAGGTTTTACCTGTGACTCATACCTTATCGCGTTTAATCGCAGATGGGGCTACTGACGCAGATATTGAAGCCTATGCTGATGCCAATGGTATTGCCGACCTTCGTCGTTCTGCACTGGACAAGCTCAAAGCAGGTTTAACGGATATAGATGAAGTAGAGCGCGTACTTGGTTTAGTTGAACAAGCTGAAACTGAGCTACTGAATATTCCAGAACTATTGCAGCTTAATCAGAGTCAATCTGAGCAAGTAGAGGAGGTTGTGTAATGTCTAATCAACATAATTTCCCAAATAAGAAAAACCAACAAGGTTTTACCCTTATCGAGCTGCTGGTGGTTGTCTCTGTATTAGCAGCTATGGCGGGTATCGCGGCTGTGGCAATGGATGGTTATGAGCAGGATGCTCAGGAACAGTTAGTGCAAACTGAAATGAAGCGTATTGCTTCAGCGATTTATCGGTTTAAAGAGGATACGGGGTATTTTCCGAAAGAGGGTATTTTTTCTGGTGATGCATTGTTTGGATCAGATGCAGGTTCTCAGAAAACGTTATATAACCATGTAGAAAACCTATCTTGGCTTTTTAATAGTCCACAAGTTTTAGATTCAAATGGTGATGATAAGGTTGATGGCGCAGATACACCTTATGAACGTTTATCGTGGAATGAAAATTCAGGAAGAGGGTGGCATGGTCCATATCTCACAATCGGATCGCAACGACGTCTCAGTAGTGAAGATTGTGATTTGGCTGTGCTAGATGTAGATAAAAGTTATTTGGGATTAACAGATCCTTTTGAACGTCAGACCTCTTATAACAGTCTTTCTGTTTGCTCGATCGTATTAGATGAGGGGAACTGGATTACACGCGAATCATCTGGTCGTGCTTACGGATATTTTACTGCATATAACAATAATGCTGTAGAAGACTGTAAGGATACAGGTAATGGCTGCATCGCATTGGTAAGTGCAGGGACTGATAGTGAATTAGATACTGATCTTACTGATGGTGTGACAAATGATATCGTTCATATTCTAAGGGTGAATCCATAATGAAAAATGTTGTAAATAAGCAGCATGGTTTTACCTTGCTGGAGCTTGTGGTTGTCGTTGCTGTAATGGGCTTGATCGCTTCTTTAGCGACCGAATTTGTTGTTCAGGAAACTAATCAACAGCGTTTTGAAACGACCAAAACGCGCGTAAGTATGATTCGCTACGCGGTTGTGGGTGATGATAGTCGGACAGTGAATAGTCAACCTATCATCAGTGGTTATGTTACTGATATGGGGGTGTTACCTACAGAGTTAAGGCAATTAATGATGGAAAGTTATTGCACTGATGCTCGTTATTTTAGTTCTACTGATTGTGGTGATAATGGCGGAGCTTGGGTGACTCAGTCAGGTTGGCAAGGGCCTTATCTTAAACCAACAAGTATGGAAAACATTACTGATGGTGAAGGGAATTCACGTCAAATACCTGTTTTTAGGGACGCTTGGGGGAACCGAAGTGCCGATAGTAATGAGGATTGGAAAAACTTTGGTTGGGACTTTGCTCGTGTAAATGATTCTTGGTCTAATGATGCAGCAGGTTTAAATTTAAAAGTACAAAGCTTTGGTTTAGATGGAGTAGCGGACACTACATCTCCTTCTTCGAGCAAAGAGTTTATTTTTGAACAGGATTATCCGGTTCTAGATGAGCTATCTTTCCCTCTGGTAACAGGAAATGATTATTTGGCATCAGGTCAAACAGTTTCATTTGAATTGGTAAACAATTCTGGGAGTAATGTAGATGTTTGCGTGAACTGGACTGGTGTGGATGATGATCATGAGGATTATTTAAATATGCCATCTGGTACAACTAACGACCATGATTTTCCAACCACTATGGGGTATGTAAATTTCTCGGTTGTCGCAGATAGTAATACATCTGATGGGGTTTGTGATAATAGCAATCCAGTCGATGCTGTATCAGTTTTATTTGCTTCGTCTTCAATCGTTACGGTATATGGGGCTGCTCCCTTACCAACGATTGAGATTTCGGTTGAACCTTAGTACTCGACACTGTTTTTGCATTTTGCATCTTACGGTATAGGTGCATGCTAATAGCACTAGATATGAAAGCTAGAATCAACACCAAGCTACTCTGAAAAATAAACGCCAAGCTATATGCGTATCCCGTGTATAGCTTGGTAATGAGTGTAAGCACTTTCAGCGTGGTTATCCCTGTCATAAATCCAACTCTTATTTTTATTGATGCAGGGCAGTATAGACAGCATAAATTGCACAAGGAGAAACGATTCTCATTTGTAAATTAGATAAAATTTTATTAAAATTCGCGCCTTTATTTATGAGTTGTTATATCTGTCTGTATTCACTATTTCATAAACATCATTAAATAGTGTTTCTTTGTATCTTTTGACAGTCGTGTAAGCTCAAACAGTAAGAATGGTTTCTGGCCCAGCATCAAAGGGTGATGTGGTGTTAGTTGCTTTCCTACTTCCTGAAGTTGTATTTGCTTATCAGCGCTCGTGGTGAGTGTGATTAGCGGTGCTCCTTCATTAAGCAGGCCTAAAATCAGGTCGTTGGAAAAATACTAATGCATATTAAAACTGGAGCCATCCATGACTTCCTCTGTTATCTCAGAATCGTCTGAGCATAATAAAAAATCGCCAAGCCTAGTATTAAAAGCAGGTTTAGGTGTTCTTGCCGTTAGCCTAGGTGTACTGGGGTATACCGTATACGAATCAAAAATTAAGCCTCTCTCCGGTTATGGTGATGATTGGGCTGCTTTAGATTACTTAAAAGATAAAGATCCTAAGGCTTTATCGGGTGGTGATCTAACTCACTTTATGTTCGGTGATGTTTCTTTTGTGTCTGAAGCGCAAAATTTACCTTGGCAGTTGCAAGCCACCTTTGATGATGGTGATGGTGTTTTCGAACGACCTTTTTCACCAGCGGTCGAAAGCGGGTATCGCTATGATGCGGATGGTGTAGGGCCCCTATTTAATCAGGTATCTTGCGAAGCCTGTCATATCGCTGATGGTCGCGCTGCACCGCCAACGGATCTTAGTAAACCAATGGAAGGCCTACTGTTTCGTGTATCTGTGCCGGGTAAAGGGAAACATGGAGGTCCCAAACCTCATCCAGTATATGGTGGCCAGTTAGCAGATAACTCTATTCCAGGTCATCAGTCAGAGATTTCTTTAGATATTACCTATGAGGAGATTGTCGGTTATTACGCTGATGGCAGTGAGTACCGTCTTTTAAAGCCTATCTATAGTTTCCCAGAACAGAACTACGGTCCGTTAGGTGATGATGCGATGATCTCGCCGCGTATAGCACCATTTATGATCGGTATGGGTCTGATTGATGCGATTACAGACAAATCAATTTTGGAATATGCGGATCCTGAAGATAAAGACGGTGATGGTATTTCCGGTAAGGTGAACAACGTGTGGAGTGTTGAGTTCAACAAACACATGATTGGTAAATATGGTTGGAAAGCTGAGACCCCAACGTTGAATCAGCAGGGTATGGATGCCGCTGTGAATGATGTGGGTGTTACTAATCCATTGTTCCCAGTTGAAACCTGCACAAGTACACAAACAGCATGTAAAGAAGCTTTGTCTGGTACAACCGATGCACCGGTTGAAATGACCGAACAGCAAATGAATGCTGTGACAACGTATCTTGAATTCCTAGGTGTTCCAGGGCGTGACTATCTAGATAACCCGGATGTGATCCGTGGAGAAAAACTATTCAAAGATACCGGTTGTGAATCCTGTCACCGAGAGACCTTTGTAACAGGTACTGAACAACGTCAGCGTCGCTTACATAATCAGACCATTCACCCTTACTCAGACTTCCTTCTTCATGATATGGGGCCGGATTTAGCTGATCATCGTCCATCATTTGATGCGGATGGTTACGAATGGCGAACACCACCATTGTGGGGCATAGGTATGGTTGAGACTGTAAACGGTCATACCCGCTTTATGCATGATGGCCGCGCGCGTAACTTGGAAGAAGCGATTCTTTGGCATGGTGGCGAAGCTGAACAGTCTAAACAGGACTTCACTAAGCTTGAACAAGCTGACCGTGAAGCGATCGTTAAATTCCTTAAATCCCTATAAATGACTCATGCCAGCTGAGACAGCTGGCGTTTTTTTATTGCCTGAAATAAGCAGCCTTTGGAGCAGTGATAGTGACCTCATTAAATTTGCACTTAGAAACGCAGTCCGTTCGAAGTGAATTACAGCCGGTTTACCAGCAGTTAAATCAGCTGATTCTGGGTAAAGAGTTACAAATTAAATTGTCGCTTACCTGCTTATTGGCTAATGGGCATCTGCTTTTAGAAGATCTTCCGGGGATGGGTAAAACTGTACTTTCTCATTCCTTAGCGAAAGTGCTTGGATTGGATTATAACCGGGTTCAATTCACCAATGATCTGTTACCTGCAGACCTGCTTGGTGCATCAATCTACCAAGCGCAAAGTCAGTCTTTCCATTTCGTTGAAGGACCTGTGTTTACCCAGTTTCTTTTAGCTGACGAGATCAATCGCGCGACGCCTAAAACACAAAGTGCGTTGTTAGAAGCGATGGAGGAGCGACAGGTCAGTCTAGAGGGTGAGACACGTAAGTTACCCAACCCGTTCTTTGTTATAGCGACTCAAAACCCAGCTGAACAGATCGGTACTGCGCCTTTGCCTGAGTCTCAATTGGATCGTTTTCTAATGCGGATTCAAATGGGGTATCCAGTGAAGGCTGCGGAGTTAGAAATATTAGCAGGAGAAAGTCGACGTGACCTGCTGAATCAGGTTGAAAGCCTGATCGATATTGAACAGCTAGAGCAATATCAGAAGCAAGCAAGCGGCGTTGGATGTAGTGAAACCGCGTTGGCTAACCTGTATGAATTACTGCAGTTCAGCCGTGAAAGTAATCATTTCACCAATGGCTTATCCACACGTGCAGGTTTAGCATTGCTAAACGCAGCTAAAGCTTGGGCATGGTTGGAAGGTTCAGAACACCTGTTGCCTGCGCATATTCAAGCTGTTTTTCCTTATGTTGCAGGTCATCGTTTACAACGTATTAGCGGTGCTTGTAGTCCACTGGAAAATGGTCAGCTAATTTTAGAACAGGTTGCTGTTCCACGATGAAAGGCTGGCGTATAGCTCCAACAGGTTTAGGCATCGGTTTTTTGCTGATGCTGTTTGCGCTGTTACTGATAGCGATTAATTTCAGTAATAACCTGATTTTTACTTTGTGCTTTTTCCTAATGGCGGCATTCCTTCTTTCTGTCTGGTTTGTGATCCGCAATATGAATGGCATAGAAGTCGTTAATGTTCGGGTTAAGCCTGTTCATTTAGGCCAAAAAATTAATTATCAAATATCGGTTAAAGATCTGGTGGGTTCTGACCACCTTTATATCGAGCTAAATGGCAGCGATCGTTACTTCCACCTACCTGCTGATACAACTCAAATTTGGAATTTAGACCTCAATACTGATAAGAGAGGTTTGTCGATAGAGCAGCCATTAGAAATGAGCTGTATTTGGCCCTTAGGCTTATTTACCTTTAAACGAAAAATAGCGCAGTTACCTGAAGTTTTAATCTATCCCGAAGCGCAAGATCTTGCAGCATTAGATCAGCCTGCGAGTGGAAGTGCAGCGCATTCCCAATCAGAAGCAGAGGAGCTAGATGGACTTCGCGAGTACCAAGCTGGGGATAACTTAAAACGCATTGATTGGCGCGCAGTAGCACGTAGAGGTCAACTGCAGGTTAAGCATTTTGATGGTGCTGATGGTGACCCTAGCTTGTGGCTGGATTGGAACAATACTCAAGGCTTGGATTATGAGAGCCGAATCAGCTGCCTTTGCCATTGGGTACTGGAGTGCCAGCAAGCGGGTCGAGAGTTTGGTTTGAGACTACCGGCCAAGGAGATCGATCCTAATCGAACAGGTCAGCACGCCCAGCAGTGTTTAAGTGAGTTAGCCATGATGCCAGAGGAGGTCGTGTCGTGATCGGCTTTTTCTCCTCTCGTGCTCAATTATTGAGCCTTATTTTATTACTGTTAAGCGCTCTTCCTGCATGGGGGCACATTAGCTTTGTTCTCTTACTTGGTTCTGTTGCCGTTATCGCTACCCATCAGCAAATTAAACATAAGCCTGTTATACGCTGGGTAGTTCTGATCACCTGCTTATTAGGTTGTATCTCCCTCATTCACCTAAATGGCAAAGGCTGGTTCAATGCGACAGCCGTTCTTTCAGTCCTATATGCGGTATTAATTTTAAAATGGGCTGAGTCGAATACGCTTCGTGAATATAGGGTCGTTACTCTGGCGAGTACCTTGTTAGCGGCTTTGAGTAGCCTCTACCTACCTAGCTTACCTGCAATGGCATTTTTAATGATGACGGGTGTTTTGATGATCACCTGTTTAATTGCCATAAATGATTTTGAAGCACGTCTATCAGCGGGACAGTTGTTGAAGAAAAGTGGTCTTATTTCCATAGCTCTATTACCGATTACGGTAGTGCTGTTTATCACTATGCCTCGGATACAGGGGCCATTGTGGGATTTAGGCTTAGCCATTGGTTTACCTATTGAGCTGGCAATCGATCAAGATGCTACAGATATTGGCCTAAAGGGATCACTCAAAGCCGGTGAGGTGAGTCGCTTAAAACGTAGTGATACACCAGTATTAGTCGCCGAATTTAGTGGTTATGTGCCCTATAAGAGCCGTATGTATTGGCGAGGCCCGGTCTTTAGCGACTATGACGGAGTCAGTTGGAGTTTACCGGATAATTGGGATAAGCGAAGTAATCTGCTTAAGGGTTCTTACCGCGGACAAGAAGCAGTGGAGCAAGTTCTAACCAGTAAGCGTGATAAGGTCCATTACGAAGCTCGAGTTTCTCCTCATGCTGGGCATTGGTTATATGCCTTAGATCTACCGACAGGCCAAACACCTGAAGCACTAATATCGAAAGATATGCAGTTGTTAGGTATTCGTAAAGTTAGCTGGGAATTTAAATACGATATCTTTGCTTGGCTGGAATACAGTGGCGGTCGCAAACCTTCTGAACAGGAATTTGCAGCGTATTTAACTTATCCAGAAAATTCTAACCCGCGTTTGAAAGCTTTTGGTGAGGAGTTGGCGGTTAAATACGGTACCGATCAAGAAAAGATCGATGTGTTGTACACCCATCTCGCCTCAAATGGCTATCAAATGTCGCTAACCTCAGATATTGAGGAAAGTGCTCACAGTCTTGATCAATATTTCTTTGATGAAAAAACTGGAACGATCGAGCATCTAGCTTCTAGTACCGCAATGATTCTTAGGGCTGCTGGTATTCCTACACGTCTGATTAGTGGCTATCGCGGGGGGAGTTTAATAGCGCTGACTGACTTTGTCGTAGTTAAGCAGGAACATGCCCACGTTTGGGTTGAAGCTTGGAGTGATGATATAGGATGGCAGCGTATCGAAAGCAAAGACCTAGTCGTACCACCAGAGAAGTCAGCCGCACCGAAATCTAAGATTAAGACGAAGAAGCAAACTCAGTCGGCCGAAGCGAAACCGACAGCTGCTCCTGTAGCTGAAAAATCTCAAGCTAAGTCTAAATCAGTTAAAGACACGGAGAAGCAATCTACCTCCAGTTGGAGCTGGCTGAAAAAACTAAGCTCGGGTGTGGAAACTTGGGTTTTAAATTACAACCCTGATCGTCAAGTTGAGCTTCTTAAAAAGTCTGGTTTACGCAAAGTCGATTGGAAAAACCTCCTTGCCTTGAGTGTATTGGGCTTAGTGCTTTTAGCGATCGTCTATGCGCTCTTTTTACACGTTAAGAAAGCGAAAGTTGACCCTGTTAGTCGTGCTTTTGATCAGTTAAATGAACGGTTTGGTAAGTTGGATCTAGCTTGTTTAGACGGCGAATGTCCAAGCCAGTGGTTGAATCGGGTAAAAGTTGAAAAGCCAGAGCTATATCCTGCTCTGGAACAGGTCGTTAATCAGTACTTGGCGGTACGTTATGGTCAACAAGACACAGCAGAAGGGAAGGCACTTTTTGTGCGAGACGTAAAACGTTTGGTAGCGATGATATGACGATGAGAATATTTAAAATTTGGGTAATTCTATTCTGTGCTTCTATTGGTACAGCGGCGCAGGCAGCTAGTGATTATCCAGCCATTATGTTGCACCTGATAAGTGCGGGAGATAAAGCAGCAGAGGAATATCAGCCTGAACAAGCGATCGATTTTGGTAACCGCTTCTCGCAGCTCTATTTTGGGCATTTTGAAGGACAAGGATTGGAATTTGCAGTAGGCCAAGCTGATACCGATGCTATGTTACAGATAGAGCTTTCTTTTAGCCGACTTATTAACAGTGCGGTTACAGGAAAGCCTGTAACCGAAGTGCAAAACCAATGGCAGGACTTGAAAGCGTTATTAGAAGTCGCTCCGATGATCGATAGTGCTTCTGCTAGCTTTACCGAACTACTTGTTCAATCTTTCTTGATTCTACTACGAGAAGGGATCGAAGCTTTATTGGTAGTCGCTGCGCTTGTGACCTATCTCCGTAAAGCGGGAGCAGGGGATAAGGTTAATCTAATCTGGCTTGGTGCTTTGGCAGCTTTGGGTGCCAGTATCCTTACGGCTATTGCCTTAAACAAACTTATTCAAAACAGTGGTGCTGCTCGTGAAACCTTAGAAGGTTTGACCATGCTGGTGGCTGCTGTGTTGCTAAGTTATGTGAGCGCATGGCTCTTTGCGCGAAGAGAGATGCAACAATGGCAGGGGTATATCAATGATCGTTTAGGTCAAGCTATAGGCCAAGGAAGTTTATGGGCAGTTATCTCTGTTGCTTTCTTTGCAGTGTATCGAGAAGGTGCGGAAACGATCTTGTTCTATCAAGCTTTGATTAGCGATTCTGGAGGCGAACTTGATGCCATTATGGCAGGGTTTGCATGTGCGGTGGTAGCGTTGTTAGCAGTCTATGTATTGATCTTCCAGCTGTCTGTGAAATTACCACTTAAACAGTTCTTCACTGGAACAGCAGCACTTCTGTACAGCCTTTCAATCATCTTTGCCGGCAAGGCGACACTCGAATTGCAGGTGGCTGGATGGATAGGAAGTACTTACCTTGAATCAGCACCGACTGTTAGCTGGTTGGGTTTGTTCCCTACGCTGGAATCAATCGGTGCTCAGTTAGCATTGATGCTACTGCCAGTGTTGGGATGGATAATTACGCGTAAAAAAGCCTTTATCAAAGCTGAAAAAGTAGAAAATTCCGCAGCTTAAATAGCTGCTATAACAAAGAGTAGTTTGAGTCGTTTGGATTTCATTTGTCATTTATATTCTGTATATTGGTCATCAAGAGTGTTAGTTAACACTTAAAATGGAATCTATTAAATGGACTTTGATACTCTCAGGTTACTTAAGCCGCTTTGCTGAACCTTTCTGGAACGTTCTCCCGGAATTCTCCAGCCAGTATTGCTAGTCCATAATGATATTGTCTTCTGTTTTTATTGCTATAGAACCAGCAGTTTAAGTGATTGGGCAAATCTCCCTTGTTTATTGGGAGCTGAGTCGCCCATACTCTGCGGCGATGGCCAATATTTGACATGAAAAGTGATTAACTACTTTTAAACAGCAACAGACTTGTATCTTTAAAAGGACTTAGAAATGAAAAAACTGAAAAGCTATTTGTCATATGCAATTCTAGCCGGTATAGCTACTCAAACTTCAATATCAAATGCTGACGAAGTTCGCCATATAGATTTAGTGACTAACGATCTCATTTATAATCCGGTTGATGAAAAAATATACGCTAGTATTCCTGGTTCTCAGGGTACTAATGGAAATTCGATTGTAACTATTGATCCTGTAACAGGGGCAATTGGATCGTTTGTATATGTAGGTAGTGAACCTGGTGCGCTAGCAGTATCAGATGATGGCGAGTACCTATATATTGGGCTTAGTGGTTCAGCTAGTGTAGTTCCTTATCATATACCTACTATGACAGCTCGCTCTCCAATCGCTCTAGGTGATGATCCCCATTTTGGCCCGCTATATGCTGAAGATATTGAAGTGCAGCCGGGTAATCCTGACTTAATAGCCGTTTCTTTGAAACGTACTGCAGTTACCCCGCGTCATGGGGGCGTTGCTATATTTGATAATGGTGTTAAGTTGGCGGAAACGACAAGTAGTCATACTGGAAGCAATGTAATTGAATTTGGTTATTCGCCGAGTGTGTTATACGGATACAATAACGAAACTTCTGAATTCGGTTTCCGAACAATGGATGTTCATGAAACTGGGGTCACCACTCTAGATACAAAACAAACAGCAATCTCTGGTTATCGGGTTGATATAGAGTTTCATGATGGTGTTGTTTATTCGACTTCGGGTGATGCAATTGATTCTGTCACAGGCATCCAATTAGGTTCTTTTGCCAATGTAAGTTTTGCAGATGATGTAGCCGTAGATTCAAATCGTGACAAAGTGTATTTCCTAGATAATGGTGAAATCCAAACCTTTGCCAAAACAACTTATACTTTTGAAAAAGCAGAATTTTACGGCGGGTCAGATACTGATAATTTAGTATTGTGGGGGGATTCAGGATTAGCGTACAGCTCGGCTGATCAAGTGATCCTAGTCTCTGAAGAAACACCAACTAAACTAAGTCTTCATCCTAGCTCAGGCGAGTTTATTAGTACCCAAAATTTTGACTTTGCAGCTGTAGTTACTGGGCCGAATCAAGTAATTGATTTTTCTGCTTCGGTTGGTAATGTTGATATAACCAACGTGCTTAGTAACTGTATTCTTGGTGGAAATGAACTTCAGCAAAAAACACTTCGTTGTGCTGGATTTGGTAACCGTTTAGTTCAGGAATTAGGAAATGGCCCTCATGTGGTTGATATGGTTATTGGGCTAGATAATGCAACTAAGATGGAAGCTTCTGTTACTTGGGAGTTTATTAATACAACTGAATAGTAAAAATGTTCTGTTGTTAGTAAAGGCTGTGCAATATGCTCGGCCTTTTTTATACACTCTATTTTTAAATGCATGGAATTGTTTCGGTTGGTTTCATATTGACCATATAAGGATGTAAGCATACTGTTTAAAAGTGAATCGTAAACTTTATGGATGAAGGCTATGTCAGAGGGAATGAATGGAAAGTTATGGACAATAATCCTTACTGGTGTTTTTGCTCTTGCTGGTACTGTGGTTGGGGGATGGTTAGAAGCGGAATCTAAAATTGAGCTTGAACGAACCAAGTTAGACTCCAGTGTAATCTCCTTAGCGCTTTCGCAAAAAACAGAAAAGGAACGGCAGGCTTTTTTAGAATTTTTGGTTGGGACTAATCTGATTAAAGACCAAGAAACAAAAGAAGGGCTAAAAGAATATTTTGAAGGTCCTAATGCGAAATCCCCCCCTTTTATAGCTCCCAAACTAAATACAGATTTAACTGAACGTACTTTAGAGAATGCAAGTAATACGGATATCGACTTTTTTATCTGTGAAAAGGATATACGTAATGAACAACTGATTCTGCTACTTCAGAAATCGCATGCAGCAATATCTGAACATGGTGAATTTGGAGAGAGTAAATATAAATCTTGGGGGCCTACTCTATATAAAGAGGTCGCAGAAGAAGAGTTAAGTGGGAAAGCTACAGTCATTATTGACTTTGATCATCCTGAATATGCCGAACGTGAAGTTATTCATCGTCAGTTAAAATCAGTTAATGGTCAGTTACCTATCGTTTTTATGGATAACCGAGGTAGTCGTACGCCTTGGAGATTGAGTGTGATTCTTTGCGCCGAGTAGACCTATAGATTAGTTCATCCACTCAACCTGACGCTCGATATCAGTAGGTAGCTTAAGTTGCCAACGTTTAAGTTCTGACTTTGAAAAGAGATATCGTCCTTTCTTGGGAGTAACGATAGGCGGATTAGGGAAACGTTGTTCTCTAAGATAATGATTGACTATCTCTGCACTGGATCTGCCTTGATCGGCGCCTGAGAGGACGAGCCCGCCTACTGCTTTACCCTCGCCTATAGAGTATCCCCAGAAACCGAATAAGGGGATTTGTGAGCGTTGGCTACTCCAGCGGCTCGTTACATCTAGCTCTACCGCGACTCCATTGTTATCCAATAACTTTGCGTAATTGGCGATAATGATCAGGTCGTAGCCTTTAGCTTTGCTTTGTTCAATCTCAGTTTGCCATTCCTGAAGGTGTTTGAAGCGTCTGACATTGACTTGTACGCCTGCAATCTCTTGACGCATCTTAGAATCGAAAGATGTGTTAATAATAGCTGTAGTTGTAGGGCCATCATCCATCAATACTAGGATTCTTCTTAATTTAGGCACTATGCGTGTAAGCTCCGCTACGGAACGTTTTAAAAGAGGGCGCTCTAGTACGCCTGCAAGGTTAGTTGTGAGTGGAAGAACAAGCCTTGGATTACCATTTATCCCTAGAAAAACAACCTTATACCCTTGTTGAAGCGCAGGTTTGCCAACTAAGCGAAGAGCGTTGTCATCTGATACGACCACCACTTTCGGTTTTTTTTGTTGGATAAGTTGGATTGCCTCGTTTGCTTTCGTTTGAAAATCTCGATGCGGGATACGTTTAGTATCCATTTGATAGTCTTCTAAACTTGCGGTGTCTAAGCGATCTTTGAACGCGGTATAGTATTCCTGAACCCAAGGGTAGGCATGGTGATAGCTATGAACAAAAAATACATCGAGAGAATATGCCGGTAAGCAAAAGCAACAAAGTAAGATCCCTGTAAATAGCTTCATCTCTGACTCATCTGCCTGCGAGTGTTATTTTCAATATAGGCAGGTATCCAACAGCATTCCATTTAGCTATTACTATTTAATAGTGAGCTTTTCTCAGTCTCTTTAGCCTAAGTGCTTGAACAATTTTTAAAACCTTAGGTCATAAATCTTACCTATCCAATCTATAGAGAGAAGCAAATGGAGCTTGTTGAATGCTTGATGAATACTGTTTCTATATTGGTTGAGTTTGTGAGGAATGAACATGAAAACAGAGCGTTTAGAATTTAAAGGCCACGATGGATCAGTGCTAGCGGCTCGCTTGGATCTACCCGTTGGCAAACCTGCTGCTTATGCATTGTTTGCGCACTGTTTTACCTGTTCCAAAGATATACCTGCCGCTAGGCGAATAGCTCAACGTCTAGCATCTTTAGGGATCGCTGTGCTTCGTTTTGATTTTACCGGTTTGGGGCATTCGGGTGGGGAATTTGCAAATACGGGGTTTAGTTCTAACGTAGCCGATCTGGCATTAGCGGCTGATTACTTACGAGAAAACTATCAGGCACCGCAATTGTTGATAGGTCACTCTCTGGGTGGTGCCGCAGTTTTGGCTGCGGCAGATAGAATAGCAGAGGCGAAAGCTGTAGTTACGATTGGTGCTCCAGCTGAACCTGGACATGTTATTCATAATTTTGGTGATCATGTAAATACAATCTGTAACCAAGGTTCGGCAGAAGTGGAGCTGGGTGGTAGGGCATTTACCATTCGCCGTGAATTTATAGACGATATTTCAGATGTATCCTTAGAGACTAAGGTTAAGCATCTGAAAAAAGCGCTACTGGTGCTGCATGCACCCATGGATGTAACCGTAAGTTTGGATAATGCCGCACGTATATTCCAAATGGCTAAACACCCCAAAAGCTTTATCACCCTAGATAATGCTGATCATCTGCTTACGCGTGTTGAGGATGCCGAGTATACCGCTGAAGTGATTTCAACTTGGGTGCAGCGTTATATAGACGTTGAACTGTTACCAAAACAGATGAATGCCCCTGAGGGTGTTGTTCGGGTAAGTGAAGCTGATCCGGAGAGTTTTACTCAGGATATCAGCGCAGCAGGTCACCATATAATTGCAGATGAACCGGTGAGTTATGGCGGTAATCATCTAGGCTCCACACCTTACCAATTAGTTGCTGCTGGTTTAGGGGCTTGTACCTCAATGACGATTCGCATGTACGCGCGTCATAAACAGTTGCCACTGGAGCATGTGCAGGTGGATGTTATCCATGACAAAATCCATGCAGAGGATTGTTCTAGCTGTGAACAATCAGGGGGCAAAGTAGATCAGTTTGTGAGGCGTATAACGCTGATCGGTGACTTATCTGAGGAAGAGCGACAACGTTTGCTTGATATTGCAGATCGATGCCCCGTTCATAAAACCTTGGAAGGTGAGATCAATATTAAGACCGCGTTATCTAGCTAGCCATTCAAATGGCTAGGTAAGTGAAGGTTTTACAGCATAGCGCTGTAAAACCTTTCATATAGATCTACCTATTCGTAAATAATCTCATCGAATACTTGGCGGATAGGTTGAACACCCGCCCAAACATCCAATTCCATATCTTCAGGTTCATCCACAGGTGCTCCGGTTCTAACTTTTGCTGAAACTTGCTCGATTTTAAATTCCAAAACCGCAGTGGCTTTGAGCTCGACATCATTGGCCTGTCTCGCTTCTTGTGATCTTCCGGTTTTGACCTTTTCTAGCATCAAGTCTAATTGTCGACGCTTTTCCTGTTCTTCTTCGATTAGCTTAGCCTTGCCATACATGATTACACTTCGAAAGTTGACTGAATGGTGGAAAGCAGACCGCGCAAACACTAATCCATCCAGCAAGGTAATTCCTATTGCTGCTTCCTCTCCGGCGAGTAATGCTTGGAACAAACCATTTTTACTTGAACCGTGGATATAGAGGTAATCGCCTTCGCGCCAGTGGAGTGTTGGTTGAATCATTGTTTGCTCGCGCCAATTGCATGAAACATGGCAGACAAGTGCTTCATCCATGATCTGATAAATTGTTTCTTGATTATAGGTCGCTTTTTTCAACCCACGTTTAACCTGTGTTTTTGGCGTAGGGGTAAAGTGACTCATCTGCTTGTCCTCCTCATATTTATGGGTTGATTGGTTTAGATGGTGGAAGAGTAATGGTTATAATTGGTCTATGTGAGATCCAATATTTGTATATTTAATGGGCCCAATTTTGTTGAGTGCGCAGCTGCTAAACATTCTTAAGTCCCCTGAAAGCGTTGATGAGGGGGCTCGTTATCAGGTTATTTTTAAACGTCTGCAGTTGGCTATTTTGCAGGGGGCGCTGGTGGGTGGTACTCGTTTACCTGCAACTCGTGAGTTATCGAGTGCGCTTGGTGTTGCCCGTAATACAGTTAAAACTGCCTATGAAATGTTAGTTGCCGAGGGTTATGTTGAAACGGTGACAGGTTCAGGGAGTTATGTCGCTCACTTACCTGAGTCAGTGTTGAGAAATAAGCCTTCGAAAACGAAGCAAGACCCCGGTTTGTCGGTTTCGGAATATGCAAAGCAATTCTTAGGTTTTACGCCTTTAAATCCAGATACGCGAAAGTTACTGCAACCGGGAATACCCGCAATCGATCAGTTTCCGATAGAGCAATGGAAACGCTGTTTAGCGAGAGCCGCATCGTTTAAGTTACTAGAGTCATCGCCTCCGGCAGGTGATTTAAGACTGCGGGAGCAGATCTCAAAATATTTATTGCGACACCGAGGAATAGAGGTAAAAGCCGATCAGATTTTGGTGACCTCCGGCTCCCAGCAAGCGATCCATATGGTTGCTCAGTTACTCACTAATTCAGGTGATCGGGTGGTGGTTGAAACTCCGGGGTTTCCAGGGATATCTGGTGCTTTTAAAGCAGCGGGGTGCAAGATTGATACGGTTCAGTTTCCTCTAATTGATGCGCTAAAACAGAAGGCTGCGTTATTGAGTTTGACGCCTTCTCGTAACTTTCCTTTAGGGCATACGATATCGCTTGCAGAAAGGTTGGAGGTTATTCGTTGGGCTGAAGCAGAAGATGCTTGGATTTTAGAGGATGATTACGATTCAGAGTTTGCCTTAGGTCATCCTGTTTCTTCACTATTTGCAATCAGTGATTATCAACGGGTCATCTATACCGGGACTTTTAGTCGATCGATGTTTCCTGCAATACGTTTAGGTTATGTGGTACTACCTGAACTTTTAGTGCCTTTATTTAGTAGAGCGCGACGCTATATGGATGGTGGATTATCCGGCGTGACTCAAGTGGCGATGGCTGAGTTTATGGAGCAAGGCTATTTTGCACGGCATCTCAAAAAGATGAGTGGTTTGTATCAGAAACGGCTTAACATTCTATCTCAAGAGGTCAAAGCTAGCTGTTTGTCTGACTTGCCTATTTTGGGCGCTGAAGGAGGAATGCATCTGGTATTGGGGTTGCCAGATGAGATAGAAGACAAGCGACTGGTTAAACAGCTAAAACAAGATGGCTTGGGTGTAAGAGCATTATCGGGCTATACCCAAGAGGGGCCGAAATTAAATGGTTTGGTGATTGGATATTGTGCTGAGTCGGAAGAGCAGATTAGACGAGGTATTCAGTTAATTGGTAAACATTATAAAAATGTTCGGGGCCACTCTAAGTTAGGTTAAAATGAGCAGCTTATAACTTGTGAGTACTTTGTTGCGATGACTACCCCTGTTTTCTCTGATCTGAATTTATGCCCTGAACTGCTGACTGGTTTGGAAAAACTCGGGTATACCCAGCCAACTCCGATTCAAGCTAAAGCAATCCCTTTAGTGTTAAAAGGCGAAGATTTACTAGCGGAAGCGCAAACGGGTACAGGTAAAACGGCTAGCTTCGCTTTGCCTATCATTGAAAAGTTAAGTAAAACACCGCCGCAACAAAACTACCGTCAAGTTAGAGCGCTAGTTTTAGCGCCTACGCGTGAGCTGGCCATTCAAGTGGCAGATAATACATTGGAGTATGGCCGTCCTTTAGGTATGCGTGTGATGTCTATCTATGGCGGCGTACGTCTGGATAACCAGATTCGTAAACTGAAACGCGGTGCCGATATTCTGGTAGCAACGCCGGGGCGTTTGTTAGATTTGTTACAGCAAAAAGTGATTAACCTCGATCATCTAGAGTTTTTAGTCTTGGACGAGGCGGATCGAATGCTTGATTTGGGCTTTATCGATCCCATTCAAAAGATTATGGATTATGCTGCAGAGCCTCGCCAGACGCTTTTATTTACCGCGACAGCAGATGAAAGCATCGAAGTATTAGCCGACTTTTACCTCAATAATCCACAGAAGATCAAAGTCTCTCCGCGTAACTCGACGGCGAAACAAGTGAAGCAGATCGCTTATTCTGTGGATAACAGTGATAAGTCTGAGATCCTGAGTTATCTGATTCAAGAAGAGAAGTGGGGCCAAACCCTAGTATTTGCTCGAACTAAAAAGCGAGTTGATGAGCTTGTACAGTATCTGAATAAAGAAGATATCTACGCTGCTGCAATTCATGGTGACAAAACTCAGCGTGAGCGTGAGCGCATGTTCAAAGAATTTTTAAGTGGCGAATTACACGTTCTGGTTGCTACTGATGTTGCAGCGCGAGGTTTAGATATCGAGGCTCTACCTTACGTTGTGAATTACGACCTGCCGAATGTTCCAGAAGCTTATGTGCATCGTATCGGCCGAACAGGTCGAGCAGGGGAAAGTGGCGAAGCGATCTCTCTAGTTGCACCAGCAGAACGAGACTTTCTTAAGCGTATTGAGCAACTGATTAAACAGAAAATTCGATTAAGACCGGTTCCAAGAATCGAGAACGGTAAACGCATAGAGATTGAAGACTTTGCTGATCGGCCAATGAAGAAGCGCCCAGCGAAAGGTAAAAAACAAGTTAAGCGGGAACAAGTAGAAGCTTACCAGCCTGATACATCCAAACGTGCCATTAGACCGGGTTTATTTAAGAAATAATTAGCTTTGTTTCCATTCGGGGAGCGCTTGCATCATCTTAAGGTCATCGATTAAAGCAAGTGCTTTCCAGCCTTCGAGAGGGAAGCGAATATCTCCCTTATCTTCGCCGTATTTTGCTTTTAGTTGCTCGACTTGATCGGTATTAAAGTCGAGTAGACCTAGACCTTTCATCCCCCACCCTGCAAAAAGCCGGCTGTCGATGAGTTCAAAAGAGATAAGTTGAATGTTCGTATGCCTTGGATCGTGCACTAGTGTCATAAAAAGCTTATTAACAGATTCATAGCGTCCTTCGATTACTTGAAGAAAGTTATGCTGAGAAGCCAGTAAGACACCTGTTATCTCATTTGTTTCGTTGTTTTTCTCGCTTTGGTGCAGAATGTTGCGGACTTGTTCCCAATCCATTTTGCTAATGGGTTCACTTTTATAGATGAGGCGATACATATAAAGCTCCACGTAATATCTGCACGTAGTGACAAGCAGGATCATTTCCCTGTAAGGATCTATTGATACATCTACAGCATAGTTCCTTTCTAACTGTGGAAAAGT
Source organism: Neptuniibacter sp. QD57_21 (assembly GCF_047778075.1). Classification (GTDB taxonomy): domain Bacteria; phylum Pseudomonadota; class Gammaproteobacteria; order Pseudomonadales; family Balneatricaceae; genus Neptuniibacter. Next base: position 2,902,640 of record NZ_CP180549.1, on the reverse strand, counting down.
AAATTGCTGAGTAAAACCCAATAGACACTGTCTGTTTTCTGTTCAGGCCAGAGTGCGTATAATGTGCGGCTTTAATTCTTAATTGGTAAAAAGTAATGTCAGGCAAACTAGAGTGGGACGAAGCTGCGAAACAGCGTGTAGATGCAGCACCTTTCTTTGTACGTAAGCTAATTCGTCATAAGGTAGAGAAGGCTGCTCGTCAGCAAGGCCTAGAGCGTATCACTGAAGAGTTGCTTGATAAGGTCAAGAAAAAGCAGATGGATAGCCAAAAGTAAGCGGTTAGCCTCAATAAGAGCGGTTGACCATGCTATTGCTCAACCGCTTATCTCAAAGCAGGTTATTCTGCCTGTGACCAAACTTTCTTCCTTCTATGTTTTTATCCCCTCGATAACCTCAGTCAGCGATAGCCCCGTCTCCCTGATAAATATCAGTGCAGATTTCCGTTTGTAATTTACTCACAATGCCGTTTATCTGGTTGAATAATAGCTAAGGAAGTGATGTTGTTGGCAAAGTGTTTAGAAAAGCAGCATTTGCTTTGAGGCTAGATATAACAAGGGCTATGGCGATCTAAACCAAAGATATCCACGGGTTTTAAATAGAGTTACCCCCAGAATTTGGGGGTAACTGGTTTGATCGTATTTCCTATAGAAAATTAAGGTTCGGCTTTAACTGGCGTTAGGTTTTGAGCTAAGACTTCTTCGCCAAACCAGCTTAGGTTTTCATGTAGCTCAACCACCTCGCCTACGATGATCAAAGCTGGTGCCGGTAGCTTAGCTTCCTCTTGTAACTGAGGTAGCGTTTCCAAAGTACCGGTCAGTACTTTTTGATCTGCTGATGTCCCACGGGAGATGATTGCTGCAGGTGTAGATGCTGGTTTGCCATGCTCAATCATCTTAGCAGCGAGTTGAGGCAAGGTATGTAGACCCATGTAAAAAACGACCGTTTGGTTAGGGTGAACTAACTCGTTAAAGTTCAGATCGGTCGTACGGTTTTTAAGCTGGCCGGTTACAAATTTAACCGACTGTGCATAGTTTCTGTGAGTCAGCGGAATGCCGGCAAATGTTGAGCAAGCACTAGCGGCTGTGATGCCTGGTACCACTTGAAAAGGGATATTATGTTTTTTAAGAGTTTGTAGCTCTTCGCCACCGCGCCCAAAGATAAAGGGATCACCACCTTTTAAACGTACAACTCTCTGTCCCAGTTTGGCATGCTTTACTAGAAGTTCGTTGATACCTTCTTGTGGGACAGCGTGATTATCACGTTTTTTACCGACAAAAATCAGATCGGCATCACGACGGCAAAGATCTAACACTTCTGGGGAAACAAGCGCATCGTAGAGGACGATATCGGCTTGTTGCATCAGGCGTAGTGCTTTAAATGTTAATAACTCCGGGTCTCCAGGGCCTCCGCCGACAAGGTAAACTTCGCCTACCTGATGTTCTGGGTCTTCGTTTGAGAGTTTATCAGCAATCATTTTTGCCGCTTCTTCATCACGCCCAGCGAATACTTTTTCGGCGATTTGGCCCTGCAGCACGTTTTCCCAGAAAACACGTCGATGGTTAACCGTACTGAACGTCTCTTTTACCTGATCGCGGAAATGGTTCGCGATACTCGCAAGCTTGCCGTAGGATTTTGGAATCCATGTTTCTAATCGAGCTCTTAGCAATCGAGCAAGAACAGGGGCGCTACCACCAGATGACACGCCTATAACGATAGGAGAGCGATCGACAATAGCTGGGAATACAAAGGTGCAAAGTTTCGGGCTATCAACAACATTCACTGGAATATTCTTTTCGACTGCATCGAAATGAACCCGCTCGTTCAGTGGCTCATCATCCGTAGCAGCGATGACTAAGGTTTTGTCGTCTAAAAGGGCTGCATGATACTCACCAACAATTGCCGTACCTTGGTTTTCATCTAAAAGGTCTTGTAGATCGTCGCATACCTTATGAGAGATAACGGTGACATGAGCGCCCGCCCTGCACAGTAATTTCGCTTTACGTAAGGCTATGTTTCCTCCACCTACAAGCAAGACTTTCTGATTGGTCAGCTTAAAAAATAGCGGTAGGTAATCCACAAAATCTCTCCAGAAAATGACTCAGGTTTTATCTACCTGATAGGTCGGTTGTCTTTATTTAAGAATAAGTTATGCAACCTATATGCCTAAGAATGATTGATTTAATCGTTATCTATATAAAGCCAAGTGCATAGCTATACAGAGCTGAAACCAACCGTATTTATATCTATTAGTTTACCAGTAGATTTAGGTTTTGGGCGTATAGAAAGGGAGCTAATTCACCGAATTGGGGCGAGCTTATATTCAGTGCTAAAAAATGGTGCATCTTAGAATTAAGATGATCCTGCACCAAACAGATCTACTGAATGGTGCAGGGGGATCTCCTGTCAGAGAAAGCTTCCTGCTATCTCTTAGGTATTACTTTTTAAAATTTAGCGGCGTTGCTGGGTGTAAACCGCATTCACGGTTTTCTGGGTTTTCCCACCACCAACGGCCAGAACGTACATCTTCACCCATAGAGATTGCACGTGTGCATGGTGCACAGCCAATACTTGGGTAGTGTTTGTCATGTAGTTCGTTGTAAGGAACATCATTTGCTTTGATGTATGCCCAAACCTCTTTCTCTGACCAATCTGCCAGAGGGTTAAGTTTGTGCATATTATTGCCTTCATCCCACTCTTCGAACTGGATCTCATCACGAGTGACAGACTGTTCACGGCGAAGGCCTGTAATCCAAGCTTTATGGCCAGAGAGCGCACGTTTTAGTGGTTTGATTTTACGAACAAAGCAGCAGCCTTTACGTAGCTCTTGTGACTCATAAAAAGCATTAACACCGTTCTCTGCAACATAAGCTTCAACGTCCGCACCTTCAGGGTAGTAAACGTTGAATGTTACATTGGCGTATTGCTTTTGCACGTCAGCAAGAAGCTTAAGTGTTTCTTCAGGCAGACGGCCTGTGTCTAAGACAAAGTTGTTGATTTCTGGACAGAATTTGCTGATAAGGTCAGCGATAACTACGTCTTCAGCACCTAGGCTATTTGCAAAGACTAAGGATCCCTCATGATCCTGATAGCCTTTTTTAAGTAGAGCTGCAACGGCTTCAACCTTTGCTTGTAGCTCTGCAGTAATTTGCTCACTCATAAATAGGACCTCACCGTCACTATTAATTACTGGTGATAAACAGCGCGTACTTTATCGGCAGCGCTTTGGTAATAGTTGCTCATCTCATCGAAAGACTTAAGCATTTCTGGCTTAAATACGTCATCAGCGATTTCGATTGCTGTAAAGCCACAACGCTCTAAGTAAGCGAAACGGTCTTGACCAATATCACCTGTTGCACGGATTTCTCCTTTGTACTCTGCGCGAACAAGAAGGCGCGCAATACTAAATCCACGGCCGTCACGGAAAGCAGGGAAATCGATCGCTACTAGTGGGAACTTGTCTAAGTTCTCGACTAGGAAGTCGATATCGTCATCACCATTCACTTTTACAGCTACTTGGCCTTCACGTCTAGTAAGTGCTTCTTGGTTTTCCAAGTAAAGCGCTAGCGGTACGATGATGTCACCCGTTTGATCAAGTGATTCTTCGTTGATCAGAGTCCAGTTGTCTGCGACAACTTCACGATTAATTAGCAGGGGCATATACGTACTCCTTAAATGGTGCAATACCGATACGACGGAATGTATCAATGAAACGTTCGTTCTCAAAGCGCTGCTGAACGTATACTTCAAGCACTTTTTCTAGGGTGTTAGCGACTTCTTCAGAAGCGACAGCACGGCCAATAACCTTACCTAGTGCTGCATCAGAACCATCATCACCACCTAGGGTGATTTGGTACCACTCTTCACCTTTCTTATCTACACCCAGAATACCAATGTGGCCAACGTGGTGGTGAGAACAAGCGTTCATGCAGCCTGACATATTCAGTTTTAGATCGCCAAGGTCATGAACAAAGTCCATGTCTTCAAATTTCTTGTTGATCTGATCTGCTACACCCAGAGTACGCGCATTAGCTAGCGCACAGAAGTCACCACCAGGGCAAACAGTCATGTCTGTGAGTGTACCGATGTTTGGACGTGCTAGATCTGCATTTGCAAGCACTTCCCATACTGCGTATAGGTCTGCTTTCTTAACGTCAGCCAAAACCAAGTTTTGGTTGTGAGTAGCACGAATTTCGCCGAAGCTGTATTTGTCAGCAAGATCAGCAACTAGGTCTAGTTGATCCGCAGTGATATCGCCGGCTGGTTTGAGGTATGGCTTTAGAGATACATAAGCTATGCGGTAACCATCTACTTTATGCTCTACAGTGTTACGCTCATACCAAGTGTTGAAATCTTCATTCTCTGCCAGTTTAGCTTCAAGTGAAGTATCTGCAGCAGCTGATGCATCGTAATCAAATGGTTTAAAGAATGCTTTAACGCGCTCGATCTCTTCCATTGGTAGTTTAAGATCAGTATCGCGAATATGCGCCCACTCTTCCTCAACTTGCTCGCGGAACTTATCGATACCTACAGCTTGTACCAAAATTTTGATACGCGCTTTGTATTTGTTATCGCGGCGACCATTCATGTTGTAAACACGGATGATAGCTTCTAGGTAAGAAAGTAGATCTTCCTTAGCTAGGAATGGATTGATCTGCTTAGCGATCATAGGGGTACGACCAAGGCCGCCACCTACAAGCACTTCAAAACCAACTTCGCCAGCATCGTTTTTAACGATGTGAAGGCCGATGTCATGTACTTGTGTCGCTGCACGGTCGTTTGCGCAAGAAGAGATCGCAATCTTGAACTTACGAGGTAGATACGCAAATTCAGGGTGAAGTGATGACCACTGACGAATGATTTCACAGTACGGACGAGAATCTTCAATCTCATTTGGGATTACACCTGCGAACTGATCCGTCGTTGTATTACGGATACAGTTACCAGACGTTTGAATCGAGTGCATCTGAACTTCAGCAAGCTCAGCAAGAATGTCAGGTACTTCTTCTAGTTTCGGCCAGTTAAACTGCAGGTTAGTACGCGTAGTAAAGTGCGCATAGCCCTTGTCATAAGTACGTGCGATATGAGCCAGTTTACGGAATTGAGTTGAGTTATACATATTGTATGGGCCCGCTACACGCAGCATTGGCGCGTGACGTTGTACATACAAACCGTTCATCAGACGTAGTGCTAGAAAGTCATCTTCTGGCAGTTCGCCTGCTAGGAAGCGGCGAGTCTGATCTCTAAATTGCTCAACACGTTCGTCAACCAGCTTCTGGTCGACAGAGTTATACTGATACATAACTTTTCCCTTGTTGGACCCTTAATCGGGTGCAACACCTCACTTTTAGGGTTTTAACCTGCGATTACGAAGCGCAGACCGATGGCTAATAATATTGAGCCCATAATAGGCTGCATAATTTTTGGTGATAATCGTGTGCCCAGATGGCTTCCCACAAATACACCCGGCAAAGAGCCGATTAGTAGGTATAGAAGAAGGCTAAGATCAACATTGCCCATTCCATAATGACCTGCACCTGCAACTGATGTAAGCACAACGGCATGAACTAGGTCGGAACCCACGATGGTTGGCATACTCATACGTGGATATAACAAGATTAAAATAGCTGTACCTAAGGCCCCAGCGCCAACCGACGACAATGTTACCAGACCTCCCAGTAGAATACCCATCAACACTGTAATAGCGGGGCGCCATTTTTTTGCATGGCTTGCGGCTGATGTGTGCTGCCATTTCATCGCTTGATTGCGAATTTTATTACGCAAGAAAACGGCGATGGATGTTAACACTAATGACACACCTAGGGTCATGTTCATTATGTGTTCGATCTGTTCTAGTCCATCTAGGCCTTTTAGGTAGTTCAGGGTTAACAAACTTCCAGGAATGCTGCCTAGCAATAAAAGAAGAACTACTTTCCACTCGATCAGTTTCTTTCTTGCATAAGAGAAAGTACCGCCGAATTTTGTAACGGCTGCATATAGTAAATCGGTGCTTACAGCTGTAACTGGTGGAATTCCGAATACAACAATCAGGATAGGCGTCATTAAGGCTCCACCACCTATACCGGTGAGGCCAACAATAAAGCCAACAACTAATCCTGCAAAACTGTACGCAAGTTCCATAGATAGACCTGTCCAAGAATAAACTGGCGGCATAATAAAGGAGGTTTGTTATAACTCAAAATAATAATTGGGAATCTTGTTATTTCTTTTGGTGATAACGAAAGGTAACAAATTGAAAAGTAATAGATAGGCTATTGCATATAGCTAAACGCTATAAAAAAGTAATTATATATTCTTTTGCGTTTTATTGAGAGGGCTGCGATAATGCGCCGCATTATAGGATAGGTAGGCTTATTAAATCGACCACTATTAAGTTTTTCTTGGTGCGATTGTAGGGTCTAAGTCCGTAACGTTTATAGAGAGAGAGTATTTTTAATGAGTGCTTTGCCTGAACATCGTTTAACGCACCTTAAGCAGCTAGAAGCTGAAAGTATCCATATTATTCGTGAAGTGGCTGCTGAATTCGACAATCCAGTAATGCTTTACTCCGTTGGTAAAGATTCCGCGGTAATGCTTCATCTTGCACGTAAAGCGTTTGCGCCTGGTAAGCCTCCTTTCCCTTTGATGCATGTTGATACTACATGGAAGTTCAAAGAGATGATCGAATTCCGTGACAAAATGGCGAAAGAAGCAGGTATGGAGCTTCTAGTTCACATCAACCAAGAAGGTGTTGATATGGGCGTGGGTCCGTTTACTCATGGTTCATCTAAACATACCGATATCATGAAAACTCAGGGTTTGAAACAGGCACTAGATAAGTATCAGTTTGATGCTGCATTTGGCGGTGCTCGTCGTGATGAGGAAAAATCCCGTGCTAAAGAGCGTGTTTTCTCTTTCCGTGATGAAAACCACCGTTGGGACCCTAAAAGTCAGCGTCCAGAGCTATGGAACGTGTTCAATACACGCGTAGATAAAGGCGAGAGTATCCGTGTATTCCCTCTGTCCAACTGGACTGAGCTAGATATCTGGCAGTACATCTATCTAGAAAACATCTCTATCGTACCTTTATATTACGCTGCGAAACGTCCAGTTGTTGAACGTGATGGCATGTTGATCATGGTTGATGACGAGCGCTTGCCTCTTAAAGAAGGTGAAGTGCCTGAAATGAAGAACGTGCGTTTCCGTACTCTTGGTTGCTACCCGCTAACGGGTGCAGTGGAATCTGACGCGGCAACTTTGCCGGATATTATTCAGGAGATGTTGCTAACAACGACTTCTGAACGTCAGGGGCGTGCGATCGACCACGATAGTTCTGGTTCGATGGAGAAGAAAAAGATGGAAGGTTATTTCTAGGGCTCTACATAGAAATACGTGGCGGTATGAGTTTATAGGCCACACCTTACATCCATATTGAAAAGAATATTCAGCGACAAGCTATCTTAATGAACCGCTTGCCGCTTTCCTAAGGGGAAGAAAATGAGTCACCAAAGCGAACTGATTGAATCTGATATCCAAGCGTATCTGCACCAGCATGAAAACAAAGAGCTATTACGCTTTTTGACTTGCGGTAGCGTGGATGACGGTAAATCTACATTGATTGGCCGTCTACTACATGACTCTAAAATGATTTATGAAGATCAACTTGCTGCTATCCAGAAGGATAACGAGCGTGTGGGTAATGCTGGTGAAGAACTTGACCTTGCGCTTCTAGTTGATGGTCTTGCTGCAGAGCGTGAGCAAGGTATCACTATCGACGTTGCTTACCGTTACTTCTCTACATCTAAGCGTAAGTTCATCATTGCGGATACTCCGGGCCATGAACAGTACACACGTAACATGGCGACAGGTGCATCTACCTGTGATCTAGCGATCATCCTTATCGATGCGCGTCACGGTGTACAGGTTCAGACTAAACGTCACAGCTTTATTGTTTCTCTACTAGGTATCAAGCACACGATTGTTGCTATCAACAAAATGGACCTAGTTGATTTCAGCGAAGAGCGTTTTGAAGAGATCAAAGCAGATTACCTTGAGTTCTCTAAGCAGCTAGATCTACCTGATATTCAGTTTGTACCGATCTCTGCATTGAAGGGCGATAACGTTGTTACACCTTCTGAACCAATGAGCTGGTTTAAAGGCGAGCCATTGATGGAAACATTGGAAACAGTTGAGCTGGCTAACGACCAGAACTTCGATAGCTTACGTTTCCCAGTTCAGTACGTAAACCGTCCTAACCTGGACTTCCGTGGCTACTGCGGTACGTTGACATCTGGTATCGTTCGCCCGGGCGACGAAGTAACCGTGCTTCCTTCTGGTAAGTCCAGCAAGGTTAAGTCGATTGTTACTTACGAAGGTGAAATTAAAGAAGCATTCCCGCCAATGGCAGTAACGCTAACTTTGGAAGATGAGATTGATATCTCTCGTGGCGATATTCTTGTTCACAGCAACGAAGTTCCAGAAACAACAAACCGTTTTGACTCCATGGTCGTATGGATGTCTGAGGAGCCTTTACAGAAAGGTCGTCAGTACGAAGTTAAACTGAATACTACGCGTATAGCTGGTGGTATCAGTAACGTTCGTCACCGTGTAGACGTTAACACGCTAGAGCAAACTGCTGCTGATTCTCTGGAGCTAAACGAAATCGCACGTTGCGAGATTACGCTAGAGCGCCCAGTTGTTGCTGATGACTACCGTGCTCACCACGGCACAGGTTCTTTCATCATTGTTGATCGTCTAACTAATGCGACTGTTGCAGCGGGTATGATCATCGAGGGTGGTGATGAGCAGACTGACCTTGAATCGAAGCTAGTTAATGCTTCTGCAGTTAAAGCATCTGATCGTACAATTCGTTTCGGTCAGCAGGCTGCGACAGCGACTATCTCTGGTGGTAGTGCTGAACAGCGTCAAACACTATTGTTTAGCCTAGAATCAGTATTGTTCGAACAAGGTCGTGCAGTTGTAGCGCTTAACGCTGAACAACTTCAGGGCGGTGCTCAGAATGCGTCTGCTGTTCTAAATCAAGCAGGTCTTATTTCTCTGCTTGAAACTGACGATGCAGTAGAAGGTGCAGTTGCATTGAACGTTGATCAGCTTCAGGGGTCTACTGACGTTGAGAAACTAGCAAGCGCACTAGAACTATTGAAATAAAAGACCATTCTCGAATGGAAAAACCGGGAGTTTGAGCTCCCGGTTTATTGTTTTAAATCAGAATATCGCTATACCGAAACCTTATAAGAGATAGTAATATTAGATTTTGCTTATCTTCTTTTAGGGGTAGGTTTCGATAGCTATACGGATCTTATGACAGAATATCTTCTGATTGTTATCAGCACTGTGCTGGTAAACAACTTTGTGCTGGTTCAATTCCTTGGATTGTGTCCATTTATGGGGGTTTCCAATAAGCTGGAAACCGCGATGGGTATGTCCTTGGCGACCACATTTGTACTGACTCTGTCGTCCGTATGCAGTTATCTTGCGTACACGTATCTCCTGCAGCCTCTTGCATTAGAGTATCTGCAAACGATTACATTTATCTTAGTGATAGCGGTTGTTGTGCAGTTCACTGAGATGGTTGTTCGTAAAACCAGCCCATTATTGTACAAAGTGTTAGGTATTTTCTTACCGCTGATTACCACTAACTGTGCAGTACTCGGGGTTGCGTTACTTAATATCAAAAAGCTTAATGGCTTTATTGATTCAATTGTTTACGGTTTTGGTGCTGCAATCGGCTTCTCTCTTGCTTTGATTCTTTTCTCAGCGATGCGTGAGCGAATTGCGGTTGCAGATGTCCCTATGCCATTTCAAGGGGCAGCGATCGGTATGGTGACTGCTGGCTTAATGTCCTTGGCATTTATGGGCTTCACCGGTCTGGTACAAATTTAGGAGCCGACCGTGGATATCATAATCATCGCCGTATTAGCTCTCTTGGGCTTAGCTTTAGCTTTTGGTTTGCTATTGGGCTTTGCCTCAGTACGCTTCAAAGTTGAAGGTAATCCATTAGTTGATCAAATCGATAGTATTTTGCCACAGACCCAATGTGGTCAGTGTGGTTACCCAGGCTGCCGCCCATATGCTGAGGCGATTGCAGAAGGTGATGCAATCAATAAATGCCCTCCTGGTGGCCAAAGTACAGTCGAAACTTTAGCCGACCTTCTGGATGTTGAAGCGATTCCACTTGAAGGTGGCGCAGAAGAAGAACCAGTAAAAGCGGTAGCTTATATCCGCGAAGATGAATGCATCGGTTGTACTAAATGTATTCAGGCGTGCCCAGTTGATGCCATTTTAGGTGCAGCTAAGCAGATGCACACGGTGATCACATCTGAATGTACCGGTTGTGACCTTTGTGTAGAGCCTTGCCCAGTAGATTGTATTGATATGTTACCAGTTGAAACCACGCTACAAACGTGGAAGTGGGATATGCCTAAGCCGGGTGTTCAACTTATTGCAACGGATCAACGTGGCGAAGTCGTGGAGGGAGGTGCAGCGTGAGTACTAAGCATTCTTTCCACGGTGGTGTACACCCACCAGAAAATAAGCATCAGTCCACAGGCGGTCAGATTCAGATAGCGCCAATTCCTGAACAGCTAGTGGTTCCTTTGTCACAGCATATTGGTGCACCTTCAGAGCTAGTAGTCTCTGTGGGTGACCGAGTACTGAAAGGTCAGGTTATTGCTGAGGCAGCAGGTCGCATTAGTGTTAGTGTTCATGCGCCGAGTTCAGGGGTAGTAGAGGCGATCGAATCTCGCCCTGTACCTCACATGTCCGGTATGTCAGCTCCTTGTGTGGTGATTAAAACCGACGGTTTAGATGAGTGGTGCGACCATAAAGGCCTAGAAGACTATACGTCGATCAATAAACAAGAGTTGATCGATTTTATCCGCTACCACGGTATCAGTGGTATGGGTGGCGCGGGCTTCCCAACCGATGTAAAACTGCATCTGGGTGATGATCACATTGTTAATACGCTGATCATCAATGCGATGGAGTGTGAGCCTTATATTACTGCTGACGATATGTTGATGCGTGAACGCGCAGAAGACATCGTCAAAGGTATTGAGGTTATCGCGCACCTGTTAAAGCCGCATCACATTATGATTGGTACTGAGGACAATAAGCCTCAGGCTATCCGTGCACTCGAACTTGCTGTAGCGGAATCAAATCAAGATATTGATATTGTAGTTGTTCCAACCGTCTATCCATCGGGCGGTGAGAAACAGTTGATAAAACTACTAACAGGTGTCGAAGTACCAAGCGGAAAGATTCCTGCCGATGTCGGTATCGTATGTCAAAACATCGGTACCGCTTCTGCTATCTATGATGCTGTATATAACGGCGTACCTCTGATTTCCCGCGTTGTAACAGTTACGGGTGATGCCTTAGGTCATCCGCATAATATGCGCGCGTTGATTGGTACTCCACTAGAGACGTTGCTAGAAGCTGCTGAGATTCGTCAGTCTGAGCTTTATCGTTTAGTTATTGGCGGTCCAATGATGGGCTATACCGTGGATAGTCAGTCTATCCCGATGATCAAAACCACTAACTGTGTTATTGCAGCAACTTACGATGAGATGCCTCCGGCACCTGCTGCGAACCCTTGTATCCGTTGTGGTATGTGCGAGCAGGTGTGTCCTGCTGAGCTCCTACCACAGCAATTGCATTGGTTTGCAAAAGGTAAAGAGTTTGAAAAGGCTAAGCATCACAACTTGTTTGATTGTATCGAGTGTGGTGCTTGCTCTTATGTTTGCCCAAGTAATATTCCTTTGGTGCAGTACTACCGTTTTGCTAAGTCTGAGATCCGTGCCGAAGAAGCGGAACAACGTAAAGCAGATCATGCTCGTCAGCGCTTTGAAGCTCGCCAAGCGCGTTTGGAGCAAGAGAAAGTAGAGAAAGAACTGCGTCGTAAGCAACGTGCAGAAGAAGCAGCGAAGGCGCAAGCAGTTAAGAAAGACAAACTAGCGTCAGGTAAAACAGCTGAAGCCGCTAAACTATCGGGTGAGCCTGATATTAAAGCGCTGAAAACAGCTGCTGCCGTTTCGCGTACCAAACTGAAGAAAGCTCAGAAAGCTTTAGAAAATGCTGAGTCTAAAGGGTTAGACGGTATTGAGCAGTTACGTCAAACCGTCACTGAGCTTGAAGCGAAAGCTAAGGCCGCACAAGAGGCTTACGATCAGGCGCAAAATCCAGCGAGCGCCCCAGCGCCAGTTGTGGATGTTAAACAGCTTAAAACTAATGCGGCCGTTGCTCGAACCAAGTTGAAGCAAGCTGAAAAAGCGCTAGCCAAAGCCGAAGAATCTGGTGAAGGTGATCTCGAAGCGCTTAAAGCCAAGGTTGCTGAACAGAAAGCTAAAACTGAAGCGGCTCAAACTGCGTATGATCAAGCTGAATCTGGCGGTGCACCAGTGCCGACACAGCCAGCGGTTAATTTAGCTGAGCTAAAAGAGTCGATGGATGCAGCGCAGGGCAAAGTAGAGAAAGCACAAAAAGCTTTGGATGCAGCTATTGCTTCCGGTAGCCCTGCTGTAGAAAAAATGAAAGCGGGTGTAGAAAAGCTTCAAGGTAAGTTTGAAGAAGCTAAAGCGGAATATGATAAAGCCGCTCAAGCGCCAGCATCTGCACCTTTTGCTCCAGTAGCTAATCTAGATGAGCTTAAGGCTGATATGGATGCAATGCAGGCGAAGGTGGATAAAGCGCAAAAAGCCCTAGATGCGGCTATTGCTTCAGATAGCCCTGCTGTAGAAAAAATGAAAGCAGGTGTAGAGAAGCTTCAAGGTAAATACGAAGAAGCTAAGACTGAATATGATAAGGCGGCTCAAGCGCCAACTTCTGCGCCCGTAGCCCCAGAAGTCAACTTAGATGAGCTTAAAGAAGATATGGAGGCTATCAAGGCCAAAGTTGAGAAAGCTCAAGTCGCCTTAGATAAAGCGATTGAATCTGGCAGTCCAGCGGCTGAAAAAATGAAAGCCGGTGTCGAGAAGCTTCAGGGTAAATTCGAAGAAGCTAAAGCTGAATATGATCAAGCAGTTCAGGCTTCAGCAGTTGCTCCTATCGCTCCAGCAGTTAATCTCGATGAGCTTAAAGCGGATATGGATGCAATGCAGGCCAAGGTGGATAAAGCTCAAGCTGCATTAGATAAAGCGATTGAATCAGGAAGTCCGGCCGCTGAGAAGATGCAAGCGGGTGTGGAAAAACTTCGTGGTAAGCATGAAGAGCTTCAGCAGGAATACCTGCAAGCGGGTGGGCAGTTAGAAAAGCCTGCAAAACCAGAGCCCGTTGACCCTAAAGCTTTGAAGCAGAATGTTTCGATTATGCGTACCAAGCTGAAGAAGGCGCAGAATGCTTTAGATGATGCTGAAGACTCAGATAAAACTGAGTTAGAAGCAGAAGTGCAGCGATTAACTAAGTTGCACGATGAAGCAAAAGAAGCCTTTGATGCTTATGAAATTCAGTTGATTGAAAAAGCTGCTAATGAAGGCATCGATCTTAAACAGCTAAAGATTGATGCTGCGATGGCCCGCGCGGCCGTTACCAAAGCGGAAAGAGCGTTAACTAAAGCTCGAGAAGCAAATGTTGATGATCTGCCAACGATGGAAGAGCAGTTAGTAACCGCTCAAAAAGAAGCAGAGAAATTAAACCAGACGTTAAGTCGTTTTAGCGATTAAGGATTTGTTAGCAGATGGCGTTAATACGCACTAGCTCCCCTCATCTACATAAAGCCAGCAGTACGGCTGATGTGATGCGTTTATTGATACTCGCAACCTTACCGGGTTTGGCTGCGATGACGTTCTTTTTTGGTTGGGGCACCTTAATCAATGTTATCTGGGCATGCTTGCTTGCAGTAGGTTTTGAAGCGGCCATTGTTAAACTGCGTAAGCGCCCATTAGGCTTTTATCTTAAAGACTACAGCGCAATCGTTACAGCGTTGCTGTTAGGTCTTGCGTTACCCCCATTTGCGCCTTGGTGGGTGACAATGGTCGGTGTATTCGTAGCTATTGTGATTGCTAAGCACTTGTATGGCGGTCTGGGGCAGAACCCTTTCAACCCAGCAATGGTTGCTTATGCATTGCTGCTGGTTTCGTTCCCCGTGCAGATGACAAGTTGGACAGAGCCTTTTGTACTTAATGGCCCCGAAGGAAGCTGGAATGTACTTGGTTTTGGTCAAACACTTAGTGTTATTTTTGGTTCGGTAGATCCAACTTTAATCGATACATACACTGGTGCAACTCCGTTAGACGCTATGCGCCATAGAGGTGGACTCACGACTGAGGAAGTATGGCGTTCAGTCCCTGTTTTGTCTGACGGCATCGGTGCGTGGCTTGCGGTGAGTGCTGCTTATTTGATGGGCGGTATCTTCTTGATCTATCGTAAAGTGTTTACCATCCATACGCCCGCAGCTGTGTTGGGTTCACTGGCGGTCATCTCGACGTTGTTTTATATCATCGATCCATATTCATTTGCTGACCCGTTTTTCCATTTAACGACAGGTGCAACCATGCTGGGTGCATTCTTTATCGCAACGGATCCAGTAACTTCTGCAACCAGTAATCGTGGCAAAATCTATTTTGGTATCGGTATTGGTGTCTTGGTTTATGTTATTCGCGGATGGGGTGGCTACCCTGATGCAATTGCATTTGCCGTATTGTTAATGAACTTATCAGCACCGTTTATTGATCAGTACACCCAGCCTCGAACTTATGGACACGCTAAAGCTAAGCGCGGCATGAAGGGGGGCTCATAATGCAGCTTTTCAGTGCGATTAAATCGAGTACGGTTGCGATCAGTTTATTTGCTGTTGTCTGTGCTGCGGTAATAGCAATTACTCAAGTCTCTACTCAAGACGCAATTGCTAAAAACGAACGTGAATTTAAAGCAAAAGCTCTATATGAGATTGTTCCTCGCGACACGATCGATAATCAGTTGCTGCAGGATACGTTTGAACTTCAGGTAGCTGAGTTAGGTCATAAAGCGCCGGTAACAGCTTATAGAGCGCGTAAAGAAGGCTTAGTGAAAGCAGTGATCCTGCCGGTTGTTGCGCCAGATGGTTACAGTGGCAATATTAGTTTTATTGTTGGTATTAATGCTGATGGTACTGTTGCTGGCGTACGTGTTTTAGTTCATAAAGAAACGCCAGGCTTAGGTGATAAAGTCGAAACCAAAAAATCTGATTGGATCTACAGTTTCAACGGACGTGCTAAAACAACAGAAAATAATGGTGTGTGGGCGGTCAAAAAAGATGGTGGTCAGTTTGATCAATTTACCGGCGCCACAATTACGCCGCGTGCAATCGTAAACGGGGTAGGTAGAGCACTAGACTATTTCGAAGATAACCGTATTGCTTTGCTAGAAGTTAAGCCTGAACAGCAAGATAACAATCAGGAGGTATCTAACTAATGGCTGCTGATTATAAGAAAATCTCTATGGACGGCTTGTGGGACAATAACCCTGCGTTAGTTCAATTACTTGGGCTGTGTCCGTTACTAGCAGTAACGGGTACTGTGGTAAATGCTATCGGTTTGGGTATTGCTAGTATTCTGGTATTGCTAGGTTCTAACCTCACGGTCTCTGCGTTCCGCAAGTTTGTACCCGATTCTGTTCGTCTACCGATCTTTGTAATGATCATTGCCTCATTTGTTACGGCAATTGAGTTGTTAATGAAGGCATTCACTTACGAGTTATACCTAATCTTAGGTATCTTTATTCCTTTGATTGTAACGAACTGTGCCATCATGGGGCGTGCTGATGCTTTTGCATGTAAAAACCCTGTTAAAGAGTCTTTGTTAGATGGTTTAATGATGGGACTTGGCTTTACCGTGGTATTGGTGATCTTAGGTGCGATGCGGGAATTACTAGGTTTAGGTACGCTATTTAGCGATATGCATCTGCTATTTGGTCCAATGGCAGCTGATTGGAAAATTACTGTTGTTGATGACTATACCGGTTTCCTGTTTGCGGTTTTACCACCTGGTGCCTTTGTTGGCATGGGTTTATTAATAGCGCTGAAAAACATTATTGATGCTCGTGCTAAAGAGCGTTTAGCTCAACAAACGCCAGATGAAGGCGCTAAACCAGAACGTGTACGTATTACTGGCTAACAAAGCTAAAGTATACCTATTCTTTCCTTTCTTTTAGCCTTAGCAGAATTGTTTTCTGCTAAGGCATACATTAGGCTGTTAGCTTACTGTTTTCCTTAGTTATTATTCTTTAGGAAGGATCGTGAGCCAGCCTGTTCCTGTAGTTATTTGTGATGATTCCCGTCTAGCACGTAAACAAATGGCGTCAGCCCTGCGTAGCTGGAATGTTGAAGTTACGTTCGCTGAGCATGGCCTAGAAGGGCTTGAAGCGATTAGAGCAGGTAAAGGCGACATTCTCTTCCTTGATCTGACTATGCCGATTATGGATGGCTATCAGGCATTGGAACGGATACGGCAAGATGACTTACCCACAATGGTGATTGTTGTGTCGGGTGATATTCAGCCCGAGGCGCAATCAAGGGTCGAAGAGCTAGGTGCATTGGCTTTTATCAAAAAGCCCACATCCCCAGAAGTAATTTCCGACGTTCTACAGCGGTTTGGCTTGTTGAGCGAACTGGAACATCCTGTAATTGTCGAAGAGCAGATCGACACACCTTTAGCTTTGCCTGACTATTACCAAGAGATTGCTAATGTCGCCATGGGGCAAGCTGGAAGTATGTTAGGCACTTTATTGAATACATTTGTCCATCTGCCTATTCCTGTGGTCAAAATGATTAACGCGACTGATCTGGCTAATCAGCTTAAGGTGGCCTCAGATAACCAGCATGAGCTAATTAGTCAGGGTTTTATTGGCGGGGATGTAGCAGGTGAAGCATTGTTATTGATGCAAACCGGAAATTTAGAGCGTGTAGCAAGATTGATGGGGATGACAGAGAATGGAGAGTATTCTGAATCTGATCTATTAATGTCGCTAGCTAATGCGTTGATCGGTGCTTTTATATCTGGGTTTGCACAACAGTTGGACCTCTCTTTTAGTAGAGCGACCCCAAGTATACTGCACGATAGTGATAGGGTTTGTGATCAAGTGGGATCTTTAGATCAAACAATGATTATATCTATTGATTACCAGCTGCCGGAATATGATTTTCAATGTGAGCTTATTTTGGCATTTACCCCAGATTCTTTACCGGCATTACAAAAGATTGCGAGTTATTTTGAATGAATAGTCAGAATTTCCAAGAGATCGATGAACTGCATTGGACTTTAGGGCTGATTCAAAACCTTGAAGTAGGTTTGGTTGTTGTAGATCGCGCTGGTCTCATCAAACTGTGGAATGGCTTTATGGAAAACCATTCCGGCATATCTGCCGTGAAGCTAACAGAGCATTCTATTTTTGCTAAATTTCCAGAGCTTCCTTGTCGATGGTTAAAGCAAAAATTGGAATCAGTTTTTTTGTTAAGAAACCCTGCGTATATATCTTGGGAACAGCGACCTTACCTTTTTCATTTTAAGAGCAATCGTCCGATTACGGGCAGTGCTCCATTCATGTATCAAAACGTCACCTTGATTCCGCTAACTTCTCCAACAGGAGAGGTTGATCATGTAGGGATCTTGATTTACGACGTTACGGATACAGCAACTGGCCAGATTGAATTGCAACAGGCTAACGATCAGTTAAAAGCGTTAAGTCGAGAAGATCGATTAACGGGTCTGAATAATCGAGGCTATTGGGAAGAATGCCTTAATCAAGAATTTGAGCGCTTCAATCGTAGTCAGGAAGTCTGTAGCTTAGTGATGTTTGATATTGATCATTTTAAAAGGGTAAATGATACATACGGGCACCAAGCTGGCGATGAAATCATTCGAGCAGTGGCGCAAGCACTAAAAGAACAGGCACGTAAAACCGATTTTCTTGGACGTTACGGTGGTGAAGAATTTGGTGCAATTTTGACGGGTACAAATGGCGAAAATGCGATGATCTTTGCTGAACGGCTGCGTTCACGTATTGAGGCCTTAGTTGTTCCTTATGCTGAGCACGAATTAAAGGTGACTATTAGCTTGGGTGTGTCGGAGTTAACTTATGAACAACAGACGCCTTTAGAATGGTTGGAACAAGCTGACCAAGCGCTTTACAAATCTAAACAGAGTGGTCGTAATTGGGTTAGCCTTTATGGCGATTACAACTAAAGCACTTCTATATATCTAGTCATGAATAAGCAAAAAAGACACGAAATCTTCACGCGTTGGCGTGATGATAACCCTCACCCTACGACAGAACTTGAATATAGCTCTCCGTTCGAATTACTGATAGCAGTTATTCTTTCTGCTCAGGCTACTGATGTCGGTGTGAACAAAGCGACTCGTAAACTTTATCCTATTGCGAATACTCCAGAGGCGATCTACGCACTTGGTGTAGATGGTTTGAAGGAATATATTAAAACCATCGGTTTGTTTAACACCAAAGCTGAGAATGTGATTAAGACCTGCAAAGCACTGGTCGACAAACATGGATCGGAAGTGCCTGATAATCGTGCTGATCTTGAAGCGCTTCCTGGCGTAGGGCGAAAAACTGCAAATGTAGTTTTAAATACCGCGTTTGGTCAGCCTGCAATGGCTGTAGATACCCATATTTTCCGCGTTTCAAATCGTACTAAAATCGCCCCTGGTAAAAACGTTAATGAAGTTGAACAGAAGCTTATGCGTTTTGTTCCGAAAGAGTTTTTGATTGACGCCCATCATTGGCTCATTTTACATGGCCGTTATACCTGCGTTGCCCGAAAGCCCAAATGCGGTTCCTGTCTAATTGAAGACTTATGCGAGTATAAAGAAAAGACTGATTTCTAACGGGCTTTTCTTTTTATTATTTGCTTTTATTCAATCAATATAAGTAGCCCTCTTTGCTTGGCCTACTATCTATCTCTAGCTATAGGACGATGTATGACATTGTTCTAATTGCGTATGAAATTGATTCCATTAAATAGTAATTTTCGTGATTAAATATCGCACAGCTGTTCTCTTGTGGCTTTTTGTAACGACTATACTGTTTGAATAGCAAATATAAAAATTTTGTTTGCGTATTAAAAATATAAAAGGTCTTTAGATAATGCCTTTAAAAACAGTTGGTTAACCTAGATGGTTTTTTCTTCTTTCTGATGAAAGTAAAAGGTGTTGTTTAAAAGAATGCATTGGAAGAAATAGTATAGATGGAGGCTCATTATGTGGTCTCAAAAAAAATTGATAGCTATTGCTATCAGCAGTGTCTTTGCTGCAGGGCAAGCTCAAGCGGCAGCTTACCCTAAAAACAATAACCCAGATGAGCCTGATTCTGTAGAAGATTGGGGACCATGGGCCCTACCATTCGCAACAGCGGCTGGAGGCCCTGTAGGTGGAGGAATCGCACTTGCTTTCGCTGCTGGTGCTGGAGATGAATTTGTTCTTCCAGATGATGGGTTAGCATTAAATGAACCGACGGATACCTCCCCTCCAGTAAATATTCCTCCTGATAGTGAACCACCTGGACCTGGACCTGGCCCTGGCCCTGGCCCTGGACCTGGACCTGGACCTGGACCTGGACCTGGACCTGGACCCGGCCCTGGACCCGGCCCTGGACCTGGACCTGGACCTGGACCTGGACCTGGACCTGGACCTGGACCTGGACCTGGACCTGGACCTGGACCTGGACCTGGACCTGGACCTGGACCTGGCCCTGGCCCTGGACCTGGCCCCGGCCCTGGACCTGGACCTGGACCTGGCCCTGGACCTGGACCTGGCCCTGGACCCGGCCCTGGACCTGGCCCTGGACCTGGACCTGGACCTGGACCTGGACCCGGCCCTGGGCCAGTACCAACAGTTAGTGGTTACTCAAGCCATTATTTGGGTAGTGACAATGTTGATTGTGTTCGACCAAGCGAATCAGGATGTATTCATGGTCAAGGGCAAGGCCGTTTGAAAAATGCTACAGATGTGTCGGATCCTAGATTAGGGACATTTACAATCCTTCTAGGGGAAGGTGACGCGGATGATTTATTGGCTGCTATTCAATCTTTCACTGTAAATCCAGATGGAGCTGATGAGATAGTTTCTATGGAGTTTATTGAGCCTCCAGAAGTTGGTGATGATGGCACTTTACTTGTCAGAATCATGGGGGAAGAAGAAGGAGAAATAAGTACCTTAGTCGTGCCTGCAGAATATGGTATTTTCACTCAAGGTGAGGATGACCAAGTTTATATGTTCCAGGGAACATGGCGAGATGGTTCGTTTACGCTCAATCCCCCACCAGGGAATTCACCTAAAGATCCAACATACGTGCTTGATGGTGCTTTGGGAACATTTGTCTACGGTATTGGAACTACGTTAGATCAGTACAATAATTACGTTGATGGATTAGGTGAAAATGTAACGGCTACTTATACCGGAGCTACTGGGTTCGGGGCTAGTGTACAGTTGGAAATCGATTTCTCTAATGGCGGTAGCTGGGAAGGAGTATTCAACGGTGGTGCAGATGGCGCTCTACAGTTTGGACCTAGTGGTGCTGTGATAGGCGAGTTAGGTTTTACCGCAAGTGGGTATATTGATGAGACAACACTTATATCTGATACTATATCCGCCGGTGACCTTAATGTGAAAATAAAAGGGGTTGATTACGAACGTAATATCTATGGCTCAGTTGAGGCTACTTTCTATGGGTCTGAAGCACAAGGGGTAGGCGGCAGTGCTGATATTACGAAGGAGTTTTATAATAAAGACGGAAGTAGCTTTGATGCGAAGCATGTCACAACATTTGCTGCTGAACGTGAATAGTAGTACAGCAGTTTAATTCACATAACTATAATATGTTTAGGTTTTAAAAGGGCGCAGAGCGCCCTTTTTTAATATATGCATGTTATTGATCAAGTTCGTAATGGGCTAGCATACAGGTGCAATGTTCCCCTTGTAATGGGACAGGGCTAAAAGGAAGTAACCGCTTACTTTCGTACATAAGTAGTTGGCCTGAGACAAGTGAAACCTTGTGCGATCGATAAAAATGATCTTCAATGATTATTGGCCAGGGGCGCTCAATTTTTTGGTGTAAATTTAAAAGGATGCTAATCGCGCCTAATTCTGTCCGCCCATATTTTGTTGTAGAGCCTTCTGAATAAATATTTATTTCATCAATTACTAAAGGTTTTAGTAAACATCCACTCCAAGCTTCAGCTAGAGGTTGCAGCGTTTTATGTATTTCGTGTTGAAGTTCAGGAGGTATTTCAATTGTGTCAGGAGATATTTCTTGATGATTTTCCGTTAATTTTGTTTGGACTTTTTCTAAATCAGAGCTTCGATAATTGGTATAGAATCGTAATAGATAACGGAATAATTTTGACGGAATAGATTTTTTCAAAAAGCCTGTTTGTGTATGAGGTCTTATATATTCATGTTTAAGTCTATATTGAATATTTCCTGTTCCTCTAGTTCTGAACCATTTGGTAATTATAGCTTTATATCCTTTGATAACAGGCATACCGTGGTGAACAGTAGAGGGGTTGGGAAAGCCCTCAGGAGTTAAGTTATTCCAGATAATTGCCTTACCTTGTTCTGGTGTGAAACAGTGATTTAATTTCGGGAAATTAGTGCCTCCTCCTTCTTGAACAGTGTTTAGATAAATCATAAAAGTCCAAGTGCGTTGTCCTGTATTTCGAGCATATTGTTCAAACTCGTTGCAATCTTGTTCAAAATAATCTGTATGTTCCCTAAACTCTTCTCCTACGTTGTACCATTGTCCTTGTATCCCTTCAGAAAAAGCAGGAGAAATATCTAGCATTTTAGATATTCTTCGATCAATTTCTTGAACAAAAGGGGAATTAAGTAAGGCTAAATCACTAGAATGACTTGTGCGGTGGTTTTTATATTTCTCGATATCATTGGTGGTTGTTGAAGGCCTTTGGTAATTACGCATAAGCTCTATTAGTTGAAGGCATTCATCCGCATTTAGAAAGTCTTTTACTGAATAAATCTCTATATCATCATCGCCTTCATACCTTGCTCTTGGAATGTATGGAGGGTGATAACTTCCTCCATTCAATGCATAGATGACAGCTTCAGTTACTTGTCTTTTAGGAAAGCCTTCGTCACAGAGGACTTCGATCATTTTTTCTGGGTCACAGTTTTTGGAACGGTTTTCATATATCCAATTTTGCCATTCGGTTGGTATAACAGGGTCGCCCATTGCCTATAACCTATTTGATCCAGATGAATATATTCAGAGTAGCAGTTGCAAGAGTTAATAGCGTAAAAAGAAAGTGTTGAGTTATACATAAAATCTGTGGATAACTTTCTTAATAAGTTTTGGGTAGCTGGCTGTAAGTACCATAGGCGCGGAGTTTGCGTTAGTTGTTGTAAAATTATTCACTCTTTAAAATGCTTATTTTTCAATTGGTTAATTTCCACTTGATTCTTCAGCAAAAAGAGCTAGCAGATTCTGTCCACATAGTTTTTACGTAGATTTTTATTGTGTGTAATCATTGTTTTAATTTATGTAGAAAGGGAAAATAAAGCTTAGGTATTATTGGATCTATAGCGTATGTAGGTACTTACATTGGGGCTTTCTATAGCCGTCTTGTGTTTGAATGCTTGTCTGGTTTTAAGAATCTCATGGGGAAAATGTAATGCTTAGGTTATGTGTTTAGAGTGAGAGAGAGTTTTTGAAGGATAAAGAGAGCAATTGGTATGTGTATATTTTGAGGTGTGCGGATGAAACCCTATACACAGGTATCACGACAGATCTTGAACGTCGCATTCGCCAGCATAATGGCGAGCTGGTGGGCGGGGCTAAATACACAAGGGTACGCAGGCCAGTATCACTTTATTGGCAAGAGGAACATATTGATCGTGCTAGTGCGTCTAAGCGCGAATACGAAATCAAACGTCTGTCACGTCAGAAAAAAGAACGTTTAGCTGAAGGGTAGTTTGAATAAAATAAAAAAATTGCCGGCAGTGATTACCGGCAATTGGGGAAAATCATAATCAGGCCCTCTCGAACTGTAGATCCTGCCAACCGCTGTGGGGTAGGGTTGGTAGGCACCCTAAAATTCACCTGATTATGATCGAAGAGGTTGTCCTGCATTAGGGAGTAAGGAAAGTACTCGCTTTATAGGTGTAGAAGGTCTCGTTTCTGAAATTAAACTGGATCTGCGTGCTTTTATCTAAATTGTCTGGTACTGCACATACTTGATAAATCTTGATCGCATTTTGTTTATTTAATTCAATCTTTGCATGACCTTTAAGTTTGAACTGCTGATCGCTATCCACACCTTGAACGCTAACAGACAGCTGTTTCAAATCAGGCAAGAAGGATTCCAACTCGATTTGGTAACTATTGCAGACCTCATTACCTACCACTTGGTAAAGCTGACCACGTTCCCTAGCTACTTCAATTAACAACTCTGTGCGGTTATGCATACCGTAAACAACACCCCATACGGTAATAATCAGAATGGTCATATAAGCAATCAATCTTGGGCGCAGGATTGGTTGTTTCGGCGGTGCTTCTTTCGGTGTATTCGTCTCAATAGCTTGTAGCTGTTTTTCAGAATAAAACTCAATGAGTCCAGTTGGTCGACCTAACTTAGTCATGACGTTATCACAGGCATCAATACAGGCACCGCAATCGATACATGCGGCTTGTAACCCATCACGAATGTCTATTCCAGTAGGACAAACCTGAACGCAGATACCGCAGTCGATACAATCGCCAGGATTTTCCTCTTTACCGCGTAGGTGAGTACGAGGCTCTCCGCGTAGCGGGTTATAAGCGACGGTACGTGTATCCTCGTCAAACATCACTCCTTGGAAGCGGGAGTATGGGCACATATGCAAACATACTTTTTCGCGGACAAGCCCCGCATTGAAGTAAGTGAGCAGTGCCATGGAGATAATCCACGTAAATACAAAGAGCGAAGCTTCCAAGCTGAAGATCGATTGCAGTAGCTGCTCTATAGGTACGAAATAGCCGCTAAACGTAATCGCTGTAGCGACTGAAACGAGGAGCCAAAGGCCATGTTTCAGAACGCGTCGAACCAGTCGAACGCCTGTCAGGGATTTCTCTTCAGATTTTGATCGTAGCGCGGCGCGCCCTTCGGTCCAATCTTCGATGCGGATAAAGATCCAAGTCCAGATTGATTGAGGGCAGGCAAAGCCACACCAGATACGCCCCCAGCCGACGGCCATAAAAAACAACAGGCTGGCCCCAGCAATCAATAAACCCGCTAATACCGGTAGGTCGTACCAAGAAAATTCTGCACCAAAAAGGAAAATACGGTGGCTTTCAAAGTCAAATAAAACCAGTGGATCACCATTAATACGAACCCATACAAGTCCAAAGAAGAGTGCCAGCATTGGCCAGCTGGTGAAGCGCCTAAGGTTTTGATAGAAGCCTTCGACTAGACGAACATGAAATTTTCCGTTGCCGGGAAGAGGGGGAGCTTCCTGAATCATAGTGATAGGAATCTCACTGTTACCTTGTTGTTGCATGTTGTGCTCACTTTGCTCATCGGTGATTGTGAACAACTGTACAGGAATGCAAATTATAGGGGCAGGTTTAAAAAAAATAATTATAATAGGTACAGATTGTGGAGGGACTATGGATTTTCTGTACCAAAATTTAGAGCAGACGTTAGCCGATTCGATTAAAAATGGCGATCTTCCTGCGGGGAGCAAACTACCCTCGATCCGCGTTCAGTGTGAACAACAAGGCTTATCTAAAGCAACGGTGATTCATGCTTACCAGCGCTTGGAAGCAGCGGGTTTGATCGAGTCTCGTTTTAAATCAGGGTTTTATGTCTGTAGTTTGCCTAAAGCCCATCCTACACCCTCTCGTCCTGAACTCTCCGTAGCCCCTCAGCTTGTCGATATGAGTGATCTTATTCGCGACATTATGGAGCGTAATGCTGCTTTCGATATCTTTCCCCAAGAGCAAGGCTATATGGATATGCCGGTGGGTATTACTGAGCTGAATCGCAGTATTGGCAGAGCGTTACGCCGACAGAAATGTAATGACCACCAATATTATGATGAGCCATCTGGCTTATTGGAGTTAAGAGAGCATCTCTCGGAACGTTACCGTCGGACTGGTTGTCATTTTAGTGCCGCAGACGTCACTATTACCGCGGGCTGTCAGCATGCGCTTTCGTTGGCTTTGCAATTGAGCTGTGAAGCTGGAGACATTGTTGCGGTTGAATCACCAGGCTTTTATGGCGTGCTACAACTTATCGAGAGCATGGGATTAAAAGTGCTGGAGATTCCTGTTTCAGCCCATACTGGGATGTCGACAGAGGCGCTGGAACAGGCGTTAGAAGAGTGGGAGATTAAAGCCTGCATAGTGACGCCATCATTTGCGACACCGAGTGGGGCTTTGATGTCGGTCTCTGCGCGTAAGCACCTTTTAGCCTTGGCGAGTAAACATGATTTTATCGTGGTTGAGGATGATATATACGGCGACTTAGCCTTTGGTCAGAGGGTCCCCCCATTAAAAAGTATGGACCGTGAAAATCGTGTCATCCTGTGCGGTTCATACTCCAAGTCAGTTTCTAGAGAACTGCGTTTAGGTTGGATCATTGCAGCTGAGCAAAAGCAGTTGATGCGACTTAAAATGGTAAACCTTCTCGCCCTAAATAAATTTACTCAACAAGGTTTGGTCGATTTCCTCAAAGAGGGGGCTTATGAGAAACATCTGAAAAAGCAAAAGATGTTGTTGCAGCAGCAGAGGGATCAGCTGATTCAGTTACTCTCTCAAGAGTGGGGCGAATTGGGTGTGATTAGAGTGAGCCAGCCGCAAGGTGGTTTGACCTTATGGGTAGAATTAGAAGACAGCTACGATCTGACTTCGGTGTATTTGAAAGCCCGAAGTGAAGGCATATTAATCACCCCAGGTAATTTGTTTACAGCGCAAAACCAGTATCGTAATTGTTTACGTTTAAGTTTTGCTCATGCTTGGAATGAGGCTCGTCGTGGTGCTTTGATTCGTTTAGCTTGCTTAATTAAAGAGACTCAAACGAATTAGAATACCGAGTAAACGGTCATGGATTTGAGCGGAGTAACTATAGTATATTGTTATGTTATAACAATTTTAACTGTGTCGATGGTTTAGAGATGATTTTAAATAAAGCTTTTCGTTTAGCGGCGGTATCTACAGCCGTGTTAGCAAGTTCTGTTATGGCTGAAAGCCATCAACATGAAGCTCATGTTCATGGAATTGCCGAGCTAAATTTTGTTATTGAAGGTAACGTTGCGGAGATGGAACTACGTTCCCCTCTAATGAACATTGCCGGTTTTGAGCACGAAGCGGTAAGTGCTGAAGACAAACAAAAAATTAAGAGTGCCACTAAGCAGCTAAAAGATGCTTATGCTCGCGTTAAATTTCCAGACGATGCGCTATGTATTGTTGATGACGCTAAAGTAACGATCGGTGAAGAGGAAGATGAGCACGCACATCATGACCATGCAGTTCATCATGATAAGCACCACGGTTATAAAGATGACCATCACAAGCATGATGATCACCATGACCATTCTGATCACCACGATCATAAACATGAAGACCATCATGGCCACGATAAGCACCACGATCACGCAGATCATCATGACCATGAAAAGCATCATGATCACGGTGAAGAAACGCATCGCAACATTACAGCGCATTATCACTTCCAGTGTGTTAACCCTGCAAAAATAAATGCAGTAACATTAGATTTCTTTAGCCATTTCCCTCACATGGAAACTGTGAAAGTAAACGTGCTAAATGGTGCCGATATCCGCTCTGTGGAACTCACGCCTAAGCAGAGGGTCTTAGAGCTTTAATTAAGGAATCAAAATGCCAAGCGCTGTTGAAATTGATGCCTTAACTTTTAGATGGAACCGTCATTCTCACGGGATCACGGTTCCTTATTTTGAGTTAAAGCAGGCCGAAAGTGTCTTTATTAAAGGCTCTTCAGGAAGTGGTAAGAGTACATTGCTCAATCTATTGGGCGGTATGATTGCTCCATCTTCTGGTTCTATCAAAATACTAGAGCAAGATGTAGGTGCCTTTTCTTCTCGGAAGATGGATCGTTTTCGTGCTGACCATATCGGTTTTATATTTCAGCAATTTAATCTGTTACCTCATCTCGATCTTATCGACAATGTCGCGTTGCCTTGCCATTTCTCTGCTTCTCGCAAAACGAGAGCTGAAGAAAAATACGGTAGTGTTACTAAAGGGGCTGAGTATCTTCTGCGGGAATTAGGTTTGGGGGATAGCCTAACTGCAGGGCGAAAGGTACTCGCGCTTTCCACTGGTCAGCAGCAACGTGTGGCTGTGGCTAGGGCGATGCTTGGCTCACCTGAGCTAATTATTGCGGATGAACCCACCTCGGCTTTAGACACTGAACATAGAGATATGTTTATGCAGCTTTTATGTAAGCAGTGTGAATCGGTTGGGGCTGCCTTGATGATGGTAAGTCATGATCCAAACTTAGAGCAGTACTTCTCGAGGGTTGAACGATTAGTTCCTAGTACTGATGGGGGCTTCACGTTGTGATCTTATTTCGTTTAACTTGGCAGAGCTTACTTAATCGTAAGAGTACTATCCTATTGACTGTCTTGTCGCTCAGCGTAAGTATCATGCTGGTTATGGCGGTAGACACGCTGAGGACTCAAACTAAAAGCAGTTTCTCCTCCACTGTATCTGGTACCGACCTGATTGTTGGGGCTAAGGGTGGTTCCATCAACTTATTGCTCTATTCGGTGTTCCGCTTAGGCGATGCTACCAATAATCTCTCGTGGAGTAGCTATCAGGCGATTAGTCGTCATTCAAAGGTTGCTTGGAGCATTCCTTTTTCATTGGGTGATTCCCATCGTGGTTACCCAGTATTAGGAACTTCATCTGATTACTTTAAGTACTTTCGTTACGGCAAAAAACAACCTTTAGCTTTGGAGCAAGGCAAAGAGTTTGAAGGAGTGTTTGATGTTGTCATTGGCTCCGATGTAGCGGAAAAATTGCAATACAAGTTAGGCGATTCTGTTGTGATCGCTCATGGTCGCGGTAATGCCTCTCTGGTCGAACATGATGATAAGCCTTTTAAGGTCGTAGGCATTCTTGAGCCTACAGGGACCCCCGTAGATCAAACATTACATGTGAGTTTAGCGGCTATAGAAGCGATACATATCGATTGGAAAGCAGGGGTTCAGATACCTGGATCGAGCGGGGTTTACACGGAAGAGCAACTAAGCGAGCTAGAGCCAAAGCAGATCACGGCGTTTATGCTCGGGCTAACATCCCGCTTTTCTACTTTCCACCTGCAAAGATCCATCAACCAATACTCAAAAGAACCATTACAAGCGATTATTCCGGGGTTGGCCTTACAGTCCTTATGGCAGATGTTCTCTTTGGCCGAACAAGCATTACTGGTGGTGTCTGGTCTCGTGATCATATCCAGCATGCTAGGTTTGATGACCTTGCTGTTAGCCAGCCTTAATGAGCGACGCAGGGAGATAGCGATTCTTCGTTCGGTTGGTGCGCGTCTCTGGCAAATATTATCTTTACTAATTTTGGAATCTTTTCTCGTTACAGCGATCAGTATTATATTGGGCATGCTCTTGTTGTACTTAAACTTGCTATTATTAGCACCTTGGCTCCAGACAGAATTTGGTGTTTGGTTAAGTATTACTGGGCCTACCTTATGGCAATGGCAGCTCATTGCTGTGTTATTGGTATCTGGCACAGTGGTTGGTGCTGTACCTGGATATCGAGCGTACAAACAATCCCTAGCGGATGGTGTAGCAGTTAAAATTTAGTGGAGAGTGTAATGCTCAGTGGGCGATTCCCCGTTTGGCTATTTAGCCTAATTTTGTTGGCGT
This sequence comes from Neptuniibacter sp. QD57_21, assembly GCF_047778075.1. GTDB lineage: Bacteria > Pseudomonadota > Gammaproteobacteria > Pseudomonadales > Balneatricaceae > Neptuniibacter. The sequence goes on along the minus strand of NZ_CP180549.1, from coordinate 2,873,790 downwards.
TAAGTAATGTTGCTGCGGCAAATATGCTAAATGGTGAAAAAGTAGAAGAGGTTGAGTGGGAACAGTTAATGCCAGCGGACTTCTCGTTAGATGAGCTTTTGGGCATCACTGATGAGATGGCCATGATCGATGATTTTGATCCCAAAGCGCAGGAGTTGTTGGATCAAATGATGGCTGCAATGCAGTCTGCTCCAGTCGTTCCTGAGGTCGACGGGAAAATGATCAGGATTCCTGGTTATGTTGTGCCTCTAGAATCTGAAGGCCAAACCGTAACGACCTTCTTTTTGGTGCCTTATTTTGGAGCCTGTATCCATGTTCCACCGCCACCGTCGAACCAAATTATTCACGTCAATTTTGAACCGGGTACTCATGTCGAAAACCTTTATGATGCCGTTTGGGTAACAGGGCGTATTAACACTGAGACCGTCAGCAATGATATGGCGACCTCCGGTTATATTATGGAAGCTTTCCAGATCGAGCCTTACGATCTTTAATATTGGTCTTACCAATTGACAAAAAATATTAGGAATAGCTGGTTTAAGGGGTAAGGGCTAGGTAAAATTCCTGGCCTAACCACTTTTTAGAGACCTTGCCCCCGTGGATCAAATTGTTGAGCTAATTCTTGAATCTGGCCGTTCTGGCTTAGATATGGGGTTGTATATCCTACTGCCGATCATGGTTGTGATGTTGTCACTCATGAAGCTATTAGAGGCGAAAGGTGTACTTTGCTGGATCTCTAATATGTTGGCCCCAGTTTCTCGCATCTTTGGTATTCCAGGCCTAGGTGTATTGGCGATGTTAAAGCTACTGTTTGTCAGCTTTATCGCACCTTTAGCCACCTTAACTTTAATGGATAAAAACGGTACTTCGCGCCGTTATATCGCAGCTACATTAGCGATGGTGTTAGCCATGTCACAAGCTAATGCGACTTTTCCGCTAAGCGCTGTGGGTTTGGATTTAGGAGTGACCTTGCTTACCTCTGTTGTGGGAGGCTTAGCCGCTGCAGCGTTTACCTATTATCTTTTAACGCGAAACCTGACTGATCCAGATACTCAAGAAACAGAGATAGCAGCGGAAGCTGGCAGTAAAAAGTCGGTTATGCAGTTACTTGGCGAGGGTGGTAAAGAGGGGATGAAGCTTGTTCTCGATATGCTACCCATGCTGATTTTAGCGATCTGCTTCGTCAATATCTTAAAGGTAACTGGAGCGATCGGTTTGTTAAGCTCGGCACTAGCACCTGCTTTGGGTTTGATCGGTTTACCTGAAGCCACAGTGCTTCCATTGGTGACTAAGTTTATTGCTGGTGGCACGGCCTTTATGGGCGTGACAATCGATTTGGTCAATCAGGGCTTAATCACCGTCAATGAGCTAAACCGTATGGCCGGTTTTGCAACCAACCCACTTGATGTTCTCGGTGTCGCTATCTTTGCAGCTGCTGGCAAACGTATTGGGCAAGTCATTAGATATGCCGTATACGGTGGTTTATTTGGTATGACAGTTAGGGGAATCATGCACCTGATTATTTTCTAAATCAGGTCCACTTTTTTAGCGGTTCAGGACAAGTTGCGGACCTATCTTGCCCGCTGGAATGGTGTGTTTTGCAAATACGCCGTAGATATGTCCACAGCTGTCACAATAAGCGACTTGGAACCAGGCATGGCTGTCTTTGGCTTGTTCGGTACTGTCTTTAGAGACAATGTGTTCAATACCTTCTACCTTACATTCTGGACATTTTGGTTCAGCCATTTCGCTTATCCTTATTAGTTTTGAGCGTTTGTACTTTGGAACCTGCGAATAAGTCTAATACTTTCTCAGTGGGTTATAAAACGACCAGATACACGAAAGCCAGTGCAGCGAAATGTCTAGACCTTTTCAAGCTGGCTGACAAAGTAGATGGTCGTTTTAGACCCCACCCTTTGGGGCTTTCAGAGCAACTGAATCACTTTGTTAATGATTTTCGACAGGCAACCAGCATGCCTGTAATCATTTCCTCGTGCTTCAATTGCTCTGTAAGCCTGTACCCAAGGGGCATAGCAAAGTCGTATAAGACTTGTTCTTAGGTTCCTTAGTTATCCAGAAACGCTAAAGGTTCCATAAAATTCAGGCAGATACGAAGATCTGCCTGAATTAGGAAAGTTTGAACTATTAAAGCTCAACATTCATCGCGGTAGAACCACGAATCGCTTTCTCTTTAGCTTCTGTCACGCTGTTGTCACGCGCTAGTACCACACCCATACGGCGTTGACCTGTTACTTCAGGCTTGCCGAATAAACGTAGTTGAGTGTTAGGCTCTGCAAGTACCTGCTGAAGGTTACCAAAACGTGCTTGTTTGGATTCACCTTCAACCAAAATAACACTGGATGCAGAAGGGCCGTGGAAATGAATATTCGGGATTGGCAAACCTAGAATTGCACGTGCATGTAGCGCAAATTCGGATAGATCTTGAGAGATCATCGTTACCATGCCAGTGTCATGTGGGCGAGGAGATACTTCACTGAAGTAAACGTGATCGCCTTTGATGAACAGCTCAACACCAAAGATGCCGTGACCGCCAAGTGCTGCTGTAACTTTCTCTGCGATATCTTTAGAGACTTCCAGCGCTTTGTCGCTCATCTCTTGTGGTTGCCAAGATTGGCGGTAGTCACCACCCACTTGAACGTGACCAATTGGTTCACAGAAGCTTGTTTGGCTATCGTGACGAACAGTGAGAAGCGTGATTTCATAATCGAAATCAACGAAGCCTTCGACAATCACTTTACCTTTACCAGCGCGACCGCCTTCTTGAGCATATTGCCAAGCTGCTTCTACTTCGTCTTCTGATTTAATCGTGCTTTGGCCTTTACCAGAAGAGCTCATGATCGGTTTTACAACACATGGAATCCCCACGTTTGTAATCGCGTCTTTGTACTCTTCGTAGGTTTCAGCAAACTGGTATGGAGACGTTGGAATATCCAATTCTTCAGCAGCTAAACGACGGATCCCTTCACGGTTCATTGTCAGTTGAGCTGCACGAGCTGTAGGTACAACGTTGAAGCCTTCGTTTTCTAGCTCAACCAGTGTATCTGTCGCGATCGCTTCGATCTCTGGAACGATAAGATCTGGCTTCTCTTCTTCGATCACTTTACGAAGTGCTTCGCCATCTAGCATGGAGATAACGTGGCTACGGTGAGCTACCTGCATTCCTGGCGCATTTGGGTAGCGATCTACAACGATAACCTCCGCTCCCAAACGCTGTAATTCGATGACAACTTCTTTACCTAGTTCGCCACCACCACACATTAATACACGGGTAGCTGAAGTTGATAAAGGGGTCCCTATGTGCAGCATTGTCCAATCCTCTGCGTGAAAAAATTTCAAGCATTATACGGTGCAAATCGCGCTAATCACCAGCAGAAAAAAGGGTATAAACTATACTCTAAAAGTGTTGTTTTTAGGGTTAAGGGTCATGAGAAGGCTAGTGTTTCTCGCCCCTACGGTGTCACAAGTAAATTCTGTTGTGGCTGACTTTCTGGCGGTTGGGATCGAAGACGAATCTATTCACTTTATAGCTGAAGACGCATCTCTAATCGAGAAAATATCAGCGCGCGCCGCGACCGACATAGAAACAACCGAACGTGAAAATGATCTAGATTGGGGCATGGTTGCAGGAGGCAGTTTTGGCCTCGCAGCTGGCCTTGTGGCAACCACAGTGTTAGGTCCGGTTGGCTCAGTAGTCAGCGGTGGCACAGTGGTCATAAGTAGCATCCTTGGAATAGGTTTAGGAGGATGGCTCGGAAAGCTGGTTGGTGAAGACACTCCGGTACATTTGCTGGCAAAGTATAAGCATGCTTTACAGCAAGGGGGTGTGCTAGTCATGGTGGATATTCCCGCAGAGCGAATGACGGAAACTCATAAGTTGATACGGCAGCATTGCCCTAAAGCGTTAGTCGAGATTATTCACCTGCACTGGGATCATCAACAGGCTGCATGACATAGATAGACCTTTTGCCTGAGAAGGCCGATTAGTCGGAGTATCCATCCGGCAGAAAGGGGCGATACCGTTCATGGTATCGCCCCTTGTTATTTAAGGCTCAGAGACTCTCGCCATTATTTTTTTAGATTTCTTTCATATAACAGCGTTTATGCTATTTCTTAAATAGGGAAGGAGAAGGAGATGTATTATGTCCAGAGGTCACGCACGATATCAGGAGAGACATCACGGTTTATCGTTATTTGGCAAAGATCTGGTGCGCCGTTGTAGTTCTCATTGTGAGTTATGTAATGCGCAAGGCGTGAAATTAGGCATATTTGAGGTGCCGCCTATTTTGACGGAGCCGAACTTTGAACATTGCATCATGATTTGTGATGTTTGCACGCAACAGATTGAGCGCCCTAAAATACGTGATAATAATCACTGGCGCTGCCTTAACAGTTCTATTTGGAGCCCTGTGCCTGCTGTAAAAGTGATGGCGATTGCTATGTTGCAAAACATTGCTCAGCAGGAACGTTGGGCAGTTGAGCTGCTTGAGCAGGTATATTTAGAGCCTGATGAACAAACATGGTTAGAGGAAATTGATATCCCCTAATTGCTAATCAGTATCTATTTCGCCACACAGACTGTTAGGGAATTGTTTCCGAATATCTTCCACAGATAACTTGTTTGCTAACAGATAATGAAGCTTGCAGAAGGCTGCTTCTAAGGTCATCTCTCCCCCAGAAATAACACCGATCTCATTTAAAGCTTCGCTGCAGGCATATTGTCCTTGGAGAATATCCGCTTGTAAGCACTGGCTGATATTAACGATAACAATCCCATTTTCGTGAGCTTTATGCAAAGCGCTCAATAACGCTTTGTTGCTATCGGGTAGATTACCAACGCCGTAGCTTCTAAGGATAATTGCTTTTAATCCTTCACTTTCGAGAAGGCTAGATGCTAGTTGTCCACAGATACCGGGATAGATCGGCAAGATAGACACCGCTTTAGGATCAAACGGTGGCGAGATGAAATTCTCTTTCTCTGTAGGAAAAAAGAGCCTGTTGTGCAACTCAATATGCAAACCGATCTGACCAAGCCAAGGAAAATTAGGGCTATCGAACGCATCTAGCCCGGTAGCTTTCACTTTACTAGCGCGGTTTCCGCGTAAAAGTCTTCCGCTAAAGTAGATGCAAACTTCATTAATGGGATGAAATGCCGCCAAAATCATCGATGTGATTAGATTATCTAGCGCATCATTCCGTAATTCAGACAGAGGAATTTGCGAACCTGTAAAGATCACAGGCTTGTTTAACCCCTGAAGTATAAATGACAGCATAGAGGCACTGTAAGCCATGGTGTCAGTGCCATGCAGGACGATAAAACCATCATATTTTTCATAGTGTTGGATAACCAAATCAGCGATCTTGCTCCAGTGTGATGGTTCAAGGTTAGCGCTATCGATGAGCGGGTTTAGTTCAATCATCTCAAAATCAGGCAGGGCTGAATGGTGAGAGTGTGCTAGTCTGCTGCGAATGACATCTTCAAATCCACTCATAGGGACATAGCCTTTATCAGAGGCTTGCATGCCGATGGTGCCGCCAGTATAGATGAGTAGAACGTTTTGACTCATTTCCAATCTCCAGAATTAACCCGTTATATATACGTTGAACGGTGGAAGATTAAAAGCGGTTCAATCGGATTTTTGGCTTCGATCATTAGGGGTGAGATAGCGAGATTGGTTGATTAATTTGGAGATATCGCGAGAAGGAAGCGGTTTACTAAAGTAAAATCCTTGTAGCTCATCACAGGTTTGCGTGAGCAGGAAACCTCGTTGTTGTTGAGTTTCGACACCTTCAGCAATGATCTGGAGTTTGAGGCTGCGTGCCATTGTGATAATCGCTTGGGTTATCTCTGCGCTTTCCGCATTTTTATCCAAATCGCGGACAAAGCTTTGATCGATTTTGATGCGATCCAAAGGAAACTGTTTCAAATAGCTTAAGGAGGAGTAGCCCGTACCGAAGTCATCTATAGCAATCTGTACGCCCATCTCTTTTAAATGGTTAAGCGTAGAGATAGTTTCTTGATGGTCTTCCATTAAGGCTGTTTCTGTTAACTCGACTTCAAGTAGCTGTGGAGATAGTTGAGTCTGTTGCAGTATACGCTCAATTTTTTCGATAAGTTTTTCGTCACGGAACTGCACAGCCGACAAATTGACGGCGATACGTATCGGCTTGTCATTTTGCCAATTCCATGCGGCTGCTTGGTGGCAGGCGGTTTCCATAACCCATTCACCAATGTCGATGATCAATCCGCTTTTCTCAGCGATTGGGATAAATACTGCTGGGGATATAGGTCCACGCCTTGGGTGATTCCAACGTAATAAGGCTTCTAGGCCGATAACTTGTCCGGTTAAGCTTAACACTTGAGGTTGGTAATAAACTTCAAATTGATCCTGACTTAAAGCCTGATGGAGATCGGCAACTAACGACGACTCATCAAGGATTTGTTGTTTCAGGCTGGTGGAATAAAAACAGAGTTCCCGTTTAGGGTTTGATTTTGCTTTCTGCATAGCTGTATAGGCGTTATTGATTAGAGTGTCGCATTCGTTGCCATCTTGGGAATACAGACTGATGCCGATAGACGGTTTAAAGAAGAAATGTTGATCTTGCAGTTGAAAGGGTAGGCGAAGTAGCTGTAGTAATCGGCGGCCAATTTGCTCTGCATTACTTTGATCAGCCTGCTTTGGCAACATCACTGCAAACTCGATCCCACCTAAGCGCGCCACAGGGTAATGGAAACCTACAGCGGTTTTTATTTGCTGAGCTGCTATATTTAGTGCGCTATCACCTGCCGAGATACTCAGTCGGTTATTTACCTCTTTAATACCGCTCAGTTGTATAACTAGAAAAGCAATGATTTCAGCTTCTTGCGCTTCAGCGATCGCAGTATCAAGCTGGCTTTTTATCATCTCGCGATTAGGTAGGTGAGTAATCGGATCAAAATTCAGCTGTTGATATACTTCTTTGTTTAGCTTTGTGATCTGTCGCTGTGAGGCGTTATAGCGTTTCCAGCTAAGAAGAATAAAGAATAAAATTTGTAGAGCTAGCGCATTGGTAGGTGCAAACCATAGCTTTAGCTCATTAAATAAGGTGATGGTTAGGCCAATGGTTACTGCAATGGCAAAGAGTATGCTTAGTGGGTAATAACGTCGCGGCAATAGATGCATAAAAGGTAAAACAGTAAGTGCAAGTCCCAGCGTTATAAGTAGATTGACAGTAGGTGTGAGTTCAAATAAAAATCGTCTATCCATTAGAGCCGCTGCAATATTGGCATTTAATTCAACGCCCGGCATTCGCTGATGTTGTCCTGAGACTGGTGTGCTAAGCGAATCACCCATACCTGATGCAGTGGCTCCAACTAACAGTGTTTTGTTTGCTAGCTCCTCTAGAGCTACTGTACCGTTAAACACATCGATATATGAGTAGCGCTGGATAGTTCCAGGGGGGCCATAAAATGGAATCAAAAAGGGGATCTGGCGAAGCCAGCCTAAGCCCGACGGGGACGCAGATTTTTTAAAAGGGAGATTGGTTTGTGCCTCTTGGGAGCTTTGGTAGAGCGCTAGACCCAAAGTTGGCCAATGAGGATCGCCTAAGCCCGCATAAAGATAAACTCTTCGACTAATGCCATCTACATCTATTTCAGTATCTACATGACCAATGCCATCACTGGGCGCGGCTAAAGTCGGGATAGGTAGTAGCTCTTTGATCCCTTCAGGGGTGTCTGATTTTTCGGGCGCCATAGCTAAAATTACGCGGCCATGTTGGGCGATTGCTCTGGCAAAGTCCTGATCGGCTTCTGGACTGTCTGTTTCAGAAAAGAGAATATCGAAGGCAACGGCTGAGGTATTAGCTTCTGTAAGTTGTGAAAGCAGATCAGCGTGGACACTTCGACTCCAAGGCCAGCGTCCTAATTGAGATAAACTAGCGTCATCTATTGCAATGATTGCGATATTTTCAGGTGGATCATCCGCTTCCTGAGATATCAGGGTGTCGTAAGCAATAAGGTCAACACGTTGGAGTAGGGAGCTATTATAGCCGATCACAATACTGAGAAAGAGTAATCCCAGAATTATCAATTGTTGTAATCGGCGTTTAATCATAACAGCAAAATGGTCAATACAAATGATCCAAATACATAAACCCAACTATCACTCGGAGGAGGGGTAAGCTCCTGAGTTACACCCCAAGCACCTGCATAGCCATCATCGGCCAATGCTCTTACTCGGATGTAGCGATAACCTTCGGGCCGAGGAATAGCTATTTCTGGTTCTGCCACGGTTGTATCTGTAAGGATAGTTGCAAATTTACGATCACGGGCAATTTGTACCTGATAGGTTTGCTCATATTCGCTGGACGCCCATGACAGTTTTACCTCTTGTTCATCTTGTTCTAGCTCAGGCTGAGGGATTGCCGGTATAGGCTTAACATCAAAAACTCGAGTATCGCTGTACGGGCCTTGTTCTCTTTTGCTATCAACACTCGCCAGACGCCAAAAATAGGTTTGTGATTCGACCAAGCCTGTCAGATTTAGGTTGGGTGTGGTTAGGCCTGAATCAGATGTAACAATATTTTGGAAGTTAGCGTCTGTTGCTATCTCTACTACATAGCTTTCAGCATCACTTGAGCGGGTCCATTCTAATAACGGTGTTTGTCCTCTAAGCGTCGCTTTATTCGCTGGCGTCATAGGGAATGGTGGTTGTGGGCGCGCATTCAGAATGATTTCTTGGTTTGTTGCGAAACCTTCAATGCCATCATGATCGATGGCTCTAACTTGTAGATAATAAGTATTGTCTGCGAGGTCTGGCAGATTGATTCGGTTACGAGGGCTGTGACTATCCCATAAAATCGTTGTCATCTGGTCTGATTTTGAAAGCTGCGCGCGGTAATTGGCTGCTTTTGAATTTTCATTCCAGCGAACTTCATAACCCATTTGCTGTATCTCTTCCGGGAGCTCTAGCAGCGTTGGTGCGGGTTGCAGCTTCTTAGGCACCATTGGCGCTTTATTCTTTTCAACGGTTGTACCGAAGCCTGATCTGACTAAACGTGTTCTTTTAGCGCCTTTTACAGCAACTCCGCCTTCAAGCACTTCGATACGTGCCGAATTGCTATCAGCTGAATACGCGGTACGAAACTCAGTGCCTCTGACAGCCGAAATGGCTGCAGGGGTATGGATTTCTAAACGAGCTCCATCACCCCTTTGTGGCTGTGCTACGGTGTCAATTTCTCCCGAGATCAGTTGAACTCGAGAATCGACCATACCTGTTTCACCGTATTGACGTAGGTGATTAAAGCTAACTTGTGAGTTTTGTAACACCAGCATCTCACTACCATCTGCGAAACGGACAATAACACTCGCTTGGTTTCCCGTAAGCAACTGATCGCCCAAGTTAAACTTTGATTTGAGCGTGAGTACCTCTTGGCTATTGTCAGTGTGCTTGATTATTGTGGCATCCCCTTCAATCGCAGTCGCAACGGCAGAGGCTGGTTGAGACTTAACCCAAGCAAGAGGGACCCTAAGTTTGGTGTTTTCGGGAATGCGTTTAGGGTCAGTAATATTGTTAATTTTCTGGAGCTGTTTCCAATAGGACGTTTTGTAGAGATGTTTTTGGCTAAATTCGGACAGAGTGTCCCCTTCTACCACTGAATAAACCCATTCTTGGGCCATCGTATTTGGTGCTACTAATAGCAAGCATGACATTGCTATAGCGCGAGGTAAATTTATAGGGAAATTAGTAGCCATAATCAGAATCCTTTGATTATTTCTGTGCAAATGCTGATCTAGATTAGAACAGAATTTTTTAGTCAGGAGTTAAGTTTGAGTTACATCCCTTTAGCTTATTAAAAAGTATAAGTCATAACGCGATTTTAGAGTGCTTTTCCTGTCATAATGTTTTAATCATGTTAGCTGCTTAATTTCGGTCCGGATAACAGAATGTCTGAAATACCTGAAACTTTATCGACTTCAGCTTTAGCTAAGGCACTCAAGAAAACAACGAAGCAGATGTTTGCTGAGTTAGAAACCTTAGGATGGATTGAGCGTCACGAGGATGCGTGGAAGCTAACGGCCAAGGGTGAGTTTGAAGGTGGTAAGTACCGAGAAAGTCAGAAATTTGGTCGATATATTATTTGGCCAAGAGAGGTTACGGAGCATAAAGCCTTATCTAGTCCTGATGCAGGTTTACTGAGTGTAACTCAATTAAGTAGGCATTTTTCACTGAGCCGTTCTGTCATGGAGCAAGTTCTTCATGAAATGGCTTGGATTCGTGCAAATAAAAAAGGTTGGCAAGTGACCTCTTTAGGTGAGAAAAATGGTGCTTATCAACGGGAAAATGCGTCCACAGGAGTTCCTTATGTCTTATGGTCTGATGCTGTATTGGATCATGAGGTATTAATTGAATGGATAGAAGAAGTTAAAGTTGGTTTAAATAGCCAAGAACTGATCTGTTGCGATGGTCATCTAGTAGCGAATGAAGCAGAACGCCTAATTGATAATTGGTTATATTTATCTGGATTAGCACATGCTTATAAGCGACGTCTCCCGTTAACTGAAAGGATTTTTGCTGATTTTTATCTACCTCAATATCATCTTTATATTGAATATTGGGGGGATCAGGTAACAGCGAGAGAGCTATCTGCTAAGATGCGTAAAAAAGAGCTTCTTAAAGCAAATAATTGTGCCTGTATTGAAATCCAGGATGAAGATTTATTACAGTTAGATGAAGCATTAACTAGGAAGTTACTAAAGCATAATATTGAAATTTGAAGTCTGTTCCTAAGCCTTACGCATCCATGGATGTTTGAGCGTGATCCGAGCCTTATACAGTCTTGCTTAGAAATGCGTCAAAAAACAAAATAAAGGCGTTAAAGAAGTATATCTAATCTATGCTGAAGTGAGGGCTCTTAAGCTGCTGCGGGCTTAATTAGGGAGTTTGATCACTGGTATATATTAAGACAGTGGAATCTGGATGTCAGAAGTGTTCAAAGTTAAACAGCGATTAGCTTTCAGGCTAGCCAAATATTCAGTCGTTATGGCGTTTGTCATTGGCCTAGTTTTGACTTCTGCCCAAGTTTTGGAAGATTTTCACGAGCAAGATAGTCAGTTTGATAAAACCATTAATAAAATCCTTAATGCTAGTAAGCCACCAGCGACCCGTGCAGTACACACTTTAGACCATACACTCGCTAAAGAAGTTGTCTTTGGTTTGATGCAATATTCGTTTATTGCTGAGGTGAAAATTTCGGATGAATTAGGGGAGGTCCTTGCTTCACAAGTAGTACCTGACCCAGTAAAGAAGTCTTCTACGCTTTGGCTAACCGAAAAAATCTCCAGCGCTCATAAAACCTATACTCTAGACCTTCAGGCGCCTGGCTTTGTTGATATAGCACCAGGAAAACTTCAGGTAATTGTCAATAAAGATCAAGCATTTCAGCCATTTTTTGAGCGTGCATTAACGATCTTTGTTGCTGGTTTAGTACGTAATGTGCTGCTAGCAATCTGCCTCATTGCGATTTTTCATGTTGTCTTAACTAAACCTTTAGCCAGGTTGGCGCGTCAGTTTGCAAGTGTTGACCTAAATGATAGTAAAGGGGTCAAACTACAGGTATCTGATGTACATAAAGAGACCGAGTTAGGTCTACTAAATCATGCGGGCAATGAATTTATCTCTACTGTTCACAATTTATTAAATGAATTAAGAGAGAGTCATGAGGCGTTGTCTAAAAGTGAAGACCGTTTAACTCAATTGATCAATCAGGTCCCGCAGTTGATCATGGCAATTAATAAAGATGGCGATATTTTATTTGCGAATCGTCAGTTTGCTGAGTTTTACCAACGGCCAGTGGCGGAAATATCTGGTAATGCTTTGCTCACTCTCCATCCCTATATTGAAGAGGTAGCTGAACTTGAGTCCATTCGTCGCTGTGTTGAGGTACACCAAACCGAAGCGGAAATTAGTGACTTTACTTGGACTCATAAAAGCGGGAAAACTATGCACTATACCGTGCAGGCTGCGCCATTTGAGTATTTTTCTGAACCGGTAGTGTTATTTGCCGCGACAGATATTTCTGAACAGAAGATGGTTCAGGACCATATAAGCCATATGGCAAACCATGACAGTCTGACAGGGCTTCCTAATCGTACTCTGCTCAATGACCGTTTAGAGCTCTCTTTAGCGAATAGTCAGCGTAATGGTAAATGTAATGGTTTGTTATTTATCGATTTGGATCACTTTAAAACGATTAATGACTCTTTAGGGCACAGTGTCGGGGATCAGTTACTGAAAAAGGTAGCGGATATTTTGACTAAACAAGTACGAGCCAGTGATACGGTAGCGCGATTAGGCGGAGATGAATTTGTTATCCTTCTGCAGTCCTTTGATGGCAATGAAGCTGAAGTCACACAAGATATCGAACATGTATGTGAAAAGCTGTTAGAACTTTTGGCGGAACCTATAGAGGTTAAACAGCATCAGCTGCGTATCGGTGCGAGTATAGGTATTGTGCTTTATCCGCTTGCTGATAAGGGTATTGATGACCTAATGCGTTTTGCTGATACTGCTATGTATCATGCAAAGGAGAGTGGCCGTAATGGATACGCGTTTTATCACCATAATATGACCGCGGCTGTTGAAAAACAGCAGAATATGGAGAGCCAATTACATTCGGCACTAGAACGAGAAGAGTTTTGTGTTCATTACCAGCCTTTGGTTGATGTAAGCGGTGAGGTATTTGGCTTCGAGGCATTGATTCGTTGGCAGCACCCCGAACGTGGCTTAGTTCCACCGATAGAGTTTATTCCTAGTTTGGAAGTCAGTGGCATGATCGTTCCGGTGAGTAATTGGCTGATAGGTGAATGCTCAAGACAGATTGTGGAGTGGAAGAAAAGCGGTTTTTGGCGAGAAGGTTGGTACTTATCGATCAATATCAGTCCACTACAGTTCTATCAGGCAGATATGATTCCTGCATTAAAAGAGGCAATTACACAGGCTGGCGCAGATGTTAAAAATATCTGTTTAGAGATTACGGAAACGGTAGCTGTAGAGAATATTGAGTTTGCCGTTAGCCGCTTACAAAAAATTAGAGATTTAGGTATCAAGATAGCCCTAGATGATTTTGGTACAGGGTACTCATCATTGAGTTATCTAAAAGATCTACCAATTGATATAGTGAAGATCGATCGATCCTTTGTGCAGGAGCTGGGAGTAAACAGCAAAAGTCAATGTATTGTCGAAGCTGTGATCAATATAGCTAAAGCTTATAACCTCCGCGTTATTGCGGAAGGCGTGGAAACAAAAGAACAGTTAATCATGGCAAATAAAGTTGGCTGCCATGTTTTTCAAGGGTTCTATATTGAGAGGCCGCAGCCTCCAAATAGTCTTTGTGGCTCTTATTTAAAAGACTCGGTTGAAAGTTAAGACCTTGGCTTGGAACTTTATTGGTATAAAGACCTCTATAGAATGACCCTCGTTTTTACGTTAGAGTGGCTCCAAATTGAGACTGGATAATTCAATGCAAACAGCTTACCCCATGAGCAAACAGAGCAAAGTGATAGCGGCTATTAGCCTGCTATTTTTTGTATTGTATTGCTCCGTTGGCGTTTGTACCAATCTATTTGGCAGCTCAGTAGATAGTTCGTCATCTGGAAGCGTATCAATGAGTTCTGCTGTGTCGGGCGCAGATCAAGCCGATCACAGTATGCACATGGGTATGTCGTCGGATCAGCCTGTCGATAATGCATCCTTAGCTCATTGTGATGGTCAGCCCCAAAGTTGTGACTGGAGCATCAATCCAGTTGTTGATCCTGTAGCGGATGCAATTCCTGATATGACCTTCTTCTTGCAATACCTGTTATCAGGTGTTGTTCTGTTGTTCAGTTTTCTGCTAGCAACGGCACATAAGCTTTCTTACGGCTATTCCTTTGTAAGAGAACGATGTCGTTTTTCCGGTGTACCGAGGCTACACCTGCAACAGGCTGTGTTCTTAAATTAATTACCTGACCCTTTTTATATCGGTTACCGCCTATTTTGGTGGTGTTTTGATGTATCAACGGGACAGGATCTATGCGTTTATCCCCATTATTTATCATTAGTCTGCTGACTTTCAGCAGCATTTCTCAAGCAGAATTGAGTTTGGATTCTACTATTCAGAATGCTCTTAGTTCTGATCATTGGAATCAAAGCAGTATCTATCAGGAGCAGGCGCTGCATGCTAAAGCGATTGCGAGCGCTCAATTGCCTGATCCAAGATTAAGGCTTGGGTTGGCAAATTTGCCAACAGATAGTTTTGATTTTCAACAAGAGAACATGACCCAGCTACAGCTAGGTGTCTCACAACAATTTCCTCGAGGCCAAAGCTTGGAGTTGTCACAACAGCAGTGGCAGCAAAAAGCGGCGAAAAGTCTGCTACAACGCCAACTCCGTGCAGCTAGTGTGAAACTTAATGTCTCTCAGGCATGGCTAAAACTGCATCAATCAAAAGCGCAGTTGGCCCATTTCAAAGCTAAACAGCATATTTTTAATGAACTGGTAGCAGTGAGTCGGGCTAATTACCGCTCGGGTAAAGCCTTACGTCATGAGGTGTTGGATGCTGAAGTAAAACTTACGCAACTGAAAGACCGCATGCTGCAGTTAGAACAGATGATTCAGGTTCAAAAAGGAGCCTTACAGCAGTGGTTAACGGTTGAATCTTTTGATCAATCTATCGCTACCGGTTTTGATCTAGATTTACTTTTTTCAGGCAAGATTACACAGACAGAGCAAGATCGATCGATCTTAAAACATCCTCAGATTCAGATTCTGAAACAGAACATTGTGATTGAGGATAAAGCGGTTGATCTAGCGGATCAGGCTTATAAACCTGCATTCAAACTCGATGCAAATTATGGTTATCGCGCTGATCATGAAAATGGTCGTGATCGAGCGGATCTGTTTAGTGTCGCTGTGACCATGGATCTGCCGCTGTTCCCTGAAAAGCGTCAAGATCAACATCGCCGTGCTGCAGTACAGCTGCGGGAAGCCAGTAAAGCGATTTACCTACTTAAAGCGCGTGAGTTAAGAGCCGAATTAGTCATCGCTAAGGCTAATCTACAAGGCTATGAACAGCGCTTAGCCATCTACAACCAAGCCTACTTAAAGCAGTTAGCAGCCAAACGAAAATCGGCCTTGCGTGCTTACGCATCAGCGGAGTCTGGTTTTAAAGCTGTATCTATCGCAGCTATGGAAGAGCTCGAAGCTCAACAGCAACAGATTCTCCTTGAACATCAGGTAGCAATGGCGACAGCAAAGATTAATTTTTACTTTGCAGGAGAAGACCCAACGGTGATTAACAACGCTCATCCAGCTCAAGGAGGTATGAACAATGAATAAGGCTGTTTTAACACTCGGAGCTTTGTTAGTTGGGACTTCGGCCGGCTACTTTCTGTCGCAGCAAAAAAGCGATAGCGCTGATTCCTCAGCCCCCGCAAATGATCAGCCTCTATATTGGGTTGCACCGATGGATCCAAACTATAAACGCGATAAGCCAGGTCTCTCTCCTATGGGGATGGATTTAGTACCTGTTTATGAAGAGGATCTAGCGGGTGGTGATTCACCGGGGACAATTTCAATCTCCCCAGAGGTTGAAAACAATCTTTCTGTACGCACGGAAGCGGTTTTGTTTAGTCCGTTGCAAGCGCAGTTAAAAACCGTGGGTTATGTCGGGGTTGATCAGGAGAGAGTGACCGATATCCATTCACGTATTGCTGGTTGGGTTGAGCAGGTTAAGGTCAGCGTCAAAGGTGAATATGTTGAAAAGGGATCGCTACTGTACGAGGTGTATTCCCCTGAATTGGTGAATGCTCAGGAAGAGTATTTAGCAGCTCTACGCAGTGGTAATCGCTTTTTACGTAAAGCCAGTGAAAGTAAATTGGTCGCGCTGGGCGTCTCGAAAACAGTGTTATCAACCTTAAATAAACAGCGTCAGCCTCTACAAAAATTACCTGTTTATGCGCCTGTATCAGGTTATATCGACCAGATCTCGTTGCGTAAAGGTACTTATATTAAGCCTAATAGCCGTTTATTGACGATCGCGCCTTTAGATCAAGTTTGGGTGACCGCAGAACTATTTGAACGCCAAGGCAGCGCAGTACAGAAGGGCGATGTGGCCGAAATGACCTTAGCGTTTATGCCAGGGGAAATCTGGCGTGGGCAGGTCGATTATGTTTACCCGACGGTTAATCAAAAAACGCGAACGTTGAATGTCCGCTTACGTTTCGATAACCCTGACCTGCTGCTTAAACCGGATATGTTTGCTCAAATTTCTATCCAGTCGGCACCGACCAAACCTATGCTGAATGTGTCAGATACAGCCGTCATCAAAACCGGCGATCAAGATCGTATTGTTCTGGCTTTAGGAGAGGGTAAATATAAATCGGTTGAAGTTAAAACCGGTCCAAGTATGACTGGACGAACTGCAATTCTTCAGGGCTTATTCCCAGAAGATAGAGTCGTTACATCGGCTCAGTTTATGCTCGATTCCGAGTCCAGTATCAGTTCTGATTTCTTACGCCTGACACCACCGGCCATGGGGCTGATTGATGAAGTGTGGGTTGGCGCAACAGTTGAAGAGATCGATCTTGAATTACGCCTCTTAACGATTAGACATGAAGCGATTCGAGAGTGGAAACAGGATGCTATGTTGATGCAGGTTAAAGCTGATGAATCCTTAGATTTAGAGGCTTTACGTAATGCTGGCTCGGTACAAATCCGTTTACGCGGTGCCAATATGAGCGACTTGCAGCTAACGGATTTTATATTGCCGCGTCCTAAAGCCCCAGAAAGTATCCCTGGGGGTAAACTATGATCAAAGGGATAATTTATTGGTCGATACACAATCGTTTTTTTGTTCTGCTGACGACGGTGATTTTAATTGGTTGGGGGGCTTATGCAGTCAAAAATACACCGATCGATGCAATTCCAGACCTCTCCGATGTTCAGGTAATTATTAAAACTAGTTATCCCGGCCAAGCACCACAAGTGGTGGAGGATCAGGTCACTTATCCACTGACGACGGCGATGTTGTCGGTACCCGGCGCAAAAACAGTTCGTGGCTTCTCTTTCTTTGGGGATTCATACGTTTATGTGATTTTTGACGAAGGCACCGATCTCTATTGGGCGCGTAGCCGAGTATTAGAGTATCTCAGCCAAGTTAGCTCCTCTTTACCTGATAGTGCCAAACCGCAGCTTGGACCTGATGCTACAGGGGTGGGCTGGGTCTACCTCTATGCATTGGTCGATCGCACGGGACAGCATGATTTAGCCCAGCTGCGCAGTATTCAGGATTGGTTTTTAAAGTATGAGTTGCAGACGGTATCGGGGGTCTCAGAAGTCGCTCCCATCGGTGGCATGGTCAAGCAATATCAAGTCAAAGTAGATCCGGAAAAACTACGCGCTTTCGATGTACCGCTATCGCATATCAATCTGGCGATTAAACGCGCAAACCAAGAGAGCGGTGCCTCGGTCATTGAGATGGCCGAAGCCGAATATATGGTCAGAGCGAGTGGCTATTTAGATGGCTTGGAAGCAATTAAAAATATTCCACTGGGTGCTACCCCTCAAGGCACGCCGCTATTACTGCAAGACCTCGCTGATGTGACAATCGGGCCTCAGATGCGCCGCGGTATTGCTGAACTTGATGGTGAAGGCGAAGTTGTTGGTGGTGTGGTTGTGATGCGCTTCGGCGAAAACGCGCAGGCAACGATTGAGGGAGTCAAAGCTAAGTTAGAAGAGCTCAAACGTAGCCTACCTGAAGGTGTAGAGGTCGTCACAGTGTACGACCGCTCAGGTTTGATAGATCGAGCAGTGGATAACTTATTTGAAAAACTCGTAGAAGAGTTTGTCGTAGTTATCATTGTCTGTGCACTGTTTCTGTTCCATTTCCGCTCCTCGTTGGTGGTTATTATCAGTCTACCTATTGGGATTTTGGCGGCGTTTATCGTCATGTATTACCAAGGGATCAATGCCAACATCATGTCTTTGGGTGGGATCGCCATAGCAATCGGGGCCATGGTAGATGGTGCCATTGTGCTCATCGAGAATGTGCATAAACACATTGAGCGTCGACCGTTAACAGATGAAAACCGCTGGCAGGTTATCGCGGAGGCGTCTGCTGAGGTTGGACCAGCACTCTTTTTCAGTCTGTTGATTATTACTATGAGCTTTATCCCTGTGTTTGCTTTGGAAGCACAAGAGGGGCGAATGTTTTCGCCTTTGGCTTATACCAAAACTTATGCAATGGCCGCAGCAGCGGGATTTGCAATTACCTTAGTACCGGTTCTGATGGGGTACTGTATCCGCGGTAACGTGCTTCCAGAAAGTAAGAACCCGGTTAATCGTATTCTCCAAGCGATCTACGTGCCGGTGATTCGTTTAGTTCTAAATTGGCCTAAGTTCACCGTTGTTGTTGCGTTAACGGTTACGGTGATTGGCTTTTGGCCTGTGAATAAAATAGGTAGCGAATTTATACCGCCTCTGGATGAAGGCGATCTGATGTATATGCCAACAACTTACCCCGGTATCTCAATTGGTAAGGCGCGAGAGCTACTGCAGCAAACGGATAAGTTGATTCGTACGGTGCCTGAAGTTGAGCGTGTATTTGGTAAAATTGGACGTGCAGAAACCGCGACAGACCCCGCGCCGCTGACCATGATTGAAACCTTTATCACGTTGAAACCACGAGATCAGTGGCGTGAGGGGATGACCACCGAAAAGCTTACCAAAGAGTTGGATAAGATCGTCAAATTGCCGGGACTGACCAATGCTTGGGTGATGCCGATTAAAACCCGTATCGATATGCTAGCGACAGGGATTAAAACTCCAGTCGGTTTAAAGGTTGCCGGGCCTGACCTTAAAGTAATTGAAGATATAGGTAAGCAACTAGAACAGGTGCTGGAGGATGTTGAGGGCACCTCATCTGTTTATTCCGAGCGTGTTGCGGGTGGGCGTTACGTTAAGGTCGATATCCAACGTCAAAAAGCAGCGCGATATGGTCTTAATATTGCCGATATTCAGTTAGTGATTACTAGTGCTATTGGGGGCAGAAATGTTGGCGAGACCGTCGAAGGTTTAGAACGCTATCCGATCAATGTGCGTTATCCACAAGCTTACCGCGATTCGGTAGAACAACTGCGTTTGTTACCACTGGTCACACCGACAGGCGCGCGTATCGCTTTGGCGGATGTTGCTGATATTTGGATAGAGGCTGGGCCTCCAGGGATTAAAAGTGAAAATGCTCGGCCTAATGGCTGGACCTATGTCGATATTGAGGGACGAGACTTAGGTTCTTATGTCGCTGATGCGCAAAAGATCGTGGCTGAGCAAGTCCAGTTGCCAGCTGGTTATTCGATTAACTGGTCGGGGCAGTATGAATATCTACTCCGTGCGAAAGAGCGTCTGACTTATGTAATCCCTCTGACCTTAGCCATCATTGTGGTTCTTCTCTATCTTAGCTTTCGCCGATTTGCAGAAGTAGCAATGATTTTAGGGACACTACCATTAGCGCTGATAGGCGGGATTTGGATGCTTTATCTAAACCAGTTCAATTTCTCTGTTGCCGTTGGCGTAGGCTTTATCGCTTTGGCGGGTGTAGCGGTCGAGATAGGTGTCATATTACTGGTCTATCTCAATCAGGCCTACGAAGAAAAGTGTCGAGAGATGCCAGAAGGCCTTACCCTTCAAGCTTTGCAGGACTCCATAACTGAGGGCGCTGGTAAGCGAGTCAGACCAATTCTGATGACAGTTGCCACGGTGATCGCAGGCTTGTTACCGATTATGTACGGAGATGGAACTGGCGCTGAAATCATGCAAAGAATCGCGGCACCGATGGTTGGCGGTATGGCGAGTGCTTTAGTGTTAACGCTGATTCTGTTACCGGCCGTTTATTATCTGTGGCGAAAGCAAGGCTTAAAACACTAGAAAGGATATTTTAAGGAACCTATAGAAAATCGTTCACACATCCATATTGTGTGTTCGATTTTTTTGGGTGGGTAAACATTGGTCTATAAAATTTGTTTAGACAACTTTGAATAACTGATCGAAGTTTGCCAGTTTCAAAATTCGAAGTGCCGTTTCTGAAGGGCGAACTAGGGTCACTACACCATTAATATTTTCCGCATGCTCCTTGGCGATTAGGAGCATACCCAAAGCAGAGCTATCAATGTATTTAGTAGATGACAAATTGATTGCAATATTGGTTCTAGGTGTTTTGATATCTCTGTATGCATCTCTAAAAGCTTTGTGAATTGAGTAATCAAACCGTTCACCTATTGAGATGGTTAATTCTTGGGTGTCCTGATTTAAATGGGACTGAATCATGTGTTAGCTCCGACTACAGCGTTTACAGAAAGCTAATTATTGAGTGTTTGCACAATATTGAAACACAGAGGGAAATTACAAACCCGATTCAAATCAATAAACTAAGAATTAATCGATTTGAACGAAAAAGTTGAGTAGGTCTACAGTCGAAATGTGTTGCTATAGTTTGGTTCGCAATGGTAACAAGGGGATAATTTCAAAACTGATGTCAGTTTCTAAAGTGCTTGAATGGACCGGTGATTATCAAAAAATACCGAACCGGCTCTTAGCCTAATGAGGGGTTGAGAGGTTATCTAGCTCTCCAATGCAAAAGCAGGATTTACCTTTAGCTTTCGCTTCGAGCATTAACATATCAGCCGCTTTTAATAGCTCATCACGGCTTTCATTGTTGTGGCGGGATACCGCAATACCAATACTCACACCTAGTTGGCATTGTGTGCCTTTTAAGGATAATGGGTGTTTTAGGTTATCGATAATTCGGTTGGCGATCTCTTCCAGTTGATTCTGGTTTTTTGGGTTATGGATCATCAACACAAATTCATCCCCGCCAATTCTTGCTAAGGTGTCATTTTGGCGTAGCATTTGACTAAGACGGTGACTCACAAGCATCAATGCCTCATCGCCAGCTTCATGGCCTAAGTCATCATTGATCGGTTTGAAGTTATCTAGATCGAGATAGAACAGTGCCAGTGAGGTTTTCTCTTTACGGGCCTGATGAAGGGATCGCTCCAATTCTTGAATAAAGTGACGGCGATTATATAAACCGGTGAGAGGGTCATGCTCCGCCATGTGCCTGATTTTGTTTTCAGCGTTAGTACGTTTTAACTGCGAGCGAGTATAAAGGTAGGTACCTACGCCTGTGACCAGCGCCAACAGAGCACTGATGATGATCATCAAGTTAAGTCGTTCTAAACTCTTTTGCGCAACAAGTTGTTTGTCTATAAAAGTGATCAGTAACCATTCGGGCCAATCACCGCTATTTTGTTCAAACTGTTGAATTCGATCATCCTGACTGAGTAAAACTCGGTGGTAAACGAAAAAGCCTTCATCCTGCTCTAAAGCGCCCATCTGGTTATTTGAAACAAGCAGCCATAGTTCTGGGTTAATCGTAGCAAGAGTGGGATAGCTATTCTTCTGCATAAAAGCCCATAGCTTCTCTTCAGATTCACCATGGAGCCAATAACCATCTTGATTTAGCATCATTATCTTGCCTAAGCTCAACGCTTGAGCATCTTCTAAATGCTGGATTAGATGGCTTGCATTGAGGTTAATAATGATCAATCCCATTAGGTTTTGTAATGGGTCTTTTACTGGGGTCGCGATACGCGTAATAGGTTTGTGAGGGATCTCGATCTTCCCGTGTTCAACATTGAGGTCTAACGGCGAAATGTAAACTTTGCCATGATCGAGCTTACCTGTTTCGGGAACGTAATAGCGGTTTACTTTATTTTGTAGATCCCGTTTAGGCACAATTTCGGTTTGTTGTTGTCCTCTATTGATACGTACTTGTTCTCGACCTTTTTCATCAATAAAGCGAATTTGATCGTAACTATGTTTGATATCAACAATATTCCTAAACTCTAATTGAACTTCGGTTACTGCGTTTTCATTACCAGAGAGGTGTCTTACAAAGTCTGGTTGTGAAGCGAGAGTACGAGTATCTAAAACCGTTTCGGCCATTCGGTAACTTAAGGCTTTATCAATCAAAACGAGCTGTTCTGCTTCATTTTTGATGATCTTATCTTTTAGGGCTGTGGACTGTGTTTGATAGACGTTTATTAGAAACAGCAATAAAAGTACAACCCCAAACAGATAGGAGGTTGTATAACGAATCTCTATTTTGTTTAAAAAATTGGTTAACGCAGTTGTATGGGGGTAGAGCACGTAAATATAGACCGCAACTGAGCTAATAAGTGCAAAAGCCAGAGACTTTAAATCAAACAGTAGGCTATTGTTTAAATGTTCTAGACTGATAATAGATTGCGCTAGAGCTAATGATAGTTCTATCCCAAAAACACTGAGACCTACTTGAAGAAACAGCCATTCCCTAACTTTTTCGGAAGGTTGAATCTGACGATAATAAGCAAAGATAAATTTGAGAATGATCAGCGAAGCAAGCGCAAGAATAGATGCGTTAGCCCCTGCTTCGAACCAGTAATATTCGGCATTTAAGTTTAATGACGCGATAAGCTTAGATGCGATGCTCTCGGTTAATAACAACGAAAAAAATAAAATGATAACCGGCATCATTGCTGGGAATTCTCGGATAATAGGGGTAAGTCATACTAAAGGGTTGGCAGATACTATCAAAAGGTTTGATTAAAAACTAGACAGTGAAACTGGGTGATTTGAATGCCGTTTTGACCCCAGTCATACTCGTTTTTTTGAAAGGTGTTAGACTTTAGTTGGGTGCTGCTAAGCAGTGTAGATTACTGTTAATTTTGATAGAGAATGTGTCCGTTGGTTAAACTAAAAAGTAGTCGTTTAATTTGGATCTCAATTTGTATCATCTTGTTATGCCCAGCGGCGGTCGCTGTGGTTGCATTGTCTTACGATGGGGTAATTCCAAAAATCACTGAAGTAGAATTTTTGGATGTAGCAGGAGAACTTTTGTTATTAGTTCTTGTTCAATTCTGGATTGTTACAATCGCTTATGCGGGACTGCAATTTAGAACCTATATCTATTTACTCTGTGGTTTTGGCATCATAACCATGGCCAATACAGCTGACTTACTAGATGAATTTATTTTCGATCATGCCGGCACGTTAAAATTAATAGAAAATGCGGCTTATCCTATAGGGATGATGCTTGCGACAATTGGTTTGTTTAAATTAAGTCAGGACTACAGGGACTTACTCCAACAGGTTCATAAAGATCGCGATGACTGGCGCAGTAAGGCCAATCATGATCAATTAACGGGTCTTCTAAACAGGCGTTACTTTTTTGAAATGATGCCTAAGGTTATGGATACTTCTTGGGATAATGAGTGTGATCCAGTTCCTGCGTTGCTGATGTTAGATATCGACTTCTTTAAATCAGTAAATGATAAGTTTGGTCATGATAAAGGTGACCTGTTGCTGGCAGCAGTTGGTAAGTCTATCAGCCAATTTTGTCGGCATGATGATGCGGGGTTTCGCTTAGGCGGAGAAGAGTTTGGCGTACTGTTAACAGGCGCAGATGAGGATCGAGTGCTAGAAGCGGCTCAACGTTTAAGGCAACGTTTAAACAGTATCCATATCAAAACAGAACAGGGAGAGCTGGTCTCGCGTACCGTGAGTATTGGTGTGAGTTTTTTGCATACTACAGATTCGCTCGATAGCTGGATGAAGAAGGCTGATAGTGCCTTATATCAAGCAAAAGAGCAGGGACGAAATCGAGTGGTGATCGCCTAACTCTTTGATGGTTATCTTTGACAATAAGCGCTTACAAACGTTGTAAGCGTTTTTGTAATAACTCTCCAAATAACTTCGTTGCTGGCCCTGCATAATCTCCTTCCGCGTAGATCATATTTAGCTGAACACTTTTCTTAGCACCGGCATTTAGAGGGAGCGGTTTGAGTAGCCCTTGTTCTAGTTCCTTTTCGATTTTAAGGCTTGGATACCAAGCATAACCTAAGCCACGGCAGGCAGCGGCGATTGAGGTGGTAAAGTTGCTTAGGGTGAGGCGCTGTTCAGCACCAAGCCAACCTGAATCTACATCTCTGCTACCTGAGTCCCTAATCACTAATTGACGATGAAGGCGTAAGTCTTTGTGATCTAAAGTGCGTTTAAGTTGATGAAGAGGATGTTCTGGGGTCGCTACAGCTATAAAGCTGATATCTAAAATAGGGTCGCCCATAAAACCTGGAGGTATGCGTGATCCAATTACTATATCAGCTTCTTTTCTAAGTAAGGCTTCATCAGTGCCACTTAACACGGTTTCGATAAACTCGATTCGGGTCAGGGGGCTCTGTTCTGTAAATTCAGCAATCACATCTAGCATGAGCCATTCTGGAAATAGGGCATCCATAGCGATGCGAATATCCGGCTCCCAGCCCTCTGCAAACTGCTTCGCTAAGTTTTCCATCTGTTGTGCTTCTTCCACTAAAACCCGTGCCCTGCGATAGAGGGATTTTCCTGCGGCAGTTAAAACTGCTTTGCGACCTTCAACCTTGAAAGCTTGCACGTTCAGTGTGCTCTCTAGCTTTTGAATCGCGTAGCTGATGGAGGATTGGCTTTTGTTCATCGCTTCAGCAGCACTCGCGTAGCTGCCATTTTCGACCACCGCGATGAGGCTTTGCCATTGTTCCAGAGTAACTTGAGGCATTATGTATCTAATTTTTCGATTGAATTGAGCAAATTATAGCTATTTTTAATCGTTTAATTAAATAGGAGAATGGTTCCATCAGTTACAGAGACAGATCTGTAAGAACGAAAGAACAGATTTTTAAGGTGAATTCGATGGCTACATTACTACATATTAAATCCAGCATTTTTGGTAACGGCGGTAAATCAAGTCAGTTGGCTGACAAGTTTATTGAGCAGTGGTTAGAGAAGCACCCACAGGGTCAAGTGATTGTCCGTGATCTGGTTGCCGAAGATGTTCCGCATCTGGATGCGACTGTTATGACGGCATTATCTACACCGGCCGATGAGCGCAGTGCAGAACAGCAAGCGATTGTTGCTCGTTCAGATCTATTTATTACTGAATTAAAAGCTGCTGATGAGATTGTGATGGGCGTGCCAATGTATAACTTTGGCGTACCGACGCAGATGAAAGCTTATTTCGATTTGATTGCTCGTGCAGGAGTGACATTTAAATATACCGAGCAGGGACCGGTTGGTTTGATTGCTAGTAAACCCGTTTACCTATTGGCTACACGTGGTGGTCTATATCGTGATCAGGGCCATGACTTTCAGATCCCTTTTGTGCAGCAGTTCCTTAACTTTATCGGCCTAAGTGAGAGTGAGGTAATTTATGCTGAGGGGCTAAGCATGGGTGATTTAGCCGAAAGCTCTTTAGCTAAAGCTAACCAGCAGATTGCTGCTATCCACTAATTAAGGAGATAGGCAATGGGCTTGTTGATTGATGGTCAGTGGCATGACCAGTGGTATGACACTAAGAGCAATAAAGGTGAATTTGTTCGCAATGCATCACAGTTTCGTAACTGGGTAACTAAAGATGGTAGCGCTGGGCCGAGTGGTAAAGCAGGCTTTAAAGCTGAAACTGGTCGTTATCATCTCTATGTCTCTCTTGCTTGCCCATGGGCGCATCGCACGTTAGTTATGCGTGAGTTAAAAGGGCTGGCCGATCATATTTCGGTTGATGTAGTGCACCCGCTCATGTTTGAACATGGCTGGTCGTTCGAGAGTGATTTTGCGGCGAGTACGGGTGATAGCTTATTCGGACATGATTATCTCCATCAAGTGTATACCCAAGCAGAGTCAAACTATAGCGGACGTGTGACTGTCCCAGTGTTATGGGATAAGCAGACCCATACCATTGTGAATAACGAGTCATCCGAAATTATTCGCATGCTTAACAGTGCTTTTGATGATATTGGTGCAAAGGCAGGAGACTTTTACCCTGAAGTTCTTCGTTCTCAGATTGATGAGATCAACACTAGGGTCTACGACAAAGTAAATAATGGTGTTTATAGAGCGGGCTTTGCTACCTCGCAAACGGCTTATGATGCTGCCGTAGTTGAGTTATTCACAGCCTTGGATCAGTTGGAAGAGCGCCTGTCACAACAGCGCTTTTTAGTGGGTAACCAATTTACTGAAGCTGATCTGCGTTTATTCACAACCTTGGTTCGTTTTGATCCTGTGTATGTGACGCACTTTAAATGTGATCTACGTCGAATTGCCGATTATCCAGCGTTATCAGGCTATCTACGCGAGATTTACCAGATGGCTAATATCACCGAAACGGTAGATATGGATCACATCAGGCACCACTACTACCGCAGCCACCGTACGATTAATCCGACGGGTGTGATTTCTGTCGGTCCTGCATTTGATTTAACTGCACCACATGGTCGGGAGGCGTTATGAGTAAGTTAGACAATCTGCGTAGTATTAAACGTATTATCCCAGCAAGAGACAGTATGGATGGTGCTGGGGTTAAGCTGAAGCGCAGCATAGGTAGAAGCGAGGCTACTCGGATTGATCCTTTTCTGATGTTGGATGCATTTTCATCGGAGAATCCAGACGATTATCTGGCTGGCTTTCCGCCTCATCCACATCGTGGTTTTGAAACCGTGACCTATATGTTGGATGGGCACATGATTCATCGTGACCATATGGGCAATGAAGGGGATCTACGAGCGGGCGGTGTGCAATGGATGAAAGCTGGCAGAGGGGTAATCCATGAAGAGCGGCCTCAGCGTGTAGACGGTTTGATGCGTGGTTTTCAGTTGTGGATAAACCTACCTGCTGCAGAAAAGATGCAACCGGCTTCTTATCAAAATATTGAACCTGAAGAGGTGTCACAATTGATCGGTGAAGGCTATCAATTGAAGGTTGTGGCAGGTGAAATAAATTTGGAAGGCCAAGCATTAAAAGGGCCTGTTCAAAACAGTGCTACAGAACCAATGTATTGTGACTTGCAGCTCGACGCTGATAAGGAGATTGAGTTGCCATTGCCAGAGTCGCATAACGCTGCGATCTACCTTTTTGAAGGCGAAGCTGAGGTCGCTGGGGAGCTAATTGATCAACACCAAGTATCTGAACTGTCTGAAGGTAAAGGCGTTGTTATCAAAGCACAAAGTGATAGCCGTATGTTGATCTTGGCAGGCAAGCCTATTGGTGAACCCGTGGTCCAGTATGGTCCTTTTGTGATGAATACAATGGCTGAAATCGAACAAGCGTTGACTGATTACCGCGAAAACCGTCTTGTTAGTTAAAGGGAGGCAAAGGCATTGCTTAAATGATTCGAGGGGATGTAGGATCGCATTAACGGCGGATTATCGGTGAAGATTCCATCAACACCCCAGTCAAAAAGCACCGCAGCTTGAGTGGGGTAGTTACAGGTATAGCAGTAGAGCTCGTAACCTGCTTGTTTGATCACTTGTACATCACTTTGGGTGATTAGGTTGGCGTCACAATGAAGGCTGACTGCATCTAGCATCTCGGCTTTAAGCTGCCATAGTTCTGGTAGGTGGTCATAAAGCAGGCCTATTTGGGCTTGAGGGTTTAGCGCCTTATAAGCGCTCAGCAGGTCAAAGTTGTAACAACTGATAATCAACTTCTCGGGGGCCTGCCAATAGACGCTGATCTGCTCAAAGACTCTTTCTGCAACGAGATCCGGCTCTAAATCGAAAGGCTTTATCTCTAGGTTCAGGCCCAGCTGCAGTTCTTGGCAAAGCCTAAGAGCATCCGAAAGGTGGGGCATAGGTTCATTTATCCATTCCGGGTGGAACCAACTGCCAGCATCCAGCAAAGGTAAGGCATCAAAGCTTAGGGCGCTTAATGGTCCTTGCTGATTAGTACAGCGATCTAAATGAGCATCATGAAATAAAACAGGCGTTGAATCTCCGAGGAGAGTGGTGTCTAGCTCGACCCAAGTTACACCGCATTCAGCGGCCATTTGAATACCCGCTAAGGTATTCTCGGGAGCTAAATGTGCAGCTCCCCTATGGCCAATGATACGGCTGGCGATCATGGAATCTGCATACCTCTCTGGACGAATTCAATATGGCCCATCCGTTCCATCCAAGCTTTCACGAATGGGAACTTGTCAGGGTCTACATGTTGCCACTCATAACGCATAGCCCATGGGTAGATGGCGAAATCTGCAATTGATAGTTCATCCCCAATCACAAACTGTTTATTTGATAGTTGTGTATCTAGGGTTTGCCATAGTCGCTGTGCTTCATTGTTGTAGCGTTGTTTAGCATAGTCCGAAGCATCAGGTGCAAAACGATTAAAGTGATGTGCTTGCCCTAAAAATGGACCAAAACCACCCATCTGCCACATTAACCATTGTAGGCACTCTAGGCGGGCTTGTGGGTCTGAGGGGATAAATTCACCGGCTTTTTCAGCTAAATAAATTAAAATAGCGCCGCTCTCAAACAGTTGGATTGTTTCGCCGTTTGGGCCTTCATCATCGATTAGTGCAGGGATTTTGCTATTCGGACTAATCGCTTTGAAAGCAGGTTCAAATTGCTCTTTTTCTAAAATATTAACTGGATGGACTCGATAGGGAAGGCGCAGGGCCTCCAGCATAATGGATATTTTTCGCCCGTTGGGAGTACCCCAAGTGTATAAATCGATCATCACAGAGCCTTACAGATTGATAAAGTGGTGGTAAATACCGATCAGCTCTTGTTCTGTAAATGTAACAATAACTAACTGCTGGCCGGGTTTAATTAAATTGGGGTTCTCACCTAAGATTCCTTTTTGGTAGTTGTAGATATAGGTCTGATCTACTTTGGCTTTTAATACCTGACCTAAAAAGGAGCTACGTTTATCACCTAAAGCTTCATCAGCGTCTTTCGGAATATCTACTGAAACTTTCTCCCCTAAACCCGGTAAAGAAAGCCCTTCAGTAAAGGTGCGCATGAGGCCGTGTTGGATGATTCCCCATAAGCCTTCATCATCCCCCTCATTAACGGCATGAATAAAGTAGACTTTCTGTGCAGAGTTATCGGGATCGTCTAATAACTCCAGCAGCTTGATTTGTTGAGTTGCGACCAAGGCTGTATCAGCGACAGTAGCGTTAGATTTTTTTTCGTTCTTTCCTGTTTTTATCACACTCAGGTGACTGCTCACGGCAAAAGTTTCACCTTGGGCTTCTGTTGTTGCGTCATTGCCTTCAGTGTTCCCGCTTTCTTCCAAAATTTCTGCTTGTGTTGATGTTTTTACCGGCGGAAGTTTAAGAAGCTGCTCAGCCGTTACAAAATTACTCGCTTGCTCTATTTTAATCGGACTTTCTTGCCCTGATGTTAGGCGATCAATATGTTGGCGGGCTTCCTGTTGTGTCGAGGAAGAAGTCTTAATATCGGTAGTTTCAACTTGATCTGTCGTTGGTTCCTTCTGTGTAAACAGATATCCAGCTACGCCAATACAAACAATCACTAATACTAAAATGAGACGCTGCATAATTTGATCCTAATTAGCTTTGGGCCTTTCCACTAATGTAGCGGTTCGCTCGTGATAAGAAAACAGGGAAGCTTCTTTGTTCGTATTCTATATATTCATCAACTTAACCTAGGTGCACGTTATTGTTGATGGCTATTTATTATCAGCGAAGCTAGAGAAATTATTGAGTATTTGTTATCTTTGTTAATGGAATTGATATTGATTATTGTTTAGATTTGTGGAATATAAGCTTTGCTAAATTGTAGTTTGAATGTTGTCAGCGGTAGTAGTTTAGAGTTGTTAGATTTAGTTGAGCAGCAAAGATTTGGTGTGGAATATCAACCCTTAATAGATGCGCATACGGGGGATATTCTTGGGTATGAGGCATTAGCACGATTTTATCATGCAGATGGTCGAGCAATCCCTCCTTTAGATGTTTTTCAGGTTTTGCATGACAGTCCTCTTATGTTGGCACAAGTAGAACTTCAGCTTAAACGCCTACAGATGCGCTATCGTCCTGAGGGCGTGGCGCTATTTCTGAATCTCGATCCACATGCTTTTTCCGTATGCACTGATGCGGATGGTTCGGGTCAAAATGCGATGGTGAATTTGCTTAAAGGCAATAGCGATCTAGTAATCGAATTGATCGAAAATACCGACGTCAATGATGCCAAAATCAGTAATGATGTGTCTGAATTAATGCGCAAACAAGGGATTGCGATTGCACTAGATGATGTAGGTGCACCAGGCAGTATGATTGCGATGAATATCCTGAGTGAAGTGGATTACATAAAGTTTGATCGTAGTTGGTTACGTGATGATCTGACTGAAAATATGCAGTTGTTGATTAAAAGTGTCATCGGTTTTGCACGTATTAGTGGTAAAAAAACGGTATTGGAAGGGGTTGAGTCAGCTGAAGATTTGGCCACAGCAATCAAGCTGGGTATTGATTATGTACAAGGTTTTTTCTATCAAGAGCTCTTTATTCAAAAGCGATGTTTTGACTGATTTGTCCAAAAATAGGCTACCCTTAACATTGTAATTTTAACTTATTGATTTTTATATGATTGAAAAGATTGATGAAGTTTTAGGTTTTTGGTTCGGCCAAATAGAAGGCGGTTTTACAGTATGTGATCGTTCAGAACTTTGGTGGGCTGGATCACCAGAAAATGATCGTTTGATTACTGAGTTGTTTGGACATCAAGTTCGTCAGGCTTTGCGTGGT
This sequence comes from Neptuniibacter sp. QD57_21, assembly GCF_047778075.1. GTDB lineage: Bacteria > Pseudomonadota > Gammaproteobacteria > Pseudomonadales > Balneatricaceae > Neptuniibacter. The sequence continues at coordinate 2,843,145 of NZ_CP180549.1, read as the reverse complement.
GATTTAGATGCGTGGGCGGAAACACCGCGTGGGCGATTGGCACTGATTCTATTATTAGATCAATTTACTCGCACAATTTACCGAGGCTCTGCCGATGCTTTTGCCGGTGACAGCCAGGCTCTACAACTGTGCCTAAGTGGACGTACTCAAGGACATGATCAAGCATTAGAGTTTGTCGAACGCACCTTTTTCTATATGCCATTAGAGCATGCTGAAAACCTGCAAATGCAGAAGTTGTGTGTCAGTAGCTTTGAGCAGATGCTGTTAGAAGTGGCAGGTGAAAAAAAGCTACAAGTAGAAAACTGGTTGGATTTTGCTTGTCAGCATCATCAGCAGATAGAGCGATTTGGCCGCTTTCCGCATCGTAATGAAGTCCTTGGGCGTAGCTCCACGCCGGAAGAGTTGGCTTACCTATTACAAAGCCATAATCGCTGGGGGCAATAAGGCGTTTGGTTCAATCAAGAGCTGTTGTCTGAAGCACAGGGGTAAGTAAAAGGCCCCTTTTAGAATAGGGCGTTCTGCTGACGACTCGGTTCTTGCCATGGTGTGAATAAACAACAGCCGGGAAGGGCTGCTTCAAGCTTCTCCACAAAGTAAGCGGCAAGTTGCGGCGCTTCGGCATTATCTGGTGTGTGGAAAAAGAAATAAGGTGTTTTGCCTTGTTGTATCCAAATGATCGCTTTACTAATCCATGGATCAAGGTAAGGCGCTCCCCATTGCCAATCTAAAGGTGTGATAAAGCGAATCATAGGGGATTGCCCAGTTGAAATAGCATGCACAGGGAGTTGAGGTTTGTGCTCTTTAGCTTTGAGGCTAACCGTATCCTCTGCGGGGTGTGCAAACAGGGAACGGGTATCAAAACTAATGCGATTACAGTTTTGAGAAACCAACAGCTGGTTGAGCTGTTGCTCGGCATCTCCTTTTTGGAAAAACTCGGGATGACGAATTTCTACCGCATACTGCCAATCGGCGGGGAGTGATTTTAGGTAGTTTTCCAGATTGTTTAGATAATCAGGGGCAAAAGCAGCAGGTAATTGTATACAGAGTAAACCTAGCTTTTCTTGCAACGGAGCGAGTCGCTCGAAGAACTGCTGTGTTTCATTTTTACAGTGAGTAAGTTGCCGGAGATGGCTGATCTCTTGTGGGAATTTAAAGCAAAAACGAAATTGCTCTGAAGATTCTTTGTACCATTGTTCAACGGTACTTTGTTTAGGTAAGCCGTAAAACGTTGAGTTTCCTTCTACACTACTAAAATGGCGCGTATAAGCATGTAGCACATGAATATGGCTGCTGCGCACTAGACAGTTATCTTGCCATGCTGCATGTTGCCATTGAGTCAGGCCGATATAACAACGTGGCGAAGAATTTGATAAGTTGGAAGTTATCATCACGTTTTTTGTGGGTATGTAATGTACTTTGATTCAAGAGAGTGTAGATTGTACTCTCAGATCATAAGCAATGCGTAGTTTAAAGAGAGAGATCTAATGGATTTTGCATCACTGTTAGGAATAATTTCAGGCCTAGCGCTAATTATATCTGCCATCATTATGGGCGGTAGTGCCGATGTGTTCGTAAACGTGCCTGGCATGATGATTGTTGCTGGGGGCACGATAGCGGCAACTTTGCTGACAGTGCAATTTAAAGATGTACTTAACTCTTTTAAGGGCGCATTTATTGTTTTTACACAAGATAAGACAAATCCACAGGAAATGATTGATACTATGCTTGAACTGAGCCGTATCAGTCATCGTCACGGTTTGTTAAAGCTGGGTGATGTTGAAAGCTCCTCTCCTGTATTAAAACGTGCTTGTATGTTGATGGCCGAAGCTGCTTCTGAGCAGGTTATCCGTAATACCATTCAAAACGAGATCGACTCATTAGTTTCTCGTCATCATGCCACTCAAGATGTTTTTAAGAAAATGGCGGCTTATTCTCCGGCGTTTGGGATGTTAGGTACGCTAATCGGCCTCATTCAAATGCTGAGTGTTTTAGATAACCCTGAAGCAATCGGTCCAGCTATGGCTGTTGCGCTTTTAACAACGTTTTACGGCTCCCTATTAGCGACAATGGTATTCCTACCTATAGCAGGAAAACTGAAATCTAGGACGCTATTGGAAGTGACTAATTTAGAAATAATACGAGAAGGGTGTATTAGCATACTGACTAATGACCACTATATGCATGTATACGAACAGCTTTCGTCTTACATTCCTGCTGCTCAGCGAAAAAAAGTAGCGATAGGCAAGAAAAAGTAGTCGGGAGATCTAAATGAACTCTAAAAAAACATTAGTAGAGGAAGAAGAGGGCGCAAGCTGGATCTATACCTTTGCTGATCTAATGACTTTGCTGTTGGTGTTCTTCGTGTTGTTGTTTTCTCTATCAAGTGTCGAAGCTGAACGTTTTGAAAAAACCATCAGATCGCTGAATGATGCTTTTCAGGGGGATGATGGAGCGAACAGTATTATTGACCTTCCTCATAATGCTCCAGTTAAAACTGAGATACCTGAGGAGATAGAAGAATCTCTACCTGCGACAGATATTGCAGAGAAAGATGCTGAAAAGCCGAATGAGAATGAAGCTGAATCTCAAAATGTAGCGATTGATTCCGAGTTGACGAAATTAACTCACGAAATTAATCAGCAATTTCAAATTGCTGCGGCTACTGATGCCGTTGAAGTTGGAACGCCTAAAGATGGCAAAGTGACCATCAAAATTAAAGGTGATGTACTATTTCCGTCAGGTTCTGCTGAGTTTAATACAGAGATGATGACGGTTCTGGATTCTGTGGTGCTTACATTAAAGAAAAACCCAGATCTTAAGCTGAGTATTAATGGTCATACCGATAATATTCCTATCCAAACTCCAAGATTCCCTTCTAACTGGGATCTGTCTGCTATACGTGCTACTAATGTGCTCCGATATATGGTGCGTGGTGGTTTAGAGGTGGATCGAGTCACGGCAACGGGATATGGCGATTCGGTGCCTGTATCGTCGAATTCTACATTGAGAGGGCGAGCAGAAAATCGTCGATTGGAGTTTGTGTTAGAGAAAAGGGCGGCGCAGTGAAGATACCTATAGAGTTAGAACTTTCTGAAGAGGAAAACCGTCGCCAAGCTTTTCGAGCTGCTTCAAGTGGTCAGGTTAAAATGACGATTGGCGAGACGACGGTTGAGCTCTTGGATATCTCTGCAACTGGTGTGGCCTTCAAAACGGATCAAACCTTTTCGGGTTATTTAGAAGATGTCGCTATTCTTTTCAAAACGCATAAAAAATACCGCTTAAAACCACGCTTAAAGGTTTCATTCTGTGGCAAAGGTCGTTGTGGCGCTGAATTTGAAGGTTTGTCAGATAAAGCTCATATGGCTCTATCTGAGTTAGTCGTAAGTTTGCAAAAAGAGCTTATACGCCGAGAACGGGCTTTGAGAGAAGCGGCTGAAGATGGCGCGTAAGTGCGGCTTTCTATCTATTTGAAAATAATCTGAAAAAAAGGCTTGTGGTTTAGGGTAAGCATCTATAATATACGCGCCACGTTGATGCGGGGTGGAGCAGCTTGGTAGCTCGTCGGGCTCATAACCCGAAGGTCGTTGGTTCAAATCCAGCCCCCGCTACCAAATTCAGATTAAGCCGATTTAGTTCATTCTAAGTCGGTTTTTTCGTTTCTGGGGTTTGTTAATTTGAGTGGAGCCGCTTGTTAGCTCGTGGGCTCAGCTCTTGTAACCCCGGGCGAAGTTCGTTGGTCCTATTCCAGCCCCCGCTACCAAATTCAGATTAAACCGATTTAGTTAATTCTAAGTCGGTTTTTTCGTTTCTGGGGTTTGTTAATTTGAGTGGAGCCGCTTGTTAGCTCGTGGGCTCAGCTCTTGTAACCCCGGGCGAAGGTCGTTGGTTCAAATCCAGCCCCCGCTACCAAATTCAGATTAAACCGATTTAGTTAATTCTAAGTCGGTTTTTTCGTTTCTGGGGTTTGTTAATTTGAGTGGAGCCGCTTGTTAGCTCGTGGGCTCAGCTCTTGTAACCCCGGGCGAAGTTCGTTGGTCCCATTCCAGCCCCCGCTACCAAATTCAGATTAAGCCGATTTAGTTCATTCTAAGTCGGTTTTTTCGTTTCTGGGGTTTGTTAATTTGAGTGGAGCCGCTTGTTAGCTCGTGGGCTCAGCTCTTGTAACCCCGGGCGAAGGTCGTTGGTTCAAATCCAGCCCCCGCTATCAAATTCAGATTAAACCGATTTAGTTCATTCTAAGTCGGTTTTTTCGTTTCTGGGGTATGGTTATTTGAGTGGAGCAGCTTGGTAGCTCGTCGGGCTCAGCTCTTGTACCCCCGGGCGAAGGTCGTTGGTACCAATCCAGCCCCCGCTACCAAATTCAGATTAAGCCGATTTAGTTAATTCTAGGTCGGTTTTTTCGTTTCTCGGGTATGGTAATTTGAGTGGAGCAGCTTGGTAGCTCGTCGGGCTCAGCTCTTGTAACCCCGGGCGAAGGTCGTTGGTTCAAATCCAGCCCCCGCTACCAAATTCAGATTAAGCCGATTTAGTTAATTCTAAGTCGGTTTTTTCGTTTCTGGGGTATGGTAATTTGAGTGGAGCAGCTTGGTAGCTCGTCGGGCTCAGCTCTTGTAACCCCGGGCGAAGGTCGTTGGTTCAAATCCAGCCCCCGCTACCAAATTCAGATTAAGCCGATTTAGTTAATTCTAAGTCGGTTTTTTCGTTTCTGGGGTATGGTAATTTGAGTGGAGCCGCTTGGTAGCTCGTCGGGCTCAGCTCTTGTACCCCCGGGCGAAGGTCGTTGGTACCAATCCAGCCCCCGCTATCAAATTCAGATTAAGCCGATTTAGTTAATTCTAGGTCGGTTTTTTCGTTTCTCGGGTATGGTAATTTGAGTGGAGCAGCTTGGTAGCTCGTCGGGCTCAGCTCTTGTAACCCCGGGCGAAGGTCGTTGGTTCAAATCCAGCCCCCGCTACCAAATTCAGATTAAGCCAATTTAGTTAATTCTAAGTCGGTTTTTTCGTTTCTGAGCCCCTTATTTTCAGTCGACCCAGAAGGTTTCAGTTCTCACGGCCCCTCTTTTCGTAGAGTGATATAAACAGCCGATATGCTCTTTACCTAGGTTGCATAATCCGTATGCTTACTTTGTTCGTATGCATTTGGAAAGGAATCCGGAGGAAAGCTATGAATTGGGCTGTATCTTCAATCATCATGTTTCTATTTTGCTCGTTGCTGTTTATCAGGCCAGCCTCAGCAGAGCTTGTTGAAGTTGAACAAGGTCAGGCATGTCCCGATCTGCTTAACTACCGCTTTAAGCGACTAGGTCAAGATCAATATGAAAACCTATGCGAAGCATATTCTGGAAAGCTCATACTCGTGGTTAATACTGCAAGCAAATGTGCTTTTACGCCACAGTATGATGGCCTTGAGAAGCTCTACCGGAAATATAATTCCTCGGGTTTTGTCGTACTAGGTTTTCCGTCTAATGATTTTGCCGGTCAAGAGCCAGGTACTCAAAAGCAGATCCTTAATTTTTGCCGCTTAACCTACAGCGTTGAATTCCCGATGTTTGAGAAAGTTCACGCTGTTAAGGGCAAGGCCCATCCTTTTTATCAGCACTTAGCAAGTTTGGCAGATGGGCAGTACCCCGGATGGAATTTCCATAAATATCTTATCTCTCCCGAAGGTGAATTGATCGCTAATTTCAAAAGCTTCACTAGGCCTTTAGATAAAGGTTTGGTCAATCTTATTGAGGCGAATTTACCTAATGGATGAGTTGTTTGATCAAAATACAAAAGCGGTTCCTACCTCAAGGATCTCACGACTAAGTAAGTTAGGGGTTCTAGCAAGCAAAGTTGCCGGAAATATGCTGGTGGATGGTGGTAAAGAGCTGATGCAAGGCAAATCACCAGCAATAAGAGATCTCCTTATCTCCGAGAAAAACTTAAAACAGCTAGCAGATAAGCTGGCCACTATGCGTGGTGCGGCTATGAAGGCTGGGCAATTGCTTTCGATGGATGCAGGGAGTTTAGTTCCGCCTGATATGGCTGTATTGCTAGAGCGATTAAGAGCCGATGCGGTCACTATGCCAGCTGTTCAGTTATTAGATGTACTGGAAAAAAATTGGGGGGATGAGTGGCAGGATCAATTCCAGCGTTTTAGTTTTAAGCCAATTGCAGCCGCTTCGATCGGGCAAGTCCATAAAGGCTTAACGCTGGATCATAGGGAGCTCGCGATCAAGATTCAATATCCTGGCGTTCGAGAGAGTATTGATAGTGATCTAGATAATGTTTTCGGACTATTGCGTTTCAGCGGCTTGATTCCCAAGGACTTGGATCTAACCCCACTGGTTGATGAAGCTCGGAGACAGTTAAAGCTTGAAGCGGATTATCGCCATGAAGGCCAGCAACTACGAAATTACGCTGCGAACATGGCTACTTTCTCTCGGCGAGAAGAGTTGATGTTCCCTGCATATCATGAGGACCTTTCGACCGATCAAATCCTTTGTATGAGTTACATGCAGGGGCAGTCTATAGATAAATTAGCTTACGCTTCTCAAGAAGAGCGGAATCGCGTGATGTCTTTGATGATGGAGTTGTTCTTTGCTGAATTTCTAGACTATCGCTGTGTGCAAACAGACCCTAATTTAGCTAATTTTCTCTATAACCTAGAGAGTAAGCAGTTAGTGTTATTGGACTTTGGGGCGACGCGTGAGTTCGATTGGACCTTTGTTGATAACTATCAAGAAGCATTGCGAGCAGCTACTTTCGAAGATCGAAACGCGTTGGCCTCGGCATTAGATAAGCTGGGCTTTTTTGTTCAGGGAAAGGAAGTAAAAAATCTCGATGTCGTTTTAGATATCTTTGTTCTTGCGACTGAGCCTTTGAGATTTAAAGGAAGCTATGATTTTTCTGGTTCTCAATTGGCAGAGAAGATTAGAGATAAAGGCCTCTCGATGAGCAGTGACCCTGATGCATGGCATTCACCGCCACCGGATATACTTTTCCTTCATCGAAAACTGGCTGGGTTGTATCTCATGGCGACACGCTTTAATGCTTCAATTGATATGAATCGATTAGTTTCTCGATATTGGTGAGCATTGATCGTTACAGCGATTTTTGAATCGCCATACTGCGAAGCGTGAGTAGAAAAACTCTAATAAGGGCTCTAATTTTAGGGCTCTTAATAAACCAGCAATTCTTTTATAACGAGGCAGGTTTTCCCAAATTAAAAGAAAGCTTGCTACCCCAGTGATGGTTTTTCCATCGCTGCTAATACTATGAAGCCTCTCCATCGCTGCGTTTAATTCTATATTGTGATCAGATAAGAGCTCTGGATTCAGATGAATATCGACCCATTCAATAGAATTATCAGTATCCACTCGTTGGTAATGACGTATCTCTTTTTTACAAAGAGGACACCCTCCATCGAAAAATACGATCGGTTTAGTTTTTAGCTCTTGCAGCATAGTGTTTGTTCATCGCAGATTTATTCATCTGTTACGGCAAAACCCTTTGATCGGTTCAAGTGTTTTAGTCGTATTAGTCTGTATGAATAGTGTAAACAACAGACATAAAAATGTAGTCCTAATCGGTGCAACAGGTGGAATTGGATCAGCACTGATTAAGCGGCTTCTTCAAGATCCGGATGTTGGCCATATATTTGCTTTTTCACGCTTGTCAGCAGAAAAGCCAATAGAGTTACACAACGACAAGGTAACTTATGGTTATGTCGATCTCTATTCGGAAAAGAGCATTTCTCAATTGGGCGTGCTTCTAGAGAGTATAGAGCTTGATTTGGTCTTGGTTTGTTCTGGACTCCTCCATGATGAGCAAACTCAGCCTGAAAAGCGTCTCAGCCAGATTAATATGGAAAACTTCCAAAAGCTTTTCCATATTAATGCTACAGCGCCTATGTTAATTGCGCAGCAGCTTGTTCCTTTGCTTAATGAAAAGGGCAAAGCTGTATTTGCTGTGATTTCTGCTCGAGTGGGCAGTATAAGTGATAATCGCTTGGGTGGTTGGTATGGTTACAGAGCCAGTAAAAGTGCTCTGAATATGCTTCTAAAAACCTTATCGATAGAGACACAGAGAAAACTTCCTCAATCTATCATTGTTGGTTTGCACCCGGGTACGGTAAACACAATGTTGTCTCAGCCATTTCAGACTAAGGTTCCAGCAGAAAAGTTATTTACTCCTGAGCAATCTGCTAGCTATTTGTTAAGTGTCATAGAGACGCTACGGCCTGAACAAAGCGGGAGAGTATTTGCATGGGATGGTGCAGAGATACTCCCCTAATGCGCAATTATCTAACGGATATGTCTGCCACCATCTAAAGACAATGTCCTGCCTGTCATATATTTGCTATCTAGTAGATAGTCTACCGCTTTGATTATCTCTTCAGTACCAGGCGCAATTTTTAAAAGGGATTTGTCTAACGCATTAGCTTTATAACCACTGTCGTCTTCAGGGTTAAACATGATCAATGAGGGAGCGATAGCATTTACTTTGACCTTTGGTGCGAGAAGAGATGAAAAGGATAAGGTCATATTGCTCAGTGCCGCTTTGCTCGCAGCATAAGCGATATGTTTATCGCTACCTTTGTCGACAACATAGTCAGTAATATTAATGATGTTGGTAGTAGATTCGCAATTTTCCAGCAGGGGCTTTAGTGCCAAATTGAGTTGGTAAGGAACGCCAGCATGGATCATCATCATTTTGTTGAAGATGTCTTCAGGAGAATGCTTACTGGTTTCAGGTAGCCAATCTGAAGCATTGTGAATAATGCCCCTGAGGCTGGTGTAGTTACTTTTTACATGGTCGATAAGATGATTGAGTTTTTCTTGTTTATAAAAGTCACACTCAATCAGGTCGGCATCAGAGATCTCTTCTAAATTATCGTAATAGGTTCTATAGGTTCCAATAACAGGGATGCCGTGCTGTATAAAATGCTTGCACAATGCAAACCCGATACGTTTGCCTACGCCAGTGATAAGGATTGGTTTTGATTTGTTTACCATCTTTTCTGATATCCGTATTAGTGACGTGTGTTGGCAATTTGTTTCCAAGGTAGAGAGGTTTCAAAACTATCTGGGAAAACGCTTGGAGGCTGTCCGACCATTTCGTCATAAGCGCTGTTGGGTCTGCGAAGTGTATAGTGCTCAACATCGACAAATTGGAAGATCTCTTGTATCTCAAGCAAACTGCGAGTTTTAAAAGGAGAGTCACCTTGATATAGGAGGCGTTTTTGCCCTTCTGCTTCTACTGTCACTTGATAAAGCATCCAATCCAGTGAGTGAATAACAACTTTATCTATCGGTTCAAGGTCATGTATATCTTCTATCTGAAGTTTCATCGCTATCACCTACTTATGTTAAAAACTCTGCTCTTGTACGTTCGTTAGTCTTGAAGATGCCGCCGAGTGCAGTGGTTTCAGTTGCTGAATTGACATCCATGATGCCGCGAGATTTGACGCAGTAATGTGTTGCTGAGATAGAAACAGCAACGTTATCTGTTTCTAGTAGAGTCTGAAGCGCAATAAGAATTTGCTTTGTAAGCCTTTCTTGAACTTGCGGGCGTTGGCTAAAGAATCTAACGAGGCGGTTGATCTTTGATAAGCCGATGATTTTTTTGTTAGGGATATAGGCTACTTTTGCTGTGCCATCTATAGTCACGAAATGGTGTTCGCAGGAGCTTACGAGATTGATGTCGCGGACTTTGACCATCTCGTCCACATCCATTTTGTTTTCGATCATAGCTATCGCTGGAAAATTCTTATAATCCAGACCAGAGAAAATCTCATGCACATACATCTTCGCTACGCGATGGGGTGTTTCTCGTAAACTATCATCTTCTAGGTTAAGACCTAAGGTGCTCGCAACTTCAGTCATAAGCCCTTTTATTCGTTCGTACTTTTCGTCTTGGGTTAGAGGGGATTCGATGGTGGGGGTCTCTAATCCTTTTTCTATGAGTTGGTCTCGAACGGCAGCAGCTTCTGCAGAAATCATAATGTTACCCCTAACAGTATTTGTCCTTAATACGAGATAAATATTGATCTAGATCAATAAAATTGTAGCGCTTTATGAGGAGGAGGTGGGGGCTGATCCTGATTCTTATAAGGGAGTGTGAAACAAAAAAGGGGGATGTGAAAGAAAGCTGACATCATTTAATGCCAGCTTCTGGGTGTAGCTTGATGGTTAGAGTTAGCTCAAACGTTCCACTGCAAGTTCATCTGCAATTTCACCCGTAGGGCGATTTTCCTTTGTCGAACGATTAAAGATTTCGTTGAGTGTATCTCCGATACTTTCAATATGTGCCTTGGCTTTTTCTACGTCATATCCGCTGCGCTCATAGGATATATCAATGATCCCGCCTGCATTGATGGCGTAATCTGGTGCATAGAGAATGCCACGATCATGTAAGTCATGATCGTGTTGAGGGCGTGCTAACTGGTTATTAGCTGCACCAGCAATGACTTTTGCTTTGATAAGTGGGATGGTTTCATCATTCAAGCTAGCACCTAATGCGCAAGGAGCGACTACATCAACCTCCTGCAGCAGAATTTGGTCTAGTGGGACTGCCTTAGCTCCCAGCTCGTTCACTGCCTTTTCTACTTGCTCTGGATTGATATCACTGACAAATAGCTTGGCGCCTTCTTTATGGAGGTATTCAGCTAGGCGGTACCCCACGTTCCCAACACCTTGTATCGCGACTTTAAGTCCTTTGAGATCAGTGATGTTTAGTCGATGCTTTACGGCTGCTTTTAAACCTATAAATGTTCCGTATGCCGTTGCCGGTGATGGATCGCCGTTAGAGGGTTGGCCATCGATACCTAGATGTTCTGTCACCCCTGCAACATTATTCGTATTTTGTCCGATGATTCTTAGATCAGGTACGGATGTCCCCGAATCTTCAGCAGCAATATATTGGTTCCCCGTTCGTTCTAAAAAACGTCCCATTGCTGCTAGGAGCTCTTTGGTTTTGTGCTTGCGAGGATCGCCAATAATAACTGACTTACCGCCACCTAAAGCTAGGTTGGCCAAAGCTGATTTGTAAGTCATCCCTTTGGATAAACGCAGTACATCGGTTAGTGCTTCTTCGTCGTTAGCGTAATTCCACATTCGGCACCCGCCTAAAGCTGGGCCGCGTTGGGTGTTATGAATAGCGATTATTGCTTTTAGGCCTGTTTCTGGGTCATTACAAAAGACGATCTGTTGATGTTGATCGAATTCCGAGTGGTTAAAAATAGTCATTACAATTCCTGAAACATCTCTATCGACATAGGGAGCCAGCGACAGAGCATTGGGTAATACTGAAAGAATAAGAATTAAAGCCTTTTGCTTAGAGATCAAAGCTTCCATTATGAAGCCATTGATAATTTGCTATGGCTTTAGGATTTAGCAATCCAACTATCAAAGGTTTTGTCTTGGCTGACTCGAAGAAAAGGGAGTGAAGATGAGTGAGAGAAAGCAGTCATATGATTTTACCTCTTGGTTGGATCGCAACCAGATGATTAAGTACACAGAATGTGAAAAGTACCGGCCCTTTTGAGGCGGTAACAGAGCGAAATATTACCAGTGATTTTAGGGCAATAACACTGTGGCTTTAGCTTCTGCATGTAGAAAATAAGCGAAATTATTGTCACTGGTTATACTTATAACGGCTTTAACCTAACCATGAGGTTCTTTAAACAGATGGATGTTAACGCGATTGTTTATATCGGTGGAGACTTGGATAGTGAAGGGTGCTCTGCAGCGACACGCTATGATATTGGCTTGCGCTGTATTGAGTATGTTTTAGAACAGCTGCCTCAAGAAATCACCTCGGTTATATTGTTGGCTGATAGCAATCAGCCTCAAATCGAAGATTTGTCCTTGCCGATTATTTATGTAGACGCTTCTCCTAAAGGCTTTTTATCAGACCTTCATAAGGTTCTATCGGGGCAGTCGGATAGCCATTTTTTAGTGTTATCTGGGGCAGATGATCGGTTTACTAATGAGCATTACTCACAACTTTTGGATCACTCTGCAAGGTTGCCTCATATGACAGTTATATCCACCCACCAGGGTGAAATATTGCCTTTCCCCATGATTCTACCAGCCGGGGTCTCTGGTGATATAAGGGATTTTCTTTCTGAATCTGAGGGTTCTGTGGCTGATTGGTTAGAACAAAGTGTGTTTATTGAGTGTGAACTCACAGATGTTCCTTATTTACTGTAAAGCATAAGCTGAGTTGCATTACCTCTGCTGGAATAGTCTTTTTGTTTTTGTCGTAGATAGGTAGGTGCTGAATCAGCCGCGGCTTTAAAACCGTGTTTTTGGTAGAAGGGTGCTATTTGCTCATAGGCAAAGCAAAAAAGATAAACATCTAGGTTTATCTGTTTTGTGCAAATCTCTTTCAACAAATAGCTGCCTAGTCCTAGGCTCCTTTGTTGCTTATCTACCCACAATCCTCTCAGGAGGACTGTCTTGCGTTGCGCTGAGAAATGATGCTCTGGGATAGTTGAGAGCCTTGCCGCAGCGATTATTTCCTTATCTCTTGTTAGCCAGATACAGCGATCATCCGGTTGAATGCGCCCCTTATGACCATTCCGTTTATAAAAACGCCCTAGGTCTGGTGATTGAAGGTCTACGCCTATAGCAGAATGTATATTTATATTAGTAGCCACGGTTACCTAACCCTCACTCATAAATGCCTTTTAGGCCTTAGTTTTCAATTTCTGAAATGCAGCCTACAAAAGGTATTGCGTTTAAATTAAATGATCTTCTTTAGTCATGTTTTGATTATATCTAAAGTCGCCACATCTGGATTGTGCTTGTGTTTGGTGCAGGTGCACAAAACCAGGATCAACTTTGGTGCATGGATTGGTGGGCGGTAGAGGTAAAATATATGGCTTTTACTTAACTTGCTGTTTTTAAAGATAATATTTTAGTTGGCACGTGGCGTGCTTTATGAGTGGTAATTATGAAATATTATTCTGAGGGGACAATATCATGGTTAAATCTACTACTAAATCTTTGATCGCTGTGGGTCTACTATCTGCTTCAGCTTTGGCGCAGGCTGGCTTATCTGCAAATATTGGTGCTTCCAGTGAATACTACTTCCGTGGCTACGATCTGTCTGAGGGACCGATGATGAGTGGTGGTTTGGATTATGAAGCTGATAATGGTCTTTACGCAGGTGTTTGGGTTGCAGGCTTTGAAAACCCTACAGATGCTTCAGATCCAGCAACTAGTGATGATAATGAGCTTGAGTATGACATTTACGGTGGCTATGCAGGTGAATTCGGCGATATTTCTTATAGCGTAGGTTATACCGGTTATTTTTATAAAGAAGCTGATATTTCATTCCACGAGATCAACTTTAACTTCGGTTATGAGTTCTTGAGCCTAGAAGCTACCTTCGGTACAGAAGACGATGATACTTCCGCTGATGCTACAGATGATGATTACACATTCATCGCTCTAACTGGTGAGTATGAGGGTGCATATCTGACTCTAGGTACTTACGGTAAAGATTACGATGGTGATTATGCGGAACTTGGTTACGGCACTTCTTTCCAAGGTCTAGATTTCGGTGTTGCTTATGTGAGCACTGATAGTGATATCGATTCAGATGGTATGTATTTCACTATTGGTAAATCATTCGATCTATAAATTAGCATCGCCTTTGATTGATGTACACATGCTAGGGATTTTTGCCCATCTTCGGATGGGCTTTTTTTGGGGGCTGAGGTGCAAATAAAAATGCCGTGCTAAGCACGGCATTTTTAGTTTTGCTAGATTGTTTGCTTAAGAGCAAAGTGCATCTAGTTTTTGCTTTAGAACACCTTGAACTTGGCCAGGGTTGGCTTTGCCTTGAGAGGCTTTCATTACTTGGCCCATAAAGAAGCCAATCATCTTGCCGCGTTTCTCTGGCTCAGCATTTACATACTGTTCTACCTGAGGGCCACTGTTAGCAATCACATCATCAACGATCTTCTCGATAGCGCCGCTGTCTGTTACTTGCTTAAGGCCTTTAGCTTCGATCACTTCGTCTGCGCTGCCGCCTTCGTTCCACATAACTTCAAACACTTGCTTGGCAATTTTGCCAGAGATCGTGTTGTCTTTAATGCGTGCAAGCAGGCGGCCGAGTTGCTCAGCGGATACAGGGCTGTCAGCGATAACCGTATCATTTTGGTTAAGCATTTTAGAGAGCTCACCCATGACCCAGTTAGCTGCTAATTTTGCGTCCTTAGAAGCTTTGGCTACAGTTTCAAAGTACTCAGCCATAGTGCGATCACCTGAAAGAACCATCGCATCGTAATCACTCAGTTTATACTCTTCGATAAAGCGAGCTTTACGTGCGTCCGGAAGTTCAGGTAAAGAAGCGCGTACTGCTTCGATATAGCTGTCATCGATCTCGATTGGCAGTAGATCTGGGCAAGGGAAGTAACGGTAGTCGTTCGCTTCCTCTTTCGAGCGCATTTCGCGGGTCTCGTTTTTCTCTGCATCATACAGGCGTGTTGCCTGAACTACTCGGCCGCCATCTTCAATCAGGTCAATCTGGCGTTCGATTTCACCGGTGATTGCTTTTTCGATAAAGCGGAAAGAGTTGATGTTTTTAGTCTCGGTACGCGTACCAAATTCTTCCTCACCTTTGATGCGTACGGATACGTTACAGTCACAACGGAAAGAGCCTTCAGCCATGTTGCCGTCACAGATACCTAGACTGGTTACAATCGAGTGAATCTTGCGCACATAGGCAACGGCTTCTTCTGCGCTACGCATATCTGGTTCTGATACGATCTCAAGAAGCGGGGTGCCGGCACGGTTAAGATCGATGGCTGTCATACCCGGGAATTCATCGTGAATCGACTTGCCCGCATCTTCCTCTAGGTGGGCACGTGTTACGCCGATGCGTTTTTCGGTACCGTCTTCTAGAGTGATATCAATGTGGCCCACGCCTACGATAGGGTGGAACAATTGACTGGTTTGATAACCTTTTGGTAGATCAGGGTAGAAGTAGTTTTTACGGTCAAAAACCGATCTACGGCCGATCTCGGCATCTACAGCTAGACCGAACTTTACGGCCATGCGCAGTGCTTCTTCGTTGAATACTGGCAGTGTGCCTGGTAGTGCTAGGTCTACCGCACACGCTTGTGTATTAGGTTCGGCACCAAACGCTGTGCTGGCACCGGAAAAGATTTTGGAGTTTGTCGCTAGTTGGGCGTGGATTTCAAGCCCGATTACCGCTTCCCATTCCATAGTGAATAAACCTCTTAGATGCCTTGTGGTGTCTGTTTATGCCAATCAGTCGCCAACTGGAACTGATGCGCAACATTTAGCAGTTTCTGTTCAGCAAAATAGTCGCCAATGATCTGAAGACCAGTTGGTAGACCATTAACACTGCCGCAAGGAACAGACATGCCAGGAAGGCCAGCAAGGTTTAGGGAGATAGTGAAGATATCTTCCATGTACATCGCTACTGGATCAGATGTTTTTTCACCCAGTTTAAAAGCAGGGTGAGGTGTTGTTGGGCCCATGATGACATCAACTTCGGTAAGCACCTTAGCGAAGTCGTCACGGATCAAACGGCGGATCTGCTGAGCTTTGTTGTAGTAGGCATCGTAGAAACCCTCAGATAGAGCATAAGCGCCAACCATAATGCGGCGTTTAACTTCAGGTCCGAAACCTTCGCCGCGGCTGCGTTTGTATAGATCTTCTAGATCAACTGGGTCTTCACAGCGATAGCCGTAACGTACACCATCGAAACGAGATAGGTTAGAAGAAGCTTCAGCGGGCGCGATAATGTAATAAGCAGGGATCGAGAGCGCTGTATTTGGCAGGCTGACCTCTTTCACTGTTGCGCCAAGCTTTTCAAACTCTTTAATCGCTGCTTGCGTATGTGCAGCAATATCGGAATCCATATCATCCATGAAAAACTCTTTTGGTAGGCCGATGCGTAGGCCATTTAGAGGTTTTTCAAGGTCAGCTGTGTAATCTGGTACTTCGCGATCTACAGAAGTGGAATCGTGCTTATCGAAACCAGCCATTACGTTTAGCATCATCGCTGCATCTTCAGCGGTTTTAGTCATTGGGCCACCCTGATCTAGGGAGGACGCAAATGCGATCATGCCGAAACGAGAAACACGGCCATAAGTTGGTTTTAGGCCAGTAATACCGCAAAGCGCAGCAGGCTGACGGATAGAGCCACCTGTATCTGTGCCTGTTGCAGCAGGCGCTAGTTGGGCTGATACTGCTGCTGCAGAACCGCCAGATGAGCCGCCTGGGACACAATCTGTGTTCCAAGGGTTTTTAGCTGCACCGTAGAAGCTGCTCTCGTTGGAAGAGCCCATGGCAAATTCGTCCATGTTGGTTTTACCCAACATTACAGCACCAGCCTGATTGAATTTGTTAATAACAGTCGCGTTGTAAGGTGCAACAAAGTTATCAAGCATCTTTGATGCACAGCTCGTGCGAACGCCTTGTGTACAGAAGATATCTTTGTGCGCAATCGGTAGGCCGGTAAATGCACCTGCAGTACCGGCGGCAATAGCTTCATCTGCTGCTTTTGCCTGAGCTAAAGCTTGCTCTTCAGTCACTGTAATGTAGCTGTTGTATTTACCATCCTCAGCCTTGATGCGTTCTAGGTAGGCTTGGGTTAATTCAACACTACTAAAATCACCCGTCTTCAGCCCTTGAGCTAATTCGGCAAGTGTTTTTTCAAACATGGAATACTTATCCTTAATCAATATTCTGGCTGAATGGGTATCACTCAATAACTTTAGGTACTAAGAACAAACCGTTCTCTACAGCAGGTGCTACAGACTGTAGCTGCTCTCGGTTGTTTTCTTCAGTAACGTCATCGCTGCGTAAGCGTTGTACAGCATCCAGAGGGTGTGCCATTGGTGATACATCAGTGGTATCAACGGCCTGCATCTGATCAACCAGATCCAGAATATTTGTCAGATTTTGCGCGTATTCAGGAGTGTCCTGTTCTTCAATTTGAAGGCGCGCCAGATGGGCGATTTTGTCCACATCAGAGCGATCCAGAGACATAATTTACTCTCGCTTGTAGGGGTGGCTTTATGAGAATGCATAAAGGGAAAAAACTTAAAGATGTACGTTACCATATCGTCAAAGCTTCATGAAGATAATTTAGCCAGTGTTTTTAAGTAGTTTTACTGATTTTCGCCTTGCTCAAAGCGCCTACCGTTGTTAGAGTTACGTGTTTTCAGGATATAGCGGCTATACCTGCAGAATTTCTTAGGACTCCCTGTACATGCTCAAGAAAATTCGTGGTCTTTTTTCCAGCGATCTGTCCATTGACCTGGGCACTGCAAATACACTGATTTATGTCCGCGATAAGGATATTGTTCTTGATGAACCGTCTGTTGTCGCGATTCGCCAGACTGGTAATCAAAAATCTGTCGCTGCAGTAGGTGCTGACGCAAAACGTATGCTGGGTCGTACACCCGGTTCCATCACAGCTATTCGTCCAATGAAAGACGGCGTTATTGCCGACTTCCACGTGACAGAAAAAATGCTGCAGTACTTTATCAGTAAAGTTCATGACACTAATTTCCTAACACCAAGCCCTCGTGTATTGGTGTGTGTGCCTTGCAAATCTACCCAAGTAGAACGTCGTGCGATCAAAGAATCTGCGATGGGTGCGGGAGCGCGTGAAGTTTATCTAATCGATGAGCCAATGGCTGCTGCAATCGGTGCAGGCTTGCCTGTTGATGAAGCAAGCGGTTCCATGGTGGTTGATATCGGTGGTGGTACGACCGAAATCGCTGTTATCTCTTTGAATGGTATCGTTTACGCGGATTCAGTTCGCCTCGGTGGTGACCGTTTTGATGAGTACATCGTGACTTACGTTCGTCGTAACTACGGTAGCTTGATTGGTGATTCGACTGCTGAGCGTATCAAGCAAGAGATCGGCACGGCTTACCCATCTTCCGAAATGCACGAAATTGATGTGCGTGGTCGTAACCTAGCTGAAGGTATTCCGCGTAGCTTTACGCTTAACAGCAACGAGATCCTAGAAGCGCTTCAAGAGCCACTATCTGCGATCGTCCAAGCTGTTAAGAGTGCGTTGGAGCAATGCCCACCAGAATTGGCTTCAGATATCGCTGAGCGTGGTATTGTATTGACCGGTGGTGGCGCACTATTGCGTAATATCGATCGTTTGATTAGCGAAGAAACAGGTCTGCCTGTAATCGTTGCTGAAGACCCACTTACATGCGTAGCGCGTGGTGGTGGTCGTGCTCTGGAGCTATTGGATAAGCATGGCTTCGAGCTAGTTAGCCATGATTAACCCATGCGTGATATTGATTCCAGCCTAATCTTTGATACTTGCCTCCGACATATCTATATATGTCAGGGGGTGAGTTATTAAGACTATATTCCTCGGCCGATCTTCAGGCCGTTTTTTCTTTTTTCTGGTTATTTTTGCCTTTGCGCTGATGGCTGCTGACCTCTATTCAGCTAAAGTCAGAGAAGGTCGCGCCTATCTATCCCTACTTCTAACGCCTTTGCAGTGGATTGTTGATATTCCAAGCCGTGTTGCGGGTGAAGTTTCTGATGTTGTGGTTGACCGTAGCCTTCTAGTGAAAGAAAACGCAAAGCTTAAATCCGAAGCGTTACAGTTGGAGCGTAAAGTTCAGCAAAATGCCGCACTTCGTCAAGAAAATAACCGCTTGCGAGCACTACTTCGTGGTAGTAAGCGTGTTGATGAAGAAGTTGAATTGGTTGAGCTGATCGGTGTGAACCCCGATCCTTTCCAGCATCAGGTGATTATTAACCAAGGCAGTGAAAATGCGGTGACGGTTGGTCAGCCTATCTTGGATGCTGGTGGTGTGATGGGGCAAGTAACCGAGATCTCTCATTACACGAGCCGCGTTATGCTGATTACTGATGCTCGACACGCCTTACCTGTAGAAATTAATCGCAATGGTTTTCGTTCTATAGCGCTTGGTAAGGGGCAGTTGGATGAGTTAGAGCTCAATCATGTTCCTGACACTGCAGATATTGAAAAAGGGGACTTGGTTATTACTTCAGGTTTGGCACAGCGATTCCCGCGTGGCTACCCTGTTGCAATTGTATCTGAAGTGATCCGAGATCCTGGTCAACAGTTTACCAAAGTGACCATTAAACCGACGGCGTTATTGGATAAATCCCGTCATCTGTTGTTAGTGAAAATGCCAGAACTTAAAGTTGAACCTGACATTGAAGCTCAGCCTCTATCGCAATCACAAGAGGTGAGTGAGTGACGCCTGGGTCGCCTGCTGCTTCGGGTGGTGGATTAATCATCCTTGCCACTTTTCTGATCGGTTTAATGCTTAGTCAGATGCCTCTGCCTTACTACCTAGAATGGGCGCGCCCTGAGTGGATAGCGATGATCCTTATCTATTGGGTCATGGCGCTACCCCATCGTGTTGGCATGGGTATGGCTTTTTTCTTGGGTTTGTTTCTAGATGTTATTAAGGGGAGTGTCTTAGGTCTAAATGCACTATCACTGACGATAATTGCCTTTTTAACATTACTTTTACATCAAAGACTTAGAATGTTCCCTGTGGTACAGCAGGCCATGATGGTGATGGTGCTGGTGGGAATCAATCAGTTACTGTTTCACTGGATGCAGGCATTCACCGGTTATACGGGTGAGAGCCTGATATTCCTCCTGCCTTGCCTTATTAGTGGGTTACTATGGCCGTGGTTATTTGTTTTCTTACGCGGTATTCGCCGCTTATTCCGAATACGCTAAAGGAAGGCCGTTAAATGGAATTGATTCTTGCCTCAGCTTCCCCAAGACGAAAGGCATTACTCGATCAGATTGGAGTGCAATGTTCTGTAAAGCCCGTTGATATCTGTGAAGATGTTAGAGATGCTGAGCTAGCAATGGATTACGTTGAGCGATTAGCGATTGAAAAAGCGCAAGCTTGCTTTGCTTGCACTGATGGATCTAAAGCAGTGTTAGGTTCTGATACTACGGTTGTGCTTGACGGAAGAATTATGGGAAAGCCTGCGGATCAAAATGAAGCAATTGAGACGCTTCAGAGGCTTTCGGGCAATACTCACCAAGTACTTACGGCAGTTGCATTAGTGACCGCGGAACAAACGCGATCTGTTGTAGTCTCAACTAACGTCCGTTTTCGGCCAATTTCGTTGGCTGAGTGTAAAGCGTATTGGCGATCAGGTGAGCCGCAAGATAAAGCTGGATCTTATGGTATCCAAGGATTTGGCGCTGTATTTGTTGAAGAGATTAAGGGCAGCTATTCTGCAGTAGTGGGTTTACCTCTGACAGAAACGGCTGAAATGTTGGTGCAGGCAGGTATTCGCATCTGGCATTCGAAATAGTATTAAGGATAGGTCATGGGCGAAGAGATACTGATCAACTTTACCCCGATGGAAACTCGGGTAGCGGTTATCGAAAATGGGATGCCGCAAGAAGTATATGTAGAACGCGTACATCGTAGAGGTATTGTCGGTAATATTTACCAAGGTAAAGTTGTACGAGTTTTGCCTGGGATGCAGGCTGCGTTCGTTGATATAGGTCTAGAGCGCGCAGCATTTATCCACGTTGAAGAGGTGCTTTCTCAAAGTGCCACGCATGAGGAAAAGGCTAATACCTCTATTGCTCAAGTGCTTCGCCAAGGGCAATCTTTGCTTGTTCAAGTGACTAAAGATCCTATTGGTACTAAAGGTGCTCGCCTTACTACTCACCTTTCTCTTCCTTCTCGTTATCTGGTGTGTATGCCCGGTAACAGCCATGTTGGTGTTTCCCAACGAATAGAAGATATGGAAGAGCGTGATCGATTACGTGGGATCATGAAAAAACTTGTATCCACCGACGATGGCGAGCCTGCTGGGTTTATCTTGCGTACGGTGGCAGAGGGCGCTGCAGAAGCGGAGTTGGAAGCAGATACTCAGTTCTTGAGACGTTTATGGGCTTCGATTAAAGAGAAAATATCAACCGCTAAAGCGCCAAGTGTCATCTATGAAGACCTGCCGTTAAATATGCGAGCACTGCGAGATATGGCGCATTCAGGTCTAGAGAAGATCAGAATTGATTCCAAAGAAACGTTCCAAAAAGCGGAAGACTTTGTAAAAACACTGGTGCCTGAAGTTGCTGATACGCTTGAGTATTATCCAGGTGAGCGGCCTATTTTTGACCTCTTTAATGTTGAAGAGGAGATACAAAGAGCCTTAGGCCGTAAGGTGGAGCTAAAGTCAGGTGGCTACCTGATTTTTGACCAAACAGAAGCGATGACGACGGTTGATGTTAATACTGGCGCGTTTGTGGGTCATCGCAACCTCGAAGAGACGATCTTTAAAACGAACCTTGAGGCTGCAACGGCGATTGGTCGTCAACTTCGCTTACGTAATCTTGGCGGTATTATCATTATCGACTTTATCGATATGGAAGATGCAGATCACCAGCGCCAAGTGCTTAGAACTCTGGAACGGGTGTTAGAGCGCGATCACGCGAAGTGTAAAGTTACAGGTGTATCAGATCTTGGTTTAGTTGAGATGACCCGTAAGCGTACCCGTGAAAGCTTGGAACAGGTCCTCTGCGATGTTTGTAGTGAATGTCAGGGCCGGGGGTCAATTAAAACGCCTGAAACGGTTTGTTATGAGATTTTCCGTGAAATTCTTCGCCAGCATAGGGCCTATGATACAGATAGCTACCTCGTCTTGGCTGCTCAACCTGTAGTTGATTATCTACTAGATGATGCTTCTAATCATGTTGCGGAATTAGAGGCCTTTATTGGCAAGACGATTCGTTTCCAGGTGGAGCCTATGTATAACGCTGAAAACTTTGATGTTGTTTTGCGCTAAAGCTAAAAAGGATTGCTAGTGAAACGCCACGCTCATTCTGTCTTTTGGTTCCTATATTGGGGACTTGCTGCACTTGCAGCAATTGTGGCGCTCTTGCTGTTCTGCATCAAAATCTTGGTAGAAGATGTTGATCAGTATCGACTAGATATCCAGCAAAGTTTATCTGAACAACTTTCTGCGCAAGTTCATATTTCAAGCATCGCAGGTGAGTGGCGAGGCTGGCAGCCAGTCATTTCTGTTCGTGGTCTATCGGTAGATCAAATAGAAGCAGAAGCAGGTGCTTCCTTTGGTATGCTAGAGGGGGTTGTTGCTTTAGATACAGGGGCTTCGTTAAAGGCACTTACACCTGTCTTTTCCCAGTTTGACTTGCAAGGCCTGACGCTTAAGTACGATCACACAGTTGCTTCTAAAAATAATTCAACATCAACTCAAGAAATTCCTGCGTCGCAAACAAAAACGGAGCGGGGCGCTAAACCCCATAAAAGCTCCGACCTTTTATCTTTTCTATTAATGCAGCGCGCGATCAATATTGAAGATACGCGTATTGTTGTTATTCCTAAAAGCGGCGATGAAATAATCATCGAGCCGATACAATTACATCTCCAACATGATGGTGTATTGCATCAGCTTAAAGTTGACGCGGATCTAGTGACTGCGTCGGGCAAAGCAGATCTGAAGTTCGTAGCTGAGGTTGAAGGTGATCCTACAGAAAAGGCAGCGAATTTTTATCTAAAGCTATCTGGGCTTGATCAGCAGTTGCTCAATCCTTGGTTAAAACTAATGGATGTTCAATTAGATGGTTTGCAAGCTGAGCAGGAATTTTGGGGACAAAGCTATAAAGGAAAATTAGCTTACCTAACGGGTAAAACTTCCATAGAGAACTTTGCTTATCAGGACTACGTATTTGAGCAATTTGCCGTTCAAAGTGCGTTGGTGCGAAGGGATCATAGCTTTCAGTTGCAGATTACCGATCTGATAATAGGCGCTGCTGAAGAACAATTTACCTTGCCCCGAATGAGTTTGGATCTTGTTCGAAATGGGATTGCGATCAAACCACAAAAGTTGATGATCGACCGTATTGATCTGCAGCGCTTATCGGATCTGATCATCAAACAACCTTTCTTACCGAAATCTGCTATTCAGGTAGTAGATACGCTATCGACGAAAGGTGTTGTGGAAAACTTAATGGTGTCTTGGGGCAAAGATGCTGAGTTATCAGAATTTAAGTTACTTGCGGACCTTAACAAGGTAGGTATTGATGCTTGGGATGATGTGCCTGAGTTAAAAGGAATTAATGGATTATTAAAGGCCGATATTGCTGGAGGAGAGATTCATCTACAAAGCGATGATTTCATCATGCAATACCCTACGTTGTTTGATTATCGCTGGCAGTATCAACATGCTGAAGGTGTAATAGGTTGGCGTTTTGAAGACAAAGGAGTGGTGGTTGCTTCCCAATTACTTCGTTTGAAAAACGAAGGTGTATCTGCATCGGGACGTTTCAGTATTTACCTTCCTTTTTCACGTGATGAACAGCCTCTTCTGAATCTGCAAATTGGTATGCAGAGCAGCGATGGTTTGCATGCTAAATATTACATTCCTCCAAAGGAAGTGGGTATAAAGACTTACGATTGGCTAGTAGCAGCTATTAAGCAAGGGCATATCAATCAGGCGGGTTTTGTACTAAATGGTGTTACTCGCTCACGATTAGATGATTACCAATTGCCTAGTGTGCAGATGTTCTTTGATCTGAGTGATGCGTCTTTTGAATATCAGCCGGGTTGGCCTGAAATTAACAAAGCGGATAGCTTTGTTTTCTTTCGTAATGGAGAATTAACTGCTGAGGCCAAAGGCGGGAAAATCTACAATTCTGATATTGATTTTGCTTGGGTTCATCTTCCAGTCTCTACTGATAAGTTACTTATAACGGGTAGTGTTAATGGCTCAACAAAAGATATAGAACGCTTATTAACTCAAAGTCCGCTGCGAAAAGAGGTCGGTGATGAGTTAGCGGCTTGGGAAATGGCAGGGGATACAGCGACCCGTATTGAGATTGATTTACCTCTCAAGGGCAATAAAGCGCCAAAAGTTGATGTGAATTCCTCAATTGCAAAGGGGCGTTTCCATTCCAAACAAGAGGGCATTGATTTTTCTAATATCACTGGATCTGTGAGATACAGTTCCTCCAATGGCCTTTCCTCTAAGAAGCTTGATGCGAGATTGTTTGAACAACCTATCACTGCAGCTATTAGTACCCAGAAACGTAAAACTGCCATTGATATTCGTGGTGCGGTGAAAGCGGACTATTTAAGGGAATGGTTAGGCTTAGATCTTTTAAGAGTCGCTCAAGGGAAGCTTTTTTATAGTGCACGATTGGATATGTGTCCGGGTAAAAGCTGTAATCAGTTGGTTATCAAAAGTGATTTAAAAGGTATCGCCTTATCAGCACCGTCACCACTTGCAAAAACGGCTGCTCAATCGAGTCAGTTAACCATCATCAGTGATTTAGGTCGCCAGTTTAAAGATGATCGAAGTGTTGTACGTTTTAACTTAGGTAATCAGCTACGTGGCGTGATGCTAAATAGCAATAATAAGGTCTCAAGAGGACGCTTCACTT
The DNA here is from genome assembly GCF_047778075.1 of Neptuniibacter sp. QD57_21. Lineage (GTDB taxonomy): Bacteria > Pseudomonadota > Gammaproteobacteria > Pseudomonadales > Balneatricaceae > Neptuniibacter. The sequence continues at coordinate 2,818,726 of NZ_CP180549.1, read as the reverse complement.
TGGGTGGGGAGAGACCAGCTTTGCCAACGGCGCAGGGAATTTGGGTCAACGGTCGAGTTGCTATGCTCGATTATGACCAATTAGAGCAGTTTTTCCAAACTGCCGGTTTTACTGAAAGTACTACTGCTAAATCTGGGTCTACTCAAACGGATAATTTATTAAAAGAAGTCGATCTGCAGATTGAACAGTTTAGTTTTGAAGATATTGTACTGGATAAGCTTAAAGTAATTCTTACACCTGATGTTGGTGGTTGGATGCTAACAGCTAATAGTCCTCAAGTAGGTGGTAAACTCTGGATGCCAGAGGATTCTGACAAGCCTTATAAGGTAAAACTAGGCCATCTCCGTATTGAGAAAGATGAAAGTGATAGTGATAGTGAGCAGAGTGGTACTGCGATCACGCCGCCTGTAGATCCAACAGTTTTACCTAAGCTCGATTTTAGCGTCGACAACTTCGAACTCAATAAGCTTCCTTTGGGAAGTTGGCGATTTATATTAAGGCCAACCCCTTCAGGGGCTGTAGTGAAAGATATTTCAGGCAATATGCATGGTTCTTTGGTTCGGGGTGAATTGCGTTGGGATAAAAATGGCAAAGAACTCTCCGACCTTACAGTAAAACTAGATAGTCAGGACTTTGGCAAAGTTCTCGATGCATGGGGTATCTCAGATACCTTAGAAACCAAAAGCCTAAATGCCTACTTACAGCTTTCATGGAGTGGAGCTCCTTGGAAGTTTGAAGTAGGTCAGTCGAATGGTGAGATGCAGTTCACGGCGAAGAATGGACGTCTACTCGATGTTGGTAACTCAGGTAATATTCTCCGCATCTTCGGTATTTTAAATCTGCAATCATTAGGACGAAGGCTTAGGTTGGATTTTACCGATCTGGTCAAGACTGGTGTTGCTTTTGATGAGATGAAAGCAGATTACTCTATTAAAAAGGGTATAGCGCATACATCCGAGCCTTTTATTATGACGGGACCATCCGCCAATATGGCTATGAGTGGTAGCTTGAATCTAATCAACGAAACGGTTGATAAGGAGATTGAAGTCGCTTTACCTGTTACGGATAACATTCCTCTAGTAAGTGTATTGCTCGGCGCCCCGCAAGTAGCGGGTGCGGTTTTCCTTTTTGATAAATTGATTGGTGATCCTTTAGCTAAGTTCACTACGGTTAAGTACCGTATGAGTGGAGATTGGGGTAATCCGGAAATCGATGTGGATCTAAATCAGAAAAAAGAGCAACCGGAAGTGGATCAGGAGCTTCATGATGGCTAAATTAGCAGTTGCGCAGATGGTTTCAGGGGAGTGTGTTGATACAAATTTAGAAACTGTTGAGTTGCTGGCTGAAGAGGCTGCTAATTCAGGAGCGCAATTATTACTCCTGCCTGAGAATTTTGCGTTGCTAGATTCTCGTGCTCTGATTGATTTGGCTAGGGGTGAAGTCAAAACTCGAAGAATACACAATCTATTATCTTTGCTAGCAAAGAAATATAACCTTTGGATTGTGGCTGGAAGTGTGCCTGTATTGACCCAGGGAGCTGATGAAGCAAAGGATAAAGTTTGGGCTAGCTGCTTGGTCTTTGATAGTCAGGGGGAGCAGAAAGCCTCTTATAATAAGATTCACCTGTTTGACGTTGATGTAGCTGATGCGCATGCGGCTTATAGGGAATCAGATTTTATTCAAGCGGGAAGTGATCTCGTTACTGTTGATACTCCGTTTGGCTGTATTGGGCTAGCCATTTGTTACGATCTAAGGTTTCCGGAGCAGTTTCAAAGATTACGTCAAATGGGCGCGGATATAATTACAGTTCCTTCGGCTTTTACCTACGTGACAGGAAAGGCGCATTGGGAGGTCTTGTTGCGCGCACGGGCAATAGAGAATCAATGCTATGTTCTAGCAGCTAACCAAGGGGGCGAACATAGTCCTAGCCGCAAAAGTTGGGGGCATTCGATGATTGTGGGTCCTTGGGGGGAGGTGCTTACGGTTAGAGAATCTGCAGGTAAGGGCTTAGTGTTTGCCGATATTGATTTAAAAGACGTGCAAGACAGGCGAGGTGCCATGCCTGTCATGCAGCATAGAGCTAAAGCGGGCTTTTAAACACCATCTACCTCACGTAAATACTTAAACAGTTTTCTGGCTGCTGCCGGTGGCTTTTCCAGTTTCTGTTCTTTTTGAGCATTACGAATTAATTGACGCAAATGCTGGATATCGGCATTTTCATGTTCGGCAACATAGGCTTGAAGTGCACTGTTGCCTTCACCTATCAGTCGGTCTCGCCAGCGTTCTAATTTATGGAACGCTTGGGTATGTGCCTGATGACCTGCTTCGAATAGTCCGATAGCTTGTTCAATCTCTTCGCTATCTTCAGTGCGTAGCAGTTTGCCGATAAACTGCAGATGCCTTTTTTGAGCGCCATTAGATTTAATGCGGTGAAACTCATCGATTGCACTACGTAAGCGGTCATCTAATGAAAGCTTATCGAGTTGCTCTTTATTGAGCTTCGTTAGCTTTGCACCCAAATCCTGCAGCGCATGCATCTGCTTTTTAACATCAGTTTTACTCAGCCATTCCTCTTCAGATTCTGGCTGTAGGTGATCAAAATTGTCGTTTTCGCTCATGTGATTTCTCAGGCGTAGAAAACTGTGGCTAGACCTAAAAAGGCAAAGAATCCAACCACATCAGTAATAGTTGTTAAGAGTACACTGCCTGCTAGCGCAGGATCTATACCCAATGATTTTAGACATATAGGCAGTAGGGTGCCTGCTATAGCGCCGGCTATGAGGTTAATCACTATGGCCAAGGCGATAACTATGCCTATATTTATATCTTGGAACCAGAGCGTGGCGACTACTGCAATAACCAGAGCCCATAAAATACCATTGAGGGCACCTACGATAATCTCTCTGTTTAATAGCCAGCCTGCGTTTGATCGCTCTACATGACCTAATGCTTGTCCACGTATCACAAGTGTTAGGGTCTGTGAGCCGGCTATACCACCCATTGAGGCTACAATCGGCATCAAGACCGCTAAAGCTACAACTTTTTCAATCGTATCTTCAAAAATACCGATTACCGCAGAAGCTATAAAAGCGGTAAGTAGATTGATGCCTAACCAAACGGCTCTGCGTCGAGTCGTTTTCAGTACTGGCGCAAAGGTATCTTCATCTTCATCCAGGCCAGCCATGCTCATTAGAGAATGGTCAGCATCTTCACGGATGACATCGACAACGTCATCGATTGTGATACGACCAAGAAGTTTACCATCATCGTCAACGACAGGTGCTGAAACCAAATCATGCTCTTCAAAGAGTGAAGCAACTTGATCATCAGGCATATCTGCATTGATTGGTTCTATATCCGTATTCATGATCTCACGGATCGTGATAGACGGATCTGACACGAGCAGTTTGGTTAACGGTAGTAGCCCAATGTAGGAATCTTTTCGACTTACAACGATCAAGCTATCCGTCATTTCAGGGATTTCATCGTGACGGCGGATATAACGTAAAGTAGTTTCTACGCTGATATCAGGACGGATAGTGGTTGTATCCGTGTTCATCAGACCGCCAGCTGTGTCCTCTGGATAGGATAGTAGCTGCTCAACTCTGCGGCGGTTTTGCTTATCCATAATCCGCAGGGTTTCTTTCATCACTCGATTTGGAAGCTGCTGAAGCACGTCAACCATATCGTCCGAATCTAGTGATTCTGTAAGCGCTAAAACCTCTTCCGAATTCATACGGCTTAGGATATCAGCCTGAATTTCATCCCCAAGGTGCTGTAAAACTTCTGCTTCAAGATCCTCAGAGATCAAGTTCCATAGAATTTGACGCTCTTTTGGTGGGGATTTTTCAATTAGGCGGGCTACTTCGGTCGGGCGAAGAGCGCGGTTTAGCGTAAATCGAATCTGGCGAAATTCACCGCAATCGAGTGCTTCATTGAGCTTGTCCAGATTAGACTTGGTTTCTGTCTGCGCCATAGGATGCCGTCGCTAATGATTCGTCACGATGCTGTGAAAACTAGGAAATCTACTAACGCGTTGATTATAGCGGATTGTAAAGGCAGGGATAACCCAATGATATGTATAAAATTATTACTCGTCTTCGTCGAAGCGATTATTAATGAGCTCTTCGATGGCGATGAGGGCGCCTTCTTCATCACTTCCCTGAGTTTTAACAGAGAGAGTGGTGCCTTGGCTTGCAGCTAGCATCATAACGGACATAATACTTTTGCCATCCACTTCTCTGCCATCTTTTACTAGAGTGATATCAGCAGAAAAGCGTGAAGTTACACCAATTAATTTGGCCGCAGCGCGAGCATGGAGGCCTAGTTTATTGATGATTTCTAGTTCTTTTTCTTGCATCTGTGTTAACTCAATTCTCTGTGGCGGACATGAACATTATCCATGTGTTGTGAGAAATGGGAAGCCAGACGTTCGCTTATATAAACCGAACGATGTTGACCTCCAGTACAGCCGATGCCGATTGTTATATAGCTGCGATTATTTTCGGCAAAGCGGGGTAACCAGCGAGATAGAAAATCAGTGATATCACTGATCATCTCGTTTACTTCTGCTGAATTGTTTAGAAAGTCTTGAACCGGCTGTTCCTGCCCTGTGAATTTTCTCAGCTCTGGGATCCAATGGGGGTTAGGTAGCGCACGGACGTCGTATACAAAATCGACATCTAGAGGAACCCCATGTTTAAAGCCAAAGGATTCAAATTGAACTGAAAGAGTTTGCTCTTTTCGCTTAGCAACACGGAGTTTGACCGTATCCCTCAAGTCATAAAGGGATAGGCGCGTTGTATCTATTCGAATATCAGCAAGGCTAGCAATAGGTTCCAGTAATTCAGATTCTGATTGGATAGACTGTTGTAGATTCTTATGTTCATCAGAAAGCGGGTGTTTTCTTCGGGTTGAGCTGTATCTTTTTAATAGCGTAGCTTCGGATGAATCGAGAAAAATCACTTCATATTCTGCCCAGCGTTCTTGGCGAAGGTTAAGCAAAATTTGAGGGAATTTGGATAGGTTACTGAGTAGATTGCGCGCATCAATGCTGACCGCTATGCGATCAGGATGGCTGGGTTCACTACTCATCTGCTGGACTAAATCAGGTAGCAATAATGCTGGAAGGTTGTCTATGCAATAGAAGCCTATATCTTCTAGAGCTTGTAGAGCCGTACTTTTGCCGGAACCGGATCGACCGCTTATCACTACAAGCTTCATTTCACATCCTATGAACTAAGTTGGCAAATTGCCTGATAGAGTACTTCGTTATCTTCAACACTTCTCAACTGTTCTCGTACACTCTCCTGGCTAAATAGCTCAGCAATCGCGGCAAGAGTTTGTAAGTGTTCAGACGTAGCATCTTCTGGTACCAAAAGGACAAACAAAAGATCTACCGGTTTGCTATCTATGGCATCAAAATCAATGGGTTGAGCCAATTTGATTAAGTAGCCTTTGGCATCGTTGCAGTTAGCAAGTCGGCAATGGGGTATAGCTATGCCATCGCCTATGCCTGTACTGCCTAATTTCTCGCGACCGTGTAAGCCGTTGAAGATGCAAGATGCTTCTAGGTCAGGGTTTTGCTCTGAAATAATTTCAGATGCTTTTTCCAGAATTCGTTTTTTACTGCTCCCCTCAAGACCGCAAAGGGTGCTTGAGGGGGTTAATAGTTCATGGACCAACATAATACGTTGTAGCGTGAGGCCTATTTGTGATTTTTAAGTTTTTCTTTATGTTTGATAACTTGACGGTCTAATTTGTCTGTTAGGCCGTCAATTGCAGCATACATATCATCGTGCTCGTGCGTCGCGAAAAGCTGTGCGCCTGAGACATGCATCTCGGCATCTGCTTTCTGACGTTGTTTCTCGATGCTTAGTGTTACTTGAACATTGGTGATGTTATCGAAGTGACGCTCAATTTTCTGCATTTTTTCTAGGACGTAGTTTTGCATTGAATCAGTCAGTTCAACATGATGTCCAGTAATATTAATCTGCATAGGTCTCTCCTACATTAGTGGAGGCGTTTTGCCGCCGTCCTTATTTATTATCTCTTTATTAAACCAGACGCTTTCTTTCATTAGAAGGAGGAATGCCCATTGCTTCACGATATTTTGCAATGGTACGTCTAGCTACTTTGAATCCTTGTTCATCTAGGAACTGTGCGATTTTATTATCGCTCAAAGGTTTTGCTGTATTTTCGGCTGCAACCATCTTTTTGATCAGAGCTCGGATCGCTGTTGAAGAAGCAGCACCACCAGTCGCTGTACTGACATGGCTGGAGAAAAAGTATTTAAGTTCAAAAATTCCACGAGGTGTGTGCATAAACTTTTGCGTTGTTACACGAGAGATGGTTGATTCATGCATTTCAACGGCTTCTGCTATATCGTGTAATACCATTGGTTTCATGCCTTCTTCGCCATGATCTAGAAACCCAGACTGTCGTTTGACGATCTCATTCGACACTTTTAAAAGTGTTTCATTTCGGCTTTGTAGACTTTTAATAAACCAACGTGCTTCTTGAAGATGATTTTTCAGGTAGGTGTTATCTGAACTGTTATCTGCACGTTTTACTAAGCCTGCATAACCAGAGTTTATTCTAAGTTTAGGCGAAACTTCTGGATTTAGGTTAACTGTCCAAACGCCGCGTTGCTTAGTTACGATTACATCAGGGATGACATATTCTGCCGCAGTTTGGCTGATACTAGCGCCAGGCTTAGGGTTAAGGCTCTGAATGAGCTGAATAACTTGCTGCAGCTGAGGCTCTTTCAGGCGTGTTTTGCGCATTAATTGGCGATAGTCATGTGTGCCTAGAAGCTTAATATATTGATTGACCACTTTAATGGCTTCAGTGCGCCAGGGTGTATCAGAGGGAAGTTGGCTAAGTTGTATGGCCAAGCACTCGCTGAGATCACGACAAGCAATGCCGGACGGATCGAATTGTTGAATGCGATGAAGTACGGCTTCTATTTCATCAGGTTCAACTTCTTCGCTTCCTTCAGAATTTTGCTCTAAAAAGTGCTCATGAATCTCTTCAAGGGGAACCGTTAAGTATCCATCAGGGTTAATGCCATCAATAATATTGGTGGCAATTAACCTATCTAAATCACTCATCGGTGTTAGATTTAGCTGCCAGTGAAGATGATCTTGCAATGTCTCTTCTGCGGTATCATTCGATTCAAAAGAATCGAGATCTTCTTTGCTTAAAGTAGGTGTGGAAGATTGATATGTGTCTTCCCAGTTACTATCAGTCGACAATTCTTCAGGAATGCTTTCATTCCAATTATCTTCTACATCAGGGGGGTCGTCGTAATCTTGTTCCGCTGAGGTATTGCCCTCTAGTTCATCTGCACCAGCACTTTGATGAGTGTCTAGATTGTTGTCTTGATCGTTTGATGGTGCATCTGGTGTGTTTTCATCCTCAGATACATCTAACATCGGGTTGCTTTCAAGTGCTTCTTGGATTTCCTGTTGGAGATCCAGTGTTGATAATTGCAGTAAGCGAATCGCTTGCTGCAATTGTGGTGTCATTGTGAGCTGTTGCCCAATTTTTAAATGAAGCGCTTGTTTCATAATACGGTGGCACTAACTCCGGAGGCTACAATCATTTAATCGCTATTCCTTGATTTATAGGGTGAACTGATCACCCAGATACGCATTGCGTACTGCTTCATTATTCATAATGTCATCAGGCTTGCCATTAGCAAGTATAGTGCCTTCACTAACAATATAGGCGCTTTCGCAGATATCTAATGTTTCTCGAACATTGTGATCGGTAATCAAAATGCCGATACCTTTGGACTGTAGATGGCGAATTGTTTGTTTAATATCATTGACCGAAATAGGGTCTACGCCGGCAAAAGGTTCATCTAGCAGTACAAACTCAGGCTCAGTTGCCAATGCTCTAGCAATTTCAACTCTACGACGTTCACCACCAGAGAGACTCATGCCAAGACTATCGCGGATATGAGTGATGTGGAACTCTTCAAGCAACTCATTCATTTTAGTCTTGATTGCTTGTTTATCTAAGTCTTTTCTTGTTTCAAGAATCGCCAGTAAATTGTCTTGTACAGATAATTTACGAAAGATAGAGGCTTCTTGAGGTAGATAGCCTATACCTTCTCGAGCACGCCCATGCATAGGTAAGGCTGTAATATCTTTATCTTTTATTTTGACTTGACCACGGTCTGCCTGCACTAGGCCAACAATCATATAGAAGCAGGTGGTTTTACCGGCTCCATTTGGCCCTAAAAGCCCAACGATCTCACCGCTGTTAATTTTAAGAGAGACGTCTTTAACAACTTCGCGTCCTTTGTAGCGCTTAGCTAAATTTCGCGCTTCCAATAAACTCATTAACGCAGGCCTTATTTCTTTTTAGAGGGCTGAATGACCATGTTTACACGGCCTTTGTCTTTGCTATTCGCAGATGTTGAACCAAAAGCATTCACGATTGATTTATTCAAATCGTAAACGATTTTGGTTCCAGTAAAGGTATCCTTGGCTTGGATTACTTTGGCGTTTTGGGTAATGGTTAATTCTTTTTTGTTTACCATGTAGACCATATGTCTGCCCCAGGCGTCAGTGAAATTACCATTAACTTCTTGTTGTTGGCGGAAATGGGCTGGTGAGCCTTTGGCTATTAGTTTGTCAACGTCTCCGTTGGCTCTATGCATATCTACATGGGCTGCTTCGATTAGTAGTGAGCCTTGTTTAATAATGACATTACCTTTGTAGGTGGTAATACCTGTGGTGTCATTAATGCTGGCAGAATCAGCTGTTATGTAGATTGGCTTGTCCTGATCATCTGGCAGGGCGAAAACAATATTCGACGCAAGCACACCAAGTGCTACAAGCGTTTGTAATAGCCTAATCAACATTTTGATGTGTTCCTTCTACCCTTGAATGTAAATTTAAAACGCGGGTGTTGAAATTAATATCCATTCCAGTGCCTTTCATTAGACTGTGTTCTGTCTCTAAGTTCACTGGTAAGTTTGTTTCTGCAATGTCTTTCTTTGGATAAATCGTCAGAGCTTCGGTGGTTAGTTTTTTGCTCGACCGCGCATCTGAATTATCAATAACTCTGACATTACCTGCAAGATCTATTCGGCTGTTATCATCTAGTACGGTTCCAGTGTCTGATGAGATGTTGATAGTCGAGTGATCCAAGCGGTAATGATTGCTTTTGGGTTTGATCAAAAAATTTTGTTTTTCTTTTGGATTATGTTCTAACCGAGGAGTTGTAAGTTCTTGCCTGAGTTTACCGTCTATGTCCCATTCTTTTGCAGCTGCTTGGTCGATAAAATAATCCATCTTTTCAGATAGCGGGGCTTTGGATGTGCTGTGCTCTTGAGGTGAGCCTGAAAAACCCCAATACAGTAGTATTGGGATTAAAATGGCAGCAGCGATGATAATGCGTAATTTACTACTTAGATCAGGCATTTGCGGTGACTTTGTTATAGGTACTTTGCATGTAATTGCTTAAGTTTACCTTGAGCTTCGAGTATATGCTCGCAAAATTCTCGAGCTGCTCCTTCGCCGCCTCTGCGTGTGCTACACCAATCAGCATGTTGTTTGACGAATTCATGTCCATTTGGAACGCTGGCACCAAATGCACAATGACGGATAGCAGATAGGTCAGGTAAGTCGTCACCAATATACGCAGTTGTTAATGCATTATGTGATGTGCTTGACCACAGTTCTTCTAAGGCAATTAGCTTATCTTCGCGGCCTTGATATAGATAATTGATGCCCAGTGATTTGCTGCGAAATTCTACCTGTGGAGAGCTTCGTCCAGTAATAATTGCGGTCTCTATTCCTGCTTCCATAAGAAGCTTTAAACCGAGGCCATCTAGTGTGTTGAACTGTTTAACCTCTTGACCGTTGGGGAGAAATAGAAGCTGTCCGCTAGTTAAAATCCCATCTACATCAAAAACAGCAAGTGTAATGTTCTTTAAAGAAGTTGGATTGGTCATTAAATCACACCTGCTTTGAGAAGATCGTGCATATTTAAAGCGCCAATTGGCTTATTTAGTTCATCTGTGACGATAAGGGCGTTAATCTTTTTCGCTTCCATGATTTGTAAGCATTCGGCTGCTAATGTCTCGCTATTAACCGTCGTACCTTGGTGAGTCATAACGTGATCGATAACTGTGGTTTTTAAATCTACATTCTGATCTAGTGCTCGACGCAAGTCACCATCGGTGAATATGCCGAGTAATTTGCCATCTTTATCTACGATTGTAGTCATGCCTAGGCGTTTGCGAGTCACTTCTATAAGTGCTTCTTGTAAAAGGGTTCCTGACTCAACCTCTGGAACATCTTGGTCAGCGTGCATTATATCGCTTACTTTTAGGAGTAATTTACGACCCAAACTGCCACCTGGGTGGGAGAAAGCAAAATCTTCCGCGCTAAACCCGCGTGCTTCTAATAAGGCTATAGCTAATGCATCCCCTAGCACTAATTGAGTCGTAGTGCTTGAGGTTGGAGCTAGGCCAAGAGGACAGGCTTCTTTTTCAACGCCGATGTGTAGGTTTGCATCAGAAGCTGTGGATAAGGTTGAATCAGCATTAGCTGTAATACTAATAAGCGGAGCTTTCATCCTTTTTAAAAGAGGGATGATGGTAACGACTTCGGCTGTTTCACCTGAATTAGAAAGGGCGATAACTACATCGTTTGAAGTGATCATCCCTAGATCCCCATGGCTAGCTTCACCAGGATGAACAAAAAAAGATGGTGAGCCTGTACTCGCTAGAGTTGCAGCAATTTTTTTACCGATATGACCTGATTTTCCCATGCCTGTAACAATGATTCTACCGGTGCATTGAAACATCAGTTCGCAGGCACGAATAAAATTCTCATCCAGATGGCTAACTAAATCTGAAACGGCTTCAGCTTCAAGTTGAATGGTTCGTCTTGCTGAACTGAGAAAATCAGGTTGTGACATCAGAAACCTATACTGTCTATTGTGATACGGTCATAGTGTATAGCAGGATCAAATAACCTGCATAGGCAGCTGCTAACAGGCTGCCTTCAAATCGACTGATAGAAGGGGGTTTTTGCCATAAGGCGAAAGCCATCAGTGCGAAAGTTAATCCAAGCATGGCAACATAATCTCGTTGCAGCACAATTGCATCCATACCTATAGGTGCAATAAGCCCTGGTACGGCCATTACTGCAACTAAGTTGAAAATGTTAGATCCAACTACGTTGCCAATAGCGATGTCATGATGATTTTTTAAAGCACTTGCTACGGATGCAGCTAACTCAGGTAGGCTGGTGCCAATAGCTACAATTGTTAAGCCTATAACAAGTTTGCTCACGCCCATCGCAAAAGCAATTTCACTGGCTCCCCAAACAAGTAGCCTGGAGCTGGCAGCTAGAACAGCGAGTCCAGTTATTAACCAAAAAATAGCCTTTTTTGTTTCTAGTTCGGGTAACTCTTCCTGGTCACTCGCTAGCTCATCTTGTGGTGCGCCTTTTTGAAAACGATTAAATAGGTATAGGCAAACTGCTAAGGCAATTAGCAGGATAACGCCGTCCATACGGCTTAGGTGTAGGTCAAAAAGAATAACGCCGGCAAGTAAGGTTACACCTAATAAAAGAGGTAACTCTTTTCTCAAAACTCCAGATTTTACCGGTAAAGGCGCTATAAGTGCGGTGATACCAAGCACCAGTGCGATGTTAGCAATGTTGGAACCGAGTGCGTTACCTATTGCAAGATCTCCAGATCCTGACGTGGAAGCCATGATCGAAACTAGTATTTCGGGAGCTGAGGTGCCAAAAGAGACAATTGTCAGGCCGATAAGCATCGGTGACATACCAAAATTTTTAGCTGTCGCTGCAGCCCCTTCTACAAACTTATCTGCACTCCAGACCAATAAAATTAAGCCAGCCAATAGCGCCAAAATTGGGTAAAGCATAAAGAAAATATGTTCCAGTAATAGATGAAGGACGCTATTAAAACAGAATGCAGTGGTTGTTTAAATCGGCACGAAGGAACTATAGGTAAATATTCCCGTTTTTATATCGAAATGGTATAGTTGCGACCCCACAAAGTACGGGTTATTGAATAAAGCCTGAACAGTGGAACGGACTTAAGCTGTTTTGCATGTTTTATAAATGGAATCTTATGAGTCAGTTTGATGATGTCGTCATCGATATTCAGCAGTTGAGCTTCGCTCGTGGTGAAAGACCGATATATAGCAATGTCGATCTTAAAATCCCTCGGGGAAAAATTACTGCAATTATGGGCCCCTCAGGTACTGGTAAAACTACACTGCTAAAATTGATTGGTGGTCAGTTGAAACCCGATACTGGCTCTATCTCGATTGATGGTCAAAATATCCCAGATTTAAGTCGTAGCGAACTCTTTTCGGTTCGTGAACGTATGGGTATGCTTTTTCAGAGTGGCGCTCTTTTTACTGATATGAGCGTATTTGAAAATGTGGCTTTTCCTCTTCGTGTTCATACGAATCTATCTGAAGATATGATTCGCGATATCGTGTTGATGAAGCTTCATGCGGTCGGTTTACGCGGCGCTAATAAACTAATGCCAAGCGAGCTTTCGGGCGGTATGGCTCGACGTGTTGCTTTGGCGCGTGCGATCGCATTAGATCCTGATATTTTAATGTATGATGAGCCTTTTACTGGTCAGGACCCGATCGCTATGGGTGTGCTAGTGAATCTAATCAGACATTTAAACAACTCTTTAGGGCATACCAGTATTATTGTTTCACATGATATTCAGGAAACGTTAGGTATAGCTGACTATGTATTTATTCTTGCTGATGCAAAAGTGGTTGCTCAGGGGACACCAGAAGAGTTGCTAGAAGTAGAGTCTCCTCAGGTTAAACAGTTTATGCACGGTCTACCAGATGGTCCTGTGCCATTTCATTTTCCTGCAGATGATTATGCTGATGATTTGCTACAAGGTGATCTGAAATGAACAAGTTAGCCTCCTTAGGGCATGTGACGTTAAGTAAGCTCGCAGCGTTTGGGCGTGCAACAATGATTCTATTTCAATCATTGATTGCCAAGCCTCAGCCGCTCATGATGTTTCCTTTGTTGGTAAAACAGATCTATTTCGTTGGCGTGTTGTCGATGATTATTATTGTAGTGTCGGGTCTGTTTATCGGTATGGTATTAGGTCTTCAAGGCTATACCATTCTTGTCGATTACGGATCTGAACAGGCCGTGGGGCAGATGGTAGCGTTGAGTTTGGTTAGAGAGTTAGCTCCGGTTGTAACAGCGTTACTCTTTGCAGGGCGAGCTGGCTCTGCCTTGACGGCGGAAATCGGCTTAATGAAAGCTACAGAACAGCTTTCTAGCCTAGAAATGATCGGTGTTGACCCTTTGCGTCGCATTATTGCGCCACGCTTTTGGGCTGGATTTATTTGCTTGCCGATCTTGGCTGCAATATTTGCAATCGTAGGGATCTACGGTGGTGCTTTGGTAAGTATTGATTGGTTGGGTATCTACGACGGCTCTTTTTGGGCCAACATGCAGAACTCAGTAGATTTTTATGAAGATGTTGTTAACGGCTTAATTAAAGCGGTTGCCTTCGGCTTCGTTGTAACTTGGATTGCTGTATTCCAAGGCTATGACTGTATACCAACCTCGGAAGGTATTAGTCAGGCAACAACGAAAACAGTGGTTTATTCATCCCTTGCGGTGTTAGGCCTAGATTTTATTCTTACAGCAGTAATGTTTGGAGAACTTTAATATGCGTATGCGGGTCTTGGAGATCAGCGTAGGTACCTTTGTTTTGGCAGGTATTTTAGCGTTGGTAGGATTGGCGTTGAACGTAAGCGGTTTAAGTGTGTCTACAAGTGACAATACTTATACTGTTTATGCCCGCTTTGAAAATATTGGTGGTTTGACACCTCGAGCAAAAGTAACAATGTCCGGTGTCACTATTGGTAAAGTTACAAGCATTGAGCTAGACACGGAACAGTTGGTCGCTAAAGTTTCTATGGAAATAAATGGCGATGTGGATTTTCTTTCCATCGATAGTTCTGCAGCGATTCTAACTGCAGGTTTGCTGGGTGAGCAGTATATCGGTGTTACCGTTGGGGCCGAAGAGGAATATCTCAGTAATGGTGGCTTTATCGAAGATACCCAATCAGCGCTAGTGCTGGAGGAGTTAATCGGTAAATTCCTCTTCAATGAAGCGAGTGAGTAATTATGTTACAGCAGGTTTTTAAACGATTAGGCCATTTGGCTGCGATCGTTGCTTTTATGTTTTCTTTTAATGCTTATGCATCTTGGGAAGAAGCGGGCAAAGTGATTGAAGGCGCTACTTCAGACGTTCTTCAGTTATTAGACAACGAAGAACTTCTAAAGGAAGAGCAGAAAGATCAATTAGTTTCAGAAATTGACACTATTCTTTCTCCTGTAGTGGACTTCGATTACATCGCCAAAGGTGTAATGGGGAAATACTATCGCAGAGCGTCAAAAGAGCAACGTGAAGAGTTTAGTGGTGTTTTCAAAACAACTTTGTTGAAAACCTATGCTAAAGCACTTGTCGGGTTTAATATTGAACGTTATGAGATGGTTCCACCTCGTAAGAAAAGCCCTGATGAGAAAAAGCAGATTGTTACAGTAAACGTTTTTGCTGCAGATGGTACTAAATTTGCGCTGATCTACTATATGAAAAAGAGTGCAGATGAGTGGAAACTAGTGAACGCTGTTTTGGATGGCAGCGTAAATATCAAACTGAGCTTTAAAAACCAGTTTGCAGATCTGATGCAGCGTAATCGTAATAACGTCGATAAAGTTATTACTAGCTGGAAAGATAAGGTAGACCCAGACAAGGAAAGTGCTTAATGGCAACCGCTAGCATTAAGTCAGCACAGTTAATTGCGATTGAAGGGGAGCTTAAATTCCCTGTGATCATGCAACTTCGTAAGCAGGTTGAATCGTTATTGTCTGGTTTGAATGGTACGACGCAAGTAGATTTTGACGGGGTTACTTCAGTAGATAGTTCTGCGTTGTCTTTTTGGTTGTGTTGTTTACGTTTTGCAAAACGTAATAGATTGGAGCTTGAGCCGATCAACTTACCTGTAGAAATGCAGGGGATTGCAAAATTGGTTGGGCTTGAAGATCTAACAAATTGATTAGTATTAAGTGATATTGGATTAAGGCGATGCTTAGCATCGCCTTTTTTGTCATGATCCGGTATTATTTCCGCCTTATTTTTATCTAGAAGTATTCTATCGGGAGCTTTGCATGCAGGCTGAACAGGTTAAGCAGATTCTGGAATCTCAACTTGAGAACTGTGTAGTTACAACCGCAGGTGAAGGGTGTGATTTTCAGGTAACCGTTGTAGGTGAACTGTTTGAAGGGTTGCGCCCGGTGAAATGTCAGCAGCTTGTCTATGCTTGCTTGAATGAGCATATCGCAAATGGAACGATTCATGCTCTAACGATTAAGACATACACCCCTGCGCAGTGGGAAGCTTCCCAGAACTAAACGCCTTTTACTGGATTGACCATGGATAAACTTATTATTACAGGTGGGAAGCAGCTCACAGGTGAAGTTCGCATCTCCGGTGCTAAAAACTCGGCGTTACCTATCCTTGCTTCTGCTTTGCTAGCGTCTGAGCCAGTTACAATTTGTAACTTGCCACACTTACATGACATTACGACGATGCTTGAGCTTTTGCGTCGTATGGGTGTTGAGCTAGTAATTGATGAAAAATTAAATGTAGAAATTGATGCCAGCACAATCGATAAACTGGTTGCACCATACGAACTAGTAAAAACGATGCGTGCATCAATCTTGGTACTGGGCCCTATGGTGGCGCACTTTGGCGAAGCTGAAGTCTCCCTTCCTGGTGGTTGTGCTATCGGTTCACGCCCAGTCGATCTTCATATTCAAGGTCTACGTGCAATGGGCGCAGACGTTGTTGTTGAAGGCGGTTATATCCGTGCTAAAACCAATGGTCGCTTAAAAGGTGCCCGAGTGTTCTTTGATACTGTAACAGTTACAGGTACAGAGAATATTCTTATGGCGGCAACGCTGGCCGAAGGCCAGAGTATTCTTGAGAATGCTGCTCGTGAACCTGAAGTGGTAGACCTAGCAGAATGTTTGATCGCGATGGGTGCGGACATTACTGGTCACGGTACAGATACCATTGTTGTTAATGGTGTTGAAAAACTTCACGGTTGTAAATTCCCTGTGGTTGCTGACCGTATTGAGACTGGTACATACCTAGCCGCTGTAGCGGCAACGCGCGGTAAGGTAAAGATCAAAAATACATCGCCAGCAATTCTAGATGCTGTTCTGCAAAAGCTTGAAGAAGCGGGCGCACATATCACTACAGGTGATGATTGGATTGAGCTGGATATGAAAGGTCAGCGTCCAAAAGCAGTTAACGTGACTACAGCACCTTATCCTGCTTTCCCAACAGATATGCAAGCGCAATTCTCGGCGATGAATGCGGTATCTGAGGGCGTTAGTATTCTAAAAGAAACCATATTTGAAAACCGTTTTATGCACATGCAAGAGATGATTCGCATGGGCGCTAAAATCAATATTGATGGCAATACCGCAGTTGTAGAAGGGGTTGAGCGTCTACAGGCAGCGCCTGTTATGGCAACAGATCTGCGTGCTTCTGCGAGTTTGGTTATTGCTGCATTGGTTGCAGACGGTGACACCGTAATTGATCGTATTTACCACATCGATCGTGGTTACGAGTGTATTGAAGAGAAATTACAGTTATTAGGCGCACGTATTAAGCGTGTTCCAGGTTAAACAGGTATATAGAACGCTATGAAGCAGCAACTAACGATTGCACTGTCCAAGGGACGTATCCTCAAAGAAACCCTGCCTTTATTGGCGGAAGCTGACATTGTGCCGGCAGAGGATATTCATAGCAGCCGTAAACTGATTTTTGATACAAACCATGACAACATCAAATTGGTTGTCATTCGTGCAACTGACGTACCTACTTATGTTGAGTACGGTGGCGCGGATATGGGCATCGCAGGTAAAGATGTTCTGCTTGAACATGGTGCTGCTGGTTTGTATGAGCCTTTGGATCTGAAAATCTCTAAGTGCAAGCTTATGGTTGCAGGTATGAAAGGGGCTGAGCCAGTTGAAGGCCGAATGAAAGTTGCGAGTAAGTTTGTCAATGTGACCCGTGACTACTTTGCTAAACAGGGTTGTCAGGTCGATATCATCAAACTTTATGGCGCTATGGAATTAGCACCGCTAATGGGCTTGGCAGACCGTATCGTTGATATCGTAGATACAGGCAATACCTTGCGAGCTAACGGTCTAGAGCCGATGGAAGAGATTGCGGATATCAGCTCACGTTTAGTTGTTGGCCAGCCTTCAATGAAGATGAAGCACCGTCAGATCCAACCGATCTTAGATAAATTAGCTGATGCAATTGCCCGCCGTGATGGAGAAGCGTAATCATGACTGATTTGAATATTAAACGTCTAGATTCTACTCAGGCTGATTTCCGTCAGCAAATGGATAAACTGCTTGCGTGGGAAGCGGTATCTGATGAAAAAGTAAATCAGATCGTCAATGAGATCCTTCAGCGCGTTGAGCAAGAAGGCGATCCAGCGGTTGTTGAGTACACCAACCGTTTTGATAATACGTCTGTGTCAGAGATGTCTGAGCTTGAGATGAGCAAAGAGCGTCTGCAAGCTGCTTTGGATAATCTTCCACAAGATCAGCGTCAAGCATTGGAAATTGCTGCTGAGCGTGTTCGTAGCTATCACGAGCGTCAACTCGTTGATTCATGGCAGTACACTGAAGCCGACGGCACTATGTTAGGTCAGAAAGTAACGCCAATGGACCGTGTTGGTCTGTATGTACCGGGTGGTAAAGCTGCGTACCCATCTTCAGTATTGATGAACGCAATGCCAGCAAAAGTTGCGGGTGTTGAAGAGATCATTATGGTTGTGCCAACACCAGGTGGTGAAGTTAACGAGCTGGTACTTGCAGCTGCATGTTTATCAGGCGTTGATCGCGTTTTCTGTATTGGTGGTGCACAAGCGGTTGCCGCTTTAGCTTATGGTACAGCAACTGTACCTAAAGTAGATAAGATTGTAGGTCCAGGTAACATCTTTGTGGCAACAGCGAAGCGTGCGGTATTTGGCGCTGTTGGTATCGATATGATTGCTGGGCCGTCAGAAATTCTTGTGGTTTGCGACGGCCAGACTGACCCTGATTGGGTTGCGATGGATCTTTTCTCCCAAGCTGAACACGATGAAGATGCGCAGCCAATTCTTGTTACACCTGATGCAGACTTCATTGATGCGGTAGAAGCCAGCATCAATAAATTGTTGCCAACTATAGAGCGTAAAGAGATTATCGAAACCTCTCTACGTCTTCGTGCAGCGCTGATTAAGGTTGCAGATATGGATGAAGCGATTGAAGTTTCAAACCGTATCGCTCCAGAGCACTTGGAATTGTCTGTAGAAGATCCTGAAGCGTTATTGCCTAAGATTCGTCATGCAGGTGCGATCTTTATGGGACGTTATACAGCTGAGGCACTAGGTGATTACTGTGCGGGTCCTAACCACGTTTTACCGACGTCTGGCACTGCTAGGTTCTCTTCTCCTCTAGGTGTATATGACTTCCAGAAACGTTCTTCTTTGATCATGTTCTCTGAAGATGGCGCTTCTGAAATGGGTAAAGTTGCATCAGTACTTGCGCGCGGTGAAAGCCTGACAGCGCATGCTCGTTCAGCGGAATACCGTATTAAGTCTTAATGGAAAAACTTAGACGACTTTTTGATGAAGGGCTGCCAGAAATGGCGGCCCTTTTTATTTGTAGGGTAAAAGTTATTTGCTGAGTAATGCAAAATTAGTTACGGCTTTTAGGGCGTTCGCCAATTTCAGCATCAAAGGAGAGTTCTTTACCTTCCCTAAGAACTTTAACGGTGACTACCTGACCTGGTCGAAGACGGGCTATTTGAGTCATGGATTTACGGCCATCCAAAATAGGATTGTCATTGATGGTCAGCATTACGTCACCGGGTTGCAGGCCTGCTATATGGGCTGGGCCGTTACGGAATACGCCTGCAATGATAAGTCCTTGAAGTTTTTTAAGGCCAAATGATTCAGCAAGACTAGGCGTAAGCTCTTGTATCTCAATACCAAGCCAACCGCGAACAACGCGACCGTGCTGTATTAAGTCCTGCATGACCTGTTTGGTAAGGTCTGATGGAATTGCAAAGCCGATACCTTGAGAACCACCCGATTTAGAAAAAATTGCGGTATTAATACCAATCAAGTTGCCAAAGGCATCAATCAAAGCACCGCCAGAGTTGCCAGGATTGATGGCTGCGTCTGTTTGTATAAAGTCTTCATAGGTATTCAGGCCTACACTGTTGCGGCCGGTAGCACTGATGATACCCATGGTTACGGTTTGCCCAACACCAAATGGGTTGCCTATGGCTAGGACTACATCACCAACACGATAATTTTCAGTTTGACCGAGTGTAATACTTGGCAAGTTATCCAATGTGACCTTTAAAACGGCTAAGTCTGTTTCTGGATCTGTACCGATCACTTCTGCGGCGGCTTCTCTACCATCTTTCAAAGCAACAATAATGCTATCGGCGCCTGAAATTACGTGGTTATTGGTAACTATGTAGCCTTGAGAGCTTAGAATTACGCCAGAGCCTAGGCTGGACTGCACGCGCTCTCGTTGTGGAATGCTGTCGGAATCAAAGAAGTTACGGAAGAAAGGGTCGTTGAAGAGAGGGTGCACATTCTGTCTAACAACGGTTTGGGTGTAGATGTTAACAACAGCAGGGGCAGCGACTTCTACAGCATCTGCGTAAGATACAGGGCCAATATTTCCTTGTGGAGCAGTGTTGTTGCGGGCTTCACGGAACTCAATGGTAGAGTTTGAACTATCTAATAGATCTGGAAAGACTTGTAAAAGAAGAATGGCGACAAGCACGCCTGAGAGAATAGGCCAGAAAAGAAAGTTAAATTTACGCATGAGTGTATAGTCGAAACGCCATAAACAAGCTTAGAATTATACGATTAATATTCCCTTTGTGAATGGATAACAGAATAATGTCGGTAAAACTATCAGATCTAATTGCATATATAGATCAGCGCTTAGAGCCAAACCAATTTAAAGATTACTGTCCGAATGGTCTACAAGTGGAAGGGCGAAGTGATGTTAGTAAAGTTATATCTGGTGTAACGGCTTCTCAAGCTTTGATAGATAGAGCTATCGATGAAAAGGCTGATGTTTTGTTAGTGCATCATGGTTTTTTTTGGAAAGGAGAGAATAGCTGCATTACAGGGATTAAAAAACGTCGCATCAAAGCCTTGCTAGATAATGATATAAGCTTGCTTGCTTATCATCTGCCATTAGATGCTCACCCTGAGATTGGTAACAATGCCCAGTTGGCTAAGCTTTTAGACATTGAAGGCTTTGGTGCTTTAGAGCTTGGTAATCCGCGCAGTATTGGGAATACGGGAGAGTTGCCTGAAGCTATGTCTGCAGAGGTATTGGCTGATCATATAGAAAAGGTTCTAGAACGTGAGCCTTTGCTGATTAAAGGCGGAGATCATCCTATTAAAAAGATTGGTTGGTGCACGGGTGGTGCTCAAGGCTATATAGAGAAGGCGATAGAACAGGGCTTAGATGCTTTTATCTCTGGTGAAGTCTCAGAGCCAACTTTCCACAGTGCGATAGAGAATGGTATTCACTACTTTGCTGCAGGCCATCATGCAACGGAGCGTTATGGTGCTATGGCATTAGGTGAAGAGCTGGCGCTGAAATTTGGGCTTCAGCACCAGTTTATCGATATAGACAATCCCGTTTAAACTTTTGCTTTAGGCTCTGCTGTTTCTGCGTCTACATTGCTAGGCGCATCAGCAGGAACCTGCTCTTCCTCTTTAGTTTCCTGTTCCTCTTTCAAACCAAAAGTTTCAGATAACGTGCCTTCATCTTCAGGTGATTTAGGTGCGTAATCTCTAGGTGGTTCTGAAGAGCTTTCTGCTTGTTCTGTGTCGGTAGTAGGTTTTGCTTCAGCTGAAGGTTCTTCTGCTTCGCTTTCTAGTTTCGGAGTCAAAGAGGGTTCAATGGCTAGATCAACGCTTCCTGGCTGACATAAGCCTTGCGCGCCAGTAGCAAGATGTTCGTGAACATCTTTGTAGCTGTTAGTCAGGTTGTTAACTAGCGCTGCGGTTTTTTCAAAGTGTTCAGTTACTTCGGTCTTGTAGCTGTCTAGTTCTTTTTGGGTGCTTTCAAGTTTTTCAGCGAGTTCTGCTTGACGTTGTGCACCTCCGCCAGAACGTCCCATCAAAAAACCAATTACGGCGCCAACAACAAGGGCTGCAATACTAATAAGCCAAACGTTTTCCACAAAAACTCCTTATAAACTTGGCATTTTAATTTGAATTAGGTGCTGACAAAGAGAGCCTGAATTATTTTATAAGGTACAGCATCAAGGGATCTTTGCGAGCTTTGTGCAAGGATAAATCAATTATCTATTCCTGCCTATAATAAATAATTTTCGACTTTATCCGCGGATAAATGAACTATAGATTGGTCGAATTTATCCGTATCATCACTTTAAGGCGCTTTGTTCTGCCGCTTTTTGATGAGAGGACTGGGCCTCGCAATGTAACTGATCGAGATACTCAATCTGTTCCTTGATGATAGCTTTAGCTAAATTGATATCTCGATCTTCAATCGCACCTAGTAGTCTACGATGTTGCCCTAAGATAATTTCTCTTTCCCGGAAACGGTAAGCAATCATGTTAGCAACCGGTTGCAGAGCCTCGATCAACGAATACATCACAAAACTCAGCATACGGTTACCACTTGCATCGGCAATAGCACGATGGAAGCGAACATCAGCGGCACAGAAATCTTCAGGGCTGATATTGGTATTGGATTGATAATTTAATTCAGCTCGCAGTTTTTCTAGGTCTTGTTCGGACCTATTTGCGCAGGCGTGTTGGCAGCATAAGCTTTCTAACTCTAATCGAGTGCTACTCACCTCAGTTAAAGATATCTGATTCATGCTGACAAACAGGGTTGCAGCGGTAGTCATCTGGTCACTGAGCTCTTCAGCACCTAAGTGGTTTACGAACGTGCCGCCAGTAGGCCCTCGGCGTGAACGAATTAAGTTCTTAGCAGCTAAGCGCTTGAGTGCTTCTCGAACCGTAGGGCGGGATACGTGAAAGCGTTCAGCTAGTTCACCTTCTGTAGGAAGGCGATCGTCTGCTTTTAGAGAACCATCTAAAATCGCTTCCTGTAATTGGTCAGCGACTTGTTTAGACAAGCTGGACTTATTGATCGGGGCTACTTCTAGGCTCACGTATTACTCCATAGGATTGCTAATACTACGAATAAGCTATTCTACATAAACTGAA
This sequence comes from Neptuniibacter sp. QD57_21, assembly GCF_047778075.1. GTDB lineage: Bacteria > Pseudomonadota > Gammaproteobacteria > Pseudomonadales > Balneatricaceae > Neptuniibacter. Next base: position 2,796,363 of record NZ_CP180549.1, on the reverse strand, counting down.
ACAATAACATCATAGCTTGTATCATATAAAAATCTATTTTATATTTGTATGACAAATAGGTAAATAAGTTTGGAGATCGACATGTTCAAAGCGCTCGTGTTAAATCAAAACGACGGTAAGACAGTAGCAGAAGTGACGGAATTGAGTCTGGATCAATTACCAGATCAGAATGTTTTGGTTAAAGTCGATTACTCCTCGTTAAACTACAAAGATGGTTTAGCCATTACGGGCAAGGGCAAAATTATTCGCAACTTTCCTATGGTTCCGGGCATCGATTTAGTTGGCACAGTAGAAGAGAGTGCTGATGATCGTTATCAAAAAGGCGATAAAGTTGTACTGACAGGTTGGGGTGTAGGAGAAAACCATTGGGGTGGATTTTCCGAGTATGCTCGCCTAAATGCAGATTGGTTAGTGCCTCTGCCTGAAGGCATGGATCCTGTTCGTACTATGCAGATCGGTACAGCAGGTTTAACTGCAATGCTATGCGTCATGGCTCTGGAAGAGGGCGGTGTAACACCTGATAAAGGTCCAGTCATTGTTAGTGGTGCCGCTGGTGGTGTAGGTAGTGTTGCCGTTTCGATTTTGGCGGGACTTGGTTATCAAGTGACAGCTATTACGGGCCGCCCTGAAACAGAGAGTTATCTGAAAGGTTTGGGTGCTTCAGAAATTGTTAGTCGAGAGCAGATGGCAGAGCCTGCTAGACCACTTGAGAAACAGCGCTGGGCCGGTGCTGTTGATACTGTAGGTGATACTATTTTGGGCAGAATTGTGTCAGAAACTGACTATGGCGGAGTCGTTACTGCATGTGGTCTTGCTGCAAGCTTCAAACTGCCTACCACGGTTATGCCTTTTATATTGCGTAATGTTCGCTTGCAAGGGGTTGATTCAGTGATGTGCCCTTATGATCGTCGTCTTGAAGCTTGGAAAAGACTAGAAACTCAATTACCTGATAACGCTGTGGGGGATATTGCTCAGATCATCGCTCTTAATGAGTTGCCGGATTATGCTGAGCGTATAACTAATGGTCAGGTGAAAGGCCGAGTGGTTGTTGATTTGAATAGTTAATAGTCAGTAATTGTATTGAATAAAAACGGCTCTATTTAGAGCCGTTTTTTTTATAGATACTAATTTAACCGTATAAACCATCAACTCTCGGTTTTATAAGGATTGGGGTGTACTTAATTAAGAAAAGCACCCAAGCGAGTATCCATAAAGTTCCAGATAGATGCAGCGTTGTTAGATAAGAAAGAGGTAATAACCCAACACTTAATCGTATTGCTGCAGCTAGAAGCATCAGAGTAAAGGCAGTGATAATTAACGGTCCAATTTTCAGAGGGCGGCCGGTATGTCCTAAGGAAACTCTTGCCATCATACCTAGTGTTAATCCCCCAATACTTCCTGCAGCAAATGCATGGTAAGCAATTGAAGTGCGAACCAGATCAAGTAAGCTTAAGCTATAAAGAATAAATCCCACTGATACGAATAGATAGCCGAACTGCAGAATCCAGACTAAAGGTACAGCCAAGATTCGTTTATCGAACCAGCCAACGACTCGAATCAGGTTTGCTACTCCTAGTAGCATACTGATTGCAATAATTAGAGGTTCAATCCCTGTTAGGCTTAAAACGACCCAAATTGCGGTCAGGGGAATGATCGCTTTTTCTAGCCAAACGTACTTTTTAACTTTGACACCTTCAACGCCGCGCTCTGTGAAAAATGGGATAACACGCCCACCTAAAATGCAGATCACCATAATGACTAAAAATAGGCCTAACTGAATCCCTTTTGCCGCAGTTGCCTCACTATAGCCAAGTAGTTGTAGGTGCATGAGTAGATTGGCGACAAAGAAGCCAAGCAGGAGAGGAACAAACATCAAGTTGCGATAATTTTTGGACTTAATCACCGGCCAAGCAACGCAAGCGGCTACCATCGGGGCGAAAGCTAAATCTGTAACTGCAATCAACCAAGGTTCAATCGCTGGGAATAAAGGCATTAAGCGGGCACTAAACCAGAGTAGAAAAAGTGCCGCTAGAGGCCAGCTGTAAAGTGTTTGCACGTTAGTCCATGTCTTAACAGCGGTCATTAAAAAGCCGGCGATGATCGCTAAAGAGAATCCAAATAGCATTTCGTGTGCATGCCAGAATACCCCATAGTTATAGTGGTGAGGTTGAATGCCGCCACTATAGATAACTAGCCACGCAGCCATTAAAAGTATGGCTGAGAGTGCGCCACCTAAGAAAAATGGGCGAAATGCCAAATTAAAAAGTGAAAAGGGTGAAGGGGTGCGTCTTTCTTGTAGTTGGATCATGGGATCTCTCCGCCGCTTATATCAGCAGTGTTATAATCTACACTAAGAATCATTGAATGTGTATTAAAAATACATCTTAAAAGAATGCTAACGTTCATTTTATTTATCTGACAATGAGTTTTTGACGAGGAATATCAGTGCGACAGTTAATATTAGGGGGTGCTAGGTCGGGTAAAAGTCAGGTGGCGCAAGAAAGAGCTACCGCTACGGGCCAGCCTGTTGTGTATATCGCTACCGCTCAAGCACAAGACTCGGAGATGGAGCAGCGTATTGAACTTCATCGTCAGAATCGACCCAGCGAATGGGAGATACTAGAGATCCCTTTTGACTTGCCGGATGCACTCAATAGTTTGAGTGGTAAGGGAAAAACGGTCTTAGTTGATTGTTTAACTCTGTGGTTAACCAATCTGTTATTAAAAGGTTTGGAACCTATGCAGGAAGGCATGAAGATGCTAACTGCTGCTGTGGATGATTTTGATGGAGACTTAATACTGGTTTCAAATGAAGTCGGTTGGGGTATTGTCCCCATGGGCGAATTGAGTCGTCAATTTCAAGATAATACCGGTCGATTACATCAAGATTTGGCTGCTGTAGTGGAAGTGGTGACGTTAACGGTGGCGGGTATCCCAATGGCTGTCAAAGGAGATGTTAAGTGAATTTGCAGGAATGGTCGCAGATTAAAGCTAAATCTTTAAACGTTGAAGCTGAACAAGCTGCTTTATCTCATCAAGGAAACCTAACTAAACCACCCGGCTCTTTAGGTGTATTGGAAAAAATAGCTGTGCAAATGGCTGCAATGCAAGCGCAGCCATTACCTTCGGCAGATCGTGTAAGCATCTCTATTTTTGCTGCAGATCATGGGGTGGCTGCTCAAAATGTATCCGCGTTCCCGCAAGAAGTTACATCGCAAATGATTCTGAATTTTGCCGAAGGCGGTGCGGCAATCGCTGTTTTAGCTAAGCAACTGAAAGCGAAGTTTGAGGTGATAAATTTAGGGACGGTGGTGCCTGTTAATCATCACAATGTGCTTAATCGAGTAATCGCTTCGCAAAGTGCTGATATTTCGAAGAGCCAAGCGATGAACAGTGAGCAATTGGTTACTGCGCTTAATGTGGGAGAGGAGGCGGTTTTAAGAGCTAAATCGTCGGGCGCTCAACTCTTTATCGCCGGTGAAATGGGTATAGGTAATACAACCGTTGCTGCCACAGTTTTAGCCGCGGCAATGGGCCTAACAGCCCAAGAAGTAGTTGGAGCAGGGACGGGCGTATCAGGTGACGCGCTTGAACATAAAACGGCAGTAATCGATCAGGCGCTTAAGCTACATCAATGTAAAGGCGATTCTCCCTTTGAATTGCTTCAATCCTTAGCCGGTTTTGAAATCGTAGCGATGGTTGGCGCTTATCTGACGGCAGCAAGGGAAGGCATTACGGTTGTTGTGGATGGGTTTATCAGCACTGCGGCTGCATATATGGCTAGTATAATTTGCCCTTTAGCTAAAGACTGGATGATCTTTGGTCATCAATCTGCGGAAAAATTTCATCATAAAGTACTTGTTGCCATGTCTGCTGAGCCTTTGTTAGCGTTGGATATGCGCCTTGGCGAAGGCAGCGGTGCGGCAACAGCGGTAAGTGTTATTCAAACGGCTTGCTTGCTTCATAAACAGATGGCGACCTTCTCTAGTGCTGGTGTGAGCGAGAAGTCGGACTAAAACCTATAGTAAGGATCTCTTTTGGATACTTTGTTTGTTGACCTGTTCCGACATGGTGAACCTGCACTTAAAGGCGTCTATTTAGGCCGTACCGATAGTCCGTTGTCTGTAAAAGGCCAGTCTACCTGTGAAGCTGTTTTAGCAAATGGTGAATGGGACTTAGTTGTGAGTTCGCCGTTAAAGAGGGCTTTGGAGAGTGCGCGCTGGTTAGCCAATACTAGGCAAATCGAGTTGCAAGTCTGGGATGAATTACAAGAACTGGATTTTGGTGACTGGGATGGTGTTAGTTTTGAGCAGGTTTATAGCGAAAACCCCGTCGCAGCAGATAAGTTTTGGCAAGCGCCGCAGGATTACCCTGCACCAAATGGCGAAACTATTCAGCAATTTAAGCAACGAATAGCTATGGTTAAAGAGCGGTTGCTAAAATTACCTGAAAAAAAAGTTTTGGTTGTAACTCATGGCGGTGTGATTCGGTGCCTGATTGGGGATATCTTGGGCATTGAAGCTGATCATTGGAGGCGAATTGCGATTGATTATGCGCATTTTACTAAACTGCGGTTTGATTATGACTCAAAACAATGTTGGCCGCAGTTATTAAGTAGTAATATCCAGCACTTACCTGATTCTGTCGTATAGGATAACGAATGAAATATACCGAAACGCTTAAAAATATTCATCGCAGCTTAGATCGTTTAGGTGATCTTCCGGTGTTTAGTGCTACGGTCAATCGTATACAGCAGATTAGCGCATCAGAAGAAAGCGATGCTATGGCTTTGGCTATGGCGATCATGAAAGATACGGGCTTATCAGCCAAACTGATCAAATTGGCTAATTCACCTACGTACAAAAGAGGTCAAGGTGATATTACGGTTGTATCCCGAGCGGTGGTCTTACTCGGGTTTAATCAGATTAAAAATATCAGTTTAACTCTTAAATTAATTGAAAGCTTTCATGACGAAAATCCTGATTTAGATGTACCTGGGATGATGATGCGACAGTTCTTGAGTGCCAACATGGCTAAGGAACTTGCATTAAAGAGCCGGAAATCAGTCGATCCAGAAGAGGCTTATATGGCTTCCCTATTATTTGGATTGGGCGAAATCATGGTTGCTTGCACCTTGCCAGAGCAGTATCGAAAAATGCTCAGGTTAAAGGAAAGAGGCGAGAAAAAATGGCCGCGAATACAGGCTGAAGTGTTAGGTATGAGTTTTAGTGAGTTAGGTAGGGAACTAGCCGCTGGTTGGGGGTATCCAAAACAGATCTTAAATACAATGTCCCCTTTGGATTTAGGGAATATTGATGAGCGAAGCGATATGCTTTCTGCCTTACCTACGCTCAGTCATGGTTTAGTACAGCAGCTATATGGACAGGATCAAAATAACGAACAGCCATACGATAAGGTTGTAGATGCCGTTTCCCTTGCTGGGGATATACCTTTTGATGAAGTTGGTGAAATTACGCTTCAGTGTTTCCAACGGGTTGCTAAAGTTAGCCGTAGTTACGGTTTGAAGGCTCGTTCGCTAATTCCTGAATACTCAGAAAGTGGAAATGTTGCTAAAGATGATATGGTTCGCCAGCTTGCCTTTTTGGCTCACAATGAAGTGGAGCTAGAGGAGGTTGAGCAAACTGAAAGCATCCCAGAGCATTCTACAAAAGTTATTGCAGAATCTAAACGTAACTCAAAACAGCTAAGTTATCTGAATCAATTGACAGAGTTAATTGCTGCGGATGGCAAGATTCACGAAGTCTTTAAGTTAGTTGTGGAAGCGATCGGTGAGTGCGGTCAGTTTGATCGCAGTATGCTTTGTTTACTTAGCAAATCAAACACACATCTTTCGGTCAAAATTATTGAAGGGGATGAACTTGACCCTCTACAAACTTATTTTGAACGGGATAAGTCGGGTAAAGCGGATGATCTATTCTTTAAGGTCTTAGCTAAGCAAGTAACCTTGCTAGTTAATGATTTAGAAGAAGATGGATGGGATAAACGACTACCGCCCAACTTTGTAAAACAGGTAGGGTGTCAGGGATTCGTATTAATACCTCTTACTATGGGAAAACGGGTTATTGGTATGCTGTATGCGGATCGCTTAAAAGGACGTGGGCCTGTATCCGAAGAGGATTTTAATACGTTTAACCAGTTCTCTACGCAAACGCGTCTAGCTTTAATGTACGCTGACAGTAAAGCCAGACAAACGGCATGACTATTCAGTCATGCCTTTCACAAATGATTTAGTATCTTCCCAAGCTTCTTTGCTGATCTCAACGCCATCATCGATAACGTCTTTGCTCACTTCAACGCCATCTTCGATAACTTCACCGCCTTTCTCTACAACGGTTTTGGCACCAGATTCGGTGGAGCACATTGCACGTTGAGCCACACATTTTGATTTACAGCCTAGCTCAGCGGCATCATCAGTAAAGTGTTTCACTGAACATTTAGCTTCACAGATGGTTTGATCTGTTGAGCAGTCAGCAAAAGCTGCAGGTGTTAGTAGCATTAACGCAGAAAAAAACAGCGCTCTCATTTTTATTACTCCCATTAGGTGAGTTGTATTATCTAACTTCTTTGGATCGCCAAAGAATCTCTTCACCGCCCTGCCTTAACACTATTATTCTGCTTGCCACAAAAAGCAGATCGGACAGCCTATTTAGATAAATACCAGAGTTAGGATTTACCTGAGCTGACTCATCTTGGAGTAGTGCTATGATTCGCCTTTCGGTGCGTCGGCAGATACTACGCGCCAAATGGGTATAACTAGCTGAAACAGTTCCGCCTGGGAGAATAAACTCTTTTAAAGGCGGTATCTCTGAATTCAGTAAGTCCAGTTGTTCCTCTAGGTATTCTATCTCTGTCTGAGTAATAACGACATAGCTAGGGTCTGCAATTGCTAACTCGCCGCCTAGATCAAATAGCTGGTGCTGTATGGTTTGCAGCAGGTTCGTAATTGATTCATCTGAAGGCAGACTTGCGATTACAATGCCTATGGCACAATTAAGTTCATCGACCGTGCCGATCACTTCGATTCGAAGATCGGTCTTGGATACACGCTCACCATTGGCCAAACCAGTTTGGCCTTGATCGCCAGAACGGGTATAGATCTTACTAAGCCTGTTATTCATGACTGCTCCTAGAGAAGGACACCATTGGATTAGGCATCACTATGAGGATGTAGTTCCCTAATTTTTCCAAGGTAGTACTTGTTGATATCCACCGTGATATCTAGTTTGTCTGCTTGCTCACATAGATAGCCGGTGATCTGATTAATCTCAGTTATACGGCCATGTTTCACATCTTGGTTCATCGAGGAAAAATTATTTTCGGTTAATTCAGCTACCTGACAAGCATGGTCAATTAAAGGGCCATCAAATAGCTCTAGATTAAGTGCAGTTATGACCTTTTCTACCTCATTGCAGATTAATACCATCTCATTTAGATAGTTAGGGTTGCTAACTAACTCGCCATTTTTACAGCCAAAGATCGCAGTTAAAGGGTTTATAGCGCAGTTAATCGCTAGCTTGCGCCACAAGGTTGTAGCTATTTCTGGATCAGGTTGTAAATCTAAGAAACTACAGTTTAATTGTTCTAACCACTCGAGCATTTTATCGGGTGATCCGATACGAGTAATCCCTTTGCCCGCGTGTACAACAGAGAATTCAGATTCTAACCATGCACCATCTGTTGTTGATGCCCATGCAACTTCAGCGTTTGGTAATTGATCTGTTATCCATTGCTGGCTGCCCATGCCGTTTTGCAGCACAACAACATGTGCGTCATCGGCAAGTCGATGCTTGATCGAGTTGAAAGCGGCTTGAGTATCAGTGGATTTGGTCGTGATAATCAGTTGTTGGATAAGCGACGAATTATTGGGGAGATCAGCTTCGCAACTATGCATTTGATCAGCTAATAGAATGCCGCGGTTTACTTCAAATCGAGAAAGCTTAGCCGAATTACGCAAAATAAGAGTGACGGGGAAACCCGCAGAAATGAGATTACAGGCCCATAAATTTCCAATTGAGCCAGCGCCAAGTATGTACCATCTCTCTTTCATGCTTAATTCTCTTAATCTTCAGCATTGTGGATCTTATTATCTCTCTATTGTGACGTGAAATGGAGGTAAAGGTCAGCTAGAATCGGCAAAAAAATAGGGAGAAGCCTCATGCCATCATTCGATATTGTGTCTGAACTAGACCAGCACGAAGTTACCAACGCTGTTGACCAGTCTAATCGTGAACTTCAGATGCGTTACGATTTTAAAGGTGTTGATGCGCGGTTTGAGCAAACTGAATCCACAGTTACGTTGCAGGCAGAAGTTGATTTTCAGCTGCAGCAGATGATGGATGTGCTTAAAACTAAGATGACGGGCCGCAAAATTGATATTCGTTGCTTGGAGATTAAAGATCCAGAAAAAGCGAATATGCGCGCACGTCAGGAAGTGATTCTTAAGCAAGGCCTAGATCAGCCATTGGCTAAGAAAATTGTAAAATTAATTAAAGATGCCAAGCTAAAAGTCCAAGCGCAGGTGCAGGGTGAGCAGGTACGAGTAACAGGCAAGAAACGCGATGACTTGCAAAGTGTAATGGCAATGCTGCGTGAAGCAGACCTTGAATTACCACTGCAGTTTAATAACTTCCGCGACTAAACCAACCTGTTACCGCCTTAACAAAGTCAGGTGAATGATTTTTCACCTGATTAATCTTGTTCTAAGCAATCCAGAAGAAATATCTCTTTTACTAGATCCTGCGAAGGTGTAGCTTCAAAGTCGTCTACGCAGATAGCCCCGCTTTGTAATTTGCTGGTTAGCGTATCGCCTTGCCAATTAACGACTGAAATCCCCGTAGAGCGGTGAATAACTCTTAGGTAAGGGTTGTTACGTTCAAACCAAGCGTCAATCATATAAGTCATCGGTATATCCCTCCTTGTTAAGTGTTAAGAAGAGTAACCCAGAATTTCATGAATGTAAATGATAATGATTCCTATTTATTTTCTTGGGCTGATCCAGATCAATATCAATACGGGTAAGCCGATGATCGCAACTGCAGTAAAGAACCAAGGATAGCCAAAGCTATCGACAAAGCCCCCAGAGAAGCCGCCTAGAAATTTAGGGAATAGCAACATCATCGAACTGAAAAGGGCATATTGTGTTGCAGAGTATTGAATATTTGTCAGGCTAGATAGGTAGGCGACAAAGGCCGCGGTAGCGATACCGCCACTCAAGTTATCCAGAGAGATAACGATTGTAAGTGCTGTGGTGTCATTACCTAAAGTAGCAAGCCAAGCAAATAGAAGATTGGTTAGAGATACTAACAGCGCGCCTAAGAACAGGATCTTTCTTACACCAAAGCGATTAACCAGAATGCCGCCAAGTCCTGCGCCAACGATGGTCATGACTACGCCATAAATCTTGATGATTTGCGCTATCTCTTCCTTGGTAAAGCCCATATCGACATAGAAAACATTAGCGATAATTCCAAGAATAACGTCAGAAATTCGGTAAGTGCCTATTAACGCCAGAATAATAAGGGCCTGCATACCGTAACGACGTACAAAGTCGATAAATGGGCAAGCAATAGCGATATAAGCCCAGCCTAAAAAGCGTGATATAAAATCGGGAAGGTGAGCATTACGTTGAGTAAATTCAATAATTTTTTGTTGTTGCTCAAGCGTTTCAGTGTCCATCTCAACAGAAGCTGGCTCTTTTACTAAAAAGGTTGTGATCATGCCGATTAGCATTAAAGAGGCCATGATTAAGTAGGCATACTTCCAAGAATTGATGTCATAGCTTTCAGGTGAAATTGAGGTCCACGCTGCGATCGCAAGTGCACCGGCACCCGCCACAATCATCGCTATGCGGTAGCCAGCCATATAAGTTGCAGCCATGGCGGCTTGTAAGCGTTCGCCAGCTGATTCGATACGGTAGGCATCAATCACAATATCTTGGGTCGCAGAACTAAAAGCGACTACTAGTGCTAACAACGCCATGTATTGAAGGTTTTCATGGGGATTGGAGAAGGCAAGCCCGGTTAAACCGATGATGAGCATGATCTGCGAAAGCAATAACCAGCTTCTGCGCCTACCAAGCCAAGTTGAAAGTAAGGGGAGGCTTAAGCGATCAACTAAGGGAGCCCAAAGCCATTTGAAGCCATAGGCTAAACCAACCCAGGAGAAATAGGTGATTAAACTCCGTTCAACGCCTGCTTCACGAAGCCAGAAGGATAAAGTGCCAAAGACGAGCAAAATAGGAAGGCCAGAAGAGAAACCAAAAAACAGAAGTGTGATTGCTCTAGGGTGAAGATAGATTTTAGCTGTATCGAGCCAAGATTCAGTTTTGGAATCAACTGATGACATATATGACGCCTTCCTTGTAATAGGCGTTTATTGTCGCTTTCGAATAGATCTATAGCAACTAAAAAGGCCCAGTAAAAACTGAGCCTAAAGTTTTTTAGCATTAACTTGTCTGAAGGGGGGGACAAGCTGTGGCTTAAACTTTTAGAACTTGATGCGCATACCAGCAAGTAGGTCTAGGTCATAATCCGTACCAGCGTCATCGTCGCGGTGTGTAACTTCAGCGAATACAGAAACGTTTTTCTGAGTCGGGAATTTGTAAGTTACGTTGCCGTAGAAAGCTTCTTCATCCATGTCGGCAGCGTCGTAATCGTGCTCCATGTAGCCAACAGAAACTTTAGTTGTTTTAGCTGCTTTGAAAGTAGCTACAACGTTAGTCATCGCAACATCGTTGTTGCTAGTACCTTGGTCAGAAACACCGTAGTCCATACCGAATGTTGCGAAACCTGCATCAAACTCAGCACTTACACCCCAGATGTCTTCAGACTCTGAAGTTGGTGTAGCTTTAACCGTTTGGAATGCTGCACCTAGAGTAACGGCCTCGAAACCACCTTCAACGTAAATTTCAGTAGATTCGTTGTTAGAGCTATCTTCGCCATCAGCTTCTAGTTCATGGGAGATTGCCACACGAGCAACGTCGAAGTCTGCATCAAAGCGAATTACGTCATCTCCATCGATAGAACCAAACTCGTCAAAAACGTCTTTACCTAGTGCTTCTTCGATTGCTTTTTCTACACCGAAGTCGTCAGCGGCATTATCCATTTTACCTACTTGAACAGACATGTTGTGCGCTTTCATACCTAGATAAGCTTCTTCGAGGTGGTCCGATCCATCAGGGCCTTTACCTTCAGCTTCGTCTTTGAAACCAAAATCCAGCTGACCGTATGCAGTTAGGCCATTTCCTAGATCGTAAGCGATCGAGTTTTTGATCTCTAGATCGTCAAATTCCACTTCAGCGTCTTTAGATTTACTTGCGTTGTCACGCAGTTGAACCTGCCAGTCACCTTTAATTTTGAAAGTAAGGCCTTTGTCGTCGTAAATAGTTGCAGCCGTTGCCGAATTAGCAGCAAGCGCAGCAATAGCAGAAGCCAGAATCAGCTTTTTCATGTCTTCTCTCCAAGGAGTTTTAATATAAGGTTTTTAACTTTTAATTTGTGAAGGCTTATTTGTTTTTAATAAGCTCTTTGAAAGAGTTTCTAGTATTTAGATCGGCTTGGTTGTACCAGTAAATAAGCATTTCCATTGTCATGCTTTCTTTTTTAATAACACTATTTTTTGTCTGTTTGTTATTAGTGTTGTATGGAAGGGTTATTTTTCTTTTAGGCAGTGAAGCGATAGCGTTGCTTTGATTGAACTTTTCTAATTCTTCTTCAAAGTCTCTGCTTAACTGAAAGCCATCTTTCTCTATAATGTTTACTTTGAAAGGAATGTTTTGGCCTGCGCTATTTTTTAAGATCCAGTTTTTATTTTGTTCGAATTTTTCTAGATCTTTAATGCGCTCAATTACTGGTGCTGCCAGAGAAATCTGGCTGTTATTGCTTTCGAACAGTAGAACAAAGGCTTTGCTTTTCTCTATTTCAAAGTCACCACTCTTTTTAACTTCAGCGGTATAATTTACAAGGATCTGATTTGAACCATTGGGTAATTTGTAATTGTTTCTGCCGTTAAATAGTTTATCTGAATTAACTTCTGAGCCATTAACTGCAATTAAATTAACGCCTTCCTCTAATAAGAGGGTGTTGTCAGCGTAAGAATAATTGGACGCAATTAAGGAAAATGCAGTCAATGCGGTTAATAAAATATTATTTAAGGGTTTCAAAATTATTGCCTTGCAAGATTTAATTCGTTGTTGCGGCGCAATGGTAGGCGAGTTTTATTTCAGAATTGTTTCTTTTTTGTTGTACTGGAATTTATTTTCTTTAAGTTTTTATTGCGTAGATATTTCTGTTTTGAAACGCCTTTTTTATGTGTGGTTTATTTTTGATCGATTGTTTTGTTTTTGTTCTAAAGTTAACCTTTTTGTTTTAAAAGTTTTGTCTAATGATCTAATAACTCTATTTTTAGCAATAGCTTCATTTAACGTTAATTGATATGTCATTAAGGAGGACTAGCTTTGATTTCTGGTGCCCAAGCATAGGGCTATACAAAAAGATGCACTTTGATTTTTTAGTGGAATCACTATGAGCTATAACAATTCACATGATCTATGCAGTAATTTAAATCCGGAACAAGATTCAGAGTTTACTCAGCTAGCAGATAAGGCGGTTAGCCGCCGTAGCTTTTTGACTGGGGCTGGCGCGCTTGGTTTAGGAGCTTTTATCGGTATGTCGCCTATTGCAAACTCTGTACAGGCTGCAATTCAAACTCAAGTTAAGAGTGCGCTTATCGGGTTTGAGCCTATTGCCAGTAGCACAGCAGATACAGTGGTTGTGCCAAAGGGCTATAAGGTGAGTAACCTTATCTCTTGGGGGGACCCTATCTTTGACGATGCACCAGAGTTTGATCCAACAGGACGAACGCCGGCGTCTGCTCAGGCACTGCAGTTTGGTGATAATACCGATGGCATGTCATTGTTTCCTTTATCTAGCGATCGCGCAGTATTGGTTGTTAATAATGAATACACCAACACTGATCTTTTGTATGACCACAAGGGCGATATGATTACTGCCGATGACGTGCTGAAAGCACAAAATGCTCACGGCGTGTCTGTTTTTGAAATTCAGCAAACCGCTCAGGGCTGGGTCGTTGATCGTAGTGGTAAATTGAATCGTCGGATTACTGCAAATACTTCAATGCAGTTGACAGGGCCAGCGGCAGGGCATGATCTGCTTAAAACAGCTGCCGACCAAACGGGTCTTGAGGTATTGGGTACCTTTAATAACTGTGCCAATGGAGAAACGCCTTGGGGCACCTACCTAACTTGTGAAGAAAACTTCCATAAGTATTTTGGTACTGACGATGACGCTCATATTATCCCGGCTGAACAAAAACGTTACGGCTTAAAAACGGAAGATAAACGTTATCAGTGGAGTAAGTTTGATCAGCGTTTTGATCTAGCTAAAAACCCAAATGAGCCGAATCGCCATGGTTGGGTAGTAGAGATCGATCCAATGGATCCTGAGTCTAAGCCGCTTAAGCGTACAGCGCTTGGTCGCTTTAAACATGAGAATGCAGCTCTCATGGTTGATGACTCAGGTCATGTTGTGGTCTATCTGGGAGATGATGAGCGCGGTGAGCATCTGTATAAATTTGTGTCAAAAGGTAAATATGATGCTAATAATCAGAGTAGAAATCGTAATCTTCTAGTTGATGGTACTTTATATGTAGCTAAGTTCAGTGCTGATAACGGTGAACTGAAAGGCAAAGGCGAATGGCTGGAGCTTACTTTCGGTAAGAATGGATTAACGCCAGAAAATGGTTTTAAAAGCCAGGCCGAAGTGCTTATCCACACTCGTTTAGCAGCAACGCAAGTGGGTGGAACGACCATGGATCGACCTGAATGGGTTGCCGTGCATCCTAATAAATCGAGTGCTTGCTGTACACTGACGAATAATAAACATCGAGGCAAGAAAGATGGGCAACCTATTGGTGGGCCAAACCCGCGAGCGGAGAATAAGTACGGACAGATCGTACGTTGGGCACCAATGAACGGCGATCATACGGCTACTGAATTTAGTTGGGATCTGTTCCTGATCGCGGGCAACCCAAGCATCTATCAAGATGGGCTGCTAGCGGGTAGTAGTAACATCACTACCGAAAATATGTTCAATAGCCCGGATGGGTTAGGTTTCGACAAAGGTGGCCGTCTCTGGATCATGACCGATGGTAAATACTCCAATGCCGATGATTTTGCTGGTATGGGTAACAATCAGATGTTGTGTGCAGATCCAGAAACGGGCGAAGTTCATCGTTTCTTAACGGGACCCATAGCCTGCGAAGTGACGGGATTGACGTTCTCTCCAGATCAAAAATCTATGTTTGTAGGGATTCAACACCCAGGAGAGAAGGGTAAGCCTTCGCACTTTCCTGCTGGTGGTGATAGTAAGCCGCGTTCAACCATTGTAGTGATAACACGTGAAGACGGCGGAGTGGTTGGGGCTTAAGAGCAGTACTTTAAAAGCAATCAACAGGCATAAAAAAACCGGCGAAAGCCGGTTTTTTTATGGAGCTAAGAAGATTAAACGCGTAGGCCGCCGTCAACTTCGAAGCAACGACCGCTAATGTAATCATTCTCAAGAATGAAAGTAACAGTCTTAGCGATTTCTTCTGGCTTACCAAGACGCTTAGCTGGAATGCCAGAAGCAATCTTTTCTAGAGCTTCTGGTTTCATGCTCATAACCATCTCAGTACCGATGTAACCTGGAGCGATGGATGCAGCACGGATGCCGTAGCGAGCTAGCTCTTTAGACCAAGTAACAGCCATAGCTTCTACGCCAGCTTTAGTAGCTGTGTAGTTAGTCTGACCCATGTTACCTGAACGAGAGATAGAAGAGATGTTTACGATACAACCTGGAACGCCTAAGTCGATCATGTGAGCCGTAGCTTCACGAGCGCATAGGAATGTACCAGTTAGGTTAACATCCATTACCAAGTTCCACTGGTCCATAGACATCTTCTTAACAACTTTGCCAGTTTCGCGATCAACTTTCATGAATAGACCGTCGCGAGTGATACCAGCATTGTTAACTAGGCCGTGTAGCGTACCGAAATCAGCTACTACGTCATTGAATAGTTTTTCTACTTCGTCTTCTTTAGCTACGTTGCAGATGTAAGCGCGAGCTTCAACGCCTTTTTCCATGCAAAGGCCAACAGTCGTATCTAGATCTTCTTGGCTTAGGTCAGCTAGAGCAAGTTTTGCGCCCTGTTCAGCTAGTTCAAGTGCCATTGAACGACCAAGACCACGGCCACCACCAGTTACAACAATTACTTTATCTTTGAGTTCCATTTTAGGATTACCTTACTTCGGTTTGACTCTTTTATTGTGCGTTGCGTCATTGTGCAGAATTTAAACTTATCCCGCTTTCGCAAAAAAGTCTACTCGTTGCTCCATGGATTCATTTATCAATAAGTTTAATATACTCATGGCCGGTATTTTTTTGTTTTTTTGCAGATGCTAACTCTATGTTTTTAAATAGAAATTTCGCAGTGCAAAATGTATAAGTACTTTGGTATTGGTTTTTTTTTAGACGATTTTTTAGCGCGAAAAGCGTGAAAATATGACGAAAAATTCTGGTTTAGGGTTGAATTTTTTTGGTCTGGCCATAAAAAGAAAAGAGTGTGTTTAGTAAAAAAATCAAGTTCTATGCACGTTTAATTTTAGGCAGGTAGGACCTGTTTAGAA
Organism: Neptuniibacter sp. QD57_21; assembly: GCF_047778075.1. GTDB lineage: Bacteria > Pseudomonadota > Gammaproteobacteria > Pseudomonadales > Balneatricaceae > Neptuniibacter. The sequence goes on along the minus strand of NZ_CP180549.1, from coordinate 2,780,660 downwards.
GCTCTATAATGAGTCCTATTCTTATAGAGCTATCGATTATTTTAGAGGCAATAAATGAAGTTTCTTTTTCTGCTGTTCATCATTATCCCCATTGTTGAAATCACCGTCCTAATAAATGTAGGTGAGGCGATTGGGGCGTGGAACACAGTTGGCTTAGTACTGTTGTCTGCATTTATAGGCGTAAATATGTTGCGCTACCAAGGCCTATCTACACTGGCTCGGGCGCAGCAGCGTGCGCAGAATGGTGAGATTCCAGGCCAAGAGATGGTTGAAGGTATCGTGTTAGCGGTTGGTGGTGCTCTTTTAGTTACACCGGGTTTTGTTACTGACGTGATTGGTTTTAGTTGCTTGCTTCCTTTCACGCGCAAAGCGTTTGCTAAAGCATTATTTAGTCGCTTCAGTGTTATAGCTATGCAGCAGCAACATCAAAGCTCAGCACAATTTTATGCGAATGACCCTTTTCAACATCAATCGCAGACGCATCAGAACCATGAGCAACAAGACCGTAATATCCGTTCAAATGATGTGATTGACGGTGAGTTTGAGCGCAAGGATTAATTTCTAGACAAAAAAGTTGTTGGCTAGCGTTGAATTCATTTTTTATGCCCCAACCTAGCATTTCAAAGGGGAAAGCAACTTAAGTTTGTTTGTCCCGATTCCAAACAAATATGTTTATTTTGGTCAGATAAAGATCAGGAGAAAGAACAGATGAAAATTCGTCCACTTCACGACCGTGTAGTTGTTCGTCGTAACGAAGAAGAAGCTACAACTGCAAGCGGCATCGTACTGCCAGGTTCTGCACAGGAAAAACCAAACCAAGGTAAAGTTATTGCTGTGGGTGAAGGTCGTCTTCTGGAAAATGGTGAGCGTCAAGCGCTGACTGTTCAGGTTGGGGATACAGTATTGTTTGGTGGCTACGCTAACACTGTGAAAGTTGACGGTGAAGAGCTACTAATTCTTAGCGAAGGCGAAATTTACGGTGTATTGGAAGACTAATCTTCCGATTGAACTTTTCGCTTTATCTAATTGTTTTAAGAATTTGATTACAGGATTTTAGAAAATGGCTAAAGACGTACTATTTGGTAACGATGCTCGTCAACGCATGCTAGACGGCGTAAACATCCTAGCAGACGCAGTTAAAACTACTTTGGGCCCTAAAGGCCGTAACGTTGTTCTAGATAAGTCTTTCGGTGCTCCTACTGTAACTAAAGACGGTGTATCTGTTGCGAAAGAGATCGAGCTTGAAGACAAATTCGAAAACATGGGCGCACAGATGGTTAAAGAAGTAGCGTCTCAAGCAAACGATGTTGCAGGTGACGGTACTACGACTGCAACTGTACTAGCACAAGCAATCGTTAACGAAGGTCTTAAGTCTGTTGCTGCAGGCATGAACCCAATGGATCTGAAGCGCGGTATCGACAAAGCAGCGGCTGCAGTTGTTGCGCAGATCCAAGGTATGTCTGTTCCTTGTGCTGATAACAAAGCGATTGCACAGGTTGGTACTATCTCTGCTAATGCTGATGCACAGGTTGGTGAGATCATTGCTGAAGCGATGGGCAAAGTAGGTAAAGAAGGCGTTATCACTGTAGAAGAAGGTACAGCACTAGAGAATGAATTGGATGTTGTTGAAGGCATGCAATTCGATCGCGGTTACCTATCTCCTTACTTCATCAACAACCAAGACAACATGTCTGCTGAAGTTGAGCAGCCATTCATCCTGCTTGCTGACAAGAAAATCTCTAACATCCGTGAACTACTGCCAATCCTTGAGCACGTAGCTAAAGCATCTCGTCCTCTTCTAATCATCGCTGAAGATGTAGAAGGCGAAGCGCTAGCAACGCTAGTAGTTAACAACATGCGCGGTATCGTTAAAGTTGCTGCAGTTAAAGCCCCTGGTTTCGGTGATCGTCGTAAAGCGATGCTAGAAGATATCGCTATCCTTACTGGCGGTACTGTGATCTCTGAAGAAGTAGGTCTAACGCTAGAAGAAGCGACGCTTGAGCAGCTAGGTCAAGCTAAGCGCGTTTCTATCACTAAAGAAAACACAACAATCGTTGATGGTATCGGCGCTGCTGACAACATCGAAGCACGTGTTAACCAGATCCGTGCACAAATGGAAGAAACATCTTCTGACTACGACCGTGAAAAACTGCAAGAGCGTGTAGCTAAGCTTGCAGGCGGTGTTGCTGTAATCAAAGTAGGTGCAGCAACTGAAGTTGAGATGAAAGAGAAGAAAGCTCGTGTAGAAGACGCTCTTCACGCAACGCGTGCTGCAGTAGAAGAAGGTGTAGTACCTGGTGGTGGTGTTGCTCTGATCCGCGCGATGGATCAAGTTAAAGAACTACAAGGTGATAACCACGATCAGTCTGTAGGTATCGAGCTTGCATTCCGTGCACTAGAAGCTCCACTACGCCAGATCGTTGGTAATGCGGGCGAAGAAGGCTCAGTAATCGTGTCTAACATCCGTGAGAAAGGCGAAGGTAACTTCGGTTATAACGCAGCTTCCGGTGAATACGGCGACATGATTGAAATGGGTATCCTAGACCCAGCTAAAGTTACTCGTTCAGCACTACAAGCGGCTGCATCTGTTGCGGGTCTTATGATCACAACTGAAGCAATGATTGCTGATAAGCCTGCTGAAGGTGGCGCACCTGGCATGCCTGATATGGGCGGCATGGGCGGTATGGGCGGTATGGGCGGCATGATGTAATCATCCCCCTCGCTTATTTAAGCTTTAAAGAGCCCTGCATTTTTGCGGGGCTTTTTTTTTCCGCGTAAAATAGCGGGAATTTCAATTTAGTTAGTATATGGATAGCCATGAACCGCGACGACGATAATATTGAAGTACCGAATTTTGGGCCTGCCGATCCTGCTGGTGAAAACCGCTCAGCACCTTCAGCTATGCGACCTCGATCTGGTGATGCACCAGCCCCTGCGTCAGCGCCAGCCTCATCAGGTGGTGGTGTGGTTCAATCCGTAGTGATGGTTGTTTTAGTTGTTGCGGTGTCTGTGCTTGGCTACTTTGGTTTTGAGATGTATCAATCTCAACAAGCGACGTTTGAAAAAGCTCAGGAACAGATTGTTCAATTAGAAGCTTTGTTGAAAGAAGCAGAGCAGGGCGCGGCTGAATCGGGTGAAGAGCTGCAGGGCAATGTTTCCTCGTTAGAGTCTGTTTTAAAGCAGAAAGATAAACAGTTAGATTCTGAAATTGCTAAGTTGTGGGATATTGCCCACAAAAAGAATAAGCCACTGATTGAGAAGCAGGCAAAAGAGCTAGCAGCTTTAAAGAAAACCCTTCAGGCGCAAGAAAAAACGGTTAAGTCTCTAAAATCTCAGGTTGCTCAGCAGAAAAAAACGCTGGCGAGTGTTTCTGGTTTAAAGAAAACAGTGAATGCAGAAGTAGCTAAACTGACGAAGCTGACGTCGCGCGTTGAATCTGAAATGCGCACCACAAATGAGCTGGCGAAAGAACAGATGGATGATCTTTTGAAAGCGCAGCGTACTTTAACTGATCGTCTTGCTAAGGTAGAAGGCAAAAGCAATGCTGATCTAGAACGTAAAGTGAAAGTGAACGAGCAGGCTATCCGTGCCTTTGACGGTACGCGTCGTCAGTTAAATCAGGATCTCTTGCAGGTGCGTCAGAAGCTAAATAATATGCAATTGCTGCTTGAACAACGCTAGAGCGGCTTAAATGATCTTAGATTCTGCTTTCAGGGTTTGCCAACGGGTCATCTTGAAGGCAGAATACGCTATTCCTCAAAAAAATAGGGATATAGTAAGCCTCTATGAACATCCGTGCTTTTTTTGCACTGACGCTACCTGATTCTGTTGTACGTTGGTTGGCTGATCACGCTGATACATTATGCGAGTTTGACCGCAAAACAGAAATCAATTGGGTGGATTCCGATCGCTATCATCTTACCTTGTGTTTCTTAGGTGATATCAATCTTAATCAGGTTGAAGAATTGGAGAAATGTGCTCGCGAGAAATTGGCTGACTTTAGCTCCTTTCAGGTACATATCAACAAAGCGGAATATTACAAAGTTAACAAAAAGTTAGCTTTAGTTGCTGCTTTACCTGATCTGCATGAGGAATTGCAGGTGCTGCATGAGTTGATGATCAATGTGGCAACTGAGGCGGGCCTTAACTATGAGGAAGATGATTTCAAACCTCATGTGACCTTAGGCCGTTTGCCAGGAAAAAATACGTTTAAAGCACCAAAAGAGTGGCCCGCGCTGGATATGTACAGTTTGGCTGATTCGGTGGTGCTATTTCAAAGTAAGCTGGGTGAAGATGGCTCTATCTACACGCCGCTGTTTGAGATTCCTTTAAAAGATCTGGCTTAACAGATCTTTTAACTTTTAATTCATACCTTTATTAACTAGTCCCTTCATAACTATGCTAAATCCAGAACTATTGTCCCCTGCAGGGACTTTGAAAAATATGAAATATGCATTTGCTTACGGTGCAGATGCTGTTTATGCCGGTCAGCCTCGTTACAGCCTACGTGTGCGTAACAATGACTTTAATATGGATAACCTAGCAGAAGGGATCGATCTGGCTCACCAGTTAGGTAAGAAGTTCTTCCTAGCAAGTAACATCCTGCCTCATAACAGTAAGCTTAAAACATACATCGATGACTTGCGCCCAGTGATTGCGATGGGACCCGATGCATTGATTATGTCTGATCCAGGCTTGATCTATCTAGTGAAAGAGCATTTCCCTGATGTGCCGATTCACCTGTCTGTTCAGGCGAATACCATGAACTGGGCCGCGGTTAAGTTCTGGCACTCCATGGGGGTTGAGCGTGTAATCCTATCTCGCGAGCTATCTCTTGATGAAGTAGAAGAGATCAAGCAGCGTTGCCCTGAGATGGAGATTGAAGTCTTTGTTCACGGTGCGCTTTGTATCGCTTATTCGGGTCGTTGCCTGTTATCTGGCTACATTAACAAGCGTGATCCAAACCAAGGTACCTGTACCAATAGTTGCCGCTGGAAATACGATGCTCATGAAGCAAAAGTCGATGAATCTGGGGATGTGGTACCCGTAGAACAGTTTGATCCAAATGCCCAAGAGCCAAAACCTGCATTGGGTGAAGGTAAGCCAACGGATCAGATCTTCCTTCTTCAGGAAGAGACTCGCCCAGGTGAGTACATGCCTGCTTTTGAAGATGAGCATGGTACTTACATTATGAACTCTAAAGATTTGCGTGCGATTCAACACGTACATCGTTTAGCTGAAATTGGTGTTGATTCCCTTAAGATCGAGGGCCGAACTAAATCACACTACTATGTGGCGCGTACTGCACAGACTTATCGTAAAGCGATTGATGATGCAGTCGCAGGTCGCCCATTTGATATGAGTTTGATGGATGAGCTGGAAAACCTAGCGAGCCGTGGTTATACAGAAGGCTTCTACCGTCGTCACGTTCATGATGAGTATCAGAACTACGAAACAGGTAACTCTGTAGGCGTACACCAGCAGTTTGTGGGTGAAGTGCTTGGTTATGCAGATGGCATGCTTGAGATTGATGTACGAAACCGCTTCCTTAAAGGCGATACACTTGAGCTAATGACGCCTCAAGGTAATCACAAGTTTAAACTTGATGAGATGATCGATAAGAAAGGCAAGTCTGCTGATGTTGCGCCAGGCTCTGGCCATGTCATGAAGATTCCTATGAATCTGAATGCTGATCCAGAATACGCATTGCTGATGCGTGATCTACCAAACGCACCTGAGTACAGCAGTCAGAAGTAAATGCGATGATCGCCGAGAAGTACCTGTTTAGGCATGCGTTGAGGCCGTTTTCATTCAGCGTGGCTTTGATTGTTTGTCTAACAGGTATTTTGAGTGCATATCGCGAAGGCTTTGGCGATCCTTTACTCGCGAGTTTAATCCTAATGGCGGGTTTGCTTTTGCAAGCTGGGGTTAATCTAATTAATGACTACGCCGACCTTTCTCAGCCCAATCTTCAACTCTCTTCAGCTTCACAACAGCAGATCCGTTTTAATTTTAATCTGGGTTTAGGCTGTATTCTCTTTGCGGCTGTCATCGCTTGTTACCTCATTGCTGTATCTGGGATGTTACTTCTGCTGTTCTCAGTTATCGGAATAATAGGAGCGCTTGGTTATACGATGGAGCCGATAAACTACAAGCGTCGCGGTTTAGCGGTGTTTTTGGTGTTTTGGTTGATGGGTGTTCTGATGGTAAGCGGTGCTTACTATGTGCTGGCCAAAGAACTATCGCATTCGGCCCTTTTGATCTCTATCCCTGTGTCTCTGTTTGTCTCGCTACTTCTGCTGAGTAATGAACTACGTGATTTTGAAGAGGATAAAGCAGCAGGGATAAAGACGTTAACGGTGAAGATTGGCTACGCTCGTGCCTCTCAACTTTATAAAGCTCTACTGATCTGTATATACCTAGGCTGCTTGGCTTTGAGTATCAACGGATCTATACCTTTTGCGCTGGTGATATTGTTATCCATTCCCTTTGTGATCAAGCCATTAAAGCTATTGGCTTTAGATAAAGGGTCGCGCCAACCAATCACCAAAGCGACAGGGCGCTCCTTTTTGATCTTTGGCATTTGTTACTGCTCTGCGCTCCTTTTTTGAGGTCAGATAAATACGCTATCACACCTTGTTTCTACATTAAGTAGTAAAAAAGATTGTGTGAGTACTACCAATGCCCGACACCTTATTGCGGTACTTTTGGTGTATACTCCCTTTCCAGTAAAAACTCTCCTTTAAGAGAGAGTAAATGGGTATGAGTCAGGCGTGTTTGCACTAAGCATGGTTGAGTTTTAACTCCCTGATCCTTTATGACAAGAAGCTTTACTGGAGTCTCCGAATGAGCGTAATCCGCCAAGACGATTTCATCAGCAGCGTTGCTGATGCATTGCAGTTTATCTCTTACTACCATCCGCTTGATTTTGTTCAAGGCGTACACGAAGCCTACCTGAAGGAAGAAAACCCAGCGGCTAAAGACGCAATGGCGCAGATCCTTATCAACTCCCGTATGTGTGCTGAAGGTAAGCGACCTCTATGTCAGGACACAGGTATCGTTACAGTATTTCTGAAAGTAGGTATGAACGTAACTTGGGATGCTGAAATGAATGTAACTGACATGGTGAACGAAGGTGTTCGTCGTGCATACATGCATCCTGATAATGTTCTACGTGCATCTATTCTTGCTGACCCAGCAGGTAAGCGTCAGAACACAAAAGATAATACGCCAGCGGTAATTCACTATGAAATTGTTGATGGTGATGAAGTAGAAGTTCACGTTGCTGCTAAAGGCGGCGGTTCTGAAAACAAATCTAAAATGGTTATGCTTAACCCATCTGACAGCATCGTTGATTGGATTGTTAAAACCGTACCAACAATGGGTGCGGGCTGGTGCCCACCTGGCATGCTAGGTATAGGTATTGGTGGTACTGCTGAGAAAGCTGCAGTAATGGCAAAAGAATCCCTAATGGATCCAATCGACATTCACGAGCTACGTGAGCGTGGCCCGCAAAACCGTGTTGAAGAACTACGTCTAGAAATCATGGATGCAGTTAATGAACTAGGTATAGGTGCTCAGGGTCTAGGTGGTTTGACCACTGTTCTTGATATCAAAATCAAGGATTACCCAACACACGCAGCTTCACTGCCTGTTTGCATGATCCCTAACTGTGCAGCGACTCGCCACACTCACTTTACATTGAACGGTAGTGGCCCAGCGGTTCTAACACCACCAAGCTTGGATGATTGGCCAGATGTTACATTCGAAGTGGGTTCCAACACACGTCGTGTAAATCTTGATGAGATCACTCCAGAAGCAGTTAAAGAGTGGAAAGTAGGCGAAACGATTCTGTTGAACGGTAAAATGTTGACAGGTCGTGATGCAGCGCACAAGAAAATGGTAGAGATGCTAAATAATGGCGAAGAGCTACCAGTTGATCTTAAAGGCCGCTTCATCTACTACGTAGGCCCTGTTGATCCAGTACGTGACGAAGTTGTAGGTCCTGCTGGCCCAACAACGTCTACGCGTATGGATAAATTCACTCGTCAGGTTATCGAAAGCACAGGCCTTCTGGGCATGATTGGTAAGTCTGAGCGTGGTCCTGTTGCAATTGACGCAATTAAAGACAACGAAGCTGTTTACCTAATGGCTGTGGGTGGTGCTGCTTACCTAGTATCTAAAGCGATCACTAACGCTGAAGTACTTGCATTCCCTGAAATGGGCATGGAAGCAATCTACGAGTTTGAAGTTAAGGATATGCCTGTAACTGTAGCTGTAGATACTTCAGGTGAGTCTGTTCACACAACAGGCCCAGCTAAGTGGAAAGAGATTATAGCTAAACAATCTTAATCAGCATTTAGCATTGTGATAAAAACGCAGCTTCGGCTGCGTTTTTTTTGTGCATGAAATATAGGTAATTAACTGTTTTTGCTAAATAAGTTGTCACTATATTAATTTTTATTGATCTAGGTTCGTATGTTGGGTCTGTTTTATAAATATGTGAATAAAAAACTGAGCAAGATCAATTTTTGTGCGCTGCAGCAGGAGTAGAGTGTTTGTAAAAGAAGTATTCATTTAGGGGAAAATGAATGATGAAAACTAAAATGATTTCTGCACTTGCTGTGAGCCTATCTGTATCTCTATCTTCTGTTGCGATCGCTGATGATGAAGCGATGATGCAGGCTGCGGGTAAAGAGATTTTTAACAAGTGCACATCTTGTCACTCACTAGATACAAGTAAAAATGCTTTCGGTCCTAGTTTGATCGGTGTTTTTGGCCGTAAAGCAGCAGCACTTCCACGCTTTGCATACTCTGATGCACTAAAAAATTCTGATATCACTTGGAATGAAGAAAACTTGCGTAAGTGGGTAGCGGGCAACGATCAATTCGTACCAGGTACTCGTATGCGTCACGTTGAGATTACTGACAAAGCTGAGCAGGATTACCTGATCGCTTACCTTAAAACACTTTAATTAGCTGTTTTAATACCTGCTACAGTTAATCGAGAATGCCGCAAGCCACCACTCCTTGCGGCATTTTTTGTTGATATAACGTTTTACTGTTAAGAGGCCTCAAGCACTTTCTTCTGCTCTGCTAGGTAGCGAGGCATAGGGCCAGCGTCCTCATATATCTCTTCGCCATCTTCAATTCTGATCACCTTACTTCCTTGAATGTAGGGCATTTTAGCTTCTAACTCATTTAACGCCTCATGTATTAAGGTGGCGACAACATCGTCCTTTGATAGTTTATACATGCTGGCTAAGGCTTCGAGCTTGACCGAATCGCTCTTATAGATGGAAAGCTGTTCTTCCTTGCGACCGTTAACTTTGCGCGCGCGTCCTTCCCATTCATCAAGTAATTTAGAAAGACTTTCGTTACCCATAGCTTATCCCCTCCGATAAACAGATCTACCCTTTAAGTGTAGGAGTCAGCTTGGTTATTGCCAGAAAATCGGTGAGAATGACGAATATAATTATCTATCCACCATTAAAATGATTTAACTGCATCGATCAGTATGCAAAGCAGGTTTATAAATGGCAGTAATTAAGGTTGTAGTAGGTTCGGTCTACGGTAATGCGCTTGATGTCGCGGAGATGTGCTCACAAAAGTTAACTGAGCTGCAACACTCAGTAGAGCTATTACGTAATCCGGAAATCACTCAGGTTGTAATACCGGAAACAGAAGTGATTTTAATCTGTACCTCAACAACAGGGCAGGGCGAAATTCCAGATAATCTGCTGTCTTTCTATGACGAGTTACAAGATCAATTACCGCAGATGCCTACGGTCAAATATGGCGTAATTGCTTTAGGTGATAGTTCCTACGATACCTTTGCTGAAGCTGGCTATTTGATGGATAGTTTAATGCAGCAGCTGCAGGCACAAAAAATTGGGGATAACTTAGTGATTGATGCTTGTGAAACCATGGCTCCACTTGAAGAAGCAGAACCATGGTTAATAGAGTGGGTTAAAGGACTTTAACTGTATTCGACTTCTTGAATTCGCTCTTGGGCGAGTAATAATTCAGTAAACTGTTCCTGTCGGATCGGTTTGCTGAATAAGAAGCCTTGGAGCTGATCGCAGCCTTCTTTCTCCAAAAAGGCCCTTTGCGCAGGTGTTTCAACACCTTCAGCACAGACTTTCAGATCTAGGGTGTGGCCTAATAGAATAACCGCTTTGGCAATGGCTTCATCATCTGGGTCACTTGGGATATCCCTTACCAAGGATTGATCAATTTTGACTTTAGTAATGGGTAGTTGCTTTAGGTAACGAAGCGAAGAGTAACCTGTTCCGAAGTCATCCAAAGCGAGATGAACACCTTGTTGCCTCAACGCTTGGAAAGTCGCCGTTGCTTCCTTTTCATGTTCTAGTAGAAAGGTCTCTAGTATTTCCAGCTCTAACATATCTGCCGGGATTTCGTATTTGTACAGCAGCGTTTGAACTTCTGACGGAAGATCCTGTTTGGTGATCTGGTCACTTGCCAAATTGACTGCTAAACGGAAGTTATTTAGTCCAGCCTCTCTCCAGAGAGAAAGTTGTGCACAGGCTTCTTCTAATACCCAGTTACCCATCTTTGTTAGTAAGCCAATTTCTTCGGCAATTGATAGAAATTGTCCCGGCGGCATAAGGCCCATTTCAGGATGTTCCCAACGGATCAAAGCCTCAGCGCCAATGATTTTTTCTCCGGTCGCATCCATCTGCGGCTGGTAGAACAGTACAAATTGTTTTTCAGCTACGGCTTTACGCAGTTCGGGTTCGAGCTTTATCCACTCTTCAACGGTTTCTGATAGCTCAGGTTGAAAGAAGGCGTAATTATTTCGACCTGAATCTTTAGCCTGATTAAGCGCGATATCTGCATTTTTAGTGACTGTATCTGAATCATCACCATGATCAGGGGAGAGAGCAACGCCTATGCTTGCTGTGGTGAAATAGTCTTTACCATCCAGTTGGAAAGGCTGCTCCATCGCTTCGACGATAGCATCAGCAATCGTTGCTGCATCGGCTGCGTGTTCTAATTCTTCTAGTAAGATGGCGAATTCATCTCCACCAATACGTGCAAGCGTGTCGCGAGTGCTTAATGTCTTACTTAAACGCTCTGTTACTTGTAACAGCAGTTGATCGCCATATTTATGACCAAGGCTGTCATTAATATGTTTAAAGCGGTCTAGATCTAACTGCAGCATGGCAATCTTTTCGTTAGATTCCCTGTGGGTCAGAGCATGCTCTAGCCGAGCCCCAAACAACAAACGGTTAGGTAGGTTAGTTAGCGGATCGTGGTGTGCTAGATGAGAGAGCTTTTCTTCAGAGGCTTTGATATTACTAATATCGGCATTCACACTGACAAAGTGAGTGAGCTTGTGAGTTTCTGGATCGTGAACCGCATTAATGCTTACCCAATGTGGAGCTACTTCACCATTTTTTCGGCGGTTCCATATTTCACCTTGCCAGTGACCCTCTTCAGCAAGCGAAGCCCACATATTTTGGAAGAAATCTTGATCGTGTCGTGGTGATTTAAGCAGAGAAGGGCTTTTACCAATCAGCTCTTCGCGACTGTACCCACTCAGATCAGAATAGGCGCGATTGACATCAATAATCTTATTGTTGCAGTCGGTGATCATGATCCCTTCGTTGGTGCTCGAAAAGGCGATACCGGCTAAACGTAGTTGCTCGATAGATGCTTTTTCAGGTGTTATATCCAGTAAAACCCCGTTCCAAAGCGAAGGGTCGAGTTTATTGGATGTATCAGGTAAAGATGAGCCGCGAATCCAGCGAAGGTCACCATTACGGTGAAAAACTCGAAATTCATGAGACCAGGGCAGTTTATGCTGGCTAGTGTGAATAATACTTGCCCACAAGCTTGGTTGATCTTCAGGGTGTACTTGTTTCCAAAACTGGCGGAAGTCTTCTGTTGCTTCTTTTGCAGTGACACCGGAAATTTGCTCTATCCCTGGGCCGATGTAGATAAATTCTTGCTTGAGATCAGACGTTAATCGATATTGGTAGACAACACCGGGCATCGCTTTGGTGATGTTCTGCAAAAGGTTTTCTGAATGTTCCAAGTACTGTTGAGCCTTTAGCCTCTTGAGTGCAATACTAATGATATTTGCGGCTGCTTCTAAAAGCTGGTGATGAAATGCAGTCGGTGTTCGTGGTTTGGGGCTAGATATAGCGATGCTGCCCGCAACATGTTCAGAATCAATGCGGATTGGGTAGGACCAACAGGCTTTGATTTCTAATTCTTGGCCGACATCTCGGAAATTTTGCCAGCAGTCGTCCTGTTCGATGTCAGAAACATAAACGGGGCTCCCCGTATACACTGCTGTACCGCAGGACCCAGCCTTTGGGCTCGGGACTAAACCATTTAGTAGTGCTAGAGATTTTTGAGGAATACTAGGGGCGCAGACAACGGACAGGTGTCGATTGTTACTATCCAACAGCATGATTGAAGCGATACTATCCGCGACACAGTTTTCAATAAACTGACAAACCGACTTAAAGATGGAGTCGGGTTGTGTGTCTAAAACGATCTCTTCAAGTACTTGGTTCTGCAAACGCAGAATTGTATTTAGCTCTTCTGCGCTAGTTTGACCCTGTTTTACAGCGTCTTTTTCAGGTGCATCGATGTGCATTTGTATGTCTTAATTATTCTTATATTTTTTGTTGGCTGCACGAACTGAATAGGGCGATTCCTTGTCATTTTTATGCAGAACAGCCTCACCCGACTGCGACGACAATGAAATAAAAACCTATCAAAATATGGCGCTTAAGTTTCGTCCAGCTAACTTATTTTTATTACTGAGGCAAACCCATATTAAATATCGGGTAAATTGCCCGGCTCTACTCAAGTGCGCGGCAGTATAACTTACTGTAGTTAAATGAGTTAGTCTTTATATCAAATATTAGTGAATATGTTATTTATACCAGATTATTCCACTGCTAATCTTTTGATTTATATTAAATTTTCATTTCACGGAAGGTTAGGTTTATACGAGGGGAAATTATTTTTTTCGTTTTGGGGACACTGTGTTGCCAGTGTTTTTGCACTTGATCGCCCATCCATAATAGCGATCCGGAGGCTAAGCAAAGTTCGTGGCGTTGATCGGTGGCCGATTTTAATAGAAAACGTCGACTACTGCCTAGCGACACACTGGCTATTTTGGGGTTATCTCCTAATTCTGGTTCATTATCCCTATGCCAACCCATACTATCATTACCATCGCGATACAGATTTATGAGCACGGCGTTGAATGAGGTTTCTGTGTATTCTTCGACGCGCTTTTTAATCTCCGCAACAACGGGGTGCCAAGGGTTTTCTGCCAAGGTTAAACCGGAATAGGTATAGGTGATGCCAGAATCAGCCATAAAGGCTTGTAAGCGCGGAATAGAAACCCATTTACCAAACATTCGGATCTTGTCTTGTTGCCAAGATACCTCTTCATATAGTGAGGTGTAAAAATACTCGGCTTCGTTTGGATTTATAAATGTAGGATCAAGCCAACAGTCCAGATCATCGGCAACATAGTTTTTCACATTTAGATCCACTTCAGCATGGCTTGGCTCAACGCATGACTAATATCAATATCATTACTTGTGTGAGGCACACTGTTACAGGTAATGATCTTGGCTTTTATAGCGAGTTCATTAAAGTCTTCATCAGAAAACAGACCATGCACTCCGATACAGGTAGGGGACTTTAACCCAAGCTGATGCAGGTGGGTAATTGTTTCTAACATGGTTTTACCGCTTGAAATAATATCGTCTACCAACACGGGAGTATGATCTATCCACTGTTCGATTTCAGGCACTGACACTTCGACAGAGTAATCCCCATGACGAACTTTTTCTAATACTTGAAAAGGTGCTTTGGATAAATGTGCTACTTCGCTCACCCATTGCTCGCTTTCACTATCAGGGCCAATAAGAAGAGGTTTTGCAATATGTTGATTTATCCAATCGGCAATCATGGGTGCTGCATGTACTACGGAGCTTTTTAAACTGTAGATCTCATCTAAGGAGTTATAACGGTGTAGATGGGGATCTAGCGTGACTAACCAATCGAACTGCTCTGAGAGTAGATGCGCAAAAGGTCGTGATGAAACCGCTTCCCCAGGGTGAAAGGCTTTGTCTTGGCGCATATAAGCGAGGTAAGGGGTTACTAACCCAATGCGAGACGCTCCTAAGGATTTCAGTGTATGGGTTAGAAAAATGAGTTTGAGTATTTTGTTATCGGGGTGGTGTAAGTTACAAAGCACAATAACCGAGCGATGTTGGCACTCGCTTAAGATACGCAGATAGCTTTCGCCGTCAGGGAAGTTGCGCAGATCTAACTTACCGACTTCTGCATCGACCTCAATCGCCAGGGCTTGAGCAAGGTCGTGGTCACTTTCTAAATTGAATAGAATAGGCTGCATTTTATGAAGGCTCCCTTCCAGCAATAATCTGGATAATATCCGAATGATCTTCTAAATAATCGACGGCGTAACTTAGCTCGCCTGAGCTTTCCGCATGGATAGTTAGCAGAGGTTGATTCAGATCGATTTTATCACCGAGCTTACAATGCATATCTACTCCTGCCGCTAAGTCGGCTGGCGCTCCGGCTAATTTGGCTACTTTAGCGAGCTTACGGTTATTAATTTGATCAACGATGCCTGTTTTCTGGGCAATTAATTCATAACGGTAGGGCGCGATAGGTGGTGTTTTAAGTACCCCCTGGGCTTTACAGATCGCCTGAAACTTCTCCCAAGCTGCTCCTGACTCTAAAATGCTCAGGGCTTGTGTATAGCCTTCGCCCTCTGGCAAATCGTTAATCAGGTCTAACATGGCGCCAGCAACTTCTGCTGCACGCTGCCGTAAATCTGTGGGCATATCTTGTTGGTTTTGCAGTACTGATAAAATATCTCTTGCTTCAAGAGCCGGCCCGATGCCTCGACCTATAGGCTGAGATCCATCGGTCAGTAGTGTATGTACAGTCAGCCCTAGGGTACTGGCTACGGCTTTAAAGTTATCCGCAAGCGCTTGTGCAGACTCTTGGCTTCTCACTTTAGCGGTTTCGCCTACCGGAATATCAATCACAACGTGAGTAGCACCCGCGGCTATTTTTTTTGAGAGCACTGATGCAATCAATTGACCTTCACTGTCTATATCTAAGGCTCGCTCCACTTGGATTAACAGATCATCAGATGGGGAAAGCCTTACCGATCCACCCCATGCAAGGCATCCACCTTCTTGTTCAACTACCGAGCGCATCTGCTCGAGGCTCAAACTGACATTAGTTAAAGTCTCCATGGTATCGGCAGTCCCGGCAGGAGAGGTAATGGCCCGTGAAGATGTTTTCGGCATAGTTAACCCAGCGGCTGCTAGAATCGAAACAATAATGGGGGTTGTGCGATTACCGGGTAACCCGCCGACACAGTGCTTATCCACAACTTGAGGTAAGCCCCATTCGATTTGGCTGCCAGAATCGACCATTGCTCGGGTTAGATCGGTGATCTCTCGAATACTAAGCTTGTCTGAGCCACAGGCTGTTATAAACGCGGCTAGGTGCACATCGGCATAGCGCCCTGCGACAATATCATCGATGATTTCACGGAGTTGTTCTTGACTGAGTTCGCTACCAAATACTTTAGCGCGCAGATAGGAGAGGGATTGCACGGGTTTAGGGTGAGATAACCAAACAGAATTCCCCTCTCTCAGCTCCATTCTTTTCCAAGCAGATTCAGAAAAACCGATCTCACCGGGCATTAAAAGGTTGCTTGTTACCATATTGAGGGTAGCGATCAGGTGTTTTCGTTCCGTCCGAACCATCACCCGAGAGAGGGCAGAAAATCCCTCAGAGCGGCAAACTGGACTATCATGACGAAGGTAGATCGTGGGTTCTTGATGCGTATCTAACCCAAGTCGGCAAGCGCTTAAAGGGGCCATAGGTTCTGACATCTTTGATTTTCCCTTTTCCCAGTATCACTTACAGTATATGAGTGATTAAGCGGATGGAAAACCTTGTTGATATAGAACGATGGAATAGTGATTTTATGAGGTGACATGATGGATTTAGCTACAGAAGCTTGTGAAAGCTGCCATAAAGATAGCCAAGCCTTAAACGAATCAGAAATAGCGGTGTTACTGAAGTCGCTGCCCGCTTGGGAGATTGTTCACGTAGACGGTGTGCCTACGCTGCAACGTGATTTTAAGTTCAAAAACTTTGTTGAGGCCTTAGCGTTTACCAATAACGTAGGAGAATTAGCAGAAGCTCGAAATCATCATCCAGATATATTAACCGCTTGGGGGCGAGTCCATCTCACTTGGTATACCCATGCTATATCGGGTTTACATCGGAATGATTTCCGCTGCGCAGCTGCATCTGATCAGTTATTTAACTGAGAGATAAAAATTTATTGCTTTAGGGCAAGAATACTTAGCTAGGCAATTCCACCGGAGAAATAACTGCTGTTAGAATGAAACTTCACATTTTCTTGCGGAGCTTTACGTAAATGGAACGTAGATTCAGGCTGGTTTTGGCGTGTCCCGATAGAGTGGGCATTGTGGCGATGGTAAGTAACTTTATCTCTAGCCATGGTGGCTCGATTTCTGACGCTAACCAACATTCTGATAGTACAACTGGCTGGTTCTTTATGCGTGTAGAGATCAGTGCGGCAACGCTGCCTTTCTCCCTCGAAGAGTTAAAGTCTGCTTTTGCACCGATAGCGCAATCCTTCAATATGGATTGGGATATTACAGACTCCGCTACCCCTAAGCGTGTGATATTGATGGCGAGTCGAGAAGCACATTGTCTTGCTGATCTTCTCTATCGTTATCATGAAGGCGAATTAGACTGTGAGATTCCTTGTGTTATCTCCAATCACGACGATCTGCGCAGCATGGTCGAATGGCATAATATTCCTTTCCATCATGTGCCTGTGGATAAAGAGAATAAACAGCCTCATTTTGAGGAAGTGAGCCGTTTAATCCGCGAACACTCTGCGGAAACGGTCGTGCTTGCGCGTTACATGCAGATCTTACCGTCGGATATCTGTGCTGAATATGCTCATCGCATCATTAATATCCACCACAGTTTCTTACCGTCTTTTGCCGGTGCAAAGCCATACCATCAAGCCCATGAGCGTGGTGTAAAACTGATTGGTGCAACCTGTCACTATGTGACTGAAGAGCTAGATGCAGGCCCGATCATTGATCAGGACGTTGTGCGTATCAGCCACCGTGATCTACCAGAAGATATGGTGCGTTTAGGGCGTGATGTGGAAAAAACAGTGTTATCTCGCGGTTTACGTTGGCACTTAGAAGATAAGATCTTAGTGCAGGGTAATAAAACGGTTGTTTTCAATTAATTATTTTAATTGCGCAAAAATCAAAAAAACTGCTTAGGGGTCATAAGTTGGCTCTTCTCCCTACAAGGTATTAGCCCGTTGCGCGTTAACCTATTCTCATCGGGCTTAACCTTGATCTGATCGCTTGCGAGTTGCCACTGTTAGGTGTACACATAGAGGTAGCCCGGTTGAAAATTCACCGGTTTACCTTGTTTGGGTGGTTTGGCAGGTCGATGTTTCCAGACCTGTTAAAGCTGCCGGCCATGGAGGAATGGTAATGCTAAGATCCGTAAAAGCTCAGGATTACATGTGTGAAGACTTAATCACCTTTACCCCTGAAACCGATCTTTTTGATGCGATAAATCAGCTACTCGAATACCGAATCACAGGCGCGCCTGTAGTCGATAAAAATGGCAAACTCATTGGCTTAATGTCAGAAGTTGACTGTCTAAAAGCGATCCTGACTTTAACCTACCACGAAGAAGAGATGGGTGGCCTTGTCGGTACTTACATGTCGGAAGAGGTTTACACCATTAATCATGATGCCGACATCATAAAAGTGGCGGAAGAATTTATTAATAACAAACGTCGTCGTTTACCAGTAGTAAAAGATGGTAAACTGATCGGCCAGATTAGTCGTCGGGATGTATTACGCGCAGTAGAACGTTTTGCTCAGGATGGCTAATCACGTTTGATGGTCACAAGCCGCGGCTCATCACTGCGGCTTTTTTGTTTATGGTATTCGGTTAACGAAATGCCAAATCTGTTTAGGTAAGATTACATATTCATGAGTTATGTTTTTTCTGAAACACCTATCTTGCTATACCCATCCTTAGTCAAGGAGGTAGGTGTTGAAGCGGCTGTATTGTTGACGCTCTATCATCAAAGGGTAGAACGTCTCCAAAATGTAACGGATACAGACCAAGCGCCAGAACTTATATTTTCTCGTGAACAATGGCTTGCGTTAGGTGAGTTTTGGGACGAAGAGCGATTGGCTCAATTAACCAGCGAATTAGTCAGTGCAAACATCATTGATGCCGCATTCGCTAATGATGGTCGTGTAAGAATCCGCTTTGTTGTTGAAGAGCAAGTCTCTGAAGTAACCTTTGATGAAGTGCCTGAAGGCGATGTTGAGATTGTAAGCCGGTTACCGGTTATGGAAACGATTCCGACACAGGTTGAAGAACTGCCTGTAGAGGTTGAGCAATCTGAGCCGAGTTATGCACAATCGAATTATAACCAGCAAAATCACCCACAAACTCAACCTGCACAATCAGGCTATCCACAGGATCAGTATCCAGAGATGAAGGATACGCCGTACTATCCTGATCAAGCGCCAGCAGTGCAGCCACAGAATATCCCTAACCCTGGTCCTGCTCCGACCTTTGGTGGCAGCATAGGTTGGGCGAGAAAAGCACAGCAGGTTAATAATGGCCGCTCTGATGAGTTACAAGTGTGTTTTAATAAACAAGAGCAGCGTAAAAAACAGCTTCAAGGAATGGAGCTGAATTGGCAGCCGTCCGACAATTTTTATGCGTTGCTTCCGCGGCATAATATATCGCCACAATTTGCACAAACATGTTTGGATGAATTTGTGCTTTACTGGTTAGATAAAGACCGTAAAGAAACCAACTGGGATCAGAAATTCCTAGCTTGGGTAAAAAGGGAGTGGATTAACAAGCAAACTAGGGATGGACGTCAACAACGTATAAATAACGAACAACAAGGCAAAGGTTTCAGCCATGAAAACCCCCGCAGAGATACTCGCGAAAAACGACAACGGGTTACCGCAGCAATCATGGACATCAAGGACACCGACTGGTAACCAAGAGCAGGGAACAAAAACTGCTCAGCGAGAGCTAACAGTCGAAGTCAAAACGCTGGTTAATATGATATTTGCGCGTTTTATGGCGATCTATGGCCATAAATTTAAGAGCTGTTTTGAGACCCAAGACGAAATCCGTATCGCAAAACGTGAATGGGCACTTAGCCTTGGTGGCTATACCGAACACGAGCTGGTGGCTGCAATTGATTATTGCAAAGAGCACAGCGCATGGATGCCGACGATTTCCGAGTTTCTTGATGTACTTCGTACCCAAACTGGGGATCATGGTTTACCCGCAACGAAGCATGCTTATGAAGAAGCGTGCCTAAATGCGGATAAAGCTTCGACACACAAATGGACCCATCCAGCGATCTACCATGCCGGTAAAGCAACGGGTTGGTTTCGTTTGCGCACAGAAGCTGAAGTCGATGTTTTTCCAGACTTTCGCTACAACTATGATGTAATCAGTCGGAGAGTACGAGCAGGAGAGCAACTCGATCTACCTGTTGCAGTAGCCTTACCTGATAAAAGTGATAACACGCTGTTTGCGTTTATCCAAAGCTGGGGTGAAGAGCATAATCTGAAACCTGAAATCGCTAGTAAATGGCTGTTCTACCTGACTAAACCTAAAGGCACGATGGTGCGTAAGCGCTTTCAGCAACAAGCCCAAGTAGAAGCAAACGCGATGGGAATTACCTTGCCAGATGATTATCAATAAAGTAACCCTGATCAGACTTTAAAAAGCAGTTCATTAGAACTGCTTTTTTGTGTTTGATTAATGTTCTAAAGCGTACTGATTTTTGTAGTTTTTTATTGTTTTTTAATAAGAGTTATTTGAAAAGTAATTAGCCTTTGGACCTAAGGGCTGAAAACATTATCGCTAGATTATTATCTTGTTTTTCTTATGTTTAAATTAGGCTTAACTGCTACACTTAAAGCTACTTTAGATGTTTCGTTTTAGGGGAAGGCGAATGGATTTACGTAAGGCTAATGTTCCGGTTTTTATGAGTGGAACAGGTGTATGTTTAGCTAGTTTTATTTCTATTTTATCCTCAAACCTTTTTGCAGCTGATCTTTCTAATTTGTCAATAACCTCTCTTGAGGATCTTTTAAACCAAGAAGTTACTTCGGTTTCTAAGAAACAAGAAAATTTATATACCGCTCCTGCTGCAGTGTACGTTATCACCGCTGAAGATATACGTCGACGTGGTGTTACTAATATACCAGAAGCTTTAGCAATGGCACCTGGGCTCTTAGTGAGATCGATTGACGGAAATAAATGGTCGATTGGTGCAAGAGGGTTTTCTGGCATTTATTCGAATAAGCTTCTCGTTCAAATAGACGGTCGAAGTATATATACCCCAACATTTTCCGGGGTTTATTGGGGGCAGCATAATATCCCAATACATGAAGTGGATAGGATCGAGGTTATTAGGGGTTCCGGTGCAACCTTATGGGGTGCGAATGCTGTTAATGGCATTATCAATATTATCACTAAGCATTCATCAGATTCTCAAGGGGGGCGCTTCCAAGCCTCGATAGGAAATGAAATAGAGGGAAGTGCTAGTGCTCGTTTTGGCGGCCAAGTAAACGAAGATGCATTTTTCCGTATAAATGCCCAAATGTCCAACAGGGATGATAATAGTCTGTCTGGCAGTTCGGGTTATTCTCATGATGCTAGTAAAGATAAAAGCTTTGCATTTCGCTTAGATGGATCAGCAGATGATGTTCATTCATGGGAGCTATCTGGTGGATATCACGATAATAAGCAAAAGCAAACACTATCAGTTTTAAACCTTCCCCCACCTGTTTTTTCTAATAGGGATGTAGAAGATGAAGTAGATATGCAGGCATTGTACTTGAACGGACAGTGGCAGTATCAGCATGAAATGGGTGGGCAAAGTCAGTTTCAGATTTTCATAGATAACTATGAACGCGAAGAGCTATTTTTGGCACAAGAGGTGACCACGTTTGATTTAGATTATCAACTCACTTTGCCTGTTTGGGGGAAGCATAATGTAATCATGGGCGTGGGGTACCGGAATATAGATGCTGATTATACAAATTCTTACGCAGTGGGAGTTTTACCTTCAGAAGTTAATCTTGATCTCTTTAGTGCTTTTATTCAGGATGAATATTCGCTTGTTCCGAATAAGTTATCCCTTACTTTAGGATCAAAATTTGAAAACCATGAATACACAGGATGGGAAATTCAGCCGAATATTCGATTGGGTTACACTCCTGCGCCGGGGCATTTTTCGTGGGCTTCTATTTCTCGTGCGGTTAGGACTCCATCTATTGCAGAAAGGGGAAGCCTTATACAAGGAGGTATTACTGTACCGATTTCAACATGGGTACAAGGAAACCCCGAAATAGATTCTGAAAAAGTTACTAGCTATGAATTAGGTTACCGTTACTTTTCAAGTAACCAATATACGGTAGATTTGTCATTTTTTTATAATGACTATGACAACTATCTCTCATTTGAACAGATTAATCCTATAGTTTTCCAGATGGATAATAAGCTATCAGGAAAATCTTATGGTATGGAGCTTTCAACTGTATGGCAGCCAATGGCAAATTGGCAGTTAGCTGCCAGTTATAGTTACGTTGATGTAGATATGCTTGCTGATTTGGATGGTATGGATCCGTTGAGTGAAAGTGTATTAAACGAAGCATTTGCTAAGAATATGGTGAAATTGCACTCAGCTTGGGATATTAATCAGGCTTGGTCGTTGGATGCATGGCTTTATTATATAGATGAGGTGCCAGTACCAAGTAACTTTGCTCTTTTCGAAGGTATAAGTATAGATGATGCGCTTACTTCGCACTTCAGGTTAGCTTGGAGAGCCTCGAAAGATATTGAGCTGTCGCTGACTGCAAAGAATGCTTTTGGCAGTAATTCAATCGAATCAGTTGGGGAAACTTTTTCCGCGCCAGCCGAGATCGACCGCTCAGCTACTTTATCAGTAGTTTGGGATTTCTAACTTGTTGTTTGCAGTAAAAATGTGGTTTGGGGAAGTTAAGAGTAAAATATGGATTACTTTAAGCCTCATTGTGGCTGTGTTTCTATTGCCTTCTAAAAGCTTTGCTCTATCTGAAGAGGAGTTGCAATTAGCTCTTTTATTGAAAGTGTCTCAATTTACAATATGGGAAAATAGGCAAGATCAGGAGTTTCTATTCTGTTTATACAGAGGCAAAGAGTACCAGCCTATTGTGTCTTCGATAAAGTCGATGCCTACAGTAGGTGAGCTACCTGTAAAATTTGTTTTTTTAAAACAAAACTCATTAGTACATAGTATTCAACAATGTCATATCCTTTTTGTCACTGAGCTTTCGGCCGTTGAGACAAAGCAGATATTACGACGCTCTACTTTCTCTTCAACCCTTACTGTTAGTATATTGAATGGCTTTGCAGATATAGGCGGTATGATTGAGTTAGTAAAGCTGGACAATCGTTATACATTTCGCATTAACTTATCACCTGTAAAAAAATCTGGCATTAGCATTTCTTCTTCTTTGCTTGAGATTTCTACAGTTATAAAAGGAGAAAAGTAATGTTTTTCTCCTTAAAAAAGCAATCTTTGAGCTTGGCCGAAAAAATCAAACGTATGGTATTTATTACCAGTGTTACCGTACTGCTGGTGGCTTCTGTTTGTTTCATGGCATTGGAGTGGTCGGTTGCACGTCAGAGTTTGGTTGACCGTATTTCTTTAATGTCTGAATTAGTTGCGGAGCATTTGACCGCATCAGTTAGTTTTGGTGACCAAGCTACAGCTAAACGATTTTTAAACTCATTTAGAAACAATCCAGAAATTGAATATGCACTAGTTGTTGGCGAGGATAATAAAATATTTGCTAGTTATCTGGCCCGAAACGCTATACTACCTGACAAACTTACTCGTCCATCTAAACCTGATCATAGAAATGAATTAACTTATCGGTTTTCTTTACAGTATTTCTATCTGTGGCAAATAATTGAGTTGAATAATCAACCCATTGGCACTTTATATATCACGGTCTCCCTGAAAGATTATTGGACTCAATTATTATCGTATTTAATGTCTATGTTAGTGGTTATAGGCATCTTGATCTTGCTTTTACAAAGAGTAGCGAAAAGGTTTAAGCAAAGCATCTCAGGACCCATAGATACCATTTTAGAAAGAATGATAGCAGTGCAAAATAGAGGAGATTATTCTGTCAGGTTGGATGTGAATCGATCTGATGAGCTTGGTGACATCATGTCTCAATTTAATAATATGGTTGCCAAGATCGAGTCACGAGACCAACAGTTAGTCGAAAAGAATCAAGAGATTGAAAAGCACGCGTTTTATGATCCGTTAACAGGTTTACCAAATCGCAGATTGCTAGCCGAGCAATTAAAGCACGAGATTAGAGCTGCTCACAGAACGAAGCAATATGGTGCGGTTTTCTATATTGATCTTGATAATTTTAAAACGATTAATGATTCCTTAGGGCATGATTCTGGAGATAAATTATTATGGGCTGTTGCTGATCGTATCAGACGTGACCTACGTGAAAGTGATATATGTGCCCGAATTGGTGGTGATGAATTTATTGCAGTGTTACCAGACCTAGGTGAATGTGCTCATTCAGCAGCAGAACACGCTTTATCGATTGCTGAACAACTTAGATCTGTGTTAACCAGCGCTGTGCAGGTGAACGAACGTTTTGTTCATACTTCAGCGAGTATCGGTATAAGTCTCTTTAATAGTCAAACTGAATCAGCACAAGAGCTGCTTAAACAGTCTGATATGGCTATGTATGCGGCTAAGGATTCTGGGCGAAACTGTAGTTACTTCTTTTCCGAAGAGATGCAAGAAGATGCGATAAACCGTCTGAATTTAGAAGAAGAATTAAGAGAGGCGTTGAAAGAACCACAAGATAATTTTGAGCTATTCTATCAGGCTCAGGTGAATGAAAACGGTGAATGTGTAGGTGCCGAAGCTTTAATACGTTGGCATCATCCTTTACGGGGCTTGGTTCCTCCAGGCGTTTTCATTCCACTAGCAGAGAAAACTGGACTTATTGTTCCTTTAGGTAATTGGATTATCGACTCTGCCTGTAAGCAATTAGCGCTTTGGCAAAAACAAGGGAATACATTCACAGTGGCTATTAACGTTAGTTCGAATCAGTTCTTAGATATAACATTCTCAGAATACGTTAAAAATACACTGGCGCTTTATAATGTCATGCCAGGAACACTAGAAATAGAAATAACAGAAAGCATTATTCTAGATGATAAAAACAAAGCGGTTGCAAAAATGGCTGAACTGCGGGATCTAGGATTAACTTTTTCAATAGATGATTTTGGTACGGGGTATTCTTCTCTTCAATATCTGACGACATTGCCTATATCAAAATTAAAAATAGACCAATCTTTTGTGCGTCAACTTCATAGTGATGATAACGATGCAGCGGTCGTTAAAACTATTATCTTAATGACAAAAAATCTTGGCCTGAAGGTATTAGCAGAAGGTGTCGAGCACAAGGACGAATACGATTTTCTACTTGAAAATGGATGCGGACTTTTTCAGGGATATCTTTTTTCTAAACCTATAGATATCCAAGCATTTGAACAAGCTTACTTTACAAACAAGAGCAGTATTTCATCCTTAAGTCATTAGTTAAAAGCTCTGAGTTCTTTACTAGGGAAATGTCTAGAATTTTGGGGTCTTACCAGAAGTGATTCGCCATTTTAATGCCGATATTAAAGCTTATTGGCAAGAGGGTGTTGGAGTACTGGAAGAAAACTTCATTTTTGATGATGGTGAAAAACAACGCCGGGTTTGGACGCTGACACCTGATGGTTCGGGAAACTACATTGCCGAAGCGAATGATGTGGTTGTGCCTGCAAACGCGCTGGTCAGTGGCAATGCGTTGTTTATGCAATATGTTCTTAGAGCGCCTTATAAAGATGGCACTATCGATCTGACCATAGATGACAGAATGTATCTGGTATCACCGTCAGTAATTGTGAACGAGTCAAAGATGAAGAAATTTGGTATTTCGGTTGGGCAGGTGCTGCTAACGATTGTTAAAAAATAGGTTGATGTAGGTTTTTACGTTGAAGGTACCGGGGCGATTACATAATGCTTGCCCCGATACTTATGGAATTTATTGCAATAATCCAGTTACCAATACAGTTCTACTTTTTAAGGTACGCAGGTGAAATTTCTTCTGAACGGTGAGTAAATTTCCCTTCTGTACACACAGCTAAGGCACTATTAAATCGTTCTAAAAAGCCCGGATTGTGTCTTAGGAAATGATGGCCAAAATAGACACCTAAATTGTGGCTGTGAATTACTTTCCTTTTGGTCATCGCTCTCTGTTTGTCAGTCATCGCATGATCCATCGCTTGCTCATTCATCAAAAACGCATCTATACGTTTATGTATAAGCATGGACAGCAGTTGTTCACTATTCGTCGGCGGGTTTCCGGTAACTTTATAGCCATTGCTTTGCAGCCAGCTGTGCATGTTTGATCCCAAAAAGCTGGTGGTCACAGCGTTCTGTTTAAATTCTTCAGATTCAGGATCTAGAGGTGAATCTTTGAGTTGGAAGAACGTCCAGTTCTGGGTTTCTATAGCACCTGAATGGGTTGCATAACTATCGCGGCTTTTTTTATGGGATGCTGAAAAGAAACCGTCTGCTTTACCTTGTTTTGTAAGCAGTTTTGCTCGATTGAAAGGCCTTGCGTGTATTGCAACCTTTTCGGGCATCGCTTCAAAAGCACAACGGATATTCTCTACTGACGTTCCGGTTATTTTGCCATCAACTATTTCCGTATAAGGAGGGTAGGGCATCGTCAATAAATGCACTGAATCGGAATCGAATTTTTCACCCTCAACCGTGTCCATGTTTATATCATCTTGTGCTAAGGCTGGAAGGCTTAATGTGCAGATTAATAAACACGTTTTAACTCGCATATACATACCTATCTATTCGATATGACTACTGACCAGATAAAGGCTGAAACTGAATTAAGTCGCTAACTGCCTCTATGTGGATTCAGTAATAAAATATAGTTGAGAATTTTGAAGTTTGTAGGAATTGGAGGATTTCTTCGGCGCAATCAAACCTTTGAGGGTTAAACCAGAAATTACTGACTTTTTACATGGTCGGGCATCTACGTTATTTTGAAGGCCGCTTTTTAAAATAGCCCAAAGGAAAGGGATAGATGAACAAGCCTGTGAATAAAATAGAGTCGGACAAATTTTGGGATGGCGTTGCTGCAAAGTATTCGCAAAAAGCCGTTCCCAATGAAGCGATGTATCAAAAGAAATTAAAGGAAACGCAAAGTTACTTTTCTGCTGATATGCGTGTGGTTGAGTTTGGCTGTGGTACAGGTACGACTGCTATCTATCATGCGCCATTTGTTGGTCATATTGATGCCATAGATATCTCCGAAAATATGTTGGAAATTGGGCGAGAAAGAGCGCAAGAAGCAGGTGTAGGGAATGTCGATTTTCATCGAGGGACATTACATGATTTCAATGCTGAGACTGAAAGCGTTGATGCGGTTTTGGGCTTAAATGTGATTCATTTGATTCCCAACTGGCAAGCGGTGATTGCAGAGGTCGCTAGAATCTTAAAACCCGGTGGCGTTTTTGTGAGTAGTACCGGTTGTTTGGGTGGTTCTTACATGCGCTTTATTAAACTGATTGTGCCAGTGGGGAAGTGTTTTGGGCTAATGCCCGATCTATTCGTGATCACAGAAGATGAATTGGCCGATGAGATTAAAGCCGCTGGCTTTAGCATTGAGAGCCAATGGCATTATGGCCATAAAGATATGGAAGTGTTTATCATCGCACGTAAGAATGCTCTTTAATCTCTTAATCAAAGAGCATTCTTTGTCTGTTTAAGCTTTGTAATCCGCAGCTTCTAAACCATGTTTTTTCAATAGCTTGTAGAGGTCGGTACGATTTCTTCCCGCTATTTTTGCCGCTTGAGAAACATTGCCTTCGGTAATCTGTAATACCTTTCTGAGATAGCGCTTTTCAAAATCAGCGCGGGCGTCGTTAAAGTTCTGGATCACCTGATCCTGATTGACCAAAGCTCGATTAACGGCGCTATCAGATATGACTGGCGTAGTGCTTAAAGCCGTTACCTTCTCGATAACATTCTCTAATTGACGGACATTACCGGGCCAAGCCGATTGAGCTAGAACCTGAAGCGCATCTGAGGAGATATTCTTTACCTTGGGGTTATGCTTCGCTGCTGCTTGCTCAACAAAGTGGCGAGCCAATGGCGGAATATCTTCAGGTCGTTCAGCAAGCGGTGGTAAATGAAGATTCACCACATTAAGGCGGTAGAAAAGATCCTCTCGGAACTGTTGCTCTTGCATTGCCACTTCCAGATCGCGGTGGGTGGCAGAGATGACACGCACATCGACAGGAATTGTGTCGGTAGAACCCACTGGTCGGATTTGTCTTTCCTGTAGAACGCGTAACAATTTAACTTGAAGAGATAGCGGCATATCGCCAATCTCATCCAGAAACAAAGTTCCGCCGTTGGCTGCTTGGAAAAGACCTTCGTGCTTGCTGACAGCTCCAGTGAATGCGCCTTTGGCGTGACCGAACAGTTCGGACTCCAAAAGTTGCTCTGGTAGCGCACCACAGTTAATCGCAATAAACGGTTTTTTATGGCGTGGACTTGCTTGATGGATAGCGTTGGCTAATAGCTCTTTACCACTACCGCTTGGGCCTGTAACGAGCACACTCACATCGGAGCCTGCGATCTGTTCTGTTTCCTGAAGCAAGCTCTCCATAATTGGGCTGCGACAGATAATATTTTTGCGCCATGTACTATCGGATCGACTTGTACCCGCAAGGGCTGAATTAATTGTTTCTAACAGCTGGTCTCTATCGATAGGTTTGGTGAGAAAGCCAAAAACGCCTTGTTGAGTTGCCGTTACTGCTTCTGGGATTGAGCCATGAGCCGTAATGATGATGACTGGCAGCTGCGGATAGCGTTGTTGCAGTTGTTGGAAAAGGGCAAGGCCGTCCATACCTTCCATACGAAGGTCAGTGATGACCAGGTCGATCTGATCATCGAGAATCTCAAGTGCTTGTTCAGCGCTCTCTGCGCAACTGATTTTAAATCCGCTAGCCTCTAAGCGCATTGAAAGTAGTTTTAGTAGAGAAGCGTCATCATCTACCAATAAAACACGAGGGGTCATTCCTGTACCTCACGCTCATTGTTTAGATCGGTTTCAATCTGAGTGAGGGCATCGATTTTAACTTGCAGGTTTCGATTCTCTTCTAACAAATTATCCTGCTCCGCTCGCATCCATAACAACGCGGTTGCGAACTGGTTACGAATATCTAGGTAACGATCCCCAGGGCAGGATGGATGAGGGTAGAGCACAATTTTAGAAAAATTACGTTTGGCTTGCTGTAATTGCTCTGTTGAAGAAAGCGGTGTTGAGAGAAGTAGAGCTAATAGGGCGCTGTCTTTACTGCGAATAGCTCGCTGCATGATACTGCTGCGCTGATCAGGCTTTTGTAAAAAGCGGCTTTCAATGCCTTGTAACTGATCAAGTCGTGATTCATTGATACGACAGATTGGCTTCTCTGTTACTTCTGGTTCAGGCATTGGTGATTTTGTCGGTACAAATTCACACCCTTGTAGAAACATTAACAAGATGAGTGGAGCGTATTTAATCATGGGTATTAAGCTCTTTAACTGGCAGGCTGACGCGGAAGCTGACAAAGCTATCCTGATTGCTATGTAATGTGACGTGGGCACCTAATGAGTCAGCGGCATCTCTAACAATACTCAATCCGATACCGGAGCCTTTAACAGGTCCAATGCGTCGATTTTGTCCTTGGTAGAACGGTGTAAATAGGTGTGGAATATCTTCATCTGGAATGATGGGGCCGTCGTTACCCACTTCTATAACTAGATAGTCTGCTTGTACGTTGGTGCTAACCAGTAAGCGGCCACTAGAGCTTCCATAGAGGGCCGCGTTTGATATCAGGTTGCCGATAATACGGATAAACATTGCTCGGTCAGTAAACCATTCGCTATCTTCTTGTGGCAGCTGCACCAGCATCTTCTTTTGTTCGAGCAATAGCTTATAAGGCTCAATCGCTTCGTTAATAACCGGCAGTATATGTACTTGATGGAAGTTAACCGGTTCATTCTGATTTAGTCGGCTGTAGTCCAATAGTTGTTCAATCAAAGACTGTAATTGACGTGAGTTTGTCTGCAGCAGATTAGCTACTTCAAGCTGGCTGGTATTAAGCTCGCCAATAACCTGTTCTGCTAGAAGGTCAGAACCTTCACGCAGCGTGGTCAATGGCGTTTTTAATTCGTGAGACATATGGCGTAAAAAACGCTGTTTCTCGTTTTCTACTTCAGCTAATTGTTCTGTTAGCCAATCAAGCTGCCTATCTAACTCGACTAACTCATCCGGTCCGCCGACTTTGGCACCAATATATTCTTCGCCGGTTCCTAATGCTTGTAACCGCGCGGCGATCCGGTTAACTGGACGGATAATTTTAAAACTGAAAAATAGGATTAACAGGGCTTCTAAGCCGAGAAGAATAATCGCTAAGGTACTTAATTTAGTCTGTGTTGTTTGCGCAGTTTCGTTAAGCGCTTGTAAGCGCTGATCTAAGACTAAGTCGATCTGTTCGTTAACCACACGGGTGAGGCTGAGTAGTGAATTAGCCTCAATAGGGTGAGCGCGTTCGATACCTTCGAGTAATTCAGTGATCTCGTTAGCTTTTTTCTGCTCATTAAGCAGGAAGCTATGGATTATCAGCGCTTGTCTGTATTCCGACAAATACTGATTTAAACGTTCTTGAATTTCAGGCTTAGCTAAAATTTGGTATTGTCTTGCAGAGCGGGTGATATCTTCGGCTAATCGTTCGAGTTGTTGGCCTCTGCGCGTCACCTCTAAAGCTTGTTGTGCGAGCACACGGCCTTGCGCCGACTGTTCCACAAGAGCATCAGTAGCGTAAAAAATGAGGATGCCGAAAGGTGTCACGACAACCAAAAAGGATAGAAGTACCAGCTGCTTCAATGAGCTGAGTCGCCATGGTTGGCGAGTCGATTTGGCC
The DNA here is from genome assembly GCF_047778075.1 of Neptuniibacter sp. QD57_21. Classification (GTDB taxonomy): domain Bacteria; phylum Pseudomonadota; class Gammaproteobacteria; order Pseudomonadales; family Balneatricaceae; genus Neptuniibacter. Next base: position 2,750,423 of record NZ_CP180549.1, on the reverse strand, counting down.
ATTAAACAATCATAGTTAAACAAGTGTATGAGTATTATCCATCAATTCTGCCTTAATTGGGTAGTCTCCATTATCTGTGGATAGACGGATTAAGGGGGAGGGGTGGCCGGGATCATCCTGATCACCGGCCATGTTAAAACAGAGCTGGCGGCTATGTTGTGGACATGGATGCTCTGAATCAACTTGTTACCTGTTGGTACTCGACTAACTGAGCTGAGGCTGTCTCGGAATCAGTGGGGCTAGTCTTATACCAACAAGTGAACCCTTTAAACGAATAGCTTCTTAGAAGCTACGTAAGACGTTGTCGCCTTAACTTGTAGTTGAGAGAACTCATCTGGGCTAAGAAAACCATCTTTGTTGGCATCAATTTTATTGAAGCCTTTTACCAGCGCTGGAGAAACCTGCGCTTCCTGAGGGCTAACTTTGCCATCTTTGTTTTCATCTAGTTTTTCGAAAATGCTTATTGCCTTTGGCGCTTCTTGAGTCATCACTTCAGGTTGAACGTCCTTAACAACTTCAGCAGGTTTTGTTTCTTCAGCAAAAGCAATTGTAGAAACACAAAGCATGGACGCTAGAGTAAGTGCTGCAGATTTCATATTTTTCTCCTTAACGAAATAGATCGGGTAATAACAAAAAATTTAAATTCGCTAGGGATATATCAAGTGGTGTGCCACTTTTTAAAAGTCCATATAAAACAGATAGTTATAATATTTATTCTGGGTTTTGTATTTTGGCAGTTAAAAAAGGGGCCGAAAAGGAGTGATAACTGTCGCCAATAAGAGACAGTGGGCTGGTTGTTAATTGTTCAAGCCCAATAAAATCAAAGGGTTATGTGGTTTCTTTTTGGCGACAGTGAGTGAAAAAAGCATGTAGTCAGTACTATGACGGAGAAAATAACTCTGCTCTTGTTGAAACTATCTGACGAGTTTCTGCTCTACCTTTAGAAGGTTAGATACCTTTGTCGCTTGATAAAGATAAGAATGTATATAAGCAGGGGAAAGGGCATGAATAAGAGCGTGTGTTGTGTAGCATTGTTGCTCAGTGGTTTTACTTCTGGTGTATTCGCCGAATCCAGTAAAATCCAGATTGATGCAGGTAAGTTTCAGATGGGTTGTTCACAGGGAGATAATGACTGTGAAAGTGATGAAGGTATCCCAGGGGGCATAGCTGTTGACGTGCCAGCTTTCTTGATTGATAAACATGAAGTAACAGTTGCTGAGTATCAAGTATGTATTGAGGCAGGGAATTGCCAACGGCCAAAAGACCATAAACGAAACCAGTATTGTAATTTGGGTGCAGAGGGGCGAGGTAATCACCCGATTAACTGTGTAGATTGGCAGCAGGCTTTAGATTTCTGTCGAGCTAAAGGCGGCCGTTTACCTTTTGAAGCAGAATGGGAAAAAGCAGCGCGGGCCAATACGCTTACGCGCTACCCGTGGGGTCAAGAAGTAAGTTGTAAACAAGCCATTCTTGATGACGGAAAAACAATGGGATCGGTCCCTAATGAACCTGATGGTTGCGGTGAAGATCGTACTTGGTCAATAGGTAGTCATGCTGAAAACGCTTATGGCTTACATGATATGCATGGTAATGCCGGTGAATGGACGATGAACTGGTACGCTAAAAACGGCCTTGAACGCTATGCGAATGGAGATCTGATTGGTCCAGATCAGGGACGTCAACGGGTGGTTCGTGGTGGCTCTTGGGATGAGAATAAAGCTTATTTGCGTAGTTCATTCCGAAATGTGAAACTGCCGGTAAGTGGCAGAAGCGTTTATGGATCGATCGGTTTTCGTTGTGCTTATGATGTGAAATAAGCGTAGGTTTATACAAATAAAAAAGCACCATTAATCGGTGCTTTTATATTTAATTGCAAGCCAGTACTAATGGCACGGGCTGTGAAGTGCCTTTAGCATATTTGTGATGACTGCATCATATTTAGACTGGTCTGGACGCTTGCTACTTAAAACGCGAAGCCCCCAAATATTTGTCATTAGGTATGTTGCGAGATCTTCAGGAGACTGTTGTTTATCCAGCAAACCTTGTTCCTGAGCTTGAGTCAGGGCATTGGTAAAGTAGGTCTCAACCTGACTTAGGTAGCCTCCTACACGTTCTCTGATCTCATCATCTTCTGTAGCAAGTTCTAGCATGGTATTGACCATCAGGCAGCCTTTGCCAAGACGGTCATGTACTAGATCGTCACAGAAGCATTTAAAAAATTGTTCGATTCCCTTCAGCGGTGTTTCAGCATCTTCCATCACGCTAGAAACGCGATTTAGACTGCGCGCAGCATAGGTATCTATAACTTCTAAAAACAAACCACGTTTGCTTTGAAATGCACCGTATAGTGATCCCGGTTTTAGTTTGGTCGCATTCACGAGATCGGTTACTGATGTAGCGCTGTAACCTGTTCTCCAGAAAACATTCATTGCTTTCTCTAAGACATCAGTACGATCAAACTCTGCTGGCCTAGCCATATTTTGCCCTCCTTGTTCTATTGTCTTATTATCATTATTCAAACCGCATCTAGCAATAGTTAATATGATAACCGGTAAATACTTCTCATTTCTCCCTTTTTTTGCAGTTTTTTTTACGGTCGCTACGCTAACGGCTTGTCAGAAAAAGCCTTCAGAATTTAGTTCTGAGGAAGGTCCGTTGTTCCGACGTGGTGTAGTGAACATAACTGATCAAGGGCTCAGTTTTAAGCCATGTTATGTTAATAAACGCGAGTTGATTAATGATCATACCGGTCGATTAGAGCGGAAATTGGATAATTCCATGGAGCCTGCTTTTTATGCAGAGATGAGTGGATCACATATAGCGCCTGGCGAGCCGTGGGAGGTTTATCAGGTACATCTGATAGGTGGTAATCAATCAACCTGTAATTATGAACTATCAGGCAATGAATACCGTGCTGCAGGTGACCGTCCCTTATGGATAGCGGATGTCCGCGATGATGGCATACATGTTAAAAGGTTTGATCGCCTGAAAAAGCTTATTTTCCCGTTAAACGACCCTATTCAATTAGGCAGCAGTATCGAGTGGGATAGCGAGTTAAAGGGTATAAAACGTCACAGCCTGACATTAAAAGTCGATCAGTTACAATGTAAAGATCGTTATGGAATTGAATACGAATATACCGCTCAAATGGTGTTGAATGGTACTGTCTTTGAAGGCTGTGCTAGGCAAGGAAAGTTGGATCTCAGAACACTACCTGGCTTATATGGGGTCGAGCTACCTGGATTAAGGTCACAAGGGCGTTATATCTCTTTAGAGTTATCGAGCGATCAGCAAGCGGTTTTAACTCAAGATTATCGTAATCGTCAGCCGTTAATCGTTCAAACGGGGTCCTGGCAATTGATGAAAAATGGCCGAGTTGTTATTCATTTTGTGGATATTGACGGTCGCGAAGATAATGAAATTCTAATATTTGAGAAAGATAAAAAGGGCGGTTTGTTGTTAAAGGGATATAGTCCTACGTTTGGACATTCGGGGTTCCGATTAGAAAGAGCCGGCCCCGAACGTCTCTATCGAAAATTTAATCGTTAATCAGAACATCTTTGGCCTGATTTATCTGTGCTGCAAGATAATCGCTACCGCCGCGGTCTGGGTGCATTTTCTGCATCAATTTACGATGTGCGGCGATAATTTCTTCCTTACTGCTATTAGGTGAAATACCTAAAATATCGAATGCTTCTTGGCGGCTCATCGTCCCATGATGAGAGTGATTGTTAGCACTATCGTTATTCGGGATATCGTCTTCGCGCCAACTATCGCCAAAACGCTTATCTAAATACGTTGTTAATAAGCGTGTAGATTCCCCATCATGTTGACGACAGTACTGAAGTAATTGAATAAATTCTTGTTCGCTTAACTCCCCCAGTTCTCTACCCTGTAGTGGTCCTTGTTTTACCGTGCCATACATCACGCCAGAATCATGATCTAAACGCATCGACAGAATCTTTGTTTCCACTTTCGAAACGTTGCCCGAGCTTGCTTGGTTCTGACGTTTTTTATACAAATAATTAAAGAAAGGAAGGAAACGAATAAAGAGTGGATAAAGTCTGCGTGCAAAAGGGAGTAAGCCCGCTGCTACGGCTGCAATCCAATGAAGCCTACCGGTCAGAGCCATTAACAGCACAAATAAAGAGATGATGACTAAAACAATAGCGATGATTGCGCGCGTTCGCTTTGCTGGTGTAAGTGTCTTCAGCCAAAAGAACACCAGAAAACCTAATCCGGCTAAAACTACTAAACTAATTGGATTCACAATTTACCTTTACTGATGCCTAAAAAATCGTAATAACTAAGTTGTTTATTTTACCGTAACTGTTCCAGTAGATGTTTGGCTGCTTGCCCTTTATTTTCAATATAGTGTTGAAATGCTGGTTTACCTTGGCTGGCATAAATCGCAACGGCAATTAAAAGTTGCTTTAACAATTCAGAGCTATGATGATCGAAGTGGTGATAAGCACCGCCTGATAGCTGAGCGATGGCAGTGAAAGCCTGCCTTGCTCGACAGTCAGAACCTTCCTGGAAAATGAAAACTGGGGTTTTAAGCAACCCAAGTTGGCCTGCGAGAGAAGTTAGCTTGTCGGTACTTTCCTCCTGGCTATCACCGATATAGATGATAGCTTTGACCTCTTGTTTTCGAGTTTCGTTTATACCTAACTGAAGTACCTTCTGTATTTGGGTATGACCAGCAGCACAAGAGACTTTCTCCATAATCTGTCTAAGCTGAGTAGGCTGGTTAAGCCATTTACTATGCTGGAACTCTTGATAACCCCGAAAGTAACAAAGCATAACGGTAAGGTTTCCGACTTCGCTGGTGGCTGAAAACATCTGATTTTGCAGATGGCAGGCATGATCCCATGTGGCTTGGCGGCTGGCTGTTGCATCTAATGCAAACAAAATACGACCCTGAGCGTTAGCATTGGCAGGTACGAGTTCGTTGGCGAGCTGAATAAATTTATCCAGTTCTTTTCTAGAAGAGAGTGTTGTTAGGTCTTTATCTTTCTTCATATGCATGCCGATTTTACGGTTAAATAATACATTCAAGCCAAAAACTGGCTATATGATTAGCTTGATCTAATCCTTAGTAAGAATTATTCCTATTTTCTTCTGTGACTAACGACAGTTTGAATCAGTTCAGTTAAGATCTAGATAAATTTATAAAAGGAGTTTTGTAAGGTGCGTAATGTCATTATAGCCGGTGCAGTTGTAGCAGCCGGTGCAGTTGGCTACATCCTAACCCAACAAGATGGTGGTATTACTGCCACATCTAAATCCCCATTGGCATATGTGCCTGCCGACACGGTTTTCTTCTCTGGTCAGCTAGAACCGTTTCCACTTAAAAACTACCTTCAGTCCACGAGCTCTCTTCAGGCAAAAGCACCTCAAGAACTGCTAGATGCATTAGATGATGAAACTGATCCGAAAAAACGTTTCTTCACTAGCATTATCAAAGCTTATTTTGACGCCGCAGGCTCGCCTGCTGAATTTCAAAAAACATTTGGTTTACCAGATGAATTAAGAATGTATGTCTACGCAGTGGGTTTCATTCCAGTCATTCGCTATGAAGTAACAGATGCCCAAGGCTTATGGGCTGCGTTAGACAAAGCAGAGCAAGACAGTGGTTTTAAACATGAACTGCGCAGTTCTGGCGATCTACAATACCGTGCTTATACGTTAGAAAATAATGAAAAGGGCGAGAAGTTCGAAGTACTTGTCGCCTTTGAAGATGGTTGGGCTACTTGGACCATCAATACGCATGTAAATGATGCTAATACAATTGATATTGCTTTAGCTCAAGCAGAGCCTGCAAAGTCGCTTCAACAGGCTGGTACAGTCGAGCAGATTGCAACGCAACACGGCTTTGTTAAGAACTATATCTCTTATATCGATCATCAGCAGCTAGTGACAGCCTTTACCACTGAAAACGGTAATACATTGGCTAGCATGTTGACTCAAGCCATGACTGCGTCAGGCGATCCTGACGGTTTGGCTGATGTGCGTAATCCTGAATGTCAGTCTGAAATAGCTGCTATTGCGGCTAATTGGCCACGTACTGTAATCGGTGCTCGTAGCGCTGATGATATTCAAATTACACCAGAACGCAGCTTTATGCGTGTTTCAACTGTTATTGAAAGCAAGAATAAAGTCGTGATGGATGCGTTAGCTTCTCTTCAAGGTTATATCCCATCATACCTAAACGATGCACAGGTATTTGGTTTGGGTGTAGGTCTTGATGCCAACAAGCTAGGTACTGGTTTGTCTTCTATTTGGAGCAACATGCTAGAACCTACCTACAAATGTGCGCCATTAGCTGAGATGCAAGCGGGTGTTCAACAGGCTAACCCAGCAGCTTTAGCGATGTTTACGGGTATGGCTCAAGGTGTCAAAGGTATCGGTGCTGCTATTCAGGACTTCAGCTTGAAGACAGAAGGTTTTGCGCCAGAGCTAGAGTCGTTACAGGGTATTGTTTCTCTCTCTGCTGATAATCCAAAAGTGCTGTTTGATATGGCGAAGTCATTTGCTCCGCCTCTAGCGGCTATCCAGCTACCAGAAGATGGTTCAGCGATTGATCTATCTACGATGGTACCGATGCCTCCTGAAGTAAACGTGAAGCCTATGCTAGCGTTGAAAGGTCAGCACTTGGTTATCTTTGCAGGAGAAAGAGGTCAGGCTCTGGCAGATACATTGGGTTCAGAACAGATCTCGGGTAATGGCTTGTTGAATTTCTCAATGGACTATAAAAAGATGCTTACGCCGCTTCTACCGGTTATGGAAATGGCTGCTGACCCAGAACTAACTGAGCAGATGGAAACGCTTAAAAATATGGATATGAAAGTTAAATTGGCGTTGAACCTTCAGTCTCAAGGTATTGAATTGAATACTGAGATGGATATTAAAGCACCTTCTCAAAAGTAACTTCAAACCTTTAGCTTTAATCTAACTAAAAGCCGCTTATTAGTTTCTACTAAGCGGCTTTTTTTATTTATCCAGCTAGACTTAGTTTTAAACTATTAAAGTGAAACCTTTGGGTTTTACTGAGTTGATTTTTGAGAGAGTTATGTAGGATGCGGGTATCTCTACAAAAGTTATTAAGTCAAATTCTAATTTTCGCTACTCTTTCCATTGGAATTCTATATTACTCCGCAAGCTTTGCGTCCACAGAATTACGTACAATTCCACCTCAATCTGATTTTGATGTCAGCCATAATTATTTTGTTTCCTTGCTGCAATTGATGCTGGATAACACTTCTTCTGAGTACGGCCAAAGCAAGGTGGCACATGTAGTGAGAATGGAGCAAGGTCGAGCTTTTTATGAATTAAAAAGGGGAGAAATCATAGATGTATATTGGGCGGGGACCTCTATTGATCGAGAAGAAGAATTTACAGCGATTCGAATTCCCCTGTTGAAGGGGTTGTTAGGTTATCGACTTAGTATCATTCGAAAAGATTCCAAATCTAACTTCCAAAAAATAAAAAAACTAGAGGATTTGAGAAAGTATACAGCTTGCCAAGGCAGACATTGGCCCGATTCAGATATTTTGGAAAGTGCCGGTATTAATGTCAGGAGAGGGCCTATCTATGAACTGATGTTCGGACAGTTGGCAGCAGGTCGCTGTGATTTTTTTCCTAGGGGAATTCATGAGGGAGGCCCAGAATTTACAGCACGTCGTGATAAATACCCAAACCTACGTTTGTTTTCTGACACGATCATTTATTACCCATTCCCCATGTATTTCTTTGTCCGTAAAGGTAATACCAAATTGGCGAAACGATTGGAGTTAGGGCTGGAAAGGGCCATTGATTCAGGAGAGTTTGACCAGCTACTAGAGAATCATCCAATCACGTCGAAGTTATTTCCATTAACTCAGTGGGGTGAAAAAAAATTCATAGCGATAAGTAATCCCTTACTTCCTAGAGATACGCCGATCACTAATAGCCGTTATTGGGTAAGGCCGGATGACCTTAGAGCTCCGGCAGAATAAGTTGTCGGGAAAAGTGCCTGAATTTCGATAAACCGTTCTCTATTTCTCTTTAGCCCTGTAGTATTTATCTTTTTCATACAGGGATGAAGTTAAGATGACTCAGGACGTTGCTGAAAATCTATCCGCAAATCGGAAACCTTTCCAGTTTATGGGCACAGGTGGAGAATTCTTCAAAATTTGGATTGTAAATATCCTGCTCAGTATATTAACGCTTGGTATTTATTCAGCTTGGGCGAAAGTACGAACTAATCGTTACTTTTACGGTAATACTCAACTGAATGGCGATAATTTTGAATACCATGCAACCCCAATACAGATATTAAAAGGCCGTCTTATCGCCTTTGCTGTATTAGTGACATTTGTTTTTTTAGATAACCTTAACCCTATTTTTGGTGGTATCACCGCTGTGGTGATCATGTTTGCGACTCCTTGGATCATATGGAATGCGCTGAAATTTAATGCACGTATGTGTAGTTATCGCAATGTACACTTTAATTTGCAGGGTAAGCTGAGAAAAGCCTATGAAATTATGCTGTGGTTGCCTTTAGCTCCGGTTTTGATTTTAGGCGCTTTAGGTGGCTTAGCTTATCATTTGGGGGCAACTACAGAGGCTTTGCTTGGTCTGGCTTCTGTCGGTATTTTAGCAATTTATCTGATGATCCCTCTTATCCAAGGAATGTTTCAAAACTTTTATGTAAATAGCGCTCGATTTGGTCAAGGCCAATTTAAAGCGAAAATTTCTGCAGGTTTCTTTTATTGGATGTACCTTAAGCTTTTGCTTATCGCTCTAGTTGTGATTGTAGCGGCAGTCATCGTGCCATCAATCTTTTTGGGTGGTGTAACTGCAATATCAGCTTTAAGCCAAGGGCCTGATCTCGTTATGTCATCCATGAATAATAGTATTGCGATGATCCTTATCCCGCTTACAGTAGTTGTTTATGTTCTCTTTGGTATCTGGAGCAAAGCTTATATCCAAGTGAATATCAGAAATTACACCCTTAACCAGACTTCTTTGGATCAGGTGGTGAGTTTTGAATCTAAAATGACTGTTTGGGGCTTATTTAAATTACAGGCGGTTAATTTGTTACTGATGATTGTCTCTTTGGGTTTTGCTAAACCTTGGATTGATGTCCGGAAGGCAAGGTACTCTGCTGATAGCCTAATAGCTGAAGTGGAAGGTGATCTCGGTCAGTATGTAAGTGATCAACAGGCGAAACAGTCTGCGTTGACTGATGAAATGGGTGAAGCTTTTGACGTTGATTCTGACTTAGGGTTAGCTGTTTGATCAAAGGGGCTTGGTTTGAAACAGATAGCTCTGCCAAGGTACTGGCAGAGCTATACCTAAGCGATAATTCTTTCCAGATTCGTTCGGGTGAGAAGGTAATCTATTCGGGTGACTTGAAACAGCTAAGCTTTAGTGATCGTGTCGGGAGTATAGATAGGAAAGTTTATATTCAAGATCAAGGTGTATTCCAGACGGCAGAGAATGACACCATTGATCAGTGGTTAAAATATTCTCAAAAAGCTCAGCACTCTCGCGCATCAAGCTGGTTTCATCGGCTTGAAACTCACTGGGGGATGATTATTTCATCCGCTGTGATTGTAGCTTTTTTAACTGTTGTCATGTTTGTTTGGGGGTTGCCTGCAGGTAGCAAATATGTAGCTAAAGCTTTACCTTCTAGTTTCGCTGAAACTTTGAGTACTCACACCCTTGAAGTGATGGATAAGGCTTTGTTTAAGCCCAGTGAATTAACTGATGAAAAGCAAGTCAAGATCATTGATCACTTTGATAAAGAACTTACGCAAGTTTATTCAGGTGAACATAATCTAAAATTGCATTTTAGGAATGTAGGTGGGTTAGCTAATGCTTTTGCGCTGCCTTCTGGTGATATTGTTTTAACTGATGAGTTAGTCGATCGGTTGCAAGCCCCGGGGCAGTTAGACAGTGTGATACTGCATGAGATTGGTCATGTTCATTATCATCATGGTATGACGCGTTTAGTCCACAGCTCCGCGATTGGGGTTTTGTTATTGGCAATCATGGGCAACGATGAAGCGTTATTACAGGAATTGTTAGTGAGTTTTCCTGTTTTTTTGATGCAACAACACTATTCAAGAGAGGCGGAAATAGAAGCCGACGAGTTTGCTTTTGAGAAAATGATTGAACTAGGGATTGATCCCATACGTTTTGCAGAAGCTCTTGAACTTATTATCGCTGAAGACGGAGATTCGAATGCGAATTCTCAACACGAAGAACCCGCTTCGAAAGTAAAGGAATATAGCCAATATCTGTCTACTCATCCGGAAACCAAAGAGAGAATGGCCGCTGCGAAGAGATATCTGCAACAACATGCAGAGTAGGTTTTAAGAAGGGTTTGGTTTACGCTCTGAAAAAATGAAGTGCGTACACGCAAACCTTAAGGCTTATTCACCAATATAGCGTTTATGCTTCTTTTCTTTAACGTAGGTTATATCCACTAAAACCAAACCATCGATACAGTAGTTAAAGTCTGGATCTACACCGAAATCAAGAAAACGAACACCACCTTCAGTACACAGTTCGCTGTATTGCTTATAAAGTGTTGGGACGTTTACACCCATAAACTCTAATTGCTCTTTTAGGATACTGAAGTCACTTTTGTAATTGTTTCCACCGAAGAGGCTTCTCATATGTTCTTCAGTAACTTCGTCGATTCCATATGGGGAAACAGAACTTGCGAGGTTCTCACTATCCTCAAAGTAATGACGATAAAACCAAACCAACATATCTTTCGCAGCCTTAGGATAATTATTGCTTAGGCTGACTGGGCCAAACATATAGCGAATTTCGGGGTGTTTGCGAAGGTACGCACCAATTCCATACCAGAGATAATCTAAGCTACGCTTTCCCCAATATTTGGGTTGTACAAAACTACGACCGAGTTCGATACCTTGTGAGAAATAGGGCTGCATCTCATCGTTATATTGGAAAAGGTCGCTGCTGTAGAGTGCCTTTTCAGGTTGCTCTTTCAGCTTAGCTGCTTCTGCCAATCGATAAGCCCCGACAATTTCTAACTCTTCTTCATCCCAGAGAATGATGTGGCGGTAGTACTGATCATAGTGATCGAGATCTTTTTTTGCGCCAGTGCCTTCACCAACACAGCGGAATGCTATCTCTCTTAAACGACCAAGTTCATGCATCACTGCAGAATCTTTAATAAAGTCGAATAGATAAATTTTCTTACCGTCAGCGGTTTCACCGAGTAGTTTAGCATCGCGCAGTTCTTGTTTGATGCTTTGACGATCTTGAGGGTGTGCGATGGTTTTCTCGGTGATAAAAAGAGGTTTCTTATTTTTGGCAATCCTGTAGAGATGCTTTTTAAGCAGCTTGGTTTTTTCTGCTGTGGATACTGGTACGGCATCGATTTGGCAATATGGAATTGCTTCGCCAACTTTTATCTGGATCGTCACTGAGTATTGCTTGAACATTTCTCGGGCCAGCATGATGGTGGAGAAGTTCTTGTTCAAATAAGAAACGCTATAGAAAAGTGGTGAGTTCTTACCCCCAATAAACACAGGTAGGATTGGTGCATTGGCTTTGCGAGCAATACGTAGAAAACCACTGTTCCATTTATCGTCTTTGATGCCTGTAATCCCTGCACGTGAAACTTCACCGGCAGGGAAGACGATTACAGCTTGTTCTTGCCTTAGGGCATCAACAATACCCTCGATGTTCTTTTTACGTGTATTCCCATTTAAGTTATCAACAGGCAGGAATAGATTGCTGATAGGGTCAAAGTTCATCAGAACATCATTAGCGACAATTTTTACATCTCTACGAACTTCACCAACCAGTTTTAGCAGTGATAATCCATCGAGTGCACCCAGTGGGTGATTGGCAATGATGACTACTCGCCCAGACGAGGGGATATTTGCCCGATCATGATTACTGATGCTGTAACCAAAGTTAAAGTAATCCAGGACGCGATCAATAAATTCAAAACCATGGGCATCTTTGTTTTTGGCTAAGAAGGTATTGATCTCTTTCTCATGTACCAACTTGCGTAGCATATGCAGTGCAGACCGCTTAAAAGGTGTTGGCTTAGCGTCAAAGTCTGGAAACTTATTAATTACAGCTTGTTCTACGTTTAGAACAGGCGTCTCTAGCTGGGAAGTATTTTCATGTATGTTCATAACATGAAAAATATAGGGAAGGAGTATGACTAACTTTTGACGGTTGTTTTACGGTTTTATGACATGGGGCTAGTCACCTCCAGTGTCATTCTCTTTCATTGCTTTAGTCCAAAGGTCGCCGTCTTCTTCTCTTCGCCCTGGGTTTTGTCGGCGATTGGGGTTATCAGGTTCAAACCTTATTTCGGAGCGTCGGTCCTTGAGTTCTCGTCTATCTTTCCCTGAACGGGTATTGGAACCGTGAGGATCGTTATCCATATGATTTCTCTGGTTGAGTTGAAGGAGGAATTCTGGGTAGTTATATAGAGGAAGAGAGAGAGCTACCCAGAATTCCTAAAGCCTTTATCCTTCAGCTTAGCAAAGAATTTTGATTTTTCGATGAAATGAAAATAATATAACTGTATAAATAAACAGTATTTGTTTTTATGCAACGAAAAATCATTCATTGTGACTGTGATTGTTTTTTTGCTGCGGTTGAGATGAGAGATAACCCAGCACTAAAGCAAGTGCCTATGGCTATTGGCGGTGACCCTTCTCGTCGAGGGGTCATTGCAACCTGTAATTACCCAGCTCGTGAGTATGGGGTGCGCTCGGCTATGGCGACCGCTCAAGCCCTTAAATTGTGCCCTGATCTCACCGTCATACATGGCAACATGGATAAGTACCGTGAAGCTTCTCGACAGATTATGGATATCTTTCGAGACTATACCGATATCATTGAACCGTTATCTCTTGATGAGGCTTTCTTAGATGTGACGGGGACTGATCTTTGCCAGGGAAGTGCAACTTATATTGCTGAAGAGATCCGCCAGAGGGTGAAAGAAACAGTAGGTATTACTATCTCGGCAGGCGTTGCTCCGAATAAATTTATTGCCAAAATTGCCAGTGATTGGAATAAGCCTGATGGTTTATATGTCGTCAAACCTTCTCAAATCACAGCATTTCTAGATGACTTATCGGTAGATAAAATTTCCGGTGTAGGTAAGAAAACCGCAGAAAAGCTCGGATCGATGGGCATTTCTACCTGTTTAGATCTTCGAAAACGTTCATTGGCTGAGCTGGTTGAGCGCTTTGGAAAGTTCGGAAAGCGTTTGTTTGAGCTTGCAAGAGGCATTGATGATAGGCCTGTACAGACCAGCCGGATTAGAAAATCTATTAGTGTTGAGCATACTTATGCAAATGATCTAGGTGATGTAGATGCGTGCTTAGAAAAACTACCGACCTTATTAGAGGAGTTAGCTGAAAGGTTTGCAAAGCACGGCAAGGATAAACAAATCACAGGCGTGATTGTTAAAGTTAAATTTTTTGATTTCATCCAAACTACGGCTGAGCATTCCGTCGCAATTCCAGATTTAGCTCATTTTCGCCAACTGCTGATCGATGCATTTAATCGGGGAGGGCGACCTGTGCGATTACTCGGTGTTGGATATAAATTAAAACCTTTGCTAGATCAGCAACCTAAGCAATTAAATCTACTCGACCTTGCTTAATTAGACCTTTTGCTTTGATTTAAACCATACTAGGTAACATTATTCAGCAGATGGATATACCTATGTGCGATATGTCAGATAGTGAAGTTAACATCGATAATTTAAGGATACGTTTAGCCACTTATAGCCATGAATATAGGTGTGGCATGGAAGGCTGGGCGCTCCGTTGTTGCCAATTGGCAATGGATGCCTCCGATAAGGGTAACTATGGTGTTGGGGCGCTACTGATAAGTCGAGAAGGCGATATCTTAGCGGAAGCAGGCAATCAAGTTTTCTCTGCAGGTTTTAACTCTTCTGCCCATGCTGAGATGTGCGTGATCGATGAGTTTGAACGCCTATATCCTGATTATTCAGCTAGATCTGGTTTAATGTTACTGACATCCTTAGAACCTTGCCCTATGTGTTGTGCCCGAATACTCGCTGCGGGCATTGGTCGAGTAAAGTATCTGGCTACAGACAAAGATGGCGGCATGATGTCGCATTGCGATAAATTGCCTTATGCTTGGAAAAATCTTTCTGAATTAATTGATATTCAAGAGGTTACAGATCTTCCGGAACTTTCCAAATTGGCAGGTGATATTGCATCTGCGAACATTTCTTTATTAAGAAAGAAACTATTAGGGATTATTCGCCCCTGATTCCTGAAATTAGCCATTGCTTTTGCTATACTCGCGCGCTTTTACACGGTCTGGTCAAAAAAGAACCAGTGTCTACCCGAGGTGATAAATGATCCAATTGCTTGTGTCTAAGACACAATCGCTAAAAAGCGACCTGCTTTCAGGTTTGACAGTGGCTTTGGCGCTGGTACCTGAAGCTGTAGCTTTTGCGTTTGTTGCTGGTGTTGAGCCATTAGTTGGCTTATATGCAGCGTTTATGGTCGGACTGATTACCGCCACTATTGGTGGTCGACCAGGTATGATTTCTGGTGCTACTGGCGCTTTGGCGGTAGTAATGGTGAGCCTTGTGGCAATGCATGGGGTTGAGTATCTCTTTGCCACCGTTGTGCTAATGGGGATATTCCAGATTTTGGCAGGTATCTTCCGCTTGGGTAAGTTTATCCGCTTGGTTCCTCATCCGGTAATGCTGGGTTTTGTAAATGGCTTAGCAATTGTTATTTTCCTTGCTCAGATGAAACAGTTCCAGTTTACCGATGCTGAAGGTAATCTGCAGTGGTTGCAGGGTGAGCAGATGATGCTTATGCTGGGATTGATTGCCCTAACTATGGCAATTATTCACTTCTTGCCGAAGATCACGCGAATTATTCCTTCCTCGCTTGCTGCGATTGTCACCGTTACACTGTTGGTTATTGGCTTGGATCTAGATGCTCGTACAGTACAAGATGTACTTGCTGATATGACAGGTAACCCAGCTGCAACCATCGCTGGTGGCTTCCCTGAGTTCCATATTCCAATGGTTCCGATCAATTTGGAAACCCTTAAGATTATCGTTCCTTACGCGTTGATCTTAGCTGCGATCGGTTTGATTGAGTCTCTACTGACCTTGACCTTGATCGACGAGATCACTGAAACACGTGGTCGTGGCAACAAAGAATGTATTGGCCAAGGCGTTGCTAACGTAGCGACTGGTTTCTTTGGCGGTATGGGCGGTTGTGCCATGATCGGTCAGAGTATGATTAACATCAACTCGGGCGGATTAGGCCGAGCTTCGGGTATTTCTGCGGCATTGTTCCTATTGGCATTTATTTTGGTTGGTTCAAGCTTAATCGAAATTATTCCAGTAGCAGCGCTTGTTGGCGTTATGTTTATCGTCGTAATTGGCACTTTTGAGTGGGCGAGTCTACGTTTATGGGGCAAGATTCCTCGTTCTGATTTGATTGTTGTAATTGCGGTAACAGGTGTCACGGTTTGGCAAGACCTAGCGGTTGCGGTAATTGTTGGTGTGATTATTTCAGCGCTAGTATTTGCTTGGAAACACGCAAGTAATATGGCATTTGAAGTACGTGAAGAGTACGACACTAAGGTTTATAAGCCTAATGGCCCGCTATTCTTTGCATCAATTCAGACATTTCGTGATCAGTTTAATCCTAAGATGGATCCACCTGAGGTGATCGTCGATTTTGCGAATTGCCGAGTTATGGATCATTCAGGTATCGAAGCAATTGATTCTTTAGCTGAGCGGTATGAAAAAGCAGGTAAAGAGCTTCACCTTCGTCATCTAAGTCCAGAGTGCCGTGCGCTAATGAAAAAAGCGGGTAATCTAGTTGAAGTAAATGTGATTGAAGATCCTAAATACAAGGTTGCTGATGACAGTCTTGCTTAAACCTGTATCTTAGTTTTATGTGACCTACAAAAAGCCGGTATTCATTGAATACCGGCTTTTTTACTTTTACAGCTTTGTAATTATTTAGCCGTTAAAGCGCTACCATCAAAGCTAATGCCTTCCCAGCCCGTTTGCATAAAGTTACGGATATTGCCGTGATCATCACCTTCAGGTGTCTTTAATACATCTTGGTAGAAACGCCCGAAGCAGCAAAGTGTTTTTTCTTGATCCAGGCTGTTTAGCTGTGCAAAAGCGAATATTTTACAGCTACCTTCGTTTTGTCCTACTTCGTTACGCACGTCACCGTTAGTGAAAGCAGTCGGGGAAAATTCATAGTTATCAGCGATCACTTGAATAGTGTCTTCAAAATCTAATTGATCGTTATTTCCCAGTTGCTGTAGAAATTCATTCAGGGTCATATTTATGCCTTTAATTCAGGTGTTGTCTGATGGTGGATATTAGAGTGCTTCTTTATTTTTGCAATAGTTTGATCTTAATCAGCCTTGTTTGATCTTTGTCCCTTCATGAATCGCTTAGGTGTTAATTTGATTTACACTGAAAGTGCCAAGGTTAGAAAATCCTTTAGGCAAGGGTGTACAAGAATGTATTTAGGTTTCAATGAGGAAGAGGTGTTTAACCATGTTAACTTATCAAGAGTGTTTGGAAATGAGCGGCCTATCTGCATCTGAAGTAGACGCGATTGCTGAGCATGAACATGTTGACCCTATCATAGCTATGGCTATGGGTAACTATTTGGTAGAACACCAAGGTGAGAAGCTTATTAAGCGTATTATTTTGGATGACATCACTAAGGCTGAAAGGCAAGGGGATGATGAACATGCTGCTTTGCTACGTAGAGTTGTGGAGCACTTTATAGCTACTCATCCAGATGCTGGTCTCTGAGGCATTAACAAATAGATAAAGGGCCGGAAGGCCCTTTATTTTTATGAACTATAAGCGACTTTCGGTCAATAGTATGGTCAATAGCGTTTGGCTGTTTTCAGCTGCGTCGTGTCCTAATGGTGTTAAATATCCACCATCGGTTTGCGTGACTAAACCTTTATCAAATAGGCGCTGTGTAGCAGCAATAATCTCGGGTTTAGCGGAGGAGTGAACTTTAATACCTTCTTGCGTTGTATCGAGGTTAAACATATTCAATACATTCAATTCTTGCATGATCTCTTCGTTATACGGCATATCTGCTCCTGAAAAAAATCGTCGGTATCTAAGGTGTGTTAGCCAATCTTTAATGGTTAGCAAAAGACCTTATCCAACAGCATAGACCTTCTTGCTTTGAAATATAACCCTTTAATTTCAATGAAAAAGAAATTGGGTAGCTAAGTTGTTGTGAAGTGATAAAGCTTGAAGAGATTGAGAATTAAAGGGCGAGAGGAAGTGTATTGAAAGCGGAAAGAAAAAAGGGGCAGAATGACCGCCCCTTATTGAATTACTTAATGCGCATACCTGGTTGTGCGCCTTCGTCTGGGTTGAGGATCCATAGATCTTCACCTCCAGGGCCCGCTGCCAGAACCATACCTTCGGAAACACCGAACTTCATCTTTCTCGGAGCAAGGTTAGCAACCATCACGGTTAGTTTGCCTTCTAGATCTTCAGGAGCATATGCGGATTTAATGCCTGCAAAGACATTACGTGTTTCACCACCTAAATCTAGCGTTAACTGTAGAAGTTTATTCGCACCCTTAACATGTTCTGCTTTGGCGATGCGCACAACACGAAGATCGACTTTAGCAAAATCAGGGAACTCAATTGTATCGGCAATTGGCTCGTCAGCTAATGGACCTTTATCTGCTTTGGAGCTTTGCTCAGTTGCAGCAGCGAGTGCGGCCAAGACTTCTTTAGTCTCTTCGATAATTGCGTTTACTTTGTCTTCTTCTACACGCTGCATCAACGGTTTGAACTTATTGATCTTATGGCTAAGTAGAGGTGCTTCAATAGCATCCCACTCCATATTCTCAACATTTAGGAAAGCTTGAGCTTCTTCTGCAACTTGCGGAAGTACTGGCGCAAGGTAAGTCAGAATGACACGGAACAGGTTGATGCCCATTGAACAGCAATCTTGTACCGCTTTCTCCTTACCTTCTTGTTTAGCAAGTACCCAAGGTTCAGCGGTGTCGATGTACTGGTTAGCTTTATCAGCAAGCGCCATAATTTCACGCATCGCTTTGCCGAATTCGCGATTTTCATAAGCGTTGGCAATGCTTTCGCCAGCAGCAACCGCTTCTTGGTATAGCGCAGGCTCAGATAGAGCAGGTGCCATTTCACCATCAAACTTTTTCTTGATAAAGCCAGCACAACGAGAAGCGATGTTGATAACTTTGTTGACCAAGTCTGCGTTAACACGCATACGGAAGTCTTCAAGGTTAAGGTCGATATCATCTATGCCTGAGCTTAACTTAGCTGCAAAGTAATAACGCAGGTATTCAGGGCGCAGATGCTTTAGGTATGTCTCAGCCATGATGAACGTGCCGCGAGATTTAGACATCTTTTGACCGTCAACCGTTAAGAAGCCGTGACAGAAAACACCAGTTGGCTTACGGAAGCCTGCACCTTCTAGCATTGCTGGCCAGAATAGGGTGTGGAAGTAAGCGATATCTTTACCGATAAAGTGGTATAGCTCAGTTTCTGATGATTCAGACCAGTATTCGTCAAAATCAACACCGTTCTTATCACACCAGTTTTTAAAGCTAGCCATGTAACCGATAGGCGCGTCCAGCCATACATAGAAGTATTTACCTGGAGCATCTGGAATTTCAAAACCCCAGTAAGGTGCATCACGGGAAATATCCCAGTTTTGTAAGCCTGATTCGAACCACTCATTCAGTTTATGAATCATCTGCTCCTGAACGTGGTTATCTACCCAGTTACGTAAGAACGATTCGAAATCGCCTAGTTTGAAGAAATAGTGCTCGGACTCTTTCTCAATTGGTTTCGCACCAGAAACTGCGGAGTAAGCATTTTTCAATTCAACAGGGCTGTATGTTGCACCACATTTTTCACAGGAATCGCCATACTGATCTGGTTCACCACATTTAGGGCAATCACCCTTAACGAAACGATCAGGAAGAAACATCTCTTTTTCTGGGTCATACGCCTGAGTGATAGTCTTTTTAGCGATATGACCGCCATCACGCAAAGCTGTGTAAATCTTTGATGAGAAGTGCTGGTTTTCAGGTGAATGAGTAGAGTGGTAGTTATCAAAACCAACCATAAAACCAGAGAAGTCACGCTGGTGCTCTTCGCTTACTTTATCGATCAATTCTTGCGGTGAAATACCCATCTGATCAGCTTTTAGCATGATTGGCGTGCCGTGAGCATCATCAGCACACACATATGCACATTGATGACCACGTTGCTTCTGGAAGCGAACCCAAATATCAGTCTGGATATATTCCACCAAATGACCAAGATGGATAGGGCCATTAGCATACGGAAGGGCGCTTGTTACAAGAATTTTGCGTTTGCTGTCAGTCATGATCTGCCTGAAAACCTAAAATCATTAAAAAATAGACCGCAGATTCTACGCGTTTTGGTCGATTTTATGAACAGTTAAAAAACAGCTAATAGGGGAAGATTAAATATTTATTTTGATGGGTATTTTGAGGAGTCATTGTCGAAGTAGTGCTTGCGCAAAACTAATAGATAATGAGCAAATTTAGCTTTTATTTGAATAGTTTTAATACAGTTGTTTGATTTCTGGACAATCTTGTAATACCCAACTAGACCTAGAATGGTAGAATGTACACCAGTCACGGAAGACCACTAAAGTTCAGAAGGTATTGATATGGATGCGCGCGTAACTAACACTGCAGTTGATAATCAAGCAGTATTCTGCGAATTGTGCCCTGAAAGTTTAAAGTTAGGGACTGCTGTTGCAGATATTGCCGATTGGGAAACAATAACTGTAGATAGTGTTGAACAGCTATTGCCGGCATTAGAACAATCATCAGCAAATATTTTAGTCTTTCCTTTAGGGACGAATCCCTCACAAGGTTTAGATGTTTTACAGCATGTTGTAGAAAAACACCCTAGGATAATTCGTGTTGTTATCTCTGGTCCTCTCACCCCTTTGCAAGCAGCAAGAGCCTCAGAGTTAGCTCACCATGCATTGCCGATCGATTGTAATCCCCAAGAGCTCGTTGATGATATATACAACAGTTTACATGTCACAGGTCTAATCAATAAGCCGGTTGTTAGAGATTATATTACTTCATTAAAAGCTCTTCCTGTTCTACCTGATGTTTATGAACAGTTAAATAATTGTCTGAATTCTGATCGTTCGAATGCACGAGAAATAGCTAAAATTATTGAACAAGACCCAGTAATGGCCGCAAAAATAATGCAGTTGGTTAATTCTGCTTATTTTGGGTTAAGTCGAGAAATTAATCGGATTCATGAGGCGGTAACCATTCTTGGTGTCAGAATGATTCGAGACCTAGTATTAACATCCCATCTGTTTGAGTCGTACCCGCAAACAGATGACTGGAAGAGTTTCTCTTTTAAACAGATCCATCAACGCTCGATGGCTGTGGCCCGAGCTGCACAGCATATTGCCCGGGCTGCTAAGGCAGATCGTCATGTCCAAGCGCAGGCTTTCTTAGCAGGCCTATTACATGACTTTGGTGTGCTTGTACTGGCAAGCCATAATCCTGCTGAATATCACCGTGTTATTAGCAAGGCAGCACTGATGGAACAGCCAGTTTATGCAATTGAAAAATTAGAGTTGGGTGTAACCCATGCTGAAGCCGGGGCGTATCTTTTAGCTTTATGGAATCTTCCTCCACGCGTGATAGAAGCCGTTCTCTTCCATCATTTTCCAAAAGCTAATGCTGCAGCTGGATTTACGCCTTTAACTGCGGTACATGTGGCCGATGCCTTATTGCCTGCTGCAACGAGTGTTGTCGGCTGTGATATGTCTAGCCGTTTGAGTATGAGTTATATCGAAGAAATAGGTATGGAGCCTGAATTGGCTCGTTGGCAGATTATTACATCGGAATATCAAGCTCAGGTCGGTTTTGTGTAAAAATAATTAAAGCCCTACAAAAAGTAGGAATATTGTTCATACTTAAGTAAGCTATGCGACTGTTCGGTCTGCAGGGATACAGGAGGTTTAAGCAGGCTGTATTGGTTAAGGGAGATGTTTACTCTTAAGAACATGAGATCATTTATTTTTGGTTTTGTGTTCAGCCAAAAGTGAATTTATGCTTACACACAATGCAGAGTTAGATAAAGCTCTGTTTCTATGTTCTGACAAAACGGATGCTGATGCCTATCTGAATGAGCTAAAAGGACTTTTTAATTACTCAGTGACTTTGGTTACAGATTGGGAGCAATTGCTCAATTCTGCGCAGCAGGAAACCTACGCCATCATCATGCTACAGCTAGGTAGCTTTAAAGCTGAAGATGAGTTAACACATCTTAAAAATCTTATAGATATACAGCCCGGTTCAATGAGGGTAGGACTTTATCGGCCTATGAGTATGTCTACTCGAGTCGCTTTTTCTGAATGTTGTCATCGACTTTATCCTTTAGATATTGAGCCTGAGCAATTAGGTCAAGGAATATCTGAGAGTGCAAGGGCACAACGAATTCTAGGGCAAGATAAAGTGCGTGAACTTGTGGGGAGTGTTAAGGTTTTACCTTCTCTGCCTGATATCTATGTAGAGCTTAATGAGGCCTTATCTTCTCCAAAAAGTAATGCTCGTATAATTGCAGGGATTATCGAAAAAGATATGGCGATGGCTGCCAAAATCTTACAATTGGTTAATTCGGCGTGTTTTGTTTTAGAGCGTAATATAAGTAGCCTGCAAGAAGCGGTGTCTTTGCTTGGTGTGCGTGAAGTTCGGGATTTGGTGCTAACTAACAAGGTATTCGAACATTTTCCTCAGGATGGGCGTTGGAGTAGCTTTGCATTTGACCATATTCGGGACCGTTCTGTTCTAGTTGCCGGCTTAGCACGTGAGATCTGTCGTACAGTAAAAGCGTCACCCGTTGTAACTGATCAAGCATTTTTAGCAGCACTTTTACAAGATTTCGGTATGTTGATTTTTGCAACTCATGATCCTGAAGGCTATCAAAAGGTTATGCAGGAAGCGACAGATCTTAATCAGCCTTTATATGCAGTTGAGAAAATGCGTATGGGAGTTAGTCATACAGAAGCTGGCGCGTATTTGTTATCGCTTTGGAATATTTCTCCTGCCGTCATTGAAACAGTGCTTTTCCATCATTTTCCTGCGTCGAGTAAATCAGATGATTTTTCGGCACTGACGGCTGTGCACGTTGCAGATGCTATTTTACCTAATGTGACTAATGTGCTGGGCTGTCAGATTTCTAGTCGTTTAAGTTATCACTATTTGGAACGTTTAGGGTTGGAGGATAAGATAAACCATTGGCAGCAATTGGCGAGTCGATATAAATTTTCTCATCCAGGTTGTGGAGGGGTGAAGAGTAGTTTTGCCTAACTTATCATCCTGCTAGAATATGCATCTTTATCAAGGGGGATTTATCCCCCTTTTCTCTGTTTTAAGTTCTTTGTTTGAGGCATGAATGTCTATCTCTGTTGTTGAACCTGAAAAGTACCAAGCGCAATTAACGGTTAAAAAAGCAGCAACTGCTGAACAGTTTGCTGATTTTAATTTGCCAGAGATAGAGGTGTTTGAATCGCCAAAAAGTCACTATCGTATGCGTTGTGAGTTTCGTGTTTGGCACGAAGATGATGACCTTTACTATGTGATGTTTGAAAAGGGCAATAAACATGCACGTATTCGTATAGATCACTGCCCAATGGTGTCTAAACGAATTGAAGAAGTTATGTTTAATTTGCTTGAAGACATTCGCCCAAATGAAGTGTTACGTCGAAAACTGTTTCAGATCGATTTCCTAAGTACCTTAAGTGGCGAACTGCTGGTAACTTTGCTTTACCATCGTCCTATTGATGAGACATGGACTGAAGCTGCACGTGAACTTAAACAGAAATACAACATTCAGTTAATTGGTCGCTCTCGCAAAACTAAAATACTATTGGATCAAGATTTTGTAATCGAAAAGCTAGATATTAATGGCCGCGATTATATCTACAAGCAGGTCGAAAACAGTTTCTCTCAACCAAACGGCGAAGTGTGCCGTCATATGATTTCTTGGGCATTAGATGCTACACAAAATGCCGGTGGAGATATGGTAGAGTTATATTGCGGTAACGGCAATTTTACGCTGCCAATGGCGCAAAATTTCAGACGTGTTGTTGCGACTGAAATATCCAAGACATCTGTAAGAGCAGCTCAATTTAATATTGAGGAAAACAACATTGATAACGTTGATGTGGTTCGAATTAGTTCAGAAGAGTTTTCTCAAGTATTAAGCGGCGCAGTAGAGAAACGACGTACTAAAGATCTTGGATTGAACGAATGTAACTTTACAACGGTCTTGGTCGATCCACCGCGTTCTGGTCTAGATGATGATACGGTTAAGCAAGTTCAAGAGTACGACAATATTCTGTATATCTCTTGTAACCCAGACACATTGGCTGAAAACCTAAAAGTTATCACGCAAACACATGAGTTAAAACGCTTTGCGATTTTTGATCAGTTCCCTTATACCGATCATCTTGAGTGTGGTGTGTATTTAAGTCGCAGTTAAAGGATTAATGTAAACGCTCTTAACGTTTAGGCGAAACCACAATTTTTTCATGGGCCTCTTGTTGAAGGGAGGCCCATTTATCCTCAAATTCTTTTACGTTAAGGGGTTTAGAAAAGTAGTAACCCTGAGCGTACACTTTACTTTCAATCTGGCGAAGAGCTGTTAATTGCTCTTGGGTTTCAATACCTTCGGCAATGACTTCTAGTCGCATACTTTTACTCATTTGAATAATTGCTTCGACTAGGCCGTGGTAAGCCCCTTTATCAGTGCAGTTACTAATAAAAGAGCGATCTATTTTTAGTATATCTAGTGGGAATTTCATCAGATAGCTTAAAGCAGAAAAACCGGTACCAAAGTCATCTATAGCAATCTTACAGCCAAGTGAACCAAGTTCTTTGAATATGCGTTGATTTGCTTGGTTATCAAGCAGTAATAGGCTTTCCGTAATCTCGATTAATAGAGTTTCCGGAGGTATGCGATGCTCTTCAATTGCAGTTTTAATACAGTGGATAAATTGGCTGGACTGAAACTGCTGTATGGATACATTTACAGATAAGTAAAAATTCGGTTTTAAATTTTCACGCCAGAAGGCTTGTTGTTTGCAGGCTTGTTGTATACACCACTCTCCAATAGGGACTATCAAGCCAGTTTCTTCGGCAATGGGAATAAACTCGCTTGGGGAGATAAGTTCTGTACCGTTGCGGAGCCTTAATAAAGCTTCTGCACCAGTGATTTGGGCATTTTTAAGGTTGAAGATAGGCTGGTAATGCAGTTCCAGTAATTGATCATCAATCGCTCTACGTAATAGCGCTTCTATCTTAGCCCGTTGTTGAATATGTTGATTATGTTCCTGTGTGTAAAAGGCATAACGGCAACGCCCTCCCTCTTTTGCGCGGTACATGGCGATATCTGCATTTTGTACTAACTTGGTTGGATTATCGGCATCGGAAGGGAACATGGAAATCCCAACTGATGCAGAAATATAGATCTCACTTGCCGCTAAATGAAAACTTTCTTCCAGTTTACTGACTATGCGACTGGCTATTTCTTCTGCTTTTTCTGGTGACTGTAGATTTTGCAGTATTACTGCAAACTCATCTCCCCCTAGCCGAGCAATGTGGTCGTTGTTGCGTAATTGAGAGCTAATGCGTTTAGTTGCAGCACATATAAGTTTATCTCCAACGTGATGGCCGTAGGTATCGTTGACTGATTTAAAATGATCTAAGTCTATAAAAAACAGTGCAAAGGGGCTTTGGCATTCTTGCCTTTTTTCAAATAGTGAATCTAAGTATTTCTGGAAATGGTTGCGATTTGCTATGCCGGATAAGGCGTCGGTATTGGCTTGATATTCCAGTTCACTCCTTGCCTGATTTAGGCTGGTGACATCGGTAATGACGGCTAATGCCCCTGGATAGGAGTCGCTGGCGGAAAGTGTTGCATCCATCAGGACTTCCATTTTTTGCCCTGACTTGGTTTTTATATTTATAGGGTATTCGGCTAAGTTGCCCTTCAGCCACAGAGTTTGAATACAGTCTTTTATTTGGTTTGTATCTTTTTGATCATAGAGAAGGTGGCTTAACATATGGCCGACAATTTCCCTTCGATCATAACCTAGATTTTGCAGGAAATAATCACTGGCATCTTTGATCATGCCTTGCTGATCAAAGCTGAAAATTAATGATGGTGTCGAGTGGTATAGCGTTCTCAGGCGTAACTCACTGTTTTTCAGACGAAGGTGATGTTCTTCAATGTTATTTTGCATATCGTTAAATGCACTGGCAATTTCGCCTAACTCATCATTAGATGTGTGTTGCACTTTCGCAAAAAAAGCATCGCCTTTGCTATTTTTTATAGCCTGCAGTATGGCCTGTATAGGTCCGCCTAGTAATTTATAATAAATAAGCCATACGGTGGTTAGTAGCGTTATAACCATTACTAATAATGTGATTAGGGTTTCGTTTAAAGCGCGTTGTTGATTGGCTTGTAAACGGGTATTACCAACTATAATTATCATGGTGCCGGCTTGTTGGGTTATATGGGCATTGCTATAGATAATTGGGGCTTCCAGGGTAAAGGCGATATCCACATGCCCCAATTCATTAGATTGTTGTTCATATACAATGTTATTACTTTCATCCCGAACTTCGACTTTCAGCAAATCCGGGTCGAGCATCATTGAACCAACAATATTTTGTAAAATTTTCGTATTAAAGTTCCATAGGGGTACAGCCAAACTGGCAGGTAAGCTCTGAAGATTGTCTTTTTTTTCCTGTAGCTGCTGCTCAAGCTGCTGTGAGGTTTGGTATGCAGAAAAGCCAAAGGAAATTAATAAGGCGATCAATGCTCCAGGTATTAATACCAGAAGTAATTTAGCTTGCAGTGATCGTAAGTGAGATAGCATATACGACCTTATTTTATTGTGTAATGGAACTGAATACTTTCTCTAAGGAAAAGTCATAGTCGGTAGATCCATCTACATCAGAAAGAGCAAATTGGGTGAAATCAATTTTATTCCATTGTTCATTGCCCAGATGAGATAAGTATAGATTGATGTTGGTTTTATCAATACTTTGCATCTGAAAACGGATATCACCTATAGGTGTATCAATTCCCTTGAGCTGTTGTTGATGGTAATCATGTAATAACACCATGGACCAAGCCCCACCGAGGAAATGTCCTCCGTCGGTTAATAACATTTCTCCGTTTTTAACTAGCTTAAGGCCTTCTGAGGACCAGTTAAGTCCGACTAAGCATACATCTTCTCCAGCTTTTAAATTATGCGCCTCTAATGCTGCTTTTGCGCCAAAAGCGATAGGATCATTTGCAGCCCAGATTACAGAGGGGATTATCTGATTTTGTTGAGCCCAATGCAGATATTTCCGTGTTAGTCGCTCAGCATCTTTCTGGTTCCAATTGGCATAGAGAAAACGATCTAGTTTTAACTCGTTGTGCTGTTTAATAACAGAGAGCGCTCCTTCGTTACGTCCAATAGAGGCCGGTGTGAGTTGATCGCCGCCAATCGCAAGAACATGGTAGGGTGTTTTATGCTGCTTTTGTTCTGCACAGTGCAATAAAGCGGTCATCATACGCTTGCCTGCAGCAAAGTAGTCAGGAGTAATGGCACCTAGTAGATGAGGGTTTTTACCACCGGGAAAGCCTACACGATCTCTTTGTTTTGGTAAGAAGTCACTCAGTAACATGAGTGTTTTTATTTTCTTTTCGGCAGCTGCAAGTATTATTTTTTCAGCAGCTTGCTCTTCGTTGACCAGAATCAGGTAATCGGGAGGAACTTCCCGTTGAGTGGCTTTAATACCTAATGAAGCCATTTCTACGCGGTTGCGCTCAGCGTATATCACTTCAAGTTTAATGTTAAAGTCAGTGGCTGCCGCTTGCATCGTCTCTGTAACCATATCCCAAAACCGTTCACCCTGTTTACCAGGGTTGATGAAGGTTACGTTCATTGCTGAAGCCTGAAATGAACATAAAACTAGGCATATGATTTGTAGCGGTTTACTGAACGAACTTATCATTTTTATTCACCGTTCGAAAACATCAGTATGGATCTATTCTGCCTTTAAACGTAAGGACGTTACAATTAGTTTAAGACATATTTCTTCGCAGGCAATTGTAGATTATAGAAGTAACTTCTATAAGCGTGTGTTAAATCCTATTTGTAATCTTTCACCAGAAGTATTAAATATCGCTACTTGTATTGTAGTTCCTCGTTTTGGATAGCAGATCTTATATATTTCTACTCTCGGTTGGTGATGACTAGCCGTTCTTAAATGATCGAGCAGACTGCTAGCCTGTATTCTGCCAAAAGCATGTGGGACAGGGTTGGAGAACAGCATGAAAGACTTACTTAAAATAACCGGCTTTACTGCCTTTATCTGCATTGCATTTATCAATGCATTTGTGGATCTAGGGCATAAAATTGTTATCCAAAACACCCTGTTTAAAGCCTATGATGGTGACCTGCAAATTTTGCTGACAGCAGTTGTGAATGGCTTAATCTTATTGCCATTTATTATGTTGTTCACCCCCTCCGGTTTTCTTGCCGATAAATATCCTAAGAATAACGTTATGCGTTTATCAGCATGGGGAGCGGTTGGCATAACCTTGTTGATAACCGCTTGTTATTACATGGGGTTATTTATACCTGCATTTGCGCTTACCTTTATTCTTGCTTTGCAAAGTGCATTCTACTCACCGGCTAAGTATGGCTATATCAAAGAGATGGTGGGGACAAATAATCTAAGTGAAGGTAATGCTTGGGTTCAGGCGGTTACGATGATCGCTATTCTGAGTGGAATTGTCGTGTTCTCGTTGCTTTTCGAGATGCGCTTAGCAGGTTTGACCGAAATTACGCCAGAACAGAGCCTTATTAAAAATGCACCATTGGGTTGGATCTTAGTCGCGGGTGCGTTGATTGAGCTCTATCTTGCCTATCAATTACCGCAGTTACGTGAAACTGATCAAACAGCAAAATTTGACAGATCGGCCTATCTAAAAGGTAAAACACTTAAAAACAATATTCAGTTGTTACAAGGTAAGCGCCCGATCTGGTTTGCAATTATTGGTTTGTCTCTGTTCTGGTCTATTAGCCAAGTTATGCTGGCTGTATTCCCTGCATTCGCAGAAGAGTATCTACAACAGAGCAATACATTTGTGATTCAAGGCACTATGGCGCTGGCGGGTGTGGGTATATTGTTCGGTTCAATTCTGGTTGGACGCTTTTCTAAACATTACATCAATGTTGGTTTAATCCCTGTGGGTGCTGTCGGCGTAGCTATAGGCTTAATCTTATTGCCTCAGCTTGACACTATGTTGATGCAATCGGCTGTATTTTTCGCAATTGGTTTGTTTGGCGCGCTGATGTGTGTGCCATTGAATGCATTGATTCAGTTTCATGTCAGTGAATCAGAAAGTGGACGTGTATTAGCAGGTAGTAACTTTATTCAAAACCTAATGATGCTTGGTTTTCTTGCGATGACAGTAGTCTTCGCTTGGAACAGTGTTGATGGCGTGTGGCTTCTATTTCTTTTGGCTGCAATTGGTGTCGCAGGAGCGGTGTTTGCGATTGTGACGTTACCACAGGCATTCATTCGTCTTCTAGTTATGATGCTGTTCCGCCGTAAGTACAAGCTTCAGGTTTTAGGTTTCGAAAATCTACCTGAATCTGGTAAAGGAACGCTTTTGCTAGGTAACCATATCAGCTGGCTGGATTGGGCAATTATCCAGATGGCTTGTCCACGCCATATCCACTTTGTGATGGAGCGTAGTATCTATGAGCGTTGGTATCTACGTTGGTTCTTGGATATCTATAAAGTTATTCCTATCTCCAAGGGTAAGAACCGTCAGGCATTGGAGCAGGTAGGCGAACTTATCAGTGCTGGCGAAGTAGTTTGTCTTTTCCCTGAAGGCGCTATTAGCCACTTAGGTCAGTTAGGTGAGTTTAAGCGCGGTTTTGAAAGAGCCTGTGTTGATGCTAAAGGTGTGATTGTACCTTTCTATATGCGTGGTTTGTGGGGGAGTCGTTTCTCTCGCTCAACCGACAAAATGAAAGTGATTCGTAACGAATCTGGAAAGCGTGATGTCACTGTGGCGTTTGGTGCCCAGATGCCTATCAGTAGTACCGCTGCTGAAGTGAAGAAAAAAGTTTTCGAGCTGTCGATTCATACATGGGATCAATACACACAGACTTTGGAGACAATCCCACAAGCCTTTGTTCGTAGTATGAAGTCGTCTCGTTCAGGTTACGCTATTGCAGATGTTGATGGTGGTCCGGTTAGTCAAACCAAGTTATTAACCGCCTGTGCTTTGTTTAAAAAGCGTATTGCCCGAACTGAAGGTAAAAATATAGGTTTGTTGGTGCCAACATCCAGTGCCGGTGCCATTGCGAATATTGCTTCATTGATGGCAGGTAAAACGGTTGTAAATCTTAACTTCACAGCCCCTATGCCAGCTATCCAGTCCGCGTTGGAGCAAGCTGAGGTACAAACAATTGTTACGGCGAAAAAGTTTGTGAAAAAGCTTAAAGCGCGAGGTATCGATCTAGATAGCTTATTTGAAGGCCGTCGAGTGCTTTACATGGAAGATATTAAAGCTGAAATAAGTAAAGCAGAGGCGATATTCACACTAGGTTTCGTTAGCGTTGCCCCGACCTTTATTTTGCAGGCTCTGTTATGCAAGCCCTCCCAGCTTGAAGATACGGCAGCGATTTTGTTTTCATCCGGCAGTGAAGGCGCTCCGAAGGGCGTTATGCTTAGCCATCGGAATATTATGGCTAACCTACGACAGACCGCAGATGTTCTTAATGTACGAGATGACGACTGCATAATGGCAACCTTGCCGTTATTCCATGCATTTGGTTTGACTGTGACTTGCTTTATGCCACTGATTGAAGACATGCCGGTTGTGTGCCACCCAGATCCAACCGATGCTGTGAAAATTGGTAAAGGAGTAGCGCGCTACAAAGCAACGCTTATGTGTGCAACGTCGACATTTATGCGCTTATACGCGCGTAATAAACGTGTTCACCCATTGATGTTTCAGTCACTGCGTACTGTGGTTGCAGGCGCTGAGAAACTAGATCCTAAGGTACGTGATCTATTTGAAAGTAAGTTCCATGTGCCTGTCGTTGAGGGCTACGGTTCGACAGAAACAACACCGGTTGCTAGCACTAACTTGCCTGATTCATTAGATACGGATTGGTGGTCTGTTCAGGTGGGTAATAAGACGGGAACAGTCGGCATGGCGCTACCTGGATCAACGTTCCGTATTGTTGACCCTGATACACTTGAAGAACTGCCGACAGGTGAAGATGGCTTGATCTTGATTGGTGGTACTCAGATCATGCAAGGTTATCTTAACAATCCAGAGAAGACAGAAGCTGCAGTCGTCGAGATGGATGGTCTACGCTGGTACCGTAGTGGTGATAAAGGTCATGTTGACGAAGATGGCTTCCTGACTATTGTTGACCGTTATAGTCGCTTTGCCAAAATTGGTGGAGAAATGGTGAGCTTAACCTCTGTTGAAGGCCAAGTTAGAGAGTTGTTGAATGCACCTGAGTTACCACTAGTGGCAGTGAATTTGGCTGATGACAAGAAAGGTGAAAAGGTTATTTTGCTAGTTGAGGGTGAGCATGATTCTTCTGCAATGAGGAATCAGTTAATAGAAGGTGGAATGCCTCCATTAACGCTTCCTTCAGAAATTTATGCAGTACTTG
Source organism: Neptuniibacter sp. QD57_21 (assembly GCF_047778075.1). Lineage (GTDB taxonomy): Bacteria > Pseudomonadota > Gammaproteobacteria > Pseudomonadales > Balneatricaceae > Neptuniibacter. The sequence goes on along the minus strand of NZ_CP180549.1, from coordinate 2,719,605 downwards.
AAGTGCCAGTGCTTGGTAGCGGTAAAACAGATTTTTGTAGTGCGAAAACATTGGCGGAGCAGTGTGCGGCTTAGAGTAAGTAATCTAGATATTGTTTATTGGTATTCGTGGAATCCGTCTCCTTTCTGACTTCTAAAGAAGGAGGCGTGACAGGGAAAAGTCTGGACAGCCCAAGTATTAAAATGCATTATTCCCACTAAATTACTCGGTTATTATCAAAAAGCATCGCATTAGGCTTATTCCGAGTTAAGTAAGAAATTTTTAGGCGGTATAAAAGTGTCAAATATTGAAGCGCAAATTAACCAAGTTTTAGGTCAGTATCAGGATGAGGTTGCAGCAACAGATCTGGTATCTGCTGGTTTTGTAAATGCAATTAAAGCAGAAGGATCATCAGCTAGCGTAGAGTTAGTATTAAGCTATCCATCCAAAGGTGTTGCTTCGAAATTACAAGCGGATCTGCAGGCTAAATTATTAGAGATCGGTGGTTTAGATAAATGCGATGTAATTATTGGTCACAACATATCGGCGAGCCCTAGCCAAAACAGCATTCCAGTGATGGAAGGCGTGAAAAACGTTATTGCGGTTGCTTCAGGTAAAGGGGGGGTTGGTAAATCAACGACTACGGTTAACTTGGCGCTAGCAATGGCTGCAGAGGGGGCTAAAGTCGGTGTTCTGGATGCTGATATCTATGGCCCTAGCCAAGGAATGATGCTCGGTGTTGCAGAAGGCGTTCGTCCGCAGCCTTATGATGAAAAGACATTTAACCCAGTTGAAGCCCATGGTCTTCAATCTATGTCCATGAGTTATCTGATCGAAGATAACACTGCTATGGTTTGGCGTGGCCCTATGGCCGCAGGCGCGCTGCAGCAATTGTTAACACAGACTCGTTGGCAAGATCTTGATTATCTATTTATCGATATGCCGCCGGGTACCGGTGATATTCAATTAACACTGTCTCAGAAAGTACCTGTTTCTGGTGCCGTTATCGTTACAACACCACAAGACATCGCTTTGCTTGATGCCAAAAAAGGTATCGAGATGTTCCGTAAGGTCGATATTAATGTACTGGGCGTTGTGGAAAATATGAGCACTCATATTTGTAGCCAGTGCGGTAATACCGAAGCCATTTTTGGTGACGGTGGTGGTGCCGAAATCGCAGAGCTTTACGATACAGAATTGTTAGGTAAATTACCTTTAGCACTGACAATTCGTCAACAAGCTGATTCAGGTGCGCCAACTGTTGCTGCAGACCCGGAAGGGGAGCACGCGCAGATCTATCGTACGGTTGCACGTACACTTGCTGCGAGGCTGGCAAAGCATAACGCAGACAATGATATCCGCGTGCCTTCGATTATCGTTGAAGATGACTAAGAAATAGCTAGTCGCTGTTTTGACTCTTAATAAAGCCCTTTATAGGGCTTTATTTGTTTCTGGCGTTCTCTTTAAGTTTGGCCGTGTAACACTGTTTTCATACACGACCAATAAATTGATTTTGATCAAATGTTGAACATTTATTTGGGTGGATTTAGAAAAGGGGTCTACAATCTAAGGTTCAAGCTGTATAAATAATAAACACTATAAGAATAAGTAAAGGGATGAACGATGGATTATAGAGCAACTGCAAATATAAAAATGATGAAGCCAAAACCCTCCGCTTTAACTCGGCGTGAGATGGCTGCAGAGCTTCGCCGTCAGGCAAATACACTGCGTGACGAAGGACAAACCGCAGCTGAGTTTTGGCTAGCTGAGCAATATGAGAAGACGGCTAATCTTCTCAACTAGAAATAGTGAAACCTATACAAAATTGAATTGAATTCCCCCTTCAATCTAAAACGGCCTCAATTGAGGTCGTTTTTTTTGTTCCTCATGCGTAAAAAAGGTACAATTGCCGGCTCGAAATTATCACCCGGATGGAAAGCCAACATGGGCATTAAAGCAGATAGCTGGATTCGTCGTATGGCGGAAGAGAAAGATATGATTTCACCTTTTGAGCCTGGTCAGGTTCGCGAAGTGGATGGCTCACGTATCGTATCTTATGGTACTTCCAGTTATGGTTATGATGTTCGTTGTGCAAATGAATTTAAGGTCTTTACCAACATAAATTCATCGATTGTTGATCCAAAAGATTTTGATGATGGTAGCTTTGTCGATATCCAATCGGATGTTTGTATTATTCCGCCTAACTCTTTCGCGCTAGCGCGGACTGTTGAATATTTCAAAATTCCGCGTGATGTTTTAACTATCTGTTTAGGTAAAAGCACTTATGCTCGTTGTGGCATCATCGTGAACGTCACACCTTTAGAGCCTGAGTGGGAAGGGCACGTTACCCTAGAGTTCTCTAATACTACGCCACTACCTGCAAAAATTTATGCAAATGAAGGTGTTGCACAGATGTTATTCCTTCAGGGAGATGAAGTTTGTGAGACATCATACAAAGACCGAGATGGTAAATATCAAGGTCAAACAGGTGTTGTAGTACCACGCACATAAGATTTACCGCACGAAGTAATAAGCACACCCGCTAATGATATTAGATCGAAAACAGATAAGCTCGTTCTGGGAGCAACTGCAGGACACGATTGAGCAGTTGCTATCTAGCCGTAGTGATGACCGTTTTGATGCTGAGCCTCTATTAACTCAGTATCGCGAGCAGTTGCAGAAAATTGATCGTAACCTTACGTTCCATTTTCAAAGTGATGAAGATCAGGATGGAGCGATCGAAATGGTATTCGGTTGTGACGGCTTTCCTGAGTCTATTCAATCAGTTTTGAGTCTGATTGGTGCTGCGCCAGACCTAACAGGTATAGAGTTTAAAGCGTTTAATAATCGCTATGACCCAGTACCGTTGACGATCAATATTGGCGATGAGTTTTGTGAGCTGTCGGATTTTTGGTTCCGTATAGTCATTGTAGAAAAGCGTCTGCATTTAGAGATCTATCTGGAAGATGCGCCAAAGGTGCTGGATATGGATCCACGGGTTGAAGCCGTTATGATCTACCTAGATGCCTTAATTGGTGAGTATGAGCTGATGACCCGTGTTTGGGCATTGGACTGGTTTGAACTACCTGTGTCGCCAGAGGATTATGGTTTGACTAAGCTAGTTGATCTGCGTGAGCGTTTTGATGAGCTTAAGAAAGGTGTTTCACCTATAGGTATGACGCTTCACTAGAAGAAAGCCTGTCGATAACTACCCAATATGACAGGCTGCTTTCTTTGCTCTAATTGTCCGACAAAATATAGATACTGCCTTCTTCCTCTTCGGCCGGTTTGTCAGAGCTCTGTTTCCATGCGCGCATTTTTTGATTTCCTTAAGTTTTTTGTTGCTTCCTTAGTAACAATCGACCATTGTCATAGTAACCTTAGTGTTAAATGCTAATCTTGCAAATTAATTTATAAATTAGGTGCCTTATGAGTGGATTACTGACAGCCTTGCTGGAAGATGTACGTGCAGAATATGTGGCACGAATGCAGGCTAGCGGTTGTTCAGAACCTTATCTAACTGCAGAGCGATTGTGCCATGAGGTTCTATTTATTGAAGCGGATAGGCTAGCTGAGATCATTGAACAAGATCCGACCTTACTTGCTGCTCGCGCAGGTGATCTGATCATGAACCGCCAAGAAAGTGAAAACCCTTCTGTCGGAGTCATCATTTGCTGCAATATTTTAGCGGCAGCGTTAGAGGGGTTGTTAGCTGTTGCTGTTGAGCGAGAGTGGCTTGATATTGATGAAGAGGGCAATGTCTTGGTAGATGAGGAAGAGTTGAATCAAGACTCCCAATACTCAATCGATGTTGATTACAGTACTTCTGAGGTGGCTACTCGGAATATCGCTTTAGGAGGTGCGAGTAAACTATCCGGTATTTTTTCTGCAGCTGAATCTGCATTTTTAGATGCGTTGCAGGAAAACTCTCGTACTAAAGATGCCTATCAACAAGCACTCGATATATCCTCTGATTACTCTGTCTTTGCCCCGGAAGAGATAGCGCCCCTAGTTGCAGAGAATCCGTTGTTATTAGGGCTTCGACCGGAAGATCTAATCGACGAAGATCTGTTCGAAGGTGATCCACCTGCAGGCTTGATCATTAGTGCTCACCTTACTCAGATGATGCTACAGCAGATGTTGGAACTAGGCGTAGAGCATGGTGTATTGGTGCTTGATAGCAGTGGCCATATCATCGTTCCAGATGAGCCTAAAGAGCCGCCAACCCTTCATTAGGCTGTAAGATGTAATCTATGCGCGGCTGAATGATGTTTGATATTTAGTTCGCGCCTACCATCATACTGGTAAATCTCTAACTCGCTTGGTTTTGCCTCTCCGTTGTACAGTTCAGAAGCCCGTTCGGTGACATGACGATATATCTCCACAAGTTCTTTTTCCTGTGCTACTTGATGAGCTTTCAGTAAAACTGCCTTGAATTCAGCGTTCTCCCTTTTTTCCTGAATACCAATGTGCCTGTTGTCAGCATGTACGGGTTTGCTGGGATAGACAGGGGCTATCTGCTGGGTAGACAATGATATTTTCACAAGCTTGATCCTAGGTTTTCTAATTATTTTTATGTTAGGAAATAAGATCAAAACCGAAAATATGCATATACCCATATGGGATTTGCAAAAGTAGAGTAAAAGTCGTGATAAAGAATTCAGCAATAGGTTTTTTTCAATATAAGTTGGGCCGAAAGCTTGTCCTTCGAGTGGTGCTGTTTAGCTCCTTAGTGACATTAATTCTCACGGTTATTCAGTTTGGCTTCGAATTTCGCCAACTGACTCGTAAGTTGGATCAAGTACCGCAATTTATTGAAACAACCATGTCTCCAGCGATTGCAGAATCAATCTGGAAAGATGATAGGGCACAGCTGCATAAGCTGCTTCAAGGGATCAATCAGTTAGAATTTGTAGATGCCAATAAACTGCATTTGGCTGATGGTGAGCGTTTGGAGTATGTTGCCAATGAATCCATAAATTCCAGAAGCTACCCCATAAATATCCAGCGTGAAGAGAAACAACTCGGGACTATAGAGCTAGTCGTTAGTATCGACGCAATCTTCAGTCATATGCTTGCTCAACTCTATATCATTCTTATCAAAAATGGTTTTAAAACAGCTTTTGTTGTTTTCTTTATGTTTATCCTTTTTCGCAGTCTTGTCGGTCAACACCTTTTGAGGATGATCAACTTTATGAAGCAGCAGAAAGAGGGGGCTGATCAACCTATTTTGCATCTAGACCGGGCTCAAAATGAAAAGCCTGATGAGCTCGATGAACTTGCCAATTCTTTTAATCAGCTAATTCAGCGAATTGAAGAGGAGCATAAAGCTAAGCTTCATGAGATTAATCAGCGTCAGGAAGCTGAAAACCAAATTGTGCATTTAGAGCGAGTGGGTACCATGGGACAGTTAGCCACAGGGCTAGCCCATGAACTGAATCAACCGCTCGCTGGCATTATGGGATACTCTGATATCGCCTTGCGCTTAAGTAAGCAGGAGAATGCAGATCCCAAATTACTTGAATGCCTTACTAAAATTGGCGATGAAGCAGAACGATCCGCCAAAATTATTCAGCGTACACGGTCTTTTATCCGTCGTGAGGCTGTAAAAGAAGAGGTCATTAATTTCGCGGACGTTATCCAAGAAAGTATGGATATTATGTCCCACCGAGCGTTGCAAGCTGGTGTGGATCTGGAATTTAATGGGATAGAAACGGCTCGGATTAAAATGAGCCGAACCCAGATGCAACAAGTGTTGGTCAACTTGATAAACAATGCTGTAGAGGTGTTAGAGCATCAAGCGGATGCCAGAATTGAGTTGAATCTCTATAAGGAGGGTGCGCATATCTGCTTATCCGTGCTCGATAATGGCCCTGGTTTTGATGCAAAAATACAAGCGCACTTGTTTGAACCCTTTAGAACCACGAAAGAAAATGGTTTGGGGTTGGGGCTAGTTATTTGTAGAAACTTAATTGAAGCGGCTAAAGGTAAGCTTATAGCCGGGAATCATTCGCTAAAAGGAGCGGAGTTTATTATCCGTTTACCCGTTGTTGAAGAAAAGGAAGTTGAGTAGAGCGTTATGACAGAAAATCAAAAAGGTACAGTGTTTGTCGTCGACGATGATGCCACGCTCAGGGATATGATTCGCATGATGGCTGAATCTGATGGCTATGAGGTACGTGATTTTATCGATGCGTCTAGTTTTCTCGAAGCTTTTGACGCTGAGCAGCCTGGATGTTTGGTTTTAGATATTCGAATGCCGGGTATGAGCGGGCTTGCTTTGCAAGATGAGTTGATCAAACGAAAGGCCCTGATCCCAATTATCTTCATCACTGGTCACGGCGATGTTGAAATGGCGGTAGAGTGTATTCAAAAAGGCGCTTTGGACTTTCTTGAGAAGCCTTTCCGTGAAGCGAGGTTGCTAGAGAAAATTGCACAGGCAATTTTAAGTGATCAACAATCTAGAGAAGAGTTGGCTGAGAAGTCCTTAGTTCAACAGCGTTTAGAGTCGTTGACCACAAGAGAAACAGAGATAATGCACCTTGTCGCCCAAGGTTGTGCTAATAAAGTGATTGCTATCGATCTTGGAATTGCTCAAGGTACAGTTGAGATCCATCGTTCCCGAGTAATGCATAAATTGGGCGTGAGAAGTGTTGCTCAGTTGATGCGCTTACTTCTAGTAGCTGGCTTACTTGAAGATCAATAGTTTTCCATCGTTATCAAAATGCAGCCAGCCTTGCTGGCTCTAGTATGCACTTTCCGGTATATCGCAATTTAATTGTTCGGCTTATCATTTTTCCAACTTAATCATTTACTGAGTTGGAGAAAGGTCATGAACATCAAAAGTTATCTTGTAATTGCTCTGACAGCTACTGTGTTTACCGCGGCGTTACCTGTGGTAGATGCTAAGGTTGATGGGGTGAATCTAGGTGGATCTGCTCGGGCTGATTGGGAGGATAATGATGACGCTCGTCAGGCTGCTCGAAGAACAGCACGCAGAATGGATCGTCGTGATGATGCAAGAGATGCAAAGCAGGTTACAGTGTTGCCAGGTGGTTGTTATACGCAGGTTATATCAGGTATAGCTTACCAAAACTGTAACGGTGTTCTGTATCAGCAAGTACCAGGCCAAGTCAGTTACGTAGTTGTGCAACCTGCAGGAATTTTAAATACTTTGCCAGCTGGCTGTATATCTAAAACGTTGGGTAACTCGATGTTTTTTGAATGTGGAGCTCAAGTCTATAAAGCAGGTGTGATGAATGGTTCGACTGTTTATCAATTACAGTAAGGTTAAAACAAAAGGCCTTTCTGGATCAGGGAAAGGCCTTAGTTTATAGATTGTTACCCTAGGTCGATTTTGTTTTCAATTACATGGAATAGTGACGCAACTACTTGTCTATCGTATCGAGTTCCAGCATCTTGCAGTAAGGTGTCTAGCGCCGTTTCTACCGGTAAGCTTTCACGGTAGGCACGAGGGCTAATCATAGCGACAAAGTCATTTGCTGTGGTCAGAATTCGAGCATGTATAGCTAGCTGGTCAGCACTCAATCCATTCATACCAGAACCATCTAAGTATTCATGTTTTTGTGTGATTGTATCTAAGACAGGCCCTTCGAATTCGATATTAGCCAGTATCTCTTTCGCGTAATCAACCTCTTTTAGTACGGTCTGTTTTTCTTCTTCGCTAAGTTTGCCTGTTTTGGTTAGTAGCGCTTGGGGAATCGATAACTTACCTAAATTACATAAGTTGGCTGCGATCTCTACGGTGGATAGATCTATTTCTGACAGCTCCATAGCTTCGGCAATAGCCACCGCTACTTGTGCTGTTTTTTGTGAGTGATTAGCAGAGTAGGGATCATGCAGATCAATAGCGTGCATCAAGGATTGCATAATCTGCTGAAGCAGGCGAGTTTGCTGTGCTTGATGGGCTTCTATTAGGGTGATGTCATGGAAATGGATCATAACCGCTGATTTATAGCCATAAACCATCGGAATAAGATGGATAGTAAAGATCGACTGTTCACCTTTAAGTTCTAAGGTTTGCTTCTCGTTTAACTCAATTTGCTGTTTAAAGCACTGTTCAGCAAGGGGAGTTAGAAACTCAGCGTAATGGCTACCTAGAATTGAATTTAAATTTTTACCTACACTGTCTTCTGCATGGATCGAGATTTTGTCTGCTAGTGCTCTGTTAATGAAAGATAGCTGTAGGGATTCGTCGAGAATCAAAACCATATCGGCTGTATTGTCATTAATGGCATCCAGCAGGTTGGTTTTCTCTTCTAATGCATGAGTTGTTGTTAGCAGGGCTTCATTGTCTTGACGAGCTCTAATTAGATGACCGTACCAACCTGCTCCAATTAGCAGGGCAAGCATGGCAAATGTCCCAAGCACAAGCATTGCCTGTAGGTCAGATTGTTGTTTTAAGGTTTGACCAATTGCGTCGTCATAATCAACTTTAATGATTAAGCGCATGTTGGTATCAGCAATACTTCGGCTGACTGCTAACACTTTGTTTTTGCGGTAATCACTAGCTTGAATGAATTCACCAGGAGAGTTAAATGCTATAGCAGAAGCAATAGGACTATTCAGTGCTACACGTTTTTGTAAAGGAGTTGAGGAGTCTTGGCGAAGGGGGCTCGCATAAGCGATACCGTTGTCATTTTTCTGTAGTAGAGCTGATTCTAAAGATTGCAGTGTGACGCTAAAATTCTTCAATAAGCCGTAGAGTTGTTTATTAGGGTTTTTAATGCCGATCAAGTACCCTAATGTTTGGCCTTCTTTACCTAGTTGTGGCAATCCAGAAATAGCCGTTACAAAACCAATCTGAGCGACATTGTTGTCATTCAGCCAAATGTCTGTTGTGATGACTTGCTGTTTTTCATCCAGTTGATTAATTGAACCCTTCAACGTTTTAGAAAGCTTACTGAGACCAGCGGTACCTGCAATAAGATTAAGGTTAGCGTCATATAGTGCTAGAGAACTGTTCGCGATAACACGTAGGTTTGCATTTACACTCTGACGGTTCTTGTCTGTGTAACCTTCTCTGTTCGATGTAGCGATAATCATATTACGTAAATAATCAATTTGAGCAGAAGCTTCGCGTGCTTCAGTAGATTGCTCTGTTAAACGTTGTAAATACAGTCGAACTGAATTGTTACTAGCAACTTCTTTTAAAGGTGCTGCAGTAGCGAAGATCCAGCGGGATACACTTAAGCTTTGGTTATCTGCTAAGGCAGAAAGCGTTGTTTGCCAGTGGGAAATGTTTTGCTGGGTCTGTTGAGTCGTGAAACGCTCAATTAAGGCTAAGCAAATCAGGAAAATAAGTATCAGGCTGATTATTCCGGTTACTAAAGCGCGTTTCATTGTTTGTTACCAGTTGATTGAAATTAGTTATTTATCTAGGGCTCCCAGTCTTAAAAAACTGGCATATGTAGCCACCATCGATGTTCATTTACTGTGTATAGCGGAATGTAATGTTTAATATTTCGGTGCGACACAATACTGCGGCTCTGATTATCTAATATTAGCTCATCACCACCGTATCTTACGGCTAGGACGGCATGCCCAATTCGTAAATTTGTGTCTTGTAATACGACAATTCTCATCTCTTCATTACTGAAGCCCAATAATCGAAGGGAGAAGAATTTGGTTAGAGAATAATCTTCGCAATCACCACTTCTAGCTAAAAACTCGCGGACTACGGCCCAGTAGTCCTCTTTACCGTAGTTATCAATATCTAAAATATAAGGCTTTTGATTGGCAAATCGATTCACTTTTTCTAGTTGCTGCCGTTTAGGTAAATGACGAATGCTATCGAGAAAACGGTACCAAGGCTTCAGGTTGCACAAGCCGGATTGTTTGCAAATCTCTTCAGGTGTGTCTTCTCGAAGATGGCGTTCCATATAATTTAGCCAATCGGGCAGTTCATTTAACGAGCGTTGTGGCAATTCTTGGGTGCCAAAGAGCCCTGCATAGCTCAAGTTACTGAATAAACAGCTAAAAAGCAGAGTGATAGTTGCCAAGGCTTTAGACGGTAATCGCTTCATTCTGAATTTCTGTTACTCAATATGAATATTACTTAAGGATATCTGAGAACCTGAAAAATGACACCTACAGCATGTAAAAGGCACATGAATCATAGCTAACAAACTAAATATAGGTTTACGAGTGAAGTGAGTATTACTTAATTTTTGTAGGAACTTACTTGGGAGTATGTAAAAACCATAGATAAATAGTGGAATAAAGAAGTTGGAAGCAACTCTATTAGTTGTACGCTTTATGTCCAGTGGTTATACTGGCGCCATAACGCTAGTACAACGCAAAAAAGCGTAAGTGATTGGAAGGGGAGTTAGGGAATGGAAAATAACAGCAGGGTTTCTGTTTTGTCTGGTGTATTACTATCGATGATGGCTTCATCAGTAATTGCTGCAGAAACCACCGAAGAACAGTTTGATCCTGAAGAATTTTTCAAGCAAGGGATGGAAGAGCGTGAAGAGGGAGCGCCTTACAACGCAATTGAATCTTTCCAAACAATTTTAAGTAACAGACCTGCTTTACATCGTGCACGTTTAGAGCTTGCTGTTGCTTATATGCAGACATTGCAATATCAAGAAGCTGAAGAGCAGGCTCAAACAGTACTTAATGATCCTAATACCCCTCCTAGTGTCCGTGTCTCAATCCTGGCATTTCTAGCACAGTTAAGACAAGACGCTGAACAAATGTCACCTAAACATGAACACAAGTTCAATTTGAGTGCAGGTGTGTTGTATGACGATAATGTCAATATCGGTCCTGGTAGCTCTGTTATAAATGTCGAAGGGCAAATACTAGATATTACCACTAGACCAACGAGTGACACTGCGCTTGTGGTTTCTGGTAGTTATGATCATAGCTATCGTACGGGTAAGCCTGTTCGTCTAGGCCAGAATACAGGTATGTTGTATTGGCAGAGTGGTGCTTCTTTGTACAACCGTATTTATGAAACTGAAGATCAGTTTGACCTCCAGGTTCTCTCTTTACGTACGGGACCTGCAGTGATTACCAATGCGAAATGGCGCGCGAATGTTGCTTTGCAGTTAGACCATATTCGTTTAGATGATGATGAGCTAGCTACTTACGTAGGTCTGCAGCCGTCTATAACTTGGGCGTTTGATGCAAGCACAGAGCTTACAATTGATGCAGAATATACAGATCGTGATTTCGCTCAAGCATCTGATCAGGGTCGTGATGCAGATTATTACTCCGTTGGTGCTTCTCTAGGTAAAGGCTTTAAGAACAATACCGTTGGTGTCCAGGGTGGTTTTGAGTGGTTTGATAATGATTCAAAAGATGACCAGTATACTTATGATGGTTGGGAAGTATTCGCGGGTGTAAATTGGCAGGTTAAACCTACAACTAGTCTGTTTTCCCGTATTTCTTATAGTGAGTCCGATTATAAAGGAGAGATTCCTTTTATATTGGAAGTTAGGGATGATGAAGAGATACAGTTGTTAATCGGTGGTAAACATACGTTTGCTAACGAACTTGAATTGTCAGCTTTTTGGATGCGAACAGAAGCAGGCTCCAATGTAGCGCTGTATGATTATGATCGTACTCAATTCTCAGTTAATTTAGGAAAAAAATTCTAATTAGCTAAATGTACAGAACATTAAAGAGGCGCTTACAGCGCCTTTTTTTGTGCTTCTGTTTATGTATTGTTTACTACATAACATTATGTGTTTCTAGGGATGTTGCAAAGAGGAAAATATGCCTTTAGATTTGATCCGCCAAGGAGCGCCTGGCTTGAAATGGCCTGTTATCCCTGTTCCTGATAGCGCTTTGCATATGGCTCTTCAATTTCAATTAGAGCAGAGTCAGTGGTTATCAACAGCTGAACTCGAAAATTTACAGTGGTCCCAAGCTCAAGAGCTAATCAACTATGCAGCTCAAGCTGTTCCCCTATATAGAGAGCGTATTCCTAAGTCTCTGCTAGATAAAAAACTTACAAGAAACCTGTGGTCTGAAATTCCAATTTTAACTCGTCAGGACTTAATTGATGCAGGTGATAAGCAAAAAAGCGTAAAACCATTAGCTGGTCATGATCGCTTAAATAAAATTCAGTCTTCTGGATCTACAGGAATGCCAATTACCGCTTATGGTACCCAAACTACAGGCTTGTTTTGGCAGGCATTTACTGCAAGAGAACATATTTGGCATCAACGGGACTTTTCTGGAAAGCTTGCAGCTATAAGGCCTGTAGGGGGGGGGCTTAGACCTGGAGAATGCTCTAAAAGTCCTCATTGGGGTGGTGCAATATCTAAAATATTTGAAACCGGTCCAGCAGTTTTATTGAGTTCCAGAACAGATATAGCTGCTCAAGTAAAATGGCTAGTTGAAGAAAATCCTGCTTATCTTTTGTCTTTGCCCTCAAATATCTGTGAATTAGCTAAGTATTGTAAACGGCATGAAATAAAGTTTTCTGATCTTAAGCAAATTCGGACTATGGGAGAAATTTTGACCGATGAAACAATAGAGCTTTGTAAAGAGGTTTGGAATGTTTCAGTTGTTGATATGTATAGCGCTCAGGAAATTGGTTATATCGCCCTGCAATGCCCTGAACATGGCAGTTATCATATCCAGTCAGAAGGTGTATTGGTTGAAATTCTTGATAAGGATAACCAACCATGTAGCGAAGGTGAGATCGGTAGGGTTGTGGTAACTACGCTGCTTAATTTTGGAGCCCCGTTAATTCGTTATGAATTAGGTGATTACGCAGAAGTGGGTTCTGCGTGTTGTTGTGGGAGAGGATTACCTGTTTTAAACAAAATTTTAGGTCGTAAACGTAATATGATGAAAACACCCGATGGTAGGGTTTTCTGGCCTAGTTTTCCCTCGAGGGATTGGGAAAGTGAGTTTATAAAACAGTTACAAGTGGAACAAACAGCCATAGATAAGTTAAAAATTCGTATCGCTATATCCGAGCCCCTAACTGATTCTGAAGAGCAGCGTTTAGAACGATATTTTTCTACGCGGTTTGATTATCCTTTTATAATTGAATTTGACTATGTGGAGCGTATTCAAAGAAGTAAGGGCGGAAAGTATGAGGACTTTGTATCCTGTTTAACATAGTTGAATTAAGTTCTTTGATTGTACTCCAGTACAGTGTTCTTTGGTGAATATTTGTATAGAATATGCACAATAAAACTAATAACCTATCTGATCTAAGTTTTAGCCATGGACTGGATCATAACCATTACAGGGATAAATAGGATGTTTAAACGTAATCTTGTGTCAGCTTCAATAGCTTCTATTTTGTTTACAAGTTCGCTTGCTGCGACGGCCAATACTCAGAACGATGATGATGAAGACTCAGTTGAAAGCTGGGGTCAGTGGGCTAAGCAGTACGCAACAGCTGCAGGTGGTGAATTTAATACAGGTGCCTTAGCTTTTGCTAGCCTTGCTCAAGCTGAAGCAGGCCGTAACGGACTTAATGAGCCCGAATTTAATCAGCCTACACCTACACCTACACCTGATGCAGTCGAAGGCCTTTGTGGGGCCGGAGCTTTCTGTGGTTTTGCGACCATCTATGAAGGTGACTTTTTTTATAGAATGGGCCCTCCTCAAAATGAACAAGTTGGTACCTTTGATCTTCAGGTGTCACCTGATTATTTTGGTGAGCGTCAGGATACAACGGGTAGTTTTAGCGTAAGTGGGATTGAGGGCGAGTCATATCAAGCTACTGGTTTAGAGGGGCGTGCCCATGATGCGTCTGGTTGGTTAGACGATAATGTCGATTTTGAAGCTTATGTTGAATACTACACCGATTATGGTGATGAAGCAGTATTGATGAACGGCTTCTGGTCAAAGGGTCAATGGGATGATGATCAATATGGCGGTTTTGATGGGGCAGAAGGCTTTTTTGTCGGCGGTGTAACAACAACATTAGCTCAATTAAACGACTTTGTTTCAAACCTTAATGGCAGTGTGGCTGAGTATTCAGGGTTTATATACGATGGCGGTAGTTTTGATATCGCTATTAACTTTAGCAGCAAAACTTGGTCTGGGAACTTTAGCAGTAGTAGGTGGAAGGAAAGTCAAAATGATGCTTTTGCCGTTAATGGCGGTAAGCTCTCGGGTGTTAATTTTACCGCTAAAAGTGCAAATTTAAGTTCCGATGCTGGTAGGGTGACTGGGCAGGTTGCTGGTGCAATATTTGGCAAAAATGCAACTGACGTTGCAGGTCTGGTTGATATAGAAATAGCGGGTGATGAGGGAGCAGTTAGCCGTAAAACGATATTCTCCACACCAGTCCATAAGAACAACCTCCCCTGAAATAAGCTTGACTTGGATCTACACTTGGCTGGAAGAGGTAAGTGTTAGGAAGCTTATAAACGATAAAGCCTGAAGTGTGAAAGTACTTCGGGCTTTTTCTTTGCAGTGAGAATAAGAGCTTACTACTTGTACCTCGGTACAATTACTTATTTTTTATATGTGTATAGAATGCGAACAACAAATTCCACAATTCACCTGACTAAGTAGTAGCAATAGGACAGGTTGCTAAAATAGGGACTTTAGGATGTTTAAGCGAAATATTGTATCCGCATCGATAGCTTCAATCTTATTAACTGGTTCTTTTGCTGTGTCTGCAAACACGGAAAAGGAAAAAGAGGAAGATTCTGTTGAAAGCTGGGGTGTATGGGCGCAGAAATTTGCTACTGCGGCTGGTGGCGAATTTAATGCTCAGGCATTGGCTTTTACAAGCTTCGGCTCTAATGAAACGGGCCGTAACACTCAAAATGAGCCAAGTATTCGGTCGAATACTGTAGCCGATGAAGTCGTACCTGACGAGTCTGTACTTAGTTGTTCTGCGGGTAGTATGTGCGGCTTTATCGGTTTTATCGAGTATGACGAAGGTGGTTATGGAGATTATGGTGATGCTGAACTGGGTATCATTACCGGTGACATGTACGAAAGTGACGACCCTGCTCCTGCAGTGCAGCCACGCAGAATAGATGGGCCATTACCCAACCTAGCCTTGGATTTTGAAGTCAAAGGTAATGATGGCTTCGAGTATAAAGGTGAAGGCTTGCCAGCTGTCGATTATGATGATGGTTATATTGAATTTGGTATGGACGGTGAAAATGGAGGTCAGTATGTTGCATTTAGTGACGAAGAACCTGGGCCACTATTCTTAGGTTATTGGGATAAATGGGAGAATACGCCGAATGGTGAGAAAGGTGTGAATGGCATATTTATCGGTGGTGTAACGACTTCTCTTGCTGAGCTTAACGCTTTTACCCAGTTTAACCCTACTGCGACATACTCTGGTTCGACTATGTTTAATGGCAGCGTTGATATTGAGATCGATTTCCATGGTAAATCATGGTCTGGAAACTTTGGTGCATCAAATGCCGGAAATGATGCTTTTAAAGTAAGAGGCGGTAAGCTATCTGGTATTGCCTTTACCGCGACCAGTAAAAACCTGTCTGCTGATAAGGGCTCTGTCACGGGCGTAGTCAGTGGGGCGTTGTTCGGTTCAGAAGCCGAAACTGCTGCTGGTCTGATCGATATTAAGAAAAAACTTAATTCCGGTACCCTTACCCGTAAAGAGCTATTTGCCGCAGGTCGTGAAGGTGCTGGTGGACCAATTTAATTGAAGCTTATTTAGTTTCTTTTGTATTTTAAAAGGCGTCTTTATGGTGCCTTTTTTGATTTAGATCCTTTACACAATTCTTCTATCCCCGTAACTTTAAATATTAATAATCCTTAATATTCAAGGGGATATCACAGTTGCACGCAGGTGTTCTTGCTTTAGGTCGATCCATGTTAGGTAGCTTGAGAGATTTGGCACCTATTGTCTTAGTGATCGCATTTTTCCAAATTGTTGTTTTGCAGCAGTCTGTCCCAGATTTCTTTGGTTTGGTGACTGGGTTGTTGTGTGTT
Source organism: Neptuniibacter sp. QD57_21 (assembly GCF_047778075.1). Lineage (GTDB taxonomy): Bacteria > Pseudomonadota > Gammaproteobacteria > Pseudomonadales > Balneatricaceae > Neptuniibacter. The sequence continues at coordinate 2,703,705 of NZ_CP180549.1, read as the reverse complement.
GTCGCTGGCTTAACTTTCTTTATCTATGGCTTAGAGATGGGGCTTTTCCCAATAGGGGAGAGTATGGCACATGCTTTTGCACGCAAAGGCAGTGTGTTTTGGCTGTTGGCTTTTGCCTTTTGCTTAGGGTTTGGTACCACTGTAGCGGAACCTGCGTTGATTGCTGTAGCAGCGGAGGCGGCGAAGGTTGCTGCCACGGGCGGGATGATTGACGCGACTGAGCAATCGCAACTTAGCTACGCTTCGGGCCTTCGTTATACCGTCGCCTTTTCGGTTGGCTTGGCCATTGTTTTAGGCGTGTTACGTATCCTTAAAGGCTGGTCGATTCAATATATGATTATTGCGGGTTATATGCTCGTCGTGATTATGACCGCTTTTGCGCCGCGTGAAATTATCGGTATAGCCTATGATTCCGGTGGTGTTACCACTTCTACAATTACGGTTCCTTTAGTGACAGCGTTAGGTGTCGGTTTGGCTTCATCTATTGAAGGGAGAAATCCGATGATAGATGGCTTTGGTTTGATCGCCTTTGCTTCTTTAACACCCATGATCTTTGTTATGGCTTATGGGATGGTGATCTAAATGGAACTGTTGTCGCAATTTATCGAGATCACCCTGACTACAATTAAAGATGTGATTCCAATCGCAGTCATTATCTTTGGTTTTCAGATTGCTGTGATCAGGCGGCGTATTGCTAATCTACGTAAGGTGCTGATTGGCTTTGCTTATGTGATTGCCGGTTTAGCGCTTTTCTTGTTGGGGTTAGAGAAGGCTTTGTTCCCCATTGGGCGTTTGATGGCTGAACAGTTGACTGATCCAGAGTTTATTCGAAGCTGGAGTGGTTCGGTCGCGGAGGCTCTTCAATGGCAGGATTACTTCTGGGTTTATGTTTTTGCCTTTGCAATTGGAGCGAGTACCACCATTGCCGAGCCTTCACTGATTGCTGTGGCCATTAAGGCGAACGAGGTTTCCGGTGGCGCAATTGGTGTCTGGGGCCTGCGTATAGCGGTTGCTATAGGGGTTGCTGTGGGTATCTCTTTAGGTACTTGGCGAATTGTCACAGGGTATCCTATTCACTGGTTTATTATCGCGGGTTATATCGTTGTTGTTATCCAAACCTGCTTTGCGCCCAAGATGATAGTGCCTTTAGCCTATGACTCGGGTGGGGTGACAACGTCGACGGTTACGGTGCCCCTTGTTGCGGCTCTAGGGCTTGGTTTGGCTGAAACAGTTCCTGGTCGAAGCGCTCTAATTGATGGTTTTGGTTTAATTGCCTTTGCTAGTTTATTTCCAATGATAACGGTAATGGCTTACGCACAAATTTCTGAATTTCGCACTAAACGTGCGAGAGCAACTGGCTGACAAAAGAGGCAGATATGCATTTCAAGCTGTTAGTAGTGTTTGTAGAAGATTCAAAAACAGATGATGTAATGAAAGCAGCGCGCGAAGCGGGTGCAACTGGCGCAACAGTCATCAACAATGCGCGTGGTGAAGGTGTAGATAAATCGACTACGTTCTTTGGCTTAACCTTAGAAACGCAACGCGATGTCATCTTGTTCATCGTTGAGGAGCATCTGAGTAGAAAAATCCTAGAAACAATATCAGAGGTCGGCGAACTTGATGAGAAGCCGGGGCGTGGGATTGCGATTCAAATTGATGTGGAAGATGCTGTTGGGATATCTCACCAAGTCGCCAAATTAGCCAATATTGTGGAGGAAGAGCTATGAGTGCCCAGCGTAGAGTCGTACGAACTTGCGATGTTATGACTGATGAGTTCGCCATGGTTGATGGTTTAATGACGGTCAGTGAGGCGCTTAAGATCTTCCAAGAGCAAGATGCGCGAGTGTTAATCATCAATAAACGTAATGATGACGATGAATTTGGCTTGTTGCTACTGTCAGATATTGCAAAGAAAGTCGTTGCGAAAGACCGCTCTCCTGAACGTGTGAATGTTTACGAAGTGATGGCGAAGCCGGTTATCTCCGTTGATCCTCATATGGATATTCGTTACTGCACGCGTTTGTTTGAAAATTTTGGCTTAGCGCATGCGCCAGTGATTGATAAAGGCCATGTTTTAGGGGTGGTGAGTTATCGCAGTATTGTGCTGAAAGGGTTGTTGGAAAATTAACCTTTCTAACCAGCTCAGATAAGAAAAAGCCCGTCATTCATTAGACGGGCTTTTTTGTGAATAAGAGAGAGGTTAAGCTCTTGCTGCTTTCAAGGTATCAGCAATCAAGAAAGCGAGTTCTAGTGCTTGCTCGCCATTTAGGCGTGGATCGCAATGGGTATGGTAGCGATCCCCAAGGTCTTGTTCACTGATCATGTAAGCGCCACCAATGCATTCCGTTACATTCTGGCCGGTCATTTCGAAGTGTACGCCACCGGCGTGAGTGCCTTCAGCTTTGTGAACTTCGAAGAAGCCTTTCATTTCACGAAGAATAGAGTCTACACTACGTGTTTTATAGCCGCTGGATGCTTTGATTGTATTGCCATGCATTGGGTCAGAGCTCCAAATGACTTGCTGACCAGATGCTTTAACAGCACGAACTAAGCTTGGAAGGCATTCGGTGATCTTATCTGCCCCCATACGAGCAATCAGCGTAATTCGACCTGCTTCGTTTTCCGGGTTTAGCGTTTCTAGCAGCTTTTCTAGATCTTCAATTTTGGTGCTTGGGCCGACTTTAATGCCAATCGGATTTTTAACACCGCGAAGGAATTCTACATGGGCGTGATCTGGCTGACGTGTACGATCGCCAATCCATAACATGTGTGCAGAGCAGTCATACCAGTTGCCGGATAGGCTGTCTTGGCGAGTTAGCGCTTCTTCATAGCCCAGTAACAACGCTTCATGGGAAGTGTATAGCGAAGTTTCATGCAGTTGCGGGGTGTTTTGCGCGGTAATGCCACAAGCTTCCATGAAGCGCATGGTTTGATCGATCTGATCCGCTAAATCCTGATACTTGTTACTAAGTGGACTGTTAGTTACAAAGCTTTGGTTCCACGCGTGGACTTGTTGTAGATCAGCGAAGCCGCCGCGAGAAAAAGCACGAAGCAAATTCAGTGTGGATGCTGCTTGATGGTAAGCCGTCACTAAACGTTCGGGATCTGCCTGCCTAGCGGATTCAGTGAATTCAATTCCATTGACTATATCGCCACGGTAGCTAGGTAGTTCAATACCGTTAGCTGTTTCCATATCGCTGGAGCGGGGCTTAGCGTATTGTCCTGCGATACGGCCTACTTTCACGACAGGGCAGCTGGCTGAGAAGGTCATCACAATGGCCATCTGCATCAAAACTTTGAATGTATCTCGGATTTTGTCTGCATTGAATTCGCTGAAGCTTTCTGCACAGTCACCGCCTTGTAGCAAAAATGCTTTGCCTTGCGCTACTTGTGCTAGATCAGTTTTTAGCTGATTGATTTCGCCTGCAAATACCAATGGTGGCATTTGGGATAGGGTGCTTTCGGCTTTGTTTAGCGCAGCTGCATCAGGGTACTGTGGCTGCTGAACAATAGGTTTATCTCTCCAGCTTGAAGGAGTCCAAATCTTGGTAGTCATGTGTTTTTCCTGCTTCCTTACAGCGCTAATACGTATTTTGGGCTGTAGGACGAATAATCTGGGTAAAAGGGCAAGTAATACTTGCTGAAACTAAAGATGTGATACGGCCTGTCAGTTATGTGCAGGTAGCACTAAACCCACAGGCCTAGATAAAGTAGGACTGAGAATAAAAGGCAAGAGCAGAAGAGTCTGCTGATAGTTGTTTTAGGAAACTCGCAGGTGCGTTATTCACTGTAAACTTCGTGTATTCTCAAAAATGTTTCAGTCAGTATAAAGGTAATTAAGCTGTCTTTATACCTGTTAGATTACGGAAGGATACATCTTTTGCGGTATTAAGGAAATCCACCATAAACTCAGCGTCTTTTTGATCTTCACGGATCGCGGCGTAAAGCGTACACCAAACACCTTTCTCGCCTAAAGGTTTGGAAACGATGTAATCGCGCTGAATATACTCGTGCATAGCCCAGTTGGGTAGGGCGGCTACACCGCGTCCACTAGCAATCAACTGCATCATCATTACCGTTAATTCTGCTGTGCGTATTGCGGCAGGTTCAACACCAGCTTCGTCTAGGAAGTGGTTAAAGATATCTAAGCGTTGTGGTTCTACAGGATAGGTAATCAACGTTTCTTGAGCGATATCTTCTGGGTGGATAAAGCGTCGTGCCATTAAACGATGTTGCTTACTGATCGCTAAGCGCGATTCGTAAGTGAACAGCGGTATGTAAGCAATACCGTTGCGAGGCTCAGGGTCCGCTGTAATAACTAAATCTAAATCGCCGCGAGCAAGCGCTGGTAGCGGTTGAAAGCTGAAACCACTGGATAGATCTAGCTCAACTTCTGGCCAATGCTGACGGAAGTGGTCTATTGTTGGCATTAGCCAATCAAAACAGCTATGGCATTCAATGCATAGGTTTAAACGCCCAGCTTCGCCGCCAGCGAGTCGCCCTATGTCGCGTTCGGTATTGCGTATCATAGGAAGTATTTCATCCGCTAACGTAAGTAGGCGCTGACCTGCACTGGTGAAGCAAATAGGCTTGGTTTTGCGAATGAATAGAGAGCAATTGAGGCGATCTTCGAGGTCTTTGATCTGATGAGAAAGAGCTGATTGAGTCAAATGGACGCGTTCTGCTGCTTCGACCAAGCTGCCTGCATCTCTTAAGGCAGATAGTGTTTTCAGGTGGCGCAGTTCAATCATCGATTCCTTCTCCGTTTAGGCTCATTTAACCGCGGTAATAGGCAGTATAGTACGCTCGAGCGATAAAGAGCAGGTAAGCAGTAAATTCACTGCTTACCTGTTATCGGATTGCTATTTTACAAGAAGAAACTCTAGCAGAGCTTTTTGTGCGTGAAGGCGGTTTTCTGCCTCATCGAAGACTACAGAGCGCGGATCCTCAAGCATATCTACACTGATCTCTTCGCCACGATGAGCTGGAAGGCAGTGCATGAATAGAGCGTCTTCATTAGCTTTATCCATCAGCTCTGGAGAAACTTGGAAACCAGCGAATTTCTCTTCGCGCTCTTTCTGTTCCTCTTCCTGGCCCATAGATGCCCAAACATCGGTCACAATCAGGTCGCTACCAGTTACTGCTTCCTCTGGAGAGCGAGTAATAAATACGCGATCCTTATTGATTTCGACTAGATCCATATCTGGGTCGAAGCCTTCTGGGCAAGCGATATTAAGTTTGAAATCAAACTGGCGTGCTGCATTGATATAGGAGTGGCACATATTGTTGCCGTCACCGATCCAAGTCACCGTTTTACCTTGAATATCGCCGCGATGTTCAAAGTAAGTCTGCATATCAGCTAGTAGCTGACATGGGTGGTATTCGTCTGTCAGGGCATTGATAACCGGTACAGAGGAATTGGCAGCAAACTCTTCTACAAGCTGGTGGCTGAATGTGCGGATCATAACAACATCAACCATACTTGAGATTACTTTAGCGCTGTCGCTAATCGGTTCACCACGGCCAAGCTGGGTATCACGAGGCGATAGGAACATCGCGTGACCACCAAACTGTGCCATACCAGCTTCAAAAGAAACGCGGGTACGAGTTGATGATTTTTCAAAAATCATCGACATCACTTTATTTTTAAGCGGTTCGTAAACTTCACCACGATTACGGATCGCCTTCAGTTCACTTGCGCGTTTAACTAGGGTGCGTAGTTCTTCAGAAGATAAATCGAGCAGGGTTAAAAAATGTCTAGTACTCATTGTTCTCTACGTTCGTCTGCAGGGCTCGAGTCTTGGCTGATTGGATCGCGCTCATCAGCCGCATATACGCGAATAATTTGAGATAGCGTGTTAACTAATAGATCAGCTTCGCTATCTGTCATGGTTAATGGCGGTAGTAGGCGTACAACTTTGCCTCCGCCTGTAATATTAAGAAGAATGCCTTTGATTTTGGATAGGACTGCTAACTCAGTACCTGCTTCGCTCAATTGGATTGCGATCAATAGGCCCTTGTTACGAATCTCTTCCACATAATCAGTGTGACCAAGCTGCTCCTCTAAACCTGAAGTAATGCGGTTGCCAAGTTCAGCAGCGCGATCACATAGATTTTCATCGATGATGGTATTCACAACGGCTAATGCAGCAGCGCAAGACAGTGGGTTGCCACCATAAGTTGAACCATGAGTGCCGGCGATCAAAATGCCAGTTGCTTTACCGCGTGCAAGGCAGGCACCAATCGGTACGCCATTACCTAAACCTTTAGCTGTAGTTACAACGTCCGGCAAAATGTCGTTATGCTGGTAAGCAAAGTATTTACCTGAACGGCCATTGCCTGTTTGGACTTCGTCCAGCATTAATAGCCATTCGTTAGCATCGCAGATGTCACGCAGTTGATTCAGATAATCGTCAGCAGGGATTTGGATGCCTGATTCGCCTTGAATCGGCTCAGCAAGGATTGCAACGATATTAGGGTTGTTAGCTGCAATTTTTTTGATAGCTTCAATATCGTTGAAGGGCGCGCGAACGAAACCGCTAACTAGCGGCTCAAAGCCTGCTTGAGCAGCACGGTTACCTGTTGCGCTTAATGTAGCCATCGTACGACCGTGGAAAGAATTTTCCATAACGATAATCGCTGGGTTTTCGATGTTGCGAACGATATGACCGTAACGGCGAGCAAGCTTAATCGCTGCTTCATTCGCCTCAGCACCTGAGTTGCCAAAAAATACATTGTCCATACCTGAAATGTTAGTCAGGCGGTCGGCAAGTTGTTGCTGATTTGGAATGGTGTACAAATTAGACGTATGCAATAGGTTGCTAGCTTGATCGCAAATCGCATGAGTCACTGCTGGGTGCGAGTGGCCTAGACCGCATACAGCTATACCGCTTAACGCATCAAGGTATTTGTTTCCGTCAGTATCATACAACCAGCTGCCTTCTCCGCGTTCGAACGCTACGGACAACCGGTTGTAGGTAGTCATAATCGATTCTACAGCCATTATTTTTATCTTCCCTACAACGCAAAAAGGCAGCCAAAGCTGCCATTTAAAGGACGAATAATAGGCAGCTTTGCGGCTTTTCGCAACCGTTTTGCCGGATAAATTTGCCTTGTTTTGGGAAATTGGGGATTGAGGTATGAATGGTTACTTAGAATAGCTAATTAATTTTTTTTATTAACTCTATAAAGAAAAGCAAATATACATTGTCAGAGTAAAATGGTCGGATATGTGGTACATTGTTCACCACAGCACAAAAACGGTTGTGCATCCTACATAAAGTATTTTATAGGTGTATGAATGAGCGTAATTGATACCATCAAAGAGCAGATTGAAGGTAATGATATTCTTCTTTACATGAAAGGAACGCCGCGTTTTCCTCAGTGTGGCTTCTCTTCACGTGCTTCAGAAGCAGTGATGGCTTGTGGTGAACGTTTTGCTTTTGTAAATATTCTGGAAAATCCAGATATCCGTGCAGAACTACCAAAATATGCAAACTGGCCGACATTCCCTCAGCTATGGGTTAAAGGTGAGTTGATTGGTGGTTGTGACATTATCTGTGAGATGTCAGAAAACGGCGAGCTAGCTGAAGTGATCAAAGAAGCAGCAGCGGGTTCCGAAGAGCAAAGCGCTGAGTAATTTTAGATAGATTATTGCTTGATTTTATAGCGGTCTTTTCTATCATAAAAAACCTAAACGCTAGATAGCATTTTAATGGAGAAATAGCACAATGGGCGTACTTGTAGGCAAACAGGCTCCTGACTTTACAGCACCAGCAGTACTAGGTAGCGGCGAAATCGTTGACGCTTTCACACTGTCTGAAGCAACTAAAGGCAAAAAAGCGGTAGTATTCTTCTACCCACTGGACTTCACATTCGTTTGTCCTTCTGAGCTGTTAGCTTTTGATCACCGTATCGAAGAGTTCAAGAAGCGTAACGTTGAAGTGATCGGTGTTTCTATCGATTCTCACTTCTCTCACAACGCATGGCGCAACACGCCGGTAAACGAAGGCGGTATCGGTGCAGTAAACTACACGCTAGTTGCAGACATGACTCACAGCATCTGCCAGTCTTACGATGTTGAATCTGAAGGCGGCGTAGCTTTCCGTGGTTCTTTCTTAATCGACGAAGACGGTCTAGTACGTCATCAAGTTGTTAACGATCTACCTCTAGGTCGTAACGTTGATGAAATGCTTCGTATGGTTGATGCGCTTGCATTTCACCAAGAGCACGGTGAAGTTTGCCCAGCTGGCTGGAATCAAGGTGATAAAGGTATGGACGCATCTCCAGAAGGTGTTGCTAAGTACCTATCTGAAGAAGCAGACAACCTGTAATCTTCACCAAATTTATTGCTAATAAAAAACCCGCTTACTAGCGGGTTTTTTTGTATCTGGGTATTGGTGGTTACAAGAAATTATTCGTAATCATCATACTGGTCTACCATGTCCCAGCCGCCAAGCTCTTTCCAACGATTTACGATAATGCAAAATAGCTCTGCTGTTTTCATCGTGTCGTAAAGTGCGGAGTGCGCCTGTTTACCATCAAATTCGATGCCTGCAACCTGACAAGCTTTCGCAAGAACAGTTTGACCAAATGCAAGGCCGGCTAGTGTTGCAGTATCGAAAGTAGAGAAAGGGTGAAATGGGTTGCGTTTTATATCTTCTCGATTCGAAGCTGCGTTTACAAAGCTCTGATCGAAAGATGCATTGTGGCCAACTAAGACTGCACGTTTACAATCATGGGCTTTAAGCGATTTTCGCACAGCGCGGAAAATCTCTTCTAGTGCTTCTCTTTCAGGTACTGCTTCACGATCAGGATCGTAAGGGTCGATGCCTGTGAAATCCAAGGCTGATTGCTCAAGGTTTGCGCCTTCAAAAGGTTCTACCTGTGCTTCGAAGCTCTTGTCGATAATCAAAAAGCCGTTTTCATCCATGGTCAAAGTTACGGCTGCAATTTCGAGTAATGCATCAGTACGGGCATTGAAGCCTGCAGTTTCAACATCGACTACGACTGGTAAAAAACCGCGAAAACGGTTTGCCATTGGGTGTTTTGTGGCGCTATGGTTGCTCAATGGATGCCCTTACTTTGGTAGAGGGTTGCCTTTAAATTTTGGCAATATTCTAGCAGTGGAAGTGCAGTCACTCCAATCGTCTACTCAAGAATATTTAAAATTGGCCGTAATAATACAAATACTTATATAGCTTTATCATTAAAATTGATTCCTTGCCCTTATATATTGTTTTTCTGGGGTATAATTTTATTCGTTGCAGACTTGGTGTGATTGGCGGTTCTATTGTGTTTATTCGCGTATTTTCATTGTTATGTATCGCAGTGCTTTCGCTACAGGTGCATGCTGTGACCTTTCGTAGCTCCATCGATGATTCTAAATGGGAGCTAGAGGCTTCTAAATTTACGTGCCAGTTGAGTCAGGTTATCCCTTCATTTGGTAATGCTGTTTTTGAGCATGAAGCGGGTGAGTTAGTGCGTTTTATGCTTAAGCCAACTGAGACTATTCATTTTCAGAAAGGCGGCAAACTTGTAGCTGAAGCGGCTCCTTGGCAGCCTGGAATAGTGCCAAAATATATCGCTGCAGTGAAAGCTGAAGAGAGGACGGGGCATATTAAAGTAGAGCCCAAACACGCTCAAAATATGTTGGCGGCTCTTTATAAAGGGATGATGCCGACATTTACTACGGATGAGTGGTACGGAACTAACGAATCATTGCGTGTATCAGTATCTGCTGTGAATTTTCAGTCAGCCTATGATGATTATGTTGCTTGTACAGCTGGATTGTTGCCTGTTAATTACCGACAGGTAGCTAGAACAGCTATTCTCTTTCCATCTGCTCAATGGCGGTTATCGGATGCATCAAGGGAGCGATTGGATTTGATTGCTCTATACGTTAAAAACGATGACGCAGTGAAAGGTGTTTATGTTGATGGTCATTCCGATAACATGGGCCGTAGATTAATGAACCGAGATATTTCCAAGCGACGCGCGGAGGAAGTGACAGCATACTTGATCAGTTTAGGTTTGGAGCCAACCATGATTACAACTCGTTATCATGGTGAACGTTATCCGGTGGTTGAAAATAATAGTCGCAAAAACCGGGATCGTAACCGTCGAGTTACTATTCGTTTGGAAAAAGATTAATCGGTCTATATTGCTATTAACTCCTTTTATTAATTTGCCCTGCGGCAGATGCGTTGCAGGGTAAAGTTCTGCTATAATACCGCGCTTAAATTGAATATCCCTTTCGGCCCGTGTCGGGGCGAATATTGTTCGCAAGTTGGAGCTTGAGAATGTCCGAGATCAAAAAGGTCGTTCTGGCCTATTCCGGTGGATTAGATACGTCTGTTATCGTTCGCTGGTTGCAAGATGAATACAATGCCGAAGTAGTTACATTCACTGCTGACTTAGGTCAGGGTGAAGAGGTAGAGCCTGCACGTGCTAAAGCTGAAGCTTTGGGTGTAAAAGAGATTTACATCGAAGATCTACGCGAAGAGTTTGTTCGTGACTTTGTATTCCCAATGTTCCGTGCGAACACAATTTATGAAGGTGAGTACCTTCTAGGTACATCTATTGCTCGCCCACTAATTGCTAAGCGCTTGATTGAAATCGCTAACGAGACGGGTGCTGATGCAATATCTCACGGGGCGACTGGTAAAGGTAATGACCAGATTCGTTTTGAGCTAGGTGCTTATGCGCTTAAGCCGGGTGTTCATGTTATTGCGCCATGGCGTGAGTGGGATCTAACTTCCCGTGAGACGCTTATGAAATACTGTGAAGATCACAATATCGAAGTTGATTTTGCTAGCAGTAAGAAAAAATCTCCATACTCAATGGATGCTAACCTTCTTCACATCTCTTACGAAGGCGATATCCTTGAAGATCCATGGCAGGAAGCTGAAGAAGATATGTGGCGTTGGTCTGTATCTCCTGAGCAGGCTCCTGATGAAGCAACTTACCTTGAGTTGACTTACGAAAAGGGTGACATCGTTGCGATCAACGGTGAACAAATGAGCCCAGCGACTGTTCTTGAATACCTGAATAAAGTAGGTGGTGAGAATGGTGTAGGCCGTTTAGATATCGTAGAAAACCGCTTCGTAGGCATGAAGTCTCGTGGTTGTTACGAAACTCCTGGTGGCACAATTATGCTTAAAGCGCACCGCGCTATTGAGTCGATCACACTTGATCGCGAAGCTGCTCACCTTAAAGATGAGTTGATGCCGCGTTACGCTAAAGTTATCTACAACGGTTTCTGGTGGTCAGAAGAGCGTAAGATGCTTCAGAAGATGATCGATGAGTCTCAGCAAGTAGTAAACGGTGACGTTCGTCTTAAGCTATATAAAGGTAACGTTATTGTTGTTGGTCGTCGTTCTGATGACAGCTTGTTCGATGAGAATATTGCAACATTTGAAGATGATGCAGGTTCTTATGATCAGAAAGATGCGGCTGGCTTTATCAAGCTAAACGCTTTGCGTATGCGTATTGCTGCAGGTAAAGGAAGAAGCTTTTTAGATGATTAATTTTGTCTAAATATGCAGAAAAAACCCCGTAGTGACCCTACGGGGTTTTTTATTGTGCGATAGATGGCCTAAACTTTGATAATGGTCTGATTTATATGCTACTTTTGCTGTTATCTAAACTATGCAGAATCTATGGAAATCAACTACTCAGGAAAGTCTGCTTTAATCGTAGACAGTAAGCTCGACGATCTCGGGGCATTACGCCAAATCCTGGGCCGTATGGGTGTGGGGCAAGTACAGGTTGCTTCCTCGGTTAATATGGCGTTGAGCCTGATGCGTGAATTGACCTTTGATCTTTGCTTTGCTGCTTATGATATGGGCAAAGGCGAAAAAAATGGTCTGCAGCTACTTCATGAAGCTAATGCTGAGGTTATCCTTCCTGAGGCGAGTACTTATTTCCTCATTGTTGATCCAGAAAGTTCTGAGCTTCTTTTCGGTTCTTTAGAAAACTCACCTGATACTTATATTTCAAAACCTTTTGACCAAGGAAAGGTACGTCATCGTCTGGAAAAACAGCTGCGGATTAAAGAGGCTATTCGGCCAATTGAGCAGTTATTGGACGAAGAGCATTATGAAGAGGTGTTGGAAAAGGGTAGGGCGCTTGTTAATCATTATCCTGGTTTAAATATATTTCTTCAGCGGGTTAATGGTATTGCTCTATTGAGGATGAAGCGTTTTACTCAAGCTAAAGAGCTCTTTATGGGGTTGACGAGTAAGCGTGATTTACCTTGGGCTGAAGTAGGAAGAGGGGTCGCGCATTTCAATTTAGGTGAATATGATGATGCATTGAGTTGTCTTAATCGTATCGTTGATCAGCAGCATGTGTGTGTTGAAGCATATACTTGGTTGGCTCGGATTTATCGGGTTAAAGGTGAGTTGAGTAGAGCTGTCACGCTGATGCGAAAAGCTGTAATGATTCAGCCTACAGTTCCTGAATTGCAAAGTGAGTTGGCTGATTTGGCTTCTCAGACGGGTGAGTGGGATATCGCAAAGGATGCTTACCAGCAGGCAGTTCGTTATGCGCGCTATTCAGTCTTTCAAACCCCGTCTCATTATTTTGGTTTGGTTAGATCCTTGATTCAGGCAAATAAAACTAGATTGTCTGAAGTGGAAACGGATGTTGTTCGCATTCTGGAGGATGTGGTGCTTGATCATCCTGATGATCAGGAAGTTATGTTTCGAGCCAAGCTCATAAATTGCGATCTTTATCGTCAAGAGTCTACTGAGTCTCGTAAGCGTTTGGAGCAGATGCTTCAGCAAACGTTGAATTTCTTCCTACGCATGGATGTCGATAACCAGTGTAAATGGTTAGATGTTTTGGTTGATGCGGTTCATGGTTATGAGTTAGAGGATGAAGTTCAGATTAAACGAAGAGATCTGAACCGAGTGATGGTTGAGAAAGATTGGGGTAAGGCAAATTATGCCGCTATGAGTAGTTTTCGTGGTGGTGATTTGGATCGGGCATTTTTAATGTTTGGTCGAGCTAATGAATTGCTACCAAGTCATACGGGTATTGCGCTTAATTTGGTTCAGGCAGGAATTGAAAAAGCCAAAAGAGGTCAGAATGCGCTATGGATCTTGTTATCTGTTCGTGATGTTTTGGCAACTATTTCTTATGGGGCGTTGTCTGAAAAGCAGCAGCAGCGTTATTCGGCTCTAGCTGAGCGTTTTGCTGAGCAGTACAACCAACTAAATCATTTTAAGAAAGAAGAGGATGAAGACCCGTTAAGCCAGGAGCTTTAAGGGCTTATTTACAGAGTTTCATCATCTCCTATCAGGAAAGAATGAGAAGATTTTTCCAGTTGTTCACTCTCTCCTTCTCCGCGATTGATATTACGCGCAAGTTTACGACCCAATAATTTCTTCTGTGCCATTGGTGGGAGGTCAGTAAACATAATAAGGTTTTTACTAATAAGGACGTCTACCAAATCTTCAAAAATACGAGCAACGGCCATATCTGACTGTTGAAGGAACTCTTCTGCAGAAAACTCTTCATCGTTAATGGATAAAAAATCCATTACTTCCTTGTTTTTTATATCAACTGCTTCAGCGCCTGCTTGAGGGGTTTCTGAAAGGCTTATGATCCGGCCTTCTTCATTGCGTATAGCGTATAACATATTGATTTGATACATTGGATAAGTTGTTAATGTACATACTATATATTGTTTCTTTGAGCATTGCTCTCAAATAAGGTTAAGGTCTCGGTAAATGGAAGCGGTTCAGGACCCTTTGCTCGGTTGTCTGGTTCATCTCAGTAAGCAAAATCATAAGCCTTTTTCACCGGAGGTATTGTGTGAAGGTTTGCCGTTGCTTGATCATAAATTAACCCCTAAGTTATTTATTCGAGCTGCTAAGAGAGCAGGGTTTGCTGCTCAAATATTACCTCGCAAGCTTACAGATATATCTCCTCTTGTCCTTCCTGCCGTGTTAATACTTGAAAATGATCAGGCTTGTATTCTGCAAGAGATAGATCATGAAGCTGGACAAGCTACAATCATTCAACCAGAAAGTGGTGGTGAACATCATCTGGCGCTAGATGAATTGGCTGCCTCATATACCGCTCACGCAATTTTTGTTCGTCTTGAATATCGATTCCAGCAACAAGTTTCTAAATTGCTAGAAGGACATCAAGGTCACTGGTTTTGGGGAACAATTAAACGTTCGACCGCGATATATCGAGATGTCTTAATAGCTTCTTTTTTGATTAACCTCTTTGTTATCGCAAACCCGCTCTTTGTTATGAATGTTTATGATCGTGTTGTGCCTAACAATGCGATAGAAACATTATGGGTGTTAGCGATTGGCGTATTGATCGTATATTTGTTTGACTTCGGGCTGAAGATGCTGAGGTCCTATTTTCTTGAAATAGCTGGAAAGAAAGGGGATGTCATACTATCAGCGTTGCTTTTCGAAAAGGTTTTATCACTGAAATACAGCGCACTTCCTGCATCGGTTGGTTCTTTTGCTAGTAATCTGCGTGAATTTGAAAGTATTAAGGGCTTTTTAAGCTCAACGACAAATGTTGTTTTTATTGATCTACCATTCGCTATTCTCTTTTTAATTGTCATCGGCTTTATTGGCGGGCCACTGGTTATTGTTCCTCTTGTCGCAATTCCGTTGATTATACTTGTATCCTTTATTGTTCGACCTTACTTAAAAGAGGCTGTTGAAAAGACGTTTGCGTCTAACTCGCAAAAGAGCGCAACCTTGATTGAAAGTTTAACTGCTATGGAAACTGTGAAAACCCAACGGGCAAGTTCGTCGTTGCAATTGGGTTGGGAGCAGGCTGTTGGCTATATCGCCAAATGGAGCCTTCGTTCACGCATGTTGTCAGCATCAGTGGTCAATTTTGCTGCACTAGCTCAGCAATTAACATCTGTGGGTATCATTATTACGGGCGTTTATCTGATAAGTGAAAGAGAGCTGACTATGGGGGCTCTGGTTGCTTGTGTGATGTTATCAGGTAGAGCAATAGCGCCAATGAGCCAGGTGGCTAATCTTGTTATTTCGTTCCATCAAGCATCAACTGCTTTAAAAGGCTTGAATGAAATTATGGAACTGCCTTCAGAGCGTACTGATGAGCAGCAATTTGTGCATCGACAAGAATTAGAAGGTGCTATCGAATTCAAAGATGTCAGTTTTGCTTACCCTAATGAAGAGCAAAAGGCATTGGATAGGGTTTCTTTCAGTATTAAACCGGGCGAAAGCGTTGCGCTAATTGGTCGAATTGGTTCAGGTAAGTCTACCATAGAAAAATTGGTGCTTGGGCTTTACGGGGCAACAGAGGGTTCAGTTCGAATCGATGGTATAGATATCAATCAGATTGATCCGGTCGATTTGAGGCGTAACTTTGGTTACATGCCTCAGGATATTATGTTGTTTGCTGGCAGTGTGCGAGACAACATCGTCATAGGATCTCCTCAAACTGAAGATGATCGCTTGGTTGAGGTTGCTAAATTGACTGGTGTTTCCGATATGGTAAATCGTCATCCTCAAGGCTTTGATATGCAAGTGGGTGAACGCGGTGCTGCGTTGTCGGGTGGTCAGAGGCAGACGGTTGCGGTTGCACGCTCTCTTATCCATGATCCTAATATTTTGATTTTGGATGAGCCGACTGCATCGATGGATAATTCCTCTGAAGAGCAGATTAAAACCATGCTTAAGGCTTATGCAAAAGATAAGACGATGCTGGTAGTGACTCACAAAATGTCGTTGTTGAGCTTAGTTGATCGAATCATCGTTATGGATGCTGGTCGAGTGGTAGCAGATGGCCCGAAAGAAGCGGTGTTGGATGCGTTAAAGCAAGGTCGTCTTCAGGTGCAGAGGTAAGATCATGGCTCAAGCTAAAAAAGATTTACATTATATGTCTAGCGTGAGTGAAGCCATGGCTGAGCAAAGCCCTAAGGGGGCTAGTGCTTTGCTTTGGGCGATGCTTATCTTTGTTGTGGTTGCCATCGTTTGGGCTTTCTGGGCTGAACTGGACGAAATTACTCGCGGTGATGGTGAAATTATTCCTTCAAGCCAGTTACAAGTGATCGAGACTCTAGAGGGCGGTGCTTTATCAGAAATCTTGGTGCGTGAAGGCGATATAGTTGAAAAGGGGCAGGTGCTTTTACGGATTGATGATATCCGCTTCTCAAGCTCGTTTAAGGAAAATCAGGTACGCCAGTACGAGTTGGTTGCAAAGGCGGCGCGTTTGCAAGCTGAAGCAGATAATACTGAATTTGTGCCGCCTCAGGGTTTCCCAATTGAATATCAAAGTATGCTTGCTCAGGAAAAAAGCCTATTTGTGACGCGTAAGGCTGAAATGCTTGCTGGGCTCGGCGGTTTAGAGCAGCAGGTAGAGCAACGTAAGCAGGAATTAAAGGCGGCTCAGTCTCAGGAGCGTCAGCTTGAAAGAAGTTATGGTTTATTAAAGCGCGAGCTAGATATTACTCGGCCTCTACTGAAAGAAGGGGTTATTTCAGAAGTTGAATTTCTGAGATTAAAGCGCCAGTTGAATGACTTGCAAGGTGAATTATCAGGCGTACGACTTAATATCCCAAGAATTGAATCTACCCTGCAGGAAACTAAGCAAAACCTTGATGGTGCTGAATTGCAGTTCAGGAATGAAGCACGTCGAGAGTTGAATGAGGTTGTAGCTGAAAGTGCGCGAATCCAACAGGCCCTAACGGGTATGAATGACCGTATTGATCGTGCTGAAGTAAAGGCACCGGTTAAAGGTACGGTAAAACAGCTACTGGTTAATACAGTGGAAGGGGTTGTTCAGCCAGGAGATGAGCTATTAAACATCATACCTTGGGAAGATAAGTTGCTGGTTGAAGCGAGAATAAGACCTTCTGATATTGCTAATATTGCCCCAGGGCAAGCGGCTGTAATTAAAGTGTCGGCCTATGATTTTTCTATTTACGGTGGTGTTGATGCGTCTGTGGTATTTGTGAGCCCAAGTACCATTCTCGATGAAGAGGGGGAAAGTTACTACTTGGTCAGATTGGAGACTGATAAGCCTTATCTTGGAGCGGTAGAAGCTGAACTGCCTTTAATCGCTGGTATGACGGTAAGTGTGGATATTTTGACAGGTAAGAAAACGGTAATGGATTATCTGTTAAAGCCAGTGCTTAAGGCGAAAGATAGAGCGCTTACCGAGCGCTAATGATTGATAAATCAAAGTGTTCTAATTTGTGGTAAATCAACAACTGGTGTAAAAAATACTAAGTTATTTGCATTAAGTAATTAACCATAATAAGTTTATGGCTTTGTTTTATAGTAATGTAAATGAGAATCGTCTAAATAAGCTTTGTCGGCTTGTGGGTATTAGTTAGACGTTATAAAATTGTGCGCCGCGGCTATAGGGATAATTATATGCTCAGGTGCCGCGGATTATGGATATTATGCAGTTATTCTTTCTAGGGAACCGACCGAAAGTTTTGGATCGATGGCTTAAGCTGCTCGTGGACTGGCAGCCTGAGGTTTTGTCGATTTCTGAGCTTTCATCGAAATTGTCGGCGATCAAGAAGGGCATTGTTCTAATGCACCTTAGCTCGGTTGATGATAAGAGTAGTCAGCTAGTATTCAGTTTCAAAAAGGATAATCCCGAAATCATTTTGATTGTATGTACCGATGCTCCATCTGAAGATGAAGGTATCCGCGCACTGCAATCAGGTGCTAACGGATATACCAACACGTATGTTACAGGTTCATTGCTAACGGAAGTGGTGAAAACTGTACTCCGTGGTGATATTTGGGCAGGGCCTGAACTTCTACAAAAGCTACTTAAAAGACTTTTGGGGGGGATGACTGTCGCAGATAGCAAAGTGGACACCGCAGAGACTGTAGATTGTTTTGAAGGATTAAGTGGTCGCGAGCAAGACGTGCTTTCTGTTTTAACGACAGGAGCAAGTAATAAGGAAATTGCCAGAGAGTTAGATATTACTGAACGAACAGTGAAAGCGCATCTGAGTTCTATTTTTCAGAAAACAGGGGCTGCTGATCGGGTTGCACTAGTTTTAATGGCTAGTAAACAACCAGCTTAAATCAATCAGTTTTATCGGCTAGCGACTACAAACTATTTATATTTTAAGGCGGGATTTATGTTCAGGTCAGTTGTTGCTGGTGTGCTTCTGGGGGCGGTAAGTTCATCGGTTTACAGTACTACTCTTGAGAACGTAGTTGCAGAAGGGTTAAGTAATAGCCCGGAAGTACAGCGTGCTATAAATGCACGTAATGCGGTCTATCAAGAGGTTCGACAAGCTAAGGCCGGTTACCTGCCAAGTGTTGATGTTGCTGCTGGTATTGGTTATGAATGGACAAATAATACGACTACTCGAGCTAATGGTGGTGATGTAGAGCTAACACGCGGCGAAGGTAGTCTAAGTATTAGGCAAATGTTGTTCGATGGTTTTGCGACGTCTAGTGAAGTAAAGCGTCAAAAAGCTCGTGCGATTTCGGCTGATAAAAGAGTTGTTGAAACGGCCGAGACTTATGCATTAGATGCGGCTAGGGCTTATATCGAATTAAATCGTCGTAACGTCCTTCTTCAGCAGGCTAAGGAAAATCTTTTTAACCACGTCAAAATTTATGATCAGATCAAACGCCGATCTGAATCAGGTGTTGGGGCTTTGGCCTCTATACAGCAGGCTGAAGGTCGTTTGGCGTTGGCTGAAGTGAACACTTTAGCAGCAGAGAATAACTTACTGGACGCTAAAGTAAATTATCAGCGAGTTACTGGGTTGATGGCGCCAGTAGAGGTTATCTATCCTGAGCTGGTAAGTGTTAAGGTGCCTGAATCTTTGGATGCGGCAACAGAGACTGCATTGAGCAATCATCCTACATTGCAAGTTGCAGAAGCTGATACAGCGGCAGCAGTTGCTCAATATAATGCAGCAAAACGTAATTATTATCCTCGTGTAGATTTTGAAGTCGATCGTACTTGGAACAATAATCTTGATGGTGTTGACGGGGTGAACGAAGATCTTACTGCTATGGTGAGATTGCGTTATAACCTCTATAACGGTGGAGCTGATCAAGCACGTGTTCGTCAAACTCAGCATCAGATAGAAGAGGCTAAATCTGTTCAAAACAGAAGTCACCGTGAGGTCCTTCAGAGTGTAGAGCTATCTTGGAATGCTTATTCCATTCTTTCGAGGCAGTTACCGTATTTAGAGCAACACGTTGCTTCAAGCCAAAAAACGCGTAACTCTTATCAAAAGCAGTTTAATATAGGGCAGCGTTCTTTGCTTGATTTGTTGGATACTGAGAATGAAGTATTCTCATCAAAAAATGATCTGACTAATGCTCTGCATGATCAATTAATTGCACAGTACCGCGTAGTAAATGGTATGGGCACATTGTTAGATGCTTTGAAATTATCTTTGCCTGAGCCGAATTTAGGTGATGTTGAGCAAGATCTGCCTGTTCAAAAAGAAGCGGAAAAAGAAGAAGCTGCTGCGTCGTAAGGAAAATATTGAAAAGGGCTGGTGAAGTTAATTAAAATTAGTCCTCAACCTTATTTTAAAAGGGTTGCCATTGGCAGCCCTTTTTCTTTTGCATAAAGAGATATCATGAAATCTCATAAAATCAGTCAAGCTCCAATCCCAATGCGTAATGTGGGTCCTATTAAAATTACAGGGCCTGTATTAGATGAAAAAATTAGTGTTCCTTTAGCGACTTATGAGACGCCTTTATGGCCTTCTGTGGGGCGTGGTGCAAGGGTTTCTGCATTGACTGATGGTATCAAAACCACTGTGATAGACGAACGCATGAGTCGTTCCATTCTGCTTGAGGCAGATGATGCAACTGAAGCGATGCTTGCTCTGAATTCGATTAAATCTCGTATGGATGATATTAACGAGGTGGTTTCACAGAGTAGTCGTTTTGCCAAGCTTATCGATATGAATAGCCAGATCGTTGCAAATTTGATCTATCTTCGCTTGGAATTTACGACGGGTGACGCCTCAGGTCATAACATGGTGACTAATGCTGCAGATAAGATTATTCCGTGGATATTGTCTGAATATCCGCAGCTTCGTTATTCATCTATCTCAGGTAACTATTGCTCAGATAAAAAAGCGACAGCTGTTAACGGTATTCTTGGCCGCGGTAAATATGTGGTAACCGAGATTTTAATACCGCGTGATATTTGTGAAAGACGCTTAAAGACAACACCTGAAAAAATGGTTGATCTTAATATTAAGAAAAACCTGATTGGGACTATGGTTGCAGGTGGCCTGCGCAGTGCTAATGCTCATTATGCGAATATGCTTTTGGCATTTTATTTGGCTACAGGCCAAGATGCAGCCAATATTATCGAAGGTTCACAGGGGATTGTGCATGCTGAAGTACGTGGTGATGATCTTTATTTCTCCTGTACTTTACCTAACCTAATTATGGGCTCTGTTGGTAATGGTAAAGGGATCGACTTCGTTGAAGATAACTTAGCTGCTTTAGGATGCAAAGAAGATAGAGAGCCGGGTGAAAATGCTCAACGTTTAGCCGCTATCTGTGCTGCAACTGTGTTATGTGGCGAGTTATCTTTGCTAGCCGCACAGACAAACCCTGGTGAACTAATGGAAGCTCACCTGAAGTTGGAGCGCTAATGTCAGATCTGACTAATGATCGAAAGCTTGAACATATAAGAGCTATAGAAAATGATCCTTTAACTGATCGTTCTGGAAGGTACTTTGATCGTATTCATTTGATGCATCGAGGTCTACCTGAGGTCGCCTTGAACGATGTTGATAGCTCATGTGAATTTTTAGGTTATCAGTTAAGTTTCCCTTTGTTGATATCCTCAATGACAGGCGGTGATCATCAGTTAGTAAAGCAGATCAATCATAATTTGGCGAAAGCTGCTCAGGCAACGGGTGTTGCTATGGCAGTTGGTTCACAACGCGTTATGTTTACATCTCCTGAAGCTAAAGAAAGCTTTGCTCTGAGAGAATTAGCTCCGGATGTACCTCTTATTGGGAATCTTGGTGCTGTTCAACTTAATTATGGAGTGGATTTAGAGCAAGCGCAGCAAGCTATTGAATGTCTGGGTGCAGATGCTTTGTATCTTCACCTTAATCCTCTACAAGAGGCGGTTCAGCCTGAAGGAGATACAGATTTCTCTCATCTTGCTGAGAAAATAGAGTCTCTTGTAACTCAGTTAGATGTGCCTGTTTTTCTTAAAGAGGTTGGAAGTGGTTTATCTCCTGCTGATATCGAGCTGGGATTAAAGGCAGGTATCAAAACCTTTGATTTAGCTGGAACAGGCGGGACTTCTTGGAGTCGGATAGAGCATCATCGTAGAAAAGATCAAAGTGATTTAGGTCTTAAGTTCCAAGATTGGGGAATTCCAACCCCTGTTGCCCTAAAAATGGCTAGCCCATATCGCGATGTTGCCACATTAGTTGCAAGTGGTGGCTTAAGAGATGGGATTGATATGGTTAAATCTGTTATACTCGGCGCCTCTTTATGTGGCATAGCAGGTCCGCTGTTAAAACCAGCAATGGAATCTGCTGATGCAGTGATAGCAGAAATAGAAAAAATTAAAGCAGAGTTCAGAACAGCCATGTTTCTGCTAGGTGTCCGGGATATAGCGTCTTTATATAATAACCGGGCCCTTGTTTTAGACGAGAGTTAGGATCGAGACCCAAGAATGTCAGTTGGTATTGACGAAATCAGTTTCTATACATCCAATTATTATCTGGATTTAAGAACACTGGCGAATGTTCAGAAAATTGAGTCAGAAAAGTATTATCAGGGAATAGGCCAAGAGAAAATGTCTATGGCTGCACCTGATGAAGATGTAGTTACTATGGCTGCAAATGCTGCTTATCCATTAATTGAAAGGGTAGGTACAGATTCAATTAGTACATTGCTTTTTGCTACAGAAACGGGTGTAGACCAGTCTAAGGCTGCAGGCGTTTATGTGCATAGATTGTTAGGATTGAATTCTAACTGTCGTGTTGTTGAGCTAAAACAGGCGTGTTACAGCGCAACAGCTGCTATTCAAATGGCGTGTGCGTTAGTCGCTCGACAGCCAGAAAAAAAGGTTTTGGTCATTGCGTCAGACATTGCTCGATATGACCTGGACACCTCTGGAGAGGCGACCCAAGGTTGTGGTGCTGTCGCTATTTTGATCTCTGCAAACCCTCGTCTAATCGAAATCGATCCAGAAGTTGGTAATCATACTGAAGATGTGATGGATTTCTGGAGACCAAATTACCGTACGACTGCACTTGTTGATGGTAAATACTCTACCAAGATATACCTTAAATCGCTGAAAAAGGCTTGGGAAAACTTTGTGGAAGTTAGCTCTCTCGCGTTTAGTGATTTCTCTCACTTTTGCTATCACTTGCCGTTTAGCCGCATGGCGGAAAAAGCGCATAAACATCTAGCAAAGGTAAACAAAGTAGGTCTTTCTTTAGAGCAAATTGAAGAGCAGGTTGAAGAAACACTTTATTACAACCGTATCATTGGCAACAGCTATACAGCTTCAATGTATATCGGTCTGACCTCTTTGCTTGAGAACTGCAAAGAAAATTTGGCTGGTAATAAAGTTGGTTTCTTTAGTTATGGCTCTGGTTGTGTAGCTGAGTTTTTCTCTGGAACGGTGGTTGCAGGTTATGATAAATGTCTTCATACCATAAAGCATAAGGACATGTTGGATGCTCGCCAAGAAGTAAGTTATGACGAGTATTTGAATCTGTATCGCCACCCAGACCCTCGTGATGGAGAACATCATGATATCCCTAATGCTACGACTGGGCGTTTCCGTTTGGCTGCGATCAGCGGTCATAAGCGAGAATACGTTAGCTGTTAATGAAGGCAATAGCCCCAGGGAAACTAATACTGAGTGGTGAGCACTCAGTTGTCTATGGGGCGCCTGCTATTGCGATGGCTGTTACATCCTCTGTAACAGCTTCATATACTCCTACCGCGAGTCTGAATTTATCAGTTTCTTCTGATGTTTTCGGTTGCTTTTCTAAGAATATAGCTACATTTAAACTCTTTTCTGAACAGCTTGATCAACGTTTTAATCTGTTTTTACAAGGAAAGCTCGCTGTTGCAGATGTTCTCTCATCTCCTTCGGATCTGCTCTTTTATACCTTGTCGCAGCTTGGTTTTGATAGGGTTGGTCAGATCTTGATAGCGAGTGATATTCCAGCAGGTGCTGGTATGGGTTCCTCTGCTGCAGTGATTGCAGCATTGCTAAAGTTGGCTGAAGCTGCTTCTCAGCAAGAATTGAATAAACGGGAATTCTTCAAGTTAGTACGCCACTGTGAGAGATTGCAGCATGGTCGTGGTAGTGCGATAGATGCTGCTGCGACGACTTTCGGAGGTGTTGTTAAAGTTCAGAACGACCATGTAACGCTATTGCCTGAAAAAATAGGCGATAACTGGTTTCTCTGGAATAGCGGTTCACCTAAATCATCAACGGGTGAAACGGTTTCGGCTGTACGTGAGTCATTTGAGTTTTCAACAATTTGGCAGCATTTTAAACAGGTCACTCAGGATTTTGAACGAGTTATCTATTCACCAGATGATCAGCAGAAATTAGATCTCATCCAAGAAAATCAGCGCCTATTACAACAGATTGGCATAGTGCCACATGCCGTTGCTAATGTTATTCAGCGTATAGAGTTGATGGGTGGAAGTGCGAAAGTTTGTGGTGCAGGCAGCAGCTCTGGGGATGCCGGTGGTTTGGTATTAATCTATGCTCCTAAAGGGAATGCTGCTGAGATAGCTAGCAGTTTAAATATCCATCTACAGCCTTTAAAAATTAGTTATCAAGGAGCACATATTGAATCGGATTAAAGTGACTGTGCCTGGCAGTTTAATGCTGATGGGTGAACACGCAGTGCTTTTTGGTCATAAGGCTTTAGCTTGTGCTGTGGATAAATATATTCACATAGAGTGCGAACCTATATCAACACAAGAAGTGCTGATTGACTCGGCACTAGCTCAATACCGAAGCCCTCTTAAAGATTTGGTTGCTGATGACCGGCTGAGCTTCGTGTTGGCTGCCGTTGCAATGTATGCAGATCGTTTGCCTTCAGGTATTAAAGTTACAATCCGTTCAGAGTTTTCTCATACCGTTGGCCTGGGTTCTTCAGCCGCGGTCACTGCTGGTGTGGTCGCTGCACTCGCATCTTTTGTAAACGATGAAACGGATCTAGATAGCTTATTCGATCGCTCACTAGCAGTTGTTCATCAAGTACAAGGTGGACGAGGATCAGGAACTGACCTTGTGGCTAGTATCTTTGGTTCAATCGTTTCTTACCGTGTTAAGCCAAGAAAGATCAATGCACTGTCAGCTCTACCCGACATATCGCTTTACTACGCGGGATATAAAACGAAAACACCAGATGTATTGAAACATGTAGAGGATTTAGCGAGTCATTATCCTGAGCTTTACCAGCAGATCTATCAGCTAATGGGGTCGGTAACGGACAACGCTGAACAGGCAATAGCCCAACAGGATTGGCAGCAACTTGGTCAATTAATGAATAATTACCAAGGCTTAATGGACGCATTAGGTGTAGCAGATAAAGCGATTTGCGATATTGTGTATTCGCTTCGCCAAAGCGAGCATATTACCGGTGCTAAAATTTCAGGTTCGGGCCTTGGGGATTGTGTGATTGCACTCGGTTCAGATCCAGATCTATATATAGCTTACGAACAAATTCCAGTCTCAGTTTCGGCACAAGGGGTTAGCATTGAGCATTACTAAGCAGAGTGTAGTGGCATCGTTTCTTCCAGAGCAAACTATGCCGGGTACGACAGCAGAAGCGTTTGCGCCAAGTAATATCGCCTTGTGTAAGTATTGGGGTAAACGTGATGTTGAGTTGAACCTGCCTATCAATGCTTCATTATCTATATCGTTGGGTGAGCTAGGTAGCTGTACGAAAATCACGCCATCGGAAACTGGTGATCAGGTCTATCTGAATGGCGAGCTGCAGAGTGAAGATTCCTCCTTTGCTCGGAAAGTCGTCTCGTTTATTGATCTTTTTCGTCGAGATCTGGATCAAACGGTTAAGGTAGAAACAACCAATAATATTCCAACAGCGGCTGGGCTTGCGTCTTCAGCTTCCGGTTTTGCTGCACTTATGTTGGCGATTAACGGCTTTTATCGTTTTGATCTTGATCAGAAAGTCCTGTCGGCGTTTGCGCGAATTGGTAGTGGTAGTGCATCCCGCTCAATCTACCAAGGGTTTGTTGAATGGTCCAAAGGCGAGCAAGAAGACGGCATGGATAGCTGTGCAGAACCTTTAGCGGTTAATTGGCCAGGGTTTAGAATTGGTTTGTTAAAAGTTGCTACAGGTGCTAAAAAAATCGATTCTCGTTCTGGTATGCAACGTACAGTTGAATCGGCTGATCTCTACCAATCTTGGCCTGCTCAAGCTGAGAAGGATCTGAATATAATTAAGCAGGCTATAACTGCACAAGATATGGGCCTATTAGGCCAAACTGCAGAGCAAAATGCTCTGTCCATGCATGCGACCATGATTGCTTCATGGCCGCCGCTTTTGTATTGGCAGCCAGAATCTGTAGCGGCTATGCATCGTGTATGGGAATTAAGATCGTCGGGCGTAGAAATTTATCTGACAATGGATGCCGGCCCTAACCTTAAACTCCTATTTGACGCGAAAAATGAAGCTGCGGTTCGCGAGGCTTTCCCGGAGTTAACCGATATGGATCTGGTCGCGCCCTTTGGTTAAGTGAGTATGCCTACTCATCATGATCATTCAGACCAGAGCTCTTCAGCATTCATTCTGACTCGGAATCAGCACGACACTCGCGAGGGAATCGTGCTGACCTATTGGGTCTGTTCAGAGCATCATGCTTTTCCGATTTCTATTACTCAGCAAGAGGCGGTGCTTTTTGTTCTTGATGAGCAAGTTCCTCGAGTTAAAACATTACTGAGTCATCTCCGAGACTGGCGCGTCAATAAAGTTGATCTGACTGATCTGCAGTATCGTGGCGTTACCGCAATATACAGCCAAACTTTAAAAACCTATCGCCAAATTCAAGAGTTACTGCATCTACATAATATTGTCATGATGGAAGATGATATACGTCATGCAGATCGCTACCTGATGGAGCGGTTTATTCAAGGTGGTGTACAAATTAGCCATGTGAATGAACAGGTCCGTTTAAAGTCAGATACGTATACCCCCAATTTACGCATCCTTTCTATTGATTTAGAAACGACGATGAAAGCGGACAATATATTGTCCGCTGCATTCTATGCTGATGACTTTCAATTGGTATTGATGCAGGGGGAAGGTGTAGATAGTGATGGGCTTGAATATGTTACTGATGAAACAGCTTTGTTGCAGCGATTTATTCAAGTGGTGGCGGAATATGACCCCGATGCGTTTATTGGTTGGAACGTAGTTGGCTTTGATTTTCGGGTACTACAAAAACGTGCTGAGGCACTGCGTATTCCACTTGTTCTAGGTCGTGACAAGTTGCCTTTAAAGCTGCATGAATCGGCTCAAGGTAAGCTTTTTGTACGTATGGCAGGGCGAATTGTATTAGATGGCATTGATACCCTCAAAGGTGCAACTTATCAGTTTGAAAGTTTTGCCTTAGAAAATGTCGCTCGGGAGATGCTAGATCGAGGTAAGTTGATAGACCATGTCGATGATCGTGGCGGTGAAATACAACGGTTATTTAGAGAAGACAAAGAGTCTTTAGCTCGTTATAACCTAGAAGATTGCCGATTGGTTTGGGAGATATTTGAGCATGCTGATCTGATTAATTATCTTCTTGAACGGGCACGTCTAACGGGACTTGCTCTAGATAAAGTGGGAGGCTCAGCGGCAGCATTTGATAACCAGTATCTCCCTCTATTGCATCGATCAGGCTATGTGGCACCGCAATATGCTTCAGGGATGTCAGGGCTCAGTGCACCCGGTGGTTATGTAATGGACTCGCGTCCAGGCTTGTATAGACAGGTTCTGGTTTTGGACTTTAAAAGCCTGTACCCCAGTATTATTCGTACCTTTAAGATCGACCCTTATGGTTTGGCTGAGGGACTTAAAGAGGGAGCTGAATCTGAAGATTTAGTCCCCGGTTTTAACCACGCAATATTTTCGCGTAGTAAAACGATTTTGCCTGAGCTGATCGAGAAGCTTTGGGAGGCGCGAGATCAAGCAAAGCAGTTAAAAAACGCGGCATTATCCCAAGCAATAAAAATTATTATGAACTCCTTTTATGGTGTTTTAGGTTCAAACGTCTGCCGCTTTTTTGATCAACGACTCTCGAGCTCGATCACCTTGAGAGGACATGAAATCCTGACCAAGTCACGTGATCATATCGAATCAGAATTCGGTTTTAAGGTGATTTACGGTGATACTGATTCGGTTTTTGTCTGGTTAGGTGATGACTTCCCAGAAGAGCAAGCCAACAGTACAGGCCGTGCTGTAGCAGAACATCTCAATAGCTGGTGGAGTGAAAACCTAAAAGAGCGTTTCGAGCTAGATAGTCAGTTAGAAATCGAGTACGAGACGAACTATTGTCGGTTTTTAATGCCGACCATGCGCCATTCAGACAAAGGCACAAAGAAGCGTTATGCAGGGCTAAAGCGTTCTGGGGATGGTTCGACCAAGATGGTGTTTAAAGGTCTTGAAAACGTCCGTACAGATTGGACGCCTTTGGCTCGTGAACTTCAAGAGCATCTCTATGAACGTATTTTCATAGGCCAAGAGTGGCAGACGCTTCTTAAATCAACGGTCGAAGCGCTATTAGCGGGGAATTTAGATCACAAGCTCATCTATCGAAAGCGTATCCGTCAACGTTTGGATCAGTATGTGAAGAATAAACCACCTCATGTTCAGGCGGGTTTGAAAGCTGAGTATGGCTACCAAGTAAAAGGTCAACCTAGCCCGTATCGGTCAGGTTCTTATATTGAATATATGATGACTGTTAACGGCGCAGAACCCATTGAATTTTTGAGTTCGCCTTTAGACTATCAGCATTATCTGGATAAACAGGTGAGGCCAGTGTGTGAGACGATCCTGCAGTTTTTAGATGAAGATTTTGATGATCTCACGGCGCCACAACATTCGCTTTTTTAGCGATGTTGTTAGGCTTTAACGTCTATTTGGGTGCCTAGCGGGCTCAGTGGATCTACTCTAAGTTTGCCTGGTGCTGTGACTTCTAATAGCTGCATCACTTGCTCACCCGTCTGTTCGATCTGATCTTTAGCCATCTCGGCTGATTTAACCGCATGAGTGGTTTGTGTCTGTTGCGTAGACATGGTTGTCGCTGCAGCAGTGATTTCATTGGCTTCCATAACATCATCCTATTGTCCGATTACGACAGCTATCTGTAATCCGTTCACAGGTGTCGGTGCTTGATGAAAAAATACTTACATTAATCTATCGGCTTGGATTGGTTTGGCTTTAGAGGATTTTAATCTATTTAGCTAATTAAGTACTTTTGGATAGGTTCTTAATGATAATAGTTATCAATAAATTCCTGGGGCATGCTGGTATTTCACTTAATGTGTTGTGATAGATAAAAAGGAATAATAAAAATGCTAAAAAAGATTATGGGTGTGGTAGTGCTATCTTCGTTGTTAGGTGCTGTAAACGCGTCTGCTGCGGGTAATATTGCGGTGGAAGAATCAGTAAAGCTGAATGTGAAGCCATCTGCTGTATGGGCGCTTTTAGGGGATTATAACGGTTTGTATCGTTGGCACCCTGCGGTAGCTTCCAGTGACAGAGATAATAAAGTGCGTGTACTAACTTTAGGTAACGGTGCGAAAATTACGGAGACTTTATTGAGCAAGGATGAAGGTAAGCGCAGCTATCGTTATCAAATTGATGAGTCACCATTACCAGTGTCTGATTATGAATCTGAAATTCAGGTTAAGTTGGATGGCCAAGGCGGCTCGATTGTTGTTTGGAGCTCTAGCTTTAATGCAGCTGGTGCCTCTGATGCAGAAGCGGAAAAAACAATTCGTGGCGTTTATCAGGCGGGCTTACAGAATTTAGATAAGCTATATAACTGAGTTGTTGAGTGGCCATAGAACAAAAAAAGCCACCTAAAAAGGTGGCTAAAGCAATAAAGATATAGAGCTACATATCTTTAAGGATAAAGATCACAAGTACGCAGGGGCCATGAGCACCCATTTGTAATTTTTGTCCGATGTCCGCGCTACGGGATGGGCCAGTAATCATATTGACCGTGCGCGGCATTTCATCAGGGTTCTGTTCACGTACCATCTGCCAAGCATCTTCGTAGCTACCGACGATCGTCGATTCACGCAATAATACGAGATGGCAATCCGGTAGGAAGTTCAATGTCGTCGGACTCTCTGGACGGGAGTACATCATCAGAGTTCCTGTTTCTGCGATACCTGTCATCGAGGTGGTTAAGCTAGCAACATCGCCAGATTGCGCAACACGCTGCTCGCGTTTGATATCGCCTAAGGCAGACCAATCGAGCTCATTTAAGCAATCATCGCTAGCGCTGACTAGGGATTTAAAATCATGTTTGTTAAGCCAGTCTGCGACAGCTGCAGGTAGATCACTCATTGCATTTATGTCGATAAGCTCTGCTGCCGCACCGCTTGCCATATCTCTAAACAGTTGGATCTGACCTGCTTTGTCTAGCTGGCTACGCTTAGGAATTATGGTCGCTTTATGCGCATTAATGCGACGTGTCGCTGCTGCTTTTTGTGCGGGTGTTGCTTCACCACGTTGCAAACCACGGCGGATGTTGCCCAGGATTTCTGCTTTACTCATCTTATTTCTCCGCCTGTTTGTGGGCTTTCCATTGATCCATAAAGGTCTTGCCTTGAGGTGCTGGCATATCACGCCAATCTGTCCAGCCACCCGCTAACGGCATCTTCTTGATGCGGCCTTTCTTACCAGCGAGTTTGTTCATAAACCATGCAGAGCTTCTTGCTAACCAGCGGTATAGGGCAGGGCGCTTGGCAAAAAATGCCCAGCCAGCAATGCCAAACCTGACAGCTTTTGGTGTTAAGTGTTTTTCAAACTCTTTCTCTCGCCAGTGACGCATCAATTTTGGAAGAGGGATACGGACAGGGCATACTTCTTCACATTTACCACAGGATGTTGACGCGTTTGGCAGGTGTGCAGCTTTATCAATGCCGATCATCTTTGGTGTTAGAACAGAACCCATAGGGCCAGGGTAAACCCAACCGTAAGAATGGCCACCAACAGCACCATAGACAGGGCAGTGGTTCATACAAGAAGAACACCGGATACAGCGGAGCATATCTTGAAACTCAGTGCCCACCATCTCACTACGGCCGTTATCGACTAATACAACGTGGAAGTTCTCTGGACCATCTTGATCTTCAGCGCGTTTCGGCCCTGTGGATAAAGTGTTGTATACCGTAAATTCCTGACCTGTCGCTGAGCGAGCTAGCAGTCGAAGGAATAAACTCATATCTTCCAGCGTAGGTACAACCTTCTCGATGGAAGTAATCACAATGTGAGTTTTTGGTAGGGTTTGAGTCAGATCGCCGTTACCTTCGTTGGTTACGATGATCGTTGAGCCAGTTTCTGCCACTAGAAAATTAGCGCCAGTAAGTCCGACATCAGCGCCTACGAATTCCTTTCGCAGTACTTCTCGAGCTTCTTTCATCAACGCCTGTGGATCTTCTGTTTTGGGGCGCTTGTGATGTTCGTGGAAGGTTTCGGATACATCATTAACATTCAGGTGAATTGCTGGCGCAATAATATGGCTCGGATGATCATCACGAAGCTGTAGGATGTATTCACCCAAATCTGTCTCGACAGGGCGTACACCGTTCGCTTCAAGGTATTCATTTAGGCCGGTTTCTTCTGAAACCATCGACTTACCTTTAGTGATGGTCTTGGCGTTTACCTGTTTGCAAATATCGAGAATGGTTTTGTTGGCATCGTCACCTGTTCTACACCAGTGAACGTGACCGCCATTTTTTACAACGTTATCTTCAAACTGTTCCAGATAAATATCTAGATTTTGAATAATGTGATTTTTAAGATCACGCGCTTCATCACGCAGATCGTCAAACTCTGGTAGGCGCTTGATGGCATTAGCGCGGTTAACCGGAAAGCCGTGTTTAAACTGACCTAGTGCTTCCTGAAGTTCGACATTATGCAGCGCTATACGAGCATTTTCTTTAAATTCTGGGCTTTTAATATGCATCGTGTATTACCCCGCGCTTAGTTCAGAGGCTAGCTCATATTCTGCTTCGCCAATGGCTGGCGTGTCAGTCATACCAGCTAAGATCTCAACTATATGACGTGCTTCGATATTTTTGTCTTCGCGTTTAAGCTTACCGGCCATATTTAATAGGCAGCCTAAATCGCCACCGACTAAAGTACTCGCACCGGAGTCACTGATATACTCAGTTTTGTTAGACACCATGCGATTAGAAATGTCTGGATATTTAACGCAGAATGTACCGCCGAAACCGCAACAGGTTTCTGACTCTTCCATCTCGTTGAGAGTTAAATTTTCAACCTTTGATAAAAGCTTACGTGGCTGCTGTTTAACACCGAGTTGGCGCAGACCAGAGCAGGAATCGTGGTAGGTGATTGTGCCTTCAAATGCGGCATTGATACGGTCGAAATCGACTACATCAGTTAGGAATTGGGTGATCTCAAATGCACGCGATTTTAGGTCTAATGCACGGGCCTTCCAAGGGTCGTTTTCGTCAAAGACCTCAGGGTAATAATGCAGCATACCAATACAGGATCCGGATGGACCAACTACATATTCATAGCCATCAAAAGCTTCTATAGTTTTTTTAGCAATTTCAGCAGTGGTTGATTTGTCGCCTGAATTATACGCAGGTTGTCCGCAACAGGTTTGTGTCTCTGGCACTTCCACTGAGCAGCCTGAAGCTTCAAGTAGTTTGACGGTTGCGAATGCAACGCTCGGTCTAAACATATCTGCTAGACAGGTTACAAATAAACCGACTTTAGGATTCTGATTTGGCATGAATGTCATCGCTATATTGGTCAGCTCTACCCGATATGGAATCAGGCTCTCACGTCACTGACGTTTCTTATTTTTCTTCAGGTTCTAGTGCCTGAAGTTTTATCTGTTACTCAAAAGATAGTTAAGAGATGGCTCAAAGGAAATGCTAAACTGTTAACTGGTCTGACCAAGAGGTGGTTTGAGGTACTCGGTGGCGAAAGTGAAAGATGTAAATCTAAGCCAGAAGTTAAGTTCTGAGCTTCAGGGACAAATTTTGTATGGTGATATATGCCCAGGCGAGAAACTACCATCTCAGCGCGTATTGGCAGAACGCTATAGTCTTTCTCGAGCAACGGTTCGTGAAGCTGTTCAAGATCTTGAATTAAAAGGCATTATCGAAACTTATCATGGTGGTGGGAGTCTCTGTCGGAACTTACTCGAAAGCCATTTCTCGATGCCTTCAGAAAGCATTGGCGATAACTTTGAGTTTCAAGTTCAGGTTATGGAGATGCGTGCTGCTCTAGAAGGTGAGGCCGCATACTATGCCGCTTTGCGCGCGTCAGATGAACAACTCGATCGTATCGGGCAAGAGTATGAAGCAATGCAGGCGCGCAGTAGTGGTCATACTACGCTCGCAAAAGCAAAAGCCGATCTTAGGTTTCATATGATGATTGCGGAAGCAAGTCACCATCTACTGGTTATCTCTTTCAGTCAGATATTCTATAACCGTTACTTCAATGCAATTTATGGTGTGCTTGATCGCACACTTAAGAAATTTGGCCGATACCCTGATGGAATCAGCGCTCAGCATACCCAAATTTATCAGGCATTAATCAACAGGAATGCCGAGTTAGCCCGCAAGGTGGCGACAGAACATATCGACTACACTCGAAGGCAGTTAGAAGCTTCTTAACTGCTTGATATTGGTAACTATCTTAATTAACCAAACCTAAAAAATACTCCTATACTTTCTTCGTGTGTATAACGACCATAAGGGTAGGGGATGCAGGTTCGCAAGTCATTGGTTTGGAGAATTATCTTCCCTATCCTGTTTGCCATGGTGTTGCTGGTAATTGCTATCCTTTATTACTTACCGCAGGTTCTTACGCAGCAAGCAATAGATGACGCTCAGCAAAGGGCTGAAGAAACAGTTGAAGAATTTAAACGTTTACGGAGGTATTACACTGAAAATGTAGTTAGCGAAGTTCTATTACATTCAGATATTGATGTCACCATAGATCATAAAAATAACCCTAAAAGTATCCCTTTACCTGCAACTATGGTGCATGAGTTGAGCGAGCAATATTCTCAAACAGGTACCCTGATTAAACTTTATAGTTTTTACCCCTTTCCCAATCGTGCAGAGCGCCAATTAGATGAATTTGCCAATCAAGCTTGGCATCACCTTAATGAAAACCCCGAGTCTGAATATATAAAAGTTTTAAAAAACAAGCAGGGCGAGACTGTTGTGCGTGTGGCTATTGCTGACAAGTTGGTAGCTGAGGCATGTGTGCAATGTCATAACCATCATCCCTTTTCTCCAAAGGTAGATTGGAAACTGGGCGATGTCAGAGGAATATTGGAGGTGGACAGTATTATCCAGCCTGCGATTAAAAGTGGTGAAGCATTAGGTATGAAGCTGGCTTTAATGATCTGTACCGTTATCGCTTTTTTAGTGATGCTAATTTATTTGATCCATCATTATCTATTTCAAGTTCCGTTACATAGATTGGCGATGTTGTTGGAAAGCTCTACCCATCAAGGGGGGGATGTTGTAGGTGAGCTTGAATATCCAACGCTTATTTATCCCGATAATCATGAACATGATGAAATAAGTTTTCTTTATCATAAATTCTCGCAACAACACGAGCGTTTAGATGCTAATGCCAAAGCGATGCGAGAGTACCAGGAAAAACTGGAAGCTGAAGTTAAGTTGAATGAGCAACTGCTAGAAGAGAGAGAGACTCAACTTAGTGAAACTCAGGATCAGTTGGATGCTACTCAAAAAGAATTACTGCAAAGTGAGAAGTTATCTGCATTAAAACGTCTGGTAAGTAGTATCGGGCATGAGGTAAGTACACCCTTAGGTGTTTCTAGAACCGCATCCTCATATTTGATCGAGGAAAGTGATGTTGTGCTGAGTAGTTTTCAAAACAACACGATGACAAAATCTCAGTTTGAAAAATACTTAACTGATAGCAGGGAAGCAGGTGAGCTTTTAACAACCAATTTAACGCGGGCTCATGAGTTGATGCTTGCTTTTAAAGAGGTTGCGGTTGATCAGATAAGTGAGCAGAAAAGAGATATAAATCTACGAGAGTATATTCAGGATGTGCTGTTAAGTCTCAAGCCTACCTATAAAAATGCTCCAGTAGAGGTGAGGAATAATATCTCTCCAGAGATTGAGCTGAATATTGACGCGGGTGCTATTGCTCAAATTGTTACTAACTTAATCACGAACTCATTAATGCATGGTTTTAAAGATGCAACGGTAGCCGGCACTATCGTCCTTAGTAGCGAAACAACTACAGATGAATACATACTTATTTATATGGATGATGGAAAAGGTATTTCTACGGAATTGCAGCAGCATGTATTTGAGCAATTTTATACAACCCGGAAAGGTTCTGGAGGAACAGGCATGGGGATGTATATTATCCAAGAGCTAGTTAAAGAAAGGCTGTTTGGTGATATTGAATTTAACAGTGATGAGGGCCAAGGAATTAATATTCGAATCGCATTGCCAAAGTCGCTTGTTGCTTAATAACTTATCATTGAACATAGTTCTAGCTCCTTTTCTTTGATTACCCTATAATCGCGCCAACTCACAACGTGCTTGGTTTGTACGGTAAGTGAGATGTATCGAATATTGATGTGGCCTTACGTATGGGTCACCACTGAAATCAAGGAAATAACATGCCTGTAATTACCCTGCCAGATGGAAGCAAACGTGAGTTTGCTAACCCTGTTACTGTATTTGAAGTTGCTGCCGATATTGGCGCTGGTCTAGCTAAAGCTGCATTGGCCGGTAAAGTTGACGGTAAAGAAGTTGATACCTCTTTCACTATTGAAAATGATGCTGACCTAGCCATCATCACTGCGCGTGATGAAGAAGGTCTAGAAGTTATTCGTCACTCTACTGCTCACTTGATGGCTATGGCTGTACAAGAGTTGTTCCCTGGCGCTCAGGTAACGATCGGGCCTGTTATTGAAGATGGTTTCTATTATGACTTTGCTTACGAGCGCCCATTTACGCCGGAAGATCTAGAAAAGATCGAAAAGAAAATGGCGGAGTTGGTTAAGCAGAACCTTCCCGTAACCCGTTCATTGATGAGTCGTGACGAAGCGACCAAAATGTTTGATGAGATGGGTGAAAAGTATAAAGTTGAGTTGCTTCAGGCTGTACCTGATGCAGAAGACCTTTCTTTCTACTCTCAAGGCGAGTTCATCGATCTATGTCGTGGTCCACACGTTCCATCTACTGGCCACATCAAAGCATTTAAATTGATGAAAGTTGCTGGTGCATATTGGCGCGGTGATTCCAACAACGAAATGCTTCAGCGTATCTACGGTACGGCATGGGGTGACAAAAAAGCTCTTAAAGCTTACCTGCACCGTTTGGAAGAAGCGGAAAAGCGTGACCACCGTAAGTTGGGTAAACAGCTCAATATGTTCCACCTGCAGGAAGAAGCACCGGGTATGGTGTTCTGGCATCCAAATGGTTGGACTCTGTACCAACAGATCGAACAGTACATGCGTCAGAAACAGCGTCAGCATGGTTATGATGAGATCAAAACGCCACAGGTTGTTGAACGTACACTTTGGGAAAAGTCTGGTCACTGGGATAAATTCTCAGAAGAGATGTTTACTACTCACTCTGAGAACCATGATTTTGCTATCAAACCGATGAACTGCCCATGTCACGTTCAGGTATTTAATCAGGGTATTCGTTCTTACCGTGATCTACCTTTGCGTCTAGCAGAGTTTGGTTGTTGTCACCGTAATGAACCTTCAGGTGCGTTACACGGTATTATGCGTGTCCGTGGCTTTGTACAGGATGATGCGCATATATTTTGTGCGGAAGATTCGATTCAGGAAGAAGTTGCGCGTTTCATTGAGTTTCTTGATGAGGTTTATGCGGACTTTGGCTTTACTGAAGTTATCTATAAGCTATCCACTCGCCCAGAACAGCGCGTAGGCTCAGATGAAGTTTGGGATAAAGCTGAAAAGGCATTAGGTGATGCTTTAGATGCAGCAGGTCTTGAATGGGAAGAATTGCCAGGTGAAGGTGCTTTCTACGGTCCTAAGATCGAGTTCTCACTAAAAGATTGCCTAGGTCGTGTATGGCAGTGTGGTACTGTTCAGGTTGACTTCTCTATGCCAGGTCGCCTTGGTGCTCAGTTTGTAAATGAACAAGGTGAACGTGAAACACCTGTAATGTTACACCGTGCAATTCTTGGCTCTTTTGAGCGTTTTATCGGTATTTTGATCGAAAACTTCGCAGGTGCATTACCAACTTGGTTGGCGCCAGTACAAGCGGTTGTGATGAATATTACGGACAAACAAGCTGATTATTGTCAAAAAGTTGTTCAAAATCTTGAAAATCAAGGATTCAGAGCCGAGTCAGACTTGAGAAATGAGAAGATCGGCTTTAAAATTCGCGAGCGTACTTTACAGAAGGTGCCTTACCTTCTTGTAATTGGCGATAAAGAAGTAGAGGCGGGTGAGGTTGCTGTACGTACTCGTACGGGTGAAAACCTAGGCGCTATGCCTCTAGAAGAATTTGTAAACCTTCTTAGCAGTGATGTCGCTAAGAAAGGTCGTCAGGACTCATAAGTCTAAAAACAGTCAGGAGATAAGACTATCAGGCGTGATAATAGAAGGGGCGCTCGCAGAGAAGAGCCCATGATCAATGAGAATCTACTGAAAGTAGCTAAACAGTGCAGACTTATTGGTCCAGACGGAACACAGATTGGCATCGTACCGGTAAATGACGCTCTTGTGGCAGCACAAGAAGCGGGACTTGATCTGGTGAAAATTTCTGAAGCTGATCCCATCGTTTGTAAAGTGATGGATTATGGCAAGCATCTTTACGAGCTGAAAAAGCAAAAGAATGAAGCCAAGAAAAAGCAGCATCAGGTCCAGATCAAGGAAGTGAAATTCCGTCCTAATACGGAAGAAGGGGATTATCAGGTCAAGCTACGCAACCTGATACGTTTCCTTGAAGCAGGAGATAAAGCCAAGATAACTTTGCGTTATCGTGGTCGTGAGATGGCCCACCAGGAACTGGGTATGCAGTTACTCCAACGAATCGAGAAAGATTTGGAAGAGTTAGCAACTGTAGAACAGCGTCCTAAGATGGAAGGCCGTCAACTGGTTATGGTCTTAGCTCCGAAGAAGAAAAAGTAACTCGTTACTTTCCTTAACCCGTGACTGACTTGTAAAAGTTGGCTACGGGTTTTGTCGTTTGTTTCGGGCGAAAAAAAATTAACGAATGCGTGGAGATTTTAGTAATGCCTAAGATGAAATCCAATAGTGGTGCGGCTAAGCGTTTTAAGAAAACCGCTAACGGCTTCAAACACAAGCAGTCTTTCACTAGTCACATTCTGACTAAGAAATCTACTAAGCGTAAGCGTCAGCTTCGCCCTATGCTGCAGGTACACGCTGCAGACAAGGCGTTGGTTCGTCGCATGTTGCCTTATATTTAATCGATTTTTTAGCTAACAGAATTTAGAGGAAGAAAGACATGGCTCGCGTAAAACGTGGTGTTGTTGCTCGTCGTCGTCACAAGAAAGTCCTGAAAAAAGCAAAAGGTTATTACGGTGCTCGTAGCCGTGTATTCCGCGTTGCTAAACAGGCGGTAATCAAAGCTGGTCAATATGCATACCGTGACCGTCGTCAGCGTAAGCGTCAGTTCCGCGCATTGTGGATTGCACGTATCAACGCTGGTGCTCGTATCAACGGTTTGTCTTACAGCCGTTTCATTGCTGGTCTGAAAAAGGCTAACATCGAGATCGACCGTAAGGTTCTAGCTGATCTTGCTGTTCACGAAGCTGGCGCATTTGCTGCAATCGTAGAGAAAGCTAAAGCTTCTCTAGCGTAAGCTAGCACCCAGTGTCGTGTAAGCGACTACTTTGAAATAGGGGAAGGGTGCGAACTCTTCCCCTATTTTTTCGGTTATTTTGCCCAGTTTTCTGCGGAACATTTGGCAAAGTAACTGATTACTAACCAATTACCGTATTTATCCTTCTATTCGGAGCCGGATAATGGAAAACATTCAAAGCCTTTTGGCAGCAGGTACTGAAGCTGTCGCTACGGCAACTACTACTCAGCAGTTGGACGATGTTCGCGTTCAATACTTGGGTAAAAAAGGTGAACTTACTGCACTTCTTAAAGGCTTAGGCAAGCTATCTGCAGAAGAACGCCCACAAGCTGGTGCTAAGATCAACGAAGCTAAACAAGCTCTGCAAGAAGTTATTAATGAGCGTAAAGCTGCACTAGAAGCAGCGGCTCTAGAAAGCAAGCTTGCTGCTGAAACAATTGATGTAACTTTACCGGGACGTGGTCAAGCACTAGGTGGTTTACACCCTGTGACGAAAACCATGGAACGAATTGAAGAGTTTTTCGGTGGTATCGGCTATACGGTAGAAGAAGGTCCAGAAATCGAAGATGATTACCACAACTTCGAAGCGCTAAATATCCCTTCACATCATCCGGCTCGTGCTATGCACGACACATTCTATTTCAATGCGAATACACTTCTACGTACGCACACTTCAGGTGTTCAGGTACGTACAATGGAATCGCAAGAACCACCACTGCGTATTATCTGCCCAGGCCGTGTATATCGTTGTGACTACGATCAAACGCACTCTCCGATGTTCCATCAGGTAGAGGGCTTGATTGTTGATAAAGATATCAGCTTTGCTGACCTAAAAGGCACACTAGAACAGTTCCTACGTGAATTCTTCGAAGAAGATGTTCGCGTTCGTTTCCGTCCGTCTTACTTCCCGTTCACAGAGCCTTCAATCGAAGTTGATATCGATCGTGGTGATGGTAAATGGTTGGAAGTACTAGGTTGCGGGATGGTGCATCCTAAAGTATTTGAAGCTTCAGGTATCGACCCTGAAGAGTACACCGGCTTTGCTTTCGGTATGGGTGTAGAGCGTTTGGCTATGTTGCGTTACGGCGTAAATGACCTGCGTCTATTCTTTGAAAACGACCTGCGTTTCCTGAATCAGTTCAACTGATCAAGACAACGTTTTAAGCGGTTATTAACAGGATTTTCGGGAAAGCAAAATGAAATTCAGTGAAAAGTGGTTACGCGAGTTGGTTAACCCTGCAATCAGTACGCAGGAGCTAGTTGATCAAGTCACAATGGCAGGTCTGGAAGTAGACGAAGTTGAAGCAGCAGCTAAAGATTTTACTGGTGTTATCGTAGGTGAAATCCTAACGGCTGAGCAGCACCCAAATGCAGATAAGCTTCAGGTTTGCACAGTCACTAATGGTAGTGAAGTTGCACAGGTTGTGTGTGGTGCACCTAATGCGCGTGCCGGTTTAAAAACAGCATTCGCTACTGTGGGTGCGGTACTACCGACTCCAGATGGCAAAGAGTTTAAGATTAAAAAAGCTAAACTACGTCAGGTAGAGTCTTTTGGCATGCTATGTGCGGAAGATGAGCTAGGTATTTCAGATGATCACGACGGCATCATGGAGCTTCCAGCGGATGCGCCTGTAGGTACTTGTATTCGTGAATACCTAAATCTAGATGATAAAGTTATCGATGTAGATCTAACGCCTAACCGTGGTGACTGTCTAAGTATTTCTGGTTTAGCACGTGAAGTGGGTGTGCTAAATAAAGCGCCAGTTACTTTTGTTGCTGACAATGCAGTTGAAGCCACTATCGATGCGACTTTCCCAGTAGAGTTAAAAGATGCAGCTGACTGCCCACGTTATGTTGGCAGAGTTATTCGTGGTATCAATCCACAAGCAGAAACACCATTGTGGATGAAACAGAAGCTTGAGCGCTCTGGTGTACGTAGCATCGATCCAGTTGTAGATGTAACGAACTATATCCTTCTTGAGCTTGGTCAGCCAATGCACGCTTTCGATCTGGATAAACTATCCGGTGGTATTGTTGTTCGCCGTGCGGAGCAGGGTGAAAAGCTAACGCTTTTAGACGGTGAAGAAGTTGAGCTTAATGCTGATACGTTGGCAATTACCGACGCTAATGGCCCTGTTGCTATGGCTGGTATTATGGGTGGTGAGCCGACCAGCGTAACTTCTGAAACGCAAAATATTTTCCTAGAAAGCGCATTCTTTAACCCTATCTCTATTGCGGGTCGTGCGCGTTCTTATGGTTTGCATACAGATTCTTCTCACCGTTTTGAACGTGGTGTAGATTGGCAGTTGCAAAATCAGGCAATTAATCGCGCTACAGAGCTTCTACTTGAGATTGTTGGTGGTGAAGCTGGTCCAGCTGTTGAAACTGTTAATCAAGATGAGTTACCTGCTGCACGTCAGGTATTCCTACGTCATAGCAAAGTCAATGCGATGCTGGCGTTTGAAATGCCAGCTGACGAGATTGAAGAGATCTTAACGCGTCTTGGTTTGGTTGTAGAGAAGACTTCTACGGAAGGTGAGTGGCACGTTTCTGTTCCATCTTATCGCTTTGATATCGCAATTGAAGTGGATCTGATCGAAGAATTAGCGCGTGTATACGGCTACAACAACCTACCTGTACGTACGCCAACAGCGTCTATGCCAATCAAGGCAAACGATGAAACTAAAGTAACGATCCAGAATGTGCGTCGTGCGTTGATCGCACGTGGCTATCAGGAAGCGATTACTTACAGTTTTATTGAAGCTGGCCTACAAAAGCAGTTCGATGACCAATTCGAAGGTATAGCACTGGCTAACCCAATCTCTGCTGAAATGGCAGTGATGCGTACGACTATCTGGCCAGGTCTAGTAAAAGTGTTGCAGTACAACCAGAACCGTCAGCAAGCGCGTGTTCGCTTATTTGAAAGCGGCCAGCGTTTCCTACCAACTTCTGGTGATGAGATCATTCAGGAAAACGTAGTGGCTGGTTTGCTAGCAGGTGCGCGAGATCCTGAAGGTTGGAATGCGGGTAAAGATCAAGTTGATTTCTTTGATATCAAAGGTGATCTAGAAAGCCTACTTTCCTTAGGTGGAGCTGAAGATGAGTTTTCGTTTGTAGCTGATCGTCATGTTGCTTTGCACCCAGGTCAGACTGCGCGTATTGAACGTAATGGCGAAAAAGTTGGTTACATTGGTGCATTGCATCCTAACTTGGTTAAAGAGTTGGGTCTGAATGGTGCTGTTTATCTTTTCGAGATTAACCAAGCTACTTTGACTCAAGGCAAACTGCCTCGTTACCAAGAAATTTCTAAATTCCCAGAGTCTCGTCGTGATCTAGCACTTATTGTAGATGAAGGCGTAGCTTTCGATTCAGTACGTCAATTGGCTGAAAAAGAAGCGGGTGAATTCGTTAAAGAAGTAACGCTTTTTGACGTTTACCAAGGCCAAGGTATTGAAAAAGGTAGAAAAAGTCTTGCTGTGGGCTTGACGTGGCAGCATCCTTCGCGCACTCTTAATGATGAAGAAATAAACAGCGCCACAAGTGCGGTTATTTCTGCACTAG
The DNA here is from genome assembly GCF_047778075.1 of Neptuniibacter sp. QD57_21. GTDB lineage: Bacteria > Pseudomonadota > Gammaproteobacteria > Pseudomonadales > Balneatricaceae > Neptuniibacter. The sequence goes on along the minus strand of NZ_CP180549.1, from coordinate 2,662,080 downwards.
CCAGTGAGTTTGGTGCCTCATTGCGAGAATAAGCAGCGAAAGGTGATTTATCATGGGCTCGTTAACAAAAGCTGAAATGGCGGAACGCCTGAACGAAGAGCTAGGATTAAATAAACGTGAAGCCAAAGAGATGGTGGAATCGTTCTTTGATGAAATCCGGGCATGTCTGGCTGCTAACGAGCAGGTAAAATTGTCCGGCTTCGGTAACTTTGACCTCCGCGATAAGCGTCAAAGACCGGGCCGGAATCCTAAAACTGGGGAAGAAGTGCCTATCTCGGCTCGCCGTGTTGTAACTTTCCGCCCAGGTCAGAAACTGAAGGACCGTGTCGAAACCTATGCTGGAGACACCCCAGAGTAACGATCCCAACCCGATCCCGGGTAAACGTTATTTTACGATTGGCGAAGTTGCTAAGCTTTGTGACCTCAAGGCGCATGTATTGCGTTATTGGGAGAAAGAGTTTTCGCAAATCTCGCCTGTAAAACGAAACAATCGCCGTTATTACCAACGACAGGATGTTTTGTTGATCCGTCAGATCAAAAGCTTGTTGCACGATCAAGGTTACACCCTAAGTGGTGCTAAACAGTATCTTGCGGGTGACAATAATGAAGATGATCAAAGCCAATACAAGCAATTGCTTCGACAAACTATCTCCGAATTAGAAGATCTATTGGAATCTATTAAGCGCTAGTGTTCTCTTAGTGCTTAATTTCTACCTCTCTATTAAACGCCCGTTTTACTTATATAGTTTATTTCTACTTAAACTTTGGCACTGTTTCGTACCTTAGCTGTTGGCTGTGATCTACCGCTTGATTAGGATCTATTAATGGTGAACATGCAAGGAATGTCAAAATGGCGATTTTAAGAGTAGGTCTAGGGCATGCTGAAGATGCTGCAGAGGCTGCGAGTCAGGCAATGGAGTCCACACCTAAACCAGATTTGGTGATCTGCTTTGTTAGTTTCTCTTTGGATATTGAGAAAGTTTACAGTGACATTAGGTCAGTTGTAGGAGATGTTGTTCCCATTGTAGGCGGTAGTTCTTGGGGAGAAATTTCTAGCCTTAAGCAAGGGCCGCAGGAGTCAAGCGTTGTTGTAATGACGCTACAGAGCGCTTATTTCAGCGTCGGTTTAGGCGTCGGTCAAAACTTATCAAAGCAACCTGAACAAGCTGCAAAAGAGGCTATTCGCGAAGCTTATTCAAACTTACTCTCAAACCCCGCTGTCATGTCTTTAATGGCCATTGCCTTAGACAGTAAAGGGGCAAAAGAAGTCTCTAGAATAAAGCCCTGCATTAATATGGTTTTACCTGATGGCACTTCTGCCCAAGAAGAAGCTTTTTTACGCAGTCTCATTTTAGAAACAGGGACGGTCTCCCAAGTCATTGGTGGTTCAACAGCTACAGATTTCTCAGATACTAAAAGTTATCAAATCAGCAATGGTGTTTATCAAGACTCTGCGGTTGTTGCGAGCTTTAGCAGTGGCTTAAAAATTGGTACCGCTATGGGTCATCCTTATGTGGCAGCTAATAAAGGCGCTGTAGTAACTCAAGCTAAAGGGCGGACTGTGCAGATGCTCAATGGTAAGCCTGCCACAGAAGTACTTCAGAAACTGTTGGGTGGAGAAGAACTGACCCCGGAGCTGTTTATTCAAAATCCTTTTGGCATTAAGTCATCCGATGTTTTCGCTGAATATACTATTAAGAGTGCTCAGCAGGTTCATGATGATGGTGGTGTTAGTTTTTATGCAGAAATTCCGAAGGGCGCATTCCTGCGTGAAATGAAAACGGATGCTGAGATTGCGAAAGAGCGTTTCAAGGAGACGTTGCAGAAGGCGATCATCGATGCCGGTAGCCCCAAGAAGATCGGCGCAGTAATTATTTTTAACTGTATCTTACGTCATCTATTAAAAGCACGTTTAGATGTGGATGATATCTGCTTGGTTCAAGAAGTTTGTGGTGAGGATGTGCCTGTGATTGGTTTTAATACGTTTGGCGAACAAGGGGCGACGCAGGGTGGTTCAATCGGTCACTATAACCAGACGGCTACCATCATGGTGATAGGCGAAGAGGTTATCACTCAATAAACGCAAAAAATCTTTCCAGATTCAGAGTGTTCAGTTAAGATAACCGCCACTTGAAAGTGTTCATTTTCAAGATCTTAGTCGGGATGTAGCGCAGCTTGGTAGCGCACCTGCATGGGGTGCAGGGGGTCGTAGGTTCAAATCCTATCATCCCGACCATTTCTTAATAATACTATGATTTTTTTAAGCTAGTCGCTATGAGGTATTGGCGTTTGATGGTGTGTGCCACAAGCTTAACGTTTTCGGCATCCTGTCTGTGCTGAACAAGCCAATCTTGTTATGTCTGGTTCATTTGATTTTGCATTGATTCATTTGATGCGGGCTAAGATAGAGTGCTGAGTAAGTTAATGTCATTATTTTAAAAGACAATTTTAAAAAATCATTTGTGTGAATTTCTATATGGGCAATCGCTATAGTAAAGAAAGTTTAAGCGAAATCGAACGTGTGACTCTAGGGCATTATGAATCGAATGCAGCGTCTTTTTGGCAAGGTACACGTGATCATGATGTTAGCCAGAATATTGATGCTTTATTAGGTGCATTACCGCAACGAAAAGGGCTGGAAATTTTAGATTTCGGTTGTGGGCCTGGCCGCGATCTTCTTTCTTTTAAAGCCTTAGGTCATTTTCCTACTGGGCTCGATGGAAGTCAGACTTTCTGTGAGATGGCCCGATTACATAGTGGTTGCCCTGTGCTGAATCAGTCGTTTTGTCATCTCGATTTAGGGGAAGAGTGCTTTGATGGAATTTTTGCTAATGCTTCTATGTTCCACGTCCCCAGTCAGATGCTCGGTGAGGTTTTGTCTAAATGCTATATTGCGTTGAAACCAAATGGGATCTTATTTACTTCAAACCCAAGAGGAGCGGCGGAAGGGTGGAATGGTGAGCGTTTTGGTCACTATATGGAGTTAGAGGTGACTGCTCAATATCTAGAGGATGCAGGTTTTCGTATTCTTGATCATTATTATCGCCCAGAAGGTTTACCTTGTGCGCAACAGCCTTGGTTGGCAATTGTTAGTCAGCGTTGAGGTTGTCGGTTTTTGTTAATTCTTTTCTTTATTTGAGAGTCTTATTTAAAACAGCCGTGAACGATGGCCAATTCAGAATCAATTAAATGAGTCGAATGAGTAGAGTGTTTCCGTTATAGCATCGGCTTATCAGGCTCAGTAGGTGATGGGTTCGCTAATCCTGTTCTACTCCATGATTGCCATTGAAGGCCTTCTTTGCGTTTTAGTCGCTTTAAGCTTCTGAGGAGTGCTTGGAACTCGATCGCATCGACGACATACCAGATTAGCCAAGCGATGGGAGCGTAATAGAGCATCCGCATATGGAAACGTGGCTGGGAATCATACGAAGTCTGGAAACTAACAAGCGCCGAGATTAGTAATATACAAAGACTTAGGGTGATATAGTCACCGGTGTAAATAATGTAGGTGAAAAATAGGGTTAGCAAGGGAAGCTCTAGTAATAATAGAAACTCGGCATAAAGCGCAGTTGGTAACAGTAACCAGGACAGATAATAGTTATTGGTTTTCGAACTATTAAAAAAAAGTTGACGATGTTTGATAAAGGTTTGAAAGCGCCCGTACTTCCAGCGTAAACGTTGATTGCAAAGGCTCTTTAGATCCGAAGGGCCTTCTGTATAAATGATGGCATCAGGTGCGTAACGGCAGTGATAACCCATGCCTAGAATACGGGTAGATATTTCAATGTCTTCAGTAATGATACTGTGATCAAATCCACCTGCCTCAATAAGTACGGATCGGCGATATGCTGCAGCGGCTCCGCCAATAATGTAAACCGCATTGAAAACAGAATCAGCTCTTTTCATAAAGAAGCCACAGAGATATTCGAGTTGTTGGATAATCCCGAGCCCAGCATGGCCATTACCGATGGCTACGTTACCTGCAACAGCAGCTACCTTGTTGGATGAAAATTTCTTCACTATGTTCTGAATAGCCTTGGGGTGCATTAGGCTGTCAGCGTCGATAGTGAGGACAATCTCTCCTTTCGCGTGCTTTAGTGCATGATTTAGCGCTTTGGCTTTGCCCCCGTTCTCTAGTGCAAAGTAACGTAGTTTTATTGTGTTGTTGGGATTGAACTGTGCAATGAATTCACTCAGGAGCTGGTGGGTTTTATCAGTTGATCCATCATTGATGACGATCACTTCATAATTGTTATAGTCGGCAGCTAACGCAGATCGTAGAGTATGCATAATACCAACCTCTTCATTCCATGCTGGAATTAATACACTCACCGAAGGTTCTTGGCCTAAAGCCGGTTTGTCTCGAAAGAAATCAATGACTCCTGAGAGGGGGGCTGCGATCAGTTGGATCAAGAACTTTATGATAATTGGGATGAGTACAAGCGTTAATACTAGGCGATAGTTGGCTAAAAAGTCAGTTTCTTGGTTTGCCTGGATGGTCTGTGTATAGGCAAGGCATAGAATAAAGCCGGTTATGCTGTACGCGATGACTGTATTGATAATCGATCGAGAAGAAATTCGGCCTTTCTGCAACATGCTAATATCTCGAAACCCCGAAGGGCGTTTTAAAAATTTGGCGCGGATTATGCTCCTAGTTGTTCGACTAATAAAGTAATTTTAATAGATCCTTAGTCTTAGTCCTTAGTCCTTAGGTCTTGTTCTTGTCTTTGTCTTTGCTAAAGAGTGGATATAGATCGAAGCTGTGCTATCGGTGGCAGGGTACAGGCCTTGCATAAGCTAAGGCCTGCCTGTTCTGTGCTTTTATAACGTTACTGCTGCAAACCAACCAAAGGCGAGTAGAGGTAAGTTGTAGTGCAAGAATGTCGGTACAACCGTATCCCAGATATGGTTGTGTTGCCCATCGACGTTTAAGCCTGATGTTGGGCCTAGGGTCGAGTCAGACGCAGGGGAGCCCGCATCACCTAAAGCTGCAGCTGTGCCGACTAGAGCAACGATAGCTAAAGGGCTAAAGCCTAACTGAATAGCTAATGGTACGTAGATAGCTGCAATAATTGGGATTGTTGAGAACGATGAGCCTATGCCCATAGTGATCAATAAACCCACCAATAACATCAAGAAGGCCGCTATCGGTTGATTTTGGCCAATAACGTCAACTGAGCTTGTCACTAGCGCTGCGATATCACCGGTTTCTTTAAGCACCTCAGCAAAACCTGACGCGGCAATCATGATAAAGCCAATGGTTGCCATCATTTTCATGCCATCAGTCAATACGCCGTCAGATTCTTTCCAGCGGATCACGCCAGTAACGGTAAATAGAATAAAGCCAAGCATGGCCCCCATGATCATGGAGTTGGTTACCAGCTGTGTTACGAAGGCTACACCGATTGCTAACAGAGCAACGACAATACTCTTAGAATTAAAGTCATTAACGTTGTTTTCGACAGCTTTGATCTTTGACTGATCATATCGACGTTTCCCGCGATAACTGATGAAAACTGCGATCAATAGTCCACACAACATGCCTGCAGCAGGTATGCTCATCGCTTGCATCACAGAGATGCCTGTTGTATCGAGTCCGCCTTGACCGATATGTTTAAGTAGAATTTCGTTAAGGAATATTCCTCCGAAGCCTACCGGTAAAAGCATATAAGGGGTTACTAGGCCAAAGGTCAGTACGCAGGCAATTAAACGTCGATCCAATTTCAGTTTGCTCATCGCTAGAAGCAAAGGTGGTATTAAAAGTGGGATGAACGCAATATGGATCGGGATTAAGTTTTGTGACGAAATGGCTACCGCTAAGATGATTAGGAGTAGCAGTGTTTTGATCTTGTTGACGCGTGCTGGTGTAGGATCTTGCCCAATCACTGTTATTGCTTTATTCGCTAACAAGTGTGGTAGGCCTGATTGTGCAATTGCGACTGCAAAGCCACCAAGCAATGCATAGCTTAAGGCAACGCTTGCGCCGCCGCCAATCCCAGCATTAAAAGCATTGATTGTAGCATCTAGACTCAATCCTCCTGACAAGCCGCCGACAAGCGCGCCAATCAAAAGAGCAATAACCACATGGGTTCTAAAAAGGCTCAGTACCAACATGGTTAGCACTGCAATAATCACTGCGTTCATAGTTAAGCCTAGGGCTCCACATTTTAAAAAAAGGGCGCACCATGGGGGAAGAGCGTAGGGGAGTCAATATGTAAAATTCAAAACAGGTTTAGCGGCTAAAATTACTTTTTTCTCGTGCTATTAGCCTAGTTTTTTTACGAAATTCAGGGCGAAATACTACAGATAAAAGGGATTGGTAATGGGTAGTTGAAATATAGAGTTGAGGTCACGGCAATATAAAAGTGGCCTGTTATTTATCTGCCGTAACCTCCAACTAGATCGACTAGAAACGGAAAGTGTAAGCTGCTTTTACTTCAGGGCTGTTGCTGCGATCAACAATAGGGCTATCCTCTACCTCACTGCCCCAACCATTAACGCCGATACCCATCTGGATAGTTTGCTGCTTATCCACTACATAAAAAGCATCCACACCTGCTCGGTAGCTCATACTGCTATCTGCTTTGTACACAGCTCGTTGTGCGGTTGCTTCGTTCGACTTTACGCCGTAGTAATAATTGTTCAGGTCATCACTTCGCCAGCTTAGTTCCATTGAGGGTTTAACCATCCACTTGGCATTAAGCTGATAAGGTTTAGTCCAGCCTACAGATAGTTCATGTCCTTCGTGAGTATTTGAGATATCTGTCAAAAAAGAGGCTGACAGGATACCGTAGTGTGTGTCGAGCGTTGCACTGATACCTGCTTCGAGTGCGCCATCACGTTCTACCATGCCATTTAGGGCAAATGAATCATCAGCTTCATAGCCTTCGAAACGGTATTGGCCCAATAGATTGACTTGGAATTTACTATTACCGTAAAGGCTGTATTGGGCTTTGTTGCCTACTAACAAAAAGTTGCCTTTTTGTGCGTACAGAGTTGGAAATACAAAGGTTTCAGTGCCTACACCTTGATAAGCACTTTCGTGACTTTTAATCCCAGCACCGATACCGAAGATCCATTCTTCATCAGCTGCTGCGTTGAAGCTTAATAAAACGCCTGTAACTATCGCTATTTGTGATTTCAATTTACCTATCTCCTATAAAGGATCTTCCTGAGTGAGTAATCAGTTACTCAATCTAAGCGAAGGGGAGTGCTTTGAAAGAATTAACCTGTACTAACTAGCTTGAGGTTAAGGATGCCAGCATCGGTATAACCTCAAAATTAGGGATTACAGATAGGCGAGTAGGTGTTTATCCATATTGTAAAAACAAAAACTCCTCATAAAGAGGAGTTTTGTAGGTATCTGATATCTAAATTTTATTAGCCATAAGCAAAGGCGGGTAGCCAGGTTACCAATTGAGGCCAGAAGACGAGCATCACTAGTGCAGCTAATTGCAGTAGGATGAAAGGAATCACGCCACGGTAAATTTGAGTAAGTTTTACCTCTGGCGGGCAAACACCTTTTAAGTAGAACAATGCAAACCCTACCGGTGGGGTGAGGAATGATGTTTGTAAGGCCATTGCAACGAGCATGACGAACCAAACCAATTCTGGGTTATCCACTACGCCATAGCCGTTGATATCTAATCCTAGTGCTGAAATAACTGGCGCTAATAGAGGCAAAATAATCAGCGTGATTTCAATCCAATCGAGGAAGAATCCCAGCAGGAATATAATCAACAGAATAAACGCGACAATGCCGTAATCCCCAAAAGGTAAGCCGGTTAGGAAACTTTCGATCAGTTCATCACCGCCCAACTCTCTTAATACCAGAGCGAAACAGGTAGCACCGATAAAGATGGCAAAGATATAAGCCGTAGTGTTGTAAGTGCCGTGTAAAACTTCCTTTAATACTTTGAAGTTATATTTGCGATTGTATATTGCAAGTAGCGTAGCACCAAAGGCACCTACACCTGAGGCCTCTGTCGGCGTTGCTATACCAGCGAATATGGAACCTAAAACAACGAAGATAAGTAGTACTGTTGGGGTGATTGCTTTTAATACCTTGATTACCGTCTTCATGGTAACAGGCTGGACGTCCTGAGGAACTGGGGCCGCTTCAGGGTTAATAAAGCCTGTGATCAGGATGTAGGCGATATACAAACCGCCCAAAATCAGGCCAGGGAATACCGCACCCATAAACAGATCGCCTACAGACAAACCTAATTGGTCGGCCATGATCACCAGCATAATACTTGGCGGTATTAAAATACCTAAAGTACCAGCACTGGCGATTGTGCCTAACGCAAGCGGTAGTGAGTAACCCTGTTTTTGCATCGACGGTAGTGACATCATAGCGAGTAGAACTACTGACGCACCGATAATGCCAGTGGAGGCCGCAAGGATAATACCGATCACTGTAACAGTGATAGCCAAGCCGCCGCGGACTTTGCCAAACAGTTCCTGTAGGGATTCCATCAGCTGCTCTGCTACACCGGATTTGTCTAGCATATTGCCCATGAAAATGAACATCGGCAGGGCGACCAGAATCCAGTTATCCATAATCTTAAACAGACGGTTAACTACAAGCCCTAAGGTGGTGAAGTCTAATCCAGTTAAAGTGCCTAAGTAGATATCAGATAAGTAGCCTACTAGGGCAAAAATAACGCCAATACCACCCAGTACGTAGGCAACGGGGATACCGGTAAAAAGTAGTGCGATGAATGATAGGAACATCGCAATGACAAGAATCTCATTGATTTCCATCAGTGCTTACCTCGTAACAAAAAGCAGATATCTCGAATAAATCGTGACACACAAGCTAGGAATAAAAGGCCAAAACTAGCAGGTATGACTGCTTTAATGAGCCAGCGGTATGGAAGTCCAGAAGGGGCGTCGGAATGCTCATTGATGATCCATGCGGAATGAACAAATTCGAGACTGTGGAAAAATACGACGGCAATAAAAGGGAAGACCAGAAATAGCATGCCCAAAATTTCGACCCATGCTTTGGTACGCAACCGGAATTTTCCGTAGAGGAGATCAACGCGGATATGGGCGTTATTGACCTGCGCATAAGCTAAACCAAACATAACGCCGACAGCGTATAGATGCCATTGAAGCTCTTCTAAAGCGATTAAACCACTAGCAAAACCTTTACGCAGAACCACCTGGGTGATGATCACCAGCACTAATACGACATATACCGATGCGATAAGCATCCCAGTCCTACGTATGAACAGATCGATTGCATCAGCAAATGCAACCTGCTCTTGATGAGAGGAAGACAGATTATTCACGGGACCCACCCTTGGAAATTCTGAAAAGAAAAGAGGTGTTCAGAACGGTTGAATAACCGTTCTGAACGGGTATGACATAGACCTGACTCGGTGTGAATCAGGCTATTTGATGCTTAGTCTTGAGGCTTAGTACGTGGAAGGTAAGCCAAAGACTCCCATAAATCGTAACCACCGCGGAACTGACTCATGTCATCCCATACTTTCTTGAAGAAAGCGTTTTCACTTTGCTCTGCCACCACTTCATCCCAAGAGGATTTGAAGGCTGTTAACATAGTGTCGTTCCAGTAACGCAGTTCAACGCCTTTTTCTGCGGACTTAGCTAGTACTTCAAACTGGCTAGCTTCACCTTCGGCCAATGACTCCGTAATAGAGGCTTTACAGGTAGTTTCAATGATTTCCTGTTGTGTAGCTGACATCTTGTTCCAAGTATCTTTATTGATTAGCAGCTCATGCAGGGTCGCTTGCTGGTGCCAGCCTGGGAAGTAGTTATATTTTACGATCTTATGAAAACCTAGGCGTTGGTCAATTTGTGGGAGTGAAAACTCAGTGGCATCGATTGCACCTTTTTCCAAGGCGCCAAAGATTTCACCACCAGGTAGCTGTACCGTACCTACGCCCATTTTTTCCATGACCTTAGCGCCTAGGCCAAAGAAGCGCATATTGATGCCTTTAAGGTCTTCCGGTTTTTCGATCGGTTTAGAGAACCAGCCAGAGGTTTCTGGTGGATTAATGGCGCAAGGGATGTTGTGTACGTTATAGCCATGAGAATCGTACATTTCCTGCCATAACTTACGGCCATTGCCATAGTACAACCAAGCTAAGTATTCACCTGCTTCGGGACCAAACGGTACTGCTGAAAACAATGCGGATGCTGGGATCTTACCTTGCCAATATCCAGCCGTTGCATAGCCTGAATTAATCTTACCTGTAGATACGGCATCAAGGATTTCTGGTGGAGCAACAAGTTTACCTGGCTCATACACCTTCATTTTGATATTGCCACCACTAATCTTATTTAGGCGTTCTGCTACTTCAACAATAGGAGAGCCTAATGCTGGCAGGTTGGTCGCAAAAGCAATCGGTGTTTTCAACAGTACTCTGCCTTCTGCTAATACTGTGGAAGACATTGATACAGTAGCTGCAACAATCGCTGTACTCAGAATGGTTTTTCTCATGGTTTTCATAAGTAACTCCAGTTTCTATTTTTATAGTAGTAATGCGGATATCGACTTATTCGCATGGGGTTCTTGAGGTAATGCTTAGTTAAAAATTGTTGCTCCGGGATAAGGAGCTTCGCCGGTCAATTCGGCTTCAATTCGAAGAAGGCGGTTGTATTTCGCGACACGATCAGAACGACATAAAGACCCGGTTTTTATCTGGCCCGCAGCAGTACCAACGGCTAAATCTGCAATAGTGGTGTCTTCGGTTTCACCTGAACGGTGAGAAATTATGACGCTATAACCAGCGGCTTTGGCCAAGCGAATAGCATCAAGTGTTTCAGATAGAGTGCCGATCTGGTTGAATTTGATCAGTATTGAGTTAGCAACCTTCTGTTCTATTCCCTGTTGTAGAATTTTGCTATTGGTCACAAACAAATCATCACCGACCAATTGGACTTTATCGCCTAGCTTTTGCGTAAGTTCTGACCAGCCCTTCCAGTCGGATTCGTCCATGCCATCTTCGATCGAACGAATTGGGTATTTAGCAGCCAGTTCAGCTAGATAGCTGCTGAATTCACTGGCACTAAACTGCTTGTTTTCACCACTTAGCTGATAGAGGTTATCTTGGTAAAATTCTGATGCAGCGCAATCTAATGCTAGGCTAATATCAGTACCTAGTTGATACCCAGCCTGTTCAACAGCCTGCTGAATAATGATTAACGCCTGCTCATTGCTGCCTAAATTTGGAGCGAAGCCGCCTTCATCACCTACCGCAGTATTTAAGCCTTGTTGTTGTAGTACTGTTTTCAAACTATGGAAAACTTCTGTGCCACAGCGCAACGCTTCAGAAAAACTGCTGAAATTCAGTGGCTGTACCATAAATTCCTGAATATCCACGTTATTGTCAGCATGCTCACCGCCGTTAAGAATATTCATCATTGGTACTGGCATTAGGTATTCACCGGGAGTGCCATTCATTTCTGCAATGTGGGCATACAGAGGCATTTGCTTTTCGATAGCAGCCGCTTTAGCAACAGCTAAAGATACCGCTAAGGTGGCATTGGCACCCAGGTTCGCTTTGTTTTCAGTACCGTCCAGATTGATCAAGCATTGGTCTAACTGTTGCTGGTCTAAACAATCCATGCCTTGTAGGGCTTGGTTGATGGATCTGTTTACATTGGCAACCGCTTTTAAAACGCCTTTTCCTTGATAGCGTTTTTTATCGCCATCCCGTAGCTCTAAAGCTTCTCGGGAACCGGTGGATGCGCCTGAGGGAGCACAAGCAGATGCAGAAACGCCCGAGTCCAGAATGACATCCGCTTCAACCGTTGGATTACCGCGTGAATCTAGGACTTCGCGACCGATGATCTGTTTAATCTTGCTCATGACTTTTACCTTCGGTTTCATTCGCAGGGGGATGCGGTATCTCTAGCAATTCTTGCTGCTCGGACACTTCTATTCGAAAGTCAAAATCTCTCGGCCAAGCAGCGGGTTCGTAGGTATTAGTTGGTTCCATGGCATCTCCTCCTGTTATGTTTCTTATTTGATATCACTGCCAACACGAACAATTTTTAGCGTGTTGGTACCACCGTGAACATTGAGGTAATCCCCTTTGCTGATCATGACCAAATCACCTTCGGTGACGATTTTTGCGTCGATTAAGCTGTTTACAGCAGACTGATTAATCTGTTCGTGAGATATGGAAGAGGCATCGAAAAATAGAGGTACGACACCACGAAATATGGCTGCTCGATGCAAGGCTTCTTGATTAGGGCTTAAGGCAAAAATCGGTAAGCCTGAACGGATGCGAGACATTAGTAACGGAGTGGCACCGGTCTCGGTCATCGCAATAATCGCTTTAACCCCAGATAGGTGGTTGGCGGCATACATTGCGGCCAGGCCGATGGTTTCATCAATATTTGAGAATGATTGATGCATTCGGTGACCAGAGGTTCTTGTTTGAGGTTGAGTTTCCGCGCCCTCTATTACACGCACCATGGCTTCAACAGTTTCGATCGGATAATCACCAGCAGCCGTTTCAGCTGATAGCATGACTGCATCGGTGCCATCCAGAACTGCGTTGGCGACATCAAAAACTTCGGCACGGGTTGGCATCGGGTTCGTGATCATCGATTCCATCATCTGGGTTGCCGTTATCACTACACGGTTTAATTGTCGTGCCCGTTGGATTATCTGCTTTTGCACACCGATTAGTTCGGCATCCCCAATTTCGACCCCTAAGTCTCCGCGCGCGACCATAACGCCATCAGAGGCTTCGATAATTTGATCAAGTACTTCTGGATTGCTGACAGTTTCAGCGCGTTCAATCTTTGCTATTAAACCGGCACTACTACCTGTCGGAGTGAGCAGGGCGCGTGCTTCCTGCATATCGGCGGCATCGCGAGGGAACGAAACGGCTAGGTAATCCACACCGATCTCTGCGGCAGCTAAAATATCTGCTTTATCCTTATCTGTTAGCGCGGCTGCTGATAATCCGCCGCCTTGTCGGTTTATGCCTTTGTTATTAGATAGGTAACCACCTAGGACAACGGTGCAGTGGATTTCTGGAGCGGAGATCTTTTCAACGCGCATTGTCAGGCGACCATCATCCAGCAGCAAAAGGTCTCCTGCTTGGCAGTCTTCAACTAAGCCTTTGTAATCAAGCCCGACTTGATCTTGGTTGCCAGCGTCTGTATCCAACTCTGCATTAAGGGTAAAAGCCTGACCTGCTTTGAGTAGGACTTTGCCATCAACAAAGCGGGATATGCGGATTTTTGGACCTTGAAGGTCGCCTAATATTGCAACGTAGCGGTTAGCCGATTTGGCTGCTTCACGTACACGTTGTGCACGAATTTTATGGTCAGTCACAGTTCCGTGGGAGAAATTCAGGCGGACAACATCGACACCTGATTGAATCAGCTGACTGATTACCGCAGGGGAATCAGAGGCTGGGCCAAGAGTAGCAACGATTTTTGTTCTTCTCATGATCTGTGTTCCTGTAGCCTTTTAGGTATGAACACATTATCGGATGATGAGAAAGGACCTGCCTCGGCAGGTGTACAAAATTAATAGCTAATTCAGATCTGTTTTTTGTGCATTTGTACAAAAGTGAGTTGTGAGTAAAGATAGCCGTATTTTGAGTAAAAAAAAGCCGGTCTGAGTATCAGACCGGCAAGAGTACAGCAAAGCGCTGTAAGAGGTCAGGGCCACAGAGCGGTCCTGAGGATGTGATTCTTTAAATGTTACTGTGGTTAAATGCCCAGATCGTTGCGATATTTTTGGCACAATTTTGTAGATTGATTTCTGCTTGTTGTAGTGCTTCTGGTAAAGAGACGATGCCAGGTACAACACTAAATATGGCATCAATGCCACAGGCTTTCAGAGGGGCTTGTTCTGGAGTAATGGAGCCAGCTAGCGCTATGACAGGGCAGTTAAAATGCTTAGCTCGCTTTGCAACACCAATAGGCGTTTTGCCGCGTAAACTTTGGCTATCAATGCTGCCTTCACCTGTAATTACCAAATCAGCAGCTTTCAAGTGTTGGTCTATTTGTACAGCGTTTAAGACGATTTCAATTCCACTTTTAAGTTGAGTGTTAAACAGAGCACATAATGCTGCGCCTATGCCTCCTGCAGCCCCAGTTCCAGGGACTTGGGTTACATCAGTGCCGCTAACGCGCGTTAGAAATTGTGCAAAATGTTTTAGGTTTTGATCTAGACGGGATACCTGTTCTTTACTGGCACCTTTCTGTGGGCCAAAGGTGCTTGAGGCTCCTTCTGGTCCAAGTAGAGGGTTATCAACATCGCAGGCTACTTCAAATTGAACATGTTTTAAGCGTGGATCGAGTTGGCTGATATCCAGATCCGCTAGTTTATGTAAGGAGCCACCACCGGGGGCTAAAGGATGGCCCGCAGCATCTAGAAGCTTTGCACCAAGGGCCCGTAGGATTCCAGCGCCACCGTCATTGGTCGCGCTACCACCTAAACCAAAAATGATCCGAGTAACCCCTTTATCTAAAGCTGCGCGAATTAATTCGCCAGTGCCGTAGCTGGAGGTAATCATCGGATTGCGCTGATTCATTGGAATCAGGTCTAGGCCTGAAGCTGCAGCTGTTTCAATGACAGCTGTTTCACCATCGCCTAGAACTCCCCAAGTGGCAGTAACTGTTTGTCCAAGTGGATCTTGTACTTGAGTGTGATGGAAAGAGCCGCGTGTGGAAGAAATCAAGGCGGCAGTTGTCCCTTCGCCACCATCTGCTACCGGAAGTTGAATATATTCGGCCTGCGGAAGAATGTGACTAAAGCCCTGTTTAATGGCTTCAGCTACCTGCTGTGCGGAAAGACTCTCTTTAAAAGAGTCTGGAGCAATAACTATTTTCATAACAATCCTTAAGCAATGCAGGGTGACAGCAAAGTGCTACAACCAGTAATGATTTAAGGATTATTATCCGAAGTTGTGGGGATGACGGCTTCGTACAAAAAAACAAATTAAAAAGGCTTAGTAGTTTTGTTTTTGTCAGATTGCACAATTTAGGGTGATATTAGTTATTCCGGCTTGTTATCCCATTCGCTTAATCGGGTAGCGATGTATAAACGAAAGAGATCTTGAAGGTTTTTAAGATCGATATCTAAGATATCATTAATTTTCTCAAGCCTGTAGCGCAGAGTGTTGCGATGAACATGCAGACTTTCAGCTGTGAGTGAAAAGTCTGTGTTATTAGCGAAATAGACTTGCAGAGTTTTTTGCAAACTGCCATTACTGTCTTTTTTAACCAGCTTTTCATAGTCCGCTAATAATTGAGGGCCGCTCCAGCTTTCTAATGAGTCTTTCAGAACCAAATCCAACAGCATCTCTCTGGCTGAAAATAGTTGTTGTTTAGGATGGCTCAGCTTGCCGACTTCAAGGGTTTTGAGTGCGCTTTGATAGGATTCAGCTAGACCTTCTATACCTTCAAAATACTGTCCCAGACTGATGTGGAAGTTAATATCAGTTTGCTTGGCGAGTTGCAGACGATATTTCTCTTGGTGTTCTTGGCTTTTTTGATAATCCCAATGTTCATTGCGTAAGAGTATTTTTTGCAAAATAACAATTTGAGTTGGGCTTGATATAGCGAGTAATGTGTCTGGATCACGTTTTTCTAGTAGACGTAAAATCCCTTGCATGGTTGAGAGGGAGATATCTTTTTGTGTTTCAGCAGATCTAAGATCAACGATCATTGCAACACGAGGGATGTTTAGATCTATTTTCATTCGTTCAACACGATCGTTGAACAATGTATCGTTCTGCCAACCTCCCTCAATCAAGCGCACGATAACACTTTCCTGAAGGCGTCGGTCCCAGCGTACCTGCGCAGCGAGCATTGCTTGTTCTAAAACAAGTTCAGCTGTCATTACAACAAGGTCGGCGTATTTACGCACTTCGTTGGGATTACCAGTAATTCCTACAACTCCAATAATCTGTCCATCATTGGTGATAGGTATATTGATACCGCCTTGTACACCGGTTAAAGACTCAGCTTGGTCGGAATCAAAATCGATCTCCGCTTTAGCATTTAAAACTTGCAGGGCGCCTTCGTGGAGTTGATCAATCCGATCTGGATCACCAGAACCAACGATGATTGCTTGGTGGTTCATTACATTGACGTTATG
Source organism: Neptuniibacter sp. QD57_21 (assembly GCF_047778075.1). GTDB lineage: Bacteria > Pseudomonadota > Gammaproteobacteria > Pseudomonadales > Balneatricaceae > Neptuniibacter. Next base: position 2,645,975 of record NZ_CP180549.1, on the reverse strand, counting down.
ACCGATGATTTTCATCGAGCGATCTACGATTTTTTGAGCAATTTGGTGATCAATATACATGGTTTTCTGTAACAGCTTTTTGGGCAGCTTAATACAGAGTAGGTGAATACGCCAAGAATGGACTTATGATGCTGCCATTATTTTCTATTTAATAAATGAGTTTAATAAAGTGTTTTCAGGGGAGGGGAAAAGTGTTCGTAAGAGTGAGTGGCTATATATTGAAGAGCAAAATGTATAAAACAGAGGCCTACTATTATGTAGGCCATATTCGATAGGATCTAGAAATTAAATTTTTTCCCAGTGTCTATTTCCTGCTCTTTCGCGATACGCTTTTCTTCGTTTGCTTGATCGATCTGTTCGGCCAGCTGAGTTAGATGTGTACGAATTTCGTAGAGCTGGCGATCTAGTTCTTGATTGCGGTTTAAGTTATTGAGTTTGCTAAAGCAGCTGCGGTAATGATGTACAACTACTTCAGGGCCTTGTTGCTGTTCAGTTTCTATTGCGCTCATAAGATCAATATCAACTTCGATTCTACTATAGATGCGTTTAGCTTCCATGGTTAGGTGATCGGCGGTATTGCCGTTCAATTCACCCTTGTTTTTAATCTCGCTTACAAACTGAGCAAACTCTTTAATAACTCCAAGCGCTCTGGCTGCTTCATTTGGATTGGAAAACAGCGTCATTGAACCGGAAGGGTGGCTGACAGGTTCTTGAGCCGCGCTTACCATCGATTGAAAAGCTGCTTGCTGTTGTCGGTTGGACTCTGATCCATCCAGTTCGACCACAGCATTCCAGCGAACCTCTATGTATTTAACTAGTAAAGAGTGGATCTCACTTGTAATAAGGATTGGGGGGAAGGCTTCAAATAGATGCGAGGCACGACGAATGGCTGTTTTGAGTGTTATGAGTCTCAGGCTACGCTCTCTTTTCTTATTCTCGATATCTTGGACGGCAAATCCAATTCCTGCCATAACGGCGACACCAAGTAGAATTAAAAGTCCAATATAGGTCGGGCTCATAAAAGTAGGTCCTGACTGTCAGTGAAAAAGCGATTTTTCAAAAGTCTTAAATAAGTTAGAGGATTGTATAACGCTCTATCTATATAAGTAAGTTTACACTATCGAAAAAGCACCTGATTTTATAGATAAAAAAATCAAAAAAGTGCTTGTAATTGCAAAGGGGTGTATATATTATATGCCCCGCTTTCAGAGCTTATCTGGAACTACAGCGTCCCATTCGTCTAGTGGTCTAGGACACCGCCCTTTCACGGCGGTAACAGGGGTTCGAACCCCCTATGGGACGCCATTTTCTTTCTAGCTTATAGTTAAAAAGAATATGCGGGAATAGCTCAGTGGTAGAGCACAACCTTGCCAAGGTTGGGGTCGCGAGTTCGAACCTCGTTTCCCGCTCCAAATGCAGCCAGCTTATTGCTGGTTTTTTTTATGCCTGAAATTTATCCTCTCTCGATTGTTTGTTTTCTCCCTTAAGTTTTCTATTTGTTTGTTTAGACTTTCCGTTCGGTCGCATTATTCATTTACTTCAATGAATTGAATGTTGATTGAGCAATTATGCTTACATTTGTTTTTTCTAATTCGGTGGTGTTCTTAATAACGCCTTTCTAACCAATAGGTTAGGTGGATTTTTGTTTAATTTTTGAGCGTTGTTTTAAATATTTTTTCAATAACAAAAAAACTGCAATTTTTTCTTGAAAATAGGGTTGACCCACCAGAATCAGTTCTTTAATATACGCGCCTCCTCACAAGGGAACACCCTTTGAGGAACAGCAGCGTCCCATTCGTCTAGTGGTCTAGGACACCGCCCTTTCACGGCGGTAACAGGGGTTCGAACCCCCTATGGGACGCCATTTTCTTTAGATTATTTATCTTAAGAAAATATGCGGGAATAGCTCAGTGGTAGAGCACAACCTTGCCAAGGTTGGGGTCGCGAGTTCGAACCTCGTTTCCCGCTCCAACTCTTCGGAGTTTACAATTTGTTGCGTCCCATTCGTCTAGTGGTCTAGGACACCGCCCTTTCACGGCGGTAACAGGGGTTCGAACCCCCTATGGGACGCCATTCTCTTCTTAAGAATATTGATCTTAAGAGATTGCGGGAATAGCTCAGTGGTAGAGCACAACCTTGCCAAGGTTGGGGTCGCGAGTTCGAACCTCGTTTCCCGCTCCAACTCTTCGGAGTTTACAATTTGTTGCGTCCCATTCGTCTAGTGGTCTAGGACACCGCCCTTTCACGGCGGTAACAGGGGTTCGAACCCCCTATGGGACGCCATTCCTCCTTTATGCTTATTTTTTCCTCAGTTACTGGGCAGTGAGTGTGTGTTTAGTCTAAACTAAGCGAATATTCGGCCAGATAAGGTATTTATGCCGTTTGGGTATAATACCAGGCTGTTTCACATAGGATGTGGTTGGCTTCATTGTATGATCAGAACTCTGGTTTTATTACTGCTGTTGTTGCTACCTAAGACAGCTTTGTCTGAGGTGATAGTCAATTCAGAGGTCTCTCTGGAAAGTCTGTCGAAGCAATATTTGCTTTCAATCTTCTCCATGCGTACACGAACTTGGCCAGATGGCATGCCAGTTCATGTATTCATTCTTCCGCCTTACCAAGCTGAACATCAGCTTTTTGTTAAGCAGTCTTTGGGTATATTCCCTTATCAGCTATCTAATATCTGGGATCGATCTGTTTTTTCTGGTGCGGGACAATCACCGATTACGGTTAATTCCGAAGCTGAAATGCTTCAACGAGTGTCCCAAACTAAAGGGGCTATAGGCTATGTGATGACATCGATCCAAGGAGGGCTGAATGTTAAAGTCATTACGATTAAATAGGTTGCTGTTGCTCATAGTGGCCTCCGTTTCTATGTCAGTACAAGGGGCACCTGATATAGAATTTAATGGGTTTATTACTCAGGGATATACCCATACTAGTGATAATAGCTTCTACGGTGATAGTGAATCGGGCAGTTGGGATTTTCGGGAAATTGCCGGAAATGCTTCTTGGCGTTTAAGTGATCGTCTACTGCTGACTGGGCAGTTAATGTCACGTAGAGCAGGTGAGGTTGATGATGGTGATCTCACTGTCGATTATGGCTTGCTTGATTATCGGGTTTATGAAGGTGAGCGTGGGTCTTTTGGTATAAGTGTAGGTCGTATTAAGAATCCCTTTGGTTTCTATAATAAGACACGAGATGTGGCGTTTACTCGTCCATCCGCAGTTCTACCACAATCTTTATATTTTGATAAAGCCAGAAACTTAGAATTGTCTTCTGACGGTTTTAGATTGTACGGCCGTTATCTGTTTGATCATGGTGCCTTGGAATCTGAACTTGTTATGGGGGAACCACGTAAAGATCTAAACGTGGAATACGCATATTTAAATAATAATTGGGATGGCGCTTTTAGCGACAGCACTGGGCATTTATGGCGCACAGAATATAGTTTAAGTGATTATAGCTTTGTGGTTGCAGCTACTATTGGTGGTTTTAAATTAGATTTTGATGGCCCTGATACGCCTTCTCTGGGGGCCCCAGGTGATGGGCGTGTAGATATTGATGTTACAGTACTGTCTATGCAATACAACTGGCAGAAATGGAGCCTGACAGGTGAATATTTCCAACAGGAAATTAACTGGGGAAGTTTAGCTGGTGTTTATGCATTAATTCCTGAAAATACAACAGAATCTTTTTATCTTCAGCTGGATCACCGTTTAACATCTGATCTGACACTATTTTTACGTCGTGACATGCTTTATTTAGACAAAGATGACCGTGATGGGACGGATACCGCAGCGTTACTAGGTATGCCTGCTCATACTCAATTTTCCTTTGATTGGACGCTAGGGGTTGGTTGGAAGCCTAATCAAAATTGGTTATTACGTGCAGAGTGGCATAAAGTTGAAGGTACAGGCTGGTTAGCTGCTCAAGAAAATCCGAATGACCAGGATGAGGTTGAAGATTGGGATATGCTTTCCTTACAAGCGACCTATAGGTTTTAAGCTATATGTCGATTGAGAGTTCAACTGAAAGGTCTTTTTTAAGTCTGCGCTGGAAGGTTTTTCTTAACCTTATCCTTGTGCTGGCTGTTTTGCACTTGGCGTATAGTTACTACTCTTATGTACAGTTGACTCAAAAAACCACTCAAGAACAGTTTGAATCTTCAGAGCGAGATCTTTTTGTATTAGAGGGCTTAGTTTCTTCTTCCTTTGATCGTTTGCTCGAAATGGGGCAGATGATCCCTATTGTTGTCGACTCAAAAGGGGCTTCTGCCGGTGCTTATATTGAGTCAATTGAGCGTTATTTTCCCGGTTTGTTGATGAATGGTGCAATGGATGCTGTTTATCTATATGACCAATATGGTCAAGCGCTTCACAAGCAAGGAATCATTGTTAAGCTTCCTTTTTCTGTCATATCCCAAGTTTTATCTAAAGAAACGCCTTATAACTACTTCTATTGCGTCAAAGAATGTTTACGTTATGTCGCTATGCCAGTCCGTCTTGAAAAGGACAATGTTGGAGTCATGGTAGTTGGGCGCGAAATGCGTGATGTTATTCTTGATTTTAAGAAGCAAAGTGGCAGAGATATCGGCTTGGCTGTTCAGCCAAAAAACCAAGTGAAAGCCGCTCGTTTATGGAAACTGGATTTAAAATATCTGACAGAGAAGTCCGATAACGTTACGCTGCTTAATAAGTTGGTCAGTGAAAAGAGTATTCCCCCGAAAGGAGGTGTATTTGAAGTTGAGAGTGGCGAAAAAAAGTATCAGATCATACTTCAGCCGCCATTAGGGGCTGAGCCTGGTGCTGCCTATTGGATTTTGATTGATGATCACACTCAAAGCTATCGCGAAGCTCAAGCTGAACTTTTCCAGCAGTTGATGGTATCTGGTATAGGCCTATTCTTGGCAGCTCTGTTTCAGTTGGCAATGATTCGTTCGCCACTAAATATGATCACTGAGATATCTGTGCTACTCCCTTTATTGGCCGGAAGTGCCTTTACCGAAATGCGTCAGCGCCTTGGCGCTATTCAGCGTAAGGCTATCTACGAAGATGAATTGGATTTATTGAAAGATAGTACGTTGGATTTAGCCAATCAATTAGAGAGGCTGGAAACTTCTTTGCTGGAGCGGGCACAAAATCTAACCGAGCGATCAGTGCAATTAGAAGCAGAAAGGGACTTTGTTACTAGTCTGCTTGATACAGCTGAAACAATCATCCTAACGCTAGATAGCAATGGGAACATAGTTACTTTGAATCGATTTGGGCAGGAGGTTTTAGGGCTATCTTCTGCTGATGCTAAGCTGATGCATTATCTTGACCTTAATCATGACCCAAAGCGTCAAGAAGAGCTCAAAGTGCAGTTGGAGAATTTGCTTACTCGTAAAGAGTCAAAGGTACAAATTGAGTCATCCATCCGTTCTAGTACAGGACAGATGCTGCAAATTTCTTGGTTACACTCCATTTTGAATATCCCGGGTGCTGATGCGCAGATTCTTTCTATAGGTTTGGATTTTACCGAACGTCAGCATGCAGAAAAACGGCTTATTTGGATGGCAAATCATGATCCATTGACAGCGCTTCCAAATCGTTTGTTTTTTAATGAAAAAGTAGAAAGTGCTATTCGCAGGTGTGAGCCTGATAACACTATTGTTGCTGTCCTTTTCTGTGATTTAGATTCTTTCAAAGATGTAAATGATTCGCTTGGGCACCCTGTGGGGGATGAGCTTTTACAGCAAACGGCTGAACGTATCCAAACGGTTATCGCCAACGATGGTGTTTTGGCGCGTCTAGGTGGAGATGAATTTACTATTCTGCTTGAAGGAAAAAGTTCAGTTCGTGAAGTGGAGCTGGTGGCCCAGCATATTCTTAGAGCGTTTAGGCAGTCTTTCTTTATTGATGGTTATGAAATATTCAGTACGGTCAGTATCGGCATTTCCCTTTTCCCTGAGCATGGACGTGATGTAATTAGCCTTATTCAGCATGCTGACGTGGCAATGTTTGATGCCAAAGAAAGCGGGAAAAATCAGTTGCGCTTTTATCATGACGAGCAAGGAAGTCAGCGCTACGAGCGCTTCTCGTTGGTGAATGATCTTCGTCGAGCATTAGAAAAAGAAGAATTTAGAATTTTCTATCAGCCGCAAATTGATGCGAGGGATGGCAGTGTAATGGGGGTTGAAGCCCTATTGCGTTGGCAGCACGAAGAAGCGGGAATGATTTCTCCGGCTAAATTTATCCCTCTTGCTGAAGAGCAGGGGCTTATTGTGCCTATAGGTGAATGGGTTCTAGAGGAAGCGTGCCGTAATGGTAAGGCTTGGCATGATCAAGGCATGGATATCCGTATCGGGGTGAATATTGCTGGGCAGCAGATTATGCATGAAAGCTTACTTTCCACCGTAAGACGGGTTATACGAGAAACTAATATTTCTCCAGATCTCCTTGATTTAGAAGTGACTGAAAATTTCTTACTTAGACAACCGGAAATCACTATTCCTAAGCTACATAAGTTCCGCGATATGGGACTTTCACTATCGATGGATGATTTTGGTACAGGTTTTTCTTCGCTTAGTTACTTGAAAAAGTTGCCGCTGAATACCTTGAAGATAGACCAGAGTTTTGTGCGTGATATTGGCACAAACCCAGAAGGGGAAGCCATTGTTAAGGCGATTATCGTATTGGCGCAGAGTTTAGGTCTTGAGGCTTTGGCTGAAGGTGTTGAGACTAGTGATCAGCTATCTTACTTACGGCAACATGGCTGTCACTTGATACAAGGTTATTATTTTAGTCGTCCTTTACCAGCTGATGAACTGCCTGATTTTGTTATGAACCAGGCAGTTGAAATCTCTTTCGAATAGAGACTATGTGGACGCTATAAACTAATTAGTTCTGGCCAAATAAGCCTGCGCGTTTATTGATGTAATCAAACTCTTCATTATTTTCTTCGGCTTCAAAGCGCATTTCATCTAGCTGTTGGAATTTTTGAATTTCATCATCCGTCATATTGTGAAGATTATTACCCCCAAAAAACCAAAGAAGGTCGCGGGCAATAAGGTGTGCTAACTCTGGATAGCGACGGAAAGCTTTATCAATGAAATCAGCGCCTTGATCATAAACGCCAGCTTCTTGTGATTCGAAATTCTCAATCAGTTGCTGAAATTCCTCAATAAAATCCAAATCATCTTGAGTCGGTGTTTCTGATTTGAAAGGATCTCGATTAATAAAGTTATTGTAAGCAATTTTTAAGAAATTCAGGTGATGAATTTGGTAAGATGTCATTTTGCTCTCCAGATAATGGACAGGGTTATTTTATAAGCTCAGGCTCATTGCAGCCAGCCTTACACCTGACTTAATCCTGTATTTGCACAGTTTGCTTAAATCTTGCGATGAGAGATTCAATTCACTTAGGTTCTAAGTCGATTTGGATAATTACCTGCTTATATTTTTGGAAAGATTAATGACGTTAGCGCTCTCTATAAAAAACCTGCGTAAAGTCTATGGGAATGGCTTTGAAGCATTAAAGGATATCTCCTTTGATGTTCAACAAGGGGATTTTTTCGCCTTACTAGGCCCTAATGGTGCTGGTAAATCGACTACCTTGGGTATTGTCTCCTCCTTGGTGAATAAAACCTCGGGCAGCGTATCGATCTTCGGGGTGGATTTGGATAAGGACTTAACCCAAGCCAAAAAATATCTGGGTGTTGTGCCGCAAGAATTTAATTTCAACATGTTTGAAAACGTGCGGGATATTTTAATTACTCAGGCGGGATATTACGGTATTAACCGTAAAGCAGCTGGAGAGCGAGCAGATTATTACCTAAAACAACTAGGTTTATGGGATAAGCGTAACGGTGCTGCTCGCATGCTATCGGGTGGCATGAAGCGTCGTTTAATGATTGCGCGAGCATTGATGCATGATCCAAAACTTTTGATTCTGGATGAGCCAACAGCTGGCGTAGATATCGAGTTAAGACGTTCCATGTGGGAGTTCTTACAAGAGATTAATGCGGCGGGAACCACAATCATTCTGACGACACACTACTTAGAAGAAGCGGAAAGTCTTTGTCGCAATATTGCGATTATTGATCAGGGTAATATTGTTAAAAACACCAGCATGCGAGCTCTGTTGCAGCAACTGAATACTGAAACTTTCCTACTTGATCTCGATTCAAACTTAGAAGCTGCACCAGTGGTCTCAGGTTATCCGATCAGATTGCAAGGTGACCATCTGTTAGAAGTGGATGTAGAAAAACATCAGAGCTTGAATACGCTCTTTGTTGAGCTACAAAAGCAGGGTGTGAATGTGAGTAGTATGCGTAACAAATCCAATCGATTGGAAGAGTTGTTTGTTGCGTTAGTAGATAAAAGTTTGGATTAGGATTAGGCATGAATACCCAAGATTTATTGGTAGCTTTCTGGACCATTGTTCGACGCGAAATAAAGCGTTTTATGCGGATCTGGGCTCAGACGCTTCTACCTCCTGCCATCACTATGACACTGTATTTCATCATCTTCGGTAATCTGATTGGTAGCCGGATCGGTGAGATGGGTGGCTTTGACTATATGGAATATATAGTGCCAGGCCTGATTATGATGTCAGTAATTACTAACTCTTATAGCAACGTAGTGTCATCGTTCTATAGCACTAAATTCCAAAAAAACATTGAGGAGCTACTAGTTTCGCCTGTTCCTAACTGGGTGATTTTAAGTGGTTTTGTTTTAGGTGGAGTGGCGCGTGGGTTGGGCGTTGGTTTAATTGTCACAATATTGTCTCTATTCTTTACCGATCTTCAGGTTCAGAACCTTCTAGTGACTATTGCGATTGTCTTCCTAACTTCAGTGCTGTTTGCTTTAGGCGGTTTTATCAATGCTGTTTTTGCGAACTCGTTTGATGATATCAGCATCATTCCGACCTTCGTGCTCACCCCTTTAACCTATTTGGGTGGGGTGTTTTATTCGATACAGTTACTGCCGGAGTTTTGGCAAGGGGTTTCTCAGTTAAATCCGATTCTGTATATGGTGAATACCTTTAGATACGGTATTCTAGGTGTAAGTGATATAAATGTAGGGTTTGCTTTCGGCATGATTATTCTGTTTATCGCCGGTCTATTTTCATATGCCCTATATCTGCTACAAAACGGTAAAGGTATCCGTAGTTAAATGAAAGAACATGATGTAATTGCCAGCTCGCCATTAGGGCAAGGTACCGAGTACGTTAACAGCTATGATCCAAATCTGTTGTATCCAATTGCACGCGACGTCAATTGGAAGCAGCAAGGTGTAGAACGTAAAGAGCTTCCATTTGTAGGTGTTGATATTTGGAACGCCTATGAGATGTCTTGGTTGAATCAGCGTGGTAAACCCGAGGTACGTTTAGCTGAGTTTAAGGTATTTGCTGATTCTGAAAATATTATCGAGTCTAAGTCGTTTAAGCTGTATTTAAACTCATTCAATCTCAGTAAATTTTCCTCTGAAAGCGAAGTGAAAGAACGCTTAATCGAGGACCTATCAGCAGCCGCTGGTGGACGCGTAGAGGTTCGTATATACCATCCTGATCAAGCACCAGAATTTGGGCAATTCACGGGCTTTTGTATCGATAATCAGGATGTTGAGATTACCCAATACACTCCAGCGCCAGAGTTATTAACAACGGGTGAAGATGATGTTGAGGAGGTGCTTTATAGCCATCTTCTCAAATCAAACTGTCCTGTAACGGGGCAGCCTGATTGGGCGACGCTCGGTATTAGTTATTGTGGTAAAGAGATCGATAGAGAAGGCTTACTGAAATACATCATCTCTTACCGTGAGCATGGCGATTTCCATGAGCAATGTGTAGAAAATATTTTTATGCACATCTGGGAGCGCTGTAAGCCACAGAGCCTGAATGTTTATGCACGTTATGTTCGCCGTGGTGGTTTAGATATTAATCCATTCAGAAGTAGTGATTCTGAAGATATTGATAATCTGCGTTTGAGCCGCCAGTAGAGGGTAATATGGAAGCTTTAGAATTATTACATAATCGTGTTTCTTGCCCGGTTTTGAATGAGCCAGGCCCGACCGAAGAGCAGTTAAAGAACATTTACCAGGCAGCTTTACGTGCGCCCGATCATGGAGCGCTCCGTCCATGGCGCTTTTTGTCTGTGCAAGGCGATGCTAGGGTAAAGCTTGGTGAGCTTTTTCTTCGCGGTGCTTTAGCGAACGATGCTGAACTGCCTGATGCAAAACAAGATAAAATTCGTGCGATGCCTCTTCGAGCGCCATGCATGTTAGTTGTGATTGCCGCAGTCAAAGATAGTCCTAAAATTCCTGTTTTAGAGCAGGAGGTTTCAGCAGGCTGTGCCGCTCAGAATATGATTTTAGCTGCTTATGCTCAGGGTCTAGGGGCTATGTGGCGAACAGGTGATATGGCTTATAACTCAGTTGTACGTGAAGGCTTAGGTTTAACTGAGCAGGAAACGATTATTGGTTATATCTATCTAGGAACACCAAAGAAATTACGTAAGGCTCCTGTGCATGATCAGCAGGAGTATGTCGTTGAATGGACTGGCGTATAGGTAGCACCCTTTGAGCGAAGCAAACAGTACTACTGAGTTTCTTACTTGGCTTAAATCACAAATCCCATTGGTTAATCATATGGGAGTAAAGCCTTTAGATTGGGATGGCAAGTGCTTGCGAATGTCTGCAGCGCTTGAGCCTAATGTAAACGATAAGGGCACAGGCTTTGGCGGATCTCTAGCAACTTTATCCACACTCTGCGGTTGGAGTGCTGTGACTTTGTATCTTCGTGCTCAGGGCAGAAACGATGATGTGGTTATTCGTGAGAGTAAGCTGGAGTATTTCCTGCCGGTAACCTCTGATTTTACCGCAGAATGCCAGCTGCCTGATGTCGAAGCGTTAGCTGTTTTTGATCAAAAAATGCAGGCTAAGGGCCGTTCTCGGATGGATTTAGTGATCGAAATTAAACAGAAAGACCAAGTCGCTATGCGTCTTAGTGGCAGTTATGTTGCTATGGAAAAGAAGTCGTAGCCGCCTTACCTCACACATCCTCTCCTATATATTCTTGACCCTATAGTTAGCTTTAGGGTTTATGCTTAAGGTAGTTTCATCACGTAATTTCTCAATCTATTAACCATACTACAGGTTTCATCATGATTTATCGGTTGTCTTTGCAAGGCGTTAAATGTGCAGGCTGTGTTAGGTCATTGGAAAAAGGCTTACAGCAAGCAGATGTAATTGAGGACTTTGCGGTTAATTTTGCTGATCGAAGCTTAAGTGTTTCCTCTGAATCCAGTGTTGAGCACGTTATCGCTGCAGTAGAAAGTGCAGGGTATGGTGCAGAAGAGATCACTGATGAAACTGACTTCGAGCAAATCGAAGCGCGAGAAAATAGACAGTATCAGATAACGCTTAAGCGCAGTGTGATTGGTTTGGCTTTTGGGGCTTTGTTAATGCTTCAAGGCTGGTTGGGCATGATGCCAGATATCACAACAACCTCAGGACTATGGGTAGGGGCAGTGACTGGTGTGGCTGCGCTACTTTTGATGTTTTTCTGCGCGGGGCATATCTATCAAGGTGCTTATAAATCGGCTTTTCTAGGGCGATTTAATATGGATAGCTTAATCGCTTTAGGGACAGGAGCTGCGTGGATCTACTCTACTGGTCTATTGCTCGTTTCTGCTTCAGGCATCGAACTACCTATGGAAGCACGCCATCTTTATTACGAAGCTTCTGTGATGATTCTTGGTTTTATTCTACTTGGGCAGGCATTGGAGGCTCGAGCGCGAAAGAAAACCGGTGATGCTGTTCGCAGCCTTATGAATCTTCGACCTGCTACAGCGCTTCGTGTTCGTGATGGTGAGGAAAAAGAAATACCCGTTGAACTCCTCGCCTTAGGAGATGAGATCCGTGTTCGCCCAGGAGAGCGAGTGCCAATCGATGGTCAGGTATTGTCTGGCAGCAGTTACTTGGATGAATCTATGTTAACCGGGGAATCAATGCCGGTGAATAAGGAGATTGGTGATTCTGTAGTGGGCGGGACATTGAATGGATCAGGAAGCTTGCTTATTAAAGTTGAGCAGATTGGTTCCCAAACGGTACTAGCACAGATCATTGAGGCAGTGCGTGAAGCTCAAAACTGCAAGCCGGAACTCGGAAAACTGGCCGATAAAATTGCAGCTGTTTTTGTTCCAGTCGTAATGGGTTTAGCCGTTGTCACTGCTGTCATTTGGTGGCTGTTCGGCCCAGAGCCTCAGTTGACCTACGCCATAATTACTATGATGACTGTGCTGATAATTGCTTGTCCGTGCGCTTTAGGATTGGCGACACCTATGTCAGTTATGGTAGCTGTCGGTAAAGCCGCGCAAAACGGTATTTTGATTCGTAATGCGGATGCTCTGCAATTAGCCGAAAAAATCTCAGTCGTCGTGTTAGATAAAACTGGTACGGTGACTCGAGGTGAGCCGGAGGTTACAGATCAGTTGTTTCTACGTGGTGATCAGGCCTTAGTTAGAGCAACTGTGGCAGCTATTGAGGCTCATTCGGAGCATCCATTGGGGACTGCATTGGTTAAGCAGTTTGCGGCTGGGGAATTGTCAGTAGAGGTTACGAATTTTCAGAATGTATCTGGGCAAGGGGTCATTGCCGAAACTGACTCTGGCAGATGGTATATCGGCAATCAAGCATGGATGGACGAAAACCAAGTTGATTGTAACCAAGTGACAGAAGTGGTTTCTAAGTGGAGTAACGAATCTAAATCCCTTGTCTTTGTTGCTCAGAATAATAGTCTGGTTGCGTTGTTTGGTGTTGCAGATCCAATTAAAGAGGACTCTGAACAAGCGATTAGTGCACTTAAAGCTTCAGGTTTAAACGTTGTTTTACTCTCAGGGGATAACAGTAAAACAGCAAATGCTGTGGCAAAGTCTGTAGGGATCAATCAAGTTTTTGCGGATGTAAGGCCTGAGGAAAAGCAGGCCGTTATTCAACGTTTGCAGGAGCAAGGTGAAGTGGTGGCGATGGTCGGTGACGGTGTTAATGATGCGCCGGCACTAGCACAAGCTGATCTTGGTTATGCGATCGGTTCTGGCTCTGATATTGCGATAGCGAGCTCTGACGTGACTTTGATTTCGGGCTCTTTAAAAGGTGTCGAGAAGGCGATAAATCTGTCTAAACAAACGGTTCGAAATATTCGCCAGAACTTGTTCGGAGCCTTTATATACAACGGGCTAGCAATCCCAGTTGCAGCGGGGGTTTTGTTTCCAGTGGCTGGTATTCTTCTGAATCCGGCCATAGCAGGTGCTGCTATGGCCATGTCTTCAGTGACAGTTGTGAGTAATGCTAACCGTCTTCGCTTAGTTCGCCTTTGATTCGGCAGCTAAGCGTTCAATCTTTTCGATAATCACTGTTTGTTGTGGGACATTACGGTGGCCACCTTTAGGCGCAGTAGGGCTTCGGCTAATACGAACCACTAGATCCAGACCCTCAGTTACTTTACCAAATACCGCATAACCTGGGCGTCTACCGCGTGCATCAAGGTTGTAGTTGTTAACCGCATTGATAAAAAACTGTGATGTAGCACTGTCAGGGAAGTTGGTGCGGGCCATCGAGATCGTTCCCTGTTGATTGCTCAAGCCGTTAGTTGATTCATTTTTAATTGGGTCTCGAACCTCTTTTCTTTCAAGGCCTTGGGTGAAACCACCACCTTGAATCATAAAACTTGGAATAGTACGGTGAAAAATCGTGCCTTCATAGAAGCCGCTATCTACATAATCTAGGAAGTTTTTAACCGTGATCGGGGCTTTTTCTGGATAAAGCTCTAATTTGATGTCACCCAAATTGGTTTTCATAACAATCTGCGGGTTGGCTTGTTCAGCAAAAGCGACGTTTATAAGAGAAAACGTAAGTGTGAAAATTGCGAGAATTTTTTTAAACATAGTCTTATCAACAATTAGATTTATTTGTTGGCATATTACCTAATTATCAAACCCGTCGTCACCTCAGTTATTTCCCACTCATTTCGGGTGAATTACCTATTGGTCATCTATTAAGCAATTATCTGATATCAAAAGAGTTTTGCTATCTTTGAGAATCGTTCTATAGTAGTAGAGTATGTAACTCCTAAGTACTGTTGAGCCATTTCTAAGATTTGAAGATTGCGCTCGGTAGGAGGCGCTTATGACGTTTACGATAGAAAAGCTAGATCACATTGTTCTAAACACTCTCAATGAGGAAGCGTGTTTGGACTTTTATGTCCGTGTTCTTGGCTGTGAACTGATTCGTAAGGTGGAAAGCCCTCCGATGTATCAACTTAGAGCAGGTGACTCTCTGATTGATATCAAGCCGGTTACAGAGCGTAGTGAACACGCAAATCTTGATCATTTTTGTTTGAGGATTAAACCATTTGAACCCGAGGTGTTATTTCCTTTTTTGGGGAGGGAAGGAGTGCCTTATGGACGGGTTGAAAACAGGAACGGCGCAACAGGCTTTGGTAGTTCAGTTTACATCGAAGATCCAGATGGGAACTGTATCGAACTAAAAGCCGCATAGTCAGTGTAAATAAAAATTAAATTAGAAAGCACAGACTTTGCGTAACAATAACAATAAATGCGGTTTGAAATATGGACATTCTAAGGTGCATACCTATATGCCTTAAGCCGCAAATAAGAGTTGGAGTGAGTTAACTCATGGGCAATATGGCGCTAAAACATAAAATGCTTTTATTAACACTGATACCGTTGATTGCGGTATTGGGTGTCGTCATGGTCGTTGTTAATTTTCAGTTAAGAGCTCTAGGTGAGCATGAAATCGAGGAATTGCGTACCGAGTTAATGGCGAGTAAAAAAGAGTCATTGAAGAGCTATGTCGATTTGGCAACATCATCGGTTAAGCACATTTATGAAGGAACAGGTAAAGACGACCTATACGCACAAGAGCAGGCGTTGAAAATTATGACCGAGCTTTCCTATGGGGATAAAGGTGACGGTTATATTTTCGTGTACAAGTACGACGGTACTAATTTAGCTACACGCCCTAAACCGCAATTGCGCGGTAAAAACTTGATGGGTTTGAAAGATAAAAATGGTGTTCTAATTATTGAAGAGCTAATCAAAGCAGCGAAAAAAGGGGGAGACTACTTAACCTACGTTTGGACGAAGCCTTCCAAAAATGCGGATGTGGATAAGCTGAGTTACGCTATTGGCCTGGAAAATTGGGAATGGATGGTAGGTACTGGTTTTTATATTGATGACATTGATGATCAAGTTGCAGCTGCTACAGAAAAGCTGGAAGCAGAAATTACCAATACCATGATGTTTATTTTAATGATTGGTGGCGGCTTTGTTATAGTCTTTGGTTTGGTTTCAATAATGTTGGCGAACAGCATTGCTAATCCGTTAGCTGCAGCTGCAGCCGCATTAAAAGATATTGGCGAGGGTGAAGGTGATCTTAGTAAGCGCTTAGATACCAGTGCTAAAGGTGAAGTAGGCGAGCTCGCTCATGGGTTTAACTCTTTCGCAGCTAAAATTCAGTCGCTCATTGTTGAGGTTAAATCTTCAATCGAAGAGCTTTCAAGTGCAACTTCTCGTATGACAGGTGTCGTTGATGACACTAGGCAAGAGGTAAATGATCAGCGTCAGGAAACCGAGCAGGTTGCTGCTGCAATTCACCAGATGGCTGCAGCTGTGCAAGAGGTATCTACAAACGCAACCAATGCCTCGCACTCTGCGCAAACGGCTGATGATTCTGCCCAGGGTGGTCAGGTCGTTGTAAATGAAACCATCAATTCAATTCAGTCACTACAGAGTGGTGTGAATAATGCTGCGGATGTTATTGGTCAGTTAGACCGTGATTCAGAGCATATTGGTACGGTTATTAATGTCATTAAAGAGATTGCGGACCAAACCAATCTACTTGCTTTGAATGCAGCGATTGAAGCTGCAAGGGCGGGTGAGCAAGGTCGTGGTTTCTCTGTTGTGGCTGATGAAGTAAGAACGCTTGCCAATAGAACGCAACAGAGTACAGATGAAATTCAATCCATGATTGAAAAACTTCAATCAGGTGCGCGCCAAGCTGTTCAGGAGATGGAGCGTAGTCGTGAACAAACAGATCGTACAGTTGAAAAAGCGAGTCATACTGGGGATCAGTTAAATACTATAACGACCTCTGTTAGTGATATCAGTGGCATGAGTACTCAAATCGCAACCGCAGCGGAGCAGCAAACAGCTGTGGCAGATGAGCTAAGCAGAAGTATTCAGCATATTGCTGATATCTCTGAAAAAGCGAGTGGTAATGCCGATAGGCTATCTGCGACCACTGCGGAAATGTCGCAGCTCGAACAGCGCTTAACAACTTTGGTAAACCAGTTTAAAACGTAAAAGAAACTAGGTTGTTAAAGCGGGCATTTATGTCCGCTTTTTTTATGCCAATTTTCTTGGTGAGGATAGATAATAGCGGATCTAAATTACTGGGTATTTGGCTAACGGTCTGGGTCAGCGAAGGGATCGGTTTTTAAGGAAATAAAGGAAGTATGGCAAAGCCTAATAAGAAAGGTCCTTTGACAACGGTTAACGTGTATTGCGCAAGATGTAAAACGTTGTTGTTCAAATATAGGAAGGGAGGGAAGGGAGCCTTAGTAAAGTGCTTCAAAGAACGGATCAATGAAGATCATACCAAGACTCCTTGTGAATGTCCGGGATGTCAGATGGTGTTTGCGCGTGAAGCATTAATTCGTGGCGCTCCCGCTTTCAAGTTGATCGGAGGAAAAGTGTTTGCCAAGTAATACTCTATCCTTGATTACTGCCTTGTTTGCTAAATTAGGAGCAAGGCAGAGGATATCCCCTTTAACTTGATAGGTAGTGCTTTCTGGGGGGAGTATGTTTCCGCCACCGTACTGTTTTAACGCTTGCTTTTCAGAAGTGCGCGAAAAGATCTGATGCTGATATGCTCCGCCTCGGCACAGTTCTCTTGCCGCATGATGCCACATTGTTTCGACATCTTTCTGACTACTCTTTTTATCCCCTATATATTCCACGCTATATTCGTCGCTATTGATCGGGGTAAAGCTGAATCCGCTTTTGCCGTCAAACGCGTGATAGCTGCTATCACAACCGCTAAGTAGCAGCCCTCCTAATAATAAGCTGGACAGTTTTAAGTGACGTTGCATTTTTGTACTCCTTTATCTGTAGTGTTTAAGGTCTATTTGTATACTTGAAAATATGTACAGATATTGATTTCTGATCATGGAGTAATGTTAAATTAGGTGATAAATAGTATACAGATTTAGAAAATAATTAATTAGGCATTACAGATTTGTGTAATTATCTCTGTGATGCTAATTTTTATTTTATCTGTACTGTAATATTTCACTGTAATGGTCATTTTTTATGAAACTGTATGAACAGCTCCAAGATGCTTTGATTAAGCGTATAGAGCAAGGGTATTACCCTGTGGGGAGCAAGCTGCCTTCGATAAGATCGTTAAGTAAAGAGAGAGAAGTCAGTATTTCGACAGTTCAAGAAGCTTATCTTCGTTTAGAAGAGAATGGGTTTGTTGAAGTAAGGCCGAAATCTGGATACTACGTAAAGTCCAGAGGAGAGGCACCGGAATTACCAGAAGTGAGCCGACCGGCACAACGCCCTCTGGAAGTGTCGCATTGGGAACAGGTTTATCATCTATTAAACAGTGCCAAAGGGCATGGGCACATTGCTTTAGGGACTGCGAGCCCGGAAATTAATACCCCGACATTAAAGCCCTTACTGAAAGCGTTAACTAACTCAGCTGGATTGCAGTCAGAACAATTTCTCAATTACAGTGAGATTCAGGGGAGCGAGAAGCTGCGTAAGCAGATTGCGCGGCTAGCTTCAGATTCGGGATGCAAGCTTCATCCCGATGACATCATCATTACCAGCGGTTGTCAGGAAGCTCTAGTTTGCAGTTTGCGTGCAACCACGAAACCAGGCGATGTCGTAGCAACGGATTCACCTAGTTTTTATGGATCGACTCAGGCGATAAAAGCGCTGGGGTTAAAAGCGATGGAGATTCCGACGCACCCTGAGACAGGTATCAGCTTAGAAGCATTAGAATTGGCACTAGAACAGTGGCCAATCGCTGCGATCCAAGTGACGCCAACCTGTAACAATCCACTGGGATATACCATGCCTGAAAGCCGTAAGAAGGAATTGTTACGACTTGCACAGCAGTACGATATTCCGATCATCGAAGATGATATTTACGGCGATCTTTTCTATAAATCACCCCGCCCAAGGACTATTAAATCCTTTGATGAAGAAGGTCGTGTTCTGCTTTGTTCCTCTTTTTCTAAAACCATTGCTTATGGTTTGCGATTAGGTTGGGTGGCACCGGGGCAATGTACTGAAAGGGTGTTGCATAAAAAGTTTGTTTCGACTGTGAGTAACCCACCAGTCCAGCAGGAAGCGGTTGCTGAGTTTATTGCTAAGGGGTATTACGAACGCCACCTTAGAAAGGTGAGAGCTCAATATCACCATAGCCGGGATATGATGATCGACCTTGTCAGACGTTACTTCCCAGAAGGCACTCGTATGAGTTACCCCGAAGGTGGGTATCTGCTTTGGGTAGAATTTCCTGTAGCAGTCGATTCAATAAAACTAAATAAAAGGCTAGAGGCGAAGCAAGTTAGCATTGCGCCAGGGGTTATCTTCTCTGCGTCAGGTAAGTATCGTAATTTTGTGCGCTTAAGCTTTTCCAAAAAGCTAACTGAAAAAACAGAAGAAGCGTTAAAAGCGATTGGCGATGAGGCTAAAAAACTAATAGCAGAAGCGTAATCAATTACGCGTATGGTTAACCAAAAAACTTATATAGAAAGCCTGTAAATGGCCGACAATATGAGTCTGAATGAAGTTGCTGAGCGGAGAGTACTACATGGAAATGCAGTGGCAGAAGTTACTCACAACCAAGCGTTACGGCCATGCAGAAGTAACTGAAGATGAGTTTGGGAGAAGCCATTTTCATAAAGATCAGGATCGGATAATTTTCTCCAGTGCTTTCAGACGCTTAGGGCGAAAAACACAAGTTCATCCGATGTCCTTGAATGATCATATCCACACGCGTTTAACCCACTCTATTGAGGTGGGTAGCTTAGGACGAACCTTAGGTATACGCGTAGGGGAGTTAATTCAGGATCAGCTTCCGGAGTGGGCCACGGCCTACGACATAGGCATGATCGTACAATCCGCCTGCTTAGCACATGATATTGGTAACCCTCCCTTTGGGCATGCGGGCGAGTATGCAATAAGGGATTGGTTTAAACGCCAAGAAAACAGTGCGTTACTACAAAATCTTTCTGATTCTGAACGTTTGGATCTAATGACTTTTGAAGGCAATGCTCAAGGCTTTCGGGTTGTCACTCGCATAGAGAACCACCTGTTTGATGGAGGCTTACGCTTAACTTATCCAACCCTTGGAGCGCTTTTGAAATATCCTTGGAGTGCTGATTATGCGGGGGATAAAGGTAAATTCAGTGCCTATCAAACTGAAGTTGAAATATTAAATAAATTAGGCAAAGAACTAGGTTTAATCGAGAAGTCTAAAGGCTGTTGGTGTCGCCACCCGCTGACTTATTTGATGGAGGCAGCAGATGACATCTGTTATGCCATTCTGGATCTGGAAGATGCCATTGAGTTAAATATTTTGACCTTTGATGAGATCAAACCGATCTTGCTAACACTCTGTGGTGATACCTCTTATGAAGCAGAGATTTTTACCTCTCAAGCGTCTGCACGCCGAAAAATTTCGGCATTGAGGGGTATGGCAATGAAGCATATGGTGAGCTCTGCTGTCCAAGCCTATATGAATAATCAGCATTTGATTATGCGCGGTGAGTACACTGGCGAACTCTTAGCTGATGGTGATCCCGGTGTGCGAGATGGCCTGTATCAAGCTAAAAAATTAGCACGAGAAAAGGTATTCCCAGATACCCGAAAAACTGAGCTGGAGGTTGGTGCGTATACAACCCTAGGGGTATTACTCGAAGCATTTTGCCATGCTGTCTATGACAACTATCAATTGCAGGGTGAAGGATTGAGTTATCGTAGCGATCGCATTATAAGTTTGATGGGAATTCATGCACCATCGCCGGAGTTGCCTCTTTATAAGGCCTATATGCGAGCATTAGATTTTATTAGTGGTATGACAGATAACTACGCGACCTACCTCGCTCGACAAATTGGCGGCTTAAGTTAGGGGCCAGCAGGAATTTCTCATATAATAAGATTTTTACTTCGAGAAAAGGCTTATCCAGTGGCTTCATTAAAAGATCAATTAGGCAGTTTGGTTTATTCCACAGAAAAAGGGCAGCTTTGTTCTGGCTGTGGTGAAGCTATATCCGAATGTGTTTGTGCAGAACTGGAAGATAAAAACAGACTGGATACTCTTGATGGCATTGTTCGTATCCGTCGCGAAACTTCAGGCCGAAAGGGTAAAGGTGTAACGACAATTACAGGTATCCCTCTGCCTGAAAAAGAGCTTAAGGCTCTAGCTAAAAAGCTTAAAAAGGTTTGCGGTACGGGTGGTGCCTTGAAAGATGGGATCGTAGAGATCCAAGGTGATCAGCGAGACAAACTAAAAACGTTGCTGGAAAAAGAAGGCTTTACCGTCAAGTTGGCAGGAGGCTAGGATTGATGGCTAAGAAAAACTGTACGCGTTGTTTAGTCATGCGTTTTGCCTTAGTTTTTATGGCAATAGTTGTTTTGTTTATGCTGAATGGGTTGAACCAATTTTTTAACTAAACACTTATAGGAAGGATAATCATGGATAGAAAACTTCTGTTAATGCCACTATTGAGCGCTTTATTGATGATGCCGACCTTAGCAGAGGCGCGCATCTATGAATATGTAGATGATAGTGGTCGTAAAGTGTTTGTGGATCGTCTTTCGAAAATTCCTGCCAAATATCGGGATCAGATGGCAACCCGCGAGGAACAGAAGGACAAGCTTGATCCACTTGAGCTTCAAGCTTTCAATCAAGGAACCGATGCAAAGCAGCGTCAATTAGAGTTAGATAAGGCAAGAGCCGGTATCACAGAAGCGATGAAAAAGTGGATTACACCCTTTCAGTTTCACGCTAACCGTATCGTTTTACCAGTCAAAGTTTTCTATGGTGCTCGTTCAACTCAATTATCGTTGGTTATGGATACAGGGGCTTCTTACACAGTTGTGCACAAGCAAGCTATTAGCTCTTTAAATGCTCAATTGCGAAAGGGGAGTTCTGCTAGAGTTGCCGATGGTAGTGTGGTCGATACACAAAAAATACACTTTGACCGTTTTGAACTTGGCCCTTATAAAGTAAAAGGTGTTACCGCTGGTGTATTAGACTATCAGGGAGGGAGCGCTGGAACTGATGGTTTACTTGGAATGGATTTTTTATATCAAGCGCGCTATGAAATTGATCGGGAAAAGAAGCATATTGTCTGGGACCCACAACGCTACAAAGAATTGCAAGAAAAACTGGTTGAGATTGACAGGCTGGAGCAGGAGTTGAAGGGGGCACCCACAGCTCCAGGAGCTGACAATCAGCAAGAGCCAGATGTTAGAAATAGCGCTCCACAGTAAGTTGCAGATGGTCATCTTTATTTAGGCTATAACTCAGGTCAGCTGGGTTATCAGCCGAAAAGAAACGGCCATCTAAACTTAGCTTCCAGTTATCCCCAAAACGCCTACTTGCTTCAACGATCATGCTATTACTGTGGTAGTCCAAATCATGGCCAATACCGGCCAATACTTCGGTGCTTGCTGCATCGTTTAGAGTGAGCCTTGCACCCATGAATACGTCATTTTGGATAGCAGCATCAGCTGATTTACCACGCTCATCCCAGCCGTATTCCAGCAAAACACCTATGTCAGCAGAGCTGTCTTGAATACCGTAAAAGGTATATTCAAAACCACCTTGAGCAGCCCAATAGTTTTCACTTTTAGTGTCGCGATGAATGGTTTCCAACTTCCCAAGCCAATTGTCTAACGTAGCTTGTAAGTCAAAACCAATCTGGTTCATCTGCTCGTAATGGGGTACTAAGATCGTCTGGCCATTCACTGATTGGACTTGTAGTTTAGGATCTCGGTTGGTACCTCTAAACCAATAAGCTCCTAAGTCAAAGTCACCAATCGTGTGGCTCCAGCGGATTGCAGTATCTATATGTTTATTGCCTGCGCTGGATTCAAAGGTCGCTCTATCAGTATCGATCACGAGGCCTGCACGTAGACGACCATCTGTGCTAGCAAAGGTGCGCTCTCGGAACCCTGGTAAAAGGTAAAGATCGATGATACCCCAGTCTTTGACTAAGGATAGATTGATCATCTGCTGGCCTAGTTTGTCTTCCCCATCAAAGTCCTCGACGCCATCAGTCTGGTTGATCACATCAACGAGGTGTTGGAATTCGGTAACACCCCAAAAGACTTTACGCAGACCAGTACGAAGTTCCCAATCATCAGATACATGCACCCAGCTTAACTCACGAATATCTCCATGAGTTCGCTCGCTGTCATTTTCATCTAAACGAAGAAAAGGGGTAAAGGTTAAACTATCAGCACCATCGTTCCATTCCCAATAAAGTTCTGGCTCGAAAGAGAAGGACAAATTGGTGTCATAGTCTTGCCCCGTGAATTGAGCGCTTTGAGTAAAGAGGCGTAGATCAGCGGTGGCTTTACCTGACAACTCAAAGTAGGTTTCTGCCTGAGCAGGCAGGGCTGTTAAAAGCCCTGCTGCTAGTGCAGTCGTGAACGTCTGCCTGATCATCTTAGCGCGCTCGTTTTAGCGTGTTTTTATTGAAGTCTTTATCAGTTAAACCTGTTTTGAACTGATAAGAACCATAGGTCAGGTCGGTGCTTTTACCTGTCTGGTGGTTCACCATTTTCATTAGATCAGGACGCCAGTGCTTACCTTCATACTCTTTGTATTCATGGTAAGTCAGGGTTTTAAGTTCAGAGTCTTTACGGTCGTAAAAATCGATTTTCCATGGACGGTACTCTGCTTGATCTAACCACACTACACGTCGGGTATAACCAGAGTTCTTATCCACTGGGTATTGTTCAATTACAAAACACGTACCGCCTTCACAGGCTTCATCACGTAGATACTTGTATGTGTATTTTTCTACCTCAAATGAAGATAGATCCTCGTAAGCAAACTCAGAACCCATAAATGGGCCGGATTTGTTACGTGAAGCAATACGTTTTACGCGTTTCAACGCAGGTAGGTAAAGCCACTGATCGTCTGCACCAACAGGGTGTGAGAAGCTTAGAAAAGCAGTGCCTTTAACATCTCTAGGCTTGTCGAATACAGATAGGCTTTTATCACCATCGTTATCAACTTCTAAAGACTTCATACGAATCTCGCGTACACTTTCCTGACCCTGTTTGTTACGCAGAATCATATTCATCTGCGCTTGCATATCAGTCCAGCCAAGATCGCTTGCTTTAGCTTCTTCTGCAATACGTAGGCCTTTTTCTTCAGCGGTTTCAGCTATCGCAACGCCCGAAGTTAGAATCATGCCTGCAATGCATACAGATTTAAGCGGGTTGGTTAACAGAGTCATCTTTCTCTCCTTCAGAGTTTTTAAGTGCTGCATTAGCAGGTTGTACAGGGCCAGTTTGCGTCGAGTTAGCTTGCATAGGGTCATTGCTTTCTGAGTCTTCTTGCTCTTCCTTAGCTGTTTTATCTAACAGCATCAGAAGTGGTGGCAAGAATAAGAAATCCACAATTAATGCGATCAAAATAGTCAGTGCTGTTAGTAGACCCATATCGGCGTTCACTTTAAAGGTGGACTGCGCTAACACCATAAAGCCTGCTACCAATACAAAGGTGGTTATCCATAATGCTTTACCTACGCTAGCAAAGGCGTAACCTACAGCTTCTTTACTGTTCTTGTTACGGTCTCTGCGAGCATGTAGGTACTTGCTCAAGAAATGGACCGTATCATCTACCACGATACCTAGTGTCATGCCGGCAACAACTGAAAGTGCTAGGCCTACTTGGCCATCAATCAAGTACCAAACACCAAAACCCATTGCCGCTGGTGCTAAGTTTGGAATCAGGCTGATAAAACCAAATTTTACCGAGCGTAATGCAAAACCAAGCAATACAGAGATCAGTACTAGTGCTAGAGATGTGCCAATCAACATGCTGTAGATATTACGCTGGCCAATGTGTGCAAACATAAGGCTAGGGCTTGCAATATCCACTTCATAGTTTGATGCATTCTCTGCAAACCAGTTATAGATGCGGCTTTCCAGCTCAATCTGCTCGGTACTGGTCATATTATTGAACGTAGCGATGATGCGAGTAGAAGATTTATCCACGTTTAACTGGTTATTTAGATCCAAACCGTAAGGCAGAGACATTTCGTACAGCAATAAGTATTGCGCTGACAGTTCACGTTCATCTGGTAGTTTGTAATACGCAGAATCGTCACTGTGCATGTTTTTGTTTAAGCGTTTAATAATATCGCTCAACGTATTCACGTGATCAGTTTCAGGTTGCACTCGTAGCCATTCAGTTAGATCTCCCACAGTTTTAAGAAACGCAGGGGAATTAATGCCACTGGCTTCTTTGGTATCGATGGAGATCTCCATTGCTGTCATGCCAGATAGATTATCTTGCATGTAATCAGTTGCCTGACGGAATGGCACGGTTTCATCGAAATACTTTACGAAGTCATCATTTAGCTTGTTTAGCGGTACTAAGAAAACGGCCGCAATCATCAAAACTGACATCGCTGGAAGTAGCACGCGACGCTTCGCGATTACAAGATCTGCCAGTTTGTGCATGAAGTCATTCTTACCTTCTTCAAGCGGTTTAACGTGGACAGGTAGTAAGCGCAGCATTGCAGGGAATATTGTTACTGAGAAGATAAAGGCAAGCATGACGCCCGCAGCAACCATATTACCCAGATCTCTGAATGGAGGAGAATCTGAGAAGTTCAGGCTTAAGAAGCCGATTGCAGTGGTCAAACTGGTTAAGAAAATTGGTTGGAAGTTAATCCGTAGACTGTCTTGAATCGCTTTCTCTTTCTTAACGCCCTGACGCATCTCATAAAACATAGTGGTCAGTATGTGCACACAATCTGCTACCGCTAAGGTTAGTACCATAATTGGGGTACTTGCAGATGGGCCAGTTAAGTAAAAGCCTGTCCAGCCAGCTAAACCCATGGTTGCAGCAATAGAGAAAATGATCACGACAACAGTTGCTAAGGTGCCGCTAAAATTGCGTAATAGCAGTACCATACCGATGATTACTACTAAGAACATCAAAGGCACTAGCGTCGCATTGTCTTCGATGGATGCTTCAGCAAAGCTGTTGTTCATCATTACCATACCTGAAAGGTGAACTTTCAGATTTGGGTTCGCTTGAACAAATTCATCGCGCATTTCACGAACTTTGCTCACAACCTGAGGTACTTCAACTACAGGATCAACGCCCGGTAGCTGTACGGTGATGTTTACAACCGTGACATGAGCCTCTGGAGAGATTAGCTTGTTTACCAACAGAGGTTCATTAACAGCGATCTCTTTAAGCCTTGGCATATCCGCATCAGTCAACGTTTCAGCGTCTAATACCAGATCTTCAACGATCATGTCGTCTTCTTCAGACCAGGTATGCTGATAGTTGGTAATCGAATCTACGCGGGTAGAGTAGGGTACCTGCCAAGATTCAGTCGTCAGTTCTTGAATCGCCGCAAGGGTTTTTGGAGTAAACACTTCCCCATTTTCAGGTGATATAACAAAAGCAACATTGTCACTTTTGCTGTAAATCTTCTGCATCGCTTCGAATGCTGTCAGTTGAGGATTCTCATCACTGAAAAACACGCGATAGTCGCTTTTGAAGACCAGATTTTTAGCGCCGTAAGTTGCGCCAACGACGAACATTATCGAGAAGAGAACGACCCAAATCGGGTGGTTCAACACGAATCGGAAAAGGCGATCTCTCATTTTCCTGCTCCAAGGGCCCTTGCGGGGTTGATTGCGGTTAAGCAATATTAGTTATTTCTTTTTAATGACGAAACGTCATTTACTAAGGTTTAAAAAACGGTGCAAGCACCGCGTTTTTTAATTCATTGCAGTTTATTCAGAACTGCACATCAACTGCTTTTGCTGAAGCTGTTTAACTTCTTCAGCAAAAAGTTCGGTTTTAAAGCGCTGAATGCTCTCATGCCATTGATGGTCTTGGGTATAAGGCTTCCAATTCAGGCCATCCAGTAAAATATTTGAGTGATTAACTAGCTCTCTTTCTAGTTGCATTTCAGCTCTAACGTTACAGCGATCCAGGGTCTCATGAAGCAAGGCGATTGTACCGAAGCTCATTGACCATAAAGAAAACGCTACTTGAGCAGGGCATAGGTGTGGCTGTAACGATAAATCACCATTCGCAAGGCCTGAAGAGATCACCTCCAACATGCCGCCCAATAACTTGTTTTCTAGAATAAGGTGCTCTTCTTGACGCTTTTCGGTTGATTTTTCCCGAACTGACGGTGTCTTAGCAGAAAGAACCAACATAAATTCTGTAGGGTTTAGCTGTGAATGGAGCATATAGCCATACCCAACGGCGAGCATCTTCTCGCGACTACTGCCGTCATATTGAAAGGCGCGTTCGAATAGCGCTCCTAGTCGTCTAACACAGCGGTTACATAGACCGGTTAAGAGGTCTTCTTTACAGGTAAAATGGTTGTATACGGTGCCTTTAGAGTAAGGCAGCCTTGCTACTACTTTATCTATAGTGAGCCCTGCCACACCTAATTCACTGATGATCTGTATAGCAGCTTGCATAATTTCTTCTTCACGGGCTTCTAAATCGGCTTCGTGAATAACTTTGGGGCTCATATTCTTTTCTATTACCTATAAATGACGGTCCGTCAAAAATACTGTTTTTTACTCAACTGAGCAAGTGTGAAAATTGCAACAATCCGTTGCTATTAAGAAACAGTTTTGCAACAACGAATATCTATAAGTAATGACTATTAGTGATTCTAATAATCTTTAATATGCTAACTATCTTATTTAGTTTTTAATTATATTCCTTGTGGGCTTTATACAAGAGGGCTAGAGCTTGGTTTAATTCAGTTGGTTTGTTCAAAATAGGTGAAATATATTAATAAATCTTATTTTGTCACGAAGTTGCATTGTTCAGTGTCTACACTGCTTACTGTTAAAAATGATAGTTCTTATCTTTTTAACGCCTGTTCCCCGGTATGGAACCAGGGGGAGTTGATTCATAGATGAAGAAACTGTTGTTCAAACAGGAAAGGAGTGCTTGATATGAAAATACCAACCTACGTGCTTGCAGTAAAAAATGAACTTGAAGGTCAACTTCAGCTCGCTCCACAAGGAGTAAAGGCTGCAGACATGCCGGTGTGTTTTTCGCCAGAATACGCATCCCATCTTTTTAATTTCAGCGAATCTCGTGTTCAGTGTAAAGAGGGTGAGAGCGTTTTTCTGTTAAAGGGAGATGTGGATATTTCTGGCATCGCTCAGGAATCTGATTTTCCCGAAGCATTTAAAGCATTACTGAAAAATAATAACGATTTAGAGGAATGGACAGTGCTTCGGCAAAAGTCTGCTCTTTCTTCCGATTCACAAGAATACAAACGCAAGGTGCAAGAAGATCTCGCTCGAACACATATGTTGTTGAAAATAAACAAAACACTCATGTGATGAGCTGAAAAGACAAGGCCGCGAATAATCGCGGCCTTTTTCTATCTTAAGATCCGAAGTGGATCAAATATCCGCTTCTGCTAACTTAAGGTCTACAACCGATTTAAGTAGTTTAAATAAACGAATCGATGCGTCGATCTCTTCTTTACGGTTGGTCAAACTCTCGATATTCAAACCAACAGGAATACCAAGCGGCATCACTGCTTCTAGAATCTGCTCTAAATTGTTACGGCAGATACGAATAGATTCCTGCAGTGGGCTATGGGCATCCATAATACGGAAGCGAGTAGCTTCTGGTACAGAGATACCTAACCATTCCATAAATTCCAGTGTCTTAGTGCTACCACAAGGAGTGAAGGTCAGAATGACGCGCTTTGGTTTAACCCCATCTTCACGACACTTACGAGCGTAACTACTCAACATATCGATTGTTGCTTGCGCATCGTAAACTGCCTGAGAGATAAAGAACTCACAACCTTGCTCAGTTTTGCTAACTAAACGCTCATGCTCATTACGTTTAGAGGCGTGACGCTCGGCAATTGTTACTCCGCCCAGTTGGAAATTTGCTGGGTGTTCTGCAAGGGCTGCGTAAGCATCATTAAGGCTTAGTTGGATATCTCCATCAGAAGATGGGCTTCCTACAAGAACAGTGTCACGAACACCATATTCGTTCCAAGCTTCATCTAACCAAGAGATAAAAGCTTCTTTATCACGCTGAGACACACTCTTGTATGTGATAACCGGCTTATCTGCTTTTTCACGGATTAGCTTAGAGTACGCTCGTGGATCTAGGGTGCGCATGAATGGAAACGGACGTGGCTTGTCGATACGGCTACTTTCATCCTGAATGTCATAAACAATCAGACCATCAAAATCGACATGTTGCAGACGTTCTAGCAGTTTGTCCGCAATGCCTTGTGCGGTTTCTTCTGCAGTGCCATCTTTAGGCGGTGTTGTACCAAATAGATATACACCACGGCGGTCGTCAGCAAACTTTGTTCTTAAATCCTGTTTCATTGTAGTTTTTCAATTTCTATCTAAGCTGTAATTGCTGGCTATTCTAACAATTAATATTATTCATGTGTTTAAGTTATAAGATGAAAGTTTTTTAGTTAAAGTTGAGTAAATTTAATAGGCTGCAGCAAAAGTTGGGAGTAGAGAGTTTGAGCCAACCAAGTTTTGATCTATCTGAAGCAAGTAAAGCGATTGAAAAATCAGGAGAGGGTATACCGCCATTGGATAAATGGAATCCGGATTTTTGCGGTGATATCGATATGCGCATTTGCCGCGATGGCAAGTGGTACTACCAAGGAACAATTATCGGTCGCCCGGCAATGGTTAAACTATTCTCCAGAGTATTGTGGTTAGAAGAAGGCAAGTATTTCTTGAAAACGCCGGTGGAGAAAGTTGGGATCGAAGTGGAGGATGCCCCCTTTCTGATGACCGAAGTCCAAGTAAAAGAGGGCGAAAATGGACCGGAGTATCAATTTATAAGTACTACTGGCGATAAAGTAGTTATTGGCAAGGGACATTCGCTCTGGGTAGAAGAGTGTAGCGAAACCTCAGAACCCTCTCCTTATATTGATGTTCGTTTCGGAATGAAGGGTTTAATCCATCGTAATGTGTTTTATCAACTCGCCGAGCTCGCTGTAGAGCAAGAAATAGATGGAAAAGTGATGCTTGTCATTGAAAGTCAGGGAGAAACTTTCATATTGGGGGATGTCACCTAAATTTAAAATGAACGCTCAATTTTAAATGTAAGCTACTGAGAGTGGGGCTAAGATTAAGTCGTTATGGGGGGAGTATGAGTTCAGAACATCGTTTTTCTATTTTACTGGTGATTAAGCAGTCATCAGATTTAGAGTCACTTTGTAATATGGTGAAGCGTCACTTCCCGCGTTTCTATATTGCAAATACTGAGGAAGAAGCTCTCTCATTGATCGTAGAGCATAAAATCGATGTGCTATTGATGGGGCTGAATACCATTCAAGAGAACGAAATCTGCTACCTACATCTCTTAAGTGCTAAGAAAAATATCGAAAGGATTCTATTCAAGAAAATTGTTTTCTGTAGTCGGGAGGATCTTAAAGAAGCATTTTCTATCTGTAATAAGGATGTCTTTGACGACTACTTTATAGTCCGCCCACTTTACGACCCATATCATTTACTATTGAGGTTGCGGTTTATTCGACGTGCGCTTCATGACCAAAATAGCTTTGGCTCAGATAATTTTTCAGTCGAAAACCTTTGCGAGTATTTTGATCAGATTATTTCATGTAATGAAGACATATCGGATCTTAATGCTGAGAGCTATGACAAGCTTATGCACCTTGTTTCTTTCTCGATGGATAGAATGAAAGAGAAGATCATACAAGAGGGAGGTTTACATGAAGATCATCATGCTGATATGCGGAGTTTGTTCGATCAACATAAAGAGCAGCATATCCGTGAAGTTCAATTACAACAAACATCTGTAAAAGAAAGCCTTCAAGCTAAAGTTGACCGCGCAACTAATCTGACTAAACAGCAAAAAGAGACTTTGCAGGCCAGTGATACAGTTGTTTTTGATGATAGTAATATCTTGTTACTTGAAGATGAAAGTGAACAACGGGATCAAATTAAAGCGATCCTAGATTCAGGAGGTTACAAAGCTCAGGTATCAGGGTGCGCGAGTCATTCCCTGAAACTTCTACAGAGTTGGAAACCAGATATTGTTTTGTTGGACTTAACTCTTCCGGATATGAGTGCATTGTTTGTTATTGATAAGATCAAACAAGATCCTGATATGGCTCATACTCGCATTATGGTTTTAGCCAAACCGGGGGATACCCAGAATGCACAGGAAGCAATGAAACAGGGCGTGCATGAGGTGATTTTAAAGCCAATCGATCGCGATATGCTGCTTTATAAAATGGGGCATAACCTTCAAGCTTTGAAAGATCAATGTAAGTAAGATTTAAGGGGGCGCGTAAGATCCGCGCTCCTCCTTGTTTTAAGGCCGCTATTTTCTACTAAGGTTCTTTCTGTTGGAGCTCTAAGTAATTCTTTATTCACTTTTCGCTGTGCGGCAGCCCGTCTAATTTCAAATAATCATCTATATTTTATTAAGCAACCCATTGAATAGCATACAGGATTGATATGCGAAACATTGTGTCTTTGATTTTTTGGCTGTTGGTAACACTTGGTACGGCACAGACGGCTGTGGCTGCTACTAAGATCATGTTGATTCACAGTTACCATCAAGAGATGAAGTGGGTGGAGGATCTCACAGCAGGTGTAAAACAAGAGTTAGGCGACGAATATCAGTTATCCATTCATCACATGGATACTAAACGTTTACCCAAAGGGATGTTTAAGTACAGTGCTGCAAGAGCTTTTATTGCTTTTGAGGAGCAAAAGCCTGATCTGGTTATTATCTGTGATGACAATGGTTTTGGCCTGTTAGGCGAGCAGATAGCAAAAACCACACCGGTAGTTTTTTGCGGTATTAACTCGGATATTCGTCGTGACTATCCTTGGGTTCTCAGTGCTAAGAATATTACTGGGGTAGTTGAGCGCCCGATGATTAAACGTTCAATTGTAGAATTTGCTCGAGCAACTCGTTTAAAGCTGAGACGGGTCCTGATTTTACTGGGCGATAGTTTAACCGCTGATGCGATCTATCAGTATGATCTCGGAGGCAAATCTAATTTTAGTATTGCTAAGAACATTCGGGCTGATGTTGTCAGAGTTTCGAGCGCAAATGCGTGGAAAGAACAAATTAAACTCAGCAAAAAGCAAGGGTATGATCTTATCCTGATAGCCGGTTATGCCGCCATGCATGAAGAAAACGGTGAATACGTAAGCTTTGATGATTTAAGCCGTTGGGTATCGACTAACTCACCTGTAATGACAATAACTGCTCATGAGCAAGCGATTGGTAAAGGAAAGGTAATGGCAGGGATGGTCGTCAGTGGTATTTTGATGGGCCAAGATGCGGCAAATCTAGCGAAACAATTACTAGCTTTACCTAAAGACAGCGCACAAATTCCAATGCACTTTCAAAGCCAAGGGAAAATGATTTTAAGTCGTCACGAACTTAGGAACTGGGGGCTAAAGATAGATAACATCACTTCAAGATCCATCATCTTATTACCTTAAATTTAAATGAATGTTATTAAGTTCTTGCGGGAGTATTTCCTCTTCAGGAATTGTTGATGTAACCTGAAATACTAAATTCCTGCTATCTTATAGATACAGGTCCACGACATACGTACTGCTGTATTGATATATTCTTTCTAGGTGGCTTGGTACAGGGAGTATCTGTTGAGAAAAACGATTGTACGTACCCTATATTTGATAGCCGGATTTATCTGTGTGCTTCTCGGTTTGATCGGGGTTGTTTTACCTTTACTACCAACAACGCCATTCCTTTTAGTAGCGGCATTTTGCTTTTCTAGAAGCTCTGAAAGGTTGCATCAGGCGTTGCTGCAAAATAAGTTGTTTGGAAAGATAATCCAAGATTGGGAAACAGATGGCGTTATTCCTTTAAAAGCTAAATGGTTAGCAACGGTTATGATGTTAGCTATGGTTAGTTATCCACTGATTTTCAAAACCTTTCACTATGGCCTCAAATTAATTGTCGTTGCTACAATTGTCTTTGCCCTATGCTATATCTGGTCGCGTCCATCAGAACCGTTGTTAAAAGGCAATGAGGGATGAAATGAGTGTGGTCCGGTTTCTTCTTTTTTTATTATTTAGCAGCAATGTGTTAGCGGTTGAACAGCTGTCTTTTACAGAAGAGGAAAAGAAGTACCTCACATCTAAAGAACAGATAACGATGTGTATTGATCCAGATTGGTTACCTTTTGAAGCCATTAATGATCAAGGTAAACATGTGGGTTTGTCTGCTGACTTTATGGCAGAGTATTCGCAAATGATGGGCATTCGAATTCAGCTTGTTCCGACAAAAAGCTGGAGTG
Source organism: Neptuniibacter sp. QD57_21 (assembly GCF_047778075.1). Classification (GTDB taxonomy): domain Bacteria; phylum Pseudomonadota; class Gammaproteobacteria; order Pseudomonadales; family Balneatricaceae; genus Neptuniibacter. Next base: position 2,613,346 of record NZ_CP180549.1, on the reverse strand, counting down.
AGTCTTTGCACAAAGCTAAGGCTAGAGAGTGCGATATCCTATCAATGCTAAACGAAAGTCCAGAACGTAGTGCCTATCTTAATTTTACCTCTCCTTATGTGACCGCTGCAGTTGCTCTAGTCAGTCGTACCGATGTTCTGTTTATTGATGGTTTACCTGCCTTGCAGGGTAAAGTTTTGGCTCTGCCAAAGAACTATATATATGAAGAGCTTATTCGACGCGATTACCCTCTGATCAAAGTGGTGTATACGCAAACACAAAAGGAAGCAATTAAACTCGTTTCCACAGGTAAGGCCTATGCCTCCATTGGTACGCAAATCAGCATGCTAAGAGATATACAGGAGCTCGCAACTCATAATGTAAAAGTTGCAGGTTTTACTGAGTACAAAAGTGTTTTACGGGTTGGGGTTCGAAAAGATGATGCTTTGCTGTTAAGTATCTTTTCTAAAGCAGTTGATGGCTTATCCCCACAGAAAACTAACCAGATTTTGCAACGCTGGTATAGCGTGACTGTACAGAATAAATTTGATCAAACTTTATTGTGGCAGTTGCTGGTCGTCTTTTTCCTTATATCTATGATCTTTTTTGTCCGCTTTAGGAGCATTAGGCAATTCAATCAGATCCTAAAGGAAAAGAATAAACAGTTAGAGCGTATTAGTCAGACAGATCACTTAACGGGTTTATATAACCGTTTAAAAACGGATGCCGCGATAAAAGCAGAAGTCGCCCGGGCAGAACGTTACGGTGGTAGCTTTTGCGTTATGCTTTTTGATATTGACCATTTCAAAGCGGTGAACGATAACGGTGGGCACCAAGTAGGGGATAAGGTACTTATCGAAGTCAGTAATTTGGTGAAAAGTAATATTCGAGAATCCGATATCCTAGGACGGTGGGGCGGTGAGGAGTTTATGCTTGTGACACCTGAAATGGATATTATCGGGGCCGAAAAGTTGGCTAATAAGCTTCGGGTATTAGTGCAAAATCACATTTTTCCTAGTCAAATTGATATCACGGTTAGCTTTGGTGTTGCGGAGTATAAAATGGGGGATAGCCCAGATGCGTTGCTCAATACAGCAGATAAAATGTTATATAAATCTAAAGAAGCTGGTCGAAACAGAGTCACGATTAGCTAGAAAAATCTCACAAATCACCTTTCACAAGGGAGGTGATATTTCGCTTCCTTTCCTCTTTACCATCAAAAAATCTATCTTTTTATTGTTTTTCAATGTGAAAGTTTCTCATTAAAAACTAGATAAAATTTTACTAAAAACACCTAAATACCCAGAAAACCAAGGAATTACTGAAGTTTAAGGTGCTTTTAAAACAATGTTCAAAAATTTATATACAAAATAGATAAAATTTTACTAAAAACGCGCTTTTAATAAGGTTAATTGGCACTAGGATTAAGGTAACTACAGTTACTGAGGCATATAGAGCGACAGTGATTGGTAACAGCAGTAATGATTAATCGAAAAATGTGCAGGTAAACGTTATGAGCACTATCAATAAAGGCTCTCCACCTAAATATAAGATCGCTATGCTTGATGAACAGGGCAGCTTAGCGGCTTGGAGTCGTGAGATAGAGGGGTCTGAATTTAATTGGGCGTTTGTTCGTTTAGATTCGAAAGAGAGCTTAATCGATCAATTGGAGCAACATAGATTCGACGCGGTTATTCTGCCTTGTTCGATGCGAGCAGTAGTCGATATAGAATTGATGGCTAATTTATCTCGCATTCAGCCGCACTCTGTTAGAGTTTTCCTTGGGGCAGAATTTTGGAATGCCGGTTTTAAAGCGAAAGCTGCTGAAATTGCACATCGTATTTATCCAAACAATGTTCCAATCCAAGAGGTTGCAGAAGAACTGGAGTACCAGATTAAGCTGGTTAAGCTGCTTAATCGTTCATCCTTGCAGGCTTATGTTTCAACTGTTGGGTGTTTACCGTCGCCACCAAGTATGTATCGTCAATTGACCGAAGCGGTTAACTCAGATGTCGCGGATCTTAAAGAGATCAGTGAAATTATTGAGCAGGACCCATCGGTGGTTGCGCAAATCATGAAACAGGTGAATTCGGCATTCTTTGGTTTTAGTCGTCCAATTTCTGATCTGCGAGAAGCGATCTCTTTATTGGGCGTAAGAAACCTTAGAAGTATGGCATTGAGCAGCCAATTGAATAACCAGTTTAAAGAAGGGCAAGATTGGGATCAGTTCTCTTTTGAACAGATGGGCCAACGTTCTTTACTAGTAGCTCGCCTAGCACAAGCGTTATCGAGAAGAGCTGGAGCGAGCAAAGCAGTTCAGGATCAAGCCTTTTTGGCAGGTTTATTACATGATTTAGGTGTCATGATTATGGCTGCCCATGATCCGGCACAGTATAAAAAATTGATCAACTATGCCGTTAAAAAACAAAAGCCGATCTATTTAGTAGAAAAAGCCGCTTGTGGCTTCTTCCATGGTGAGGTTGCTGCTGCTTTATTGGCATTATGGAATTTACCGCCGCAGGTTGTTGAGGCCGTCATGTTGCATCATGTCCCTCATCTGTCTGCGGCTAAAGAATTCAGTCCGTTAACTGCAGTACATGTTGCGGACGCTATGCTTCCTTCGGTTGATGTAGCAGGAGAATGTGATCTGGCGAGTAGTTTATCGCTACGTTACCTAGATCAAGTGGGCGTTATGGATGAGGTCCCACAATGGCGCATAGTCGCTAATGAATACCGTGTTCGCATGGTATCCAACTTATAAAAAAGAGAGGATCTCTTATCGCTGGAAAGAGTGCCAGTCCTTACCGGGAACATACGTCGGGGTCTGTGAAAGGTAAGGTCTGGTTTTCTTTTATCTTCGTGGTGTAAACAGTAACGCCATAATCTTGCTACAATTCCTGCTTTCTATCTTCTACTGGCATCGCTGTGGCTAGAGCAAATAATTCATCCTCTAAAGCATCTACTCAAAAGAACAAACAAAAATCAGGTCTGCATCCGCGCAATCCGCATACAGCACCTTATGATATTCCTCGTTTGGTTAAAGCATTTCCTGAGTTAGCTGAATACACCTATGAAACGCCACGAGGTGAAACCTCTATTCGCTTTGCAGAACCTAAAGCGGTAAAACTACTCAATCAGGCGTTATTAAGCACTGAATACAATATTCAGTTTTGGGATTTCCCTGAAGGCTATCTCTGCCCGCCAATTCCAGGCCGCGCTGATTATCTTCACTATATTGCGGATCTACTGGCTGAATCTAATGGCGGGAAAGTGCCGGTTGGAGCGCAGGTGCAAGGTTTAGATGTAGGTACCGGAGCTAACTGCATCTATCCACTGATTGGCAGCCAGAGTTACGGTTGGAAGTTTGTTGGTAGTGATATCGATCCTGTTTCTATTGCTTGCGCTGAACAGATCGTCAAAGCCAATCCGGTTTTGAAAGGGAAGCTTACATGTCGATTACAACCTTCATCACAGCAAGTATTTCATCAGATTATCAAACCGTCTGATCGATTTGCCTTTACGATGTGTAATCCTCCGTTTCATGCTTCACTTCAAGAAGCGACAGCAGGGACTAAACGGAAGATTAGAAATTTAAATCGTGGCAAACAGACATCTTCCGGTAATGATCAAGTACTAAATTTTGCTGGGCAAGGAGCAGAATTGTGGTGCAAAGGAGGAGAGATAGCTTTTGTAAGGCAGATGATCAAAGAGAGTGCAGTCTTTGCTGAACAATCGCTCTGGTTTACCTGTTTGATATCTAAAAAAGATAACCTGCCCATGGTGTACCAAGCTTTAAAAAATGTAAAAGCTAAAAAAGTAATTACGATAGACATGTACCAAGGACAAAAGCGTACTCGGTTCGTTGCTTGGAGTTTTCACTCAAAACAAGTGCAATTGGATTGGTTTAGTCGGGCCTAGGTCAATATTTTGATCTATTATTGAGTATCGTTATCATTAATGAGCTATAGTTAGTTTCCAGTATGGAATCCAAATTGGATCCTAATGTTACATAAGGAAAAGTTAATGTCGGTTAAGTGTCTTGTTTCAGCTTTAGCGCTTAGTTTGAGCATTGCGATGCCTGTTAGTGCTGAAAACCACCACCAACAATCTCCTAAGTTTAAAGTGCAGACATTGACCGAAAACATTTCTATGTTAAAGGGAAAGGGCGGCAATATTGGATTGTTAACAGGTGATCAGGGCTTGTTGATGATCGATGACGATTACCGCTCGATGTCACCAGCATTGCAGAAGACCCTGCAAAAGTTTGGTGGCGAAGATAAGCTGACTTACATTATCAACACCCATTGGCACGGCGATCACACAGAAGGTAATCACCACTTTGGTCATCACGCGACTATCATCGCGCATGATAATGTTCGTGAGCGTTTGCTTACCTCTCAAGAGGTGAAGCTTTTCAATATGAAAACCGAGCCCTACCCAGAGCATGCGCTGCCATCTATTACCTATCAACAAGCACTGACGCTTTACATCAATGATGAAGAGGTCGAGTTACTTCATCTAGCTGGTGGCCATACCGATGGCGATTCTGTCGTCTTCTTCAAAAAGGCCAATGTAGTCCATATGGGTGATCTTTATTTCAATGGCTTTTTCCCCTTCGTAGATATCCAGAATGGCGGTAATGTTGCCCGCATGGCGGAGAATGTAGGTCAAGTACTCGAACTCATTGACGACAAAACCATTGTTATCCCAGGTCACGGTCCCGTATCTAATAAAGCTGAATTGATGATCTTCAAAATGATGCTGGAAGGCACGTTGGCCGAAGTGCAAGCGATGCAAGATAAAGGGATGAACTTGGGTCAGATGCAGTTAAAGGGGCTATCGCCTAAATGGCAAAGCTGGACAACCGGCTTTCTTTCTACAAGTGTTTGGATCGGGATTCTTCATAGCAGCCTTGAAAAATAAGCTTATTTATAGCGCATTTTTTCTATCTCTAAGTCTTGTGGCTTTCTAACCTTCGTTTTGGGGCGGCGCTTTTGACAGTGAACGTCGTCCTATTTCTATGACCTCTTAAAAATCAATAAGTAATGACGATACCTAAGGATAGGTTTATCGCTTTTATTTGAGGTTTAATTCCAGAATAAACTCGAAAAACCTGAATTTATATCTACGCTTTGATTATGGGTCATTCGCTGAGCCTGTGACATAAGAAGAGTGTACCGATGTATAAATTGTTGTCGTTTCTGCGTGGTTTTTCGTTAAAAGCTCTTGTACGTTGGGCGTTTTTTATTGTTCTAAGTATTGGTATTACGCTCGCCGCCTTTCTTTATTGGCACTACACAGAAAAAAACAGACTCCACGGTCAGGTGCAGCATTTAAGCAACAGCCTGCATGCGGTTGATGAGTTTAGATATAACCTTTCTCGGATCGAGTTAATCAGTGCAGAAATGCTGGTGTCCTATCCAATCGATCAGGACCGATACCTCGAAGCTTATACTGCGCTTCAAGAAACTAAACAGATCTTCAATCTATCTATTGCTCCCTCACTGTCAGGTCGTGAAGGCCTATCCGAATTTAATAAGCTGCTGTTTCATCACTTTACTTTATACAGCCAACAGTTAAGGCATTTTCAAAGCCTGATCGAAGAAGATCGCATTTCTGATGCCAAGCAGTTCTATGTGAAAGCACTGGGCGTGCAGGAATATCACAAGCAAGTAGATTCGGTTGCTGCCGAGTTTAGAAAGAAGTTGCTCGGTGTAAAAGAAGACCTTTTAAAGCAGGCGCAAACGCAAGAGCAACGCTTTAATACCCAAGGAGGCTTGCTCTTAATCTTTGTCGCAATCGCCAGTTACTTGATGGTTTCAGCCACACTCAAGGCGATGTTTAGGCCGATAGGATTAGTGAGAAGAACCTTAACCGCTTTAGCTAATAAGAAGACGGCCCAACAGGAGATTTCTAAAGCAGGTCAGCCTCAAGAGATTAAAGAGTTGCTTGAGGCTGCTATCGAGTTGCGAGATGAACTGTTACAAGTTGAAAACCAACGCTGGATCAAAACTAATATTTCGGAAATAAGTGCGGAACTGCAGCAGATCAGAACGACCAATGAGCTGGCTAAATCGTTTTTGCAAAAGATCGCGCCTTTGATCCATCTAGGCCACGGCGTTTTCTATCTATTTAACGAGCAGGAGAAAGAACTAAAGCTGCTAGAGGGATATGCATTTAGAGAGCGTAAATTTCTTAAGCAGACTATTGCTGTTGGTGAGGGGTTGATTGGTCAGTGTGCTTTAGAGATGGCCCCTATTATTTTAACTGACCCACCAGAAGACTATATCAAGATCAGCTCGGGTGTCGGCGAAGCTAAGCCTAAGAATATCTCTGTTTTTCCTGTGATCCACAATAACAAACTACTTGCGGTGGTTGAGTTGGCCAGCTTTGTTGAATTTGGCCAAACAGAACAAGCCTTTATCGAAGGTTTACTGCCTATATTGGCCATGAATTTAGAGATCATTGAAAGGAGTAATAAAACCCAGTTATTGCTTAATGAGAGCCGTGAGCAAGCTGAAAAAATGGAACGTCAAGCAACATTGCTTGAAGAGCAAACGGCGGAGATGGAGGGGCAGCAGAGAGAGATTAAGTCGGCAGAAAAACGTAGCCGTCTAATTCTTGAATCAGTAAAAGACGGCATCGTGGGATTAAACACCGAGGGGCGAATTACTTTTGCTAACCCAGCTGCTTATGACTATTTAGGGTTTACCGAGCAAGAGTTTTTAGGCCAAAACTTCCAAACATTGGTTCACTATGCCGATGAAGATGGGAAATCTTATGCTGAGGATTCACATAGCATCTGCCATACGGCTACTGATGGTATCGCTCGATCTAGTGAAGACGAAGTCTTATGGCATAAACAGGGTCATTCCTTACCAATTGAATACACATCCACGCCAATTTTTAGTGACGATAAAATTATTGGTGCGGTGGTTGTTTACCGTGATATTACGGAAAGAAAACAAGCGCAAGATGCCCTTAATGAGGCAGCTATAGAGCAGAAAGCGATCTTAGAGTCGGCAACAAGGGCGATCGTACTGCTTAAAGACCGTGTGGTTCAGCAAGCGAATAATAAACTCTCAGAGCTGTTTGAACGCCCTATGGAAGACCTTATGGGGCACAGCACCCTGCAATGGTACCCAGATGAGGAAACGTTCAACTATATCGGTGAGTATGCCTACGGCGAGCTTGCGAAAGGAAAGGTACATCAACAAGAAGTGCAGATGGTTAAAGCTGACGGCACCCTGTTTTGGTGTCATTTGAGCGGTAAAGTTCGTGACGCCGATGATATGTCTAAAGGCACCGTTTGGATGCTTGAAGACATAACTGATCGAAAAGAAACTGAAGAGAAGGTGAATGCTTATTTTGAAAACTCCAGCGATGGCCTTCTGGTTCTAAGTCCAAAAGAGGGCTTTATCCATGCAAACAGAAGAGCTGCAGATATCTTTGGGTTTGATGATGTTAATGAACTACTAAAATGCACACCTGAAATGCTATCCCCTGAATATCAACCAGATGGATTACTTTCATCTCAAGAGATAGAGCGGCATATGGAGCTCGCTCTGTTTGGAACTGAGCCTCACCAGTTCGATTGGGTACATAAAAATACCTCAGACGAGGAGGTGCCTTGTGAAGTTTCTTTAGTACCTATCAGCTTAAAGAATAAGCCCGCTTTGATTGTCAGTCTTCGTGATATAGCTGAGCGTAAAGCGGCTGAACAGGAGATGTTAAAAGCGAAAGAGCTTGCTGAGGAGGCAACCCAGGCTAAGAGCGATTTCCTCGCCAATATGAGCCACGAAATCAGAACACCGATGAACGCCATCATCGGTATGTCACATCTTGCTCTACAAACTGAGTTAAATACCAAACAAAGAAATTACATCGAGAAGGTCAATCGCGCAGGGGAAAATCTCTTAGGCATCATCAATGAAATCCTAGACTTCTCTAAAATTGAAGCAGGCAAGATGACACTCGAATCGACCGAGTTCTACCTTGATGATGTGATGGAAAACATCGCCAGCATTCTAGCCATCAAAGCGGAAGAGAAGGGCTTAGAGCTGCTGTTTGATAGCCCTGCTAATATCCCTACCGCTTTGATTGGTGATCCACTAAAACTCGGCCAAATACTAACTAACCTTGCCAACAATGCTGTGAAGTTCACTGACGAGGGCGAGATTGTAATCAGTATCCATGTGGAAAAGATGGAGTCCAAGCACGTTACCCTCCATTGTGCGGTTAAAGATACCGGCATAGGCATGACCCTTGAGCAGAAAAGCAAAATGTTCCAGAGTTTCTCTCAAGCCGATACCTCAACCACCCGTAAATATGGCGGTACTGGATTAGGCCTAGTAATTTCCAAAAAGCTAGTCGAGCTGATGGAGGGTGAGATCTGGCTGGAAAGTGAAGTCGGCCAAGGCACTACGTTCCATTTCACGGCGCGTTTAGGCTTACAAAAAGATTCTATGCATCGCCGAATGTTCCATGCAGAAGAGCTTGATGGCGTCAAAGTGCTGGTGGTGGATGATAATGCTGCTGCTCGCGACATTATCGCTAATCTTATTAACAGTTTTGGTATGCAGGCTGACACTGCCAGCGATGGTGATGAAGCAGAGCAGATCATTATTGAACATCAATCCTCTGAAAATCGTTATGACCTCTTATTAATCGATTGGCAAATGCCGCAAAAAGATGGCGTCACCACTCTGTATGAATTAATGAATAATGAGAGCGTTATCTGTCCGCCCGCCATTATGGTGACCGGTTATAGCCGTGAGGATGCTATCGATGAAGCAAGCGAACGCGGGGTGGAGATAGAATCTGTTCTGACCAAACCTGTGACTGCCTCGTTCTTGCTTGAAGCTATAGGCACTTCGCTGAATAAAGGCACAGTGGTCGAAAATCACCGCTCTGCTGTGAAAGAAAAAGAACGTGTTGATCTAGCTGGGCTCTCAGTCTTGTTAGTCGAAGATAACGAGATGAATCAAGAGCTGGCTACAGAGCTATTAGAGCAAGCAAAAATCAGCGTAAAGGTTGCTAATAATGGTCAGGAAGCTGTTGATATCTTATCGATGGAAACAGATTTCGACATCGTATTGATGGATTGCCAGATGCCTGTGATGGATGGTTTTCAGGCAACCGAAAGAATACGGCAGATGGAGAAAGTGAAACACCTGCCAATTATTGCCATGACCGCCAATGCCTTAACAAGCGATAAAGAGCGAGTGCTGAATGCGGGAATGAATGATCATATTGGTAAGCCGATCAATATTGATCAGATGTATGCAACCATTGAGCGTTGGGCCTGTGTATCAAAACGTAATCCTCGTGTTATCGAGTCTGCTCCGGTTACCCAAGACTTAGACTTTCAAGTAATACCTCACGTTGATACAGCTAAGGGACTCTCCAGTATGCGGGGAAACCACGAGCTCTATCTCAAAATGTTAAAAGGGTTTTATGAGCACCACCGAGATTTTGATGCTCAATTCACCGCAGCGATTGAAGATGAAGATCCTACCGCACCGATGCGCTGTGCCCACACTTTGAAAGGCGCTGCTGCAACCATTGGTGCCACAGAGTTGGAAGTTTTAGCAGAAGAGTTAGAAAGCTTATGCGCCGAAGCAAACTTTAAAGTGGCTGACATTCAAGGCGCTGTTAAAGACGTTGCTGAAGAGGCCGCGTTAGTCGTGGAAAATATAGAGGCATCAGGTCTTATAGCTACGGCTAGTTTGGCATCAGGTCAAAACTGTAATGCAGAAAAACTAATTGCATCTATCCCTAAATTACGAAATTACCTTTTAGAGAGTGATAGTGAAGCGCTTGAGGTTATAGAAGCCCTTGAGAGTGAATTAGGTGGCAAGGCTTTAGAGCTACTTGAGCCAGTTGCGAAGGCGATTAACGTGTTTGATTTCGATCTGGCATTAGAACGTCTTTCGGAGATGGAAGAGGCTATCAACAATCTCTAGATATTTAAGTGTTTGGCTGTAGTTAGTCCCAGTTAAGGGTGTAGCTATACTGTTTTAAACGGCCTGCTAGAAAGACATACTTGCATAATCCAACGCTTTTTTAAGCAATGATGGAGAACGTAAATGAGCAAGACGCAGTCTCAGTGGGTAGAAAAACCTACTGTTCTTGTTGTTGATGATACGCCAGACAATCTGGTGCTTATGTCTGCGCTTTTAAAAGATCACTACCGCGTTAAAGTGAGTAACTCCGGTTCCAAAGCACTGGATATAGTTAACTCGGCAGCCCCTCCTGATCTAATCCTGCTCGATATTATGATGCCCGAGATGGATGGTTACGAAGTCTGTAAACAGCTCAAATCCACCGAAAAAACCGCAGATATCCCCATCATCTTTTTAACAGCTAAAACCGAAAGTAGAGACGAAACTAAAGGATTGGCATTAGGAGCGGTGGATTACCTGACAAAGCCCGTTAATCCAGAGATCCTGATGGCAAGGGTGTCTAACCATTTGCAATTGAAAGCACAAAAGGATTTCTTAGCGGATAAAAATGAGTTCTTAGAAAAAGAGGTTCGCCGTCGTACCCAAGAAGTCACTATGGTGCAGGACGTTACCATTCTTATCCTTGCTTCATTAGCCGAAACAAGGGATTCCGATACCGGCAACCATATTCGTCGTACCCAATTTTATATCCGTGCCTTAGCTGAAAAGCTCAGATTCTTACCTAAATACAGCGAACTCTTAACCGATGTTTATATTGATGTGCTGTTCAAATCAGCGCCTTTACACGATATCGGGAAGGTCGGTATTCCAGATCATATTCTTTTAAAGCCAGGGCCATTTGAGGACGACGAGTTCGAAATCATGAAAAGCCATACCACCCTAGGTAAAGAAGCGATCGAACAAGCGGAAGCTCAGTTGGGCGTTGAAGTGGATTTCCTAAAGGTTGCTAAAGAGATTGCTTACTCGCATCAAGAGAAGTGGGATGGTTCTGGCTACCCTGAGGGCTTAAAAGGCGAAGATATTCCGCTTTCCGCAAGGTTAATGGCTATCGCTGATGTTTATGATGCCCTGATCTCAAAACGTGTTTATAAAAATGCCATGTCCCATGAGCAAGCGGTGGCGATCATAGAAGAGGGCAGAGGCAATCATTTTGATCCTGATTTGGTCGATTGCTTTATCGAAATACAGGGCGATCTGTTAGCCATAGCATTGCGCTTTGCCGACAGTGACGAAGGCGTCTTAAACGTTAATTCAGAATAGTTAGCATTAAGATACCAAGCGCTCTTCAAGCGCTGCAGAAGCACTTGTTATCTTAGGGAATATAAAAGAGTGCTTATCTAAAAGTGCTTTGCATGAAACCTTAGATGCTCTTCTATAAAACTGGCGATAAAGTAATAGCTATGGTCATAGCCATCGTGCAATCGTAGCTCTACAGGGTTATCAGCAGCCGCAGCTAATAACGCTTCCGGTTTTAATTGCTCATCCAAAAACTGATCCTTCTTACCCTGATCAATCAGTGTCGGCATAAAGTTATTAGCGTTCTTAATCAGCTCACAGCTATCGTACTGTTTCCAAACCTCAGCATCATTACCAAGATAAGCAGCAAACGCTTTCTGACCCCAAGGGCAGTTAGTTGGATTGGTTATCGGGCTGAATGCACTCACTGATGAGAAACGTTGAGGATTGCGCAGAGCGATCATCAACGCGCCGTGTCCACCCATAGAGTGCCCGGAAATTGCTCGCTGCTCTGTAACAGGAAAGTTCGCTTCAATCAGGGCCGGTAACTCAGTCACAATGTAATCGTACATCTGATAGTGCTGCTGCCATGGTGCTTGAGTGGCGTTGACATAAAAGCCAGCACCCATGCCTAGGTCATATCCGGGATCGTCCGCTACATCATCACCACGAGGGCTGGTATCGGGTGTGACAATGGCGATACCTAACTCCGCAGCAATACGCTGAGCACCGGCTTTCTGGATAAAGTTCTCATCGGTACAGGTAAGGCCAGACAGCCAATACAGCACAGGTACTTTTTCTCCCGCGAGTGTTTGTGGCGGAAGAAAAATAGAGAAGCGCATGCTGCAGTTTAAGCGGGTGGAGTCATGCTGATACTGCTTCTGCCAACCATCAAAGCTTTTGAATTGAGCTAAATTTTCAATCTGCATTGAGTTTACTCACATCCCCCCTGAATAGACTCAGGGCGGATTTTGGTTAGGGTTACTTAAGACAATTACTTATCGAAATGAATAACGCTGCGAATACTTTCGCCTTCATGCATCAAGTCAAACGCTTTGTTGATGTCCTCTAGCCCCATCGTGTGGGTGATAAAGTCAGACAGCTTAAACTCGCCTTGTAAGTAGCGTTCCACGTAATCAGGAAGCTCAGAGCGGCCTTTAACGCCACCAAAGGCAGTACCGCGCCATACGCGTCCAGTCACCAACTGGAATGGACGGGTAGAGATCTCTTGGCCTGCACCGGCAACACCAATAATCACCGACTCGCCCCAGCCTTTGTGGCAGCACTCAAGGGCAGAGCGCATGACATCGACATTACCGATACACTCAAACGAGTAATCCACTCCGCCATCGGTTAACTCAACAATGACATCCTGAATCGGCTTGTCGTAGTTTTTAGGGTTAATACAATCTGTAGCGCCTAGCTGTTTAGCTAGATCAAACTTACTTTCGTTAATATCAATGGCGATAATACGGCTCGCTTTCGCCATAGTGGCACCAATCACCGCGGATAAACCAATGCCGCCTAAGCCAAAGATAGCAACCGTTGCGCCTTCCTCAACCTTAGCGGTATTCATTACTGCACCCATACCGGTCGTCACGCCACAGCCTAGTAGGCAAACCTCTTCAAGCGGTGCCGCTTTGTTCACTTTCGCCAGCGAGATCTCAGGTAGTACCGTGTATTCAGAAAATGTAGAGCAACCCATATAGTGATAGATCGGCTGACCATCTTTATAAAAACGGGTGGTACCATCTGGCATTAAGCCTTTACCCTGTGTTTCTCGAATCTTCTGGCAAAGGTTGGTTTTGCCCGATTTGCAGAACTTACACTCGCCGCACTCAGGTGTGTATAGCGGGATTACGTGATCACCCACTCCTACACTGGTCACACCCTCACCAACGGCTTCAACAATACCACCACCTTCGTGACCTAAGATTGCAGGGAAGATGCCTTCTGGGTCTTCACCAGAAAGGGTGAAGGCATCGGTATGGCAAACACCTGTCGCCACAATCTTGATAAGCACTTCACCTTTTTGTGGTGGCATTACGTCGACTTCTTCGATGGATAAAGGCTGGTTAGGCCCCCAAGCGATGGCTGCTTTGGATTTAATCATGGCTCTACTCTTTATTTAGGACAGCGTTTTTATCAATAGGGATTCAATGTGCTAAACATTATAGTTTTTTCATAAATCGCTATAATCTAGCTAAATGTGAAAATACTTTTACGAGGATGTAATAATGTTTGGCTGGGAGGGGGTAACCGAATTTGTTGCCGTAGCAGAAACAGAAAGCTTCACCACAGCATCGCAGCGCTTAGGTATCTCTACTGCACAAGTGAGTAGGCAGATCAGCGCATTAGAAAAGCGCCTCGCGACAAAACTGTTTTACCGCACAACCCGCAGGGTCTCGGTGACAGAAGAGGGTAAGATCTACTACCAACACTGCCGCCAACTACTCGATGGCCTAGACGAAGCTGAAAGAGCACTAAGCCAGTTACAAAGTCGCCCACAGGGAAAACTAAAACTGACCGCCCCAACCACCTTTGGCGAAACCAAAATTATCCCACTGCTCAACGACTTTATGCTGCAGTACCCAGAGCTCGAAGTGGAATGCCATCTAACCAACCAGAAAGTGGCGCTGGTGGAAGAGGGCTACGACCTAGCTATCCGCTTAGGCAAGCTGGCAGACTCCAGCATGATCGCTAAGAGGCTGGGTGCTCGACAACAGTTTATCTGCGCCTCAAAGGACTACCTTAATGCCCACGGCCGACCCGACTCTATCTCTGAGTTAGAACAGCACAACTGCCTACAAGGCACTTTAGATTACTGGCGTTTATTGGATAAGGACCAAGAGAGGGAAGTACGTATTAAAGGAAGCTTTCGCTGCAATAGCGGTTTAGCGCTATTAGATGCTGCGCTAAAAGGGCTAGGGATAGTACAACTGCCCGATTACTACGTTAAAGAGCATATCGAGCAAGGAAAGCTAGTGCCGCTGCTAGAGAGCTATCAACCAGAGCCTGAGGGAATCTGGGCGCTGTATCCGCATAATCGGCACCTGTCACCTAAGGTAAGGATGCTGGTGGAGTATTTGGGTGAAAGGATGGATTCTTAAAGCGTGAGAATGCAATATGTAGGACCTGATCCTATGATATGTGCTCACTTAGACCTTTAATCAACAGAGCAGTTTTAGGAACCGTAAATACGGCGTTAGATGACAATTTTTTGAATATTTAGAGGACGACATGGGCATTAATCAGTTTGATCCATCTTTATATACTCTTGAATACATCCCACAAAAGTTAAGGGCTTTAGATGCTTGTATCATAGCGTGCTACTCAGTTTTGACACGCAGCGTAGAAGACAATGAGTTAAAATTTAATCTAAAAGAAACCACTTTTCATCAGAATGATATTAATTTATTTGTTGAACTTGCTATAGATGCAGGGTTGATTGCTAATAGGACTTTATTAAATTTTATGGGTATAAAGCTTGCTGATGGAGGACTTGTAAATGCTGATTATGCTCTTAATATCACAGAGTTTGAACTAAGCCATATTGAGGTATCTGAGGCTACTGAGATCTTATCGGGTCAACTTTCGGCGTGTAACCTTGAGGACGTTTGGGTCGAAGCGTTGAGTGCCGCGAGTAAGTCAATAGCCCATTTCACAAAGCAAGGAAGTCAGATTAGAGTAGCAAGGCTAGGTTATGCTTGTTACGCCACATCTATGCTGGTTCGTAAACATTTCTTGGAAATCTCAGATGAAGTTGGTGAAATACCAACTTCAATACTGCCAAATGAGGTAATCCCGAAGGTTGGCTCAGTCTGGGATAATGTAGATCCCTCGATAAACTTATATTGCTAAGCCTCATATTACCCTTAGGTTCAACAGTAATATTACTAACAAAATGCCGTATTAAATGCGGCATTTAGATAAATGAGGTCACCTTAGTTATATGTCTCATTGTCCATCGCTTGTGCTATCACGAAGATTAAGTTAAATAAGTAAGTGAATTAGGCAGATGGAAGTCTAGAGCAGGTAATCGATTTAACTATCAAAAGAATATCGTGCTTGCGCGTTTTGTTATGGAAGAATCTTCAGTATTTCAGAATTTATCCATTATTTTCAATTTGTTACATCTGTTTAACTGAATATGGTTTCGGTATATACCCCCTCCTGTATATACAAATACTAAGTATCAAGGAAGTCATGAGTAAAGTTGAAGACAGAATAAATCAAGAATGGGTCACGCTTAATGCTATTAGGGGTATGGTTAAAATTGCCTCGAAAGGTAGCATGACAAAATCTACCTATGATAACTCTCTAGATTTGGGTGGTACTCTCTACCCGGAATTACTCGGCCCAGAAAAAAGTGTATTGAAACGGGAACGAGAAAGCGACACAACAAAAGAATATCGTCAAAAAGCAGAACTACAGGCGATAAAGGATCAGATAGACGTTAACCCTCTAGATTTAGTTGTTTCAGATATAGAAGAATATGAATCCTTAATATCTATAGCTAAAGCTAATAAAAAAGATAGAAAGCGAACTGACCAGCTAAAAAGGAAGTTAGGACAACTTCAGAAAGCGAAGTCAGAACTAGAGATCAAACCTCACTCTGAAAACCAGTTAATATTCCGAGATGCGTATAATGTTGAGAGAGACTTGCCTGAGCTATCTAAAGGGCATGCTCATAAAGATTTCCAATTACCTGACGGAAACGTTTTGAGGCTTAGGGTACTGCACCCTGATAAACCAGAACACATAACTGGCGCAGACATTATTTATGAGCGCCATAACAAGGATACTGATAAAGTTAGTATTGTTGTCGTTCAATACAAGATATGGGAAGAAAAAAAGCTGTATCTATCCGACTCAAGGATGAAAGGTCAAATTGAAAAGATGAAAAAGTTTACCTGTGAAAAGAATATTTGCGAGCAGAGTGAGGGCGAGAATAGCTATAGATTCCCTTGTTGCTCAGGTTTTCTCAGGCCAACAGATAAGTTGCAGAATGTAGAACAAAAATTTATTTCTACAGGTGAGCATTTGCCAATCTGCCGAATTGATGAATGCAAATCAGTAGGTGATAAAGGCGGCGAGCTTCTTGAATATGAAAAGATAAAAGAAGTATCGCTTTCAACGGAGTTATTTGAGGACCTATTCAATAGAGGAAAAATAGGCTCTAAGGAGTTGTCGTTCAAAGAGCTTAAAGAGCTTTACGAAACTGCCTCGGTTATCGATTCGAGTGATACGGTTGTAATCTATGCGCAGGAATTCTAAGGAAGCTATGGGGCAGATCTTAAATCGTGCTCTGGTTAGATTTCTCTATTAAATCCGCTCTTTTATTACTAAACGACCAGAAAACTCAATTCCCGCCTCACAAAAAAAATGCCGCATCAGATGCGGCATTTTTAGTTTCAGGCTGATCTATTGATTACTCAGCGTAATCTTCAACCGGAATACAAGAACAGAACAAGTTCCGGTCGCCGTATACGTTGTCGATACGGTTAACCGTTGGCCAGATCTTGCTGCCTTTCAGGTGATCAGCAGGGAAGGCTGCTGTTTCCAGCGAGTAAGGGCGGTTCCACTCAGAATCGATAATGTCAGCCATAGTGTGTGGCGCATTACGTAGAGGGTTGTTCTCGCCGTCGATCTCGTTTGCTTCAACCTGACGAATCTCTTCGCGGATTGTGCTCATCGCTTCGATAAAGCGATCTAGCTCAGCTTTAGATTCAGATTCCGTTGGCTCGATCATCAATGTGCCTGCCACAGGGAAGGACATGGTTGGAGCGTGGAAGCCAAAGTCCATCAAACGCTTAGCTACGTCTTCTTCTGTGATGCCAGATGCTTCTTTAAGTGGACGCATGTCGATGATGCACTCGTGTGCAACACGGCCGTTACGACCAGAGTAAAGAACAGGGAAGTCTTCGCCCAGTTTCTTCGCTAGGTAGTTAGCGTTTAGGATCGCATTCTCAGTTGCAGCGCGTAGGCCTGTGCCGCCCATTAGTGCGATGTAAACCCAAGAGATCGGAAGGATAGATGCGCTACCCCAAGGTGCAGCAGATACTGCGCCGTTCTCAGCTTTAGGGCCTTCGATCTGTTGTACTGGGTGGTTCGCTACAAATGGTGCCAAGTGTGCTTTAACACCGATAGGGCCCATGCCTGGACCACCGCCACCGTGCGGGATACAGAATGTTTTGTGCAGGTTCATGTGCGATACGTCTGCACCGATCTCTGCAGGCTGGCTAATCGCTACCTGAGCATTCAGGTTGGCACCATCCATGTAAACCTGACCACCGTTATCGTGAACGATCTGGCAGATCTCGCGGATATCTTCCTCATATACACCGTGTGTAGATGGGTAGGTGATCATCAAACAGGAAAGGTCGTCTTTGTGCTGTTCTGCTTTAGCACGCAGGTCAGCTACATCAACGTTACCGTTTTCATCACATGCCGTTAGTACTACTTTCATATCAGCCAGTGCTGCTGATGCTGGGTTAGTACCGTGCGCAGATGTTGGAATTAGGCAGATGTTACGGTGTGCTTCACCGTTTGACTGGTGGTAGTTACGGATCGCCAATAGGCCCGCGTACTCACCTTGTGCACCTGAGTTTGGCTGCATGCAGATCGCATCAAAACCAGTGATCTCTTTAAGCTGATCTTCTAGCTCAGTGATTAGCTGCTTGTAACCTTGTGCTTGATCCATTGGTGCGAACGGGTGGATCTGACCAAATTCAGGCCATGTCACTGGGATCATCTCAGCAGTAGCGTTTAGCTTCATGGTACAAGAGCCAAGCGCGATCATGCTGTGAGCAAGGGAGATATCTTTGTTTTCCAGCTTCTTAAGGTAGCGAAGCATCTCTGTTTCGCTGTGGTAGCTGTTGAATACTGGGTGCTGAAGAATCTCTGATTCACGTACTAGTGCTGCATCAAACGATGTTTCACCAGATGCAGAGATCTCTGCATCGATGCTGTCTAGGTCTAGACCGTGACCCGCACCTAGGATGCAATCCCAAAGGGTATTGATGATATCGCGGTTAGTGCACTCATCACAGGTCATACCCAGCTTGTTGTCGCTGATCTTACGTAGGTTGATACCAGCGTCTAGTGCTGCTTGGTAAACCTCTTCAGCGTTATCTAGCTCAATAGATAGAGTATCGAACCAGCTATTATTAAGTGGCTGAACGCCTTTAGCCTGTAGGCCTTTCGCAAGAATCGTGGTTAGACGGTTGATGCGGCTAGCGATTGTTTTTAGACCTTGTGGGCCGTGGTAAACCGCGTAGAAGCCTGCCATGTTGGCAAGTAGAACCTGAGCAGTACAGATGTTAGATGTCGCTTTCTCACGACGGATATGCTGCTCACGTGTTTGCATCGCCATACGCAGTGCTTTGTTACCGCGTGTATCAACAGAAACACCAATGATACGGCCAGGAACAGAACGCTTGTAAGCATCACGAGTCGCAAAGAATGCCGCGTGTGGACCACCGTAACCCATTGGAACACCAAAGCGCTGAGCAGAACCGAATACAACGTCTGCACCTAGCTCGCCTGGTGATTTCAGCATGATCAAGCTCATGATGTCTGCAGCAGCGCAGAATAGAGCTTTTTTGCTGTGAACTTTTTCGATTAGCTCAGCGTAGTCGTTTACATCACCGTAAGTACCTGGGTACTGAACCAGTACACCGAATACTTCGTGTTGATCGATCAACTCGCTAACGTCACCGACGATTACTTCGTAACCTAGAGGCTCAGCACGTGTTTGGATAACGCTGATGCTCTGTGGGTGAACATTGCTATCGATTAGGAATGTGTTTGCTTTCTTCGCTTTAGACATACGCTTACATAGCGTCATCGCTTCAGCGGCAGCGGTTGCTTCATCCAGCAGAGAAGCGTTGGCAAGGTCTAGGCCTGTTAGGTCTAGTACCATTGTTTGGAAGTTAAGGATCGCTTCCAAACGGCCTTGAGAAACTTCTGGCTGGTATGGTGTGTACGCAGTGTACCAACCTGGATTTTCCAAAACATTACGTAGGATAACGTTTGGCACGATCGTGTCGGTATAACCCATACCGATCATCGAAGTGTTTACTTTGTTCTTTTGCGCAACAGATTTTAGGTACGCAAGTACCTCATCTTCAGAGCGGCTTTCTGGTAGGCCAATCGGTGACTTGAGCATAATAGACTCAGGTACGGTTTGGCTGATCAACTGATCCATATCAGTTACATCAAGCTCGGCAAGCATCGCTTGTTGCTCGGTTGCGGAAGGGCCAATGTGACGCGCTATAAAGGCATCTTTTTGCTCCAAAACGGAAAGCGGAGCCTGATTCTGTGTCGGCATTTTTAACTTACCTGTGATCAGTTGATTATGGTGTGCTCAAAAAGTGGCTAATGATACCCGTTTTTTGCTCATTTTGTGATAGAAAATAAACAAAAGTTTATTTTAGGAAACTGTGTTTTCTTATCGGAGTGTTTCTTTCAAGGGAATAGAGGAGGCATTTTTTCGGGCGTTGAGCGGATTACTTATGGGCGCTATTGAGCAATAACGCCCATAAGTAATGTGTTAACAATTCTATTCTGAACAATTTGTCGGAGTTTCTTTATCCCAACGTAATTGTTCTTCAGTGTGTGGAGGTGTGATGAGTTTTAACTTTTTGCTTTCTAACCAATGCTGTACTTCACTGCTGTCGCTTGGATAGTGCCCATCTTTACAGTGACTTAGATTTTGTAAACCTACCCATGTGTTCCGACCACTGTATTTGGCCGCATATAGAGCAATGTCAGATAGTTTTAACATGCTTTTCCAAACTTGGGTGTTTGCTTGGGGTGTATATATATGGATAGAGAAAAAACCGATTGAGCAACTGAGGTTAAATTTCTGTTGGTTACCAAATTCAAATTTTTCGATGCCTTGGCGTATCCTTTCAGCAAGTTTTTTGGCACTGGTTCCATCTAGTTGATAACAGATCACTGTAAATTCTTCACCGCCACTGCGCACCAGAATGTCTTGGTCACGGCAGAACGATTTTAACTGTGAAGAAAATTGCTGAAGTGTCACGTCCCCAATATCGTGGCCGTAGTTATCATTAACCTGTTTAAAGAAGTCCAAATCTAATGTGAAAAAAGTCCAGTCTGCAGGTGGTTTCTTGTTGGCTTCAGAGCTTAGAAAGGCTGACAGAAAACGCGGATTTTTGAGCGTTGTTAAGGCATCGGTATAGCTACTATCTTGGAGTTGGTCTCGTTCCTGTGTCAATTCACCAAAGTGCTGTGAAAGCTCTTTTGCCATAGCAATAAATGTGGTGGATAGTTGTCCTAATTCATCATTGCTTTCTAAGGCTGTGAAAGGCTGTTTTTCGCCTTTGTATTTGAAACGATCTGCTTGTTGCTGGAGTTGGACAATTGGGTTAATCAGTACTTTTCTCAGGATAATGTAAGTAATCAAACAGGCGATGCTGCTGAGTATTAACGCTGTGAATAGTGAATAGCGAACAGCACTAATTGCTTGCTGATAAAAAGGGCGAGGCTGATCAATATCTAATTGAATGACAGTATCGCTGCTGTTCATCAGTTGGATATAGCCTCTAGAATGTGATTGCTTTGGCGAAATAAATTCTACCGATGGTGTAAGCGTACTTTTAGTGGCCATACTGATAGAAATATCTACTTGTAACTCTTCACTAAGCTCTTGCACTAAGGAGTCATTTAGTAGTTTAGCGAAGATTAGGTAGCCACGAGGAGGGCCTTGTTTTCGGGTGGTCAAAATAGGTTGCCTAGCAAGCAACAATGGTCCAATCTCCGTCTCAAAGATTCCCTGCTTATCGTCACCTATATATTGCAAAGCCGGGTGGTTATTACTCCACTCGCTACCTTGTAGAAGTTGTAAACTCTCGGGGTCACCAATGTTGTCATTAGCTAGTTTGTTTAAGATTTTATTTTCTTTATTGATAAGGATCAGTAGGTCTAAACGTAGATCCTCTAGTGTCTCTGGAACTAAGTTGGCGGTTTCAAACGCTTTGTAAGGCTGATCTGAATATTGATAGGTATCATCCCAAGCTGCCCAGTCTGTCGACATGCTGTTTAGGTAATCAAGCTCATTCTTAATACCATTTTGAATGCGTTTTATATCTGTTAAATGATATTGCGTTTCCACATTACGTATTTCAGGAAGGGCAAAAAAGTAGATAGTGAGAGCTACCCCTCCCATAAGAATTGTGAAAAAAAGTACTTCGATAGCGATAAGTTTTTGTGAAAGCTGCATCTTTTTTTCCTTACTTAATGCTCATGTATTGGCATTGAGGAAACATCAACTACTATTGTAGGTAAGACTTTGTTTTTTTTCCTGATGTAGATCAGTAGGTTAGTTTCATTGTAGGGAAAGGTATGCCAGCGGTAGAGAAGTTAATTAGTCTGCACAAATCTTTACTAGTGCTGAGTCATGGGGAAGGCTTTATTGATTATCCTCGGATATCGAAGCTAAAACGCATAATTCAGTCCTGCGCAGAACAGTTGAATGTTTCTCGGGTCAGCGTCTGGAAATTAGATACTGATGCTCAGCGCATCGTCTGCGAGGTTTTGTATCTGCATGAAACTGATCAGTATTACCAAGGTGCAGCTCTTTACCAGACTGATTTTCCTAGCTACTTTCGAGCCATAGGTGAAGATCGCTTAATTAATGCAGATAATGCGATTTCGGACCCGCGTACTAAAGAATTCGCCGATTCTTACCTGATCCCCAATGAAATATGTTCGATGTTGGATGCTCCGATTTTTTCCTCAGGAAAGCTACAGGGGGTGATCTGCCTTGAACAGGTTGGTGAACAGCGCGTTTGGGATATGCCCGAGATGTCTTATGTTGCTTCACTGGCTGATCATATCTCGATGATTAATGAGCACGAGTTGTGGCTAAGAGATCGAGAGCAACTGGAGTTTTTGGAGCAGTACGATCCACTTACCGGCTTAGAAAAGCGTAACCAGTTTCAAAAGCGATTGGACTTTAATCAGCAAGAGGCAGGAAATAGTGAAAATCCCAGTGCGCTTTTGTTGATTGGACTTGATTCCTTTGCCTCTATCAATGATCAATACGGTCATTCGGTGGCTGATCATTTGTTGGTGGCTTTTGCGCGTCGCTTAGAGAAATTAACTCGACAAATAGATTGCCGTTTAGCGCGTGTAGGCGGGGATACCTTTGGGATATGGATTCCTAATCTTGAAGATACAGAGCAACTCAACTCGCTTACTCATGAGTTAAAACTGACAAGTCGTACACCGCTGAAAATCTGTAATGAAGAGTTTGTAAATGTCAGTAGCAGTACGGGGGTAGTTATTTACCCGATAGAGGGTGAACCTGTCTCCAGCCCTATGCGTTGTGCTGAACTAGCTATGCGGCGAGCCAAAGAGAGCACGCGTGGAGGCGTACAGTATTTTGCTAAAGACTGGTTGGTACAGTTACAAAGTAAGCGTTCATTCGAAAATGAGCTGGTCGAGGCAATAGAACAAGCTCGACTCGTACCTTTCTATCAACCTGTATTCTGCGCTGAAAAAGAAACCATCGTGGGGTTAGAGGCATTAGTGCGTTGGCCTCATCCTGATAAAGGCAATATACCCCCCGGCGAATTCCTACCGATTGCTCGGAAACTGGGTTTAATGGAACGTTTAGGCAGTTTGATGCTGAAAAAAGCCTGTGAAGATCTGGTTAAATTTGAGCAGGAAGGAAAATCAGTCGGTTGGATTTCTGTGAATATCGCCGCTGAGCAGCTACATAACGCGGCGCTTTCCGAAGAGATTGCCTCTTTGCTGCAGGAGCACGATCTACCTGCCTGCAAAATCGAGTTGGAAATTGTTGAGGAACTGATCGGTCAGGACTCTGCTTTTGTTCGTTCTCAATTAGAGGCGTTATCTAGCCTTGGTATTCGCATGGCTATTGATGATTTTGGCACGGGCTATTCATCTCTTTCGCGCCTAAAGCATATGCCAGTTACTAAATTGAAAATCGATAAGTCGTTTGTAGATGGCTTACCTGATGCCGACAATGACCGCTGCATAGCTAACTCGATTGTGGGTTTGGCTAAAGGCCTGCAGATGGAATTAGTCGCGGAAGGGGTGGAATTACTCGAACAAGCGGATTACCTAAAACAGATGGGGTGTGAATATCTTCAGGGCTATTACTTTGCTAAGCCTATGTCAGCTGACGAAGTGGCTAAGTTACTCTGAGTACTTGTTTAAGCTGGGTAATGCGAGTTGATGCCTTTATAAACTGTAAGAGTAACTTAAGCTGAGCGAACCAAAGGAATGACCGTCGGGCTGGCCTTTAAACTCTTTGCTGCGATGGACTTTGGCAAACGACAGTTTCCAACCTTTATATAGAGCAGCGATACCCACTGCCGCTTCGCCAACTAAAGGTTTTTTATCTACAGAGTGGCTACTTCTAAAGGTATTACCATCAAGGAAGATATCTCTTAACACCCAGCGGCCATCCATAGAGACAAATGCGTGAACACCCAGATTGTTATCGCGACTACCACGCTGGTAGCGTCCATCGCCTAAACCTGGGGCGCTATTATCGCCACCACTACGTAGCGCTGATGTGCCAAAGTCTTGGGGTAGGTTCCAACCGACACGTACTTCTGCACCGGCATTTAGGTATGTGGCGACATTACCGAGACTGCCACCGCCATGAAGGATGGTATCGTACTCAAATAGAGGCGAAATTGGCCCTTCTAAAAAGCGGTGTTTATGTTCGTAAACAAGCTGAATGCCAGGCTCATTTTTAAGCTGATTATCCCAGCCATTAAACTTTTTAAACCCTCGCAGATCATGAATAAAGTCTTGAGCTTCTTCTCCTAAAGCCCATGGGCCGACAATACCGATATTTAGCTCTGCTGTATTCATAGAGCGGCGGGTACGGCTATGGTAAGACAGCCCACCATATAGCCATGCAGCGTAGGGGCGATCATTGGGATCGAGGGTAAAGCGTTCGAGATCTTCAGGGGTGTAGATCTGTTGTCCTAAGCTGACTACAACATTACGTTGAATCGGCTCGCCAGTTGGATTGGGTGGATCGAACCTTGGTAAATAAGGCGCAACTTTGCCTACCCACTCAGGTAGGTTGGGATCGTTCAGATGATTACTTACATTGGGGGATACCCAAGAAGCCTTAATGCCGTTGGTGTAGTTTTGGTCTGTTTCGGAAAACAGATCATTTTCAAAATAAAGATTGAGCGTCCATGGATTAGACTCATTAACGTCATTGGCTAAAGAGGCGATGGTGTCAGCTGATGCGGTGCCTGTACTGAGAAGGGTAGCGGTTAACACTGCAATCAGTTTTGGGCTGTGGGCAGACATTCGAACGTCCCTTTCTTTGTTGCGAGTGGTATTTGGATAAAATTAGCCGAATAGGGCGCGCGCCCCATCGGCTATATGTTTACGATTACTTCTTACGCCACTTGCCATTTTGAAGCTGGATAAATTGCCCTGCAGGTGTGCGTTCCTGAAGGCGTTGCCCCATACGTAGTTCAAACACTGCGCGCTCTACGCCTGCTTTTTTAGAACCTTTGTCATAAGCAGCGCGGCGCTTTTTATTAATGCCAGCAACCAGAGATTTTAGATCGCCTGTAGGCTTAGACGTTACTATGCCTAGATAGCCGTTGGTACGCTCACCGATTAGACCTTGAGCTTTGGCATCGTCTTTAGATATAGCCCAAGCTGGTGTTGCAATGATTGATAGCGCTAGGGCTATCATGCTGAATAGCGTTCGAAACTGTTTCATCATCATACCCCTTTAAAAAATATCGCTGTTTTCTGTGAGCAGTTCATCAATTTCCCTATCAACCTTGACCAGAATCTCGTGCTCAATTTTAACATTGAGGTTAATGGTAATAGGTTCGCTAGGTACCGCGACTTCCACGCGGGGTGAACAACCGCTCACACCAGCCAACGCAATCGCTAACGCAAAAGGTGGGAGTAAATGGGTTAATTTCATGGTTGTTCCTCAAATTTGGTTTCAATCTGCGTTAACGGTAACGCTTCTCGATTGTCTTCGTCAATTTATCTGCAAACTGTAATGTTTTGATTAACTTAGGAATATTCTCTTCCACATTAATCGTGAAATCTACCGGATGGCCATTTTGCCAATCTGGATTGCTACCCTTTAAGCGAGTTTCTAATAAGGCCGTACCATCCTCTGAATAGTTAAGCCCTATATCCAGCTCTTCATAATGAAAATTCTGAAGTGCTTCAATCGCCATCTTTAAGCCAATATTGGCCGCTGCATAGGCTTGTACTGCTGGGGTCGGCTCAAACAAAATTTTGCCTCCAGGAGCTAAGCCTTTGATAACACCATCTGTAATGGTGAAAGCGTTATCGTTGTAAGCTAGAGGGAAGCTTCCCCCTAATTTACCTTCACCGGATAACCCTTGCTGCCTTTCCAAAGCCATCACCGCGCCAAGGTCGATATTGTCCACCTTAACCTGACTGGTGATATCGGGCTTGCTTGGATTGAACTCGAAATCTGAGAGGCTAATTAAACCCTCAAAAAGTTCAGCCTGCATACCCTTCAGTTTAAGCAGGTCACCGCTTTTTCGCTGCTGGTACTGATAACTTGTTTGCACATTTTTGATTTCAACTCCTGTTGTAACCCGACCCAGCTTAATGCTGCCTGTATCGCGTAACTTACCTGAGGTGGAAAGTCGGGAGGTTGAATTTAAATTGAGCCTTTCAATTAAGGTTTCATCCCAGCTTAGATCTGTAGCTCTAATGCTGTTGCTGAATCGTGCTGAGAACTTGCCGTTCTTTAAGTTACCGCTTCCTTTATGGAAAAGTGTGCCTTTAAGCACGCTTAGCTCTTTCGGAATAGGGACGTAGGCTTCTAGTGAGCGATCAATCCCTTTGAGGCTGATAGGTTGTACGGACCAATTTAGCTGAGTGTTGCCGTTACTTAAGGTGGTATTTGCACGGCCTTTCAGATCTAGCTTTATAGGAGCGTTGCTGGATACCTGATAGCGATTGCTTAACTGATCTTTATCCCATGTGAATTTAGAACTCAGTTTCAATTGTGGAAATTGGGTTTTCCCTTGGCTCAGGTTTAGCTGAGGGATAGTAATCGAACCGGAAATATTAGACTTAGCCAGATCAATGGAGTCGAGGCTTAGTTTAGAACGTATTGGTGAAACATTTATTCCCTCTAGCACAATCGCACCGGCTTCAATATCTAAATGTAGAGGTGATACATCTGGTATCAAAGCACCATCTAAAAGCAGTTGGCCTATATTGGCTTTGATCGCGAGTGGCTTTTGTAAGGTCGCTTTCAGGTTTTGTATCGGTTCTTTTAAGCTCGGGTGCTTTAGCTCGGGGACTTGTATATTGGTGTCGGAGTTAAGCGTGATCTCAGCTTCTTTTAGTGAAAATTTAAGTGCACCTTCTAATTCGGCAGAGGCTTTTTCTAGAGACGGAATTGGGTTAAACGCGGTTATCTTGCCCTTACCGGTTTGATCGATCTGGATACTTTTTAACAGTTCATCTGGCGAGAAACGGGTTTGTAGCGGGAAGTGAATTTTTCCCTGAAGTTTGACCGTGCCTTCTAGCTTAGGAATCGGTAGGTTGTGCAATTCGAGTTTTTGTCGCCAGCTCTGTAAACCCGCCAGTTGGATCTCTTGCGCGGATGTTAAGGTCAGTTTGTCATCAAACGAGAGATCGCCTGCAATATTAAAGAACGGCTCCTCATCCTCTAACAACCGAAACGTAAATTGATTTTGCTTGTTCAGATTCAGGTCGCCCCAACCAAAATCCTTCTCGTCTCTTAAGGCTTTAACGCGGCTATACAGTTTGTCGTCTTCAAATAGCAGTGCACCGATAAATTGCCAATCGCTCTGGTTTTCTGGGTAATCCAATCGAAGAGTGACTTGTCCAATCCGAATTGCATCAATGGGGATCTGATTAAACCAAACCGAGGGTAGCGCTTGGCCTAGATCTACCACTTCATTATTACTCTCACTGCTCTGTTCGGTGGTGTAGGTGATTTTTATATCTGAGCGCGGCATTGATAGAAGTTTGAGGCGCTGTTCTTGCCAGAGAGTGTAAGGGTTAAATTGCAGTGTTATATCGCTGGATTGATAACTGATTATCTGAGTAGGGGTGTGCTTTTCTAGTTTTACATTAGCGATATGCAGCTCGTTCCAGCTAGGTGTTTGCATATCCAGTTCAACAGCGGAGAAGTCATTTTGCTCCAACCAATATTGCAGGCTTTTATGTGCAATAACTGGGGAGAAAAAGTATGCGGCTAAAGGCAGGGCTATTACAAAAGTGAAAGTTAAAAGGAGGCACGCCCATAGTATTTTATGACCTCTGCGCATACTGCCTCCCTTAAACGTACAACGGTGCTGTTAATCCAGTTCTATATCGTACAAGCGTTCTACGGCATCTTTGAGGTGGAAAATCAGTTCGCCATATTGATCAGTATCGTTCTCAATATCGATATCGCCTAATCGATCGGCAGTTTCTTCTAGAGATTCGCCGCGATTATCGACGCCATGATCCGTTAGCAACCAATACATCAGACCGTAGATTTCAGCAACAGTTTCTACTTGGTCTAAATCTTCGATAATGGCATTACGCACTTGTTGCAATGCAGCCATTAAAGGCGCTTTTTCATCGGTATCGAGATAAAGCTTTAGCACCGAATCTGCAGATTCGATTGTATAGCTTTCCTCAGGTGCAGCTTCATTGCTGTTAAGCGCTACCTGAGGCGCGTCTGAATTAATCGCGCTGATTAGGTGTCGCATTAACGTAGTTTCCGTACCACATTCATACCGTCGCGAACGGTTAGGAATAGGTTTTCTACATTTGGATCTGCAGCGATCTCTTTGTTTAGATCGACTAACACGTCATCAATGTCGGATTCTGGCTGTAATACTTTGCCAGACCACAACATGTTATCCAGAATGATCAGGCCGCCTGGGCGCGTCATTTCCAGAACCTTGTGGTAGTAGTTTAGGTAGTTGCGCTTATCTGCATCGATGAATGTGAAGTCTAGTTCCATATCCAGTGTGTCGATGGTTTCGATCGCTTTACCGAAGATTACTTCGATCTTGTGGCCGTGAGGGCTGCGATCAAAGAATGTTTTGGCAAAGTCGATTGCGCGAGGGTTCGTTTCGCAGCAGATGATCTTGCCATCTTCTGGCATGCCTTCTGCTATGGATAAAGCAGAATAGCCAGTGAACATACCAATCTCTAGTACGTTCTTTGGTTGGTGCAACTGAGCAAGAAGTTTTAGCGTTCTGCCAACTAAACGGCCAGATAGCTTTTGCGGCCAGCCCATGTTTTTGTTGGTTTCATCGATCAGCTCTTGCAGCAATTCAGGCTCAGCTGTAGTGCTTTGAAAGGCATAATCTTCAATTGCTTCGTTAACCAAAAATTCCACTTAAATCTTCTCTAATCTAGGTTCGACGGCGTTAGTTTAACGTTGTCGAGGGTGATAAAAGTCATGACCCAATCTGAAAAAAAC
This sequence comes from Neptuniibacter sp. QD57_21, assembly GCF_047778075.1. Lineage (GTDB taxonomy): Bacteria > Pseudomonadota > Gammaproteobacteria > Pseudomonadales > Balneatricaceae > Neptuniibacter. The sequence goes on along the minus strand of NZ_CP180549.1, from coordinate 2,584,678 downwards.
AGCCTTTATTGGGCGTTATCTAAATATTGCCGCGCATAATACCATTTTCTAGCCTGATTGCGTTACGACTGACTCATCGCTATCAAAGGATGATATGCGGTAAAAAGCGGGAAAGATCTTGTGTGATCGGGTGTTTATCTTCTCTTAGAGAAATACCGGCGGGTTGATCGCCTATTAGCCAGCTGCCGATCAGCGTGTGATTGTCACCAAATTTAGGCAGAGGGTGACAAGCCTGAACGATGTATCCCTCTTCACCGTAAGGCCCTTCGGCCTTCGCTATTACTTCGCCTTGATTAACGATGCTGATATTGGCGCCTTCGCGAGAGAAGATCGGCTTGCGGACATAATGCGTAAGTTCTGCAGCACGGGGATCATCTTCAAAATAAGCAGGTAGTAGGTTAGGGTGATTTGGAAAGAGTTCCCACAATAAAGGCAGTAGTGCTTTGTTGGAGACTAAGCTTTTCCAGATCGGCTCTAGAAAGGTGGTACCGCTTTGAGCAATGTATTCGCCGTACTCTTCCCGTTGCATAAACTCCCAAGGGTAGAGTTTGAATAGCCAGTTGATCGGTTTACCTAGCTGATCGACAAAGCGCTGATCTTCATTGATGCCGATATCTTCAACATAGATGAAGTCGTTTCGTAGGCCGGCTTGTTGGGCGCAATCTTGCAGATATTGCACAGTGCCACGATCTTCGATCGTGTCTTTGCAACTTGCTAGGTGCAGTAAGCGAGAAGGCTGGCGAACTTTGAGTGCTTTGAAGCGCTCGATCAGTCGCTCTTGCAACGAGTTAAATTGATCGGCATTTTGAGACAGCTTACCGCGATCCACCTGTTGCTGAAGCCATACCCATTGCCAGAATCCCGTTTCATAAAGGCTGGTGGGTGTGTCGGCATTGTTCTCTAAGAATTTGGCAGGGCTTTTACCGTCATAACAAAGATCGATGCGGCTATAGAGGCTATCTTCGCGGGCAAACCAAGAGCGCGCAATCTCATCCCAAAAGGCTTCTGGGATTTGAAAGCGGCGCAGCAGTTCTTCATTACCTACCACATGCTCAACCACTGCCAGACACATCTGATGAATCTCAGCTGTCGGTGCTTCAATATCTTGTTCTATCTGTTCGAGAGAGAACTGATAGTAGGCAGATTCATCCCAATATGGCTCCCCATACATAGTATGAAAATGGAAGCCATATTGTTCAGCAGTTTCGCGCCAATCAGGACGTTCGGCGCAGGTGACTCTTAGCATCTACAGGTTAACCGCCGAAAGAGCGACTGGAGATGGTTTTACCAAAACCACCGCGCCCCATAACACGGGCACTACCTTTACTGCCTTTGAATGCTGAGGAGCTGACCTTAACTTTGTTCTTATGGTAATCACCAAACATGTCACCGGATGAGCTTACCCAACGGTGAAAAGCAGGGGTGCCTCTTCGGGTGCTATAGCCTAAGCCTCTAGGTCGATCAAAGTCGAGATCAAAATCTTCCTCTGTACGATGATTTTCACCCAACATAAAGCCCGCCATTAGCGGAATAAAGTAGGGGGAGTATTCAAAGCATTGGTGGTTACCAAAATCGTAAGCGCAGTTGCTCTCACTATTATATCTAGGTGCGGTGCGTTTCCAATCTGCTAGGGCTTTTTGATAGGCGCTTTCACATCTATCGTCATAGCCTGGGTTATCCAGTTCACATGCAGTGACCGATTGGTAGATGTAACCATCTTCAGAATCACAACCAGTCAGTAGTGCAGCACCAGTAGCGACAGCTGATAGACGTAGTCCGTTTTTCAGCCATGTAGCATCAAATGCAAAATCACTTTTTTGCAGATGGTTTATTTTTGTACGTTTCATCCCTGATGCCTCCTTAGTAGGTCATAGAGGCAGCATTAAGGATACCGATAGCAATAGATACCGCACCCAGCACGATACCGGCAGGTGTTTCTCCATCTTGGATGCGTTGGGTGATTTTCGGCATAAACAAACGCACAACTAGATAAGCGATTAACTGAGCGACAAGCGCTACCACAGCCCATACAGCAAAATCGATTAACGATACGGAGTTGCTAATGGCGCTAGCTAGGGCAATGGTGAAACCAACCGTTGCACCGGAAAGCGCGCAGGCTGCAGCCATGTTTTTTTCTTTAACCAGTGCCCAGTCATCATAAGGAGTCAGGAAGGTATAGATGACTTTGAAGAGTAGTAGGGCAACCAGTGAAAGGCCGAAATAGATAGCAAAGTTGGTAAGCCCAATAAGTAGAGCGTCCATGCGAGACTCCTAAAAATTATGAAAGTTGGGTAATTGCAGCCCAGTCCAAAGCTTTTAAACGGGATTGTGCAATGTAATAAATAGTGCAGCCTGATCTAACGCGTTTATCGAGTGAAGGGTTCACTTCAGGTTTACCGTCGTTATCGAGATCAACAGCGATTAGAGTCGCGCCATAATTTTCTTTTAATGGCACGTATAGATCACGTACAGACATCTCAGGCAAACCTTCAGGTACGACAACAGAAAACTGGGTCATACCTGTAGTTGTGTTGAGAAGTTCGTGATGCAAAATACTGGAGCCTGGGTCCATCGCTGATTTTACTAACATCTCTGTAGATACAGATGGCGTGCACTCTATGGTAGGGCAGTGCTGTTTAAGCAGATTGCTCAAGCTTTCATCCCTAAAGTAGGTGATGATGTGTGCTTGAGGATTGCGATTGTAAATATTTAAAGCCGCGCTGAGTGTCTGATCATCATGTGCACAATCGATGATGATTGTTGAGGCATCTTCAATATTTGCACGATTTAAGCCTTCATCATCGTTTAGTGAAACGGTACGAACAAATTCGATATGGCCCGGCATCGGGTTTTCCATCTCATCAGCGACACACAAACAGATCTCTCGATTAAGGTTGTTCTTAGCTTCTGTCTGGAGAAGTTTAAGAAGAGGCAGGGTACGAACTTCGTTCCAGCCAACGACGACGATATGATTTGAGAGGTTGAGTTCTTTAAGACCCATAACACCTTTTCTCCACTGAAAAGCACTGAATGCAGCAAACTTACCGACGACGAGTGCAAATAGACCAAGACCGAAAGGAATAATATAGAAAGCGACTAATGCTTTGCCTGTTGCTGTTTCGGGAGATAGATCTCCGTAGCCCACAGTCGAAGCCGTTACGATTAACCAGTAGATATAGTCCGAGCCGGTGAGGTTGGATTCACCCGCCCATTCCAAAAGCAACCAGCTACTTAGGCCATATAATAGAAGCAGCGCCAATACAGCCTGCCATTTCATGTTCTTGAAATGACGGTTGAGCAGTTTGCGTAAGCTTTTGAAAACCTGCATTAAAAATCCGTGTACATGGAATTGAGGCGGGATTTTAATCTCATCTAATAATAGATGCAAAAGGGAGCCGTTTCTTAACAGTGGGCCTGAAAAGCCTTACAATAGCCCGCCATGAGCGCCTGAAAAAGATCTGACATGGGCGTAGTTATTAAATGATCCGCAATGTTCTGGAGTTTAGTGTGCCTAGTATCGATCCTCTTATCATTTTTCTAGTCTCAGGTGTGTTCTCTATGTCTGGTGCGTTAAGCGCTGGTGCTATCAATAAACTACCTGAAGAGGATAAGCCTGAATTCGCGCATAAACGTAACGGTTTGATGACGATCGTTATGGCGGGTAACCTTGCTGCTGTCGCATTGCTGTTCTCTATGGCGTACGGTTTCAGCAACCTAGACTGGTGGATCCCACTGCTATGTATGTTTATCACTTTCCCAGTGGTTCATTTAGTTATTCTTCAGCCGATGCTGGGTGAGTTGAAAACGCTGTTTATGTCATCGATTATTTCTGCGGTTTCCCTAGTCGTTTTATATCTCTATTGGTAATTTTCTATGCCTGAGCTGCTAGCTTCATTTGATCTGAATAGTTTGCTGCTAGGCGTATTGATTACAGGATGCCTGTTCTTCTTTATGTACAGGCATCTGACTTCCCAAAAAGAAGACCTCTTACAGCAGGTTGCTGAAAGCGAGACCACAATAATCTCGTTAAAAGCTAAACTCGAAACTGAGTTGGCTGCACAGCAATCTGCCTATCATGAAGTATCTATCCAAAAAGCACGTATCGAAGAGCGCTTACATGCGTTAGAACCAAGACTACGTGACACGCTTACAGAAAAGCATCAGCTTGATAAACGCTTGGAGCAAACCAAGTTTGAGTTGGCTGATCGTAATGAAGTGATTGCGGATCTTGAAGCGAGGTATGAGGCGACTCAAGAAGCGCATTCTGAAAAGCTTCAAGTGTTAGAGCAAGCTCGCCAACAGTTAAAGCAAGAGTTCCAGAATCTAGCTAATCGTATTTTTGAAGAGAAAGCTCAACGATTCACTCAGAGTAATCAAGAAAATATGGGGCACCTGCTGACACCTCTGAAAGAGCAGTTAGGTGAGTTTAAGCGTCGTGTTGAAGATGTTTACGATAAAGAGTCCAAGGATCGTCGAGCTCTCTATGAGCAGATTTCTCATCTAAAACAGCTTAACCAGCAGATGAGTGAAGATGCGATCAATCTAACTCAAGCCCTGAAAGGCGAAAATAAAACTCAGGGTAACTGGGGCGAAGTTGTACTAGAGCGTGCCTTAGAGGAATCGGGTTTACGCAAAGGCTACGAGTTTGAGCTGCAGGTATCAGCATCTGTTCAAGGTAAACGCTACCAGCCTGATGCGGTGATTCATCTGCCGGATGGTAAAGATGTGATCGTCGACTCGAAGGTTTCCCTTACCGCTTACGAACAATACTGCTCGACTGATGATAAAGATCTGCGTGAGCGCATGTTGCGTGAACATTTGATCTCGATGCGTGGTCATATTAAAGGACTGAGCGATAAAGCTTACCAAGGGCTAGAAGGTATTCGCTCTCTCGATTTCGTGCTTTTGTTTATTCCTGTGGAAGGCGCTTTCTTGTTGGCGTTAGAGAAAGAACCTAATCTGTTTAAAGAAGCGTTTGATCGGAACATTATGTTGGTGAGCCCTGCGACATTGATGGTGACGTTGAGAACTATCCACAATATCTGGCGTTACGAACATCAAAATCAAAATGCTCAAGAGATCGCCCGCAGAGGTGGTGAGCTGTACGACAAATTCGTTGGCTTTATTGACGCTTTGGATGAAGTAGGGCGTAACCTGCAAAGAACGCAAGCAGCTTTTGATACCGCGAATAAGCGGCTATCAACGGGGCGTGGTAATTTGGTGAGCCAAGTGACCATGCTGCAAAGCCTTGGTGCTGATGGCAAGAAGAAGCTTAATGCAGAGCTTGTTGAGCGCGCTTTAGAATCTGATCAGTAACATTGATAGGAGAGCGATATGATAAGTATTGTTGGATATGGCTCTCTACTATCTGAAGCCTCCGCAAGGGAAACCATTCCTGGCCTAACAAACTTTAGGATCGTAACTGTTCCGGGTTACAAACGCATCTTCAATAAAGTCGGTGTGGTGTTTATCAGTCGACATAAGGCTGATCCAGACTCTTTACAGTTAGCCTCCTGCTCGACTTTACCTGCATCCGATTGTGAGATTATTTGTAGCCAGTTTGATTGTACTCAAGAAGAGTATGAAGCGCTGTTCGAACGCGAGCATCGGTTTAACTGGGTGGAAGTAGAAACTTTTACTGATGGTCAAAGCGAGACAGGGCTGATGTGCACAGGCTCAACTGATCAACACTACCGCTATAGTAAATGCCGCAGTGAGCAAGAATATCATGAGCGTGTAGGGCAGTTTTATGCGGGTAACCTATGGCGAAACGATATTCTGCCATTCCCTCGTTATCTGTCCTTCTGCTTAAAGGCGGCTGCGTCGCAGGGAGAGGCTGTTTTGAATAACTTTCTCGACAGTAGCTACCTTGCAGATGGCGAAACGACCATTCGTACTTACTTAGATAACAGCGGTTCAAATTGGCGTGAAATCGATAGCGCCTATCATTACTAAAAAAGCTCTTTCTGAGCTGTTTACCCCTTTCTCAGTTTTATCCTCTTTATGCTTTCTAGGGCTCTCTGCTGAGTCCTGTTTTGAGCTTGTTTGCTGGGTTTGAATATCCGTCTTATACCATCAAGAAATCATTGCCTTTTAGAGATGAATTTGAGTGTGTTGAACAAAATTCATACAGTTTCGCACAATTTTATTGGTTATTTAATGAGCATTAATTAATAGGGAGATAATCAATATTTAGTATTGATATGTTTGCAAATCATCAAAATTAAATATTGAATTTATATGATTATTCAAAACTTGTTTTTGATATTTTTATTAATAATCAAAATTAAGTTTTGATTTATAGCTAATTAATCAAAATTAGATTTTGATTTTTGTTGTTTTTTTAACCTATTGAAACGGTTGATTATATTTAAAACAATCAAGCCTGATGCTGGAGTGAGTGAACGTAGTTGTTTGAAATTTATAGAAAAAATTTTCTCAACAATTTCCGCAAGGTGCCGATAAAAAAAGATAGTGTTTTTTTATGAATTGATTTTACGGGCAAATAAACTTTCAGAATTTAAAAAAATTCATCGAAAAAAGGTTGGTTTGTTTTTAGTTATAAGTAAAATTAAGGTTGCTTGAAATAATATTGTTGGCACTGAATATATGACAGCTCACTCTAATATGATCGTTGCGCTAGATATTGGGACTTCCAAGGTGGTTTGCCTTGTGGGAGAGATCAATATCGACGGCTCAATCGATATTGTTGGTATTGGTTCACATCCGTCTCGCGGTTTGAAGAAAGGCGTGGTGGTGAATATTGAATCAACAGTGAGTTCTATCCAGCGTGCAGTAGAAGAAGCTGAGTTGATGGCAGGGTGCAAAGTTCACTCTGTAACAGCGGGTATCGCCGGTAGTCATATTAATAGCCTTAACTCTCACGGTATTGTGGCTGTTCGTGACCGTGAAGTAACAGATTACGATCTTGATCGCGTAATCGATGCTGCCCGTGCAGTAGCGATTCCTGCTGATCAGAAGATTCTGCATATCTTGCCGCAAGAATATGAAATCGATAATTCCGAAGGTATTCGTGAACCACTAGGCATGTCGGGCGTACGTTTAGAAGCCAAAGTTCACCTAGTCACAGGTTCGGTGAATGCCGCTCAGAATATCGAGAAGTGTGTACGCCGTTGTGGTTTAGAGGTTGATAACTTAGTGCTGGAGCAAGTTGCATCCAGTTACTCTGTTTTGACTGAAGATGAAAAAGAGCTCGGCGTTTGTATGGTCGATATCGGTGGGGGTACTTCTGATATTTCGATCTTTACAGGTGGTGCGATTCGTCATACCGCTGTGATCCCTATTGCGGGTGACCAGGTGACTAATGACATCGCGATGGCTTTACGTACACCTATGCAGCACGCGGAAGAGATAAAGATTAAATATGCTTGTGCTTTGGCGCAGTTAGCAGGCCCTGATGAAACCATCATGGTACCTGGTGTTGGTGATCGTCCTGCGCGCACATTGTCGCGTCAGGCGCTCGCTGAAGTTGTTGAGCCGCGTTATGAAGAACTTTTCAATTTAGTACAAGCAGAGTTGCGTCGCAGCGGTTTTGAAGATCTGGTTGCGGCGGGCATTGTGTTAACTGGTGGTACTTCCAAAATGGAAGGTGCGGTTGAGTTAGCAGAGGAAATTTTCCACATGCCGGTTCGCTTGGCATCACCGCATGGTGTTCGTGGAATGGAAGATATTTTAGGTAACCCAATTTTTGCAACAAGTATCGGGTTACTGCAGTACGCGCATGAAGATCAGGGCGGCGAGCCTGCTCAACCTGAGGTTGCAGAGATCGAACTGGTCGAACAAGCAAGCGTACTCAGCAAGATGAAGACGTGGTTTCAGGGCAATTTCTGATCCCAGTCAAAGGCTAATCGGAATAGAAAATAACTAAGCGCTGTTCAATTATAAAAGCGCATAATCTGGAAGGAGATCGGTATGTTTGAGTTAGCGGATAGCATTCCTCAAAGCGCCGTAATTAAAGTTGTAGGTGTCGGCGGTGGCGGCGGTAACGCTGTTCAGCACATGGTTAGCTCTGCAGTAGATGGTGTTGAGTTTATCTGTGCAAACACAGATGCCCAAGCTTTGGATAACATGCATTCTAAAACAGTTATCCAGATCGGTGGCGAACTAACTAAAGGTCTTGGTGCGGGTGCAAACCCAGAAGTTGGCCGTCAGGCTGCACTTGAAGATCGTGAGCGTTTAGCTGAAATGCTAGATGGTGCGGACATGGTATTTATCACAGCTGGTATGGGCGGTGGTACAGGTACTGGTGCAGCGCCAATCGTAGCTGAAGTTGCGCGTAGCCTAGGTATTTTAACAGTTGCTGTAGTAACTAAGCCGTTTTCATTTGAAGGTCGTAAACGCCTTAAAATTGCGGACGAAGGTATACAGGAACTGAAAGAGAATGTTGATTCTTTGATCATCATTCCGAATGAAAAGTTACTTCCAGTACTGGGTAAAAACACCAGTCTGATTAATGCTTTCAATACATGTAACGATGTATTGAAAGGCGCGGTGCAAGGTATCGCTGATCTGATTATCCGTCCGGGTATGATCAACGTCGACTTTGCGGATGTGCGCACCGTTATGTCTGAAATGGGCATGGCGATGATGGGTAGCGGTAGTGGCCGTGGCGAAGACCGTGCGACTGAAGCGACGGAAGCTGCGATTAATAGTCCTTTGCTAGAAGACGTAGACCTGAAGGGGGCGAGTGGTATTTTGGTAAATATCACCGCTGGTCTTGATCTGAGCTTAGGCGAGTTCTCGGAAGTGGGTAACATCGTTGAAGAGTATGCTTCCGAGAACGCCACTATCGTTGTAGGTACTGTTATTGATCCTGAGCTTACTGACGAGCTTACGGTAACAGTGGTTGCAACAGGCTTGGGGCGAGCTGAACAGCAGCATGTAGAAGTTGTTAACACAGGCACAGGTCGTGCATCTGCTGTTGCAACGGCTGCGGGCGCTGCGTCTGATTTCGATCAGCTAGAGTTGCCGGCAGTAATGCGAACTGCTCGTGATTCCCAGCCAAGAGAACGTGCTCAACCAGTAGAGATTCATCGCGAAGTAGAATCTGAACAGCCAGTTATGCAAAAGACTGGTACTGACGACATGGAATTCTTAGACATTCCTGCATTCTTACGTCGTCAAGCTGACTAATTAAACATCTTATACCTTCCAGGTATTACTTGGCCCGGTTTTCTATAACCGGGCCTTTTTTATCCCTGCTATTTCTGTTTTCTACGTTGTTTGTCGGAATACATTCTTTCATCTGCAATCTGTAATAGATCTTTTGCTTCATCAGCATCGGACTCGCTTGGGTATTCCACGCTGCCATAGCTGAACTTCGCAATGATACCTTGGCCTTTATAGTGATAAGGGCTGCTGTGTGCGATCTCTTCAATACGCTGAATAAGCTCACTCGCTACATCCTGCGAACTGTCTGGTAATAGGATGATGAACTCATCTCCACCATAGCGAATGACTTTGTCTGTCGTGCGCAGGTTCTCTGACAGAATCTGGCAGAAGTGAATCAGTATGCAATCGCCGGCATGATGACCAAACACATCATTGATCTGCTTAAAGCCATTCATATCAATCATGCTGATGGTTAAAGGCCGATTCTGGCGATCAGCCCTAGATTTCTCTTCACTGAGTAATCGCTCCAACTGATGACGGCTGTATGTGCCCGTTAACTTATCGTAGATAGATAGCTCTTCTACTTGCTGAAATGCAGTCTGCAATAAAGCCTGTTGCGAGTTAAAAGAGTGCTCAATGCTATTTATCTCTTCTAGCTCTGAGTCGAGAGCTAGCTTTTCATTAAGGTTGTGGTGACCTTCAGTCTCTTTAAGCTTTCTTTCTAAGCGTTTTAAAGGTTTGACTATATGGGCAAAAAGATCGCGAGAGATAAAGAGGTAGGAAGAGATAACGGTAATAGAGAAGACTAAGAATAAACCCATCAGAACTTCGCTTACAGGAAGGCGGACTCTGTGTGCGGGAAAGGTAACGTCCAACACGCCGGCTATATCATCTAGCTTTGCCTCGGTGTGACAGGCTAGGCATTCCTGTTTAAATCTGAAAGCATGGTAATAATGAATCTGATCCAGCGATTCGATCTGAGTTGCATCCTGTTTGCTGCCTAACAGCTGGCTTATCTCTTCGGTGATTGCTCGATCACCACCAAACTGTTGCTGAACGGCTGCTCCGCGATACATGCTATAGGTGATATCGGGAGCATCCTCATTCATTGAATCTATGAGCTGATTAACTTCCTCATAACTGGTGCCCTGATTCATCGCTTGGCGCAGATCTTTAAATACTAACTGCCCAAGGTATTGACCCTCTTGCCGAAGATCCTTTTCGATAGAAAGAAAGATCAATGCAAATACGATCATGGCTGCAAATAAGCAGCTAATCAAAGCAGCTCGATAGAGGGAGTTGAATAGTGTGCTTTTAAGGTCAGTTATGGGGCGCATTTTAGATTTTATATTTATAATTTTTTATTTTTGAGTGTTTAGTTTACTCACAGCTGTTCAGTGTACAACCAATAAAACTAGGCTATTTATTGATCCTTTGATATTTGTAGGACGAATTACTGAAATTGTTTACCTTTTTTAACCAAACCGCTTGCGGTCAGTCAGTGCTGTGATACAATTCGCGCCGCGTTGGTGTTGAGCATATCAGCTCCACTAATTGCAGGATGGTCAGGTGTCCGAGTGGCCGAAGGAGCACGCCTGGAAAGTGTGTATACGGAAACGTATCGAGGGTTCGAATCCCTCCCTGACCGCCATCTATTAAAAACAAAAGAGCCTCGCTTAACCGCGGGGCTTTTTTGTATCTACAGTTTAGAGGGATGAGAACCCGAGAAGAGGGTTTGAGCCGAGCGTAGCGAGACAACGTGGGAGCCTGCGACCACGCCCCGAAGGGGTGGAATAATCCCTCCCTGACCGCCATCTATTAAAAACGAAAAAGCCTTGCTTAACCGCGGGGCTTTTTTGTATCTGAAGTTTGGAGGGATGAGAACCCGAGAAGAGGGTTTGAGCCGAGCGCAGCGAGACAACGTGAGAGCCTGCGACCACGGCCCCGAAGGGGTGAAATAATCCCTCCCTGACCGCCATCTATTAAAAACGAAAAAGCCTTGCTTAACCGCGGGGCTTTTTTGTATCTGAAGTTTGGAGGGATGAGAACCCGAGAAGAGGGTTTGAGCCGAGCGCAGCGAGACAACGTGAGAGCCTGCGACCACGGCCCCGAAGGGGTGAAATAATCCCTCCCTGACCGCCATCTATTAAAAACGAAAAAGCCTTGCTTAACCGCGGGGCTTTTTTGTATCTGAAGTTTGGAGGGATGAGAACCCGAGAAAAGGGTTTGAGCCGAGCGCAGCGAGACAACGTGGGAGCCTGCGACCACGGCCCCGAAGGGGTGAAATAATCCCTCCCTGACCGCCATCTATTAAAACGAAAAAGCCTCGCTTAACCGCGGGGCTTTTTGGTATCTGGAGTTCACTCGCATCCAATCACAGGAATATCTTCTATCCGCGTAGTATACCTTGGAGATAGAAGCTCTCGTTTCATTTTAAAGTTTTGTTGAATGCCTTGGCGGGCTAAATGGAGGGTATCTCGACCGTATTTTGAATTGATTTGATCTAGGCATTTCATAAGTTCAGGTTGGTCAGCGCAAGGGGTAAATATATCTGGCTGATAGGGTGTAGCTGTAGAGATTTCTAAAAGGCCTATACCTGCTTTGTAGTATCTAATTCCTGCTTGATATATCTGCTCAGCCAGTTGGCTTGTTACTTTCACTATGACTGCAGTATCGCAGGTTGGAGTGGCAAATTGGTGGAATGCAGAGCGTTTAAAAAATGATTCCTTATCGTGGATAGAGTTGTGTGCAAAGACAATGATATTGCTGGTAGCACTCTCTTGGGCTCTTAGCTTTTGCGCGGCGATGGTTGCGTGTGTAGCAAGTGCCTGTTTTAGATCGGTGAGTCCTGTGATGCGTTGTCCAAAAGAGCGTGTGGAGTAAATCTGTTTTTTGGGTGAGCGGACATCGTCCCAGCTTATTCTGGTTAAGCGATTGAGTTCTTCTACTGTATTAGCGATTAAGGTGGAGAAGTGCTTTTTCATCAACGCGGGTTTCGTTTGCGCTAGCTGCCAAGCTGTTTTGATGCCGAGAAAATTTAGTCGCTCGCCTATACGTCGTCCTACTCCCCAAACATCCCTAATTTCCATCTGCTGCAGAATCTGCTTTCTGATTTGATCGTTGTCGATAACGGCAACACCGCTGAAGCCCGGTAGTTTTTTACTGGCGTGATTAGCTGCTTTTGCTAAGGTTGGGGTTGGGCCAAAGCCTACGCCTACGGGGAGCCTTACTTCCTTCCACACCTTTCTTCTGATTTTCATACCTAGTTCATGCCAGCCTTCAGGTGGTATGTAGTGGTCAAAGCGTAAAAAACATTCATCTATGGAGTAGATGTGTTGTTCTGGGGCAAAGGAGGCGCAGAGCTCCATCATGCGTGAAGATATATCGGCATAAAGTTCGTAGTTGCTGGATTTGGCAACTACGCCTGCTCTGTCTAGTTGGTCTTTGATTTTGAAATAAGGGCCAAATTTAGGGATACCCATTTTTTTTGCGATAGGGCAGGTTGCGACAATACAGCCGTCATTATTACTAAGGACGACAACAGGGCGCTTTCGGATTGTGGGGTCAAATATTTTCTCGCATGAGGCATACATTCCGGAAGCATCAATCAGGGCGTACATCCTAGTTAAGTCCCTTCTTTAATGGGCGAAATAATCGAATAGAACGTGTAACCACCCCCTCGATAGAAAATTCATCCTGTTCGCACAATTGATAGGGTTTATGGCCAGGAGCAGAGGAGAGAAGTTTTCTCTCTTTGATACTGGCGATTTTACAGACGAAGTTTCCATTTAATGTGGCGACGATTACATCGCCTTCCTTTACTGTTTCGGCTCGTGAAACGACAAGTAGGTCATTTGGAAATATCCCCACACCACGCATAGAGCCACCTTCAACAAAGCCTAGGTAGGTTGCATGGGGGTGATCAATGAGTAACTGATCGAGTGAAAGTGCTAGCTCGGTATATTCAGCTGCAGGTGATTCAAAACCACTGATACCGGCGCTGGAGTAGATAGGAATAAAGCGCAACATAATAAATACTGGTTACATATACAGTATTTATATTATCAGTAGATCGCTGGGTGTGCCAGTTCCGGTTGTTGATTGGGTCTTGTTCAGTCAGAGAGGTGAGTTGCTAATAAATAAAACCCTTAAATACAGTCAAACAAACGTTTAAATTAAATCTATATTCAATATAATAAGCATTCTCATTTGTATTTGTATTTATGGAAGAGTAATAAAAAGTGAAAAAAATCACGCTAATAACAATGGCTGCTATGTTCAGTCATGGGGTCTATGCTGCTGATAACACCTTGATGGCTAAGCGAATTCAGGGGGCTGTAACCATTGATGGATTGACGGAAGACGCTTGGAATATTACTGAGCCGCTGCACGTTACAGTTGATGAACTGCCTTATGAGCCAAACAACGGGTATGAGGGGATTAAAGAAAGCGATGTTGAATTACGTGCTATGTATGATGATGAATACCTATATATGCACGTACGTTGGAACGATCCAACGCTGAGTTTGGAGCGCTTTCCTTGGGTGAAACAGGAAGATGGCAGTTGGAAACAGCTTAAGAACTTGGACTCTACTGGTCACGGTAATACTTATTATGAAGATAAGTTTGCGTTTTTCTGGAATATTTCTGAAAAGGGTTTTGCCAAAAAAGGTTGTGATCGTTCGTGTCACGTAGCTGAAGATGGCATGGTTGATGATATAAAAGATACCTCGGCAGGCCGTCACTTCACTCGCTCTCCTGATGAGACAATCGATATTTGGCACTGGAAGAGTGCGCGTAGTAACCCGGTTTATCAAGTTGATGATCAGTACGTGAACCATTTCCGTAATGAAAATAAGGGGTGGGGACGCAACAGTGATGAGAAAACAGGTGGTGGTTACAAAAATAATATCAACAAAGATAAAACTGCGCCTGCTTGGATGCCTGCAAAAGCCGATCCTTTAGCAAAATACTGGGTAATGTCTGATAACAAAGTTCCGTTTGTCGATAACTTTGAGCCTAGCGCTGTAATTGGCGGTATTGTGGCGCAAGCTGCTGAGGGTTCACGTGGTGATCTGCAAGCACGGGGTGAATGGAAAGATGGCTTCTGGACATTGGAGATCAAGCGTAAGTTGGTGACTGAGCATCCAAAGTCCAAAATTCAGGATGTACAGTTTTCTGATCTTGGTAAGCAATATCTATTTGGTGTGACGGTTTTTGATAACGCTCAAATCAATCACATCTTCCATAAAAAGGCGCTACGCCTGAACTTCTCTAAGTAAGTCAGAATAGGGTTGAGCGAGCTGGGTTGAGTAAAACCAGTTCGTTCCGCCTGCTGAATAGATCTTCCTATGCTTATCTCCCGTTTTATAGAGCTGTTGTTTTCTAGACTGCATCGCCCAGCATTTTTACTTTCTACAGTGTTGCTTGTCGCAGTGATTCCTTTGGTAGGGTACGAATTTGTAGAAGGCTTTGAATATGAGTCTAACGAGACCACCAATATATGGTTACGTATTAGCCATGCTAACGCTGCAGTGTTACTCGTTTTGCTCTGTTTATTGTGGCTTCCGGTTTTAAATAGTTTGCTCAGAAGGGCACGCTCTAGTCGTTGGGCACGTTATCAAATTTTAAATGAAAAGCGCTTGCACCGATGGATAGGTTATCTGTTGGTTATCTTTACCTTGGGGCATGGCGCTAGCCAACTGCAGTATTACACTACGCTGGATATTCCATTCACTGATGCGTTGTTAGGAACAGAGTCAGATCTTGTGCGATCTATGCGGAGCACGATGTATGAGTTTGTCACTGAGGATGAGTCGATCGATGTTGTTGATCAGTGGGTGAAAGCAGGTCGCACCGAAGCGATGTTTCATAAGCAGATTCGCCCGATCATGAAAGATGATTGCACTAAATGTCACAGTACAACGTCAACTCAAACTTATGCTATCCAATCTTTACCGCTTGTGACTTATGACGAAGTGGTGAGTTTAAGTTATTCCGGCATCCAGTCTCGGCAATTTAGGATTAATGTCACCGGCTTACTGTTGTTTGTACTATTTATGTTGATTGGTGTGACTTCTATTCCGGTGGTGCGTAAGCGGGTTTATCACCACTTTGAATCGTTACATCGATTAGGTTATTGGTCACTGCCTTTGTTGTTACTTCATGTGCCACAGTGGTATTGGCTGGCTCCAGTTGGGGTATTGCTGATTTGGGACTGGAGTGTACAACGTTTATCAGTTCAGCATTATTGTAAGGGCGAACTGAAACGACTGGATGAACAAACAATAAAACTCGTGGTCAGCACTAATTTCAAGCAAGCAATACATGCGGGCGATTATGTCAAAGTCCGAATTCCAGTGGTGAGTAAAACCGAATGGCATGCCTTCTCTATTGTCAGTTATGACGAAGGTTTGTTGACTCTCAAAATTAATGTGGCGGGGGATTGGACACGCAAACTTATGGCGCTTGGTGATTATGTCGAGTGTATATTGTCCTTGAGGGGGCCTTATTCTTCTCCTGCGAGCCAAAGCCGTCATAGTAAAAAGCGCCTGCTGATTGCGGGGGGTATTGGCATTACCCCTTATTGGCATTGGCTCAACGCAGAATATTGTGTGAATACTCAGTTGATTTGGGTGGTTAAAGACATAGATCGCCTTGAGTGGCTTAAACCTGTGCTGTTAGAAAAAGAACGATCTGAAATCTTTATCTATATAACCCAAGGTGAAAATGCGGAATTACCTAAATGGCTAGAAGGTTTGAACGGGGTGGATATTAAGATCGGTCGGCCCTGTTGGATGACTTTAGCAGAAGCATTTTCTACTGCTGAGGTCGGTGACTGCTATCTGTGTGGGCCTAAAGCGATGATGGCTGAAGCGGGTAAGAGTTTTCGCCGTTATCGTTGGCATGTGTTTAAAGAGAGCTTTTAAGTCATGGTTTAAACCTCTGAAGGAGTTTCAGAGGTTTCTTCAAGCCGTGCTCTATCTGCTTTAGATACGTAGCGCGGTTTGTTGTTTTTGGGCGCTAATTTAGCCTTAGCTTGTTTTAGTCGCTTGGTGTGGATCTGCTTAATTTTTTTCTTACGGTTCATGCTTTAGCTCGGCTACTTAAAAATTACAGTGATTATAACTGAAAATGGCTTCGATAATGTCAGGGAACTTGAAAAGGTCTCGACATTTCACTGCGCTGGCTTTCGCGTATCTGGTCGTTTTATAACCCACTGAGAAAGTATGAGACTTATTCGTAGTTTCCCTAGTGCTACGCATAATGATGTGGCAATTTGAGATCCCACTCTTAATATAAAACTGGCATCATGCACTAATTGATCTAAGGTTTTAGTGCTTTAAAACCGCTCCTTAGCCTTATATGATCGCCAAAAAATATTTCTTGAGATGAATACCGATGAATAAAAGCCTTCTAACGAATCTGCTTGCCTTTATTGCATTTACGGCAGGTCTTATTACAGATGATCGTGTGTTATTGACCGTTGGCTTGTTTGCTCTATCCGGCGCGTTAACCAACTGGTTAGCGGTACATATGTTGTTTGAGAAAGTTCCAGGGCTTTATGGCTCAGGAGTGATCCCTGCGCGTTTCCAAGATTTTAAGCGTGGCATCAAAACATTAATGATGGAGCAGTTTTTTACTGAAGAGAACATTGAGCGTTTTCTAAGTGCAGATAATGGTAAGCAGCCTGATCTACATTTAGCGCCGGTAATTGAAAAAGTCGATTTCGCACCGACTTTTGATTCGCTGATTGAGGTTATCCAAAACTCTCCATTTGGGGGCATGCTCGCCATGGTGGGTGGCACCGATGCGCTTGAGCCTTTAAGAGAGCCATTTGTGGAAAAAATGAAAAGCTCAATTGAAGAGATGACACGTGATGAAAACTTTATCACTTTATTAAAAGACGAACTTGAAAGCCCTGATGTTATGGCTGAGATGCAAGAAAAGGTTGAAGTCATTGTTCAGCAGCGATTAGATGAACTAACGCCTAGTTTGGTCAAAGAGATTGTACAGCAGATGATTCGCGAACATTTAGGTTGGCTGGTTGTCTGGGGTGGTGTCTTTGGTGGTTTGATCGGTTTTATCGCAGCGATTATCGGTGTGTAATGCTTCTATGAGAAAAGCCGCAAACGCGGCTTTTTTTGTGTCTGCTTCGGCATGAATGGTCTATGTTTGAGAGACGATAGAAAGGATAGAGAGATATGAATGATTTAAAAAAATTCTATATTAATGGTGAATGGATTAAGTCATCTGGCAATGACGTCTTGGATGTTTTTAATCCGGCGACCAATGAGGTTGTCTCTCAAATTAGCCTTGGCAATAATGATGATGTCGATCTCGCTGTTGACGCAGCTGTTGCTGCCTTTGCATCTTTCTCGCAAACCTCCAAAGAAGAAAGAATCGCGCTTTTACAGCGTATTATTACTGAATATGAAAAGCGTGCCGAAGCACTTGTCGAGGCGACTACTGAAGAGATGGGCGCGCCATTAGGTTTATCTCGCCAAGCTCAAGTGCCGGCTGGGTTAGGACATTTAAAGGCGGCTTTAAGTCTGCTTAAAAAGCATGATTTCACTGAGGTCATTGGGTCGACCCGTATCGTTAAAGAACCGATTGGTGTTTGCGGTCTTATTACGCCTTGGAATTGGCCGTTAAATCAAATTACCTGCAAAGTTGCTCCAGCTATTGCAGCAGGTTGTACAGTTGTACTAAAACCTAGTGAGATCGCCCCGCGCACAGCGCATATCTTTGCAGACATTATGCATGCAGCTGGTGTTCCTTCGGGCGTATTCAATTTAATTGATGGTACGGGACCAGCTGTAGGTGCTGCGCTGAGTGCTCACCCTAAGATCGATATGATCTCATTTACGGGATCTACAGAAGCAGGCAAACAAGTCTCTATTGCTGCAGCTGAAAACTTGAAGAAGGTCTCTTTAGAGTTGGGCGGAAAGTCCGCTGCCATTGTTCTGGATGATGCTGATTTCTCTAAAGTTATTTCTCGTTGTGTAAGAGCGGTGATGGGTAACTCGGGCCAGTCTTGTAATGCTCAAACACGCTTATTAGTTCCAGAATCTCGTTTGAATGAGACTATTGAAATCGCCCAAAAAGCAGCGGATTCAATTGTTGTAGGTGATCCGCAATCAGAAGAAACAGTGATGGGGCCGGTGGTATCAGAATTACAATGGCAGCGCGTACAAGCTTTGATTCAAAAGGGCGTGGATGAAGGTGCTGAACTTGTTGCTGGTGGTATTGGTTTACCTGAAGGTTGTTCGTTAGGCTGTTATGTAAAGCCGACGGTATTCGCAGGCGTTACGCCTGATATGACCATTGCTCAAGAAGAGATATTTGGGCCGGTGGTTAGCATCATGACTTATCGCTCTGAAGAAGAGGCGGTAGCAATCGCTAATGACAGTATTTATGGCCTTTCCGGTGGTGTCTACTCAAGTGATTTGGCGCGAGCAAAATCAATCGCGGTTCAAATGAGAACCGGTATGGTTCATCTCAATGGTGCGCCGGTTGATATCAAAGCGCCATTTGGTGGTTATAAGCAATCGGGCAACGGTCGAGAGTGGGGACTGTACGGGATTGAAGAGTTTATGGAAACGAAGGCTATTCTAGGGGATCTGCCCGTTTAGTGATTGGAATATCTATAGCTTTCTAGGCAATACCTATTTACTCAGAGCTACAAACGATGCAATTCTTGCTGGCTTTCTTTGCGTTGTACATGGCGATGTCTGCATCATGGATAATTTGGTCTAGATCACGTGTGTCGGGTTTAGACTGAGCTACACCAATACTCGCTTGAATGCTGACTTTATATTCGCCAAATGCAAAGGGATTGCGCGTATAGGTTAATAGCTCTTCTGCAGTCTCTTTAGCGCTCTCTTTGCTGTTGGTATCAAGAAGCACGATAAATTCATCGCCTCCGTAGCGAGCGATGTTGTCGTTTTCACCCAAATTGGATCGTAACCTTTCTCCGAATGCTTTGAGTAAACGATCGCCCATCTGGTGACCGTATTGGTCATTGATCGGTTTAAACCCATCTAGGTCTATAAAGAGTAGGGTGAATGGTTCATTTCGATGAATACGTTTTTGAGCATCTGCACGGATAGCAATTCGATTCGGCAGGCCTGTGACTAAATCATGGGATGCTAAGTGGCGTGCTTGTTTTTCCGCTTTGTGTAGCTTCTCTGTGCGTTCAATGACGCGTTTTTCTAGCTCTTTTTGGCCGCGATCTACCTCTTCAGCCATAGTATTGAAGCTAGTCACTAAGGTATCTATCTCGATACTGGTTAAAGAGTCATCTTTTTTGAATGGGAGAGGGTATTGGTGATGCGAAAGATCCTCTGTCATCTTGATCAGTCGTTTAACCGGTTTCACAACTATGCCTGAAATCCACCAACTTAATAATGCCACGATGATAAAACAGAGAGCGGCTATTAAGTGGGTCACCTGTTTTAAATCTTTAAGTTTTGATTCCAACTCCGATGTTGGTTGTGGAATCATTACTCCCCAACCTGTGGTTGGTACGGTCGCAAAACCAGCGATCATGTCGGCATTCATCGCAGGAGAATAAAATTGTGCTACTCCAGACTCTCCTCGCATCATTTGCTTGATGATGCTGATTTTGGCTATGTTCTTTCCTGCTTGTTCCCAGGACGGGTTAGGGTGAGCGATCACGGAGCCAAATTGATCAACTATTGCTGCATGCCCTTTATCGCCAAAGCTAATAGATTTCTGAATGTTGTAAAGGTAGTTTGGGTTAATAGCCGCAATCCAGATATTAGATTTGGGGCCTACAGACGTAAGATAGATGGTAGGTGGAGCGTTTTCTGAGATGAAAATTTTAGAGAATTGAATCTCTGGTTTTATCTCTGCTGGTATCATTTCTATTTCAGATAATGATGGCGGTACTAAAACTGCTTGACCGTAGTATCTTTCGATTAGGTCTCCTGAAGAATCATATTGTGCAAAAGCGAGTATGTTGAGCTGTTCCATCAAAGAGATCTGTTCTGGATGGAAGTGAAGGTTTTGCGCGAGTTGAGCACTTGTGTCATACACCGCTTTTACATCGAGGGCATAACGATCTAGTGCAGCGGTTGTGTTGTGCGCAAGTAAAAGATGCTTTTCATGAACAGCAGCAAACTCTTTCTCTAGTGCATTTTGAATCGTCCAATAGGAAAATAGGGCGATAGGAACTACGGAAACGCACAGCATAGCCGTCAATAGGATGAATCTTAGGGGGAATCTTAACGGGTTCATAAATGCGTTTACCTGCGGACGCTTTTACTACAACAAACACTACTATAGATAGTTGTTGATTTTTCGCTAAAAGACAATGGTAGAATCTATTTTTTGTTTGAAAAAATAGATTTTTATATCGGGAAATATAGAGTTTGAGTCTTTCACCTCGTTTGAATT
This sequence comes from Neptuniibacter sp. QD57_21, assembly GCF_047778075.1. Classification (GTDB taxonomy): domain Bacteria; phylum Pseudomonadota; class Gammaproteobacteria; order Pseudomonadales; family Balneatricaceae; genus Neptuniibacter. The sequence continues at coordinate 2,564,125 of NZ_CP180549.1, read as the reverse complement.
CAATATTGGAAATGATTGATGGTCAATATGACCATATTTGGGATTGTTGCTGTGACCATGGTTATTTAGGTCAGGCTATTTTGCAGGCAAAGCCTGAGGCTAAAGTACACTTTTTGGATGTAGTGGAATCCATTACCAACAAACTTGAAAAGCATTTAGCTGGTAGCGATTATTCAATTGAACGCTGGCAAGTTCATTGTGAAGATCTTCAACAGCTCCGTTTGGCTCTTCCCGAAAATGCTACGAATATTCAGCATCGTCATCTACTCATTATTGCCGGTGTAGGTGGTGACCTGACGCTAGATATGGTTCAGGCCGTCTTGCAAAATAATCCTAATTGCGACATCGACTTTCTTATCTGTCCAGTACGACAACTTCATAAAGTACGTAGTGGTGTAAAGGCATTAGGTTTGGGGTTGGTTAACGAGAAGATTGTTAAAGATGGAGGGCGCTATTATGAAGCGATCCATCTGTCTACGTTAAGTGATGTTGAGATTCCTGCAGTTGGCGGATTGATGTGGGATCTAGCGAAAGACGATCATCAAGAGTACTTAAGACAGAATATCAGTCATTATCAGCGTATGCAGGCCCAAGGGAATGAGGGTGTGAGAAAAATTCTAGCAGAATATATGAGTTTACAAGAACTATCAGTTTGACGATGATCTTAGGGAGCTAAGATAGGCCCCCTAAGATATATAACCTGTTGATTGAATGTCAGGTTATTTTACTTTCCACGCAATTTGCTCGCCTGCGCGAATAGGAACTACATTATCTTCACCCAGAGGATAAGTTGCTGGCACATTCCAGCTTTCTTTAGCCAAGGTGATGGTATCTGTATTACGTGGCAGACCGTAGAAGTCTGGGCCATTCAAACTTGCGAACGCTTCTAGCTTATCCAGCGCGCCAGCCGCTTCAAATGTTTCAGCGTACAATTCAATCGCAGCGTGAGCTGTGTAGGAACCTGCACAACCACACGCAGCTTCTTTAGCGTGTTTCATGTGAGGCGCTGAATCTGTTCCTAAGAAGAACTTTTTGCTGCCAGAAGTCGCAGCTTTAATTAGTGCGTCTTGGTGAATATTACGTTTCAGGATCGGCAAGCAGTAATAATGTGGGCGGATACCGCCAGCCAACATGTGGTTACGGTTGTAAAGTAGGTGGTGAGCTGTAATGGTGGCAGCAACATTATCCCCAGCCGATTCAACGAACTCGGCAGCATCTTTAGTTGTGATGTGCTCAAGTACGATTTTTAAGTTAGGGAAGTCATTTACCACATCTTTCAAAATCGTTTCGATGAAGATCTTTTCACGATCGAAGATATCAATATCGCCATCTGTTACTTCACCATGAATCAAAAGCAACATACCTGCTTCTTGCATAGCTTCTAGAACAGGGTAAATGTTTTTAACGGACGTAACGCCTGAATCGGAATTTGTGGTAGCACCAGCAGGGTAAAGTTTAGCTGCGTAAACCTTGCCTGTATCCTTCGCTTTTTTGATGTCAGCAGGGTCAGTGTTATCTGTGAGATATAACACCATTAAAGGATCGAAGTTGCCTTGCGGCTGTTGATCCATGATGCGTTGACGGTAGCTAAGCGCTTCTTCTGTGTTGGTTACAGGTGGAACTAGGTTCGGCATGATGATAGCGCGTCCCATGTAGCGGCTTACATCACGGACAGTGTCTTTAAGCTGTACACCGTCACGTAGGTGAATATGCCAATCATCAGGGCGTGTAATCGTAAGAGAGGTCATTTGGGAAGCACCAATTATCTATCAGGTTAAAACTTATCTTCTAATTATCCCACGGATTGCTTGGAAAAGCTTTTAAACCTTGCGATCAAATCGATTTTTTGGTTTATGTAACTAGGGTTAACTCTTGTTGAATAAAACATCAAAAAAATAAGGGTTTTTAAGTACTAGAGAGTAATTTTACGTTCATTTAGATTGTATTAATATTGAACGGCTTTTCATTCTAATTACTATAAAAAATGCGTTAACGGTTTGCTATGAAGTACAAAACCAAAATAATTTTGGCCGTCATTATTCTCGGTCTAGCCTTTCTTGCAGCATTGTCTGTGCTGACTTTCAATCTACTTAGAACGACAGCTACGGAGGAAGTAGAGCAAAGGGTTCAGATAGTTAACACCTTTTTAGGTGTGACCTTGTTGCCAGAGCTTAATACGCTCCATCGTAATGGCTTGACCTATAAAGCCAATGAATTAATGCAAACCCGTTCATTGGAGTATTTGCAGATTAATGATCAGAGTGGTTCGCCATTAGTGTCTCTTGGCGACCATAGTCTTGCCCATTCTCATGGTTTAGCTGCTTTATGGAGTGGTAATGTCATTGATCAGCAATTATTTCTTCAAGGTGATGATGGGGCATTTTATGAAATTCATTATGGTCTTCCTGCAGAAAGAACTAATTTTCTTGTTCGGGGTGCTAGCTATCAACTACTAGGTTTAGCTTTTTTGGAAATTCTTCTAATGGTTCTTGGCGCACATTTAGCGCTTAGAGTCATTTCTAAACAGCTTTCCCATCTACGAGAAGCGAGTACACAAATAGCAGCAGGAAATTTTAACTTTCGTGTATCTGAGGAATCCTGTGGAGAGTTGATAGAGACTGCTCAGGCTTTCAATATTATGGGAGCTCGGTTGGAACAATATGAGAAAGATAAAAACGGTGAAAACTTGCACCTTAAGGAATTATCGCAAGCTGTAGAACAGAGCCCTGTTGCTGTGGTGATGACGGACAGCGACGGCGTGATTACTTATGCTAACCCTTGCTTTTACCGAACATCCGGTTACAGCAAAGAAGAGGTGATTGGTCAAAACCCGAAATTTCTACAGTCTGGGGAAACAGATAAAGAGGATTACATTGACCTTTGGCAAACCATCACCAGCGGTAAAAGCTGGAAAGGAGAGCTTTGTAATCGTCGTAAAGATGGCAGCCTTTATTGGGATAAAACTTCAATATCACCAGTAAGTTCTGAAAATGGAGAGGTGACTCACTATATCTCTGTGAAGGAAGATGTGACTGCTTATAAAAAAATTGAAGAGCGGATGCGAGTCGCTACGACGGTATTTGATGCTGCATCTGAAGCGATCATGGTGACAGATCTAAATGGGGCTATCACGATGGTGAATCCAGCTTTTTATGAGATTACCGGTTATCAATCGAAAGAGGTGCTAGGGCAAAGCCCACGAGTACTCAACTCCGGCCACCATGATGAATCTTTCTATAAGTCGATGTTTGAAGAGCTGCAAAAAAATAATCGCTGGGAAGGTGAGATCTGGAACCGCAGGAAATCTGGAGAGGTTTATCCACAATGGCAAACCATCGCGATGGTTCGTGATGAAGATGGAGAACCATTGGAATATATTGCTTTGTTTACTGATATTAGTAAGCGTAAAGAGCAAGAAGACGAAATCCGTTTTAGGGCTAATTATGATGCGCTAACCCGTTTGCCAAATCGTAGTTTATTTAATGAGCGATTAACCCAGGCCTTGGTTCAAGCAAAAAGGGAAGGGGCAATACTAGCTTTGCTATATCTGGATTTGGATGGTTTTAAAGAGATTAATGATACTCATGGCCATTTGGCAGGTGATAAAGCGCTACAGCAGATTTCACAGCGTTTAACTGAATGTGTAAGAGAATCTGATTGTGTAGCTAGGTTAGGAGGTGATGAGTTTGTTGTTTTCCTATCTGGATTAGAATTTAAATATGATGCGGAAGTGGTTGCTAAGAAAATTATTAATTCTGTGCAGCAACCGTTTGCCTATGAAGATGTGGTTTTGCAGATGGGCGTGAGTATTGGTATCTCGATCTATCCAGATGATCAATTACCAGAAAAACTTTTTGAGCATGCAGATGCAGCGATGTATGAAGCTAAACGCGCCGGAAAGAATACATTCCGTTATTACAGTATAGATTTTGATTAGAACGTTAGGAAGGATAGGAGGGGCGACTGGAGCGCTTGTTTAGCTTAATAAGTTATTCGTCTAACCAGACTGTTCTAACGGGTTCACCAAAGTCATCGTAAATTATCTTTTTGCGAGGTTTCCCACGTTTAGGCTTAGCTGAGGTTGTAGCTTTGTTCTTGCGGCGGGCATCAATAGTAGCTAATAAACCGTGGACGGGAGTTCGTTCTTGCGGTTTAGCGTGCTCAAAGTTGGATTTATGATGAGTGTAGCGACCGTCCACTAATCCAGACTCCCCCATCTCAACCTGTTTAATTTCCCCTCCTTTTTCCAGAAACCGCGATACCTCAGCATTGAGCTGATCGCGAAGTTCCGCTTTGCTTGGGGATTTCTTAAACATAGTCTTGACCATGGTCTAGGGATTGTATGATTTTAAACCTAATTAGGGGTGCTTGCGAGGATAGTTTTAGCTTATCCTTATTTATAATTACTCATTATGTTGTAAATAAGGTTATGACTTGCTGACTAGGGAATATCTAGTGAGCTATGTTAAGCCGGTAAGTATACAGATAACAAAAGCTTTCTTATGCGACTATCTTTACCGTTACGCTTTTCCATTCCGGTCATTATTGTGTTGGTTACAGCACTGATAATCCCAAGTTGTCTTTTCTTTGTAGCCCCTATTATTGAGAGGCAGCATCAGACTTTGCTTCAAAATGAAGCACAAAATGTTACTAAGCGGCTTAAAGGTACACTGACTTACTTGTTAGAAAGGGGGGATGCAAATGGTGTAAACAGGGAATTTCGCCAGAACCTTCAGTCAGAGCAGGTGAGTAAAGTATTGGTAGTGGATTCGGCTAACCAAATTCGTTTTTCATCTCATAGTGAAGATCTAGGCAAAACGGTTAGCCGGCGTGTCGATGTGCATTTAGATCTTAATACCATTATTCAAGTCCGAGAAAGGCGGTTGCATCAGCATGCCTATTTTGACAAGGAAAATGTTCTCTATTCTTTGATCCCAATAACTATTCCGGTGTTTGGCTCGCAACAACAAGAGCTAGAGCAAGGGGTTATGATTCTTGCTTTAAGTGATAAAGAAGTGAATGAGGCTATTAGCAAGCAACTCACTGTCTTGGTTACTGCGCTTTCTATTGCCATGTTGTTCTTAGCTCTGATTTTAATGTTTGCTATCAACCGGATGGTCACTTCTCGAGTGCAGCGGTTGGTGTCGGCAAGTAGATCATTTTCACAAGGTCAAATGACCGCTTTTGATGATCAGATCGGAAATGATGAATTGGGGGCGCTTGGGTCTGCGTTTAGTGAGATGGCAAAGCAGATCTCCTCGATACATGCTCAGCTAGAAGCTAACGTTGATCTGTTAGATGAGTTGTTGGAAAACTCGCCATCGATGATCGTGATTCGAGATGCTGAAGGCCAATATTTAAGGGCAAACCCCGCTTATCTAAAATTTGCAGGTTTAGCTTCAGTGGATGAGCTACAAGGTGACGACTCTGAGAAGGGATTACCGGCTGACGTGATTCGTGCCTCGCGAGACGGCGATACTCAAGTTATTCAGTCGAAGCAGCATTATAGCTGGGAGTTAACTTACGAGTGCGATAGACAGTATAAGTCCCTATACAGTGAATGTTTTCCTCTGTTTGATGATGGACAGTTATATGCGGTGTGCACGATCACAACTGATATGAGCGATAGAGCTGAAAAAGATAAAGCTTTACGTTTGGCCCAATATATTTTTGAAACCACGAATGATGGCATTATTGTCACGGACAAGCATAACCGGATTGTAGAAGCCAATTCAGCATTTGAAAGGGTTACTGGGTACAGTAAAGAAGAGGTGATTGGTCAGGCTCCGAATATCCTTAACTCCCATAAACAACCTACATCGTTCTATGAAGCAATGTGGAAAGAGTTGGAAGAGAGAGGGTTATGGTCTGGGGAAATCTGGAACCGAAAGAAAGATGGCCAAATCTATCCGGAGTGGCTCACGGTCAAAGCAATTAAAGATGAGCAAGATAGTGTTACCGGTTACTTTGGAGTATTTACGGATATTTCGGAGCAAAAGAAAACCGAGGCTTCTCTACGCAACCTTGCTTACTATGATTCCTTGACCAATCTCGCGAATCGGACTTTCTGTAAAGAACGCTTAGCCCATGATATGGAGCTCTCCAACAGACATAAAGAATCTTTGGCTTTGGTGTTTATTGACTTGGATTTCTTTAAACATGTGAATGATTCTATGGGCCATGAATATGGTGATCAGCTACTTGTAGAGGCGGCGAATCGAATTAGAGAAAAAGTTCGAAGTTCCGATACGGTTGTTCGTTGGGGAGGGGACGAATTTATCCTCATTCTTCCAGGTATCTTTCAGGCAAATATGGCTTTGGTTATAGCGAACAATGTTCTAGAAGAACTAAAGCGTCCATTCAGGTTAAAAAACAGTGATGTCTTTATTGGGGCCAGTATAGGTATTGCCATGTACCCTCATGACGCTGATAGTGCAGAAACCTTGATTCAGCATGCTGATGCTGCGATGTATAGCGCTAAGAATCGAGGGCGCGACCAAGTATGTTTCTTTGATTCGGAACTGAATCGTAAGAATCTACAACAGATACAAATGAAATCTGATATCCGTGCTGCTATTGATGCTGAATCTTTTGAAATGTATTACCAAGCGAAAGTATGTCTCACCTCAAGAAAAGTGATTGGCTTGGAAGCGTTGCTTCGTTGGACTGATTTTGATGGCAGTAGCATTTCTCCAGCAGAATTTATTCCTGTAGCTGAAAGTAGCGGATTAATCCTGCCTTTGGGTAATTGGGTTTTTGCGACAGTATTCAAGCAGGTTGACCAGTGGGTCAAACAGGGGTTGCTGCAAGAGGGGGAAAGGGTCTCTATCAACTTATCGCCACGCCAGCTAGCAAGTCCTGATTTGGTTGGTGAATTGAGTAAACAATTAGATCAATACCCCCTAATTGAAGGGTATTTGAGCGTAGAAATTACCGAAACAGCGGTTATTGAGAATATAGATCGAGTTTTACCTGTTCTTGAAGCTATTCGAGAGAAAGGGGTTGCGATCGAATTGGATGACTTTGGAAGCGGGTATTCCTCTCTGAACTACCTGCGTCGCTTGCCGGTTGATGTGTTGAAAGTTGATAAAGCATTTACTGCAGAATTAGGCTGTAACAAGTCAGAGAAAGCGATCATGGCTACGATCATTTCAATGGCGCATACATTAGGTATGAAAGTGGTTGCTGAGGGCGTTGAAACTGATGAACAGCTAGCGATTTTAACTGAATTGAAGTGCGATACGGCTCAGGGTTTCTATTTCTCTAAACCGGTTCCAATTACAGAGACAGAAGCGATCTTAGAAACAGGTTTGTGACGGGAAGTGCATAAGGTTTCACTGGTACAAGTCGCTCTCAAGAGGTAGCATAGAGCCAATATTTTTAGACGATATAAGTAGCAAAAGTAGATGAGTTATCAGGTTCTAGCGCGTAAATGGCGTCCTGCTAAATTTCAGGAGATGGTAGGGCAAGAGCACGTGCTTAAAGCACTGGTTAATGCGTTGGATGATGATCGTTTACATCATGCCTACCTCTTTACCGGTACCCGTGGTGTCGGTAAAACATCGATTGCTCGATTATTTGCCAAATCTCTCAACTGCGAACAGGGTGTGTCTTCAACGCCTTGTGGTCAATGTTCTGCTTGTAAAGAGATCGCCGAAGGGCGTTTTGTTGATCTTATTGAAGTTGATGCGGCTTCGCGCACGAAAGTAGAAGATACGCGTGAGCTGATGGAAAACGTGCAATATGCACCGACCCATGGGCGCTACAAAGTGTACCTGATAGACGAGGTGCACATGCTTTCTACTCACTCGTTTAACGCGCTACTTAAAACTCTGGAGGAGCCACCTCCGCATGTTAAATTCCTATTAGCAACAACTGATCCTCAGAAGCTGCCGATCACAATTTTATCTCGTTGCTTGCAGTTCAATCTTAAAAACTTGATTCCTGAAAGAATCGTGAACCATCTGCGAACAGTTCTGACAGCAGAGCAGATTCAGTTTGAAGAGCCAGCATTATGGTTGTTAGCGAGATCTGCAGACGGCTCTATGCGTGATGCGATGAGTTTGACCGATCAGGCGATCGCTTTTGGAGCTGGGCAGATTGGTGAAGCAGATGTTCGCGCCATGCTGGGCACAATTGATCAGCGTTTGGTCTATCAGATGTTGTTCTGCTTAGCTGCATCAGACGCTAAAGGCCTAATGGCGGCAGTGACTGATTTGGCTCAGTTTTCACCTGACTATAATACGGTTCTAGGTGATTTGATCGGCGTATTGCACCGTATCGCGATGGCGCAAACGATCCCTGATGCTGTGGATAACAGCATGGGAGATAAAGATCAGATAATTGAACTTGCTAGCAAATTAACGGCTGAAGACGTACAGCTCTATTACCAAGTTGCTTTGATGGGGCGTAAGGACCTTCCTTTCGTTCCTGATCCACGCGAAGGTTTGGAAATGGTATTGCTGAGAATGCTGGCATTTCGTCCTGCTGGTGCTCAGCCGCGCCAAGTTGAGGTTGCATCAAGTTTGCCTCAACAAGTAAGTCAGACCACTACTGCTTCTGTAACTGCGGAAGTGCCTCCGCCTGTAGCTGAATCGATCCAACCCGCTCCTGTCGCACAGACACCAGTTGCTCAAACTGCACCTGCGCCTCAATCTGCGCCAATGCAACCGGCTCCAGCGCAGATGGATAGTCAACCTCCAGCAGTAGAATCTCCACCGCCGTATGAGCCGCCAGTATCAGATGTTCCTCCATTGGGGCAGGCAAGTCCGATGGCGCCAGTGGCGGAGGTAAGCCCTGCAAAAAAGCCTGAAGCGCTAAATAACCAAGGAGATGAACCGCCTCCTTGGGATATGGATGATGTAGGTGGTTTTGATGAGCAAGAGCCAACTCACGTATCAGCAACTAATGCTTATTCTGAAATGGAAGCAACTGCGGTTGCGCAAGCTCCTCAGGCAGAAGTAACAGAAGAGATAGGTGAGATCTCTAAAACACGTGTTGAGGTTGTAGAGTGTTCGCGTAATTTAGCGGAAGTCTCCCTGCCTGACTGGGTACATATTAGTCGTAGCCTTGGTCTAAGTGGCATGACCGAAAGTTTAGCGACTCATCTCTCTTTGGAACAAATATCGTCTGAATCGATGGTTTTACATTACACCAAAGAGCAGAAGACGATGCTGAACGAAGTACAGTGTCAGCGTATTTCGGATGCACTGAATAGTTATTTTAATAACCCTGTTCAGGTTGAGTTTTTACAAGCTGAACAGCAGCAGGAAACGCCTGCACAATTTATAAATCGTAAACGAGAAGAGCGTCATCTATTAGCTGTTGAATCTATTCGTAACGATAGTACGGTACAATTACTACAAGAGCATTTTGATGCACGGATTGAACTCTCGTCCGTGGTTCCCATCGATAATTAATTGAGGATATACATGATGAAAGGCGGTATGGGTAACCTGATGAAACAGGCCCAAAAAATGCAGGAGAACCTGCAAAAAGCACAAGAGCAAATCGCACTTGCAGAGCAAACTGGTGAGTCTGGTGCGGGTCTTGTGAAAGTTGTAATGAACGGTCGTCACGACGTTAAAAGCATCAATATTGATGACAGCTTGATGGAAGAAGACAAAGAGATTTTAGAAGATTTGATCGCTGCGGCGGTAAATGATGCAGTGCGTAAAATCGAATCTTACACTCAAGAGAAAATGTCTGAAGTGACCGGTGGTATGGGAATGCCTCCTGGTTTCAATATGCCGTTCTAATCGATGTCATTCAGTCCATTAATTCAGCAGTTAATAAACGCTTTACGTTGTTTGCCTGGAGTTGGTCCTAAATCGGCACAGCGTATGGCTTTTCATCTGCTTGAGCGTGATTCTGAAGGAGCATTATCTCTGTCTGCTGCGCTTGAAAAAGCGGTTGCTGAGATCGGTCATTGCAGTGAATGTCGCACTTTATCTGAGCAGGATGTCTGTGATATTTGCCAATCAGAAACGAGAGATAAGCATCTACTGTGCGTACTCGAGTCGCCGGTAGATGTGTTGGCGGTTGAACAGACGGGTGGGTATAACGGTCGTTATTTTGTACTTTCTGGGCATCTGTCGCCTATCGATGGCATAGGTCCTGAAGATCTGGGTATTGATCTTCTTTTAGAGAAGGTTAGATCGAGCGACATCCGAGAATTAATCCTTGCGACCAATCCAACGGTAGAAGGCGAAGCAACGGCCCATTTTATTGCTGCTCAAGTTAAGGGGTTGGATGTTAAAGTCTCTCGAATCGCTCATGGTGTACCTGTAGGTGGCGAATTAGAGTTCGTAGACGGTGGCACGTTAGCTCATGCAATAGCAGGAAGACGTTCTCTGCTTTGAGGTAAGAATCTCCAGATGACAGAATATAGTTGGAAAAAGCTAGAAGTATCAGCAAGAACACCTGTCTGGATTCGTTCAGAAGATGCGCTAGTTGAGTGTTGCAATAAATGGCGTGCGCTTCCAGTCATTGCACTAGATACAGAGTTTCAGCGAGTTGAAACGTTTTATCCTATCCCTGGGCTTATTCAAGTTGCTGATGATCAATGCTGCTACTTGATTGATCCTCTAGAGATTGAAGATTTTAGTGCGTTGGCTGATCTCTTTGCTGACCGTTCAGTTGTAAAGCTCATGCATGCTGCAAATGAAGATCTAGAACTATTTCTAAAAATGTTTGGTGTACTGCCTACGCCGTTATTTGATACGCAATTAGGTGGTGCTGTACTCAATTGGGGATTCTCATTGGGCCTTCAAAGAATGCTTGAGCAAAAGCTAGGTATTCAATTAGCGAAACATGAGACTACTTCTAATTGGCTGCAGCGCCCTCTGACTGCAAGTCAAGAGTTATATGCAGCGCTAGATGTGGCGTACCTTCCTGCAATATACTTGATGCAAAAATCAGAGCTGGAAGCTTTAGACCGTTATCATTGGGCTGAGCAGGAAAATGAGGCGCTTTTAGCTGAGGCGCTGGTGGATGATGTCGAGGGCTATGGTTATTACCGTCGCTTCACCCAAATGTGGAACCTGCCGGAGCACAAAATGGCAGCATTACGTGATCTGACTGCATGGCGTGAGCAGATTGCGAGAAAACGCGATGTTCCACGTAACAGAATCCTTAGAAATCAGGCTTTGTTGCAAATAGTGGAAAAATGGCCGCGTAGTTTATCTGAGTTATCGCGGCTAGATGAAGTGAAAAAGCGTATACTTCGTACTGACGGCGAAGCGATTTTAGGCTTTTTAAAGTCTGGACAGGAAAGTGCGGCTAAAAACAGCCCTGCACCTATTCCTAAGCCGCTACACTTCTTTTGGAACAAACACATTAAGAAGCTGAAAGCGATTGCTCGTCGTGTGGCTGAAGAACAGAACGTCGCTCCTGAAATTTTACTGCGAAGAAAAGAATTAGAGCTACTTATTCGTTCAGGGGTTGATGAGGGTGAGTATCGCTTACCTGAAAAAATTACGGCTTGGAGGCAGGAGCTTCTTGCGTCTCAATTGTTAGCCGAATTGCAAAAGATTGAAAAATTAAGAACTGAAGGTGCTTAACCGATGAAAATATGCTCTGTTTACCTGAGCCCGCGTAAAGATGAGATGTATCTTTATGTAGATAAGCGAGATCAACTGAGTAAAGTGCCGGAAGCGCTATTAGAAATGTTTGGTTCGCCAAAGCATGTGATGGATATTCCTTTAACGGCTGATCGTGAGTTGGCTAGGGTTGATACCGAAAAGGTGTTGTCTGATCTAGATGAGAAGGGGTATTTCTTGCAAATGCCGCCGCCAAAAGATGACTATATGCTTGATCTTCATAAAGATCGCCCGGAAACTGGTGTTCGCTAAGTGGTAGCTCAAGAAGTATTTTGGCGCAGTAAAAGCCTACAGGATATGAGTTCTTCGGAGTGGGAATCTCTTTGTGATGGCTGTGCGCTTTGTTGTCTCCACAAGCTGGAAGATGAAGATACAAAAGAGGTTTTTTATACCTCTGTTGTTTGTCATCTTCTAGATTTTGATACCTGTCGTTGCACAAAATATGAGGAGCGTTGCTCTTTAGTGCCTGATTGCGTCAAGCTTACTCCGAAGGATGTTGATGACTTTCATTGGCTTCCGCCGACCTGTTCTTACCGCTTAATTCATGAAGGTAAAGATCTTCCTGAATGGCACCCTTTATTGTCTGGGCGCCAAGAAACGGTGATTGAATCAGGAGCCTCGGTGCTAACTTGGTACGAAGTAAAAGATAATGAAATTTCTGAGGAAGAATTCGAAGATTATATTCTCGAATAGATGAAAAGCGCCTAGGGCGCTTTTTTTATGCCTAATATCTAATTTGCTGTTAGTGTTTTCCTAACTTAAAGTTGTATCTAGTAGTTGGAGATAATAGCTTTGAGCATTTCTGATCAATTTAATCATCTGCCTATCTTAGATAATTTCGATGCAATTTCTGCGTTCGATTTTGTGCCTGATGTTATTTGGATTTTTGATCTAGATCGACATGGCTTTTGGTGGGGAAATGAGCGCGCACTCGAATTTTGGGGGCTGCCAACTGTTCAGGATTTGATTGATAAAGACCTATCGGCTGATACAGAAGGTGCTCGTAAGCGGACCGAGCAAACATTCTATAAAGCAGCGGCTCAAGGGATGACAGTTGACCCTTGGACAACTTATCCAAACGGTAAACCTAAAACGCTCTTGATGCGACATAAAGCAGTGCTGCTTGGTCCTGAAAAGCACCGTGGCATTATTGCGTTTATTAGTGAGCAGGTTGATCTGGGTGAGCAGCCAGAGCATCTCATCTTTTCTGAAGCGATCCGTTATACATCAGTTGCTGTTACTAGTTTTGATATGAGCGGTACGCCGATGTTTGAAAATCCAGCCGCAGCAGAATTATATGGCTTTGTTGATGCTCAGAATAATGATGCTTCTGTGTTTGTGTGCCGATTTCACGACGTTAAAGAAGGGCTTGAGCTTCTTGAGCAGGGCCGACAGCATCAAGATGGGCAGTCAGAACACTTGATGGTAACGAGTAAAGGCGTGCGCCGACATGTTGTGGATCTCCGTACGAGCCGTCATCCATTGACGGGCGATTACCTCCTTTTGGTGTCTGAATATGATGTTACAGAGCTACATAATGCACTTCAACAGACAGAAAAGGCCAAGGCAAGGTTGGATAAGCTCGCTCATTATGATGCTTTAACTGGGCTGCCTAGCCTGCGTTTGTGTCGTGATCGTATGACTAAGGTTATTGCGCAGGCGCAGCGAGAAGGAGCTTCAGCTGCGATAATGTTTGTAGACCTCGATGGTTTTAAAGCTGTTAATGATAGTTTTGGTCATGATGCGGGTGATCAAGTGTTGGTTGAATCTGGGAAGCGTTTGGTTCATCAAGTGCGCGCAGTGGATACGGTGGGTCGTATCGGAGGTGATGAATTTATTATCTTAATGTCAGGGATAAAGTCTGCTAAAGATGCTGAAGTCGTTGCATCCAAGATTATTGCTGTGATGAATGAGCCGTTTTCGATCGCTGATATGAATGGCAAGGAACAAGAGGCCTGTATTGGTGTAAGTGTAGGGATTTCGCTTTTAGAGGAAGGGGCGTTGAATAAAAATGCTGAGGTGCTTCTGAAGGAAGCTGATCATGCAATGTATAAAGTGAAGCGCAGTGGTAAGCGTGGATATAGATTTGCTAGCTAGGTTTATTTAACGAAAACAAAAAAGCCGCAATCAATGATTGCGGCTTTTTAGCTTCAACAAGAAGTGATTACTTCTGGTTGTCTAGCTGAGCTTTGATCAGGTCACCAATTGTAGTTGGGCCAGATACTTCAACTTCAGCGTTGCGTACAGCAGAGATTGCTGCTTTCTCTTCAGCCTGTTCTTTTGCTTTGATAGACAGGTTGATAACGCGGTTGCGACGATCAAGAGTGATGATCTTAGCTTCTACTTCTTCACCAACGTTAAGAACAGTAGATGCATCTTCAACGCGATCTACAGAGATCTCAGATACTTTCAGAGTACCTTCGATACCTTCAGCTAGCTCGATAACAGCTGCTTTAGCGTCTACAGAAGTAACTTTACCAGTTACGATAGCGCCTTTGTCGTTAGCTGCAGCGAATTCAGCGAATGGATCGCTTTCAAGCTGTTTGATACCAAGAGAGATACGCTCTTTCTCTGCATCGATAGAAAGGATAACGGCTTCAACTTCTTCGCCTTTCTTGAACTGGCGTAGAGCTGCTTCAGCATCGGCTTCCCAAGTGATGTCAGACATGTGAACAAGACCGTCAAGCTCGTCCTGTAGGCCAACGAAGATACCGAAGTCAGTGATAGTTTTGATAGTACCAGTAACTTTGTCGTTCGCAGCAAACTGCTCAGCGAAAGTAACCCATGGGTTAGCTGTGCACTGTTTGATGCCTAGAGAAATACGACGACGCTCTTCGTCTACGTCAAGGATCATAACTTCTAGCTCATCACCGATCTGAACAACTTTAGATGGGTGGATGTTCTTGTTAGTCCAAGACATTTCAGAAACGTGTACCAGACCTTCTACGCCGTCTTCGATAGATGCGAAGCAGCCGTAATCAGTAAGGTTAGTGATGCGTGCCTTGCACTTAGCACCAGCTGGGTAACGTTCTTTGATAAGAGACCATGGGTCTTGAGAAAGCTGCTTAAGACCTAGAGAGATACGACCAGATTCTTTGTCGAACTTGATGATCTTAACAGTGATCTCATCGCCTGGGTTTAGCATCTCTGATGGGTGAGAGATACGCTTCCAAGCCATGTCAGTGATGTGTAGAAGACCGTCAACACCGCCAAGATCGATGAATGCACCGTAGTTAGTAAGGTTCTTAACGAAGCCTTTAACTTCTTGACCTTCTTCTAGAGTAGCTAGTAGCTCATCACGCTGAGCGCTGTTAGCTTCTTGAAGAACTGCGCGGCGAGAAACAACGATGTTGTTACGCTTAGGATCAAGCTTGATTAGTTTGAATTCAAGCTCTTTGCCTTCTAGGTGATCAACGTCACGTACAGGGCGAACGTCTACCAAAGAACCTGGTAGGAAGCCTTGAATGTTGTTGATGCTAACTGTGAAGCCGCCTTTAACTTTGCCGCTGATGTAACCTTTAACAGTTTCTTCAGCTTCAAATTTAGTCTGTAGAACTTCCCAAGCTTCAGCGCGTTTCGCTTTTTCACGAGATAGACGAGTTTCACCGAAACCATCTTCAACCGCTTCTAGTGCAACTTTAACGTCGTCACCGATTTTGATCTCAAGTTCGTTAGCATCGTTAAGGAACTGAGAACGCGGGATGATTGCTTCAGATTTTAGACCAGCATGTACAGTAACCCAGTCGCTGTCGATATCAACAACTTCACCAATTACCAATTTACCTGGAGTCATGTCTAGTGATTGAAGGGATTCTTCAAACAGATCAGCAAAGCTTTCGCTCATTGAATATGTCCTATGTAAGGGCTGTAGTATCTCTAAAAGAGATAGAGATTGGATAACAGCACTTTCAGCCTGTAAAACCGGATTCACAGGGTCAGTTTAATATATATGAAAGGGACGTTTTGACCGGAATAGCGCCCAATTCAATAGAAAATGAGCGCACATTATACAGTAATTTGTACGGGAATACAGGTCTTTTACTTAGATTAGAAGGGTTTGTCGTAATCTGCTAAGCGCTGATAAAGGGCTGTTTGGCAGGGTTTGATCACTGTGCTCAAATCGTTTTTAAGATCAGAGGTTAATTTGCTGCTGTCTTGTTTGCGGAAAAACTGGGTAATCAGTCGCTCTTCACGTGGGGAATTGGCCGCAATTTCAATACCGTCTCCAACGCAAAATGAATACTCTGGCATGTACTTCTTGACTAAGGATTCTCGTTCAAATTCTGAAAGAATCAAGCGTTTGCCTGCTATGAACTTTTTGTACTCGTTTCCGGCTGCTGCTGACATGGCTTCGATTTGCAGGTTAGAGAAGCGGCGCGCATCAGGCATATCAATTAAAATCTGTTTAAGTTGTTTTTCTACCGCTGCAATCTCCTCAACAATTGTTAGGGGAGCAAAATGTTCATTTAGCTTTTTGTATTGTTCAAGAGCTGCTATTTCAGCTTTAAGCCCTTCAATCTGTTTTTTATAAATTTCTTGCTCATCCAGAAGCTTCTCATTGTCGGCCATTAAGCCTTTGATAACTTTCTGCGTTGGGGTGAGTTTGTCTTGTGCGAAAGTGGCTGGAAGCTGCTTGGTACCGAGTTCGCCAGTTGTCTCGGTGTGCACATTGCTAGGTAGGACTGTGAAGCCAAATTTCTCTAAGTCCTTTAAGTTTTCTTTGTGCTGGCCTTGCATTTCGTTATAAGCAAAATAACCGCCGCCACCAAGAACGGCTAAAACAATTGGAATGATGATCAGTACTACAAGAAGCTTTCTGGTATTCATTGTTTACTGCTTTCCTATCTAGCGGGTGGCGGACGTTGTTATAGCTAGGCGGAGATTTACCTCCGCGCTGATAGTCTATTTCTGGTCGCTTTTTTGCGTCTCGTTAGCTGAGTATTGCAATTGCAGGAATGCAGTATCAAGAAGGATTCTCCCGCTTTCTACAAGCATTGCTTCTGCTTCTGGGTTGATAGGTCTGCCTTGAGCATCTTTCTCTCGCTCATCATCAAGCTCTGATAGCGATTTGATTGGCGGTAGTTGTTTTTTGCTGCGGCGACGGTTTTCCGCATTAACTTGCCATTCTTCCGCTTTTTCTCGTTCAGTTTTAAGTGCTGACTCTTGTAGAGGAATTAGGCTACTTTCCTTACGCACTTCGTTAAGATGTTCAACCTGTTCGCGCATGAAAATAAAGTCAGGATTTGCCAGGCTTCGTGACTGGTAGCGTGAGTTAATCTGAGTTAAAAATTGTTTCAGATTTGGGTAAACGCCATGAGGCGCGGATCGAACTTTATCCCAAGCTAGTGCTTGATCTAGTGCGCTTTCCCCAATAATTTCAGGATCATAAAGGGTAGGGAATGTGATATCGGGCATTACGCCTTTATTCTGGGTGCTGTCGCCAGAAATTCGATAAAACATAGCGTGTGTTAGTTTTAGTTGGCCGTGGTTAAGGGGTAGTAAGGTTTGAACTGTGCCTTTACCAAAGGTTTGGCCGCCAATAACGATGCCGCGGTTATAGTCTTGAATAGCGCCAGCGAAAATTTCTGAAGCAGAAGCGGACAGGCGATTCACTAGGACGGCCATTGGTCCACCGTAGGATACTTTGGGGTTTAGGTCTCTAAGAACTTCTACTCGCCCTGTAGAGTCTTTTACTTGAACGGTTGGGCCGCGTTGAATAAATAGGCCAACAGTGTCATTGGCTTCACGTAGGGAGCCGCCACCATTATTGCGAAGGTCTACAATTAGGCCATCAACATTTTCATCTTTGAGTTCTTGGACTAACTTTTCTACATCGCGGGAAGTGCTTTTATAGTCGTCGTCACCGCGCTGTAGTGCTGCAAAATCAATATAGAAGGCCGGTATCTCAATTACGCCAAGTTTGAATGGTTGGCCAAGGTGTTCAATTTCAAGTACGCGCTTTTGGGCAGATTGTTCTTCTAGTTTTACTTTATTACGAACAATTTTTACGATTTTGGAAGGTATGTCTTCGCGCTCAGAAGTCCTTACTTCTAGTCTAACCGTAGTTCCTTTAGGGCCTCGAATAAGTTGAACAACATCGTCCAATCTCCAGCCTACGACATCTTCGATATCGCCGTCTTCACCTTGGCCCACACCAATAATGCGGTCAGTAGCTTTTAGTTGGCCGGTCTTTTCAGCAGGGCCAGCGGGAACAAGTCTAACAATCTGTGTAAACTCGTTTTCGCTTTTTAATACAGCGCCAATCCCTTCAAGGGATAAGCTCATATTAATTTTGAAATTCTCGGATTTTCTTGGCGAAAAGTACTGAGTATGTGGGTCGTATTGCTTGGTGAAAGCGTTGGCAAACGATTGGAATACGTCTTCGCTATTCACTTGTAGGCTTCTTTTAAGCTGGTTTTTATAGCGTTTTATTAGGACTTCTCGTGCTTCTTCTTCAGTTTTGTCAGCTAAAAGAAGGTTAAGTAGAGCGCTCTTAAGTCGACGATCCCAAAGCGCATTCATCTCTTGTGTAGATTTAATCCAGGCGGCGTTTTCTCGATCAGTGTTTAGGCTCTCATCAATCGAGAAATCAAATATTTTGCCTTGTTCTAATTCATCAATAATGAATTCTAGTCGGCCTTCTATGCGTTCTTGATAGCGGTTAAAAATGAAATAAGCTGCGGTGAGTTCTCCGGAGCGGATTTGATCGTCTAGTACTAAGCGATATTTTTCAAACTCATCTATATCGCTTTTGTAAAAATAGCTGCGTGCAGGGTCGAGATCTTTAATATATTGATTAAAGATCTGTCCAGATAATGAATCATCCAAATTGACTCTGTTATAGTGGCCTAGTTTGAGCGATTCTGTAATTTCTAATAACGTTTGCTTATGCACCGGCTCGGATTTGAGCGGAGTTGCAAGTGCATTGGCAGTACTTGGAATTAGGAAGGATAACGCAGTAAACAACAGTGGCTTTAATAGCGATCTATGCATAATGTAAGTCTTAATTCGGCGCTCTGGATTTAACTATGACCCTAAAAAAGGGTTGTGAGTTCCCTATCACAGTTTGTTGAGTGTAGACATGCGCGGCACTGTTGTAAAATCAATTGCTTATAAAGAGTGTATGGATTTATTTGGTATTCGGTTATGAACATGAAAATCGTAGGTGTTACAGCTCTGGCGATTGCGCTAGGAATGGTAAGTGGTTGTGGTGAAGATCCTGAGGAAATGAAGTTTCGTCAAGCGTTAGTTGAGAAGGCGCTGAATGATGATGTAAGAAAGGAAGGCGTAGCATTTCTAGAATCCAATGCAAAAGAGCAAGACGTAAAAGTAACAGCGAGCGGTTTGCAATATAAAGTCATTAAAGCTGGTGAGGGTGTTAGTCCCAATATTACCGATACTGTAACTGTTCATTACGAAGGTAAGCGGGTGGATGGGCATGTATTTGATAGTTCTTATAAGCGTGGTGATCCTAGTGCCTTTCCGTTAAATCGAGTTATTCGCGGCTGGACTGAGGGTTTGGCTATGATGAATAAAGGGGCGATTTGGATGTTTTATATTAAGCCAGAGCTAGCGTATGGCGCGACAAGCCCAAGTGTTGATATTCCTGCGAACTCAACTTTGATATTTAAAGTTGAGTTGATCGATTTTAAAGCTTCTGAGAAATAGGATTTTAAATGACAGACTTAATTGCGGATTTACAGTTGTTCTTAGAAGCGTCTCCAACTCCGTATCATGCGGTAAAGGAGATGTCGCAGCGTTTGGCTGCAAATGGTTTTGTGGAGCTGCGCGAAGAGGAAAGTTGGCAGTTACAAGCGGGTGGAAAGTATTATGTCACTCGCAATGGCTCGTCCATCATTGCTTGGTCTTTACCTTGTGATGCTAATTTGGCGGAGTCTGGATTACGTATGGTGGGTGCGCATACTGATTCGCCTTGTCTAAAAGTGAAGCCAGTTCCTGAGCTGAACCGCCATGGCTATCAGCAGTTGGGAGTTGAGGTCTATGGTGGTGTGCTGTTAAATCCTTGGTTTGATCGTGATCTGTCTATGGCAGGGCGAGTTAGTTATAAATCTTTGAAGGGTGAGCGTTGTCAGGCATTAGTTAACTTTAAGGAGCCAATAGCGCTAATCCCTAGTTTAGCCATCCATCTAGATCGAGAGGCAAATAAAAGTAGAACAATCAATGCTCAAACCTATTTGCCAGTTATTTTAGGGCAAGGGGATAAAGAATTTAGCTTTAAGCAGATGCTTGCAGATAGATTATCTATCGAGGGTGTTGAGGATTTAGCTGAGATTCTTGATTATGAAATTTCGCTATACGATACGCAAAAGCCAGCATTGACAGGGCTAAACAAAGAGTATTTGTCATCTGCGAGACTGGATAATCTATTAAGTTGCTATATGGGGTTGGCTGCATTACTGCAATCTGATTTTGAGCAAGGGGCGCTTTTGGTCTGCAATGACCATGAAGAAGTAGGTAGTATGAGTTCTTCTGGTGCGCAAGGACCAATGTTGAGTCAGGTGCTGGAGCGATTGATGCCTGATGTCGAGGATAGGGTGCGGATGATAAGTCGCTCTATGATGATCTCGGCAGATAACGCTCATGGTATTCATCCTAATTTTGCGGATAAGCATGATGCAAACCATGGTCCATTAATAAATGAAGGGCCTGTGATTAAACTCAATGCCAATCAACGCTATGCCTCAAATAGTGAAACTAGTGCTATTTTTAGGGATCTTGCTCAGCAGGTGAATGTTCCAGTTCAGGCATTTGTTGTAAGAAGTGATATGGCGTGCGGTAGTACTATAGGGCCAATTACAGCTGCAGAGTTGGGTGTGAAAACACTGGATATTGGTGTTCCGCAATTTGCGATGCACTCTATTCGAGAAATGGCTGGCACTAAAGATGTTGTTGATTTGACGAAAGTGTTGGCCAAATTCTTCGAAGAGCCGGTCGTTTAATCATAAAGTTCATATTAGAACCGGCTACAGTGTTTGTGTGATCGGTTCACTTTCTCCTCTCGTAATATCTGTTTCTCTGAAATGTAAGGTGAAACAGATGTTCTCATTTTTAAAGCAGAATCCTGAAAAAATACTTAAGAAAGAATATAACGCTAAGCTTGAGCAGGCTATGAAAGCGCAGCGTAGTGGTGATATTGAAAAATATTCTTTTCTGACGCGTGAGACTGAAGGGGGGTATGAGTTTTTGAGGCAGGTTCAGGAAGAAAAATATTAGCTCAGAGTGAATGCTTTGGAAGTAATTGTTGGTATGTTTATTGTCGGACTATGATTGTATAAAGCTTGATGGTTATAAAGGAATTATTGCGGCGAAGTAAAGCAAGCAAATAATGATGGTATTAGCTTAGAAAGATGGTCGGAGTGGAGGGGGTATTTGCTATGCTCACCCTGCGGGTCGTCACTTCGTTCCGTTATCTCGCTACGCTCGGTTCGAACCCCTTCGGATGTTCTCATTTCTAAAAATAGCGCTAATGATTTGGTTTGTCATGATGAGCTAAATTGAGAATATTAAGATGGTCGGAGTGGAGGGATTCGAACCCCCGACCCTCTGGTCCCAAACCAGATGCGCTACCAAGCTGCGCTACACTCCGACGATTATACTTGATCAGATATACAGAAATTTCCCAAAGAAAGTGGTCGGAGTGGAGGGATTCGAACCCCCGACCCTCTGGTCCCAAACCAGATGCGCTACCAAGCTGCGCTACACTCCGACGATGATACCTGAGCAGGTATTTAGAAATTTGCCAATGAAAGTGGTCGGAGTGGAGGGATTCGAACCCCCGACCCTCTGGTCCCAAACCAGATGCGCTACCAAGCTGCGCTACACTCCGACTTAATGGCTCCCCGAGCTGGACTCGAACCAGCGACCAATAGATTAACAGTCTACTGCTCTACCAACTGAGCTATCGGGGATCATCAGCTGTACAGTCAAGGTTGGCTCCCTGAGCTGGACTCGAACCAGCGACCAATAGATTAACAGTCTACTGCTCTACCAACTGAGCTATCAGGGATTAGCCTTGAAAGTGCGGCGTATCTTAATGACCAAGGGGTGGGGCGTCAAGGGATTTTTTATAAAAAATTCAATGATTTTTAGGGTTGATTATAGCGTAAACAATTTTGGCTGAGATTAGTTCGAATTTTGTTCAGATGAGATAAATGTGGCCTACGTAAGGTGTCTTTTTGATTTCGAATAATTTGATCTAACTTATTAAAAACTAGAAAAAAATAGGTACCTGTACCTCGGTACAATAGTTTTTAATGTTTTGTGCATCTATAAAGAGTGTAATCACCCAAAGATCTGTTTTCTAAGGATTTGTAAGTATGAACGTTATTGGCACAGTTTCGCATCTAATTGGTCGTGCAGTAGCTATTAAAGCAGACGGTACAGAAAGGCTATTAGCATTAGGCGACGAAATATACGCAGACGAAATGGTTCGCGTTGCAGCAGATGCATCTATCGAAATCGCAATGGAAGGTGGTGAACCCGTTCGATTAGAGGGTGGGCAGAACTGGTTAGCTAGTAGTGAGACATATATAGAAGCAGATGACTTCGATCTTACAGAGGCTGTAGCTGATGTGGAATCTATTCAGGCTGCAATTTTAGCGGGTGCCGACCCTACTGATGTAGCTGAAGAAACTGCCGCAGGAGGAAATGCTCCAGCAGCGGGTGGCCTAGGTAATGAAGGCTCTAGTACAGTAAACATTGAACGTACGGCTGAAGAAGTAGATCCAACCGCTGGTTATGAAACTATTGGCTTTACGCAGGGTGATGACACGCGTGAAGTTTTTGAGGGCGTGAATGATGAGCAAATAAATCCTGAAGATAATGAACAGATTACACCTGAAAGTGTAGGAATTAATCTTATTGGGCCAGCTACGGTTATTGAAGGTGAAGTGGCAACTTACACCATTACTATTACTCGTGCGCCAGCAGCTGATATGTCTATTAGTGTCACTACTGGTCATATCACGACGGATGATGGTGATTTAGTACCTGTAGTTCAGGATGTTATTATTCCTGCAGGTCAGACGTCTGTTAGTTTTAATGTTGAAACGCTTGATGATGTCTTGGCTGATGGCGATGAGCGTTTTACCGCGAATATAGAATCAATTAATGGCGGTGGTATTAGTAATGTTGAAATTGTTAATGGGACTGTAGTAACTACAGTTTTAGATGATAGCAATCCAGATATAAAAGAGCCTGATCAAGAGACCGCAATAGTCTCCCTTACGGGGCCATCATCTGTTATTGAGGGTAATACTACAACGCCTTATACAGTCTCTGTAGACCAGCCAGCGGCTGACGTTACTTCCCCTATCACTGTAACGTTTACGTACAGTGGTGTCGCGGCAGACGGTACAGACTTCACTGGTGTAGCAAGCGTTCAGATCTCAGCAGGTCAGAACAGCACAACGTTCACCATTGATACGTTGGATGATGTCCTAGCAGAAGGTGCTGAAGCGTTCACGATCGAGATCGATACGATTACGGATAGCAACTTCGAGCATATCGCTGAAGATGCAACGAACAACGCGGTAGAAACGACGATCACCGATGATACTGATCCAAGCACAACTGAACCGGATCAAGAGACGGCTTACGTATCCCTAACCGGTCCAGCGACTGTCATCGAAGGCAATACAACCACGCCTTACACCGTATCTGTCGATCAGCCAGCGGCTGACGTGACTTCACCAATTACTGTGACGTTCACATACAGTGGTGTCGCGGCAGACGGTACAGACTTCACTGGTGTAGCAAGCGTTCAGATCCCAGCGGGTCAGAACAGCACCACGTTCACCATCGATACCTTGGATGATGTTCTAGCGGAAGGTGCTGAAGCGTTCACGATTGAGATCGATACGATCACAGACAGCAACTTCGAGCACATCGCCGAAGATACAACGAACAACGCGGTAGAAACGACGATCACCGATGATACTGATCCAAGTACAACTGAACCGGATCAAGAGACGGCTTACGTATCCCTAACCGGTCCAGCGTTTGTAGTGGAAGGTACAACGACAACGCCTTACACGGTATCGGTTGATCAGCCAGCCGCTGACGTGACTTCACCAATCACGGTTACATTCTCATACAGTGGTGTCGCGGCAGACGGTACAGACTTCACTGGTGTAGCAAGCGTTCAGATCCCAGCAGGTCAGAACAGCACCACGTTCACCATTGATACCTTGGATGATGTTCTAGCGGAAGGTGCTGAAGCGTTCACCATTGAGATCGATACGATCACAGACAGCAACTTCGAGCATATCGCTGAAGATGTAACGAACAACGCAGTAGAAACGACGATCACTGATGATACTGATCCAAGCACAACTGAACCGGATCAAGAGACGGCTTACGTATCCCTAACAGGCCCTGCGTCTGTAGTAGAAGGTACAACTACAACACCTTACACCGTATCGGTAGATCAGCCAGCGACAGATGTGACCAGCCCAATTACTGTGACGTTCATATACAGTGGTGTAGCGGCAGACGGTACAGACTTTACCGGTGTAGCAAGCGTTCAGATCCCAGCGGGTCAGAACAGCACAACGTTCACCATCGATACCTTGGATGATGTTCTAGCGGAAGGCGCTGAAGCGTTCACCATTGGGATCGATACGATCACAGACAGTAACTTCGAGCATATCGCTGAAGATGCAACCAACAACGCAGTAGAAACGACGATCACCGATGATACTGATCCAAACACAACTGAACCGGATCAAGAGACGGCTTACGTATCCCTAACAGGCCCTGCGACTGTCATCGAAGGCAATACAACCACACCTTACACGGTATCTGTAGATCAGCCAGCCGCTGACGTGACTTCACCAATCACTGTGACATTTACATACAGTGGTGTCGCGGCAGACGGTACAGACTTCACTGGTGTAGCAAGCGTTCAGATCCCAGCGGGTCAGAACAGCACCACGTTCACTATCGATACACTTGATGATGTTCTAGCGGAAGGTGCTGAGACGTTCACGATTGAGATCGATACGATCACGGACAGCAACTTCGAGCACATCGCTGAAGATGCAACGAACAACGCGGTAGAAACGACGATCACCGATGATACTGATCCAAGCACAACTGAACCGGATCAAGAGACGGCTTACGTATCCCTAACAGGCCCTGCGACTGTCATCGAAGGCAATACAACCACGCCTTACACCGTATCGGTTGACCAGCCAGCGGCTGACGTGACTTCACCAATTACGGTTACATTCACATACAGTGGTGTCGCGGCAGACGGTACAGACTTCACCGGTGTGGCCAGCGTTCAGATCCCAGCGGGCCAGAACAGCACCACGTTCACCATCGATACCTTGGATGATGTCCTAGCTGAAGGTGCTGAAGCGTTCACTATCGAGATCGATACGATCACAGACAGCAACTTCGAGCACATCGCTGAAGATGCAACCAACAACGCGGTAGAAACAACGATCACCGATGATACTGATCCAAGCACAACTGAACCGGATCAAGAGACTGCTTACGTATCCCTAACAGGCCCTGCGACTGTCATCGAAGGCAATACAACCACGCCTTACACCGTATCGGTTGACCAGCCTGCTGCTGACGTGACTTCCCCTATCACTGTAACGTTTACATACAGTGGTGTCGCGGCGGACGGTACTGACTTCACCGGTGTGGCAAGCGTTCAGATCCCTGCAGGTCAGAACAGCACAACGTTCACCATCGATACCTTGGATGATGTTCTAGCAGAAGGTGCTGAAGCGTTCACCATTGAGATCGATACGATCACAGACAGCAACTTCGAGCACATCGCTGAAGATGTAACCAATAACTCCGTTGATACCACGATCACTGATGACAGCGATCCTACAACAACTGAGCCGGATCAAGAGACGGCTTACGTATCCCTAACAGGTCCTGCGACTGTCATCGAAGGCAATACAACCACGCCTTACACCGTATCGGTTGACCAGCCAGCTGCTGACGTGACTTCACCAATCACGGTTACATTTACTTACACAGGTGTCGCGGTAGACGGTACAGACTTTACTGGTGTAGCAAGCGTTCAGATCCCAGCAGGTCAGAACAGCACAACGTTCACCATTGATACGTTGGATGATGTCCTAGCAGAAGGTGCTGAAGCGTTCACGATTGAGATCGATACGATCACAGACAGCAACTTCGAGCACATCGCTGAAGATGCAACCAACAACGCGGTAGAAACGACGATCACCGATGATACTGATCCAAGCACAACTGAACCGGATCAAGAGACTGCTTACGTATCCCTAACAGGCCCTGCGTCTGTAGTAGAAGGTACAACTACAACGCCTTACACAGTATCTGTAGATCAACCAGCCGCTGACGTGACTTCACCAATCACGGTTACATTCAGATACAGTGGTGTCGCGGCAGACGGTACAGACTTTACCGGTGTAGCAAGCGTTCAGATCCCAGCAGGTCAGAACAGCACAACGTTCACCATCGATACCTTGGATGATGTTCTAGCTGAAGGTACTGAAGCGTTCACGATTGAGATCGATACGATCACAGACAGCAACTTCGAGCACATCGCCGAAGATGCAACCAACAACTCGGTTGATACCGAAATTACAGATAATGATGGAGCTCTAGTTTCTCTGACTGGTCCTGCGTCTGTTATCGAGGGTGATACAACCACACCTTACACCGTATCGGTAGATCAGCCTGCTGCATCTGTTGTTACGCCAATTACAGTAACGTTTACATACAGTGGTGTCGCGGCAGACGGTACGGATTTTACCGGTGTGGCCAGCGTTCAGATCCCTACGGGTCAGAACAGCACCACGTTCACTATTGATACCTTGGATGATGTCCTAGCGGAAGGTGCTGAGACGTTCACGATTGCTATTGATAGCATCACAGATACTAATTACCCAGTCATTGGTCCTGATGCGACCAACAACTCGGTTGATACCACGATCACCGATGATACTGATCCAAGCACAACTGAACCGGATCAAGAGACGGCTTACGTATCCCTAACCGGCCCTGCGACTGTCATCGAAGGCAATACAACCACGCCTTACACCGTATCGGTTGACCAGCCTGCTGCTGACGTGACTTCCCCAATTACGGTTACATTCACATACAGTGGTGTAGCGGCAGACGGTACTGACTTCACTGGTGTAGCCAGCGTTCAGATACCAGCAGGTCAGAACAGCACAACGTTCACCATTGATACCTTGGATGATGTTCTAGCGGAAGGCGCTGAAGCGTTCACGATTGAGATCGATACGATCACAGACAGCAACTTCGAGCATATCGCTGAAGATGCAACGAACAACGCGGTAGAAACGACGATCACCGATGATGCTGATCCAAGCACAACTGAACCAACAACAGAAAGTGCTTACGTATCCCTAACAGGTCCTGCGACTGTCATCGAAGGCAATACAACCACGCCTTACACCGTATCGGTTGACCAGCCAGCGGCTGACGTGACTTCACCAATCACTGTAACGTTTACGTACAGTGGTGTCGCGGCAGACGGTACAGACTTCACTGGTGTAGCAAGTGTTCAGATCCCAGCAGGTCAGAACAGCACAACGTTCACCATTGATACCTTGGATGATGTTCTAGCGGAAGGTGCTGAAGCGTTCACCATTGAGATCGATACGATCACAGACAGCAACTTCGAGCATATCGCTGAAGATGCAACGAACAACGCAGTAGAAACGACGATCACTGATGATACTGATCCAAGCACAACTGAACCGGATCAAGAGACGGCTTACGTATCCCTAACAGGCCCTGCGTCTGTAGTAGAAGGTACAACTACAACACCTTACACGGTATCGGTTGATCAGCCAGCCGCTGACGTGACTTCACCAATCACGGTTACATTCTCATACAGTGGTGTCGCGGCAGACGGTACAGACTTCACTGGTGTAGCAAGCGTTCAGATCCCAGCAGGTCAGAACAGCACAACGTTCACCATCGATACCTTGGATGATGTTCTAGCGGAAGGCGCTGAAGCGTTCACCATTGAGATCGATACGATCACAGACAGCAACTTCGAGCATATCGCTGAAGATGCAACCAACAACGCAGTAGAAACGACGATCACCGATGATACTGATCCAAGCACAACTGAACCGGATCAAGAGACTGCTTACGTATCCCTAACAGGCCCTGCGACTGTCATCGAAGGCAATACAACCACACCTTACACGGTATCTGTAGATCAGCCAGCCGCTGACGTGACTTCACCAATCACTGTGACATTTACATACAGTGGTGTCGCGGCAGACGGTACAGACTTCACTGGTGTAGCCAGCGTTCAGATCCCAGCAGGTCAGAACAGCACAACGTTCACCATCGATACCTTGGATGATGTCCTGGCGGAAGGTGCTGAAGCGTTCACCATTGAGATCGATACGATCACCGACAGCAACTTCGAGCACATCGCTGAAGATGCAACCAACAACGCAGTAGAAACGACGATCACCGATGATACTGATCCAAGCACAACTGAACCGGATCAAGAGACTGCTTACGTATCCCTAACAGGCCCTGCGACCGTCATCGAAGGCAATACAACCACGCCTTACACGGTATCGGTTGACCAGCCTGCTGCTGACGTGACTTCCCCTATCACTGTAACGTTTACGTACAGTGGTGTTGCGGCAGACGGTACAGACTTCACTGGTGTAGCAAGCGTTCAGATCCCAGCGGGTCAGAACAGCACAACGTTCACCATCGATACCTTGGATGATGTCCTAGCAGAAGGTGCTGAAGCGTTCACTATCGAGATCGATACGATCACAGACAGCAACTTCGAGCACATCGCTGAAGATGCAACCAACGACGCAGTAGAAACGACGATCACCGATGATACTGATCCAAGCACAACTGAACCGGATCAAGAGACGGCTTACGTATCCCTAACCGGCCCTGCGACTGTCATCGAAGGCAATACAACCACGCCTTACACCGTATCGGTTGACCAGCCTGCTGCTGACGTGACTTCCCCAATTACGGTTACATTCACATACAGTGGTGTAGCGGCAGACGGTACTGACTTTACTGGTGTAGCAAGCGTTCAGATCCCTGCAGGTCAGAACAGCACAACGTTCACCATCGATACCTTGGATGATGTTCTAGCAGAAGGTGCTGAAGCGTTCACCATTGAGATCGATACGATCACAGACAGCAACTTCGAGCATATCGCTGAAGATGCAACGAACAACGCGGTAGAAACGACGATCACCGATGATGCTGATCCAAGCACAACTGAACCAACAACAGAAAGTGCTTACGTATCCCTAACAGGTCCTGCGACTGTCATCGAAGGCAATACAACCACGCCTTACACCGTATCGGTTGACCAGCCAGCGGCTGACGTGACTTCACCAATCACTGTAACGTTTACGTACAGTGGTGTCGCGGCAGACGGTACAGACTTCACTGGTGTAGCAAGTGTTCAGATCCCAGCAGGTCAGAACAGCACAACGTTCACCATTGATACCTTGGATGATGTTCTAGCGGAAGGTGCTGAAGCGTTCACCATTGAGATCGATACGATCACAGACAGCAACTTCGAGCATATCGCTGAAGATGCAACGAACAACGCAGTAGAAACGACGATCACTGATGATACTGATCCAAGCACAACTGAACCGGATCAAGAGACGGCTTACGTATCCCTAACAGGCCCTGCGTCTGTAGTAGAAGGTACAACTACAACACCTTACACGGTATCGGTTGATCAGCCAGCCGCTGACGTGACTTCACCAATCACGGTTACATTCTCATACAGTGGTGTCGCGGCAGACGGTACAGACTTCACTGGTGTAGCAAGCGTTCAGATCCCAGCAGGTCAGAACAGCACAACGTTCACCATCGATACCTTGGATGATGTTCTAGCGGAAGGCGCTGAAGCGTTCACCATTGAGATCGATACGATCACAGACAGCAACTTCGAGCATATCGCTGAAGATGCAACCAACAACGCAGTAGAAACGACGATCACCGATGATACTGATCCAAGCACAACTGAACCGGATCAAGAGACTGCTTACGTATCCCTAACAGGCCCTGCGACTGTCATCGAAGGCAATACAACCACACCTTACACGGTATCTGTAGATCAGCCAGCCGCTGACGTGACTTCACCAATCACTGTGACATTTACATACAGTGGTGTCGCGGCAGACGGTACAGACTTCACTGGTGTAGCCAGCGTTCAGATCCCAGCAGGTCAGAACAGCACAACGTTCACCATCGATACCTTGGATGATGTCCTGGCGGAAGGTGCTGAAGCGTTCACCATTGAGATCGATACGATCACCGACAGCAACTTCGAGCACATCGCTGAAGATGCAACCAACAACGCAGTAGAAACGACGATCACCGATGATACTGATCCAAGCACAACTGAACCGGATCAAGAGACTGCTTACGTATCCCTAACAGGCCCTGCGACCGTCATCGAAGGCAATACAACCACGCCTTACACCGTATCGGTTGACCAGCCTGCTGCTGACGTGACTTCCCCAATTACGGTTACATTCACATACAGTGGTGTAGCGGCAGACGGTACTGACTTCACTGGTGTAGCCAGCGTTCAGATACCAGCAGGTCAGAACAGCACAACGTTCACCATTGATACCTTGGATGATGTTCTAGCGGAAGGCGCTGAAGCGTTCACGATTGAGATCGATACGATCACAGACAGCAACTTCGAGCATATCGCTGAAGATGCAACGAACAACGCGGTAGAAACGACGATCACCGATGATACTGATCCAAGCACAACTGAACCGGATCAAGAGACGGCTTACGTATCCCTAACCGGTCCAGCGACTGTCATCGAAGGCAATACAACCACGCCTTACACCGTATCTGTCGATCAGCCAGCGGCTGACGTGACTTCACCAATTACGGTTACATTCACATACAGTGGTATCGCGGCAGACGGTACTGACTTTACTGGTGTAGCAAGCGTTCAGATCCCTGCAGGTCAGAACAGCACAACGTTCACCATCGATACCTTGGATGATGTTCTAGCAGAAGGTGCTGAAGCGTTCACCATTGAGATCGATACGATCACAGACAGCAACTTCGAGCACATCGCTGAAGATGTAACCAATAACTCCGTTGATACCACGATCACTGATGACAGCGATCCTACAACAACTGAGCCGGATCAAGAGACGGCTTACGTATCCCTAACAGGTCCTGCGACTGTCATCGAAGGCAATACAACCACGCCTTACACCGTATCGGTTGACCAGCCAGCTGCTGACGTGACTTCACCAATCACGGTTACATTTACTTACACAGGTGTCGCGGTAGACGGTACAGACTTTACTGGTGTAGCAAGCGTTCAGATCCCAGCAGGTCAGAACAGCACAACGTTCACCATTGATACGTTGGATGATGTCCTAGCAGAAGGTGCTGAAGCGTTCACGATTGAGATCGATACGATCACAGACAGCAACTTCGAGCACATCGCTGAAGATGCAACCAACAACGCGGTAGAAACGACGATCACCGATGATACTGATCCAAGCACAACTGAACCGGATCAAGAGACTGCTTACGTATCCCTAACAGGTCCTGCGACTGTCATCGAAGGCAATACAACCACGCCTTACACCGTATCGGTTGACCAGCCAGCTGCTGACGTGACTTCACCAATCACGGTTACATTTACTTACACAGGTGTCGCGGTAGACGGTACAGACTTTACTGGTGTAGCAAGCGTTCAGATCCCAGCAGGTCAGAACAGCACAACGTTCACCATTGATACGTTGGATGATGTCCTAGCAGAAGGTGCTGAAGCGTTCACGATTGAGATCGATACGATCACAGACAGCAACTTCGAGCACATCGCTGAAGATGCAACCAACAACGCAGTAGAAACGACGATCACCGATGATGCTGATCCAAGCACAACTGAACCAACAACAGAAAGTGCTTACGTATCCCTAACCGGTCCAGCGACTGTAGTGGAAGGTACAACGACAACACCTTACACCGTATCGGTTGACCAGCCAGCCGCTGACGTGACTTCACCAATCACGGTTACATTCAGATACAGTGGTGTCGCGGCAGACGGTACAGACTTTACCGGTGTAGCAAGCGTTCAGATCCCAGCAGGTCAGAACAGCACAACGTTCACCATCGATACCTTGGATGATGTTCTAGCTGAAGGTACTGAAGCGTTCACGATTGAGATCGATACGATCACAGACAGCAACTTCGAGCACATCGCCGAAGATGCAACCAACAACTCGGTTGATACCGAAATTACAGATAATGATGGAGCTCTAGTTTCTCTGACTGGTCCTGCGTCTGTTATCGAGGGTGATACAACCACACCTTACACCGTATCGGTAGATCAGCCTGCTGCATCTGTTGTTACGCCAATTACAGTAACGTTTACATACAGTGGTGTCGCGGCAGACGGTACGGATTTTACCGGTGTGGCCAGCGTTCAGATCCCTACGGGTCAGAACAGCACCACGTTCACTATTGATACCTTGGATGATGTCCTAGCGGAAGGTGCTGAGACGTTCACGATTGCTATTGATAGCATCACAGATACTAATTACCCAGTCATTGGTCCTGATGCGATCAACAACTCGGTTGGTACCACGATCACCGATGATACTGATCCAAGCACAACTGAACCGGATCAAGAGACGGCTTACGTATCCCTAACCGGCCCTGCGACTGTCATCGAAGGCAATACAACCACGCCTTACACCGTATCGGTTGACCAGCCTGCTGCTGACGTGACTTCCCCAATTACGGTTACATTCACATACAGTGGTGTAGCGGCAGACGGTACTGACTTCACTGGTGTAGCCAGCGTTCAGATACCAGCAGGTCAGAACAGCACAACGTTCACCATTGATACCTTGGATGATGTTCTAGCGGAAGGCGCTGAAGCGTTCACGATTGAGATCGATACGATCACAGACAGCAACTTCGAGCATATCGCTGAAGATGCAACGAACAACGCGGTAGAAACGACGATCACCGATGATGCTGATCCAAGCACAACTGAACCAACAACAGAAAGTGCTTACGTATCCCTAACAGGTCCTGCGACTGTCATCGAAGGCAATACAACCACGCCTTACACCGTATCGGTTGACCAGCCAGCGGCTGACGTGACTTCACCAATCACTGTAACGTTTACGTACAGTGGTGTCGCGGCAGACGGTACAGACTTCACTGGTGTAGCAAGTGTTCAGATCCCAGCAGGTCAGAACAGCACAACGTTCACCATTGATACCTTGGATGATGTTCTAGCGGAAGGTGCTGAAGCGTTCACCATTGAGATCGATACGATCACAGACAGCAACTTCGAGCATATCGCTGAAGATGCAACGAACAACGCAGTAGAAACGACGATCACTGATGATACTGATCCAAGCACAACTGAACCGGATCAAGAGACGGCTTACGTATCCCTAACAGGCCCTGCGTCTGTAGTAGAAGGTACAACGACAACACCTTACACGGTATCGGTTGATCAGCCAGCCGCTGACGTGACTTCACCAATCACGGTTACATTCTCATACAGTGGTGTCGCGGCAGACGGTACAGACTTCACTGGTGTAGCAAGCGTTCAGATCCCAGCAGGTCAGAACAGCACAACGTTCACCATCGATACCTTGGATGATGTTCTAGCGGAAGGCGCTGAAGCGTTCACCATTGAGATCGATACGATCACAGACAGCAACTTCGAGCATATCGCTGAAGATGCAACCAACAACGCAGTAGAAACGACGATCACCGATGATACTGATCCAAGCACAACTGAACCGGATCAAGAGACTGCTTACGTATCCCTAACAGGCCCTGCGACTGTCATCGAAGGCAATACAACCACACCTTACACGGTATCTGTAGATCAGCCAGCCGCTGACGTGACTTCACCAATCACTGTGACATTTACATACAGTGGTGTCGCGGCAGACGGTACAGACTTCACTGGCGTAGCCAGCGTTCAGATCCCAGCGGGTCAGAACAGCACCACGTTCACTATTGATACCTTGGATGATGTCCTGGCGGAAGGTGCTGAAGCGTTCACCATCGAGATCGATACGATCACAGACAGCAACTTCGAGCACATTGCCGAAGATGCGACCAACAACTCCGTTGATACCACGATCACTGATGATAGCGATCCAACAACGACTGAGCCGGATCAAGAGACGGCTTACGTATCTCTAACAGGCCCTGCATCTGTAGTAGAAGGTACAACTACAACGCCTTACACCGTATCGGTTGACCAGCCAGCCGCTGACGTGACTTCACCAATTACAGTGACGTTCACCTACACGGGTGTCGCGGCAGACGGTACAGACTTCACTGGTGTAGCAAGCGTTCAGATCCCAGCGGGTCAGAACAGCACCACGTTCACTATCGATACACTTGATGATGTTCTAGCGGAAGGTGCTGAGACGTTCACGATTGAGATCGATACGATCACGGACAGCAACTTCGAGCACATCGCTGAAGATGCAACCAACAACGCGGTAGAAACGACGATCACCGATGATACTGATCCAAGCACAACTGAACCGGATCAAGAGACGGCTTACGTATCCCTAACAGGCCCTGCGACTGTCATCGAAGGCAATACAACCACGCCTTACACCGTATCGGTTGACCAGCCAGCGGCTGACGTGACTTCACCAATTACGGTTACATTCACATACAGTGGTGTCGCGGCAGACGGTACAGACTTCACCGGTGTGGCCAGCGTTCAGATCCCAGCGGGCCAGAACAGCACCACGTTCACTATTGATACCTTGGATGATGTCCTAGCTGAAGGTGCTGAAGCGTTCACTATCGAGATCGATACGATCACAGACAGCAACTTCGAGCACATCGCTGAAGATGCAACCAACAACGCGGTAGAAACGACGATCACCGATGATACTGATCCAAGCACAACTGAACCGGATCAAGAGACGGCTTACGTATCCCTAACCGGTCCAGCGTCTGTAGTGGAAGGTACAACGACAACGCCTTACACGGTATCGGTTGATCAGCCAGCCGCTGACGTGACTTCACCAATCACGGTTACATTCTCATACAGTGGTGTCGCGGCAGACGGTACTGACTTCACCGGTGTGGCAAGCGTTCAGATCCCTGCAGGTCAGAACAGCACAACGTTCACCATCGATACCTTGGATGATGTTCTAGCGGAAAGTGCTGAAGCGTTCACCATTGAGATCGATACGATCACAGACAGCAACTTCGAGCATATCGCTGAAGATGCAACGAACAACGCAGTAGAAACGACGATCACCGATGATACTGATCCAAGCACAACTGAACCGGATCAAGAGACGGCTTACGTATCCCTAACAGGCCCTGCGTCTGTAGTAGAAGGTACAACGACAACACCTTACACCGTATCGGTTGACCAGCCAGCGGCTGACGTGACTTCACCAATCACGGTTACATTTACATACAGTGGTGTAGCGGCAGACGGTACAGACTTCACCGGTGTAGCAAGTGTTCAGATCCCAGCAGGTCAGAACAGCACCACGTTCACTATTGATACCTTGGATGATGTCCTGGCGGAAGGTGCTGAAGCGTTCACCATCGAGATCGATACGATCACAGACAGCAATTTCGAGCACATCGCTGAAGATGCAACGAACAACGCAGTAGAAACGACGATCACCGATGATGCTGATCCAAGCACAACTGAACCTACAACAGAAAGTGCTTACGTATCCCTAACCGGTCCAGCGACTGTAGTGGAAGGTACAACGACAACACCTTACACCGTATCGGTTGACCAGCCAGCCGCTGACGTGACTTCACCAATCACGGTTACATTCACATACAGTGGTG